>NZ_JBXENU010000012.1:0-175957 GCF_059383715.1 Paenibacillus sp. J31R34
TAGCGTGCGCTTTGTTCCTTATTAATAACCGTCCTCGAAAGTGTCTAGGATGGAAAACCGCACACGAAGCTTTTCAGGTTGAAGTGTCGCACTTGGCTTGACAATCTGTCTATTGAAAACAAACCATTAATTGTTATCCAGCAAGAAGCCGAGGCAGATGGATATGAGAATATTAAGCAAAGATATATACAATACAAGGAAAAGGGTCAAATTGAGTTTACAACCTTTCACCCTTCCTACGGGTATGAAGAGTTTATTGAGGGTATTAAACCAAAAATTTTGTCTGCGGATGAGACTGAAGATGAAACGGGTGAGATTTCCTATGAAATCAAATCGGGTATATTTAAGCATTTTTGCAATACCGCGCAAACGCCCATCATTCAGGAAAGTAATGATTATGGTATTCGTCCTGAACCGACTATTTGGAAGATATCGCTTGGGGGCTCTGGGGAGAATCTAGTTAAGCGGGATTGCTTCAATAACAACCGTATACGAATCGGATGGGATTCCTACGGGAAATTCGTCAATGAAGAAACGGATTATAGAGATTATGGCGGACAAATGATTCTGACCAGATTTATTAATGAAATGTTAATCGGAGATATTGTCTTGGTGCTTCAAGACGAAAAAACGATTGATGCTATTGGTGTGGTTACAGGCGAATATGACTGGCTAGAGCAGGTGGAGAATTACAAGCGGTCTCGTCAGGTGAGGTGGCTGGTCAAGGACATTAGGGAAAGTATTTTCGAGCTGAATGGTAATAAAGTAATGACGTTGGGTTCCGTTTACCGCCTGAATCGAATTACACTCGCAGATGTACTTACAATTCTGCAAAAACAGAATAAGACGTTAGCGCCTATTATTCAAAAAAATGAAAACAACTACGTGTTCATTATTGACGAAATCAACAGGGGTAATATTTCCAAAATATTTGGTGAACTTATTACATTAATCGAGCCTGTTAAAAGAATCGGTATGACTGAAGAAATCAAGTTGAAGCTTCCCTATTCACAGGAAATTTTTGGTGTGCCGTCTAATGTATATTTACTGGCAACGATGAATACAGCGGATCGTTCGATTGCAAGACTAGACATAGCTTTGCGTCGTCGATTTTATTTTGCGGAAATGATTCCTGATCCTGGTTGTCTCTCATCCCTTGTTATTGCAGGAGAATTATTAAACCTTTCGGAAATGCTGTCAGTTATGAACCAAAGAATTGAAGCATTATACGATAGAGAGCATATGATTGGCCATGCTTATTTTATGGACTTGCTGTCGTCGCCTTCGCTGGATAAGTTAGGAAATCTTTTTGAACATACGATTATTCCATTACTGCAAGAGTATTTCTATGATGACTATGAGAAAATTCATCTCGTCTTGGGAGACAATAATAAGCCGGCACTAGAACAGTTTGTGGTTGTAAAGCAGGTAAACATGCGTCAATTATTTGGAAATAAAGGGAATATAGATCTTGATGACGGAATTGCTTATGAAATCAATACCGGAGCATTTAATAGGATGGAATCTTATCTGAAAATTTACAATACTAGCATTAGTGAGCTAGGGTGAGTAGATGAGTACAAAATATATATTGAAAGAGTATGAATTTCTATGTAAAAATGCCGATGGTACTGCGTTTGGCTACCAATGCATACCCGAGAACGTATTTGACCGTCTTGAACAGTTCGTTCTTACCTACAATAAATCGGGTACTACAGATGCACTTGAGCTCATGCAGGTATCGAGTAGACGAGGTTGCGGTAAAGTCATTGGCGCCAAAAATTACGTTGGCTTAATTGCAATGGCTGATGGAACGCAAATCGAAATTTTGCCCAAAATTTACGCTTCAAAGGAAGAAAGCTCGGAAGGTCAAACTAAAAAGATTTTTCTTGATATGCTGAGGTTTATAAAAGAAATCCCTCACAAGCATTTTAATAATGCCAGTGTGGATGTGGACAAGGATAGCATACTTGAAATTTTTATTCGGATGTTTATTAATGAGGTTACATCATTGGTTAAACGGGGTTTGAAGTCAGACTACAATGCAGTTGAGAACAATGAATTTTACTTTAAGGGAAAATTGAATTTTTCACAGCATATTAAGCATAATGCAGCCCATAAGGAACGTTTCTATATCGAATATGATCTGTATAGTGTTGATCGCCCTGAAAATCGACTTATTAAAACGACTATTGAATTGTTGATGAGAATTAGTGAGAGCTCAAAAAAACAGAAAAGCCTTTATTCGCTATCAATGGCTTTTGAAATGGTAGCTGCATCGACGGAGTTGGAAAAGGATTGGGCGAAAGTAGTCTCGGATCGAACGATGCGTGAGTATCAACCGGTTCTGGAATGGTGCCGTGTTTTTCTTTCAGGAAATAGTTTTACTCCTTTTAGAGGAGATGGTGTAGCCTATGCTTTGCTATTTCCGATGGAGAAGGTGTTTGAGAAATATGTAGCGGGGCAGTTAAGAAAGAAGCTGGCGCATACAAACTTTAGTATAAAAACACAGGATAGAGCTTTTCATTTGTTTGCTTCACCAAAGCGATTTCAGCTTAAACCTGATATTGTTGTGCATAAGGATCAAACCGTTGTGATTTTGGATACCAAGTGGAAGCTGCTCTCATCCAAGCGGGACTATGGAATATCCCAAGCGGATATGTACCAAGCGTATGCTTATGGCAAAAAATATGGAGCAAAGACAGTATTTCTACTATACCCCTTTACGCTAGGTCATTCTGAAATTAATCAGCCTATTGTATTTGATAGCGGGGATGGAGTTAAAGTGCAGATTGGATTTGTTGATTTGAGTTTGAGGGACGAATGTGTAAAAACTCTGGCAGAAGAGCTTGATAAATTGCTTGGTTAAATTTTTATTCAAGTCCTTTTTTAAAAATCAATAATTAATTCTAATACTGCACAAGACTTTATTATCACTATTGGGAAAATAGAAGGTTGTACAAAATTAGCTTTAATTCTTCAATTCTATTTTGGATGAAATAAGTATTTAAATAGCCCATGGACGAACAATTCTGTTCGATATTCCATGGGCTATACTATTTTTTAATTACCGTCCTTCAAATCCCGCAGGTGATGACTTCACTTTTTTTCCAGATTTTTCTGTTGATTTTGAGGTATGTTTAAACAATGAAGGATCAATATCAAACATGCTGATTGCTAGCTGGTTGCTGCCATGTACATGTGCAATTAATTTGTCATGTCCCTTGAATGGGGCGTAAGCAGCGGAACCACCATACTCACCTATATTTGCAAGAACAACTGGCTGGTACATGTGATAGTTTAGTGCTGTGATCATATGGTCAAATGTGTCGATATCTTTATTCATTGCAGCTATGACGAACATATCTGAAGTTTCACGTAGATCGGCTGCGAGCATCAGATCAGTAGAATCATAGCATATCGCACCAGCCACGCGTATTGTCCGGTTTTTTGCTTTTCGAAATTCAATAAGCAACTGATATGGACGATATCCCTGAATATTCATTTCTTTTTCGTGAGCGGTCATATGCTGCTTTCCCTGCCATACGACAACATTTGGGCCTTCCTCAGAATACAAAATCCAGACGGCCTGATTAATTAGCGCATTATCATTACTCCTCTCCTGAAAGCAGATTCCCGCAAAAATGCTGGCGCGGGTTTCCCTCGATAATCTTTGTAACAAATCAATATCGTCTGCTTGTACTGAAAGTTCCGGGAAAACAATAAGATCTACAGCATTTGCTGCCTTTCTCTGGCTTGTAACAGCTTGTGACGATGCCGCTTGCCATGTAGCCAAATGTTTAGTCACCAAACTGCAAACATCATAAATATGACCACGATGTTTCTTTTTGAATTCAGGCGTCCAGTATAGTGGGGCTTTGATATTAAATTCGTTGCTATTAGGAAGCAACGACTGCACAATGACTACTCTGAACTGCTCATCTTCTTCCCTCTTGCGATTAATTACAGGCAGTACGTAGGCAGGGGTTTTAGAAATCTCCCCATATATATCTTTTTGTTCCTGTATCCGTTTTCGAATAATCTTCAGTAATTCTTCACGATTTGGAGCATCGGAAAACCCTTGCAAATGCTTCTGAAAAGGGTAGATGCCAGGCCATTGCAGCATACTTAGCAGAAGTTCGCTAAGCCAAGGAGACAAGGGCAAAGGCTCCGTGAATATGCCTTGTGGAAAAACAGACATACCAAAACGTCGGGTAAACCAAGTAGATTTTAAACCTTTGTAGCCATTGGAAATATTATGATCCTGTCTAATTAAAAAAGAGTGGGTTGTAAAATCATATTCACCCGTAATGCACGATCTCAAAATACTACCCAGATTGTATAGCCAACGATGCTCTTTATTGATCCAAGAGGTGTCATAGAAACGGTCCAATGGTATTTTTGGTATAGAAGAATTTGAAAACCTTAGCTCGAACGAATCTTCACGACTCGGGTTTTGAATAGAATCATAATGATTTAACTTGATTTGTATCTCTTCAATGGAGAGGCCTTCTTCAGATATTAATCTTTCATAAAGATCTGAACTCAATAATTTTCCCATCAGGAGCAAAAGTGCATTTTCCTGTTGAAAAGGATTATCCGCACTGATAATGACGGTGGCAAGATTATAATGTTTTTTATTTGTGGAGTTTAGTGAAATTGGCTTTTTGGATTTTTCTTTAAAAGAATTTCTATAAGAAATTGAAGAAAGTTCTGGGACCGCTTCATACATTTCTTTTTCAAGCTGGATGATTTTTATCAACTCAGAGACTAAGTCTGGGCGGTTCATGGATAGTAATCTTAAGGTTGTTATTTTTTGTTCCTTTGTCAGATCAGCATAGAATCCCGAAATCCAAACAGCGAAACGCGATGAGTTTGGTTTGAGTTGCTGTGCAACAAGGGCAGTAACCAAACGACTCTCGAAATTGATTGGATCTTTGTTTGTAATTGATTCATAAAGCAACGATTGATGCAGCAGAGAATAGTGACCCAATTCATTATGATTTAATAATCTTATAGGGGAATAGGGTTGATCAATTGAAGCCAAATAAAGGGCTGCTTGCTGACCTAGATACCAAGGTATAATGGTATCTTGATCAAGTATTTTTCGAGCGAACAGAGCAAGTGTTTCTCTGAAACTCACAATATCCAAATTTTGTTGATAAGTTTGCTTTTGACGGTAACCAATCCAAACTGAGCAGGAGCAGAGAAGGTCCGCTGCTACATATTCCATTGCAAGCTTGTGGCGTTTTATATTTTGATCGTTAGATGTTAGATTGAAAATTTTAGACTCTAGAGCATCAAGAACAATTTTTAGAAGAGGGGCATGCGGATAGAGATCCAATCCGAATTTCAGCAAGGAGGACAAAGCCGGATTTCTCGACCAGTTTGAAATAAGTCTACGTGCATAGAGTTCAAAATCGTGATCGATCATGTTATCGTTCTGCTGTTCCTTATGCTGAATAACGCCAAGGATGTTACTGTCAGGAATGGTTATTCCCTTCTGCATTCTCAGCGCATCAACAAGTCTCTTGGCAGCAAAGCGTTTAAGCGTGTCAGAGTTGACATCAACGTTTGTCAAGGCAACTGCTGATAGTGCAAGACTGTTCCTGGAGTATTTAGGCCTATCATTTAATTCTTCCGAGAGCTGGAGCAGACTATCAAGGTCGCTGATGACTTGTCTAATAGAGTCAATATCCGGAGTGCCACTGATTACATGTTGAATCATATTCATGCGGGCAGAAAGGTCATTTTGGCTTGAGATCTCCAGATAGCTTTGGATTTTTGTTTTCTCATCATTAATACAAAGTGGTTCGCATTTTTTATCAGCTTTAATTGTGGAAAGATGTTCTGCAAGACTCTGCTTGATTTGTTCAAGGACTCCTTTAGTCAGAGTTTCAGGGGAACAATCTTCGGTTGCTTCAACAACGAGTCGCATGTCGTCCACATATCGACAATAATCGCGGATCATAAATCGACATGTGGAATCTTTAGATTCCAATTCCTCATGCAAAAGCTCTCCGACTTTTTGGTCAAACCGATGCATATATATTCGCAAAAAAACCTGCAGCGACAAGTCCCTGCGGGATACCGTGAGGAAGATCGGCTACATCAAATATGTCCATAGATTGCGTACTGTCCTCTGTGTTCCATTTCCAAGAAAAAATCTTGCTCAGAGTCTTCCAAAAAGATGCGTCATCTTTTAAGGAACTATTAATAGCGTAGCTATCTATATATTTTTTGTATAACTTTTTTGCTTCATTGATTAATGCTTTTTTGTCAATGCGGTCATAAAATTTCTTCAAATCCAATGTTATGACATAATGTTTGGTGGTAGGTTGTGCGACAGAACTGTAATAATGACACATAGATTTAGGACGCTTCAGAAATTGCTCATAGTCATCATAGTACATCCGATAGCATTTAGAGTTTCCCCAGCCGAATTTTGCAATCTGTTTTCCTTCAACCGATTCCCACTGACATTGTAAACGGTTACCATAACTGAATACTCTTCTTTCCTGAGCGTCCAAAAAGTCAGTTATCTCAGTTGATCCCTGAAGGGTTTCAATGGCATTGGCCAAACAGAGCATGGCAGCTGTGGCGATAGACTGATCTTTAATGTTGATGTGGGCTAGCGGGCGGAGGCTAAAGTCTTCTTCAGGATCAGACATGTCAGAATGATTTTTATCAGTGTCTTTGTCTTTTGGTCTCCAATATATTGGACCTTCTTCTGGGAAGAACCAAGTTGACGTCTTTGGCGCTGGTACTAGCCGTAATTCCCTGGGCTTGTAAAGGTTTTTTAATAGATCTTTACTCCATAAGTTAAGATTGTTCTCTAGATTAATGGTGGAAAGGTCAAGCTCTAATACATCAGCATACCAATTATGTCTTCTGATGTAATTATGTGATTTCTTCCAAGCTTGTGCTAAAACAACAGGATCAGCAAGATATTCGTTTCTGGGAGCTAAGGTTACATATTTTTCGTTGATGATAGACATAATGCCTCCAACTTTAAGCAGAGTATACAAATGATATTAATATCTATATTATACTCATGGCATTGGAATTTATAAATAATATTTTTCAATTGTGACAAAAGATGATTCGATAGTATGGGAATGTAATAAGATTTAGCTATCATTCGAAAAGAATATGTGAAATTTCTCTACTTTTATATTCCGGGGCACTCTCTTGTTTTACTGGATTTTTTTATTTAGCAATATAATAAGCACATAATCGTTGTCATAATTAACTAATCCGTTGTTAAGAATCAGTTGAATTTTTCGCATCTAAAACAGTCACACCGAGCTCCGGCAGAGTAACCGACGACTTCCCATTTTCCTGAAGGTTTCCATAATAAACAGCGCAATCTCGCATAAAAAAAGCACAGGCAGCAGTGTTTTTCTGCCCAAATTGGGATTGACTCCTGTCTGATTGAAGGCTTCAACTGGGATATCATTCACGGCATATTGAAGGAGGAGGGCTTGCTGGAGAGCGACGTATGGGATATTTGGGTTATGGCTGCTTTTGGGTACCGAGCAGTAGTGGTCATTTATCCACCGTTGCCCGTTTTTTCTTAGCCGCTTCTCCAGCAAATAACCGCATCATTTATTCTACATTCCAAAATGCTGCTTCAGCAGCCTTTCGTAACTCTCCATATCGATTTGCTCTTTTGTTAAGACGCCATCCTTCCATACCGTAAAGGATGTATTTGTTAAAGTTACGCTCCCATCATCTGTTATTTGTGTAATTAACGGATGCTTATTAAATCGGGATTCCGGATGCTCGAATACGATTTTGCGAATGGCATTGCATTCCGTTAGGTCGGTTAGCTGCTTTTGAGAATCGAAGGCGTAGCCGATTTTCCAATCGGTATCCTTATGCATGAGCTTCATCTCAAAAATGTAGTCTCCGTGCTCGCTATGTTCTTTTTTAATGCGAAATTGTCCATTGCTCGACGTTACCGTTTCGCCTGATAAAGGAACAGGCTTTAAGGGCAAATTTCCTCCAAAGCCCGAATCCAGCAGATAGGTTTGCCCTTCGTAAGTGAGCAGAATCGTTAAATGCGTTCTTCCCAGCGTGAAATACGCTTGCGTATCATGATTGTAGACAACCCCGCGCGTTAGAACAGCGTTAAAGCCATTTTCGATTAAAAAAAGGTAAAGAAGCGCGTTTATTTCATAGCAAAGCCCGCCTTCTTGATCCCTCAATATTTTTTGAACGATATATTCTTTAGAAACAACAGCAGCGGTCTTGCTAATGATATTAAAATTTTCAAAAGGCACGGTTTTTGCCGTTCTCTCGAGTACATCGGCTAAGCGATCGAAAGGAATAGCTTCGCTTTCAGCGAGACCTACTCTTTTGCGAAATAAAGCGTTAAGTTCATTCATCGTCCATGCCTCCAAAAGATTTCTCAAGCGCTGGCGCAGCTTGGAAGTGGGGGATTATGTTCACGAGCCTTAATCCGTTATTTGAAGGATAAACCTAAATCGCGGCCAGAACAATATGGAATGCTGCAAACTGTATGAATACAGTATTTCTGGATTCGCATTGTGCCGGAAATGTCCCTATACTTATAGATTAATAGATGGGTTAGAGCAGAGGAGGGAAAGCAGATGGATATTCGTAAACTGCAATACTTTGTTGCAGTAGCGGAGGAGCTTCATTTCAGTCGTGCCGCACAAAAGTTGAATATGACGCAGCCGCCGTTAAGCCAGCAAATGAAGGAGCTGGAAGAGGAAATAGGCGTAAAGCTGCTCGAACGCAATAAGAGACAGGTCCGACTTACGCCAGCGGGAGCCGTCTTTTTAGAGGAAGCCAAAATGATTTTAGCCCAATTAGAGCAGTCTATTAAAACGACCCAGCTGACCAGCCAAGGCATAATCGGACAGCTAGTCATTGGTTTTGTGGATTCAGCGGCGGGAGATAGCTTGGTGCATATATTGAAAGTGTTCAGGAGCCAATACCCGAGAATCAAGCTTACTTTACGCGAAATGACGTCCGCTGAGCAATGGCTGGCACTGCGTGACGGAACGATTCATATCGGCTTTCTGCGTTTTATAGAACCGGCTCAGCATATTAGCTATCGTACGCTAGCAAGCGAGTCGCTTGTTGCCGTATTGCCTGAAGAGCATCCATTAGCGAAGCTTCCGGAAATTACTATCCGTGCCTTGGAATTAGAGCCATTTATTTTGTTTCCGCGACAGCTCGGCGCTGCTTTTTATGATTTGATTCATGAATTTTGTGCAAAACATGGCGTTTATCCGAATGTTGTACAGGAAGCTACTCAGATGTACACGATCGTCAATTTAGTTGCTGCGAATTTGGGCATTTCCATCGTTCCGTCTTCTGTTTCTGTCTTTCAGCGCAGTGGTGTCGTATACCGCTCCTTCAAGGAAAGTGTGCCGCCGATTCCCCTCTATACCGCTTGGAGAACCGACGTGAACAAGGCTGCCTTATCGGCCTTTCATCGAACGATGGAAGAAGTGGCACCGATCCAGCATGAATCGATATAAGTGGAACAAAAGGTTAGAAAACGGTAGCAAGGAACTCGCTTTGAGGATGCTCACTCCACCAAAAGAAACCTATCTGAGCTAATGGCAAAATATGATTAAAGGAAGTCAACCCGTTTTTGACGGATCGCGCTCAATTAGCCCCTCTAGTATCGCGTCGATTTGTTTGAGTAAATCAGGGGCTAGACGAATGCCGGCGGCCTTGACGTTTTCTTTGATCTGTCCCGGATTCGATGCTCCAATAATCGCGGCGGAAACTTGTGGATTTTGCAGCACCCAAGCGATGGCAAGCTGCGGCAATGTCAGTCCGGCTTCTTGTGCAGTAGTGGCGAGCTTGGAAACCGCCTGTAATACTTCGGTGCTCAGCCATTGACCTGCTAATTTATCGAAAAAGGGAGCACCCGCCGATGTCGCTGCACGCGAACCTTGCGGCAATGGCTCACCCGGTGAATATTTCCCCGTAAGAATGCCTTGGGCAAGAGGAGACCAGACGACCTGTCCAATGCCTTCCCGTTCGCAGGCTTGAACGACTTCCGCTTCGATAACGCGCCATAACATGGAATATTGGGGCTGGCTGGCCACCAATGGAACGCGCAGCTCCCTAGCGAGTGCAGCACCTTTGCTAATTTGCTCGGCTGTCCACTCGCTGACGCCTACATATAACACTTTGCCTTGGCGCACCAAGTCCGAAAAAGCAAGAAACGTCTCTTCAAGCGATACTTCCGGATCAAAGCGATGGGCGTAATAGACATCGATGTAATCCGTCTGCAAACGGTTTAGAGAAGCGTTACAAGCCTCCATCATATGTTTACGGGACAGTCCTCTGTCGTTAGGGCCCGTTCCTGTCGGATGGTACACCTTGGTGCATAGCTCGATGCCTTCTCGGCGAATGCCTTTCAGAGCTTGCCCGAGTACCGTTTCCGCCCTCGTCTCCGAATAAACATCCGCTGTGTCAAACGTCGTAATTCCCGCATCCCATGCGGCATGAACACAGGCGCTAGCCGTCTCATTATCTACTTGCGCTCCATGAGTGATCCAGTTTCCTAAAGCCATTTCACTTACGACTAGGCCGCTTGCGCCTAATTTTCGATAGTTCATTTTTCATGCCTCCTTTACATCATGCTGCAATCGTAGCAGACCTGAATAAATAGGTGAAATATGACTTTCCCTTGCTTTTGATTCGAAAAAAATATAACAGGATCGTTGCGTTCCAGCAGGAGCAGCTTACGGGATAGACACAGCAAACCTCCATCATCTAATGGATTGACGATGCAGGAATGTGATTATTATAATTGAGCTATGATAACCCCAATAATAGCTACAAAATTATATATGCCTGCGCTGCGCTCCAATGCCGTACTGCGCCCCCGCCTCATTAAACGGTTGAATCAAGGCCTGCACCGCAAGCTGACGGTCATCTCAGCCGCTGCCGGCTTTGGCAAAACAACGCTGGCAAGCGAATGGATTAGAAGCTGCGGAAGGCCTGCATGCTGGCTGTCGCTGGATGAAGGCGACGACGATCCGGCCGCTTTTATGATTTATTTGCATGCTGCTTTAATGACGGCTGCGCCAAATGTTGGCGTCGGCATGCTAAAGCTGCTCCAAGCTCCCAAGCCTCCGCCAATTGCAACGCTGATTAAGGCGCTGCTGAGTGAAATCGCCTCGATAACTCACCCCTTCCTTATTGTACTTGATGATTTTCACGTGATAGAAAATAAATCGATTCATCAGGCTGTTACTCTACTTATTGAACATTTGCCGCCACAGATGCATCTTGTCATCGTTGCTCGTGAGCTTCAGCAGCTGCCCTTGGCCCAGCTTCGTGTCCGGGATCAATTAACCGAGGTGCGAGCCGCAGATTTGCGGTTTACGCTATCGGAGGCAGCTGAGTTTTTTGAACAGGTTATGAGTCTGAGCCTGACGACTGAGCATGTTGCGATGCTCGAGGAACGAACAGAAGGCTGGATTGCAGGGATGCAGCTCGCGGGGCTGTCGATGCAGGGACACGGCGATACAGCCAGCTTTATCCGCTCATTTACAGGCAGCCATATATTTGTGCTGGATTATTTGGTAGAAGAAGTGCTGCAGAAGCAGCCTGCTGACATTCAGGCTTTTTTGCTGAGAACCTCCATGCTCGACCGTTTTTGCGGTCCGCTTTGTGATGCCGTGCTTCACTTAGAAAACGGGCAAGCGACTTTAGAATATTTGGAACGGGCGAATTTGTTTATTGTTCCGCTCGACAATGAGCGTCGGTGGTATCGCTACCATCATCTGTTTGGTGATTTGCTGCGGCAGCGGCTTGCCCAAAAGGAGCAAGTGAGCTCTTCCTTGGGTGCGGCAGGCGAGGGCTTAAATGAATGGCATCGACGTGCGAGCCAGTGGTATGAGCAGCATGGCTTTGTGCTGGAAGCCTTTCACCATGCAGCAGCCGCGCAGGATATTGAAGGTGCCGCCAGACTGCTGGAGGGAGAAGGTGTCTCCCTTATTTTTCGAGGGATGGTAGCACCTGCGCTGAAATGGCTGAATTCGCTGCCGGAAAAGGAGCTTAAGGCACGTCCTTCGCTATTCGTGCTCCATGCTTCGGCGCTGCTGATGGCAGGACAAATAAGCGGTGTTGAGCAGAAGCTGCTAGCTGCTGAACAACTTCTACAAGCGGATGCTTGCCAAGATATGAAAACTCGGGATTTAATCGGCCATACAGCATCGATCCGCGCTACGCTAGCGTTGAGCAAGCATCAGCCAGACATGATTTTAGCTCAGTCGCGGCGTGCGCTGGAGTATTTGCACCCAGATAACCATCCTGTTCGCACAGCTACCATTTGGACGCTCGGATATGCGCATCAGCTTCAGGGAGACAATGGCGCTGCGGGCAAAGCTTATGCCAAAGCTTTGGCAAGCAGCGAGCGAATCGGGCATGTCATCATTTCGTTTATGGCGGCTATAGGTCTTGCTAGCATACAAGAAGCGGATAACCTGCTTGTTACAGCGGCCGAAACTTATCGTTACGCACTAAAGCTTGCAGGGGAGCCGCCGCTGCCCGCAGCAGGTGTTGCCTATTTGGGCTTGGCCCGCATTTATTACCAACGAAATGAACTGAATGCCGCTGAGCAGTATGCTCAAATAGCTCTCCCCCTTTCGCAGCAGTTGGAACAGACAGATCGTGCCATTGAGGTGGAGGTATTTCTTGCACGCTTAATGCTGGTGAGAGGAGACATAAGCGGCGCGGCCGTGCTGCTGGCGAAGGCGGAGCATGTCGCACGCCAGCAGCAGCATGTTTTGCAAATGCCGGCCATTGCAGAAGCACAAGTGCTATTGCTGCTTCGCCAAGGCAGCACTGAAGCGGCGGCGCGGCTAGCGGCAAAAAATGAGCTTGCGATCAGCGGGGCGAAATGTGAATTAGCGCAAGGAAATTCAGCTGCTGCGCTTGCGATTTTGGAGCAATGGCGGGAGCGCGCGGAAGCAAAAGGGTTGCCTTATGGACGGCTTCAGGCATGTGTGGCACAAGCCGTCGCATGGTTTGAATACGGCGATAAGGACAAAGCCACGGTCATGTTAAGCGAAGCGCTGGTGCTTGCTGAGCCTGGCGGCATCATTCGCATTTTTGTAGATGAAGGGCTGTCTATTCGCAAGCTGCTGCGGGAAATCGTTGCCCGAGGAGCAGGGTCGAGCTATCGAGCACAGGTGCTGGCTGCATGTGAAGCCGGGGAGCAAGCGAAGCCTCGGCTTCATCAAGCCACCGAGCCGCTGATTGAGCCATTAACCGGAAGAGAGCTTGAGGTGCTGCAGTTGATTGAGCAAGGGCTCTCGAACCGTCAAATTAGCGAGCAGTTACATCTCGCCCTAAGCTCAGTCAAAGGCCATAACCGAAACATATTCGACAAGCTGCAGGTCAAGCGGCGAACTGAAGCAGTAGCCCGCGCCCGCGAGTTAGGACTATTTGAGGTAGAATAGCTGTAACCATTTTACTAGAAAAGAGGTAAACGATGTCTAATGCAACGAGCAAAGCCAAAACACTCGGTCATTATTTGAAGTCGCGGCGCGACCGGATTTTGCCCGAGCAGGCGGGCTTTAGCGAAACACATAATCGGCGCAGAACGCAGGGACTTCGGCGGGAGGAAGTGGCGATGCTAGCTGGTGTCAGCACCACTTATTATACGTGGCTGGAGCAAGGACGGGACGTTACAGCGTCCAAGGAAATCATCGAAAGCATAGGAAGAGCACTTCAGCTTACGTCGGACGAGGAAACCTATTTGATGGAACTCTGGAATCCCCATGTGCCGGAAGCCGTTTCCTCGCTGACTACGACGCTTAATCCGCAGTGGCAGGATATTATTGGACAACTGTCGTATCCGTCCTTTATTAGCAATGAGAAAACGCAGGTGCTTGCTTGGAATGAGGCGGCAAGCGTTACGATTGCGGATTTTGCATCATGGCCAGACTCGGAGCGTATTATGCTCCGCTTGATGTTTTTGGATGAAGGCTTTCGACGCCGCTTGGTCAACTGGGAGGAGTTCGCACGCTTCTCAGTGGCTGTGTTTCGAACCTATTATGACAAACATCAAGGCGACCCGTGGTTTAAACAGCTAGTAGCGGAGCTCATGGAGGAGAGTAAGCTATTTGAGGAGATGTGGGAGGAACACCATATTCAGCTCAAAAAAGCAAAACGTGTTACGATCCAGACGCCGGGCGCAAAGTCTCCGATAACCTATGATATCCTTTCGATTGCCAGCATTGCTGATCAGCCTGGACTATTCATGTGTATTTATGCGCCGATTGTGCCAGCTTCCCTTACGTCAACCTAGTATTAATCTTACTAGCATAATCCTACTGTGGTTGCCTCTACTCAGGTTAATTACAATGAGAGCATGTCAAGTCACTCATGCTGTTCATTATGACGAAGAAAAGAGGTTATCGACCGATTATGCAAACAAGAAAACTGGGAAGCGAAGGGCTTGAGGTATCCGCCCTAGGCCTTGGTACGATGATGATGCCGGATAATGAGGAATCAGTAAATACGATTTTGGGAGCACTGGAGCTTGGGGTAACTCTTTTTGACACAGCGGATATTTACGGGCAGTTCGAGCAGCAGCGCTTCGGCGGCAATGAGAAGCTGGTTGGCCGGGCGCTCAAAGGGCGGCGTGATGAGGCTATCATTGCAACCAAGTTTGGGATTACCCATACGCATGGTCCCAAGGGAGATCCGGCTTATATAAAAAAATCCGTGGATGCGAGTCTGTATCAGCTCGGCATTGATTATATCGATCTCTACTATCAGCATCGCATAGATCCAAATACCCCAATTGAAGAGACGGTGGGTACGATGTCTGAGCTGGTCAAGGAGGGCAAAATCCGTTATATTGGCTTGTCGGAAGCGCCGCCTGAGCTCATTGCCCGTGCCCATGCTGTACATCCCATTACGGCAGTGGAAACGGAATATTCGCTTTGGAGCAGAGAGGTAGAAGGCGAAATACTGCCGCTCGTTAAGGAGCTCGGCATTGGATTTGTTCCGTATAGTCCGCTCGGCCGCGGCTTTCTGACCGGACAAATAAAAAGCCTGGCCGACTTGCCTGCAGGTGATTATCGCCACCACTATCCACGCTTTCAGGGCGACAATTTCGCCAAAAATGTGGAGGTGGTTGCGCTGATTGAGAAGCTGGCTGCGGAAAAAGGCTGCGCTCCGTCCCAACTCGCGCTTGCATGGCTTCTAGCGCAAGGGGAGCATATTGTGCCGATACCGGGCACGAAGCGGCTCGATCGCGTGAAGGAGAACCAAGGTGCCCTTCATGTTGCCTTGTCGGCATCTGAGCTTACGGAAATTGAACGCATTTCGCCAAAAGACATCGCCGCTGGCGGCCGTTTTCCCGGTCTAACGTAATGCTGGCTCAGCCGCACCGCAGTACGTGAGCAACCCCTCGAAAGCCCTCGATCTCATTCGAGGGCTTTTTGTCTTTTGGCGATAAGGCGTTCAAGTCACCCAGCGTTATTTTCACAACCATACTTAAGTAGCTACCTGTCAGGCTCCGCTGCACCTATACTTATGGCAAAAGAATGCGCAGGAGGATGTCTATATGGAACCATTAAACGCTACGAAAACGATGAAAGCTGTATTTTGCACAAAGTATGGAGCACCGGAGGTTTTACAAGTCAAAGAAGTGAATAAGCCGGCTCCGCAGGACGATGAAATTTTAATCAAGGTGTATGCGACCTCTGTGACATCAGGGGATTGCCGAGTTCGCGGCTCTAAAAGTCCGTTTTTATATCGGCTCCCCATGCGGCTCTTCCTTGGAATAACGCGACCAAGACAGCCGATTTTAGGCGTGGAGCTTGCCGGAGAGGTTGAAGCGGTCGGCAAGCACGTGACAAAATTCAATATCGGCGATACCGTGTATGCGTTCACAGGTATGCGTTTTGGCGCCCATGCGCAATATGTCTGTCTCTCGGAAATGGACCTGGTTACGCATAAGCCAGCCAACATTTCTTATGAGGAAGCTGCTGCTGTCCTATTTGGCGGATCGACGGCGCTGCATTTTTTTCGCAAGGGGCATTTGCAAAGCGGTCAAAAGGTGCTGATTTATGGTGCTTCCGGAGCGGTAGGTACGTCCGCAGTGCAGCTTGCCAAGCATTTTGGAGCCGAAGTGACAGCCGTATGCAGCACCGCTAATGTGGAATGGGTGCGGGCACTCGGCGCAGATTATGTCATTGATTATGCGTCGCAGGATTTTACAAAAACAGGCGAGCGTTACGCTATCATCCTTGATGCGGTGGGCAAAACCTCGAAGACGCATGCCAGAAAAGCGCTGGCGCCGAATGGCAAATTCGTATCGGTAGAAGGTCAGGGAGTTGCGAGGGTGCGTGTGGAGGATTTGCTGTTTCTGAAGGAATTAATTGAAGACGGCGAGCTCAAAGGCGTAGTCGACCGGAGCTACCCGCTGGAGCAAATCGCCGAGGCGCATCGCTATGTGGATCAAGGACATAAAAAAGGCAATGTGGTCATCGCTATGCAGTAGGCGGAGAAAATGGACTAAGCGAGCTAAGCGCGGCAAGGCAGTTGTTTTACTTCCCTATTCCTTGTACATTGGTTAAAAAGGAAGGGGAGGGCTATGGCTATGGAATCCGAGCAAAATGTGCTATATGCGTTTAAATCCATTCAACAGCTGGCTTGCGGTCCGAGCCAGCCCGAGCACTTATTCCAAACCCATTTTCATTGGATGCTGATTGGCATGGCAGGGGCTGGAGCTGTGAGCATGGAGCATGGCCGAATGGAGCTGGCCCCAGGCACGGCTATTTTAGGCAATCCGGGGGATTGCATTTTACAAGCCGAAACTAAAAATGGAGACTGCCGTGTCTTTTTTATAGAGTTTATGCCCCTTTCTATTAGGATGTCGGTGCAGGATGGCAGCTTAGTGGAGGCCGGCGCCGTTTATTTGCAAATGCGCAAGCATGCTTCCAATGCAAGCGAGCTTATCGCACTGGCAGAGCAGCTGTTTTCAACTGCAATCACGCATCCTGAAGTGCCACAGCGCAGCTTAACGGCACACACGCTCATTCAGCAGATGATGCTTTGGTGGGAAAGGGATCATCAAGTGGGCCTTGATCGGCGCTGGACAACCGAGCAGTCGGTTTTGGCTGCTTTGCGTTTTATGGAGTCGCATTACACCGAAGCGCTGACGAGAGAGCAATTAGCTGAAAAAGCCGGAATTGCCAGCACCTATTTCTCTGTATTATGCAAAAAAGTGTCGGGACTCAGCCCTTCTGATTATTTGGAGCGGCTTCGTGTGCATCGCGTGTCTGAGCTGCTGCTGCGAGAGCACGGGCAAAAAAGCAAGCTTGATGAATTGGCGCATCGTTCCGGCTTCCGTGATGCCTGGTATATGAGCAAGCGATTTCGCAAGGTGCAAGGGATGAGCCCGACAATGTACAAGCAAGCTTTTGTTCCAGAGCGTATAGCTTCCCTTGAGTATCCCTATACCTACCATTTCATTGCCCTCGGGGTTATGCCCTGCATCGCCCGTTTCAGCAGCAGCAGCCATGAGGTTATCCCGTCTGCCGTTCGCGTTAAGGTGACGGAGCTACCTATACTTGCCTCGATCGAAAGCCAGAAAAAATGGCTGGAAATAAGCAAGCCCCAGCTCATTGTGACCAGCAGCATGGAGAGCGTGCAGGAGAGATTTCGCTCGCTGGCGCCAGTTGTTCATATTCCTTGGCTAACGTTGAGCTGGCGGGAGCATTTGAAATGGATTGCACGTCTGGTTGCAAAGGAAGCCGCAGCAATTCGTTATATCGAGTCATTGGATCAGCAGGCCGAGCTGCTTCGCGAAAAGCTGCTCGGCAGGGTTGCTCCAGGTATGACGGTCAGCCTGTTCAAGATCGAAAATAACCGCTGCTACTTATATGGTATAAGGGATGCCGGATGCATTTTTTATGAGTTTCTCCGCCTGCTGCCGCATCCCGTCATTCAGCAGCGTTTGGCCCAAAATCCTAACTTTCACAGCATGGAAATCTCGATGCGGCAAATGGCCGATTTTGCTGGCGATATCAATTTTATTATTTTGGTGCCCGATGTGGGCGAGCAAAATGATTTGCTGCGAATGAATGAGCATTGGCGGCAGTTTGAACTGAAAAATGAGAGACCGGTTATTTATTTGGATTACCGCGAGTGGCTGCACTATGATCCCGTTCATATCGCCGATCAACTCACGAAAGTGATGCCATTGTTTCAATGAGCAGCATACTCGTTAACAATATGACCAACAGCTTTTAATAATCGGATATAGCGATTCTCCTTATTCCTCCTTATAATTAAGAATGATTATCGATATCACAAACATAGAGGGGAATATGAGAGATGCGCACAAAAATGATTTTCATCGCCAGCCTGCTGGTGATTATGATGGCAGTATCGGCATGTGGACAGAGCGGGGCGGCTAATCAGAGCAATCCTGCACAAACGGCGGAGACGGCGGCTCCTGTAGAAGAAGCGAAAACCCGCAAGGTGGCCACCGTAAATGGCGAGGTGGAAATACCCGTTAACCCGCAGCGGGTTGTAGCAACCTATTATCTTGGCGAATTGGCAGCACTCGGCATTAAGCCCGTTGGTGCAGTGGAACGCCAGCTTGGAGAAGCAAGTCCCAATCTGGCTCCGTATTCGGAAGGAATTACGGGCATAGGCGATTTTCCACCGAATTTGGAAGCCATTGCCGCGTTGGAGCCAGATTTAATTATCGCAACGGATTTTGACAATATTGCATATGCGGATTATTCCAAAATCGCTCCTACTATCGTCATCCCATGGAGTACCGATGATGTGGCAACGAAGCTGCGCGTGATTGCCTCATTTTTGGACAAGGATGCCGAGGCAGAGGCCTATATTCAGGAAATGGACGCCAAGGCGGCTAAAGCAAGAGAGGCGATAAAGGATGATATTTCTAAAGAGGAGACGGTAGCCATTGTCCGCTTTTTTGGCAAATCCATTCGAGTATATGGCGGTCGCGATATTGGTCATGCTCTATATCACAGCTTGGAATTGACCCCAACGCCGCTGATCAAACAAGCGATGGAACAAAATCCAAACTTCACGAGCACGGAGGATGTATCACTGGAGAAAATCCCGGAATATGCAGCAGATCGTATTTTTGTACTAGTGTCCGATGAAGAGGCCGACAGCCAGTATAATGAATTGCAGAAATCAGCCATTTGGGCTAATCTTCCGGCTGTGAAAAATAACAAAGTATACAAAATTCAAGCTGACAAATGGTTTGCTTATGACCCTATCTCAATAAACGTCGCAGTTGAGGATGCTGTTCGAATATTGACTGGGGAAGGCGATAAAAAATGACAAAGGAACTGGAGTTATATGATGTCACGATTATCGGCGGCGGGCCGGCAGGTTTGTATGCCTCATTTTATAGTGGAATGCGGGATATGAAGACGAAGCTGATCGAGGCGAAGGGGGAGCTTGGCGGAAGGCTGCTGATTTACCCGGAAAAAATGATTTGGGATGTCGGCGGGCTGAAGCCTACCCGTTGCGAGCAATTGATTGCTCAGCTTATCGAGCAAGCACAAACCTTTGATCCAACCATTGTGCTCGGCCAGCAAATTACGAATCTCGAGCGGCTGGAAGACGGGACGATGATCGTTACTTCGGACACGGGGGAACAGCATCATACGCGTACGCTTATTTTGGCGCTTGGGTATGGAGTAGCAAAAGTGGCAAAGCTGGAACTGGAAGGCGTGAGTCGCTTCGAGGTGACGAATTTGCACTATACGGTGACGGATTTGCAAAGCTTTCAAGGCAAACGCGTGCTGCTCTCCGGTGGCGGCGATACAGCGGTGGATTGGGCGATGGAGCTTGAGTCTATTGCTGCCAGCGTTACAGTGGTACACCGGCGCGAGCGTCTCGGCGGACATGAGAAAAATGCGAGATACGTAGAGGAGTCCTCCATTCATGTATTCAAGCCATTTGCTATTGCGCAGCTGCATGGCCATGGGGATGCGATTGAAGCGGTCACTATCGCACGTGCAGATGCAAATGGCGAGCTGACGGAGGATACGCAGCGCTTAGAAGTCGATGCTGTCATCGTCAATCATGGCCAGCTCAGCGATTTTGGACCCATTGTAGACTGGGGCCTGGATATGGGGCAATGGAGCATTGCGGTCGACGAGAAAATGGGGACGAATTTGCCCGGCATTTTTGCAGCGGGAGATACTGCGAGCTTTCCAAATAAGCTGTATTTAATTGCTGGAGCTTTTAATGATGCGGCGATTGCAGTCAATGGAGCAAAGCTTTATTTGGAGCCGAAGGCGCCTTCTATGGCCTATGTTTCTTCGCATAACGCAAAGTTTAATGAGCGGAATAAAGCGCTTCTGAATAAAGAGTGCGATTAGAAAATAAGGAACGAATATAAAAAATCGTATGCTCACAGTGGGAGGAACACATCCCTTTTGTGAGCATACGATTTTTTTGAATATAAGCCGATGATAAGTTTCACCCTCGAAACGGAAGCTTTGCCGCCAAAGGACGTCTACAGCCGTTTACGCTTGGTGCAGACTCTGTTCCGCCGCTAGTAGCTCAACGCACGATCTTTTTTGCCACTCAACGAAACAAAAGCTGCAAAAAGCAGCAGGACGGCTCCTGTGAACATAAATCCTTGAAGGGTGCCAAAGGGCAGCCAGCCCAGCAAGGAAGATCCGACCACGACTCCTAAGGAGAAGCAGGCGTAGAAGTAGCCGTACGCTTTGCCGCGCAGCTCAGCTGGCGTGGCTCTAATAAGCATTGTGTTTATCGATGGAAACAGGAAGGCGAAGCCTACTCCGTATAGGCCGAGCACGCTATAAAGCGTTAGTGTCGTCGTTGATTGGCTAATGAGCAGCTGGCTTATTCCCATTAAACCAATGCCTAGCGCCATCGTGATGGACGGGGCAACGCGGTCAAAAATACGGTTGGTCGGAAGCACAAAGATAAGTACCGCAATGATGCCGAATGTGCTCATTAATGTGCCGCTTAATCTTGAATCATAGCCTAAGGACTGCACATGCAAAGGCAGCAAGTAAGCGATGACGCCTTGGGAGAACATGAGGAAAAAGGCGCCGCCATACGCTTTGATCACTCCAGCATTCCAAACCGAGCCTGATAACGGAACCGGAGCCTCGCCCTTCTCTTTCTTCGGAATTTTGTATTTGCTAAGAAAAATGGCCGACAAAATCGCAAGAGCAAAGCCAAGTACAGCTACGCATGTAAAAACGAAGGGCACGGACGTTTTGCTAGCCATGATGCCGCTAAAAGCAGGGCCGATAATAGCAGCTAGCCCAACAAAGGTACCGGTAAAGGCGACCTTTTTGCCTTGTTGATCATTGATCGTCGTATTGGCCGAGAAGGTGAAGGCAGCAGGGACGATTAATCCGGCGACAAAGCCGTGAATAATTCGAACGATGATCAGGAATAAGGGTTCTTCTACAAAATGATAAAGCAGCAGCGCACAGCTGGATAACACGAGCCCGGCCATTAATAGCTTGAAGGGCCCAATCCGATCCGTCATAATGCCCGATAAAATGTTGCCGAGCGTATTGGATAACGAATATAGCCCAATGACGAAGCCTACAATAAACGAGCTGGCGCCGACGGAGGCCGCAAATGTGCTCATGACCGGAAGCTGGGAAAATAAATCGAAGAAGGAAAAAAACACAATGCTGTATACGAGCACGGCGTAGTTAAACGTCCGTAAGCTGTAATTAGCCTGGACCTTCTTCAGTTTCCAGTCGAGCACAAAGTTGCCGAATGGCACAAAAGCGGCGATGACGGCTGCGGCAGACCATAGCAGGCTCCACTTCACCCGAATGGCGGCATAAAGGATAGCTGCTGCATATAAACAGAAAATCCCCCCGTGAATGCTTCCCACTATCGTGACGGCTTTATCGAACCCCCAAATATATTTCAAGGGCATGGCGATGCCTAGCAATACTAATAAAGAAATACCATCTAACAAACCTGTCATACGTAAAAAATAGATTGGATGTGACCGCACTTGTCATACTCCTCATTTATATATTGAACGGAATACTCTATTCTACCACTTTAGGAGGGCAGTAAAATAGGATAGTCACTAAAGATTCAAAATTGGAAAAGAGGAGATGAAGCTGGAAATGAAGCGGATCAATATTGCCTCCGCTCCAAATCATCGACATAATCTTTGGCTTCCTTGAGGCCAACATTGTGTACTTCCCGGTATTCCTTAATGGCCTGAATTCTTTTTCCTGCGGAAATCAGCATAAGCAAGCGTTCATCTATATTTGCAGCGGGACTAACAGGGGACATAAACGGAGATGATGGGGGCTTTGTCAGGTTTGGCCGCGGTAAATCTGCGATTCCCTCTCGGCTGTTCGACCATTGAAGCTCCGATTTGATTTCATTAAGCTGCCTCTGCAGGCTGAATACTTTCAGCAGAAGCAAGAGTGACAGGATCAAGGCGCTGACAGCGATTATTTCCACAGTTTCCACTTGAAATCCCTCCTTCTCATATGATTATTCATTATAGCACAACATCTGAATGCTCTTTTTAGCAGCAGGATATGACGCAAGGACAGCGACATGACTGGGAGGAGCGCTTCAGTCAAATCCCCGTTTCTATTGAGGGGGAAGTGGATATTCAGGAGTTTGGCACGAGAGGAACGAAGCGGAGAAAATATAAATACCCCTCTCACTTTATGGTAGAATTGTCGATAATAATATAGCTTAGTATAATGGTACATAAAGAGCGTCAGAATCTATCATTATTTTGAGTGATAAGCTATAGCGATATAATCGAGGGGGATTTTTGTGAAAAGATGGCTTGCTGCACTGATGGTTGTTATCTTATTTGTACATCCGATGCTGCTGCCACCAAAAGCATCGGCAGCTGGCACGATGTTCACATCCGTTGCTTCACAACTGAGCACGACGATGGCACTGGATGCAAACGGCCAAATTTGGGCGTGGGGCAGCAACATTTCTGGTCAATTTGGAGACGGGACAAACGTTTCCACGCGTACTCCCAAAAAGATTACGGTCATGGATAATGGAGCACCTGTGACGTTCAAGGAAGTGAAGCCAGGCTTCAATTCCGCACTTGCCTTGGACACGAGCGGTCAGATATGGTCGGCAGGAGATAATGGAAATGGTCAATTGGGACTTGGCGCTGGGACTGCGAGTACGATGGTCTGGACAAAGGTTGAAGTGATGGACGGCGGTACGGCTGTCACCTTTAAGAAAATCGCCTCCCTGCGCTTTACTTCGCTTGCTTTGGACAGCGATGGAACGCTTTGGATATGGGGCTTTAGAACGTCGACGCCTGATCCTTATGTCCCTACTAAAAAGGAATTGACGGACGGCAACGGAGACCCTGTCGTATTTGAAACGCTGGAGGGAAATGAGGAGAACGGAATCGCAATCGATTCGACGCAGCATATTTGGGAGATTTTCCATGTCCAGTACATGCCCGCGCGATTATCGGTGATGGATGGCGCGGTGGAAGCCGAATTTCAATCCATCGCAGCTGGAGCAGGCTATGGTACGGGTACGTTTCTGATGCTAGCCATCGACAGCATTGGCAGCGTATGGACCTGGGGAGGAAACGATCAAGGGCAGCTTGGTGATGGACAAATCTCCGGCGATAGATGGTTCCCAGAGAAAAATCCGGTGCTAGACAACGGGACCCCGGTCAAGTTCGCACAAGTTTCAGGAGGCAACAAGCATGTTTTGGCACTCGATGAAAACGGTGATATGTGGACATGGGGAATGAATGATTTTGGGCAGCTTGGAGACGGTACAACACTCAATTCCGCTCCCCATAAAGTAACCGTGTCGGATAATGGAACGTCTATTCAATTTGTCTCTCTAACTGCTGGCTTTGAAGTGTCATATGGGCTTGACCAAGACGGCCGCCTATGGTCATGGGGAAAACAAAATATGCTCGGTGATGGGGGAAATGGCAACGGGGCGCAAGCAACGCCTGAGAAAATATTTTTGCAGCCTACGGTAACGCTGCAAACGTCGGTAGCATCGTCTACCTATCTCCAGCCCATTACTTTGACCGCTTCCCTTACCGGTGATCTCGACATTCCGACAGGGAACGTTGAGTTCAGGGACGGGGGCTTGCTGCTCGGCTCCTCTTCACTTGCTGCGAACGGAACGGCAACCTTAACGGTTTCGTCACTGCAGCCGAGAACTCATAATTTCACTGTACATTATGCAGGTGATGACTATTATTTAGCGAGAACAACGAGCAACCAGACCTTTCAGGTGACGATGCCGGATGCGCCGGTTATTTCTATAATCCCATCAACGACCGCACAAACGAATGATCCGGTAACGCTGAACGTGACCACTTCTACCTACGGCATTGGCAATTCGCTGTACAGCTTGAAATGGCTGCCGGGCGATCATAATGCTTCCGCATTTGCGGGTGCTGGAACCGACATATTGGCTTCCGGAAGCTTTGATGTAGCTATCAATGGCAGCTATACGGTGTATGCCAAGGATTTAGCGGGCAATGAAACGGTGAAAAAAATAGAAGTAGTGAACATTGTTCCACTACCAAATGACAGCCTCATCAGCCCAGTGGCTGCCAGCTTCGATAAATATACGGGAGCGGCGGCGAATGCTGATGTATCAACAGGGCTGACGCTGAACGGCAACACGCTTAGCAGCGTTGCTAACGGCGCAGCGGCGCTCGCTCAAGGAACGGATTATACCGTAACAGGCAGCACTGTAACGATTTTGAAATCATACATGATGACGCAGCCTGTTGGTACAACGAGCCTGACGTTTGCGTTCAGTGGAGGAGCAGATCAGACGCTGACGATAGCGGTAGGTGATTCTACGCCAAGCCCGACACCGACACCGACACCGAGTGCAACACCAAGCCCTACTCCAACAGCAACACCGATTTCGTCACCAAATCCAGCTTCGACTTCTTCTAATGTACAGCCTAACTATCAAATTATAACGGATTCGTCAGGCAGAGTTGTGGTCATCGTTGATCCTACATTACTGGTAACCGAGAAGAAACCGGATGGAACGAATGTTCAAAAGCTAATGGTCCCGGAAAGTATTTTGAATCAGGCTGCTGGCCAGTTAAAGGACACAGCAAGCCCGATTATTATAATTAGAATCGACAATAAGGAAAGCGCCGTTCAGGTGCAGCTTCCGGCTTCATCGCTTGCGGCTATTGGGAAGTCTTTCCCGAATGCTGTAATCGAGGTCGAATTAAAAGGCTCCAGCATGCAGCTTACGGCTAGCGTACTTGATTTGGAGAAGCTGGCGAAGCGGCTTGGCGTTTCCGTATCCGAATTAAAAATCAATTCGACGATGGAGCAAGTCAGCGATACAGTGCGCAATGAGCTATTGCGTGTTGGAAATGACAAAGGGTTCAGTCTGCTAGGGAGCGTCGTTGATTTCAAAGTAACGGCTGAGGCGAACGGGCAAACTATTGATATTGGCGATTTTGGTGGGACGTATATGGTTCAAGCCATTGTGATTGATCAGGCAGTTTCGGGAGATTTGGTTTTTGCCGTGCATTATGATCCTGCGACTAAACAGGTTTCATACATTCCAACCCAAATGGGCGCAAGAAACGATGGCAGCAAGCAGGCCGTCATGAGAACCCCTCATCATAGCATCTATGCTGTAATCAGGAAGGATAATCCTTCTTTTGCCGATATGCAAGAACACTGGGCGAAAGTGGAGGTTGAGCAGCTTGCAGCGAGATTCATTATAAATGGCATATCCGATGAGCGTTTTGCACCGAATGACAGCATTACGCGAGCTGAATTTGCTTCCTTGCTTGTGCGTTCAATGGGGATATCTTTAGAGCATGACTCCGCGTATCAAGGTTTTACGGATATAGCCTCGACTGCATGGTATGCTTCTACTGTAGAAGCAGCAGTAAGAGCGGGGCTCGTTCAGGGACTAACCTCGGAGCGCTTTGGGCCCAACGAGCAGATCAGCCGGGAACAGATGGCGGTTATGCTTGCCAGAGCGTTGACGATTGTCTCCAAAGATGGAACTGAGCCAGTAGATAGCGGGGCGCAGCCTGCATTTACCGATCAGGATCAGATATCTCCATGGGCCGAGGCCGCAGTTGCCGAGACAGCTAAAGCTGGAATTATTACCGGAATGGCAGGCCAAACATTCGCGCCTAAAGACTTTGCAACTAGAGCGCAGGCGGCAGTGATGCTGAATCGTTTTTTGCAAGCAGTAGGATTTATTGGCTAGGACGATTCTAAAACGTTTCAGAATAACGACTAGGCAAAGGCACCTGTAACTTACAGGTGTTTTTTGTTGTTTTTTGACTTTTCATAGCTGCCTGGAAAGCGAAATAACGAACTGAAACACCAAATAGGGCAGGAAACAAGCCGAATTATGTCGAACTTTTTAAAATATAAGCATGTATAAGTTTTCCACTCATACTCCGCTTATATTTAACCGCTAAACGTTAGCTTTACCGCCAGAGAACGGCTTTCGGCCGTTTACGCTTGTGTAGAAGGTTTTGTTAAACAAGTATCCTAGTTTCATAGAGGGGCCAATAAACATATGGGAGAAACATCATTATTGGAGTTTAAAAGGCATTTGTCGAATTTGATGCGGGCACGATTTCCGTTTATATACATACCGACATGGGAAGAGGAACGGGCGCTTTCTGTCATAGATTCTGCGGTGAAAAATGAAGCTTTAATTAAAACGGTTCGTAAAGTATTTATATGGAGCATGACCGATGGCCTGGCTGAGGAGGGGCAACGTGGCAGGGAGGAATCCAAATCCCCACTCCGGTGTTTGGAAATGATCGAGGCCTCCGAGGAGCCAGCTGTTTTTGTACTTAAAGATTTTCATGTCTTTCTTGGAGGCGGGGGTAAGCCGGCAGATCATCAGATCATCCGAAAAATTCGCGATCTCATTCCGGCATTGAAGAGAAGTATAAATCCGAAAAATGTCATTATCCTTAGCCCAACACTCACCCTGCCTTCGGATCTGCAAAAGGAAATAACGATTGTTGATTTTGAATTGCCGACCTTTGTGGAAATGAAAAGCATGCTAATTGAAATGGTCGAGGCTAATCAGGCTAGCGGACGCATCGTAATCGATTTAACGCCGGAGGACGTAGAACGGCTGGCAAAGGCGGCGCTCGGTTTAACACTGCATGAGGCGGAAAATGCTTTTGCTCTGGCCATGGTTGAGGATGGCAAGCTCGATAAGCATGATGTGGAAATTATTTTGGAAGAGAAACGCCAAATTATTAAAAAGTCCGAGATATTGGAATTTATCAAATCGGATTTGAAAATCGAGGACGTTGGCGGGCTGGAAAATTTAAAGCGCTGGCTGCTGAAGCGCAATAAATCCTGGCTGGATTCGGCCGCAGAATATGGACTGCCCGCACCGAAGGGCGTGCTGATTACAGGCGTGCCTGGCTGTGGAAAAAGCTTGATTGCCAAAGCAATCAGCGCCATGTGGAAGCTGCCGCTGCTGCGTCTGGATGTAGGTCAAATATTTAGTGGAATTGTTGGCAGCAGTGAGGAAAACATGCGCAAAGCGATCAAAACGGTCGAGGCGATTTCTCCGTCTATTCTATGGATTGATGAAATTGAAAAGGGTTTTAGCGGCATGACTGGAAGCGGCGACAGCGGGACATCGAATCGAGTATTTGGCACCTTTCTAACCTGGATGCAGGAGAAAACAAAGCCGGTGTTCGTCATTGCCACCGCTAACAACATTCAAGCACTGCCCGCAGAAATGCTGCGTAAGGGCCGTTTTGATGAAATTTTTTTCGTGGATATTCCAACTTATAAAGAGCGGAAAGATATTTTTAGGCTGCATATCGTGAAGAGACTTAAATCTCCTAAATCGGTGGGCGACTTTCAGCTAACGGATGAGCTTCTTGACCATTTGGCGAGCATGACCGAGGGGTATGTCGGTGCGGAAGTGGAGCAGATCGTCATTAGCGCCATGTTTGAGGCTTTTTCAGAGGATCGAAGCATTCAGTTTGAAGATTTCAGGAAATCGATTCAAACGATGGTGCCGTTATCGATTACGCAAGCAGAACAAATTCAAGGCATACGCGAATGGGCGAACGTCCGCGCTGTTGCTGCAACACCGCAGGAGGATCGGGAGGAATACAGGCTGGAGCTGGACAAGCCGGAAGCGCCTGCACCGAAGGAAGAGGATGTAAAGCTGAAGCGTGGCGGCAGAGCGATCGATTTTTAAGATTAATATGAGAAGGAGGCTGGCCGAATGTCATCCAAACAAATTCGCGTTCGCATTTACCCCGACGGTAAAATCGAGGCAGACGTATTGGGAATCAAGGGAAAGGGATGCACCGACTACATTAGCATTCTTGAACAGCTGCTCGATGCAGAAACGGTAGATTCCGAATATACAGCCGAATATTATGAGTCCGAGCAGACGGTCACTGAGCAAAAGCAAAACCATTCGACAGAGCAAATTTAAAAGAAATAAGGGGGCATACAGATGTCAGTCTCTCTCGCGCTTATCCCTGTTGCATTAACACTGCGGGTTGTCATGGGAAAGAAAAACTTTGAAAATTTTGCGAACTCGATGCAGGTGAAGGAGCCGACGAACTTTCAAAATGAATTGGAAATTGTGCGGACTGTACGAAAAGCAGGCTATGATGCGGAGAAATGGATGGGTGTCATTAAAACCCATATCATCGGGGACAAGCAATTTATAACCTGGGAGCATGTGGATGGAAAATGGACTGCCATATTTTCAAAATTGGATTTAAGAGAATTGATTGAATCGTTTATGTACAGCATCAACGAAGCCGCTGGACGTAACGTGTTTGATTCCACTGACTCTGGTTATTCTGTGAGCCCCATCGAGCAACTGCCTTCAGTAACACAGCCGTCCTCCTATCCAACGAATTTCCGTGACGGTGAGCTATTGTTCCGTACCCTTAAAGAATTTGGAGTGAATCCGCTTCGTCAAGACGACGCTATTATTTGCAAGGTGGAGCAATCCGTACTAACCTTTCGCCAGTTCGATGATCATCCATTTCAAGTAGAGATTCAAAACGCTCCAGACTTGCAAAAGATATATGAATATTTATCAGATGTGGATGAGGATTACAAGCGCTGCTTGCAGGATATGGTATATCAAAAGCTCATGCAGCGTGCAGCGGAGAAAAAGATGTCTGTTGAAAGTGAACAGGTGCTGGAGGACAACTCGATTGTGATTACACTGAATGTTGAGAGGTGACCAGCTTGAGAGATATAGACATTAATCATCTAATCGATATTTGTGCAGGGTATTCAGGGGCAAGCTATTATGTAGCGGAAATGATTCCTGAGAAAAAATTAAAGAATGCACGTACGCATATTCCAATTCCGGCTAATGAGTATGTGATCGCACTTATGGATACGTCTCTTTTTGGAAGCGGTAAAAGAGGTATGGCTATCGGTCTTAATGGCGTTTACTGGAGAAATGATTGGACCGTCAAATCCCATCGATCAAGCCTAGGCTGGACGGAGTTTCTTCATGCCAATATAAAAAAGATCAGTAAGTATGAAATGGAATTTGGCAGGGGAGATATTTTTAGTGTGTTGGGAGGGGCAATCAAACTTGAGGATTTATTTCAACTGCTGCAGCGTTTGCAAGCCTACATTGGAAGAGAAGCCGATCCTTTTTTGGTGACAGGAAGTGAAGTCAGTTCCTCGCTACTCTCTGATCCAGGTGAGGTGTGGATGGTAGCCGCCGCTGGGCAGCAGTACGGACCATATAGTGCTCTCGAACTGAAAAATACAATAGAAGAAAAGCAGCTGCAGCTATCAGAAACGTTCGTATGGAAGCAAGGGATGGCGCAATGGGTACCCCTATTGAAGCATAAGGAGTTAATGGTCTTATTTGTGCCCGTTATGCTTGCTTCGCTGTCCGTAACCATACCTCAAGCTCCAGCTCTGGATGTAGACAAAGTAGTAGAACAGGCGCTGGATACAAGTTCATTGTTAAATAGTAAAGAGTCCTCGGAACGTATTGATGTCAATAGGGCATCGATGGAGCAACTGCTAGATCTTCCAGCCATTGGCGTTGTAGGTGCGAAACGTATTATGCATGAACGAGAGCGGAATGGCGGCTTTGAAAACGTAGAGCAATTAGGCCAGCTGCTCGATTTAAAACCGCATCATGTTGAACGTATACGTCCAATGACCCTATTTCGCCCTTTGCAGCAACGCACAAGCACAAGTACGGGAAGGATTGTGGATTATTAAAGGGAGGAGCAAGTGAAATGGTAGAGCTTGATTGGATGCATAAGAAGCCTGTCGCCGTTAGCCGCTTGGAGCAGCGCTAATGGTGCTGCGCGTGCATCGTTTTCTTCCCTCGACAGCCGTTGAGGGACCCGGTATTCGTGCCTGCCTTCAAGTGCAAGGCTGCCCGATTCATTGCCCTGGCTGCGCTGTACCGTTCACATGGCGGGAAGACGGCGGCATGACGATGGAGGTTGAACAGCTGGCGGCACAAATTTTAAATGGACCCCAAGTAGAGGGAATTACTTTCCTGGGCGGAGAGCCGTTCGAGCAGGCGGGCGAATTAGCGCGGCTTGCCCGTATTTTGCGGGCTTCCGGCTTGTCGGTGATGACGTTTACTGGCTATTTATTGGAAAATTTACGGAGTGCAGGCAGGGCGGATTGGCTGGAGCTGCTTGCCGTTACCGACTTGCTCATTGACGGGCCTTTCATGCGGGAGCGTCTCGATACGAGCAGGCCGTGGGTTGGCTCGGCCAATCAACGCTATCATTTTCTCACCGATCGCTACATCGACCTCAAAGAAAAATTAACAGACATTCCAAACCGTCTGGAAGTACGCATTACACCGGATGGCAGAGTGATGATCAACGGCTTGGCCGAGCTGAAGGATTTAAGGGCTTTATTGGATCTGTGAGCTATAGTGTACAAACTCGCAACGCTTGGTTTTCCGAGCGTTTTTTTGTATTCACAAGTACAATGGAGCGAAGCATCACTTATTTGGAAACCTAATTTAATGAAAAAATAACGCGGGAGCAGTTGACCACAATATCGTTGATCCTGACGGTATTCCTGCAACTTGGCATCATCACGAGAAGCCCTGCTCCATGTGAAAGAGACTCCACTGGAACATGGCTTTTTCTGCATGAATCCATTCAAATTCATTTATACGCTCATCTTCAAAATTTCTTCAACAATTATCGCTGGATCGGTGAACATGACGAGATGGCCAGACCCAGGAGCCTCGACAAATCTGCCGCGCGGCATGGAAGCTGCGGTGTCGCGATGGGCGGCTATAATAGCCGTCCTTATTTTTTGTTCCGATCGTATCGGCTTTGTTCAGATTTGTCAAAGTACATCGCACAATTTTCGTCGGATTGGTCGACCAATACAACTCCGCGTATGCGTGACGGATTTGCCGCCGCTGCGACGCGAACGATCGGGCCGCCCCAGCTGTGGCCCACGAGAATGAAGGGACCGAGACCGAGCGCATCAAGCAAAACGCCGAGATCATCAGCGATTCTGCGAAGCGTACGTGGAGCGGTATCAGCATCGCTGCGTCCGGTGCCCGAACGGTCGTAAACGACGGCGCGGGCATGCTCGGCAACGATGGGGTGGACTAGACCCCAGCAAGACCGGGAAAATCCCATTCCTTATTCGAATACGACGGTCAGCTTGCCGCTTCCTTTGACCATATAATGAAGCCTGCATCCATCGCCAGTGGTGACATATGCACTTGATCCAAATGAATGGGAGGGTTGAGCGTTAACGTTCATATAGACCTCCATTTATTGAAGTTGTATTGTTTTTATCCTTTACAATAGGAGCTTTACCCGAGCAGCTTAAGCTCCTTCGCTTGAGCGACTGCTTTTGTACGCCGATTAACCTTGAGCTTGGCAAAAATATTTTTCACATGCACCTTTACCGTGCTTAGCGCGATAATGAGGTGGTCAGCAATCTCTTTATTGGATAAGCCTGCGGCAAGCAGGGCAAGCACCTCCAGCTCTCGCTCCGTAAGCGGCTCCGCGATCATGCTGGGTAGCGGCTGCATATCATCTGCTCCCTTGCTGATCTGAGGCCCGTCTTGCTCCGGCAAGCTTTGCAGAACACACATTAATAAACCGTATGATGCCATAGCGAGCAGTACCGGTATGCGATCAGATGTGAACACGCCGCTTGCCAGTTTATTTTCAAGATAAAGCACGCCGAGCATATTGCCGTGAACAGCGACGGGGATGCATATAACCGACTGGGGCCGATGTCTTGCCATATAAGGGTTATGGATAAGCCAGCTTTCTTCTGCGCCAGCATAATGAACCGTCTCTTGTGTACGCAGCACATAGCGGAGAATGCCCTCTGGCAGCAGGGAGCTGTCATTCAGCTCGAAAGGAGACGGGACCGTAGGCTCCTCCAAGGCAGCATAAACCTGAACATAAAGGACATCATGGCTGCCCGTAAGCAAGGCTCCCTTGCTTGCACCAGCGTGCTTCAATAGCGTTTTCATGATTTCCGCAAGCACCGCGTCCATATCGAGCGGGTTCGCGATTGCTTGTGTGGTTTGCAATATAGCGGCGAGATCGAGGCTCTCCGTTGATAGCGACTCGCTGCTGGGGGAGCTGATTGGAGCAGCCGACTGTTCTTTTTTGCTCCCGTTCGTCTCTGCAGATACAGGCTGGCTATATAAGGACATTCGTGCAGAGGCTGTATCTCCTTGTTGCCACTCTTGCCGCTGCAAGCCCAGCAACTGTTTCTCCAATTGCTCTGATTTTACGTATACTTCCCACTGCATATACCCGTCGAATGCGGTCTGCATATAAAATAAAGCTGTCTTGTTCATGGATCGAGCCAGGTAGTAGTTCGCTGCGAGCTCGGCTGCAAGGCTTGTTGCCTGAATATCGCCCAGCTCTCTGGCTTGGCGCAGCGCCTTGTCATAAAGCTCCTCCGCTTCGCTTCGCTTATTGCAGGCGCGAGCATATTCAGCGTGAAGAATGTTGGATCTGGCCTGATAAAAATCCGGGCTCCATACGGCCCATTTTCGGAAACGCCCAAGATTGCGCAGCAGGCTTTTTCTCATAGCCGGATGTTTGCGCAGCTCGGGATAGGCCGCCATGATGGCTAGCGATTCATAAAACAGGCATTCTGGCAAATGGGGCAAATGGGTGGCGTAGGCTTCATGCCTCTTCGCTTGGCGTGCCCACCCAATCGCATCCTGATAGCGCCCGAGAAGGCAGCACAGCTGCGTTTTATAGGCGCTGAATTGAAATAAGGTTGTGGCTGCGGTTTCCTCTTGTCGAATTTGCTTTAAGAAATGCTCCTCATCAAAGCCAAATCCACTGAAGGAGTCCGGTGCAGCCGTCCTGCCTTGAAGAGCGAGAAAAAACTGCTGATAAAGGAAAAAATTTTGCCGCACAAATTCGTCCTTCGTCGTATCAAGCACAACCATATAGTCGGCTATTCTCCGGTTTAAATCGCTTAGCGGCGCTCTAGCGTATAAGGCGTTTATATGGGCTCCGATTGCATAGCTGGCAAACACATAATCGCCAGAGTCCATCCCCAGACGCATCGCTTTGGATACATAGGCGTCGCCTTCCCCAGCCTTGCCGGCAAATTGGCACAATACTCCGCCGTAGATCGTATAGGTTTTGCTTTTAACCGAAGAAATATTGTATTGCTCGGAAAGCACCACTCCTACCTTACCAATAGCATAACCCTTGTTGAATTTACCCATCGAATTGCCCAAAGCCATGCCGTAAGCCGAATAGGCAGCGGCAGAAACCGGCGTGTTTCCATATTTAAGCGACAGCTGAATCGCCCGACACATGAGCAGAAAATAGACCTTTTTATTCGTAAAAAAGGTGGAGGGCGCCATCGCTAAAATTAAATTCATCGCTGCAATACGGTCGGAATCGGTCATTTCCTTCAACTGAGCAAGCTTGTCATAGCGATTGCGCAGCAGCACTTCAATCCGCAAGCCTTCAATCATAAGCATGAGGCTTCCAGGATCAGGATCAATAATAATATGATGCTCTCTCAAGCTTTGCAGTCCGAGAGCAGTAGCTTCCAAATATTTGCCCTGATTGACATATTGCATAATTCGGATCATAAATACTCTGCTTCGTTCAGCAGGGCTGCGTGCATAGCTGAGCAGCAGCTCTATGTCTCTGCCGGATATCTCGTAATTGCCGCACATATATTCACATTCCGCTTTTTGGGCGTGGAGGTCAAAGCAAAGCTCAAAAGACGTCGTCCAATCGTCTGCATTCAGCTGCTCGACTCCATTGTGGAAATAGCCCAAGGCTACATCATAGGCGGAAGAGGCTTTGGCCCTTGTTCCTGCCTCCAGATTCAGCTTCACAAGCTGAAGCCGTTCCACTGGATCTGCGACTAGCTTTGCGCCCCTATTCAAGTGATTGACCGCATCAAACGCATGCTCCCCGGCTCCGGCTTCCGATTCAGCCTCGTGCTGCCCGTTCAAAAAACGGCCGATTTGGACATGCAGGGTCTGCTTCGCTGAATCGTCCAATTGGTTGTAAATCAGCTTCTGTATGCTGTCGTGGGCAAAACGGTATTGATGCTTTTGTGATGCGGGAATAAGGATTCCTTCAGCTTCAATAGCGGACCATTCAGCGGACATTCCCTCGATATTCTGATGCGCAACCTGGGCAATAACATGCGGCGAAAAGGTGCTTCCTACACAGGAAGCGATCTGGAGCAGCTTCTGCGCGGTGGATGACAGTCGGCTCAATCTATACGTCATTAAATCATGAATAGCAAAGCTGGGCTCCCGCTCAATCATTTGCTCCCAATCCCACTGCCAGCTGCGTTTTTCATAGTTATACCTTAAGCTGCCGTCATCCTGCATGCGGAGCAAAATTTGCTTGAAATGAAATGGATTGCCGCCAGATTTATGATAAAGCAGCTCCGTTAAAGACGATGTTGTCTCAGCCGGGCTGTTCAGCGCCTCCATGACAAACCGCTGAATCGGCTCAATATCGAGCGGCGACAGATGAAGATGGCGAACGACTGCTTGCTCAGCGACACTCCCATCCGGCTCATACCCGGGCAGCTTGCTAGGGTCGGTTTCCAGATGGCGATATGCGCATACAAAAAGCAGGTACTGGCATTCTGGATCGCAGACCAGAGCATGAATAAGCTGCAGCGACGATAAATTTGCCCATTGCAAATCATCGATAAACAGCACGATGGGCTGTTCTTTTGAAGCCAACGCCTGCACAAATTTGCGGAAAACGTAAATGAATCGTTTATGCGATTCATGGGTGGGCAGCTCCTCTGTTATAGGCATATCACCCAGCAGCAGGGCAGCCTCAGGGATAATGGCGGTTATGACGCCAATGCCTGCGCCGAGCGCCTCCCGCAGCCTAAGCTTCCATTGCTCCGATTTGTCCTTGTGCTCCCCAAGTAAATGGCGAATCAGTCCACGAAACGCCTGAATAATCGGATGATAAGGGCTTTCATTCGCAAGCTGCTCAAACTTCCCCGTTATGTAGAAAAAATCTCGTGCCTGCAGCTGCTTGCGAAACACTTCATCAATGAGGCTGGTTTTGCCAATACCGGCTTCCCCCGAAATATAGACTAATTCCGTTGAGCCGAAGCAGGCGGAATAGAAGGCCTGAGTGAGCATCGAAAGCTCATACTCCCTGCCGTGAAAGCCTGGCTCCAATATAAAAGCTGGCTGGGAATGTCCAACCTTTTCCAAATCAGCCAGCAGAAGGGCAGCATTAGGATAGCGTTTGTCCGGATTTTTTTCAAGCAGCTTCATAATGATTGCTTCCAGCCCATCAGGCAATGCCTGATGCTGATCCATTATCGGCGGAGGGCTCTGCACTAGATGCATGTACACCCATTCAAGAGGGTTGTCAGCCACGAAGGGTAGGCGCTTTGCCAGCATTTCGTAGAAAATAATGCCCAGTGAATAAAGATCGCTTCGCTCGTCGATAGCCCGTAGCATGCGCCCAGTGTTTTCCGGTGAGCAGTAGGGCAGAGACGGCTCGGAGACTAGATGTCCGGCCGGGCGAATATAGCGGTAATCGGTACGCTGTACGGCAAATCCGCAGTCATTAGCGGCAGCACTATTTTTATCTGGAAAAATAGTGATTCGCTCCGGCCGCAAATCGAGATGAATGATGTGCTGCTGATGGAGCTCACCTATGTTTGCCACAATCGTTTTCGCCCACGGAAGAAAAGTCTCAGGCGGCATCGCCTCCCATTCGCCCATATATTGTCTAAGGGACATGGCGGAGGCAGATAGACTAGGCTCCAATTGCCCGGTTTGATTATCGAAAGGCTTCATTCCTGTCATTACCTAACACCTCTGGGCTCAATTTGCTCGTTCATTCCTTCTATTATAATAAATGATCCCCCTTTTACGTGTGATTTCAGTGAAAATACTCCTTTAGAGGTATAGGGTTATATCGGTTTTTACACTAATTTGGTAGTTACATAGCATGTGCAGAAAGGCTTGGGTTAAAGCTAGACTGAATTTATCTATTGGGGGATTAAGATGAAAGCATGGAAATGGAATAAACGATGGATTGCTTTATTTCTTGCAGTTGCCGTTTTGCTGGAGCTGCCATCTGTACGTTTAGCGAAGGCGGCGGGAACTGCTGTATTGGATCAGGAGAGTGCGGATATTTACGGAAACATATGGGTTAGCGCTGGAAGCCCACGCTTTCAGACCTTTACCCCATCCGTAACGGGATATCTTGATGCCATTCAATTAAATATTTTTGATTTTCTTGGTTTTCCTGGCGCTCTTCGAATTAGCGTTTATAAGGAAGACGACCTGTCGACGCCGCTTGGATCTGCGCAATCAGCGACGCTTGGGGCAGGCTGGAACGTAGTTGATTTTTCCGGGACATCGCTTTATTTGACAAAGGAAACGATGTATCGAATGGTTGCTACAACGGAAAATGGGGGTGGCGCGGGTTTTGCATGGTATAACAGCCCCTCCGATTTTTACACAAGAGGTTATTCAAATGTTGGCGCTCGTGATTTTTCATTCAGAACGTATATGGTTGCAGATTATTCCTTCTCTTCAGCTTTGAGCAGCGTTTCAAGCGGTCAGGCCAGTCTCATTGCCGATGGTGTAAGCCAGACAACCGTGAGTGTGCTGCTGAGAGATGCGCAAGGAACGGTAATGGCGTCGGGAGGAGAGTCGGTTGTGATTTCGGCGACCAAGGGATCGGTAAGCACTGTAACGGATAACGGTGACGGAAGCTATGCGGCGATGCTTACTTCGTCAACTGCAGCGGGCACCGCTATAGTTAGCGCCAGCGTTGGCGGGCAGGCAATAGCAGCAACAGCAAGTGTATCCTTTACTCCAGGACCTCCGTCCGTATTAACGAGCAGAATTCAAGCATCAGATGGGTCCCTAACCGCTGACGGAGCAAGCCAGACAACGATTCGTGTCAGGCTGAGCGATGCACGGGAGAACAGTTTGAGAACCGGAGGGGACACGGTAGCAATTGCTGCGACGCTAGGAACGGTTAGTACAGTAACGGATAACGGTGACGGCACGTATACAGCAACGCTGACTGCTCCCACTACGTTGGGCCAAGCGATCGTGAGCGCAACCGTTGGCGGCCAGACCATACAGATGACCGAAGAAATCGAGTTCATCGCTGGGGAGGCAAGCCCCTCCAAATCCACCGTCACCACGAGCGGGACCGTTGTTCGAGCAGACGGCAGCAGCAGCGCCCTGATTTCCGTGAAGCTGATGGATGACTATAACCATCCGATTGAAGGACAAACGTTGCGGCTTCAAGCAAGTGGCGGGCACTCCCAGATTGCCCAGCCATCTGCCGTGACCGATGCAGATGGAATCGCTGCCTTTGCGGTGAGCAATACGACAGCGGAGGACGTCACTTATTATGTCAAGGAGGAGACAAGCGGAGCTATGCTGGACCAAACCGTAAATGTGTCCTTCGTCTATAATCAGTCTCCGACTATTGCCCTGCAAGCAGACCCTGCTGCAGCAACTTTTGGAGCAGTGACCGTTCATGCAGCAGCAACTGCTATAGGGGAATTCAACCACATTTCTTTGATAAAATGGGCGGAAGGAAGCCGTGCTGTCTCCTATTTTGACACAGCTGGCGTGGAAATAACGGACCAGTTTGCCGTACAGGCAAACGGAATATATTCCGTCTACGCTCTGGATGCCGCAGGCAATGCATCTGTTGCTGCGATTCATATTCAAAATATCGTCCCTATAAGCAGTAATGCGGATTTGTCGGAATGGGAACTAGCGGCAGCTGGAGGCACGGTGGGCTTCGATTTTGCTCCGGCGATTATGGACTATACCGTTCAAGTAGGTCAGACGACAGCTGCTCTGAAAATGACATTAACTACGTCGGATGCTTATTCCAAGGTTTACGTAAACGGTACACAGGTGACGAGCGGCGCGGCGACCGATGAATATTCGCTTGCTACGGGAAACAATACGTTTGAGGTTCGGATTGAGGCACAGGATGGCACGATTAAAAAGTATGGGCTAAACGTTATTCGTGCAGCCGCCGCTAGTTCCAATTCAGGCGGCTCCTCGAGCACGACTGCTCCTGCATCATCGGACACTTCGATTGTGATTCGAATTAATGATAAAGAGATAACTGGCGTGGCCTCGCTCCAGATGGATGCGAACGGTGCAAAGCATATCAATGCCCAATTAGATGCTGCTACCATCAGCAAGGCGACGGCTTCTTTATCCTCTGCATCAGAGCAGACCATTTCTATTTTTATCGAAAAAGAGGCGGACCAAGTCATCTTGCAGCTTACGGCTGATGCAGTGTTCATGCTTGCCCAAAAGGCTTCAATTGTTACATTAAAGACGAAGTATGGACAGTATCGTTTGCCTATGGCCGAGCTGACAAGCAAGGAATCCGGCTGGAGCACTGCAATGGACCTTCGCATTAGGATAGGAATTGAAAAAAGTAAAACGCTAGCCAGCTTACAGCATGAGGCAGAAAAAGGCGGTTTTCAGCTCGTGGGCAGTCCCCTCCACTTTAAAGTAGAACAGATCACCCCGAGCGGGCTAAAAGAGCTTGTCATCTTCAATCGTTACGTGGAAAGGGTCATTTATTTGCCAAAGAACGATTCTGAAAAAGCGTCAACAGCAATGGTGTGGGATGAGACGTTTGGCGCACGCCCAGCGCCGACGGTGTTTATGGAGCTGGATGGACGACAGGCCGCCATCATTCAAGGTTTTGCAAACAGCACCTATGCACTTGCATTCAAAAAATCTGATTTATCGGACATTCAAGGACATTGGGCTGCTGCAGAAATTTCCAGCATGAATAGCAGAATGATTGTAAATGGTCAGGATGAAAGCCAGTTTAATCCGGAAGCTGTCATTACCCGTGCTGAAATAGCCGCATTGCTTGCAAGAGCATTAGGCTTGCCGAACGTAGGAAATCATACCGACTTCCACGACGTAAACGAGTCGAGCTGGTATAGTGGAGCGGTAGCTTCTGTAAAGGCCAATGGTATTATGGATGGGTTTAAAGACGGAACGTTTAGGCCTAATGGGCAGGTATCGAGGCAAGAAGCTATTGTCATAATCGTACGTGCGCTGAGACTTGCAAATGCGGCTTCGCTTGCAATTAATAACTATACAACAGTGGATTTATCCGAATACGCTGATGTTAATCAAATGGGGGAGTGGGCGCGTGAAGCGATACAGACCGCTATAAAGGAAGGTTTGGTAAAGGGCTATGGCAATAAGCTGCAACCGCAAAAATCATTGACACGCGCTGAGACGACCGTGCTGATTTATCGAATGCTGCTTCATGCAGAGCTAATCAACGAATAATTTTCAGTGAAAAAACGTGAAAAGAAACTGCCATGCAAGGCATGTTTCTTTTCACGTTTTATATTTGCCACATGTCCTGTATACAAAATTGGAGCCTATTCATTTGCTCAGCAAAAAGAATAACGGAAACGCTTATTGCAGACACCTTCGTTGTAGGCGAATTTTACTCAGTGGCTTCGGCAGGCTTGTCATTAAATTTATAGCCGACGCCGCGAATCGTGCGGATATAATGCGGCTTTGCCGGATTCTTCTCCAGTTTTTTTCGTAAATTATAAATATGTACCATGACCGTATGGGTATCTCCCATATGGACATCATCCCAGAGCAGCGAAAAAAGCTGCTCGTTTTTGTATACCCGGTTTGGATTTTTAGCGAGATGAAACAGCAGCTTGAATTCCTTGGCTGATAGGGAAACGGGTTTGTTGTCCACAAGCACAAGGTGGGTGGCGGGATCAATAAGCAATTGATCAAATTTTAACGTTTTATCGGTTACCTCTTCGTGTTTATGCAGCAAATTGCTTCTTCGGATATGCGCCTTCACTCTGGCAATCAGCTCAATCGGACTAAACGGCTTCGAAATGAAGTCATCCCCTCCAAGGCCAAGCCCCAACACTTTATCAATATCCTCGTCCTTGCAGCTGACGAACAAAATCGGCACATTGCTCGTTTTGCGAATTTCGCTGCAAATTTGAAAACCGTCCATGCCCGGCAGCAGCACATCCAGCAGCACCAGATCAGGAGCATGCTCCTGCGCCGCTTTAAGTGCATCGACGCCATTGTAGGCCGACAGCGTATGAAACCCTTCCCTTTTTAGAGACATGGTCAGCAGTTCATTGATTTCTTGGTCATCATCCACAATCAAAATCGTATTTTTAGAAGACATAGGATAGCCATTCTCCTCTTGTATAGCTTGCTGTAAGAGAGCGAGTAGATTTCCCTTGTCTAGCAGCGGAATACCGTGCCGAAAGTCTCAAAAACGCTCTGTCTTAAGTATCGCATGTTCGCCAAAATAAGTCGATTGGATAAATCAGATTTTAAATGAAATTGAGGTTATCTTGACTTTGAATTGATGGTTTAACATTTTGGGCTATTTTATAATGTAGGGGCAGTAGGACTTGATAGGTATAAAGGTTTAGTAAGGTTTAGTTCTGAAGGGAGATAGCCTAGTGAATGTTATTGGGGGAATACGCCGGAAGGGGCTGCTGTGGAAAATCGCAATGCTCGGAATCGCGCTGACGATAAGCGGATGCGCTTCGGCCTCGGGGCCCGAGCAGGCTCGGGAACGGGCGCTTAGCAGCTCATCTGGCGAGGTGGTCATTGGAGCGGTATGGCCATTTGAGCAGCAGAACGATCAATTCCATGAAGGTCTTCAATTGGCGCTTGAGCAAATCAATCTGAAAGGCGTCCTGGGCGGAAAGAAAATCCAGCTGATGGAAATGGATGATGAAGCCTCTATAACAAAAGGCATGGCGATTGCACAGCAATTTGCCGATAATCCTGCTGTCAGTGCAGTCATCGGCCATCGTGGTTCTTCCGTTACGGTACCGGCATCACGCATTTATGCGCATGCGGGCATTGTGCTGCTTACGCCGGCATCGACATCGCCGAAGCTGACTGATGTGAACAGCTCTTATATTTTCCGCAATATTCCTAATGATAATCAGCTTGGACAGGCGCTTGCCATGTATGCAGGAGGAACGAAGCACCGGAATATAGCGATTTATTATACGGATGACGAGTACGGAAGAGGACTGGCGAATGCGTTTGAAGATCAGGCATCCCAGTCGGGACTTCGCGTCATTGATCGTCTATCAGGCTATAAGGATACGGCTGATATTATGCGTATTGTCGATAAATGGAAAACGCTAGATAGCGATCTTATCATGGTAGCCACGAGGGCAAGCGAAGGAATCGCCTTCGTAAAAGCCATTCGCGCCGCTGGCATGACGATTCCCGTTATTGGCGGAGATGCTCTGGATTCAGCGGAATTTGCCCAAGCGGGCGAAGCGGTAGAAGGAACGATAGTCGCTTCGGTTTACCATGAGCTTGGAGCTTCCGAGGTTAATCAAAGCTTCCGGCAGCGGTATATCGACAAATATGGGAAGGAGCCGGGCAAATGGGCTGCGCAGGCTTACGATTCGCTGAGGCTGCTCGCTGACGGCATCGAGAAAGCAGGCTCCCGCAGCCCGCAAGCAATAGCTTCCGCATTGTCCGAGCTGAAGAACTGGGAAGGGGTTACGGGCCAGCATTCTTTCGATGCTCAGGGCGACGTCCAGGGAATGAGCATTGTTATGAAAAAGCTGGAGGCAGGAACCTTCAAGCGTCTGGATGAAGTGCTTATTCCGAATCCGTTGTAAGGGATGTGGCAACGTTAGGCTTCAACACTTGGGAGGTAGCGATGAATAATCATGTTTTTCGTAAAGTGGCGGTTGAGCGGCTGTCTTCTCCGGAGCAGCTCGACAATTTGGTTAGGGTAACCTCGCCTCGCGGCTGGCTTATGCTCACGGGTGTAGGCTTGCTCATTGTCGCCGCCTTGTATTGGGGGATCTTCGGCACGATGACCGTCAAAGCGGATGGACCGGGTGTACTCATTCGCCCAGGCGGACTGAAGACGGTTCATGCCTCCGCAGCAGGAGCGATATCCGATATTCGCGTTGTCGAAAATGATACGGTGACGCAGGGTGAGGTCATTGGCCGGATGGAGCAGCCGGAGCTGCTGGAGCAGATCAAGCAGACTAAGCTCGCCATAGTGAACCTTGAAGGAGCGGCGGCTGAAGACAGGGCGGGCCGCGTAGCGGAGCTTAAAAGCTTGAAGCAGCAGCTCGAGCAGCAGCAGCTCGGCTATGAATACAGCACAAGAGTGATAAGCCCGTACACGGGCAAAGTGAAAGAGGTTTTGGTGAAAACCGGCAATTACATTGGGGATGGCTCCGATATTATTCGGCTGGAAACGTATGGCGTGCAGACGGATGAATTGATTGCTGTGCTATATGTGCCGGTCAGTCAGGGCAGGCAGCTGCTTCCGGGCATGGAGGTACGCGTTTCGCCAGGCTCCATTAACCGCGAAGAGTTTGGCTCGCTGGTTGGTCAGGTCGTCTCGGTATCCGAGTTTCCAGTAACGGTACAGGGCATGATGTCTACGCTTGGCAATGAAGGTCTTGTACAGCAAATGGCATCGCAGGGCGTATCGCTGGAAATTCGCGTCAATCTCTCCCCTAACTCCGAGATGGCAAGCGGCTACAGCTGGACGACAGAGCAAGGTCCGCCCGTTCGGCTCAACAGCGGCATGATGGTCGATGGTTCCATCACGGTCAGCTCACAGCGCCCGATCGCGACCGTCATTCCATATTATAAATAAATAAAAGCGTGGTGAAAAAGGCGTAGCGGAATGAAAGGGTTGGGTTGGAGAAACGCAAGTGTTCGCTTTTAGCCTTGAATTTCCCCGGACACGGGTATATTCATAGAAATTCAAGGCTAATGGCGATCGGAAGCCCAATCTTTTCATGCAGCGCAGCCTTATTTTTCTCCAAGCCCAATAGAGGAGAGCGGATTCGTGGCCTCAAAAAGAGTAAAGACGCCAACCGTATTGCAAATGGAGGCCGTAGAATGCGGAGCGGCATCACTTGCTATCGTGCTCGGCTATTATAAAAGCTTCATTCCGCTTGAGGAGCTGCGGATTGCCTGCGGTGTCTCCCGGGATGGAAGCAAGGCCAGCAATGTGCTCAAGGCAGCACGCCAATACGGCATGGAAGCGAAAGGTTATCGCAAAAATCCGGAAGATCTAAAAAAGATGGAATGGCCGCTGATCATCCATTGGAATTTCAATCATTTCCTTGTGCTGGAGGGCATCCATAACGATCGTGTTTTTTTGAATGATCCGGTCACGGGTCCCCGTGAAATCACATTCGAGGAGTTTGATCAATCCTTTACCGGCGTTGCTATTGCGATTAAGCCATCCCCTACGTATGTCCGTCAAGGGAAAGCGCCAAGTGTGCTTAGCTCGCTGTCCAGTCGCATTAAAGGGTCGGAAAAAGCGCTCATCTTCGCCATTCTGGCTGGATTGTTTCTCGTGCTGCCGGGATTGGTTATTCCGGTGTTCAGTAAAGTGTTTATCGATCAGGTGCTGTTGGGCCACTTGGATAATTGGCTGTTTCCGCTGCTTATCGGAATGGGGCTGACCGCTTTGCTTCGGGCGTTTCTGACGTGGCTGCAGCGTTATTACTTGCTCAGGCTGGAAATGAAGCTTGCTCTAAGCTCATCCAGCCGTTTTTTCTGGCATGTGCTGCGGCTGCCCATAGAGTTTTTCTCCCAGCGGTTTAGCGGAGATATTGCCGCAAGGGTCGCCATTAATGACCGTGTCGCCCAACTGCTTTCCGGGCAGCTTGCTGTAGCGGCGCTCAACTGCGTCATGATCGTGTTTTATTTGCTGCTGATGCTGCAATACAGCTTAGCACTGACGGGCATCGCGGTTGGGGCCTCGCTGCTCAATCTTGTATTCATGCGGTTTATTACGCGCAAACGCAACGATCAAAATTTGCGCCTGCTGCAGGAGGCTGGCAAGATGCAAGGCGTGTCCATGAATGGGCTTCAAGTGATTGAGACGTTGAAATCGAACAGCTCCGAGGCGGATTTTTTCGTCAAATGGTCGGGCTATCAGGCGAAGCTGCTTAATTCCACTCAGCAATTCGGCGTATCGAACCAATTTCTAATGGCCGTTCCCGCTTTGCTGACGAGTCTGAGCGCTGTTGCGATTTTGTTTCTTGGCGGCTTTCAGGTTATGGATGGGGCGCTGACCATCGGCTCGCTAGTCGCCTTCCAAAGTCTTGCTGCAAGCTTCAGCCAGCCGGTCAACGAGATGGTTGCACTGGCCGGCTCTATTCAGGAAGCGGGGGGAAGCATGAAGCGGCTGGACGATGTGCTGCAATATCCGATTGATAGACAAATACAGCAAAACCCAGAGCAGACTTCCGAAACAGAGGGCACAGCGAAGCTCTCGGGGCAGATTGAAATTAGCAATTTGACGTATGGCTACAGCAAGCTGGAGGGCCCGCTGATTGACCGGTTTAATTTATCGATTCAGCCGGGTATGAAGGTCGCTCTCGTCGGAGGCTCCGGTAGTGGGAAATCGACGATTGCGAAGCTGATTGCCGGCATTTACGAGCCGTGGGACGGTGATATCCGCTTTGACGGCTTGAAGCGCGATGAAATTTCCCGCAATCGGATGGGCAATTCGCTTGCCGTTGTCGATCAGGATATTGTGCTGCTGGAAGGAACGATCAAAGAAAATATTACATTTTGGGATTCTACGATACCAGAGATCGATGTTGTCAGGGCTGCGAAGGATGCGGTGATCCATGATCATATTGCGGAACGCAGCGGCGGCTATGAGCATATGATTTCGGAAAATGGCGGCAATTTCAGCGGTGGCCAGCGCCAGCGTCTGGAAATTGCACGGGCGCTGGCTGGCAATCCATCGATCGTTATTTTAGATGAGGCGACAAGCGCGTTGGACCCGGCAACGGAGAAAAAGGTAGATGATAGTCTAAGACGTCGAGGCTTGACCTGTATTACGGTGGCCCACCGACTCAGCACCATTCGGGATGCGGATGAAATCGTTGTGCTGGAGCGTGGGAAAATCATTGAACGGGGCACGCATACTTCTCTCATGGAACGAAATGGCTATTATACCCGTCTCATTCAAAATCAGTAGACATGGTGCGAAAAGGAGGTGGAAAAGTGGCTGAAGCGGTACAATTCAACCTGCATTCATTTTTTGAAGGTTACGGAACTTGTCATGAGGTGGAAGGCAACAGGCCAATTCTAGTAACCAATCAAAATGATGTATGGTATGTCGATTCCGGTTATGTGGATGTTTTCGCCGTGACCCTTGAGCTTGACAATGGCGGGACAAAAAACAAGCGGCGCTATTTATTCAGTTTGGAGGAAGGGGCTCTCCTATTCGGCTTTGAGGATTATGTAGGAGTAGAGAGAGCAGGCTTGCTGCTGACGGCATCCGTGGGCACGAAGGTATCCCAATTGAACCGAGATGTATTTATTAGCCGCAGGGCGGAATACGGGCTGAGCGACGAGAAGCTTGCCCCTCTGATTGATCAATGGGTAGGCTGCTGGTCTGCGGCGCTGAGTGTGCGAAATGCCCCGCCGGAGTTTGAGCTGCTGGAGCAAAGCGAGCATCTTGAGCTGGCAGAAGGTCAAACCTGGAGGTCTCTGCAAACGGTCTGGGTGAAAATACGTGACGGCGTCGTCTACTGGGTATCCGAGCATCCGATTACAGCGGAGGAGCCCTATTACATACCGGTAACCTCCTCCAGTTGGCTGGAAACGAAGCAGGCTGCCGAGCTCGAATTGCGCAGCACGCTCCATTGGCTGCAAAATGATCAGCAACTGCAAGGTTTATATGCATTTCATCAATTAATCGCCAGCCGCTTGGCTGCCTTATTGACCAAGGAGCGGCTGCAGGAGCATGAACGCCTGCTCCGGCGGACGGAGCATGACGATTCGCTAATGGATCATGCGCTCAAGCGATTGCTTGCCGTTACAGGGCCGGAAGATCAACGAGCTGCTGCTTTTCATTCAACGGATCCGCTATTTATGGCCTGCCGCGTCGTCGGCGAATATGCCAGCATCGTCATTAAGCCTGTAGGCAGAAAGCTTAAAAAGCATTCGCAGCGTTCGCCTATTCAGGAAATTGCCGAAGCTTCTGGCGTCCGCTCCCGCAAGGTTGTACTCAAAGGGGAATGGTGGAAGGCGGACAATGGGCCGCTGGTCGCATTCATGGAGCTATCCCGCGAGCCTGTTGCCCTGATACCGGCTTCTGCGGGCTCCTACACATGGGAAAATCCGCTTAACGGCGAAAAAGGCATCGTAAATGCCGAAATGGCGGCGGGCATCGAGCCGATGGCTCATATGTTTTATCGGACCTTTCCGGCTCGAGCGCTTGGCGTAAAGGATATTTTGCAGTTTGGCACGCATCATTCGATTCGGCGGGATCTCATCATGGTTCTGCTCATGGGAGCGGTAGCGGGCTTGCTCGGCATTATGCTGCCGGTTGCTACCGGTATTTTGGTAGATACGATTATTCCTGAATCGTATCGTGGGCCGCTCGTCCAGATGGCGCTGATTCTCGTCTCCGCCGTCGTGTCGATTGCCTTGTTCCGCCTAGCGGGATCGCTCGCCTCCATGCGAATGGAGGGCCGGGTAGAAAGCTCCGTTCAGGCGGCGATTTGGGATCGGCTGCTGAATTTGCCGGTGTCCTTTTTCCGCAACTATACGGCGGGCGATTTGGCTTCCAGAGCGAGCAGCATTAATACGATTAGGCAGCTTTTATCAGGTGCGGTTCTAGGCTCGCTGCTGACGGGCGTATTTTCCATTTTTCAATATGCTTTGCTGTTCCGTTACAGTCCAAGTCTTGCTTTAGTGGCCGGAGGCCTTGTGCTCATTTCCATGTCATTTACAGTCGGCATTGGCCTGCTGCAAATTCGTTACCAGCGCAGGCTGCTGGATATTCAGGGACGCATTTCCGGTACGGTGCTCCAGCTGCTGAACGGCATTAGCAAATTTCGCATGGCGGCGGCGGAAAATCGCGCATTCTTCTTATGGGCAAGAGCGTTTGCCGAGCAGAAGAAATTGTCCTTCAAGGTCAGAATGCTGGATAACTACTCCAGCGTGTTTCAATCCTTTTTTCCCTTGGTCGCTTCCATGGTGCTGTTTTACTTGGTCGTTTCCAGCAATTCCGCGCTGTCAGCGGGACAATTTATCGCTTTCTTCTCCGCCTTCTCCAGCTTTCTAATGGCGATGCTGGCGATGGCTTCTGCGCTGCTGTCGGTCGTGCATATCGTGCCGCTTTATGAGCGGGCGAAACCGATTTTAAAGACGCTGCCTGAAATGCATGACCAGCTCGAGGATCCGGGTGAAGTGAGCGGGGCGATTGAAATTCGGCATATCCAGTTTCGCTACGCTGAGGATCAGCCGCTCGTGCTGAATGATCTGTCGATGAACATTAAAGCAGGGCAGTATGTCGCCTTCGTCGGCGCTTCTGGCTGCGGCAAGTCCACGCTTATGCGGCTATTGCTTGGTTTTGAGCAGCCTCAGAGCGGCTCGGTTTATTTTGATGGGCAGGATTTGCGCTCGCTTGATGTGGGGCTGCTGAGGAGCCAGTTTGGCGTCGTTTTGCAAAACAGCAAGCTGATGTCTGGCGATATTTTCACCAATATTATTGGCACCTCCGATTTGACGCTTCAGGATGCCTGGGAAGCAGCGGAGATGGCAGGCTTTGATGAGGATATCCGCAGCATGCCGATGGCGATGCATACGGTGATATCCGAAGGCGGCGGCACGCTTTCCGGCGGGCAGCGCCAGCGCCTAATGATTGCGAGAGCGATTGCCAAACGGCCGAAAATTCTCTTTTTTGACGAAGCTACAAGCGCTCTGGATAACCGGACGCAAAGCATCGTCAGCCAAAGCTTGACCAAATTGCAGGTGACGAGGATCGTCATTGCCCATCGTTTAAGTACGATTACGCAGGCTGATCACATTTATGTGTTTGATAAGGGGCGGATTATTCAATCCGGCACCTATGAGGAGCTGCTGCAGCAGCATGGTCTGTTCGCGGAGCTTGCCAGCCGCCAATTGGCGTAACAATTGAACTAAAATTGACTGAAAGTTGAAGGCAGCTTGAAGCTGGGCTTTTATTCTAAAAGGTGTAAGTAGAAACGGAGAATTGGGGAGGAATTGAAACATGAGTTGGACGCAGGAGCAGTTTAATGAAACGGTGCATGCCGTCATTGCAAAAGCGAATTCGGATGCGGAGTTTCGCGCACTTGCAATAAGCGATATTTATGCAGCCATCAAAGCAGCCACCGGGCATGAGGTACCGCAGCAATTTAAAATCAATATCGTTGACGCAACAGGCTACCACAGCACAATCGTATTGCCAGAAGTGCGTAGAGCGGCAGACGAACTGACAGAAACGGAGCTTGAAGCTGTTGCCGGCGGCAGCAAAACAGGGTTCCCAGAGGGTGTTACGCCATTCATTGAACCATCCTTTCATAACGATACAATGCCGGTTGGCCCAATCACTTCACTTCCTGTGAATGGCGGCATCATCTCAAAATAAGGGCTGCAACATTTGAACTAAAATTGAACGAGAGTTGAGAGCAGATTGAAGCTGGGCTGTTATTCTAATACCTGTAAGAAACAACACTACATTATTGGAGGAATTAAATCATGAGTTGGAATGAACAGCAAGTTACGGATACGGTAAACGCAGTAATCACGAAAGCGGCTTCGGATGCAGAATTCCGCGCGCTTGCAGTAAGCGACATCTACGCAGCGATTAAAGCAGCGACAGGTCATGAAGTACCGCAAGAATTTAAAATCAACATCGTTGATGCAACTGGCTACCACGCGACAATCGTATTGCCAGAAGTACGCGGTGCGGCTGATGAGCTGACAGAAACAGAACTGGAATCCGTTGCTGGCGGCAGCAAATCGGGAGCTAATGATTTCTTTAATGGCGTAGGCTCAATTGCCGAAAACGCAGCTAACACGGCTATCCGCGTTGGCGAAAATATCGGTAATGCAACAGCTGACCAAATCAGAAATTCCTAATTCCTTTCATACTTAAATAGAGCTTGCATTGGAGTGATATCCGCCGCTGAGGCACGATGTCGCTCCAAATTTATAGAGAAGCGATGAGAGGGACAGCTGCTTGCTAGCCATTGCCCGCGTTTTCCAGCGGAAGCTGCTTCGTCCCAATGCCTAACAAGAGGGTGCTTGTGTGTCGGTTGTGTCTGTTTTGTCATTCAAATGGGTCAAATCTTTCTGGATGATTATGCTGTGCATGTTGTCAGGTATTGCTACTGGCTTGTATGCGCCGGGAATCGCTCATTCGGTAGCGGATTTCGGCGATCTTTATTTATCCTTTTTGAAAATGTGTGTCATTCCGATTATGATGACCGCCATTATTTCCAGCATCGGCAGCTTATTCATTAATAGCGGCGCCATGAAAACAATTGGACGCATGTGCCTCGTCTATGCCGCTGCACTCATCATTTCCGGCATGTTCGGGCTGATTTTTGGAGAGGTGGGCCATCCGGGGGCAGGCTTGCCAGAACAATCGAAGCAGGTGCTGGGTGCGATTGTCAATGATTCCAGTTCCAATGGAGCGCCAGTGGAAGAGGAGAAATCGCAAGGCATTTTGTTGTTTTTGCTCGACATGATCCCGTCCAATATTTTTACAGCCCTAATGGAAAATAATACGCTGCAAATTTTATTTTTCTCCGTCATCGTCGGCGTAGCCGTCGGCATGATGCGAACGAGACAAGGGGAAGATGTGCTGCAGCTTGCAGACGTTTTGTTCCGTGCTTTTCAGAAGGCGATTTCCTGGTCGATGTACGCGCTGCCGTTTGCTTTATTCTGCATGATGGCCGGACAGTTTGCTACTTTGAACTTGGACATTTTGCCTGCCATGCTGAAGCTGATTATGATGTTTTATCTCGTTAGCATCGTACTAATTATCGTTTCCGTCGCCGTACTGTCCCTGCAATTGCGCCAGCCTGTCAGGGTGGTCATCGGCGCTTTAAAGGAGTCGCTCATTTTAGCATTTGGCACGAGAAACAGCATTGCTACCGTTCCATCCTGTATGCATGCTTTAAGCAAAGAGCTCCATTTGCAGTCGCACGCGATTCAACTGGTTGTACCGATTGGCATGATTATGTGCCGTTACAGCATGGTGCTTATCTATACGCTGGGCATTGCATTTACCGCTCAATTGTATGAATACGATTTTACGATCATGCAGTGGATGCTGGTGCTGTTGGGGGCTGTATTGACTTCTATCGCAGGTGCCGGTTCTCCGGGCGTCGTATCGATTGGCATGATTGCCATTATAGCAGGGATGCTGAAGCTTCCCGCCGAAGTAACGATCATTTTATTGTTGGCGATCAACCCGATTATCGATCCCATTATTACGGCGGCTAATGTATCCATTAACTGCGCTACGGCTTCACTTCTGTCAGCCAGAAAGGAAACACATGTACAAGATCAAGAGATTAGTGCCTGATGACAGATTGAAATACAAGCCGCTCATGTTTCAGTGGCTTTATTTGCAATTGGAGCAGAGTATCAGGAGCGGCCAAGGGCAAAGCCGCTTTATGCTGATTGGGGCGGAAGTGGGAGATGCTCCGGTAGGCTTGGCTGTGCTGGAGCTGCGGGAAGGGGCAGGTGCACAGTATGCGATGCTGCAATGCCTGTTCGTTGACAAACGTTGGCGCAGGAAGGGAATCGCCTCCTCCATCATGGAAGAAGTACGGAGCTTATGCCTCGAGAAGCAAGCCCAAAGCCTTGAGGTTTATTATTATTCCGGAAAGTCCTCTACGGAGACGATAGAAGCGTGGCTGCAAAAAGAAGGCTGGACACAGCCGTTATGCGATGCGGTTGTTTTCCATATCAATAGCGATATTGCCCGCGCAAGCTGGCTGCGGGAACGTCCTTTGCCAAGCGGCTTGGAGCTGTTTCTATGGGCGGAAAAGAAGGAACACGAGCTTAAACAAGCGATTGAAGCCGCCGCCGCTGTTTTTCCGGATTTTCTATCGCCGTTCAAAACCTTTGCGCCTCTGGAGCCGAGCAACAGTCTCGGACTAATGTCGGAGCAGGGGATTAAGGGCTGGTCGATGACGTATCGGTTGACCGAGGATACGATATTGTACGATGCGGTCTACATTGCTCCTGAATATCAGCAGGTAGGCTTAGCTTTCCAGATGCTGGCGAGGTCGATCCGGCTTCAATTGGAAGCGGGCATTCCTTACGGCATTTTTACGGTCAACCGGGGGACACCTGTCATGATGAAGCTCGCGCGGCAATGGCTTGGGCCTTATTCATGGAAGACGAGCGAGAAACGGATTTGTTATTTGCCATTGAAGTAAGGATTCGGGGGAAAAAGCATGAAGGACAATGAACAGGCTCATCGTATAGCCGTAACGGGCATAGGTGTATTGTGTGCGCTGGGCAATGAGCCACAGGCCGTTTTTGAGCGGATGTTTGCGTCAGAGACAGGGATTGGGAAAGTCACTCGCTTCAATACGGATGCGTTGTTAAGCTCGCTTGCCGGACAATTGGACGAATCGTGGCGGGAAGCGGCCTTCGCGGATACCGCAGAACAGTCGATGGACTGGTGTGCGCGATATGCGATTGCGGCTGCCAAGCAGGCACTCCATAGCAGCGGGCTTGCTATAGCGCAAGGAGATGCCGCTGCGCATCAGATCCCAGCTTCAAGAATTGGGCTGTCGCTTGGTACGTGCAACGGCGGCATATTATCGCTGGAGAAGCAGTGGGATTTGTCGGCGCTGGATGAGGAGAATACAGCGAACTATCCTTTTTATCAGCAAGGGGATGATACTGCACGGCAGCTCGGCGTGCAGGGACCGGTGGCGACGTTAAATACGGCATGTGCCGCTAGTGGCAATGCAATCGGCTATGCCAGCGACATGATTCGCTGGGGATATGCCGATGTCATGCTCGCAGGCGGCTCAGATCCGCTGTCGCATAGTGTATATGCCGGATTTAATGTACTCCGGGCGCTTAATCCGCTGCCATCCTCGCCGTTTGGCAGCCGCTTTGGACTGAATCTGGGCGAAGGCGCGGCATTCGTTGTGCTGGAGCGGCTGGATGCCGCCGCTGCGCGAGGGGCGACTATTTATGCGGAGCTGTGCGCATATGGGCTGAGTAATGATGCCCATCATATGACAGCGCCGCACCCGGAGGGCGCTGGGATGCAGCGGGCAGTAGATATGGCTCTGAGCCTGGCGCAGGTTGCCAAACAGGAAATTGGATACGTGAATGCGCATGGCACCGGAACACAGGCGAATGACCGCGCTGAAATTAGCGGTTTGAAACGCAGCTTTGGCGAGCAGCTGACCGTTCCGGTCAGCTCAAGCAAAGCGTATTTTGGGCACAGCCTAGGTACTGCTGCCGCACTAGAGCTTGTGACCTCGCTTTATGCGATCAAGCAAGGCTATGTGCCAGCAACGCTGCATTTTGACACAGCGCGCGAAGGCTGCGAAGAGGCAGATATCATTCAGCACAGCATGCGCCCCATGCGTCCAAAGTATATCGTCAGCAATAATGCTGCCTTTGGTGGACACAACGTTTCATTAGTGCTGCGTACTGACTTGAGCGAAGCCGCGGCGCCGCATACGGAAAGCCCGGCGCAGCTCGCCAAGCGGAAGGTTGTCATTACTGGTCTTGGTGCTGTTGGCGGCGGCCATATCCATCAGGGAAGCATCGTGAGTTGGCTTGCAGAGGACGCCTCCTCAGAAGCCTCGGGCGCTTCCTCCTTTTCCTTGAAGGAATATGACAAAAGCAAATATGAGCGCAGAATGAATCAGCTGTCGCAAAATACGATTGGCGCGGCACTTGCTGCACTGGAGGACGCACAAATAACCGAGGTGGAGAAGGAAGAGCTCGGCTTTATTTTTGGCACAGCCCGGGGCAGTACGGACAGTATTTCCCAATATTTGGAGTCGGTATTTGTGAAAGGGCCGGAATATGCGAGCAGCATCTATTTCCCCCATACCGTCATTAATTCAATTGCCGGGCAGACAGCGGAGAAGCTGAAGCTTCTGGGCTTCAACAGCTCCTTCAGCACGGGAGGCAATGAGGGCCTGACCGCTGCGCTGTATGCAGCAGGCAAAATCCGCGAGCGCACGTTATCCTCCTGCCTCATTGGAGCGGGAGATGAATGCTCAGTGCTATCGAGCGACATTGACCGTGCGAAAGGCTTGCAGGCGAGCCGCTTCCGCATGGTGGAGGGCAGTGTATGTATGGTGCTTTGTGATGCGGAGCAAGCCGTGCAAAGGCATTCCGGCATTTATGCCGAACTAAGCGGCTTTGGCACTGCTTTTGGAGCAGTGGCAGCTGGTCCCCAACTTGAAGCGACGCTTTGCAGGGCGGTAGCGGAAGCATTAAATGAAGCGGGAATTGCTATAGCGCAGCTGGACCTGATTTTGCTGAATACGGTCGGCAGGCCTGGCGAAACGGAGGGCGAGCGTCAAGCGCTATCCTCATTAAGTGCAGCTGATCAGTCGCCGCCAATCATTAGCTTCAATGAATACGCCGGCTTCGGCGAATCCTACAGCTCGATGCTGCATTTGGCGGCGGCCGCGGAGCTTGTGAGCCGTGCAGCTTCCGCAAGTGGAATAGCCAGCGGCGCATATGCCCGCCTTAATGTGCCGCAGCAAACGGCCCAGCTTCAGCATGTTTTAACGGTAAGCTCGACGGTCAACGGCAGTTACTGCGCGGCAGTTGTAAGCGCATGGAACGATTGACAGGCGCTTGCATCTAGCACTATTTTCAAAATTAAAAAAGGTTAATATCCAAGGAGGCGCATACGTATGAGCGTAGAGCAGATTTTAGACATGGACACCATTAAGCAGACGATTAAGCAAAAGCTGCTAATTGACAGGCTTAAGCTTGAGGATATTACGGCGGAGGAAATCACGGACGATATGATTTTATTCGGTGAAGGGCTGGGCCTGGATTCGGTAGAAGCGTTCGAGGTAATGGTGGGCATGGAGGAATTGTACGGGGTAATGGTGGAGCAAATTCCGGCAGATGAATTAAAAATTCATTTGAAAAATGTCCAGTCCATTGCTGAGTTGATTATGGCTAGCCAGCAGAAGGGAACGCAGGGCTCATGACCTTTCGTGATCACGTCATACTGATTACGGGCGTAACACGAGGCATTGGCCGGGCCATCGCTCTGCGATTCCTTGCAGAGGGAGCTGTCGTTGCCGGCATTTATGTGCGGGATGATGAAGCAGCGGAGCAGCTGCAAGGCGACGCTGAGAAAGCTGGCGGACGGATTAGCTTGTACAAAGGCTCTGTCAGCGATCAAGATTTTGTAGCCAATGTGATGAAGCAGGTATTCGAAACGTATGGACGTCTCGATGTGCTGGTCAACAATGCAGGACGCACGAATGATCAAATGGCGCTATTTATGGAAGAGCAGCAGTGGAATGAGGTGCTGGATACGAATTTTATCGGCACATGCTACTGTTCTCAGGAGGCGGTCAGCTATATGCTGCGCCTTGGGAAGGGCGCCATTATTAATATGGTGTCCGTCAGCGGCATCTACGGCCGGGAAGCCCAGACGAATTATGCGGCTTCCAAAGGCGCAATTATAGGCTTGACGAAACTGTATGCCCGGCTTTATGCCTCGAAAAATATTCAAGTGAGCGCCATTGCGCCCGGCATGATTGAAACCGAAATGGCTCAAGGCGTTCCCCCAGAGAAACTGGCGGATTTTTTAAAGCATACGGCAGCCGGCAGGCTCGGATCAGCCGAGGAGGTAGCGGATGCGGTTATGTATTTGGCGGGGCCTCTGGCTAGTTATCACACAGGCCAAACGTTGAAAATAGATGGCGGTTTTTTGCGTTAAGCTTGGTTGTAATAGAAGGGGGAACGAAGATGAAAAGCGCATTTTTGCATCATGCTGAAAGTGCCTCGGGCACAGCGATGGCGCTATATTTGCTGCAGCGGGGCATCCGGGTCACGGCGAGCTTCCAGCTAGCTGAGCAGGCGGAGCAGTTTAGGGTAGATGTGCCGCCGCAGTGGCAGGAACAAATTCAAACGATCGTTGCGCCAGACGTTCAAATGAAAGCAGTGGAGTCTGTGATAGCGGGCATTGCCGAGCAGATGCAAGGGCTTGACCTGTATATTCATGGCCATGATTGGGTGGACGAGCTGGAGGCGCTGCAGCATGATCCTGCCGAGTTCGCTTTGAAAAGCTACAGCCTTCTAAGCGAGCTGTTTGTATACAGCCGGGCGGCAGGGAGTGTGATGGCGCGTAAGCAGCGGGGGCAGATCATCGTGCCAATGCTGGCCGATTCGCTGCATTATGATGGCTTCCCTTCATCTCCAGTATATAACCAAGGAGCGCTGGCCTTTGTCAAAAGCTTCGCTAAGGAGCTATCCCCGTTCCGCGTCAGTGTAAATGCGCTGACTTTTGGGTATTTTCGATTGGAGAAAAAAGTGGCTGTTGGCCGAAATAACCGCAAGCCGTTTGATATTTATGCATTAAAACCGCCAGTGCCGGAATTGGAAGAGCTCGTCCACGGGCTCGGTCTGCTTCTTGATTATGGTCATGGCATGAGCGGTCAAAATACGACATGGGGTTACGGTATTCAGTCTGTTCTCTAGCAGGGGCATGAGGACGCGGCTTAAGGCTTAAGGTAACCTTTGAAAGAGGCGGGGCATATGGGATACCAGCAGGCTGATAACGATCAGAAAAAAGAAAATGGGCAAGCCGGTGAGCTCTTGGAAGAAGAGCTGGAAGAGGTTGTTGGAGGCTTGGCAACCGTCTCTATTCCGCGCTGCAAGCTATGCTATGTTCGTATCGCTGTGTATGACATGACCGTATGCGCAGTATGCTTTCGCAAAACTCAAGTTTCGCATGGAGGGGAGGATGGCCAGCAATGATCGGCAAATACGATCGCTTGGCCTTCTGCTTGCTTTTGGTGTTGGTAATAGGCATTTTTACGACATCATGTGCAAGCATGACACAACAGGCACATCAATTGGCACCAGAAAAGCAAGCTCATGCGGCAAGCCCAGCCGTCACTAGTCCAATTCCCGCAAGCTCTGCCGCTCCGGCTGATAAAGTGGAGCTACCCGTTTATACAGAGGAGCAATTAAAGACTTATCCGGAGGATATTCGGGACATTTTGAGCAGAGGCAAGCTGCGGGTAGCCCTCTATCAGGAGGATCGCTATCCGTTTTTCTATGCAGATGATCAGGGAGTGCTCCGCGGAAGCGATGTTGATCTTGCAAATGACATCGCTCTTAAGCTTGGCGTACAAGCCGAGTTTATCCGTACAGCAGCTTCCTTTAATGAAGTGATTAATCAAGTATCTACTGGAGAGGTGGATATCGGGGTTTCCAAGCTGAGCATGACCTTGGAACGGGCGAAGCGGGTTTTATTTTCCGATGCTTATTTGAATTTGAAACAAGCGCTATTGATTAACCGATTGCAGCTTGCAGCCATTGGCGAAAAAGGGGATGACGTTGATCCGCTAGCGCTCATCCAAGGGCGAGGAGAACGGATTGGCATTGTAGCGGGCACCTCCTATGCGGGCTTTGCGCGTGAGCTGTTCCCGAATCAAAATCAGGTGGGCTATCCAAACTCGGCTCAGCTTTTTGATGGCGTACGGCAGGGGGATGTGCTGGCCGCCGTGTATGATGCTTTTGAAATTTCGCGTTATTTGAAAAAATATCCTTCGTATTCGCTTCAGCTGCAATTCGTGCAATTGGACGATCACGATGATGATATCGCCATAGCCGTTGATCCGAAGCGCTATCATCTCCACCAGTGGATGAATACCTATCTCCATATGGAGAAGAAGGAAATTCAAAAAAGGCTTGAAAACTATGATATTTAAGAGTAAATGGCCGAAAGCCGTCCTCTGACGGCAAAGCTATCGTTTCGCTTAGAAATATAAGCTATGTTATGATGCAGAGGCGGGTGCTATTGCTCCGGCAATTTTATTGTGAAAAAAGGGGTAATCAGCGGTGAAGCTTCCATGAAGAAACGTGTGCCTTTCCTCTACTATTTCGTTCCGATAGCACTAGCTTCATTTATATTTATTATACTAATGACGTTTAATTCTGCACTAGATAAGGATAAACCTGAAGCGAGCAGGGGGAAGCTGTCCATTACAGCCCAGGATCAAATTGCTGGCACTGGCAGCTCGCTGGACGGCGAATGGGAATTTTACTGGAATCAGCTGCTGGAGCCTGATGATTTTACAGCGGGGAGCGCTGGCCAGGCTGGCTACATAAAAGTGCCAAGCTCATGGAGCCAGCATGAGGCTGATGGACAAAAGCATTCAAGCAAGGGCTATGCCACCTATCATCTTGTCGTACAATTGCCAGAGGCGGAAACCGAGCTGGGCCTTGTAGCAAAAGGGATAACAACGGCCCACCGCATGTGGATCAATGGGAAGCTCGTTTCTGAGAGCGGAGTTGTAGGCCGCAGCGAGACGGAGGCAGTGCCGTATATGGTGCCGTCCCTGATTCGCTTGGAAGCAGGTCAGACACAGGCAGACATTGTCATTCAAGTGTCCAACTACACCCAGCGAAAAGCAGGCTTGTTTGCTCCTTTAACTTTAGGGGAATACGACAGCCTGGATCAATATATGAAAAAGAAGCTCGTATTCGAGAGTATGTTGATTGGCTGCATGCTCATTATGGGGCTTTACCACATCGTTTTATTTATCCTCTTGCGTAAAAATTGGGAATCTTTATTTTTTGGCCTTATTTGTGTAGTGCTGGCTATGAAAAACAGCTCCCAATCCCAATACACGCTATCGGTCTTAATTCAAAGCCTAAATGATAATGTCTTAGTGAAAATCGAATATTTGGGCTTTCTCGGGAGCGCCCCGCTATTTGTGCTGTTTTTCTATTACAGCTTTCCGGGCCAAGTGACAAAACGGATGCGAAATATACTGTGGATTCCAGGCGGGCTGCTGACCTTGTTCATTGTTGTGACGCCGGTTCAAGTGTTTACGAAGCTGGCCATGGTGATGCAGGCCTATGCGATTGTGATTGGTTTTGTGCTCATTCAATATGTATTCAAGGCTGCCATTAGACGGCTGTCAGGCGCAAATTTAATGCTGATGGGCACCGTTGTCTTTTTCATAACGGTCGTCAATGATATTTTGATGAGCAATGACACGATTCGAACGGGCATCTATTTTCCATATGGGCTGCTGTTTTTAATTATTTGCTTATCCATTATTGTGTCGATCAAATTTTCCAATGCCATTAAAACGAATGAGCGCTTATCTGCGCGCCTGCTTGATTTGGATAAGGTAAAGGATGAGTTTTTGGCTAACACCTCTCACGAGCTGCGTACGCCGCTGAACGGCATTATTGGGCTGGCGCAGTCGCTGCTTCACAGCATGTATGATCGGATAGAAGACAGCCAGCGTGTGCATTTGAACATGATTGTATCGAGCGGTCAGCGTATGTCCTATTTAATTAATGATATATTGGACTATGCTCTATTAAAAAATAATGATATGCGCCTTCATCTAACGAAAATCGATTTGTACCAGCTGGCACAGGTGGTGCTTACGGTCGTCAAGCCGCTCGTAACCGGCAGAAATTTAGAGCTGCGCAATCAGATCCGCTCCGATTTCCCGCCTATTTTTGCCGATGAGAATCGGCTGCAGCAAATTTTGTTTAATTTAATAGGCAATGCGATCAAATATACGCCTTCCGGGCATGTGACGATAACCGCGCAGCATTTCCGCGACTATGTGGAAATACATGTGGAGGATACGGGAATTGGCATAGCTGAGGACAAGTTTGAAGTCATTTTCAACCCTTTTGAGAAGCTCGAATCGATTGATGATACGGGCACGGGGCTGGGCCTGAAAATTACGAAGCAGCTTGTCGAATTGCATGGTGGAGAAATTACGGTATGGTCGAAGGTCGGTCAAGGCTCATTGTTTAGCTTTACCATCCGTCATCTGGGGGTTAAGGGCCTGCCGGTATCGCTGCTTGAACAGCAACAGGAGCGGTTGAATGGGCATGAGCTCATCGCTGTTGAAAAAGAACAGACAGCAGTGGCCGCCCACGCAGGTACAGGGAATAGAGGCGGTTCAGAGCTGCCCATATCTTCACAGCGGCCTTACCGCGTGCTCATTGTGGACGATGAACCCGTGAATTTGCAGGTCGTTATTCAACAGCTGGCGCCGCTCAGCTGTGTATTCGAGTCTGCTACCAGTGGTGCTGAGGTGCTGGAGCGTATGGATGAGCTGCATGAAATGGATTTGGTTATTGCCGATTTGATGATGGTCGGCATGTCCGGCTATGAGCTATGCGGCCTGATTAGAGAAAAATACAACTTAATCGAGCTGCCCATATTGATTATGACGGCAAGCAGCAGGGATCATACGATTATGGCCTGCTTTAGCGCTGGAGCGAATGATTATATCTCGAAGCCGATTGGCCGCAATGAGCTCGTAAGCCGTGTCCGAACGCTGCTGTTGTTAAAAAGGTCCGTTCAGGAAGTAAGCCTCAATGCGCAGCAGCTTGCCGAGTTAAACGAGCAGCTTTCCGAGCTGAATACGAATCTGGAACATCGCATTCATGAGCGAACGGTGGAATTGGAGCGGAAAAACAAAGATTTAAGCCGGCTTGAGCTGTCCCGCAGGCGTCTGCTCAGCGATATTTCCCATGAGCTGCGTACGCCGATGACGGCGATTCAAGGCTATGTAGAAGCGATTGTATCCGGGCTTGTGGAGCAGGAAGCGGATAAAAAAAGGTACTTGCAAATGGTGCTCGTCAAAGCGCTTGGCCTAAACCGTTTGATCCATGATTTATTTGAGCTGTCGCGGCTAGAATCGGGCAAATCCGAAATGATCTTTCTCATGATGACGCTTCAGGAGCTGGTCGCCAAAATCGAGGATAAATTCATGCTCGATGTTGTGCGCGCCGGACTGCATTATGATTTTCAGCTGGCATTTGATTCAGCTAAGCTGTCCGAATACCATGTCGTTGTGGATATGGACCGAATTACGCAGGTGCTGACCAACCTCGTGTTTAATGCGATTCAGCACACGGGGGCCGAAGGGCAGATTCGCATTCATTGTGCAATCGAAGAATGGACAGGCGATGACGATTCCGTCGGTCAGCTCACCATACGTGTTCAGGATAATGGGGCAGGCATGCAGAAGGAGTCGCTGCCATTTGTATTTGACCGCTTCTTTAGAGAAAGGCATGATCGGCAGGCGGTTCAGGGGAGTGGAATCGGTCTTGCGATTGCCAAAGAAATCATCCATTATCATGAGGGAGAAATTCATGTGGAGAGCACGCTGGGAGTAGGAAGCACCTTCTATTTCACGCTTCCGCTGTACGTTTTAGAGTAGTGGGTGGAACAAGCTTCTTATTAATTCTGTGAAAATGTTAATCCTACAGACCTATTTAGCTGTGTTATAATTTTGCCCAGAGAAAGAATGCTGGGAGATTGCTCCAGCTAGGGCGTGTTTTATGGTGAGGCGCTGCAGCGGTTTGCTGTTATTGCTTCAAGTGAAATACGACCACAATATTCTGGGAGGTACGTATGATTAGAGAAAGCAGGCCGGTTAAACGGCTAATATTCGCTATGGTTTTGGGAATGCTTCTGCTATGCATCGGGCCCTTGGCAAGCGCTTCGGCTGCGGATGACGCGAAGATTAAACTCGACGGCAAGCAAGTAGTGCTGAATGATTCTACGTTTATACTGGATGGAAGATTGTATGTGCCTGTAGCTCGCATCGCTGAGCTGTTCAGTGCCAAGTCGAGCTGGGATAGTGACAATGAGGAAGTAACGATACATACGGCAGTGAATGATAAAATCGTCCTCGGAAACGGAGTGCCCGTTGTCTATTTCAACGATGAGCGGTATGTAATGGATGCGGCTCCCGTGTTCAAGGAAGGCAGACTGTATGCGTCCCTGCGCCAATTAGCAGAAATGCTGCATGCTGATCTGCAAGTAAATGCGGGATCAGGCGATATTGAGCTTGCTACAGTGAAGCCAGCAGTAATAACGGATAAATACGGTATTGACGAGATTAGCAAGGAAACGAGCAGCAGCAAGTCGGAGCTGCTTAAGCGCAACGGGCTGGATAGCAAGGCGAAGCTTAAAGCGGGTACGAAGCTTAAAGTGATCATTCCTTCGATCTTTGATCATGCTGCTGACCCGTTCACAGAAGCGGACTTGACGCTGCTTGCCAAGATTACAATGGTTGAGTCGGGTTATGAGTCATACCAAGGACAGCTTGCCTTGGCGAACGTCATATTGAACAGAGTGAAGGACTCCCGTTTTCCAAGCACGATTCGTGAAGTGATTTATTCGGGCAGACAGTTCCCGCCAGCTCACAATGGACTACTTGATAAAAGCAAGCCAAATGAAGGCTCCCTGCGCGCAGCTAAGGAAGCGCTGAATGGCAAAAACAACGTGCAAAATGCAATCTACTTCTTTAATCCCAATGTGTCTAAAGGCGCCTTCTGGGACAGCCTGGAAGTCATTACGACGATCGGCAATCATAGCTTCGCAAAATAGGAACCACACATATAGAGAAGTCCGTTATGGCGTAATCAGCCGTAACGGACTTTTTTTGAAATATAGGAAAGGATATGCGACCTAAGCTGATTGGAAGCATGATTATGCTAGTTTAGTTTACCGCATCAAAGTGGAAAAGGCTGGATTTTTATTGGAAATAGCGTTAAAATAGATTTATAAAATGAAACTATGTTTCACTATATGAAACAGGAGGCGAAATATATGGCTTATCATTTTTATGGCATTGACCATGTTCAGCTTGCAGCTCCGGAAGGCTGCGAAACAGAGGCAAGGAGTTTTTTTAACGGTATATTAGGTTGGACGGAAATTCCAAAGCCGGAGATGCTGAAAAAACGCGGCGGGGTCTGGTTTCAATGCGGCACCCATCAAGTGCACATTGGCGTGCAGCAGGATTTTGTCCCAGCAACGAAAGCCCATCCTGCCTTCCACGTACAGAGCCTAGAGGAATTGCACGATCATTTGCTTCAGCACCACATCCAAGTGATCGACGACGAGGCTAGGGCAGATGAAGGCGTCAAACGCTTCTACTTAAACGACCCTTTTGGAAATCGTCTTGAGTTTCTGGAGTGGCTTTCCTGATCATTTAATTAAGAAAAAGGCAGACGTTTATATGCAAAAGCCCCTATCCGGTCATAGAGCCGGATAGGGGCTTTTTAGCAAACGATAAGCATTCCGTTTATGCTATGGACAGCTTTACGATTTAAGTGATGCGATATGCAGCTGTTTATTACGTTCCTTGAAGCGTACATTATGGGAGGAAACGTAGGCGTAATGGTCCGCTTCCGGCTCCATGTATAGCTTGGCGCTGTTCAGGGCAAGCACGGCATCGGTAAACGTTCCGGCAATCAGTCTTACCTTGCTGTCGTAATGCACGCAGTCGCCAGCAGCGAAAATGCCCGGTACATTCGTCGCCAGACGGTTGCTGACGTTGATCGCCCACTCGCCCAGCTCAATACCCCATTCTGCAATCGGGCCGTAGTCGCTCGTATAGCCATGGTTGACGACTACCGCATCCACTTCGAGCACCTCCGTTTCGCCCGTCTCGGCGTTAGTAATCGTAACGCTGTGAATCGTCTCGCCTTGCCCGTTCAGCTGGCTGACGAAATAAGGCGTACGCACATCGGCGGTTGCCATCATATCCGCGACATGCTTCTCCATCGCTTTGAACTGATCGCGGCGGTGAATAACGATAACCTCTGCCCCGATGCCCGTAAGCTCATTCGCCCAATCGACTGCGGAATTGCCGCCACCGGAGATTAGCACTCTTTTGCCGCGGAACGATATCAGCTCTTGAATGGTGTAATGCAGATTCGTTACCTCGTAGCGGTCAGCGCCCTGAATATCAAGCTTCTGAATTTGCGTAATGCCTCGGCCTACGGTCACGATGACCGTACGCGATAGATGCTGCTCGCCAGTTGTCGAGGTAAGCAGGAAATTCCCGTCCGCTTGTTTTACCACTCCAACGATTTTTTGGTTGAACACGAGAGTGGGGTCAAATGTGCGCGCCTGCTGCTCCAGCCAGGCAATCAGCTTGTCACAGCGCATCGGTGGAATGCCGCCGACGTCCCAAATCATTTTCTCCGGGTACGTGTGCAGAAAGCCGCCAAGCTCATTTTGAGCTTCAATCAGCTTAGTTTTCAAATCGCGCATTCCGCTATAGAAAGCAGTGTACATGCCCGCAGGGCCTCCACCAATAATCGTTACATCAAATAATTCCAAGGATTCTGACATTTGAACAAGCCTCCAATTATAATGAAAATCATTATCAATTCACTATTTTCTATAGTAAAGGAGAATAAGGGAAGCGTCAACAACAGGTACGCTGGCAAAAGAAACTTTTTCCTATTGAAGTGCTTCGGTCAGAATCCGTTCAGAGCTATTTGATATGATGCATGTAGGATGCTGATATCAATAAAGCGGAGGGGAATTTATGGCACTGCAATATTCCTTAATGTTTGAGGAGCGGTTGTTGACACAGTCGATGGTAACAAAGGTTTTAAAGCAATTGGGCTTTGTAGCCGAGCAGCTGGTTCCGCTAACCAATGGATTTCGAATCGATGAGTTTAATGAAAGAATCGGATTTTCGGTGACCATAGTCGATACGCTCGATATGTCATTTGGATGGGACTCTGACTATTTGGAGGATGAATTCGTATACCAGCAGCATGTGAGCTTTAAGCTTTACAATTCGTACGATACAGAGCCGGAGGCTTGCGAGCTGATGCTCCAAATGGTGTTCAGCCTTCTCGAAACGGTGGGCTCGGATGCCCTTTTGACGTTTAGCGACTCGGAAATTTTTTATCGGAAAAATAACGCCCTTTATGTCAATAATGATTTCGGCTTCTGGGAGCATGACAGCGTGAAAGCTTTAATCGGCACGATGGAGTACCAGCCTTTTAGAGCTTTTGCCCATATATAAGCAGCTCAGATTAGTTATGCAGCCTATAAGCAGAAAAAAGACGATCCGTCCCCTTTAAAAAAAGGAGAGGGAATCGTCTTTTTATATTTATTAAAAATTTGAACCTACAACGTCTTCGCAATATCGACTAGCGACTGCGACATGTCGTTAATTTCATCCATCGATGCGTTGACCTGCTCGGTCAGGGCAGCCTGCGTTTGCGTTAAGCTAGCCATATTATGAATGTGCTGGAGAATTTCCTCGATATAATCCTTCATCGTGTTCAAGCTGTTTTCGATATTGACGGTTGCATCGGCGCTGTGGACGGCCAGCTTGCGCACTTCATTGGCCACGACCGAAAAGCCTTGGCCCAGCTCACCGGCACGTGCTGCCTCAATCGCGGCATTGAGGCCCAGTAGATTCGTTTGATTGGCGATTTCTTTAATGAAATTAGAAATATTTTTCGTCTCGTCGGCACTATTTTTGGCGTGATTGGCGGCTTCGGTCGATTGCTCTTGGGCAACGGCGAGCTCCTGCGCTTGGGTTGTGACATTGTTAATGCCTTTGACCATATCCAAAATCGATTGCGAAAGCTGCTGGGTTTTCTCATTCATCAGCTTGACGATATCATCTTTATTTTTCTCATAGGTAACATCCCGAATCGTGCCGGCAACCCGAAGCGGAACGCCTCTCGAATCCCGGACTGTTTCTCCACCTGCATGGAACCAGCGATACTCGCCACTTTTTAGCTTTAGACGATAGTCCAGGTCATATGGCGTTTTACCACTGTAATCGTTCATATGGTCCGCAAATCCTTTAATTGTCCGTTCCGCATCATCGGGATGAAGCCGGCTGCTCCAGCTGCTGAAGACGTTAGGGAAGTCGCTCTCGTCTTGAAAGCCAAGCGTTTTGCGGAATTGGGGCGACCACCAAAATTCATTATTTGGATTGACCACATCGCCAGCTACGACCGTCATATCCCAAGGAGCCTCGACTAAAGCACGGCTGATCAGATCGTAGCGCGTAACGAGAGCGGCAGTCTCCTGATCCTTCATTTTCTTGTCATGAATATCGAATAAAGCACCAGCAACGCGGAGCGGAACGCCCTTCGAGTCTCTTACCGTCGTGCCCGTTGCACGGAACCAGCGATATTGGCCGTTTTTCAGCAGCAAGCGGTATTCCAGATCATAAGGGACGGTCCCAGTTCGATCATTCAAATGGCTGGCAAAGGCAGCGAGTACCCAGTCATGATCCTCTTTGTGCAGCTTGGACGACCAGCTGTCCAGTACATTCGGGAAATCAGCCTCATTCTGATAGCCTAGCATTTTGCGAAAGGCATCGCTCCAAATGAACGTATTTTTCGGATTGACCGGATCTCCCGCAATGACCTGCATATCCCATAGTCCAACTTGGATAGCCGCTGTTACAAGCTGTAAACGAAGCTCTGCGTCTGCGGCCTGCTGGGTCATCATCTGAAGGGCAGCATTAAAATGCTCTATAATGGCTCTCGTCTCGTCCGAATTTATAGCAGGCACCTGGAATGGTGAAAAATCATGCTGTGAAAAAAGTGCAGAGCGTTTTCTAGCTTCTTCTAGCAAGGCTGTCATAGGTTTTGTCTGTGTGTCCTTGAGAAACATAAGGTTGTCCCCCTTAAATTTGTGAAACTTTTAATCAAAGTCCCAGGTTAACTCCACGATAACATTTAAAACGCCTTTTTTCTACAACATTCGACACACTTTCGACGGTTTATCTAGCTTCTTTTTTTCTAATTGATAGAAACGAATGATAACTAGGCTGCAAGTGGCGCCAGCAAGCAGAAGAGAGCTCTTTTCACCTTATAGATTATGATTCAAAGAAAAGCCTTTCAATGGTAATATAGGAGTAATTAGTAGATTAATTTGGGAGGATTGCGGCCTATGAGGTTTGGGCAATCGATTAAAACGAAGCTGATCATCGGCTTTATGGGCGTTATGCTCCCAATTGTCGTGTACATGCTCATTAACAATATGTATGCGAAAACAATTGTACGGGAGAAGGTTTCGGAGACGTATCGCAATACGCTGGATATATTCGGCGGCCAGATGGATCAGAATCTGGAGGAAATCAATGAATATTTGTATCAGATGTCGGTGCTTGATTCCGATGTCGGCCTGCTCACCTCGTTTCCGATGGACAGTGATTGGTATATGCTCACGAAGGTGCAGATCGATTCCAAGCTGAACCGGGACGTTGGGGTGTACAGCTTGCTGGACAGCATTTTCGTCTATCATGAGCGGGACATTATATTTGGCACGGATAATGCGGTGTATGAGGATGCGCGGCAAATCATTAAGCAAAATATGATCCAGATGACGAAGGGCGGCCAAGCGCCCCGCAATGATCCCGAAACGTGGGAGGTCAAATTTGACGAGCGAATGCCGGGGCATTATTTTCTCATTAACTTTATTGAAGTCAGAGATGGGCTCTACGTCGGCGGCATCATTCGAGTGAAGGATTTGGAGCGGCTGCTGGCGATTCAATGGAGTGATGGCGACATCGGCAACAATGGCATTTATTTGCGTGATGCCAATCAGTCCGCCCAGGCATTGACTGAACAAGCGCCGCGGCTTCTTAGTGAAAAGTCTGCTGCAGCTGCGGAGTCGCCGGGTTCCGTCGTCGATCCGGAGACGAAAGAGTCGTATTTGGTGCTGAACCGCGACAGCAGCTTGGCCAATATTGCGTATCGGGTACTGGTGCCGGAACAAACGCTGCTGAAAAGCCTAATTATTTTCCAAAATGCAGCCTTGCTTGCGCCGTTCGGCTTTCTGCTGCTGCTGGGCATTTATTTGCTGTTTATGCGCAATATGCTGTTCAAGCCGCTTCGCGAGCTGATGCTCGGGATGAAGAAAATCGCCATCGGCCAGCTCGATGTCCGCCTTGAGGCGAAGCAGTCGGGGCAGTCGCTGGAGTTTGCTTTTCTCGGCAACACCTTCAATAAAATGGCCGAGCAAATTACGACGCTCAAAATCGACGTTTACGAGGAGCAGCTGCGCGTCAAGCAGGGAGAGCTGCGGCAGCTGCAAGCGCAGATCAACCCGCATTTTTATATGAACAGTCTAAATATTGTTTATAATTTAGCGGCGCTGGGCGATACGGAATCGGTGAAAAAAATGTCCCTGCATCTCGCCGACTATTTCCGCTTCATTATGCGTTCGAACCGCGACATGATTTTGCTCAGCGAAGAGCTGGATCATATCGACAACTATATTACGATTCAGAAAATGCGGTTTCCGGATAAGCTGCAATTTACATATGACGTGCCGGAATTTGTGAAAAACTACAAGGTCGCGGCGCTGATTGTGCAGCCTTTTGTGGAAAATGCCATCATTCACGGATTCAAAAATCGCCGCAAGCCATTCATCATTCATATTGGAGTGGAGACGCAGAAGGATGGCGGATTTTATTTGACGATTACCGACAACGGAACGGGTTTCGCGGAACCGGTTCTGGAACAGCTGCAGCGCAAAATCCCGCTTGTTGAAGGGGAGACGAGCAGGCTCGGCATTATGAATGTCATCCATCGGCTGCAATTAATTTATGGCGAACGGGCAGCTATTACGTTCAAAAATATGGAAGAAGGCGGCGCTGCCGTTACCATTCGATTCCCGGTGGGGGAAGAGGAGCTAATTGCGAATGTATAATTTGCTAGTTGTAGATGATGAGGATATTGCCGTTCGCGGCATTGTACAGGGCATTAATTGGTCGGATGTGCCGATAGGCCAGCTGTTTACCGCCTGCGATGCGGAGGAAGCGAAGGAAGTGCTGCTGCAGGAGAAGGTGCATATTGTGCTGTCGGATATTGATATGCCTGATTTGAACGGCATTCAGCTATTGGAGTGGGTCAATGAGCATTCCCCTTCCTCCGTCACTGTGTTTTTGACAGGCCATGCGGATTTCAAATACGCGCAGCAGGCGGTGCAGCTCGATTGCTTCGATTATTTGCTGAAGCCAGTCGATCACGAGGTGCTGAAGACCTGCATTCATAACGCGATTGAGAAGGTTGTGGAGCTGGAGGAGCTTGAAGAAATCCGCAGCACCTACAGCCATTATTATGAGCAGTGGAACAAGCAGCGGCCTGCGCTTATTGAGCGTTTTTGGCAGGATATGCTGCATTACCGGGTTTCCGCTGCCCCCGTGCACTTGGACTCTTCAATGGAAACGTACGGCATACCGCTGCGCGCGGATAGCGAAATTCGAGCGGTGCTGATCAGCATTGAGCATTGGCGGGAAGAATGGTCGGCGCGCGATGAGGAAATTATGACCTATGGGGTGAAAAATGCAGCGGCCGAGCTTGTTCTAGGCGGCAAGCCCGGACATATTGTGCATGACGGAAACGGTATTTTGTATGCTCTCTTCTATAGTAATGAGGAGGACGAGCAGGCGATTGCCGATCGCTGCAAAAATTTTATCCAGCAGGCACGTGGTCTGCTGCATTGCCAGCTGTCTTGCTATATCGGCACCGCGACGGTTGCGCAGCAGCTTCGCGGCAGCGTACAGCGGCTGCTTGATCTGGAGCGCAGCAATGTGAATGCAGCCTGTGCCGTCATACACGAAAGCAGCCAGAGCGGCCAGGCGACGAGCACAGCGATAGCTTCGCAGCCGCTGCCCTTTACCGATTGGGCGATGCTGCTTGCGCCGGGCAAGCGGGCGGAGCTGCTGCTGCGAATAGATGAGCATTTTGATCATTTGCAGCACAGCAACGGTGATTATACGCAGCTTGCCTCGTTTTACTTCGGCTTTATGAATATGGTATTCCAGTGGCTCGGCAAACAGGGGGTCGCTATAACTGACGTGTTCGCCAAGCGTGAATGGGAAGCTGGTGAGCAAGTCATGAAGTCGCTGCCGCGCATGCGCAGCTGGACGCATCAAGTATGCATGCAGCTAACGGATTATGCCGGAACGGCTGGCAAGGACGTATCGCAGGTCGTTTCCAAAGTACAGCGTTATATGGAGGAGCACTTGGACGAGCAGTTCAGCCGCGAGCACGCGGCGGAGGCCGTCTATTTAAATCCTGCGTATTTGTCGCGGCTGTTCCGCCGGGAGACGGGGCATTCGCTGACGGATTATCTCGTCAGAATGCGAATCGCCCGCGCCCGGGAAGAGCTGGAGAAGACGAATACGAAAATTAGCGATATTGCGGTCATGATCGGCTATTCGAACTTTTCCCATTTTTCCAAGCTGTTCAAAAAAGAGACAGGCCTCACTCCGCAGGAATATCGCAAAAAGGTACAGCATATTTAGAAGCGTAGTGAAAAAAGGCTCCACTGCATGAAAAGCTTGGCTTACGATCGCTATTACCCTTGAATTTCTATGAATGAGCCATAGCTTGATGAAATTCAAGGGTAAAAACGAACGCTGCCGCTTCTCCAGCTCAACCTTTTCATTCCGCTTCACTTTTTCACTACACTACTAAAATAAGTCATTATAGCGTTAATACAGTCACGGAGCCGATAGATGAGAGGCTCCGTTTTTCATTACAATTTAAACATAGAGAGGGATGGAGAAAGGATGAAAATATGACGCTCGCTACCAACATGAGAAGATATTGGATCTTCTATGTCATGATGGCTCCAGGAGTATTGTTTTTGATTTTCAACAACTATATTCCGATGTTAGGAACCGTCATCGCATTCAAAAACGTCAATTATGCTGATGGGATTATTAATAGTCCTTGGGTCTGGTTCGACAATTTCAAGTATTTGTTTAAAACATCAGACGCCTGGATTATTACGAGAAATACGCTGCTTTACAACATTTCGTTCATTATTCTGAATATGATTGTGCCAGTCGCATTTGCGATTATGCTCAATGAGATGAAAAACAAGCTGATGGCGAAGTTTCATCAAGCGGTCATTTTCCTAGCTTATTTTTTATCGATGGTCGTAGTCAGTTATTTGGTCTACGGATTCCTGCATGATACGCATGGCTTCGTAAATACCTCCATTATGAAATGGCTTGGACTTGAGCCGCTGCAGTGGTATTTCGAGACGAAAATATGGCCGTTCCTGCTACCGATTATTAATACGTGGAAAAACGTCGGTTATTACACCGTGCTTTATTTAGCGGCTATTATCGGCATCGACGACGAATATTACGAAGCGGCAACGATAGACGGCGCCAGCAAATGGCAGCAAATCAAAAGTGTGACGATTCCGCTGCTTATGCCAACGATTATCGTACTGACGCTGCTGCAAATTGGACGGGTATTTTATGCGGATTTCGGTTTGTTCTTCCAAGTGCCGCGCGAGTCGGGTCCTTTGTTCCCGGTAACGAATGTTATTGACACGTACGTTTACCGTACCTTTATTGCAATGGGCGATATAGGCTTATCGTCAGCAGCTGGGCTGTACCAATCGTTGGTCGGCTTCATACTCGTATTCCTGTCGAACTGGTTCGTTCGCCGAGTCGACAAGGACAGCGCATTGTTTTAGAGCAAGGATAAGAATGGGAGGAAACAAACACTATGCAAACTGAAATGAGCAAATCGGGCTCGAACCCGTTCAACTCGATTTCGCCAACAGCAAATACGATTATCAACATTGGGTTCATGCTGTATACGATCGCTTGTCTACTGCCGATTCTTCTAATCGTTATGGTATCACTATCGAATGAGCAGGATGTGCTGACGAAAGGCTACAGCTTCATTCCGAATCAAATCGATTTTACCGCCTATAAGTTTCTGTTTACCGATTGGCAGCAAATTTTACGCTCTTACGGCGTTACGATCTTCGTAACGATCGCTGGTACCATTCTCAGCCTCATTATTATGGCGCTGTATGCGTATCCGATTTCGCGGACGGACTTTCCGCATCGCAAGTTTTTCACCTTCTTCATTTTCTTCACGATGCTGTTCAACGGCGGGCTGGTACCTTGGTATCTCGTTTACGTGAATATGCTGAATCTGAGGGATAACATTTGGGCACTTGTGCTGCCGCTGCTCGTCTCTGCGTTTTTCGTGCTCGTCATTCGCACGTTTTTCCAGTCGACGATCCCAGTAGCGATTCTCGAAGCGGCCAAAATCGACGGTGCGAGCGAGATGCTGATATTCTTCCGTATCGTCACACCGCTTTCGCTGCCCGTGCTGGCAACCGTTGCGCTCTTCAGCACCGTCAACTACTGGAATGATTGGTTCCTCAGCCTCGTCTTCATAACCGATGACAAGACGCTGAGTATCCAATATCTCATGTACAAAATGCTGCTCAACATCCAGTTTCTGGCGAGCAACAGCAACGCGGCGTCGGCTATTGCCGCAGCAGGGGGCCAAGTTTCGTTCCCGAATGAAACGGTGCGTATGGCTATGGCGATTATGGGTATTGGACCAATCGTATTCGCTTACCCGTTCTTCCAGAAGTATTTTGTAAAGGGTTTGACCGTCGGTGCTGTAAAAGGCTGACGGCAGGCTCTGCCTGCTAAGGGCTGTAACCGGATTAATGCCGGTGCAAGCATAGATTTATCATTTTTTTGGGGAGGTCAAAGGGAATATGATTAGAACAAATAAGGGAGTGCTTGGCGTTACCACCACGATGCTCACTTTTGCTTTATTGCTGAATGCTTGTTCCGGCGGCAGTGGTGCGACGAATGAAAATGCTTCACCAAGCAATGCAGGGGAAGCAGCGGCAAGCCCGGCAGCATCCGAGGCGGCAACACCAGCAGACAATGGAGCTGCGGCTTTGGAGCCGTATACGATTAAACTCGTGTACACAGGTGCTCCTCAGGCGGATGAAGCGAAAGTAGAAGCCAAGCTCAACGAATATTTGAAGGATAAAATCAATGCTTCCATTGATTTAATGCCAATCGATTGGGGTCCGTGGGATGATAAAATCAATCTAATGATCGCTTCGCGTCAAAAGGTTGATATTATTTTCACAGCGCAATGGAATAAGCATGCCGTTAACGTTGCAAAAGGCGCATTCATTGATTTGGGCGATCTGCTTAAAGAAAATGGCCAAGATATTTTGAAAACGCTTGATCCGGTATTTTTGGAAGGTGCGAAAATCAACGGCAAAAACTACGGCGTTCCAACGAATAAAGAGCTTGCGGCGCAAGGCGGCATCATTTACCGCAAAGACATTGCCGATGAACTGGGCATTGATATGACCGCAGTAAAAACGATCGCTGATCTTGACAACGTATACAAAGCTGTAAAAGAAAAGCACCCAGAATTGACACCACTTTATTTGAAAGACGGCGAGACGTTCAACTCGCATTATTTCGGCAATTATGACGCGCTGGGCGATACGTCCATCCCGGGCGTTATTTTGAAAGACGAAGATGGCACGACGGTTAAAGCTAACTATGACGTGGCACGTTATGTGGATACGCTTAAGCTGACTCGCGACTTTTTCAAAAAAGGCTATATTAACAGCGACGCAGCAACGAACCAAACGATGAACTACGATGCCATGAAAGCAGGCAATGTGTTCTCGATGACTTCGTCGCTGAAGCCGGGCAAGGATAAAGAGCTTGAAAACCAAACGGGCATGACTGGCAAGCTAGCACAGCTGGAGCTGAACACGAAGACGATTGCGACTTCGGAAACAGCCGGCTCGATGCTAGGTATCTCTTCCACTTCGGAAGATCCTGCTCGCGCTATGATGTTCATCAATCTGCTTCACTCGGACAAATATGTCAACAATCTGCTTAACTTCGGTATCGAGAATGACCACTATGCGAAGGTTAGCGATGAAGTGATTAAATCCACCGACAATACGAAAAACTACAACCCAGGCGCAGCTTGGATGTTCGGCAGCCAGTTCCTGAACTATGTGTGGGAAACAGAGGACCCGAACAAGTGGGAGAAATTCAAAGAGTTTAACCAAAATGCCAAAGTTTCCCCTGGCCTTGGCTTCGTCTTCGACGGCGAGTCTCTAAAAGCGGAAATCGGCGCAGTTGTCAACGTCGACAAACAGTATTTGACGGCGCTTGAAACAGGCTCGGTCGATGTCGATAAAGTACTGCCGGAATATACAGCGAAGCTGAAATCCGCAGGCATCGAAAAAATCATTGCTGAAAAGCAAAGCCAGTTTGACAAGTTTTTAGCTAGCAAATAAAGGTGAAACGGCCGAAAGCCGCCCTCTGGCGGCGCGGCGCGTTTCAGTCCGAGAAATACAGAGAAAGGATAGCGTTACGATATCCTTTCCTATATTTTAAAAAATACCGGCACACAACGTAATTCAAGCAAGCTGGCAGCCTCCTCAGGTCGAGGGGGCTGTTGGCTTGTTTTTGTATGAAAAACCGCACTAAGACTGTGGTACGGCATGCCTCCCCGACCAAGGTCTAGTGTGAAAACAGCCGCAGGTCCATTTTAGAAACATGCAAAACAACCTACAATAAGTACATAAGCAACACCGCAACAAACGAAGCAAGAAACGCAAGGAACTAACAAACGATTGGGTATTGCAGCATTTCACAAATCACAACCTGGAAGGCGGTGACAAACAAATGGCAAATCAAAAATTACTTGGTGTTATCCTGGCCGTAGTAGGAAGCTTCATCGTTCTCAAATTTCTCGGCGTACATCTTGGCGGATTAATCGGCTTCCTGTTCCCTTTCATTCTGATCGGCCTAGGTGTTCTCGGCTGGAGCAACAATAAGAAATGGATCGGAGGCATTCTCATAACGATCGGTGCACTCGGCGTGTTTGCAAAATTTTCAGGCTTGATCCTGCTGGTCTTGGCAGTTGGACTCGTTGTATATGGTGTTTCGCTTCTGAGAAAAAGCAGCTATCGCGGTTACTAATCAAATATAGATGGAGATTAAGGAGGGAAGCCAATGAGCATTATGCGTAGAGTTCGCGACATTACGGTTGCTACATTAAATGAACGATTGGAAAAAGCAGAGGATCCCGTTAAGCTGATTGACCAGTTTCTCTGGTCGACAAGGGAAGATATTTTGCAGGCGGAGCGCTTGTATGAGCAATATACAGGGCACACCAACCACTTGAAGATTCAATGGCTGCAAGCTGAGCAGCAGAAGGAAAAGCGTGAGCAGCAAGCGATGACTGCCTTGAAGGCAGGCGAGGAGCAGCTGGCAAGACTGGCGCTTCACGAGAAGGCAAGCAGCGAGGAGCGCGCAGCGCAATACCGCGATTTGTACGAGCAAAGCAGATTGAATACGCTCGGCCTTGAAGAACAGCTTCGTGAAATGCGCAGTGAATACCAATCGGTTTATGATAGACGTGAATATTATGCAGCAAGAATGGAATCGCTAAGGTTGCAGCAGCGAATGAATGCACGGTTTAGCGGAATTGGCGAGCAAGGCGCGCAGCCTGGCAGCATGTTCAGAAGGCTCGAAGACAGCATCAGCAACATGGAGCTGGAAGCGAAGAGCTTGCACGATTTGCGCCGAATGGGCAGAGAGTTCGCTACTGAAGCAGGCCATTCGATTCAATCGGCAATCGAGCAAGAGTTGGAGCAGCTCAAAAGGAAGCTGCAGAAGGAGGGCTGATTGATATGAAGAAACTATACCGTTCGACACGAGACAGCAAACTATTCGGCTTATGCGGCGGGATTGCCGAAGCCTACAATATAGATGCAACACTGCTCAGAATTTTACTCATTGTAGTGACCATCTTCTCGAGCGGAATCGTCATTTTTATCTACTTACTGGCTGGTCTGGTCGTTCCTAAAGAACCTCCTTATTACAATGGCGGCTTCGGAAATGGATTCGGCAACGGCTATGGAAATGGTTACGGAAATGGCGGACCAGGATCACAAGGCAATGGCCACGGTTATGGCAGCGGCGGTGGTGGTGGAAACCAAAACTTCGGCTCGCAATTCCAAGGCTCGTTCACGAAAGGCCCACAGCAGCAATGGAACGGCCCAAATGCACCGACAGCACCAAGCCCATCCTCGTCGCAATTTGACAGCATGTTTGAGGATTTGGAGAAAAAGGCACTTCGCAAAGAAATCGATGAGTTACGCGCAAAATTAGCCAAACACGAGAAGGGAGAGTTATAATTATGGGAATCTTCAAAAGAATGAAAGATATGACGAAAGCATCGGTGAATGAGGTATTGGACAAAATGGAGGATCCGGTTGTGATGCTCAATCAGTACCTGCGTGACATGGAAGCGGAAATTCATTCGGCAGAGGTTACAGTAGCGAAGCAAATCGCCAACGAGCGCCGCATGAAGCAGCGTTTGGAGGAAGCTGTTCGCAGCACAGCTGACCGTGAGTCGAAAGCAGAGGCGGCTATCCGCAATGACCAGGAGCAGCTTGCCCGCAAATTGCTGGAAGAGAAATTGTTCTTCGATCAAAAAGTAATTGAATACACGGATCTGTATGCTCAATCCAAAACGCAAGCAGAGGAGCTGACTCAGCAGCTGCATGCGCTGAAAGACGAGTTTTATCAGCTTCGCAACAAGCGTAATGAGCTGGCATCCCGTGCTCAAGTCGCGAAAGCGCAAAAGCATATTGCTCAATTGACGACGACGAATACCATTGATAAAGGTACAGCTTCCAGAGGCTTCAACCGTATGGAAGAGAAAATTTTGCAAATGGAAGCGGAAGCGGATGTACTGCGCACACCGTATTCCTACAGCGGTACGGCTGCACCATTTAATGCAGTAGAAGCCGAAAAACAGCTTAAAGTAGATGAGCAGCTGGATGCGCTCAAAAACAAGCTGAAGCTGGATAAAGCGCCACAGGAATAATAGAACCCGCAGGATGAGAAGAGAGCGGACCGGGCAACCCGGTCTGCTCCTTCTTGCTTGTCGTTTAAGGAGTGAGCAGGTTGCCCGAAGAGAAGCCCTTGCAAGGAGATCAGCCTATTGCGCACCAGCAACAGGATCATAGGCCCCAGCTGCGAGGCCACCATCAGCAGAAATTGGGCGGCCAGCATAATGGACGGGACGCAGCCAATCGGCGCAAAAACCTAACGGAATCCTTCCTCTGGCTGCTGATTATACTTAGCCTCGCAGTCATTATGCTGCAAGGCATCGGTTATGTGAATTTATATACGCTGCAGGCGAAATGGGCGGTTATTGGGCTCGCTGTTACGGGGGTGGCAATGGCGATTGTAGCTTTAAACAATTATTTGCAAAATTCGAAGCTGCGCGAGGTCATTAAGCGGCTTACCGAGCAGCAGCTTAGGCGAAACTATCCGGTGACCATTGATTCGGCTGAGCATGATGAGCATTCGGAAAGCCTAAAGCGTGAGGATCAGGACGATGCATGGACGGAGAAGGTTAAATTTTCTGCGGTCATTGAAGAACGCCAGCGGCTTGCGCGCGAGCTGCATGATGCGGTCAGCCAGCAGCTGTTTGCAATCTCGATGACGGCTACGGCGGTCAGCCGGACGATTGAGCGCGATTGGGAGCGGGCGCGCCGGCAGGTCCAGCTGATTGAAGAGATGGCTTCTGTTGCGCAGTCGGAGATGAGAGCGCTGCTGCTTCATTTGCGGCCCGTGCACCTCGATGGGAAAAATCTCGCTCAAGCACTGACGCTGCTCGTTGGAGAGCTTAAGGAAAAAGTGCCGATGACCATTGAATTGTCATTGGATGATTCCATAACGATGAAGCCGGCTGCGGAGGATCATTTGTTCCGGATTGCGCAGGAAGCTTTGTCCAATACACTTAGACATGCCAAAGCGGATACAATGAACATAAGACTTTATCGGGAAGATGGAGCTGTCTGCATGGTGCTTCAGGATAGCGGTGTAGGCTTTGATCTGGAGCAGAAGAAGAAGACCTCCTACGGCTTGCTGACGATGGAGGAGCGGATTAACGAGCTTCGCGGCAAGCTGTATATGTCATCACGCCTTGGAGAAGGCACGCTGATTCATATTACGGTGCCGCTGGACATAAATGGTTAAATATTGAAGAGGACGAAAGTGGGGAGCCAGGTGGAGTCGATGGAACAATTAGCTGTACCCGTAAAAGTGCTGCTGGTAGATGATCACGAGATGGTGAGAATTGGCCTTGCTGCCGTATTGGATACGGAAGATGGTATTGAAGTAGTCGGTGAAGCAAGCAACGGGTATGACGGTATACGTATGGCACAAGCATACAAACCGGATGTTGTGCTGATGGATTTGGTAATGGATGGCATGGATGGCGTGGAGACGACAGCGAAGCTGCTGGAATTGTACCCGGACTGCAAAGTCATCGTTCTTACGAGCTATCTTGATGACAGCAAGCTGTATCCGGTCATTGAAGCGGGTGCGTTCAGCTATTTATTGAAAACATCTCGCGCTAATGAAATTGCGGATGCGATCCGTGCGGCTGCACGCGGACAATCGGTGCTGGAATCGCAAGTAGCTGCCAAGATGATGAGCCGCATGCGCCAGCCTAAGCAGCCCGTCGTAGCTCCGCTGCACGATGATCTAACCGACCGCGAGATGGATGTGCTGAAGCGGGTCGCACAGGGGATGTCAAATCAGGAAATCGCGGATGAGCTGTTCATTGGGGTGAAAACCGTGAAGTTTCATATTACGAACATTTTCAATAAGCTGGACGTGGATGACCGGACACAGGCTGCCATATATGCACATAAGCAAGGAATTGCCGAATAGGGGGCAATTTCCTTGCTTATTTTTTTGGATTTATAGGTTGAAAATGATTGGATGAAATTAATTGGTTAGCCTTCATCGTTCAACAGCAGGCCGCTTGGGGGAAGCGGATAATGCATTTTCATCGAGCTGTAATAGGTGGCGTATGGCTGCGTGCGCTCAGCATTATTTTTCAAAAGATCAGTTGTCCGGATTTCGTCGCCGCCGAGCGACAAGGCCTGCAGCAGCGTCGTCATTAGTCCATAGGGGCCTAGAAGCTGGCGATACAAATGCTGGCCTGACAGCGGGTACTCGCGGAAGATGGAAGCGGCAATGGCAGGACGCAGCATCCAGCGGCTTGTGACGTCGTCGCGAATAAAGCCAACCAGCTCCGCCGCATGATGGTTCATGGCCTGCTGCGCACGATCCCATAGCGATGGCTTAATGTAGCGGGCTACCTGGACGAATGCTTGCTGCAGGCGATTCATGACGCCCGTCAGCTTAGTCAGCTGTTCGACAAGGCAGCGCTCGTTGAAATCATTGCGGATTTTGAGAGCAATGACTTGCACCTCTTTATGGGCTTGTCTATATTGTTCGAGCCAGACGGCCGCATGGCCGGCAGCTTCGCGATAAGGATCATTCCAGTCAAAATCGTGCTCGGGAGGCCGTTGAAACTCCATATCCCTGTAGGGATAACTGGCGTAAGGCGTGATGCGCTGTATAGGCTCGAAGACGGCTCTCCGGTTTGTGCGTTCGATAGGGCGGATGGACATTTCAATAACCTCCTTAAATCGGTTTCCTTAGCTAGCATAAGGGATGACAGCCGCAAATACTGCTGAAAATTGCTGTCGAATGTTGGTTAATTAAAAAAGCAGGAACAAAAAGGCAATCAGGGCAAGGTCGATGGCGAACGCGCCGCCAAACGGCGAATAGTACCCCGGGTTATAATTATAATAGTAGGGATCATAAGGATAAGCTTGGGTTTGAGCGACTTTTTCTTTCGTTTTTTTGCTTGCTTTGCCCTTGGGCTTGCCTTTGGCCTTCCCGGCTTTAGGTGATTCAGCTTCGGCTTCGGCCAGCGTCTGCGCACCAGGCTCTTCATTCAGCGTAAGCTTGCCGCCCCGGCAGTGGCTTAACACGCCGATATGCCTTGCGCCATCATGGGTCACTATGCAGACGGGCATTCCGCAAAAACGTGATATGACGCTTTCTTCAAGGGGATAAATCTGTTCCATGTACGAGTTCCCTCCTATAGGCTTCATGCTTTTGCAAGCAGTATATTCACCTAAAGGCGGATGTGTATGGATGTTTACCCAGATGAGAAGAAAACAGCCTATCTTCTATAAATTCCCCTTTTTCTGCCTAAATCAAACAGCAATCGCGATTTTATATGAATGGCAGTCGGAATCGTAAGGCTAGAGGCTCAAGGAAAGGCAGGCAAAAATAAATATATCGTTCCTGTTCTTTTATGGAATTTCATGTAAAATGGAAGCGTTACCCATCATTTGGCAGGTTATGTAGGCCAAGGAGGCTGATGTGATCGATGGCAAAGCTGAACAGGTACACGGAATCGGAAAAAATAAAACGGCGCAGCAGGATCGGCGTGCTGGCAGCAGCATTGGTACTGATTTTTGGCGCGATATGGGCGCTCATTAATCAGGACAAGCTGACGACGGAAGGGCAAGAGGAGGGCAGCTTGCTTCAGCATGACATGAAGCAAATGTGGAGCTGGAGCGAGGGGCTGCTGGAGTCGGGGGCGCCGGGGGCAGGCTGGACGCTGCGCTGGTACGCCAGCGGAGAGGCGGCTAAACTGCGGGAGCAGCTATTTCCAAGCTACGAAGGGGATGCGGAAGGTGAGCTGAGCATCCTGCTGCCGGAATTAGGCGGCAAGCTGTCCATGAGTGTGACGGCGTCTGCGGGGCAAGGGCAGCAGCAGATGCTTGTGCTTTTTTTCCCAGAACGAAGCAAACAAGCGGATCAGCATAAACTGCTTTCAGCTATTGATCATATTGAGTCCGCTATGAGAAGGACAAATATTTCTTATGATGGAGGAATAACCATCAGAGGCTTGACAGAATATAATAATGTGGCGGAGAGGCTTGCGCAGCTTGCAGCTGCCCAGCAGGTGGACCGGTATGATGATGCCGGGACGGTAAGCGAAAGCTTTTTCACTGGAGGGCTTAAAGCTTCTGTAAAGACCGGCGGCAAGGAGGCGAATATGCAGGTCGCGGTGCATAAAGGAACGGATACGGGAAAGCTGGAGGTCGTGATCGGAATCCCGCTGATTTCAGGCGATTACAGCGCCTCGCAATAGATGAAATATTGTGATGAAATCAGGAGAAATAACGATCGTTATTAGTTTTTTTTATGGTGGATTGCGTAGCAGTTTCAGGATTAATATGTTAAACTACATACCATGCAAAGACGTATAAAAATTCATAGGAAAGAATGAGGAATATGGAGCAAAATACGAATCCCGAAACGCTATCGCCGCAAGGCGCCGTATATTATTTGTTTGGAGCAACAGGCGATCTAGCTAAGCGCAAATTGTTCCCTGCCCTGTTCAGCTTATATAAAGAAGGAAAATTGTCTGAAAAATTTGCGGTCGTGGGCCTTGCCCGCAGACCTCGCACGAACGAGCAGTTCCGTTCGGATGTTTATGATTCTATCGTGGAATTTTGCCGCTACAAGGCAGATGATGCGGAGCTTTGGAATCGTTTTGCCGAGCATTTTGAATATATGTCGCTTGATATTAACACCGTGGATGGCTTCCGCGAGCTGAGCAAGCTTTCGGAGCAGCTGGAAGCGAAATTTGATATTCCAGGCAACCGCTTGTTCTACTTAGCCCTAGCGCCTGCGCTGTTCGGACCGGTGTCCTTCAACCTGCGCGACGGCGGGCTGTTGGAATGCAAAGGCTGGAGCCGCGTCGTTATTGAGAAGCCTTTCGGCTACGATCTTCCATCCGCACAAAAGCTGAACGACCAGCTGAGCCAAGTGTTCAAGGAAGAGGAAATTTTCCGGATCGATCACTACTTGGGTAAAGAAATGGTGCAAAATATTCAGGTTATTCGTTTTGCTAATGCATTTTTCGAGCCATTGTGGAATAATAATCATATCGCCAATGTGCAAATCACGCTATCGGAAACGGTTGGCGTAGAGGATCGCGGCGGCTATTATGACAAATCGGGTGCATTAAGAGACATGGGTCAAAACCATATGCTGCAAATGCTCACGATGATTGCAATGGAGCCGCCTAGCCGTCTGCATGGCGAAGATATTCGCGATGAGAAGGTTAAAGTGCTGCGCTCGCTGCGCAACTACAAATCAAGCGGCGAGGTTCGCGAGAACGTCGTTCGCGCTCAATACAGCGAAGGCTCTGCTCGCGGCAAGGAACTGACAGGCTATCGTCAAGAGGATTCCGTTAATCCGGAATCCACAACGGAAACGTATTTCGCTGCTAAAGTAGCGGTAGACAACTTCCGTTGGGCTGGCGTTCCGTTCTACATCCGTACAGGCAAACGCCTGCCGGTGAAGACGACTGAGGTTGTTATTGAATTCAAGTCGATGCCTCAAAACGTCTTGTTCGCGCAGCGTCATGATCTTGCGCCGAATTTGCTCGTCATTCGGGTTAACCCGATGGAAGGCATCTACATTAAAGTCAATGCCAAGACGCCTGGTGCCGATAATTCGGTACAGCCCGTGGCTATGGAGTTTTGCCAAAGCTGCCAAATCGGCCTGAATACGCCTGAAGCGTATGAGCGTCTGATTCACGATGCGGTGCGCGGCGATTCTACGTATTTCACCCGTTGGGATGAAGTAGCTCAGGCATGGGAGTTTGTTGACAAAATCGCTCAAGCATGGGGCGAGGACAAGAAGGATCTTGGGTCTTATCCTGCTGGCTCATGGGGTCCGGAAGCGGCGGATAAGCTGCTTGCAGAGGATGGCTTCCACTGGTGGCCGGTTAATGGACAGGAAGAAGACAAAGTGATCTGGATTACGAACAGCGGCAAGTAAGCAGCAGGCTGGACGTCAATTTCGCATAATTTCAAATGAAGATATTCCACAGCGCACCGCCTTTAGGCCGTGCGCTGTATGAATGAAGGGAAGGCAAGCAATGAGCAAAACGCTAAACAATGAATTGCAGCTGGAAGTCGATAAGCGCCGCACCTTTGCGATTATCTCTCACCCGGATGCCGGAAAAACGACGCTAACCGAGAAGCTCCTCCTGTTCGGAGGAGCTATTCGTCTGGCAGGCTCCGTTAAGGCGCGGAAAGCGAGCCGACACGCGACCTCCGACTGGATGGAAATTGAGAAGCAGCGGGGAATTTCCGTTACTTCCAGCGTCATGCAGTTCGATTATGACGGTCATCGGGTCAACATTTTGGATACGCCTGGTCACCAGGATTTCAGTGAGGACACGTACCGGACGCTGACGGCAGCGGATAGCGCGGTCATGCTGATTGACGTTGCCAAAGGCGTCGAGGCACAGACGATCAAGCTGTTCCAAGTTTGCCGTAAACGCGGCATTCCGATTTTTACATTCATCAACAAGCTGGACCGTGAAGGTCAAAGTCCGTTTGAGCTGATGGAGGAGCTGGAGCGCGTGCTTGGCATCCGTTCGGTTCCAATGAACTGGCCGATTGGCATGGGCCGCGAGCTTTGCGGGGTTTATGATCGGATGAAAAATCAGGTCGAGCTATTCCAAGGCAATGATCACAGCACCATCGAAGTGCGCAAGACGGATGATTACAACGATCCGATTATTCGCGAGATGGCAGGCGATTATTTGCACGATCAGCTCGTAGCGGATCTAGAGCTGCTTGATGTAGCTGGCGATCAGTTCGATATTGAGAAAGTACGTGCTGGAGAGCTGACACCGATTTTCTTCGGCAGTGCGGTTAACAATTTCGGCGTGCAAACGTTTTTGGATAACTTCCTTGAGCTGGCGCCAAAACCGACAGAGCGCATGAGTAAATCGGGCCCAGTTGAACCGACGAATGAGAAGTTCACGGGCTATGTCTTTAAAATTCAAGCAAATATGAACCCGGCTCACCGCGACCGGATTGCCTTTTTGCGCATTTGCTCCGGGCGCTTTGAGCGCGGGATGAGCGTTCGCCATGTCCGTGCGGGCAAAGATATTAAGCTGGCGCAGCCGCAGCAGTTTTTGGCACAGGATCGCGACATTGTGGAGACGGCTTATCCGGGCGATATTATCGGCTTGTTCGATCCGGGCATTTTCCGTATTGGCGATTCGCTGTCGCAAAACTCGGAAGTCGTATTTGACGAGCTGCCGACGTTCTCGCCAGAGATTTTTGCCAAAGTAACGGTTAAAAACGCGCTCAAGCATAAGCAGTACCAGAAGGGCGTTGACCAACTGACGGAGGAAGGCACGATTCAGGTGTTTCGTTCGGTTGGCGGGTTTGATGAAACGATTTTGGGCGTCGTTGGGCATTTGCAATTCGAGGTGTTCGAATATCGGATGCGCGCGGAGTATGGCGTAGAAATTCAATTGCACCGCATGACGTTCCAGTTCGCACGCTGGATTGTAGACGATAAGATCGACCCAGCGAAATTCCGGATTAACTCTACACTCGTTCAAGACAAGAAAGGCAATTATGTCGTCTTGTTCGAGAATGAATATGCAATGAGAACGGCGATGGACAAAAATCCTACGTCGAAATTTCTTGAAACAGCGCCTTAATCACGCTGGAAACGTCAGGGCAGGCAAGCTGCTCTGGCGTTTTTTTGAAAATATAAGAATTTATAAGTTTCACACTTATAAATGGGCTTATATTTCTCCGACAAAGCTCTTCATCGCCATAGAAGGACGACGAAGTCGTTTTTGCTTGAAGATAAGCATTGTCAGACCTAGTCGAATTGGAATACAATAGGAGAGTATATGAAGAGGAAGCTTGTATTTGTTTTCCTTGCGTGATGACAATTACATCGAAGTAGGGGGTTAAAGGAAAATGAGCAATGTAAAAACATTGTTATTGATTACAGGAATTTTTGAAATTATTATTGGGGTTCCAGTTATGGGCGGCCTAATTGTGATGGGTCTTTCTTATATTCCGTTGGTTGTAATGCTGGCTCTGCATATTGTGACGTTAGTGCTGGCTTCCCAGCATAATGCCGATAAGCACGGCAGTATTTTGGGTATAGTTACGTCTGTCATTGCGATTATTCCGGTTGTAGGCATGATCATGCATTTAATTACAGGAGTTTTGCTGCTTGTGAGTGCGTCTAAGTCAGACCGCAACCAGTCGTCGTATTCGCCGCCGCCGCCGCCGTCAAGCTTCTAAAGGAATCCTTTATAAGCAGCGGTAGAGAACAGCAAAGAAGCAAATAACAAAGAGCAGTGCAGACCTTTAGGGGCCAGCACTGCTCTTTGTTGTTTATGCTTTTATTTTGCGATATGCGGAGAAAATGGACAGTCTTATTTTTGCTATTGACGGGCTTCCACATTCATGAAATAATGTACGCGTGTACATTGATTGAATTTGCTTGTGAATCAGGAGGATGCTTGCTTTGGTCAGTAGAAAAGAAGTTGCGTCACTTGCGGGCGTATCCGAAGCCACAGTATCCAGAGTGCTTAATAAGGTAGGGCCTATCCGGGAAGAAACTCGTCTTCGGGTAGAGGAAGCGGCACAACAGCTTGGTTACGTGCCAAGTGCGCTGGCACAGCAGTTCGCCAGAAGCCGGAGCGGGAATTTGGGCGTTATCTTGCCATTTGTTCCTAAAGTTCATTTGTTTTCCACGTATTATTTTGCAGAAATTTTGAGCGGCATTGGCGAGGCGGCTAAGCAATATGGGTATGATGTGCTGTTGATATTCCGGGAGCCGAGCGGCTCGCGAGATTATGCCAGACTGTTTTTGGCACAGAAGATTGATGCCTGCATTGTGTTAGGCGCACAAAATGTGCCGGAAGAGAAGAAAGCGCTTGCGGAGCTTCAGGAGAAGGGGTATCCATTCTGCCTCGTTAACCAGCGGTTTGCGGAGGAAGGATATTTATCCGTCGATGCGGATCATCATGCGGGGAGCTATGAGGCGGTCAAGCATCTCATTGACGGTGGGAGCCGTAGGATTGCTTTTCTCAATGGACCGGATGTGTTTTCAAGCAGTATGGACCGGATGTCGGGCTACAAGCAGGCGCTTGAGCATGCGGGACTCACTTACGATCCTTCATTGACACTGCTGGGCAACTACAGCCGCAAGAGTGGGGTTGAAGCAGCGGAAGCTGTCGCAGCGCTCATCCGCAGCGGGCAGGCGGATGCGGTATTTGCCGCTAATGACCGGATGGCTATTGGCCTGATGGATGGCTTGCGCGCACATGGAATCGAGGCTGGAATTGATGTAAAGCTCGTCGGCTACGATGATTCAGAAGGCTCGGTTATCGTGAGCCCGAAGCTGACGACGGTAGCAGTGCCTTTTTACGAAATGGGAAGAAGGGCGGCACAGCGGCTGCTCGCTCCTGAGAAGGACGGGCCCAAGCAGGTGGATGAAGGGCTGCTGCCGGTGCATTTGGTTAAGCGGGAAACATCTTCATAAATCGGGAGGCGGAGATTGAATATGGGGAAGAAAGTACGTGTGGGAATGGTCGGCTATAAGTTTATGGGAAAAGCGCACAGCAACGCTTATCGGGCTTTGCCGATGTTTTTTCCAAAGACGCCAGCACTGCCAGAGATGAAAGCAATCTGTGGACGCAACGCCGAGGCGCTGGAGCAAGCTAGAAGCCAGTTCGGCTGGGAAAGCGCAGAGACGGATTGGCGCAAGCTGATTGAACGCAGCGACATCGATGTAATCGACATTAATGCGCCAAGCGATGCGCATAAGGAGATTGCGCTGGCGGCTGCCGCTGCTGGCAAGCATCTGTTCTGCGAAAAGCCGCTGGCGCTCAATGTAGCGGATGCGAAGGAAATGCTGGATGCGGCAGAAGAAGCCGGAATCAAGCATATGGTTGGCTTTAACTATCGATTCGCACCAGCGGTGCAGCTGGCGAAGAAGCTTGTCAGCGATGGCCGCTTGGGAGAAATCTATCATTTCCGCGCTGTGTTTCTTCAGGATTGGATCATCGATCCAACGTTTCCGCTCGTCTGGCGCCTGCAGAAGGAAGTTGCCGGTTCAGGCTCGCATGGCGACCTTGGCGCCCATCTGATTGACTTGGCGCGCTTCCTTGTTGGCGAGTTTGACGAGGTCATCGGCATGAGCGAGACGTTCATCAAAGAGCGCCCGCTGCCATCTGAAATGATGGGGCTTAGCGCCAAAGGGGACGCTTCCGGTGCTCGCGGCAAAGTAACGGTGGATGATGCGACGCTGTTTATGACTCGTTTTGAAAATGGTGCGCTCGGCAGCTTCGAAGCGACGCGCTTCGCGGCAGGACATCGTTCTACGAATGCTTTCGAAATTAACGGGAGCAAGGGCAGTGTTAAATTTGATTTTGAGCGTCTGAATGAGCTGGAGGTTTATTTTACCGACGATGCTGACGATGTTCAAGGCTTCCGCCGCGTGCTGGCGACCGATCCGGCTCATGCTTACATGGATGCCTGGTGGCCGGCGGGACATACGATTGGCTATGAGCATACGTTTACGCATGAAATGCAGGAGCTGATGCTGGCGATTCACGAGGATCGTCAACCTGTGCCGAATTTCCATGATGGCCTTCGGTGCCAAGAGGTGCTAGAGGCAGTTGAGCAGTCCATTACAGAGCGCCGCTGGGTCAAGCTGGCAGAGTACAAATAGAGGAGATGCAATAAGACGATGAGCAAACCTAAGGCATTAATCGTATGGGGCGGCTGGGACGGACATCAGCCCAAAGAGGTAGCGGCTATTTTTGAAGCCGTGCTTGCGGGAGAAGGGTTCGAGGTTGAGGTTTCGGATACGCTGGAGGCTTTTGAGGATGGGGAGAAGCTGAAGGCGCTGGACCTGATCGTTCCGGTATGGACGATGGGGAAAATTTCAGACGATCAGTTGAAAAATGTATCCGAAGCGGTTCAGAGCGGCGTTGGATTGGCAGGCTGTCACGGCGGCATGTGCGACTCCTTCCGCGAAAGCGTGGAATGGCAGTTCATGACGGGCGGTCAGTGGGTGTCGCATCCCGGCAATGACGGTGTGGAATATGTGGTCAATGTGACCAACACCTCCAGCCTGCTGACCGAAGGCATTGAGGACTTTACGGTTAGCAGCGAGCAGTATTACATGCATGTAGATCCGGCGGTTGAAGTGCTGGCGACGACACGTTTCCCGGTTGCCGACGGCCCGCATGTGCTGAATAAAGCGGTTGATATGCCGGTGGCTTGGACGAAGCGCTGGGGTGTAGGCCGCGTCTATTACAATTCGCTTGGGCATCAAGCCAATATTGTGGACATTCCGGTTGTAAAGGAAATGATGCGTCGCGGGTTTAACTGGTGTGCGGAAGGCAAAGCAGCTGCAGCAGGCAGAGACGGAGGCAAACATGAGTAAAGTCAAGGTTGGGATCATCGGGACAGGCAATATTAGCCGCATTTATTTGGAAAATGGTTCAAAATTCAGCTCCATGGAAATTGTCGCATGTGCTGATCTGGATGTGGAGCGCGCCAAGGAGAAAGGCGCGGAGTATGGCATTCGCGGCTGCTCGGTCGAGGAGCTGCTTGCTGACCCGGAAGTGCAGCTGGTCATCAATCTGACAATTCCAGCCGCGCATGCTCCGGTGTGCTTGCAGGCGCTGGAAGCTGGCAAGCATGTGTACGTAGAAAAGCCGCTCGCGGTTACGCGCGAAGAGGGCAAGCAGGTGCTGGAGCTGGCGGCTGCGAAAGGGCTGCTCGTAGGCAGCGCGCCGGATACGTTTCTGGGCGGCGGTCTCCAGACGTGTATTAAAATCATTGAAGACGGCTGGATTGGTACGCCAATCGGCGCTACCGCTTTTATGATGTCAGGCGGACATGAGAGCTGGCATCCAGCTCCGGAGTTCTATTACCAGCAAGGCGGCGGCCCGATGTTCGATATGGGACCTTATTATTTGACGGCGCTTATTGCAATGCTAGGACCGATTGCCCGTGTAACGGGTTCGACCCGCATTACCTTCCCAGAGAGAACGATTACGAGCGCGCCGAAGCATGGGCAAAAAATTGAGGTTGAAGTGCCGACGCATGTGGCCGGCATTATGGAATTTGCCGCTGGCCCAATCGCTACCCTGCTCACTAGCTTTGATGTAAAGGGCGGCTCAACGCTGCCATTCATTGAAGTGTACGGCAACCAAGGTACGCTTCAGGTGACGAACCCGAATAATTTCGGCGGAGAAATCAAGCTGCGCCGCGGCGGGTCTTCGGAATGGTCGACGATTCCACTGGCTTACGGCCATTCGGAAAATGGCAGAGGCATTGGCGCAGCCGATATGGCTCAAGCCATTCTGACGGGCCGCAAGCACCGGGCTAATGGCGAGCTTGCCTATCATGTGCTTGAAGCGATGCATGGCTTCCACGATGCGGCTGAGCAAGGCAAGCATTATGTGATGCAAAGCAGCTGTGAGAAGCCGGCGTTATTTCCGCTTGGTTTGGCGGAATATACACTGGACAAATAGGCTAGTCAAAGACAGTTGGAGTAGGCTCGTTAATCCGCGCAAGTTGCGGGTTGGCGGGCCTTTTTTAAAATATAAGCGATTAAAAGTACCCCCTTATAATGGGCGTATATTTCATCCTCGAAACGGTAGCTTTTCCACTAGTGGCCGGCGACAGCCGTTTACGCTTGTATCTGCAAGCAGCTGGATTAGTAGGGGGAGGTGCTGCCCCGGGGTTACCGCACTATTTTTTACGAAAAGCTCTTGCTTGCCTTGCATCGTGTGCTTCCAGTTTCAGGCTTATTTGAGGTATGATAGAGCTATTGGTTTTAGAAATTGGTGCATGAGATGGAGGAGGAGAGTGAAACATGTATAACCCTTATGAGCTTCGAAAATCGAGCTTGATCGCCGAGCTTTCCGCTGCTGGAATGGAGGCTGCTCTCGTTACGTCGCCGGGCAGTGTTTTTTATTTGACGGGCTTTCATTGCGACCCGCATGAGCGTTTTATGGGATTGCTCATTAACCCGAAGGAGTCGACGTATACGCTGTTTGTCCCGGCTTTGGATCAGGAGAGCGCAAGCGGAGCGGCGATGGTATCGAAGCTGGTTGCGATTTCGGATACCGACAATGCCTATGAGCTGCTTGGCAAAGAAGCTGATAAAAGCGCCGCAGCCATTGGCATAGAAAAGCGGCATTTAAATGTAGCAACCTATGAGCAGTTGGCTGGTGTGTTTGCTAAGGCAGCCTTCCGGGATGTGGAGCCGCTGCTTATGGTTTTGCGCCTTCGCAAGTCGCCGGAGGAAATTCAGCGGGTTCATGCCGCAGTAGTCATTGCCGAGAAGGTGCTGCATGAAGTGGCAGCCAAGGCGGCCGTTGGCGTGTCCGAGCTTGAGCTGAATGCGGAGATTGAATATCGGCTGCGCGTGCTGGGCGGCGATAAGCCGGCATTCGAGACGAGTGTGCTGGGCGGCGCTCGCTCCGCATTGCCGCATGGCAGGTCGGGTGAGTATCGACTGAAGGAAAATGATTTTCTGCTCATTGATATGGGCGTGTACAAGGATGGTTATTGCTCGGATATTACGCGTACGTTTGTGATCGGTGAAGGTACAGCCGAGCAGGCGCGTATTTATGACGCGGTGCTTGCGGCGAACCGTAAAGCGATTGCGGCCGCAGAAGCGGGGAAACCGCTCGCTGTAGTAGATCGTGCTGCTCGCGAGACGATTGAGGCACAGGGCTATGGTGAATTTTTCAACCATCGCGTAGGTCACGGCTTCGGCATTGATATTCATGAGCTGCCTTCCGTTCACGGAAGCAATGAAGCACTGATTGAAACGGGGCTGCTGTTCACCGTAGAGCCGGGCATCTATGTTCCGGGGCTTGGCGGCGTGCGCATCGAAGACGATATTTATATCGGCGAGGATGGCAAGCCGCAGGTGCTGACGAGCTTTCCGAAGGAGCTTCAGCGCCTGTAGCTGCGGATGAGCAGTATAGGCGTAAAGGTGTAAATGGCAGGACTAGAGCGGTGATAGAGTGGCAACAGAGCGGTAAAAGAGCTGCAAAAGTGCTGTAAAAGAACTGAAAAAGAACTGAAAAAGTGCAGGAATATGAACGGGTTTACGCAAGTGCATGGTCCTCTTGTCCTCATGGACGAGGGGATTTTTTTATTTTTCACCTGCTAATTGAGTATTGGAACCCCTTTGTACAAATATAGGAAAGTATATGATTTCGCCATCCTTTCTCTATATTTCTCGGACTGAACTCGCCGCGCCGCCAAAGGACGGCGACAGCCGTTTCACCTTGCTGCCTGCAAAAATGGTATGTTAAGATTTAATAAAGTCAGTCCAACAGCTTAGTAGCTTTTACATAATCACTTTATATTTTTGGTAAAACTATAAAGGGGTGTGTACGATGAAGTCAGAGATGGTGCAATCGGTTGTGATGGTAAAGGGGATGCTTGTGCTGCCGGAAACGGTAGCGGAGGGCGCTGTTATTATAAAAGCAGGCATCATTGCGGAAGTGTTGATTGGCGCAGAGCAGATTCAAAGCTGGCTGGCGCGCACAGGTGAAAATGCCAGGCAGGCAGCTAGAGACAGCGGTGAGAACGTGGAAAGCTATCGCTCCGCAGCGCTTGAAATCATTGAAGAGGATAGCTGCTATGTATTGCCGGGGCTTATTGATGTGCATTGCGATGCGATCGAAAAAGAAGTTCAGCCTCGTCCAAATACGCTGTTTCCGCTGGATATGTCATTGCTGGAGTTCGAACGTAAGCTTCCGCTCCATGGCATTACGACGATGTATCATTCATTATCGCTGGGTGTTGGGCTCAGTCTGCGGGGCGAGCATTTGCTGACGCAAATGGTGGAGCTCATTCGCAGCTACCGCGAGCAGCGCTCTGTCGTGCGCAATCGCATTCATTTAAGATATGAAATATCGTATTTGCCGGGCTTGCCCATTGTGAAGCGATATGTGGATGAAGGCGCCATTGATTATTTGTCCTTCATGGATCATTCGCCAGGCCAAGGGCAGTACAGGGAACCAGGTTCCTTCGAGCGTTATGTGATGAAAAATCAATCGGTCAGCGTCGATGAGGTACGCACTATCGTGGCAGAGCTGATGGAAAATAGGCGCCAAATTGACTGGACCGGCTTAGAGGAGCTTGGTCAGCTGGCCGTGCAGCGCGGCATTGCAGTTGCTTCGCATGATGATGATTCGAGCCAGCGGGTAGATCAGTTAAGGGGCTGCGGCGTCAGTGTCTCCGAATTTCCAATTACGATGGAAACGGCTTTATATGCCGTTCAGCAGGGGCTGCATGTATGCGTGGGAGCGCCTAATATTGTTCGTGGCGGCTCGCATGATAAAAATTTGTCAGCGACTGAGGCGATTGCCGCAGGAGCGGCTGACATCATTTGCTCAGATTATCATCCTTCGGCGTTGCTGAACGCGATTTTCAAGCTAGCGGATGAAGGAATAACCGCTTTGCCAGCCGCAGTTCGGACCGCTACGCTTGCTCCAGCGGAAGCGCTGGGAATAGCAAGTGAAGTCGGTTCGCTGGAACGGGGCAAAGCGGCAGACCTTGTCATTGTCGATCGTTATAAAGGCCATCCATGGGTCAAACGGACAATCGTTGGCGGCAAAACGGTATATACCGCGTTGACCCGTTAAAGCATTTTAACGCGTAGCGGGCTGGGCGAATCGTGCTAGCTGCGTATGCAGCGCAGTTACCAGCCGAGCTTGCTCTTGCTCGTCGATTTGCTTCCAAATCATTTCGAACAATACGCCAAGGCCGGGCAGTGCACGCTCGTCATTGCCGATCGAGCTTTCGATCACTTCGGTTAGTTCATTAAGCGGCTTATCTTGAACCCGCCTTATAATGGCTTGACGCAAATCCAGATTATCCAACCGGATTCCCTCCAAGTCGTCGTTATTACGCGCAGCTGCTGATTTTTAAGCGAGGTCGCTAAAAACCGGCAAGTCGGCGTGCCTGATTAATATGTCCGTGGCGGTGTTTTTTCATTCTGCATGAGCTCGTATGTTATAATGGCAGATAGCTGTTTTTTGTTGCATAAGGGAAGGGAGAGGTGCTGCTTGCCGAAAAAACAATATGCCGTTATCGGCATCGGCCGATTCGGTCTTAGCGTTGCTTCATCGCTCACGGACATGGGCTTTGAGGTGCTGGCGATTGATACGAGTGAGGATCGCGTACAGGATGCGGTTAACCATGTGACGCATGCCGTTGTTGCCGATTCAACCGATGAGGAAGCGCTGCGGGCGCTGGGCATACGCAATTTTGACGTTGTGGTCGTGGCCATTGGTCAGGATATTCAGTCGAGTATTTTGACGACGCTGATCTTGAAGGACATGGGCGTCGGACTCATTATCGTCAAGGCGCAAAATGAGCTGCACGGCAAGGTGCTCAGCCGAATCGGCGCCGACAAGGTTGTATATCCCGAGCGGGATATGGGGCTGCGTGTCGCGCATCATCTAATCTCGCCTAATATTTTGGACTACATCGAAATTTCCGAGGATTACAGCATTATTGAAATTAAAGCGCCTGAGGCGATGATTGGCAAAAGCTTGAAGGAGCTCGACATTCGTGCGAAGTTCAAATGCAACGTCATGGCGATCAAAACAGGTTCGAACATGAACATTGCGCCTTACGCCGATGATCTCATTCGCGATATCGACATTTTAGTAATTGTAGGAAAAAATTCAGACTTATCCAATTTGGAAATTGCTTATTCGGAAGGTTGAGTAATAGAGATGAACAATCATAGCCTTTTAACCTCGATTCAAAATGACCGCGTCAAGCAGTGGGCCTCCCTGCTGGACAAAAAATACCGCGACCGCCTCGGTAAGTTTATTATAGAAGGCGTTCATTTGGTGAAGGAAGCTTTCGCCGCAGGAGCGGAAGTCGAAGCGGTCCTGTACGATGCGGAGCGCGGATTGCCGGAAGAACTGCGAGAGCTTGCAGAGCAGACTGGCCGCGGAAACAGATATGGGGGCAATGCTGCTGCGGATAACGCGGAAGCGAGCGCTGGTGTCGAATGGATTCAGGCGACACGTCCCGTTATGGCGAAATGCTCGGGGACGGATACGCCGCCTCCGGTTTTTGCTGTCGTGCGCAAGCTGGAAGCGGCGGACGATGCATTATTTTCAGAAGGTGGACTAGTCGTCGTGCTGGATGGCGTAAGGGACCCGGGCAATGTCGGGACGATTATTCGCAGCGCGGATGCGGTTGGCGCGAACGGTGTTGTGCTGGGCAGAGGCTGTGCTGATCTGTACAATCCGAAGACGGTGCGCTCCACGATGGGCTCGTTGTTCCACTTGCCGATAATTGAGGCGGACTTGACGGAGCTGCTGCCTGCGGCGCAGGATCGCGGCTTTGCGCTGGTGGGGACAAGCCTCGAAGCCTCGCATACTTGCTATTCATATGATTGGACAACGCCGACTTGGCTGCTGCTTGGCAATGAGTCGGAAGGGCTGTCGGCAAGCTCGCTTGAAGCAGCCGATGAGACGGTTATTATACCGATGCACGGGCGGGCGGAATCGCTGAATGTGGCGATGGCGGCGACCGTGCTGCTGCATGAGGCGATGCGGCAGCGACGTTTTAACAAATAAAAAATTCCTGTCCAATTTCAAATTAACCGACACTGAATAAAAACAACTGTCCCCAAACCCCTAAAGACTGGAAGCAGGTTGCATCTTTTCGCTAACCACGCCTCCAGTCTTTTTCTCACTCATTTCACCATCACGGCAGGGTTTTCTCAAGCAAATCTCGAATAGGTAATCAAGCAGAAACCCAGGATAATCAAGGCTTTTGGGGTAAGCGGAGACAGTTTTACACTGGTATTTCCCAGGCTCTTACCTATCTATTATTACTGCCTATCCCTGCTTTTCTCAGGCATTTCTCTGCCCCTTCCAGGACACGAATTATTAGTCGTTTCCGTTCACAATTGAACCAGTTTTCTTCCAGTTTTCATGTCTTTTTCTCAGCGATTTTGGGACAGGAATCTTTATCTCGGAATTGGGAAGGGTTGGAGGAAGAAGGATTTGGTTACAGTTATTTTTATTTTTCTACAGACAGGAATAGCCAGCAGACCGCGAATTTTTTATCGCAAAGCGAGTCAGAAATACTGACAAACATGACAGCATGTTAGTGTCGTTTACAAAATATTAACCTTTTAATTATAAGAGACGACTTGGTTCATAATTGCTCAACATGCTAAAATGACGAAATACTCAATGTTTCAAGGAGGGAGGATTTTCGTGGATCCGAAGTGGAAGGAACAATTGGATCAGCATAGAAACAAGCGACGTGAAGATATTATTCAAAGCGCGCAGCAGTTGTTTTTGGAAAGGGGCTTGTCCTCCGTAACGCTCAAAGATGTTGTGGAACTCTGCGGTATTAGTAAAGTAACACTATATAAATATTTCCGATCCCTTGACGAAATTATTTTTGAAGTGCAAATCAACGTTTTAAGCGCTTCTTGGCAGGATGACAGCCTCCATTCTCCCAAGGGCAACAACGGTTTTGAAAAGATTCGCTACCTGCTGGAACATATGATAAGCGTTTCGGAACAACAAGCAAGCTCTATTCGGTTCATTGCCATGTTTGATGCTTTTTATCGGGAAAATTATGTGAATGCGGAGCTTGAAGCCAAATATATAAACTTCTTGAGACAAGGTACTCATCCATTTTACGCTCTGCTTGATGAAGGGATATCGGACGGATCGATTCGCAGCGATATCGATATTAATATTTTGACATTCACATTAAGTAATGTTGTTACTGCTACCTTGCAGCGTATGATTGTAAGAGGTAAGGTGCTGCAGTTGGACCAAGGCGTTGAACCGGCTTCCGTTTTGGAACATATGGTGGACATGCTACTCACTTATCTGAAACCGCTAGGATAATAATAATCAGGATGCTCTTCTCAAATAGAGAGCATCTTTTTTATTGTCCAGGAATTTTAAGAAGTGATACTGCCCTACTTCATAATATCTTTACATGTATTTGATAATGCACAAACAATTTAATTTTATAATTCAAGGTGTTTACTAGTGGTAAACCAGTATTTATTTCGAGTAAATATGTAGTAATCATAAAAACATCAGGAAAGGACAAGTCACATGAAAACAATACCTGTAGGGAAGAGGATAGGGAGGTATCGGGAATATAGAGCGCTTTTTCTGATGATGCTGCCTGGAATTCTCTATATCGTCATTAATAATTATTTGCCCATGTTCGGCGTAGTCATTGCCTTCAAAGATTTCAACTACTCCAAAGGGATTTTCGGCAGCGATTGGATAGGGTTCAAAAATTTCGAGTATCTGTTCAAGACGACGGACGCTCTTCTCATTACCAGAAACACCATCCTATATAATGTTGTCTTCATTTTTCTTAACTTGGTCATTGCGTTGGGAGTGGCCATACTTCTGAATGAGGTGAAGAAACGGTTCCTATCGCGATTGTATCAAAGCGTTATTCTGCTTCCTTACTTGATTTCCATGGTCATCGTGGGTTATCTGGTGTTTGCGATGCTCAATTTGGAAACAGGCTTCGTCAATAAGACGATCTTGCCGATGCTCGGAATACAGGAAATTTCGTGGTATAGCGAAGCGAAATATTGGCCTTACATTTTGACGCTCGTCAACATCTGGAAAAGTGCAGGCTATTTATGCGTCATTTATTTGGCCGCAATTATTGGAATCGATCCGGAATATTACGAGGCAGCAACCATTGACGGGGCAAGCAAATGGCAGCAGATCAAGAGCATTACGATTCCGCTCATCATACCGGTAATCACGGTCATGACACTGCTTCAGATTGGACGCATCTTTTACTCGGACTTCGGCCTGTTCTATCAAGTACCGCTTAATGCGGGAGCGCTGCAATCGACAACGAACGTCATCGACACATACGTCTACCGCGCCCTTATGACGCTTGGCGATGTTGGCATGTCTTCAGCAGCCGGATTATATCAATCGTTCGTCGGCTTCGTGCTCGTCTTGTTGTCAAACTATATCGTTAGGAAAAAGAACAGCGACAACGCTTTATTTTAAGGGAGAGAACCTACTTGAAAACGAAATATTCGATATGGCAATGGTTCGTCAATATTATTCTGCTCGTCATCGGGGTCTTTTGCATCCTCCCATTTATCTTGCTGTTTATTTCTTCCGTAACGGATGAGCAGTCGATTATTCGAAACGGTTATTCCTTCTTTCCAGAGTCGTACAGCTTATCCGCATACCGGTATTTGTGGCATGACGCCGAAAGAGTTTTTCGCGCATACGGAATTACGATCGTCATCACGGTAATCGGGACGGCTGTCAGCCTGATCATCACCTCGCTGCTTGCATACCCTTTGTCACGCAAGGATATGCCCATGATTAAGTTTTGGTCGTTTTTAGTCTTCTTCACGATGCTGTTTAACGGCGGGCTCGTGCCTAACTATTTGGTGTACACCCAATTGTTCGATTTGAAAAACACACTGCTAGCACTCATCGTGCCCGGGCTGTTGACAAACGCATTTTATGTCATGTTGATGCGAACATTTTTTGCTACTTCGATTCCTGCTCCCGTCATTGAATCGGCCAAAATAGACGGTGCTGGCGAATTCAAGACGTTCGTTCAGATCGTGCTGCCGCTCTCGCTTCCGATACTGGCGACCGTCGGTTTATTCCAAACGATCCACTATTGGAACGATTGGTTTAACGGCATGATCTACGTTACGGACAGCAAGCTGTTTAGTCTGCAAAACTTGCTAAACCGGATTTTGCTCGATATTCAATTTTTGACCAGCAGTAATTTCGCAGGGAATCAGAGCGATTCAGCCGCAAATATTCCGACGGAAACGGTGCGTATGGCGATGGCCGTTGTCGGGATCATCCCGATTCTGGTCGCGTATCCGTTCTTTCAAAAGTTTTTCGTGAAAGGACTTACGATAGGGGCGGTAAAAGGGTAGGGCTTTATCCAGTATTTCACTGGTTAGCATAAGCAGCAAACTTTGAGGAGGGCTTCAAGAATGAACAAGAAAAGTAAGATGATCCAATCATGTTTGGCATTGGTAGTTGCGATGGGCACGCTGCTGGCAGGCTGCGGTGCAAAAAATGAAGGCGGAGTGACCGATTCAAAGACCCCGGCCGGGACGAAGAGCGTTAAAGACTTGGCGCCTTATGAAGTGACGATGGCTTTCTTTGGCAATGATCAAAAAGACCTGGAAGCCGTACAGGACGAGATGAACAAAATTCTGAAAGAGAAAATCAACGCGACCGTCAAATTGACCCCAATCAGTATCAGCGCATGGCAGCAGCAAACGAATCTGATGCTTGCAGGCAACGAGAAAGTTGATCTGATGTTCACGTCAGTCGGATTCAATTACGGCACGCAAGTGGCGAAAGGGCAGTTAGTTCAACTGGACGATCTGGTTGAAAAATACGGTGCTGGCATTAAAAAAGCGCTTGAGCCTTATCAGCTTTCGGCCGCCAAAATAAACGGAAAGAGCTATGCGATACCGGCCGTAAAAGACATGGCATCTGACTATGGCGTCCTGATGCGCCAAGATCTCGTCGAAAAATACAAAATTGATTTGAGCAAAATCAAAACGATCAACGATTTGGACGCTGTCTTCCATACGATTAAAGACAACGAACCGGATATGGTGCCGCTTGTTGCCAAAAACCCCGGAACCGGTCCATTCTACGCTGGTTATGTCCCTTATGACAGTTTGAGCGGCGGTGTTGGCGTATTACCGGACTACGACAATAACATGAAGGTGGTCAACTGGTATGAAACCCCGCAATATGCGGACCAATTGAATGTGCTCAGAAAATGGTATCAAGCCGGTTATTTGCTGAAAGACGCCTCCACTAGCAAGACGGATGGCAGGGAGCTCGTAAAGTCAGGAAAAGCATTTGCCTATTTCTCGAATTTGAAGCCTGACTCTGATGTGGAAGCTTCTAGAAAAAGCGGCAAAAAAATGACGGTAGTGCGGTTGACGCCAGCGTATGCGACCACGGACATGATTACGAGCATGATGTGGTCGATTCCGAAAAATTCGAAGGACCCGGACAGAGCGATGATGGTTCTCGACCTGCTCTACTCGGATAAACAACTGTACAATCTCTTCGCTTGGGGAATCGAAGGAAAGCATTACGTGAAAAAGTCCGACAATGTCATCGATTACCCGGCAGGCGTTGATATCACGAATAGTGGCTATAACTTTAACACCCCTTATATGTTCGGCAATCAATTTCTGTCCTACACGTGGTCGACGGGAGATCCGGATATTTGGAAGAAAATAGACCAGTTCAACAAGGGCGCAAAAAAATCGAAAGCGCTGGGCTTTATTTTCGACGTGGAAAAGGTGAAAACGGAAATGGCCGCGGTCAATAACGTGCTAAACGAATACGTCACAGGTTTAGAAACAGGGACGCTTGATCCTGCGGAATATCTGCCGAAGTTTAATGCGAAATTGAAGTCTGCTGGCGTCGATAAAATCATAAGCGAGAAACAGAATCAGCTTGACGAGTGGGCGAAAACCCAGAAATAACGGTCAGGAGCAGCATCATGAATTTTTCCAAACCGGAAATTGGCCGAAGGCTGCCACTTGGGCTTGAAGCCGAATTTCCGGCATTCTTTTACCAAAAATCATAATGAGGTGTCGGGTATGCAACGAGTCATTCCTTTTGAAGGAACACATAATTTCCGGGATATGGGAGGCTATCTAGCTACAGATGGCAGGAAGGTCAAATATGGTCTCTTCTTTCGTTCTGATGAATTGACCGGTCTGTCAGAGCAGGATTTAGCGGCTTTTCAAGCCTTGAACATCAAAACGATCTTTGACTACCGCGATGACTATGAAGCGCAAAAAAAACCGGATCCGCTTTTTGCTGGGGCAAAAAATATTCGCATATCGGCAATTAAATTGGATCAAGCATCTCAAATCAACATGCCGGGAAATGCGGAAAACGCCGATCGAAAAACTCATATGATTGTAGATATGGTCAAAAGTGGGTTCTTCAAACAATTTCGCGCAGATACAATGTTGATGGAATTGTATACGAAGCTTCCGATCGACAATCTATCCTATAAGCGGTTAATGGAAATCATCCAGCATTCTGACAACCTGGGACTTCTGCATCATTGCACGGCGGGCAAGGACCGTACGGGAGTCGGGGCTGCCTTGATCTTGCTTGCGCTCGGCGTTCCGGAAGAAACGGTAATGGAAGACTATTTGTTGACCAATGAAACGATGAAAGCATTCAACGGGAAACTGCTGACCCAGATTGCCGAGCATGTGAAAGAAGAGGAATTGCAAAATGTTGAACACCTATTAGGAGTAAAAGAAGAATTTATGGAAGCTGTTTTCAGATCGATCAAAAAGACGTATGGCAATGTTGACACTTACTTTGCTGAAGAATTCGGCTTAACGAAGCAAAAACGGGAAGCACTGCAAAACAGGTGCTTGGAATAAGGGGGAAACAATCATGGTTGACTTGGCGGCTAAACCGTTTAATTTGCAGGAAGCGGATATGGAGTGGGTCCATAAAACGTTGGCCGCGATGGACGTGGGTGAGAAAATCGGGCAGCTGTTTTGTATGATCGGGATGACGGATGATCAACAGCAGTTGAAAATGCTAATCGAGACTTTTAAGCCGGGGGGTATGCTGTTCCGGACGGGTTCGGCTAAGAACATGCAGGACGTGCACCGCTTTTTGCAGGAGCATTCCAAGGTGCCGTTGCTCATTTCCGCCAATCTCGAATCCGGGGGCAACGGAATTACCGCCGAAGGCACCTACTTCGGCAAACAGCTTCAGGTTGCGGCGACGGACAAAGAAGAAATGGCGTACAAATTGGGTCTTGTAGCAGGCAGAGAAGGACGGGCCGTTGGCTGCAATTGGTCGTTTGCGCCGGTTGTCGACATCGATTTCAATTTCCGCAATCCGATCACGAATGTTCGATCGTTCGGTTCCGATCCGGCTAGAGTGGCAAGGATGGCCAAAGCGTACACCGAAGGCATTCAAAAGAGCGGACTGGCCGTATCGGTTAAGCATTTTCCGGGTGATGGCGTAGACGAGCGCGACCAGCATTTGTTGACGACTGTCAATTCGCTTTCCGTGGACGAATGGGAAGCGGCGTTCGGTATGGTGTACCGGGAGCTGATCGAAGCGGGAGCCGAGACCGTCATGGTTGGCCATATTATGCTGCCTGCCTATTCGCGTAAACTCGTGCCCGGCATCGCCGATGAGGAACTTATGCCTGCCACGCTGGCGCCTGAATTAATCGGAACGCTGCTTCGGAAGCAGCTCGGTTTCAACGGCCTCATCGTCACGGACGCTACGCCAATGGCCGGCTTTATGATGGCGGAGAAACGAGAAATCGCCGTGCCGAAATCAATCGCCGCCGGATGCGACATGTTCCTATTCAATAAGAATATACAGGAAGATTTCCTTTATATGATGAGTGGGCTCGAGAGCGGTATTTTGACAATGGAAAGACTGGATGAAGCGGTCACTCGCATTTTAGCGCTCAAAGCTTCTCTCGGCTTGCATAAGCAGCAACAGAATGGAACGCTTGTGCCGGGGCCGGATGAACTGGCGATATTGCAATGCGAAGAACATAAACAATGGGCGAAGGAATGTGCCGATCAAGCGGTTACACTCGTTAAAGATACGCAGCAGCTGCTGCCGATCGCCGTCGATTCGCATAAGCGGATGCTAGTATACGTGCTTGGAGATGATGGAGGCCATCGCAGTTCCCCTGTTTCTCCCTATCTCATAGCCAAATTAAAAGCGGAAGGCTTCGACATCACCGTTTTCGACAACAAAAATGTGGACTTCCGAACGGTGTTTAGCAGGGTAGGAGAACTGTCCGTACAATACGATTTGGCGTTATACGTAGCCAACATCGAAACGGCAAGCAACCGAACTACGGTACGCATCGATTGGGAACCGCTGCTCGCCGCGGATGTTCCTTGGTTTGTCCGGGAGCTCCCGACCGTGTTCATCTCCGTCGCTAGCCCTTATCATTTGCAGGATGTTCCGCGGGTTCAAACATACATTAACGCGTATTCGGGCAGCGAAACAATCATTGACGCGGTTGTCGACAAACTGCTCGGCAGATCCAATTTCAAGGGAATAAGCCCTGTTGACCCTTTCTGCGGTTGCTGGGAAGCGAAGCTGTGATAACGATGAGGCGGTGGGAACTATGAACGTAGAAGCGGTTATTTTCGATTTGGACGGCGTGCTCGTAAACACCGACCATCATCACTATTTGGCATGGAAACGGATGTGCGACGAGGAGTGCATACCGTTCGACGAGACGATAAACCACAGGCTGCGGGGCGTAAGCCGAATGGCTTGCTTGAACATCATTTTGGAGAAGGCAGTACGCATATATTCGCATCAGGAGCAAATGCATTTGGCCGAGCGAAAAAACGAGTATTATAAGGAAATGTTGCTGACTTTATCGGCTGAAGACTTGCCTTCCGGGGTTGTGGAGACACTGGACCTATTACGGGCAAAGCAAATCAAACTGGCTATCGGTTCCTCTAGCAAAAACGCCCCATACATTTTGGAGCGACTCGAACTTTTGCACAAGTTCGATGCCATAGCGGATGGTAATGAAATTCGTAGCAGCAAACCGGATCCTGAAGTATTTTTGCTGGCGGCAGGCAAATTGGGGGTGCCCCCGTATCATTGCTTGGTCGTGGAGGACGCGGTAGCCGGGGTGGAAGCGGCGATCAGAGGCGGAATGTGGGTCGCTGCCATCGGCGATGCCTGTTTATGTGGCATGGCGGATTATCATATCAGCAAAATCGAAGAATTGCTATCGATTATAGATTTCAAGTTATAGTTACAAGAATCAAACGGGGGTGTCTTATAATGAGCCATACAGCAGCAAGACCGAATATTTTATGGATTACACTAGAAGATACGAGCCCGAGAATGGGCTGCTATGGAGATGCCTTGGCACGTACGCCCCACATCGACAAGCTGGCCGGTGAAGGCATGCTGTACCGAAATGCGTTTGCTGTAGCAGGCGTGTGCGCCCCCAGTCGTTCAGCAGTTATTACGGGGATGTACCCTACTTCTATCGGTACACATCACATGCGTACCACACATACGAACCCATTGACGCCGGAGCTTCCAACGCCCTATTATGCGGTTCCTCCCGCTCATGTCAGGATGATTCCCGAAATAATGCGCGCGAACGGCTATTATTGCACAAATAACTGGAAGATGGATTACCAGTTCGAGGCACCTTTAACGGCGTGGGACGAAAACGGGATGGATGCGCATTGGCGGAGACGGGAACCCGGACAGCCTTTTTTCTCCGTATTCAACTGTATGTTTACCCATGAAAGCGGCATTTGGAGGGAGGAGATAACGGAAGCAATCCGGAAAATCCATGGCGAGAAGCCGCTCCTTACCGATCCGGACCAGGTTATCATTCCTCCGTATATTCCTGATACACCCAAATCGCGTCTGGCGCTTGCCAAACATTATGACCTTGTGGCAAACGCGGACGAGTACGTCGGCCGACTCCTTAAGCAACTTGAAGAGGATGGTTTGACGGACAATACGGTCGTCATGTTGTGGAGCGATCACGGTGAAGGATTGCCGCGTGCCAAGCGCTGGACGTACGATGCTGGAATCCGCGTTCCGCTCATCGTACGATGGCCGGGCCATGTGAGTCGAGGACAAATCAGCGAACAAATGGTCAGCATGATTGATCTGGGCCCGACGGTGCTTTCATTGGCAGGACTATCCGTCCCAAGATATATGCAAGGCCGACCGTTCATAGGGAAATACGCCGAACCGAGAGTCTGCATTTTCGCAACCCGCGACCGTTACGACGAAGCTTACGACAAGGTCCGCGCGGTCCGCGATAGGAGATTTAAATACATTCGCAACGATTATCCGCTGCAGCCTTATCTGCAGTGGATCCCTTTCAGTCATGATCACCCTATGTGGCAGGAGCTTTGGAGACTGAATTTGGCAGGCGAATTGACTGGCGATCAACGGTTGCTCTTGCAAAACTGTCGTCCTCCGGAAGAAATGTACGATTGTTTGAACGATCCTTACGAATTGCGCAATTTGGCTGACGATCCGACTTACCAAGAGCCATTGCTTCGACTGCGAAAGCTGCTCGACGATTGGTGCGACCAATACGATATTTGGGGAGATATTCCCGAAGAGCAGATGGTTGGCCGCATGTGGCCGAACGGGGTTCAGCCACAAACCGCCAAACCGCTTATTATCCCGATCAACAGTCGGATGCAGGGCAAGGATGCCGTTAATAATGGAACCTTTGACGAGCCGACCGCGGTCATGCTTCACTCGGCGACGCAAGGGGCTTCCATCGCTTATACGATCGATGAAGACCCGAGTCCCTGTTGGAAGCTGTATACCGGACCGATAATGGTAAGCGCCGGTACTACTCGCATTTTAGCTAAAGCGGTTCGAATCGGATATCGAGATAGCGAGGAGGCAACCGCTGCGTTTGTTGTAGAATAGGTAGTTGGTAAAAGAGCACGCTGAGATTATGGATCCGTTTAACGAAAGGGTGGTTGACAGAAATGCGAGTGGTCATGCTTATGTTCGATTCGTTGAATAAGCGGATGCTTCCGAATTACGGATGCGATTGGATCAAGGCTCCAAACTTTGAGAGGCTCTCGGAAAAAACGGTTACGTTCGATAAGTGCTACGCCGGCAGTTTGCCTTGCATGCCCGCACGCAGAGAGCTGCATACGGGTCGATACAATTTTTTACACCGAAGCTGGGGACCCTTGGAACCGTATGATGTTTCGGCGATTGAATTGTTGAAAAAAAACAAGGTATACACGCATCTTACGACGGATCATAACCATTATTTCGAAGATGGCGGAGCCACCTACCATACAAAATATAACTCATGGGAGTTTGCAAGAGGACAAGAAGGCGATGCGTGGAAAGGGCAGGTGGAAGCGCCGCCTATTCCGGAAACGTTAAGCAACCCGAAGCCGGGCAATCTATGGCAACAAGACTGGGTAAACCGTCAATTTTTGAAGGAAGAGGACGACATGCCTCTCGCAGTTACGGTAATGAGAGGAATCGAATTCATCGAGAGAAATCACAAGCAGGATCGATGGTTCTTGCAGATTGAAGCTTTCGATCCTCATGAGCCTTTTTTCACCCAACAAAAATATAAGGACTTGTATCCGCATATGTACGACGGGAAGCATTACGATTGGCCGGATTATGCGAAAGTGACACAAAAGCCGGAAGAAATCCAACATATGATCTTTGAATATGCGGCATTAGTAAGTATGTGCGATGCTTATTTAGGAAAAGTGTTGGATGCGTTCGATCGTTATGATCTGTGGAAGGATACGATGCTGATTGTCAATACCGATCATGGTTTCCTGCTGGGTGAACATCAATGGTGGGGCAAAAATATCCAGTCTTTTTACAATGAGATTGTAAATATTCCCTTCTTTTTGTGGGACCCGAGATGCGGGGGCAAAAATAAACGTAATGACGCTTTGGTTCAGACGATTGACTTGGCGCCTACGCTGCTTCATTTCTTCGATATTCCGGTACCGGATTCCATGCAAGGTCAATCGCTGCATGCCGTGATCGAAAGCGACGCCTGCATCAGGGATGGAGCATTGTTCGGTATGCACGGCGGTCATATCAACTGTACGGATGGACGATATGTCTACATGCGGGGACCAAAGGACGTGAATAACGGCCCCTTGTACGAGTATACCTTGATGCCAACACATATGAATAGGATGTTTGATGTCCAAGAATTGAAAGGGATGGAATTAGTGGGGCCATTACCTTTTAGCAATGGGTGTCCAGTCTTGAAAATTAAGGGTAATACCTTCGTCAATCCTTATCTGTACGGTAATTTATTGTTTGATCTTGAGAAAGACCCCCAGCAGGAAAACGCGATCGACGATCCGGAAGCGGAGCTCAGAATGATCCGGTTTTTGGCAAAGCTGATGCTGGAGCATAATGCTACAAGTGAACAGTTCGAGCGTATCGGCATTCCTGTGGATGGAATTGCAAGTATTGCCGATTTGGAGCAAGGCAAAGCACTCAGACAGCAGCGATTAAAGGTGAGTTTGGAGCAAGGCGAGGAGTGGACAGGTAAATCAGCAGAAATATTCTTCACTCTGCAATGCCTTGCGCCAGCTCCGATTCGAGCCATATTAAACGATAAGCTGGACGAAATGATACGCAACAAAGCGGCGAATGAAGTACGCGAAGAGGATGTCTTTCAACTCGTGAACGAACTGTTCGGCGGTCGCGCTCCCATGTTGATAGGATTTTTAAGAATGTTTGCTATGTAAGTAAAGGATGGAAAAGTCTTGCTTGCAGAGGGCTGTGCGTGGATAGCCGACAACTCAGGGCTTACTGCAATGCCGTCTACGGCAGGATGCACAATTCGACATTGGGGGTTAGGCAGTTGGACAAACAACCATTCTGCTGCACAGCAGCCAGGGAAGCATCGCAAGCAAGGGACGAAAAGTTGCAAATGCAGGTGAATAAGACGAAAGAGGTAGTAAAGCCTTCTTGGGAAGAAATGATAACGATTCCAAAGGGGACATTCACGATGGGAACGGATTCCCGAGACGGTTTTCCTGCGGACGGAGAAGGGCCGACACGTCAGGTAACGGTCGATGAATTCAAAATAATGCCGTACGCGGTTACAAACGCGGATTTTCAGATTTTCGTCGATGCCACGGGGTATGTGACAGAAGCGGAGCGTTTTGGCTGGTCGTACGTTTTTCATTTACTGGCATCACAAGAAACCAAAGAACGTGTGATTGATGTGCCGCATGCTGTCCCTTGGTGGTTGGTAGTCGAGGGCGCATATTGGGCAGCACCTGAGGGTCCCGACTCCAGCATTGTTGACCGATTCGATCACCCGGTCGTTCATGTATCCTGGAACGATGCTGATGCTTATTGCCGCTGGGCGGGTGGGCGATTGCCGACTGAAGCGGAGTGGGAGTATGCGGCGCGCGGTGGATTGGAGCGAAAAACATATCCATGGGGCGACTTACTGAAGAAGGACAACGAGCATCAATGCAATATTTGGCAAGGGGAATTTCCGACCAAGAATAATGCAAGCGATGGCTATGTGGGTACTGCTCCCGTACACGCCTATTATCCGAACGGATATGGACTTTATAACATGTCCGGTAATGTGTGGGAGTGGTGCGAGGATTGGTTTAGTCCTGCATACCACCGGCAAACCTCTGAGTTGAATCCGAAATTTACTCAACCGACGGGCAAACATTCGATTCGAGGGGGTTCGTACCTTTGCCACCGTTCTTATTGCAACCGCTACCGGGTAGCAGCCCGAAGCTCGAATACACCAGATAGCTCGACAGGCAATTGCGGATTTCGTGTCGTTCGTCAGTGAATAAAAGGACACCACATCTATACGTATCCGACACCTGATGTCCATGACAACGGGGCATGCGGTAGATACGACGCCCTATATGGTGCAACTGGATCATTGGGCGAAAGCCCTTTTTGAAACGGAGATCATCCATGAGCCAGGCACGTTTTTCTTATACGACACTGGAGCTAAGTACATGTTGTCCGCGATTATTCATAAGGTTTAGGGGCAGCATCTATTGGACTATCTTCAACAGCGTCTGTTTGAGCCGCTTGGATTGATTGGAATTACTACGGAGAACTGCCCACTCGGCACTCATATCGGAGGCTTCGGCATAAACGTTAAGACTGAGAATATCGCTAAATTTGGGGTATTGTACTTACAGAACGGTCGGTGGAACGGGTGAAAAATATTATCTGCTCAATAGTTGAAAGAAGCTTCAACTGCACATATTTCAAATGGAACGGACCTAAACAGCGATTGGGCTCAAGAGTATGGCTTTCAGTTTTGGTGCTGCCAGCAAGGCGCTTATCGTGGAGTCGGTGTGTTTGGGCAATTTTGTATTGTCATGGCCGAGCAGAACGCTATCATAGTGATGACAGGCGACTTGATGGAGATGCAGTACGTTTTGGATGCTATGTGGCAGCATTTAATATCTGGCATGGATAAGGCTGCTTACAAGAATCGGGAACGACAGGTGGAATTGGAGAAGAAGCTTGCTACACTTGACTATCCGGTTCCCGTAGGTAAAGCAGAGTCGCTTTCGCTGACGAAGCAGATATATTCGAATATAAATACCAGAGTGGCGCACTGCGTATTCGCATCGGCAAACAGGAGTGGGTGGACAATCAGGTAGAAATTTCCGGATCGTTCCTAAAAGCGAATGTAACAGGCTCATTGCAAAAAGAAATAAGTTTGCTAGCGTTCTGCGATTCGTTGAAACTCCTTTTATTGATACATGGATATGCCATTTCGTCAACAAAAGCGTTAATATTAGCGTCGAACGAAATATATGGGTCATTCCGGGATTGACAACTGTTGGAGTGCTTCCCGAGTTAACGGGATATCGCTATGCAGATCGGAAACGGGCTTGGACTCGGGGAACAGTCTCCGGAATAACTGCAGGATCACATTACTACTACAACCCCGAGTCCCCGGCATAGTAAAAAAGAACCGCCTTAACTCCGAGCATTTTGGGAGTTGGGCGGTTCGTTGTTATGCGAGAGATATTTTGTTGTTTCTGGGATTGCGGTTGTTTTTTGCATCGCATGGTTGGGAACGAGTAAATATGCTGGATTCTCCCTTTGGAAGATGCCCGGAATTGTGCTGGTGACCATTCTGAGTATGGCAGCGGGGAGAAGCGACGCCAACGACATGATCGGTGATATGTGATGAAATCTGATTGGAAGACATCATCAACGGAGCGTCAATTTGGGAGCCATCTTACTGGAAAGTAAACTTGCCAAGGTTATTGGCGCTAAGTGACTTATTCTCATAACCTCATGAAGCTTTGCCTTCAGCACATAAGTAGAGTCCATGACGATTGTCTTTGAGTCAAAACAGCTGAAGAAAAAATAGTCGATCAACACCATGTGTAGAAAACGGCTTCCCGACTTTTATACTTTAGAGACCAAGCAGAAAGAGTATAACAGCTCAAACTGAATGCTGGTTAACTTACAATCTGTTAACTACTCAGATTCTAGTTTATTTTCTTGTGTACAATATAGCACCTGAGAAGCTGACAGACAAGTTAGCATAAGAACAACGACCCCGTAAAAAACAAGAGTTCTACTACCAATAACACTCACACAAAAAATCCTCGACTAGGCAATAATTTCTACGGGGTCTCTCAAACTATCAATATTGACAAGGTAAGGAAATGCGATAAAAATAGGAGGGGACAATATTTTGTTAATAATTGTAAATAAAAATTAAATAAAAATAATTTAAAAGGGTCAGTTAATAATCTACTAATAGGTTAATAAAGTATATGATGTAATTATGATACTTTATTTACTAATAGTTTTTTTTGATTTAAATAGTAATTACAATTAATTTTTAATATAAAAAAGTTTAAATATAATTTAAAAAGGTCATTTTCAACTATTTAAGTTTAGTAAAAATATGTATAAATATATTATTCGACATAATTCTACTTTTTTAGCTATATACAGCAATGTTATGAAAGGGTTATAATTGAAAAATTATTGGTAATATAGACCTGGTAATTACAACCTATCTCGAGAGGTTCTTTACATTAGGCTGTTGCAAAAGACATCTGAATCAAGCGAAGTTTCAAAAATGTGCTGAATCATTCGTAGTATTGTAATGGAAATTAATGAATGGCCACGTGCTACTGCAAGTATGACTCATGTAACAGTATTAATTCGGTGGCCTCCTAATAGAAATGACTATTCATCTATACTCAATGATGAGTGTTCTTATGCTGTTAACTAAAGTGCTTATATGGTTATTTATACGGATATTCAATTGGCATCATGTTCTTTTGATTGAGTGATTTAAACACGTAAATTATAAACTTCTCCAAGGAAAGTGGTGTTTACTTTGGCTAGGACCGAAAAAAATACTGCAAATGCAAGGTTAGACGAGAAAGTCTTGGAACAGCATATTAAGAAAGCAATTGAGCTTGGTATTAATAATGTTAAGGTTTTTCAAGAGAGTGTAATCCCTGAAACGTATTATCATTTTTCTGATTTATTTCCTGTATCCGAGATAAGTCACACTGTAAATAAGCAGAAGGAAATGGATCATTCAACGGTGATCAAGCAGGAACAGAGTGACAATATTAAAAAATCCTATGTGTCCACTAAGTCTTTGTCGGTAAGTCCAGATGCTCCGAAATCCCTGCAGAAAATTTTGGAAAATATTCCGAAAGGTAGTTCAAGCCGTACGTTGACCTTTTTTAATCAGGAAGGAAAAGAGGAAACTTGGACATACGAAGAGATGCTTTTGGAAGCGGAGAGTATTTTTGCTGGGCTAAAGGCAAACGGAATAGCAGGCGGCGATTATGTCATTTTTCAGTTCGCAAGCAATCGTTCTTTTATTGCTACTTTGTGGGCATGCATAATCGGGGGTTTTTTGCCCGCTCCGCTCGGGGCAGCTCGTGATTATATAAGCTGGAACAATGATGTTGAAAAGCTCAAAAATATTTGGAACCTACTCGATCAAGCAATAATAGTTACGGACTTGGAACTGCTGCCTTCACTTTCAAAATTATCTGAACTGTGGAATGTGGAAGAAATAAAGGTGTTGGATATACAAACACTGTTAACCTATGAGGCTGACCATAATTGGAATGAGAGCAAGGAAGACGATCTTGTTCTGAATATTTTCACTTCCGGCAGCACAGGCGTTCCGAAATGTGTGCAACATACGAATAAAAGCGTACTAAGCATGATTCATTCTTCATCGACGGTATTGGGCATTACGAGTGAGGATATATTTTTGAATTGGATGCCCTTGGATCATGTGGGAGGCCTTATCCTCTCGCATCTGCAAAGCACTTATTACTACTGCAGTCAAGTTCATCCTCAAATCGAGCAATTTATCTCCCGACCGCTTAACTGGTTGGATTGGATGGATCGTTATCAGGTGTCCGTCACGTGGGGACCAAACTTTGCCTTCGCTCTTATTAACAGCTTAGAAGAGGAGCTTCAAGCGGGGTCTTGGAATTTACAGTCGGTACGCCATATCATTAACGGTGCGGAATCAATTGTTCCCCAGACGACTCAAAAGTATTTAAACCTACTTGAACCGCATGCTTTGCGAGAAAGCGCTATTACGGCTGCTTTCGGAATGTCCGAATTTTGCTCAGTCATTACCTATTCCAAAAGCATTATACGCGGGGACTTACATAGCGGCATCAATACGATGACGCAAGAATCATTGACAGGCGCGCTGGAATTTGTCGATCCGGATAGTCCGGATGCGGCATCAATGACTGAATTAGGAGCTCCCCTGCCAGGTGTCTCACTGCGCATTGTTGGCCGCGACAACGAGCTATTGCCTGAATGTATGATCGGCCGATTCCAGGTGAAAACGGATCAACTCATGAAAGGCTATTACAGAAACCAAGCAGCGAACGATGAAGTCATGCTTGATGACGGTTGGTTCGATACCGGTGATTTGGCATTTCTCAAGGAAGGGATATTGACGATCACAGGACGCGATAAAGATGTAATTATTGTGAACGGAAAAAACTATCATAATTATGAAATCGAATCTTGCGTCGAGAGTGTAAATGGGGTAAGCGTGACCTATGCAGCCGCATGCGGAATAAGAGACGACGCTAATTCAGTGGAGAGACTGGTGATCTTTTTTGTTCCGGCGGATGACCAATTCGAGTATGTTCTAACCGTAATCAATAAAATACAAGAAGAGATTGTTCACAAGATTGGAATTATGCCGGAAGTCATCATTCCTGTCGCTAAACAATTGTTTCCGAAAACCAATTCAGGAAAGATTCAGCGTAATGAGCTTAGCAACAAGTATAAGGCGGGACATTATAGCGGCATTATCCAAAAGATCGAAAAGGCTACAGGTCATGCCAATGTCATTCCGCATTGGTTCTTTCAACCGGAATGGAAGCAGCAGAAATTGCAAGAGCACTCCAGCGATGTGGCGAGCATTTCCCGTTGTTATGTGCTGTTTGCAGACGAGCATGGACTATATAAGAAGATCGCCGATAATGTCATTCTGGTTGAAGCGGGCGTTTCATTCGAGCAAGTCGATGCCAATCGTTATAAGCTGAACCCAGCTAAACCGGAAGATTATAAGGAATTGCTGCAAGCGCTTGCTCTTCGTCAAGCCAATATCACTGATATTGTGCATATGTGGAATTATTCTGAACCCGCATCGGCAGCGCATACGTTAGCAACGCTACGAGATTCGCAAGTCCAGGGTAGCCATAGCCTGTTGCTGCTAATCAAGGGATTGTCGGAGCTGATGCTGTCATCGGTTACTGTGACGGTCGTTACGACAAATGCGCTTCTCGTTAATGAGGACGATCGGATCGCTTACGACAAATCAACTATGATCGGGTTGGTAAAGACGGTAAAGCACGAGTATTCAAATATGCGCTGCCGCTTGGTGGATTTTGATTCGGTCTTGCCTGAGCTTCACGGCGCAGTAGTTATGCGGGAGATCGGGTGTGTCGAGGCGCCAGCTCTCGTTGCTTATCGGAAGGGCAAGCGGCATATCGAAAGCTTGCGACAGCTGATCCCGGAGCATGTACACGAGCCGAAAATTCCGTTTGAACATGGGGGGATGTATGTCATCACCGGGCTGGGAGGCATTGCGAAGCTTGTCGCTTCCCACTTGCTGAATGTTTACCAAGCCAAGCTTGTCATCGTTGGGCGTACTTCGCTTGAAGAGCTTTCTGCAAACAAGAAAGAAATATGGTCACGGCTAATTGAACAATCTGTCCGCTCCGGGGGACAGATTGAATACCGTTATGCCCAGATTGAGAATGAGGATGAGATGAGCCGCATAGTCAGGGGACTTGAGGTGAAGTGGGAAACCCAGCTTCGAGGAATTATCCATCTGGCAGGCATTATTAGGGAACAATTGCTAGCAGACATGACCGTCGACAGCTTGGAAGAGCATTACACGGCTAAGCTGTACGGAACCTATGCGCTTCATCATATTGCATTGGAAAGAGCGGACTGTCTTTTCGTTGCAGCCTCCTCCGCGCGTACAATGACTTCGGGTATGACGGTTGGCGGCTATTGCTCGGCGAACAGCTTTGTTGAGGCATTCGTCCAGCATCAGCGGCAATGTGGTATCCAGGCGGTATGCTTGTCTTGGAGCTTTTGGGATGAAGTCGGGATGAGCCAAGGCTTAATTGCCAAGGAAGCTATGCTTGCAAAAGGGTATTCTGTGATTTCTGCAAAGCGCGGATTGGAATCGTTATTGACTGGAGTATCGGTTCGGCAGCCCATGCTATACGTGGGGTTGGACATCACTCATCACGATATTCGAGCGCGTACGGTTAATCCGCCGCCGTTGCAGCGAAATATACATGTCTTGCTGCAGACCAAGGATGGCAGAGGCGTATTTCCTACCAGGCTGTCAGAAGCTATTGCCGATTATCTCCAGGATATAGGCCAGAGCGGCGATTTTCGATTAGTAGTAGACGAGGTTCGGACGTGGCCAGAGCTTCCGGGAGGAGAGAGCGATACAGAAGCTTTATGGGCTCATTTGGCATCCAGATTAACGAGGTATCGATTCGTCGCTCCTCAGACCGAACTAGAGCATGAATTGGCGGGCATGTGGAAGGAGCTTCTTCATGCCGGCCGTGTTGGGCTAACCGACAGCTTTTTTGCTCTTGGAGGACATTCTTTGATCGCTACCCAGCTCGTGTCTAGACTGCGGGAGCGGTTCGGCGTGCCTATCAGCCTGCAGGATTTATTCGTCAACCCGACGATTAGCCAATTAGCCGAATGCATACAAGGAATGCAGGAGCAGTCCGTTATGCCGACTATTCGAGCAAGACCACGGCCTGCCCGCATTCCGATGTCCAATGCTCAGAAGCGGCAATGGTTTATTTACCAATGGGAGCCGGGCAACGTGTATTACCTTAACACGTTTTCATTGCGTATAACCGGCAGGCTAGACGTGGAGATGCTGCGACAAAGTATTCAAAGCGTCGTGGATCGACATGAAACGTTGCGTACTTCTTTCAGCGAGCTGGACGGAGAACTCGTCCAGATTGTGCACCCGTCATGCCGGCTAGACATTCCGCTCTTCGATATACGGCATGAGCCGGATATTGAAGCGGAGGCTCGGAGACGGAGCAAGCTAGAAGCAACGAGCCCGATCGATTTGGCTCAAGATCCGTTGATCCGGGCGCAATTGCTAAGAACTAGCGAATTTGGGCATCAGCTGCTCATTACCATTCATCATATCGTATCGGACGGCTGGTCGATTGGCGTATTTCTGCGAGAGCTGAATGAGCTGTATACCGCCCTGTCTCAGGGCACAGCACCTAATTTGGCACCGCTGTCCATTCAATATGTAGACTTTAGCCTGTGGCAAGAAGAGTGGCTTGACAGCCGCGAATGCCATGATCAGCTATCGTACTGGAAGCGGCAGCTTGACGGTGCGCCGCAAATGATGGAATTGCCAACGGATTTCGCAAGGCCGATTAATCAAACCTTCCATGGCAGACGCAAATATTGGACGCTTAACAAACCATTGTCCGACAGCATTCGAATGTTGACCCATAAGCATGAAGCGACGTTGTTCATGACATTAATTAGCGCATTTTCGACTCTGCTCTATCGGTATTCGGGTCAGAATGACCTCGTCATTGGGACGGCAATCGCGAACCGTAACCGGGTTGAGGTCGAGCAAGTTATCGGAATGTTTGTGAATACGTTGGCGCTGCGGTTTTCTTTTTCGAATAACCTTACATTCGGCGACCATCTGCAGCAGGTCAAGCAAATGATGCTGGATGCGTACGAGCATCAGGATATTCCATTCGAGTTGCTGCTTAACGAGCTTAAGGTGGATCGGGACCCAAGCACCCCGCCACTTGTTCAGGTTATGTTCATCGTACAAAATGAAAACTTGCACATTACAGGTCTCCATGACCTTGATATCGCGTTTCAAATCGAAGAGAATGATTCGTCGTACTTTGATATTATCGTCCACGTATTTGAACAACAGAACGGCGAACTAACTATACAGTTGGATTACAATGAGGATCTTTATCGGGATTCGACGATTGAGGCCATGTTAAAGCATTACGAGGCATTGTTGGAGCGTATGACAGGTAATGATAGACAGAGGCTGAATGCACTGCCGCTTCTTAGCGAAAAGGAGCTCGTTCAGTTGGAGTCGTTCCATGAATCCGCTACAGTTCGACCATACAAGGCATCTTCGCTTCATGAATGGTTTGAGCAGCAGGTGTTGAGATCGCCGGACCGGTACGCCTGTTCCGATGAAACGGAGCGTCTGTCCTATAAGGAGCTTAACGAGAGGGCCAACCAGTTGGCGCGCTCCTTGCGCAGCATGGGAGTGTCGCGCAATCGTCTGGTCATACTGCTTCATGAACGTTCGGTATCTATGCTTGTAGGAATGCTCGGCATATTAAAAGCAGGGGGCGCGTTCCTTCCGATTGATCCTGAACTTCCGCCTGAGCGTGTCGCATACCTGATTGAGGACAGCGGAGCGGAGTTTATGGTAACCCGCAAAGAGCTCGGGCTGTCTCGCTCCTTCACAGGCAACATGCTGCTGCTGGACGATGCAAGCGTGTATGAGGGAAGTTCGGATAATCTCGAGGTTGATAGCGGGAAGAATGATTTACTATATGTAATCTACACGTCCGGCACGACAGGGAAACCAAAGGGCGTTCAATTGGAGCATCGGACGCTGTTGAATCTGCTTGCCTACCAGCAGGCGCACACAGATCTTGTATTCGATCGAGTGCTTCAGTTTACAACGCTTAGCTTCGATGTGTGCTATCAGGAAATCTTCTCTACCTTATTAAGCGGTGGAGAATTGTACATGATAGACGACGAACGGAAGCGCGATGTGCAGCAACTGGCTGCATTCGTGAATAGACATCGCATTCAGACGATGTTTCTTCCTACGTCATTCTTGAAGCTTCTGGCTTCGGACCCGGCGTATTTTGAACCGCTTGCCGGACAGGTGAGGCAAATCGTGACAGCTGGGGAGCAGCTTGTTCTATCGAATACAATGCGCGAGATGCTTCGCCAATACCAGATTAAGCTATACAACCATTACGGACCTTCAGAAACGCATGTCGTTACGATTCATGAGGTTAATGCGGAACAAAGCAAGGAATTGCCTCCAATCGGCAAGCCGATATCCGATACCGAGATTTTAATATTGAATGATGCTGGTCTCTATCAACCGATTGGGGTTATCGGTGAAATGTATATCGCCGGCATTAGTCTGGCCCGCGGGTATCACAATCGGCCGGAGCTGACCGACGAGAAGTTTATTGCACACCCCTATCGAAGGAATCAGCTTATGTACAGGACGGGGGATTTGGCACGTTGGCTGTCTGACGGATCAATCGAGTATGTCGGCCGACGTGATCACCAGGTGAAAATTCGGGGACACCGCGTGGAGCTAGGCGAAATCGAAGCGCAATTACGAGAGTATGGTGCCGTTAAAGACGCGGTCGTCCTTGTGCGCGGCGAAGGGGAACATAAGTATCTGAGCGCTTACGTCGTCTTTGCTGGCGAGGCAAATGCCGCAGAGCTGCGCACGCAGCTCGCTAATGTTCTGCCCGATTATATGCTCCCGTCCAGGTTTATACCGCTTAATGCAATTCCTTTAACGGCCAATGGCAAAGTAAACAGAACTGCACTGACCGAACAGGAAGGCTTCGTGACGCTGGAGACGGAACATATCTCCCCGCGTAACGAAACAGAAGCAAGGCTCATTGAAATTTGGCAGGAGCTGCTAGGCATCGAAACGATTGGTATCAGCTCCAACTTCTTTGCGTTGGGTGGTCACTCGCTTAATGCGACTCTCTTGCTGACCCGCGTGCGGAAAGCGTTTGGGGTTGAATATGCCCTGCGCGAGTTTTTCGCCGGACCGACAATCAAGGAACAGGCCGAGAGAATTCGCCAAGCGGGAGGAAAAGGGCAGGCTTTAATACCGCAAATCGCTGCCAGCGATTATTATGAAGCATCTTCAGCCCAGAAGAGGCTGTATGCGATTACCCAATACGAGGGTGCTTCGACCAGCTACAACATGCCGTCCTTGTTCAAGATAGAAGGAGCGCTTAATGAGGACCGTTTGAGAAATGCGGTGCAGCGAATTGTTGATCGGCACGAAGTATTGCGCACCACATTCGTCATCCAAGATGGCGAATTAAAGCAGTGTATCCATCAGAACGCGGTCATTACAATCGAGAAGGAGCTTATTGAGAAGGAACAAGTTTCATCCTATGTAAGGGCACTCATACGTCCCTTTGATCTAAGCGAGGCTCCGCTGCTTAGGGTCGGACTGCTCGAGTGTGAAGACCGTACGCAGCTGTTATGGATTGACCGTCATCATATGGTGTTCGATGGGTTGTCCATGAATGTGTTTATGCAGGAACTGATTGACAATTACGACGAAGGCGCTGCACCCGACGCACTGCCGGTGCAATATAAGGATTTTGTAGCGTGGACCAACGGTCGAATGCAGGAATCGTTAGCGAAGGACGAGTCATATTGGAGCGAGCGTTTATCCGGTGAGCTGCCAGTTTTACAACTTCCTGTTGATTATCCCCGCCCGTTGACGAGATCGTTCGAGGGGGCGCGGCAGCCTTTCTCCGTTCATGGCGAACTAACCGGTATTTTGCGGAAATTGGCGGAACGGGAAGGGGCAACGCTGTATATGGTGCTATTGGCCGCCTTCAACATACTGCTTGCCAAGTACTCAGGACAAGAAGATGTGATCGTTGGTTCTCCAATTGCGGATCGCCCGCATACGGATCTTGAGCAATTAATCGGAATGTTCGTAAATACGCTGCCGATGCGCAATGCACCTTCGGCGGACAAGTCGTTCGTTTCTTTCTTGGCGGAGGTCAAGCACCATACGCTCGCGGCATTCGAGCATCAGAATTCACCCTTGGAAAGCCTGGTGAGCAATCTCGCGATTGAAAGGGATGTGAGCAGAAATCCGCTCTTTGATGCGATGCTTGTCTTTCAGAATTTGGCATCGTCGAAGTGGGCGTCGAAAGACGCGGCCTTTGCCGCATATCCGCTCGATTTCAGCGCGGCAAAGTTTGATCTGACGTTTGACGTGATGGAACAAGCGGAAGAATTGTACTTTGAAATTGAATATTCAATCCGATTGTTCGCGCCTGAGACGATTGAACGAATGGGGCGGCATTATATTCAACTGCTCGAATCCTTGGCAAATAGGCCAGATTGTCTCATCGGCGAGCTGGATATGGTCACGGAAAAGGAAAAGCAGCAGCTATTAACGGACTTTTGCGGCGTTCCGAATAAGTATTCGGTTAAAACCTTGCACGAGTTGTTTGTTGAGCGCGCTATGGCGTATCCGGACCGTGTAGCGATTGAGTTCGGAACGTGCTGTATGACGTATGGGGAGCTTGATGCCAAATCCAGTGCGCTCGCTCACAAGCTGCGTGAAAGCGGCATTGGATCCGATCAGATTGTGGCTATTATGGTAGAGCGGTCTTTTGAGATGATCATCTTTATTATTGCTGTCTTGAAAACGGGGGCTGCCTATCTCCCTGTTGATCCAGGGTTCCCAGCCGAACGCATCAGCTTCATATTGTCCGACAGTGGCGCGAGAATGCTGCTCGTTAAGGATAGACCGGCGATGGGCATATCTGCTCAGGTTCCGGTACTGGCCGTTCATGAATCTGAATTGACGGCAGTATACAGCGATTCGTTCGCAGCCCACCCTTCGTCCCAAGCTGCGGCTGCTTATGTGATGTATACATCGGGATCGACTGGAAATCCGAAGGGGGTAATCGTGAGGCATTCCGGCGTAGTTAATTTGCTCACGTATTTGGAGCAATGCTATCCGCTGCAGGAGTCCGATGCTTTTCTTTTGAAAACGACTTATACCTTCGATGTGTCCGTCACGGAAATATTCGGCTTTTTCTTCGGCCATGGGCGGCTGGTTATATTGGAGCAAGGGGCGGAGAAGGACCCGCAGCGGATTATGGAGGTTGTTAAGCGCTGTCGGATCACGCATATTAATTTCGTGCCTTCGATGCTCAGCATTTTTCCGTTTGAATCCGAACAGATACGGATGATGGAAACGTTGGACTATGTGTTCGTTGCCGGAGAAGCAATGCCGATGGATCTGGTTCGCCGGTTCTGTGGTGCGCTACCGGGCGTTTCACTGGAGAACTTGTACGGGCCTACAGAGGCGACTATTTACGCAACGGGATGTTCGCTTGACGCTACATGCCAGCATCACGTTTCCATCGGCAGGCCTGTAGCCAATACACAGACTTATATCATAAGCCCTTCTGGACAGCTTCAGCCGATCGGACTGCCTGGAGAATTGTGCATCGGTGGCGACGGTGTAGCGATAGGTTATTTGAATTACCCAGAGCTGACCGCTCGGAAGTTCGTGGCGAATCCATACACGAACGATGGGCTGCTATACTCTACCGGAGATCTTGCGCGCTGGTCGGCAGACGGCACGATCGAGTATCTGGGCCGAATGGATCATCAGGTCAAGATCAGAGGATATCGCATCGAGCTTGATGAGATTCGTCAACGGTTGATCGAGCTGGAGACGGTCGAAGATGCGGTTGTTGTAGCTCGTTCCACTGATAATGGGCAGTCTTATCTATGCGCGTATTATATTGCGAAGCAGCAGTGGACGGTGAAAGAGCTTCGGAGGAGATTGCTGGAATATCTTCCGGACTACATGGTTCCTGCTTTCTTTATATCAATGGAGCAGTTTCCTCAAACGAGCAGCGGCAAGATCGATCGCAAGCAGCTGCCCGACCCGGATGGCAGCTTGGATACAGGGGAGGATTATGTCGAGCCCCGCAGCGAACTCGAAAGGCTTCTGTGTGATTACTGGGAGGAAATTCTTGTATTGGACAATGTCGGTGTGCTGGATGATTTCTTCGCTCTCGGTGGGGATTCAATTAAAGCGATTCAAATCGCTTCCAAATTTAATGGAAACGAACGGGGGTGGCGACTAGGTGTCGGTGACGTGCTCACGCACCGCACGATAGAGCGAATCGCGTATCACGTCAAGACGAACCAAGAGCATGTTGGATATGAACAGGGGCTAATCGACGGCGATAAACAGCTGACGCCGATCGAGCACTGGTTCTTTGCAAGAAAACTGACTGAACCCCATCACTTTAATCAATCGATCATGCTGGAGTGGAGCAAGGAGTTTAATATCGTACGGCTGGAAGAGGCGTTCAAGCAGTTAATCGCTCATCATGACGGGCTGCGTCTCAATGCGGATTTACGCGCCCGCTCGCTCTTCTTCAATAACAATCATCTCCATGTACCGTTTAAGATTGCTTATTATGACTTATCCGGACAAGGAGATTCTGCACAGCTTGCCGTCGAAGAGGCTACGCAGGTGATCAAATCAAGCTTTCACATAGAACGGGATTTGTTGATCAAAGTTGCCGCATTCGATATGGGCCAGTCTGAGAGACGGTTGCTGATTACGGCGCATCATTTGCTGACCGACGGCATTACATGGCGTATTTTGCTTGAGGACTTGGCTTACGTTTATGGAGAGCTGGAGATGGGCAGGAAGCCGTCCCTGCCGGACAAGACAGCCTCCCTGCTCGATTGGCAGGCTTATGTAGAGGGAGTATCCGTAGCCGGCACTCATCGCGAGGAAAGGGCTTATTGGGAGGAAGCGCTGCTTCACTCGTTCAGTCTTCCTCTGGATGCGGAGACGGATGAATGGATAATTGCGAAGCAGCAGACGATACGGGGGGCATTGGATCCTGCCCGTACGCGCCTTCTTCGCGGCGAGTCCAACCGTGCTTTTAATACAGAAATTACCGACTTGCTTCTGACGGCGCTCGCATGCGCAGTTCATCAATGGACGGTAGCCACCGACCTCGTTGTTATGCTGGAAAATCACGGTCGTTATACGGAAGCTTTGGATGTCTCCCGGACGACGGGATGGTTTACGACAATGTATCCGATGCGATTGCAGTTGATAGGCGAAACGTTGAGCGAAAGGATAAAAGGAATTAAACAGCAGACGCGAATGCTGCCGCATGACGGAATTGGCTTTGGTATTTTGCAATATTTGGATAAGGCGCTCCCCGAAGACAACGGGAATTTGACGGAGCTTCGTTTCAACTACTTAGGGCAGTTTGACCAGGAATTCAACAATGGGCTTTTCGGCTTTACCAATATGAGTGCAGTCGGGGAAATCGGAGCAGGGAATCCAATGTCGGCCAAGGTTGATGTGAACTGCATGATCGTAGAGGGCATCTTCTCTTATGAAATTGCTTACCATGGTACAGCAATGAGGGAAGAGACGGTGCTTGTCTTCGCGGAATCATTCATGAATCATTTGGAACAAATCATTGAATATACGATGTCTCAGGAAGAAGTAGAGTTTACTCCGTCTGACTTTGAACAAGCCGATCTTGATCAGAACGCGCTTGACTTGTTATTTCAATAGACGGCCGGCTGCTAAAGGAGCTTCTCCTTTAGCAGCTTGCTAGCTCTAAAATTCTATATACGGAAAGATGAGATCCAACAGTTGATGCAATCAGGGGGACTTAAAGCCATGTCAGGCATGCAATTAGATAAGCGTAACGTGGAAGATATTTTATCATTGACTCCTATGCAGCAGGGGATGCTGTTTCATTATATTCAAAATCCGGAAAGTGACCTGCATTATCAGCAAATGAGCATGAAATTGCGTGGAAAAGCAGATGCAAGCACGATTGAACAGGCTTGGAACGCAGTCATCGCCTGGAATGAATCGCTGCGTACCGTATTTCGGTGGAAGAGGCTAGAAAGCCCGATTCAAATAATTTTAAAAGAGCGTCCCATCGAAATGCGCCAGCATGATTTAACGCGCCTTTCGATAGAGGAAAGGGAGGAGCAGCTAGAGCGAATAAGGGAAAAGGAGCTTCGCGAAAGGTTTAATTTGGAGGAAGTGGCTTTTCGTGTTACCTGGTGCAAGCTAGAACGTGATTTATGCGAGATGATTGTTAGCAATCATCATATTTTGTATGACGGCTGGAGCAATGCGATTCTTTTGAAGCAGTTTTTTTCGACGCACCGGGCGCTTGTAGCCGGAGAAACATTGCGGAAGCCAATGAAGAATCACTATAAAGAATACATTAAATATTTGCGCGGCCTCGATAAGGAGAGCCAGCATAAGTATTGGTCCGATACGCTAGCCGGTTGGGAGGGCGGCGTTGTACTGCCGCATTCCGATGTTGCCAAGGGACAAGAGACATTTCTGCCCGGCCATTATACCTTCAAGCTGGACAGCGGGATGGCCGCAGCGTTGGAAGCATTCGTAAAAACCCGGAAAATTACGCTTGCCTCCGCGCTCTACGGCGCATGGGGCCTCGTCTTGCAGCAATACAGCGACCTGGATGATGTCATTTTAGGCACGACGGTTTCCGGCAGGAACAACGACGTCAAAGATATTGTTGAAATGGTGGGTCTATTCATCAATACATTGCCTTTGCGGGTGAGAACGACTCCGGATATGTCATTAATTGATTATTTGGAAGCGATCGGTCGTACGATGACGGCGAATATCCTTCATGAAAGCAGCTCCCTGGCCGAGATCAAGCAGTGTGCGAACGTGAATGTAAATGAATCTTTGTTTAACTCCATTATGGTCATCGAAAATTTTCCGCTGACCGATGTGTTTAGCGACGATTATGCGTTACAGATGGTTTCCTTTACCGATTTTGAGATGACCGTATTTGATCTGACTTTAGCAGTAGCGGTTTACGACGGAATCGAGTTCAAGATCAAATTCAACCGTTGCGTAATCGATGAAGCGACTATAAAGCGTATTGTGGTCCATCTATACAATGCCATTGAATTGCTGATCACGGCTGCCGACCAACCAATCGGTCAAATCAGCTTAATCAATCAGGAAGAGGAGCGTATGCTCCTGCAGGCATGGAACGAAACGTCTACGCCGTATCCGCGCGAGCTGACGCTGCACGCGCTGTTCGAGCGTCAGGTCGAGAAATCGCCCGATTCAATTGCTGTACAATTTGGCAGTCAAACGGTCACCTTTCGAGAGTTGAATATGCAAGCGAACCGGTTGGCGAAGCGTCTCCGTAATGCCGGAGTACAGGTCAATGAAGCAGTAGCTTTGATGGCTGAACGTTCGATCGACATGATTGTGGGCATTCTCGGCATCTTGAAGGCTGGCGGGGCCTACATGCCGATTGATCCGGAATATCCGGAGGCCCGCATTGCTTACATGCTGGAGGATTCAATGGCCAAATGGATGGTCGCACAGTCGAAGCTTATGCAGGGGCGGTCGTTCGAAGGCGCCGTTTTGCTCATCGATGATCCTATCGAATCGACCGGCGCAGGCGAATCTATGAATGAGTCGTCAAATGTTCAGGCTTCTGATTCGCTGGCTTATATCATTTACACGTCAGGATCTACAGGCAGACCGAAAGGAACGCTGATTCGCCATTTCAATGTTAGCCGGGTCGTGCTTGACACCAATTATATCGATTTACGGCATGACGATGTCGTGCTGCAATTGTCCAACTATGCCTTTGATGGGTCGACATTTGATATTTTTGGCGCATTGCTGAACGGTTCGAAATTGGTTCTAGTGCCTAAAGAGACAGTGATCGACGCTGCCGCGCTGGCGGCTGTCATCACAGAGCAGCAGGTTACTGTGTTCTTCCTTACGACTGCCCTTTTCAACACATTGGTGGACATTCAGTTGGACGGTTTTAAGCATGTTCGCAAAGTGCTGTTTGGAGGCGAGCAGGTTTCTCTCAAGCATGTGCAACGCGCTTATGAAGTTCTCGGGGCTGGAAAAATTGTTCATGTATACGGGCCGACGGAAAGCACAGTATACGCGACGTATTACGTTCTGAACGAAATAGACCCGATGCTGGAAACAATCCCGATTGGACTGCCAATTAGCAATACGACTGCGTACGTGCTGGATAGCAAGCTGCGTCCCGTTCCGGTCGGTGTGCCGGGAGAGCTATATATTGGCGGCGATGGTTTGGCGGCGGGCTATTTGCATAATGAAGAGCTTACGAATGAGAAATTCGTCCATCATCCGTTCATCGCAGGGGAGAAGATATATCGCACCGGCGATTTGGTTCGCAGGCTGCCAGACGGCAATATCGTCTATATAGGGCGAATAGATCATCAGGTGAAAATTCGCGGCTTTCGCATTGAACCGGGCGAAATCGCCGATCGGCTTAACCGGCACGACTCTGTACAGGAGGCGATAGTGACAGCCTATAAAGATGAGCGGGGCGCCTCCTTGTTATGCGCTTATTTCGTTCCGTGCGGAGACTGGACAGCTGCTGAGTTCAAGCGCTATCTCGCGCAATCTTTGCCTGAGTATATGATACCGGCACAATTCATGCCGCTTGCTCATATGCCGCTGACGCCGAACGGCAAGGTAGACCGTAAAGCATTGCCCGTGCCGACAAGAAATGCATCCACTGACACCGCAGCAGCGCCGCAGACGGCTACCGAGAACAAGATGTATCTCATTTGGCAGCAGATTCTTGAGGTTGAAGCATTCAGTCCAACGGACAGTTTCTTTGATTTAGGCGGACACTCGCTTAAAGCGATGAGGCTTGCTGCGCGCGTATGGAATGAATTTAATCTGTCCGTGCCGCTGAAAGAGCTGTTCGAGCGACCGACCTTGCAGCAGTTCTCCGCTTGGATTGACAAGAGAGAAGCGGAGGATGCCTTTGTGTTCAAATCTGCGGAGGATGCCGACTATTACCCGGCCTCTTCCGCTCAGAAGCGACTATACGTCCTTCGACAATATGAAGGTGCAGATACGAGTTACAATATTCCGTTTGTGTATAAAGTGAAAGGTTTCCTGCATCAGGAGCGATTGTCCACAGCGGTTAGGCAGCTTGTACGGCGGCATGAATCGCTCCGCACCTCCTTCCAGATGATAGATGGCGATCTGGTCCAGTACATACATGAGGAAGCCGAAGCGGTGATCGAGTATAAGGAAGCGAATATCGAACAGGCTGACGAAATGTTGAGAAGCTTTATGAGGCCGTTTGATTTGGCAGCGGCTCCGCTCATGCGCCTACTGGTTATCAAACAAAGCGACGAACAATGGTACTTGGCTTTCGACATTCATCATATTGTAGCGGACGGTGCGTCCATTGAGCTGCTGCTGCAGGAGCTGTTTGCCCTATATGAAGATCGGGATCTTCATAAGCTAAACCTGCAATACAAAGATTATGCGGTATGGCAGCATGAATGGAGGAAATCCGTCCATTATCAAAAGGAAGAGCAATTCTGGCTGAAGACGCTTGGCGGTGAAGTTCCGGTGCTTCAGCTAGCAACCGATTATGCCAGACCACGCACACAAAAGTTCGAGGGCAAGCGGTTACGGTTTGAAATTGGGGAACATTTAGTAAGCCAGTTAGAACGAGTTTCGGTCCAGCACGGGGCTACTATGTACATGACGCTATTGTCCGTATTCAAAGTGCTGCTGCACAAATACTCGGATCAAGAAGACATTATTGTCGGTACACCGGTAACAGGCAGAATTCATCCAGATTTGCATTCGGTATCGGGCATGTTCGTCAACACGCTGCCAATTCGCAGCTTCCCGCGCGGAGGCAGCACCTTTGTCCAACTGCTTGATAACGTGAAGGAGCAGGTTATCCAAGCTTACGATCATCAGAGCTATCCACTGGAGGAATTAGTCGAGCATCTTGGGATTCAGAAGGATCTAAGCCGCAATTTCTTATTCGATGTTATGTTCTCCTATCTCAATAACGATGTAATGGATATTCGAGTGAAGGATCTGGAGCTAACGGCTTGTTTCTTTGAAACGTATACAGCGAAAGTCGATCTTACGCTCACCGTATTGGAACGTTCCGATTGTCTAGCCTGCGAATTCGAATACAGCACGGACTTGTTCGCTGAAGAAACGATACTGCGCATGCAAACCCATTTCCTGAAGCTGATTCAACAGCTTACAGAAAACGCGGAGGCTGAATTATCAGAAATTTATGCGGTTACCGATTCGGAAATCAGCGAACAGTTGGAGCAGCTGACGCAAACGCGGACTGCTTATGGGAAAGAGCGGACGCTGGCGGAAATGTTCGAGGAGCAGGTGCAGCGCAATGCGGGCAAGACGGCTCTTGTCTTCAAGGGAAGGGAGCTAAGCTACGGGGAGCTTAATGCGCTGGCCAACCGGGCGGCTCATCGCTTGCGTGAGCGCGGGGTCAGGGCAAACACAATCGTGGGGGTGCTGAGCGACAGGTCGCCGGAGATGATCGTCTCGCTGCTGGCGGTGCTGAAGGCAGGCGGAGCGTACTTGCCGATTGATCCTGAGTATCCGGAGGAGCGAATCCGGTACATGCTGACGGATAGCGGAGCCGCCTGGCTGGTGAGCCGAAGGCATCTGGCGGATCGCGTGAAGAAGAATATCTCGCTGATTACGATAGAGGAGGCTGTGGCGGATGACGGCTCGCTGGATACGAATCCGGAGCCGGTGAACGGCTCGGAAGACGTAGCCTGTGTCATCTACACGTCCGGCTCCACAGGCAAGCCGAAGGGGACGTTGGCGAAGCACGCAAACATTAGCCGTGTCGTGAAAGCGACGAACTACATCGAGCTGACAGAGGAGGACAAGCTGCTGCAGCTGTCGAACTACGCGTTCGACGGCTCGACCTTCGATATATATGGCGCGCTGCTGAACGGTGCGACCTTGGTGCTGCTGGAGCGGGAAGCGCTACTGGACATGCGCAAGCTGACGAGCGTGATCCGCGAGCAGGGCATTACCGTGTTTTTCATCACAACGGCGCTATTCAACGTGCTGACGGATGTGGACCCGTCCTGCCTAGCCGGCGTTCGGAAGGTGCTGTTCGGAGGAGAGAAAGTATCGGTTCCGCATGTGAGACAGGCGCTGAAGGTTATGGGAGCCAGCAAGCTGATTCATGTATATGGTCCGACGGAAAGTACCGTATTCGCGACGGCGTATCCCGTTGCAGCAATAGAAGAAGGCGCGGCAACAGTGCCGATTGGCAAGCCGATCTCGAATACGGAGGCTTACGTGCTGGACAGCAGACTGCGGATACAACCGCGGGGTGTGCCCGGGGAGCTGTGTCTGTCGGGAGCGGGACTGGCGAAGGGATATTTGAACCAGCCGGAGTTGACGGCGGAGGGGTTCGTGGACCATCCGTATGCGCCTGGCGAGAAGCTGTACCGGACAGGGGACCTGGTCCGACTGCTGGAGGACGGCAATATCGAGTATATCGGGCGGATGGACCAGCAGGTCAAAATCCGCGGCTTCCGCATTGAGCTGGGAGAGATCGCCGCTTGTTTGCGGGAGCACCCGTCTGTACTGGAAGCCTATGTGAGTGCAATTGCTGATGAGGCAGATCAATCGTATTTGTGCGCTTATTATACGCTCGGGTCCGAGTGCACACATAGAGAGCTTCAAAGCTATTTGCGTAACAATGTGCCGGATTATATGGTTCCGGCACGTATGGTGGAGCTCGACCAGTTCCCGTTAACCTCGAATGGCAAGGTAGATCGCAAACGGCTGCCTGTTCCTGATGTGCTGCAAGGGCAGGAGGAGCTCTATCAGGCTGCGAGCAACGATACCGAAAGAACGATTACCGCTATATGGGAAAAAATGTTTAACATCAACAAGGTTGGAGTTCATAATAACTTCTTCGAACTTGGGGGCAATTCCCTGAAGGCGGTCGTTCTGTCGTCGCACTTGTTCAAGGAATTTGGTACGGAAGTGTCGATTCAAGCGATTTTCCAGCGTCCGACCGTTTGCGAGCAGGCCGCATATATCAACAGCTTGGAAACCAGTACGTTCGAGCCTATACGACCGGCTGCCCTTGACCCTAACGGCCTGTATCCTGCGACCTCGAGCCAGAAGAGGCTGTATGCTGTTCATCAGCTCGAAGGAAATTTATTAAGCTACAACATGCCGGTAGCATTGAGCTGGAACGGGAGTCTTGACCCTGATACGTTGAATCGGGCGTTCCTCCTCTTAATCAATCGGCATGAATCATTGCGGACTTCCTTTGAGTGGCAGGACGATGAACTGATGCAGCGCGTACATGACAATGTGTCCTGGAATTTGCCTGTATGGGACGCCGATGGGAAGGATTGGCGCGAGCTTGTAGCAGCCTTTGTGCAGCCCTTTGACCTGGAACAAGCCCCTCTGTTGCGTGCAGGTGTGATTCGGCTTCATTCAGAGCGTCATGTCCTGCTGCTGGACATGCATCATAGCATCTCGGACGGGGTTTCCTTGCAGATTTTCGTCCAGGAGCTAATGCAGCTTTATTATGGCAAGCCGTTGTCTGACTTGCCGATACAGTTCAAGGACTTCGCGATATGGCAGGAGCAGCGGCAGGATGGCGAAGCGATGAAGCTGGCGGAGTCCTACTGGCTGGAATCTTTCCATGGAGATATCCCGCTCTTGGAGTTGCCGACGGATCATCCGCGCCCAGTAGTGAAGCGGCATAGAGGAGAGCGGATTCGGTTCAATCTGGAGCAAGCGCATTCGGACCGGCTGAGGAGCATCGGGCTGAAGCAAGGTACCACTCTAAATATGATCCTTTTGGCAGCCTATAGTCTGTTTATTGCCAAGTACACCGGGCAAGAAGATATTGTAATCGGCACCCCGTGGGAAGGAAGAGATTACCCGGGGCTGAACGGTACGCTGGGCATGTTTGTTCAGACCCTGCCGATACGAACCTATCCTCGCTCGGCAATGACGTTCAACGGATTTCTTGAAGAAATTCGCAGTCAGGTACTGCAGGCGGCCGAGCATCGCGCGTTCTCTCTGGATCAGTTAATTGAGAAGCTGAAGCTTCAGCGGGATACGGGACGCAACCCTCTGTTCGACACGATGTTTGCGCTGCAAAGCGTGAATATGGAGAAGCTGGAGACATGCGGGGAAGCGATTGAATGGTTGGATTTGGAAACCGGCATAGCTAAGTTCGATCTCTTGCTTACAGCGAATGAGCATGACGGCGGCATCGCATTTGAACTGGAGTTTGATACGGATTTGTTTTATCGCGCAACCGCAGAACGGATGTCGGCACATTTGCTGCAGCTATTCCAAGACATTGCAGTCAAATCCGACTGCAAATTAAGCGAGATTACGATGCTTGGCGATGTTGAAAAGGAGCGATTGTTGACAGATTTCCAGCCGGTAGGCGGGCAATATCCAGCACAGCAAACGCTCCAAGAGCTGTTTGAGATGCAGGCTGCCCTTCTGCCTGACTCGATCGCCGTCCAACATGGAGGCAGCAGGATTACGTATGCCGAGTTGAATGCCAAGGCTAACCGGCTGGCTCTGGCTATACAGGCTCGGGGCCTGCAAAGGCAAGCGGTCGTAGGTTTGATGCTAGACAGATCGATTGATATGGTCGTAGCTATTCTCGGCGTGTTGAAGGCTGGCGGCGTTTATTTGCCGATTGACCCCGAATATCCTGCGGAGCGAATCGAATACATGTTGGCGGACAGCGGGTCCCAATGGCTATTGACGGAACGGTGCCAGTCAGTACCGGCTAGCTTCGCCGGACTGTGCTTCTATTTAGACGAAGAGGAGCTTGCTCATGGGGATGCGGCGAACTTGCCCGTTAGCAGCACGTCTGATGACCTGGCATATATTATTTATACCTCCGGGTCTACAGGAAGAGCGAAGGGGAATATGGCGACGCACGCTAACATTAGCCGTGTAGTTTGCGAAACGAATTACATTGAGCTGACATCCGACGACAAAATTTTGCAGTTGTCCAACTATGCTTTCGACGGCTCGACCTTTGATATTTACGGCGCCTTACTGAACGGAGCGGAATTGGTGCTTATCGATCGCGACGACTTGCTGAATTTGCAAAATCTGTCGGCGATTATCCGGCGTCAGGAGATTTCGGTGTTTTTCGTCACGACGGCTTTATTCAATACGTTGGCGGACCATGCGCTTGATTGCTTCGTTCGTGTGCGGAAGATTTTATTCGGGGGAGAGCGAGTATCCGTCCCGCATGTGAAAAAAGTGCTGGAGTGGATCGGACCGGGAAAATTGATCCATGTGTACGGTCCGACGGAAAGCACCGTATTCGCTACTTATTATCCGGTTGATTCCGTGTCAGATGATGTGACGACAATTCCGATCGGCAAACCAATTGCGCAGACGGAAGCTTACATTATGGATGCAGATTTGAATCTGCTGCCGGTTGGTGTTAAGGGACAGCTTTGTCTCTCTGGTGAAGGTCTTGTAAAAGGATACTTGAACAACCCGGAGTTAACTGCGCAAAAATTCGTCAATCATCCGTATAAGCCGGGTTCCAAGCTATATTTGACAGGGGATACGGCGAAATGGCTGCCAGACGGCTGCCTAGAGTATATCGGCCGGATGGACCACCAAGTGAAAATAAGAGGTTATCGGATCGAGCCCGGGGAGATTACGGAAAGGCTGCTTCAGCACGAAGATATCAAAGAGGCCATTGTGCTGTCTCGTGCCGATGAAAGGGACGAGTTGTATCTATGCGCCTATTACGCAACCCGGCAGCCTATTCGACAAGTCGATCTGCAGGCATTCCTTCGTGCGACTTTGCCTTCTTATATGATACCGGCGGTTATGATGGAGCTGGAGCGCTTCCCATTAACAGCCAACGGCAAAATCGATCATCGCGCGCTGTCTATTCCAGAGCGGGGGAACAGCGATGATTATGCGACTCCTTCAACGGTCACCGAGCTGCGCCTTGCTGGAATGATTCAGGATATATTGAGAATCGAGCGGATCGGGCTGCATGACAACTTCTTTGAAGCAGGCGGCCAATCCTTGAAAGCGATGGTTCTTGCGTCTCGCGTACAGCAGGCGTTTCAAGTGTCATTATCGCTGAAACATATATTCAAGCATCCGACACTGCAGGAAATGGCTGCGCATATCGATGCCGCCGCGGAGACGGAGTATCATTCCATTCCGAAAGCGGACAAGGCGCTGGATTACCCGGTTTCCTCGGCTCAGAAGCGAATGTTCATCATTCATCAAATGAATCCGGACAGTATTCTTTATAATATGCCGGTTGTATATGAAGTCAAAGGGAGTATGGATGCTTCGCGGCTGCAGGAAGCGTTCCATCAGTTGACCATGCGCCATGAAAGTCTGCGGACGTCCTTCCGAATGTCAGGGCAAGAGATCGTGCAGCAGATCGATTCATGCGCAAGCTTTCAGCTGGAGCTGGTGGATGCGGTGGACGAAGAAGAATCAAGCCTTCGAGCGAGGATCGCGGAGTGGGTTCGCCCCTTCGGTTTAGGCCAGGCTCCGCTTGTGCGTGGATTCGTCATCCGTATCGCACAAGACAGACATTTGCTAGTTCTCGATATGCATCACATTATTTCGGATGGTCTTTCGTTTAACTTGTATGTGAACGATTTGCAAAAGCTGTATCGCGGCGAAACATTACCGGAACAACGGCTTCAATATAAAGACTATGCGGTATGGCAGCATAATCGTATCGGCAGTAAGGAGCAAAGACGCGAGCAATCGTTCTGGCTGGAGACCTTGGCAGGTGAGCTGCCTGTGCTTGAATTGCAAGAGGACTTGCCTCGTCCTCAAATCCAGCGCTTCCGCGGCAGCCGGATCCGAACGACCCTCTCTTCACGGCAAACGAAGCAGCTCACAATGCTGGCGAGCCGGCAAGGTCTTACTCCTTTTATTGCGTTATTTGCAATGTATAACATCCTATTGCACAAATATTCGGGGCAAGAGGACATCATCATCGGAACGCCTGTAGCCGGTCGTGTTCATCCGGATTTGGAAAATATAGCCGGAATGTTCGTCAATACTTTGCCGTTAAGAAATTATCCTGTACCGGATAAAACGTTCGCTCAATTCGTGGATGAGGTCAAGGCTCGGGTGTTGGACGCATTTGCCCACCAGCATTACCCGCTGGAGGAGCTGATAGAGAAGATAGGCGTTCACCGCGATCTTAGCCGCAATCCTTTATTTACGACGATGTTCGTGTGGCAAAATATGGACAGGATTGCGGCCGCTCTGGATGATGCGGCGCTGACGCCATATTCGATTGATAATCAAACGGCTAAATTCGACCTGACTTTGGGGATCACTGAGCAAGACGGAGAGCTTGGCTTGGAATGGGAGTACAACAGCGATATTTTCGTCCAAGAGACGATAACCCGCCTTGCCCGCAATTTCGAGCACTTGGTGGATGCTGTGCTGCAAGACCCAGAACAACGGATAGCGGAAGTTGAATGGGTGTGCGATGAGCAGCGCAGTCAAATTATAGAGACGTTTAATGGAAATAAAGGCGATTTTCCTACGGATCAAACCATTCAGCAGTTCATGGAACAGTCAGCGGCCCTTGATCCGCATCGTATTGTACTCGTTGATGGGGAGCTCAGCTATACCTGCGGCGCTCTTAACGAACGCGCCAACCGTCTTGCCCATTTGATTCGCAGCAACGGTGTCGGCCCGAACGATATCATAGCGATTATGGCGGGCCGTTCTGCCGAAATGGTTGTCGCCATCTTGGCTGTTCTAAAGGCGGGCGGAGCCTACCTTCCGATAGACCCGGTTTCACCGGTTGAGCGAACGGCTTTCATGCTCCAGGATAGCTGTGCATCGTTGCTGCTCATACAAGAAGCATACAGGAGCATGATTCTGGACCACGGCAAGCCGGTGATTGTGCTGGACCCTGAATCCGGCTATTCTGACCAGGCAGGCAATCCAGTGGCGATCAACAGCTCTGAGGATTTAGCGTATATTATCTATACTTCGGGCTCCACAGGCAAACCGAAAGGCGTAATGGTCAAACATCGCAGCGTCGTCAACACGATGCTTGCACTTGAGGCCGATTATCCGCTCAGGAGCGGTGACTCATATATGTTCAAAACAACGTACACCTTTGACGTATCCGTTGCTGAGCTATTTGGTTGGATATTCGGACAAGGGCGGCTCGTCGTACTGCCGGAGGGCGATGAGAAGGATCCGGGTGCAATTCTGAATGCCATTCAGAAGTATTGCATTACGCATATCAACTTCGTGCCGTCGATGCTGCAGTTGTTTCTGCGCAATGCAAGCCAGGTGAAAATTTTTAACATGCTGACGTACGTATTTGCTGCCGGGGAGGCGCTGCCGAAAGAATTGGTTGAGAAGCTCTATGCGCAATCGGATCATGTCATGCTTGTTAATTTATACGGACCTACCGAATCGACGATTTATGCGACGCAATACACCGTTGAACGGAATTTGCAGGGAAGGGTGCCAATAGGCAAGCAGCTTCGGAATGTAACGGCCTGCATTATGAACAAACATAACCAGCTTGTGCCAATCGGTGTGCCGGGCGAGCTCTGCCTGGCGGGTGAAGGTCTTGCTATCGGATATCTCAACAATACGGAGCTAACGGACGAGAAATTTACGCCCCATCCATTCATGCGAGGCGAACGGTTGTATCGAACCGGAGATATGGCAGTATGGCGAACGGATGGGATGATCGAATGTTTGGGAAGAATCGATCATCAGGTCAAAGTCCGGGGCTACCGAATCGAGCTTGAAGAAATACAGTCCAGGCTTATGGAGGCCGAAGGAATCTCCGATGCCATCGTAATGGCATATTTGGATGAGCATAAGGAGTCTTATCTATGCGGCTATGTAGTGGCGAGCCGTGAATGGACGCAATCGGAGCTGCGCATGCAACTGATAACCCGTCTGCCAGCGTATATGATTCCGTCTTATTTCGTGCAGATGGATAAGATGCCGTTGACGTCAAGCGGCAAAGTCAATCGTAAAGCCTTGCCGCCAGCGAACAGGGCTCACGTCCGGAACGATGGTCCGCAAGCCGATTTTGCAACGGAAACTGAAAAGCGGCTGGCAATGCTCTGGTCGGAAATTCTTTCAGTAGAAGTCGCAGGGGCTTATGACGACTTCTTCGAGCTTGGCGGGCACTCCTTGAAGGCGGCTTTACTCACGGCCCGCATCTCGGAAACGATGGGGCTGTCGCTGCCGCTGCGCGTTATATTCGAAAAGCCGAAGCTAAAGCAGTTGGCTGAATGGATTGACGAATCGGAGCGGCAGGTGCAGGAACGAATTGTCCCGGCGCCGCCGAGCGAGTTGTACCCGGCAACGTACAGTCAGACCCGATTATTTGTCCTGAACCAGTTTAATCCGCTCAATATGAGCTACAACATGCCTTGTATCATGCTGGTGAAGGACGTGCTGGATCAGGAGCGCATATATAAAGCCTATGCCGCTTTGATCGAGCGTCACGAAATTTTGCGCACCTCCTTCGAGATGGACGGTGCACGCTTGATGCAGCGGATACACGCGGATATAGAGCCTGACTATCGTTACGTGATTGCAGCGAATGGCGTAGAGCCGGAATCACATATTAGATCCTTTATCCGTCCGTTCGAATTCAATCGAGACTCGTATGTACGCTTGGAAGTGATCCGGCTTTCGCAGGCAGAGCATTTGCTGATGATCGACATGCATCATATAATCTCGGATGGCATCTCGCTGAACGTTTTTGTACAGGAACTATTCGATCTTTATGAGGGTCGGGAGCTGCCGCCTGTTGCATTGCAGTTCAAAGATTATGCGGTTTGGCAGCAGCGGAGGTTGGACGGCGACGATTACGCTCTGCAGGAAAGCTATTGGGCCGCGCTCTTCCAGGACGAGGTTCCGCTACTTCAATTGCCGACCGATTATGCGAGGTCTGCCGTACAGCAATTTGATGGGGGACGGCTGTTCGTCAAGCTGAACGAATCGTTAAGCCATGCGGTCAATCGTCTGGCTATCGACGAGAATGTGACGCTGTTCATGCTGCTGCTGTCGGTCTACTACACCCTGTTGCACAAATACAGCGGACAAGAAGATATAGTCGTTGGCGTTCCTTCCTCCAGCCGACCTGACAGCGAGCTTCAGCGAACAATAGGAATGTTCGTTAACACGTTGGCTATTCGGGCAATGCCGGAGGATCATAAAACATTTAGGACGCTGTTGGCCGAAGTGAAGGAGGCAGTCGTTCAAGCGCACGAGCATCGGGAATATCCGTTGGAGAAGCTGATCGAGCGTCTTGGTTTGCAGCGCGATATGGGCAGAAGTCCATTGTTTGACACCATGTTCACGATTCAAAGCGCGGAATCGGACGTGAGAACGGCATCGACGATAACATGCGAGTCATTCGAGTTCCAACACGATTATTCCAAATTCGATCTTACGGTCGGCGTTATGTACAAGGACGGTATGTTGACAATGGAATGGGAATACAACACGGCACTGTTCAAGCGGAGCACGGTTGCGCGCATGGCGGGGCATTTTGTCCGCCTGCTTGAACAGATCGTGCACTGCCCGGAGCTGCGGTTGAGCGAGGCCGATATCGTGACGGAGCAAGAGCGGGAGCAACTGCTGCGGACGTTTAACGATACAAGCATCGCCCACCCGACCGAATCCATGGTCCACGAGCAATTTGAACAGCAGGCGGAGCGTGTGCCTAATCGGCCGGCGGTCGTCTGGCGGGAGGAGATGTGGACATACCGCGAGCTGAACGAACGGTCAAACCGGATCGCGCACGCGCTTCGTCGACGGGGAGCGGCGCCGGATGCGATTGTCGGCATTTTGATGGAGCGCTCACCGGACATGATAGCGGGGATGCTCGGCATCTTGAAGTCGGGAGCGGCGTATATGCCGATTGACCCGGAATACCCGGCAGAGCGGATCGCCCACATGCTGAGCGACAGCGGAACGAAGCTGGTGCTAACGCACCGGGGACTGATGGAGAGACAGATGTTCGTCGGAACGACGCTGGATCTGACGGCCGAGGAGCTGAATGAAGAATCAGCAGCCAATACGGCTCCGCTGGGCGGCACGGAACGGCGGGCATACGTCATCTACACATCCGGGTCGACGGGGCAGCCGAAAGGCGTAGCGGTGGCGCATCGTTCTCTGACCAACCTGGCATGCTGGCACAACCGGGCATTTGAGGTGACGGAAGCGGATCGCAGCACCAAGTTTGCGGGGTTCGGCTTCGACGCATCGGTGTGGGAGGTATTCCCTTACCTGATCGCGGGCGCATCGCTTTATGTCATTCATGATGAGATCCGGCTGGACGTCCGGGAGTTGAATGCGTACTACGAGCGCAATGGCATTACGCTCAGCTTCCTTCCGACGCAATTTTGCGAGCAGTTCATGGAGCTGGATAATCGCTCGCTACGGGTGCTGCTGACGGGAGGAGACAAGCTGAAGACGTACCGGAAGCGGAATTACCGGCTGGTGAACAACTATGGCCCGACGGAAAATACGGTAGTCGCGACCAGCAGTCCAGTGGAGAAGCTGGAGTGGAACTTGCCGATTGGCAGGCCGATTGACAATGTGAGGGCGTATATCGTCGGCCGTACAGGGGGGCTTCAACCGATCGGAGTACCCGGAGAGCTGTGCCTGGCGGGAGACGGGCTGGCGCAAGGCTATTTGAACCGTGAGGAGCTGACGGGCGAGAAGTTTATCGACAATCCGTTCGAGGCGGGGGGAAGGATGTATCGGACGGGCGATCTGGCCAAGTGGCTGGAGGACGGAAATATAGCGTATATGGGAAGGATCGACAGCCAGATCAAGATACGGGGCTACCGGATTGAACCAGGCGAGATTGCGCAGCGGCTGCTGGAGCATGAAGCGGTAGACGAGGCGGCGGTGGTAGCGAAGGAGCAGGCTGGAGGAGAAAAGCAGCTGGTAGCCTATATTGCAGCACGGCAGGAATGGAGCGCAGCCGAGCTGCGCAACTGGCTGGCCCAGACGCTGCCGGACTATATGATTCCGCGGCATATGATCGCTATCGAGAGAATGCCGGTTACCGCCAACGGCAAAATCAACGAGCTCGCTCTACCTGAGCCGAATGAAGTCTTGACGGACCTCGAACCTTATTTGCCTCCTCGAAATGAGATAGAAGCGTTATTGGTTCAGTGTTGGCAGGACGTTCTCGGGCGCGAGTCCGTAGGCATCCGCGATAATTTCTTCGAGCTCGGCGGCGATTCGATCAAAGCAATTCAAATTGCGGCCCGATTAAACAGCTCTGGCTTAAAGATGGAAATTAAAGATCTGTTCCAGCAGCTCACGATTGAACAGCTTAGCGGGTTCATTAAACTAACCGCCAACAATGTTGATCAGGGAGTCGTCTCAGGTCCGGTAACGCTGACACCGATTCAAGCATGGTTCTTTGAACAGGGCTTCCGCAACAGGAATCACTGGAACCAGGCCATGATTCTGTATCGTAAGAAAAGGTTCCTTCCAGAGCTGCTGCGACGGACATTAGACACGCTTGTTGAGCATCACGATGCACTGCGTATGAGCTTCGAACAGCAGCAAGCAGGTGTTGCGCAAGTTAATCGAGCGATTGAAGGCAAGCTATATTCGCTGGATGTGTACGACATGATTGACCGGAGCAGTCCAAGCGATGCCATTGCGAAGCTAGCTGCGGAATTGCACCGGGGCATTGATGTGGTGAATGGGCCGCTGGTCAAGGCGGGATTGTTCCAGACGGCAGAAGGGGATCATCTTCTGCTTGTTATCCACCACCTTGTCGTGGATGGCGTATCGTGGAGAATCTTGCTGGAGGATTTGGCGCATATATACCGAGACCTGCTGGCGCACGGAGAGCTGGCAGTGCCATTGCCAGACAAAACGAATTCGTATCAGGCATGGTCTAACTATTTGCACGATTACGCCAACAGCCCGAAATTGTTAAAGGAGCTTCCTTATTGGGAGGTGTTAAACAATCGGCCTTCGCATGCGCTTCCTCGGGACTTTGATACGGATCGCAATGAGTGGCTCGAGGCTGAAAGCGTAACAGCGCTTTTGACGGAGAAGGAGACGTTTGACTTACTCAATGGGACGCATCACGCGTACCACACTGAAATAAATGATTTGATGCTGTCGGCGTTAGGGCTCGCAATTCAGGAGTGGACCGGACAATCGCATATGCTTGTTCAATTGGAAGGACACGGCCGCGAAGAGCTGTTCGGCCCGATGGATATGAATCGGACTGTCGGATGGTTCACCTCAATGTTTCCGGTTCATCTGGACCTGTCGGTCTCCGGGGACTTGGGCTACCAGATCAAGTCAATGAAAGAGATGCTGCGTAACGTTCCGAATAAAGGCATTGGCTATGGCATTCTATCCCATCTTACGGATAAGGAGCGAAGCGCGAGCATTGCCGGCGGCATGCGTCCACAAATAAGCTTTAACTATTTAGGGCAGTTTGAATCGGTCTCGCTTGGCGAATTTGTTTTCTCGATGATGCCAACCGGAGCTGCAATGGCGACGGAGCGATCGCATTTGCTCGATTTCACGGGGGTTGTGCAGGACAAGCAATTGCGAATTCATTTGACGTATTCACCGCATCAGTTCCGCAAGTCAACGATGGAAAGATTAATGGAATCCTATAAAAAGCATTTGCTGGACTGCGTAAAGCATTGCATGACCCGTTCTGCGACAGATCTGACGCCTAGCGATTACGGAGATGCAGAGTTGACACTGGAAGAGCTCGATGCCATTGGAGAATTAATTGACTTGATTTAATACAGCAACAGACATGGAAAGAGACCACGGTTTCTTTCCATGCTGCCAGCCGAATGTGGGAGGAACTTCGTGAACAAGAAAGAGATAGACAAAATTTATCCTCTCTCCTCCATGCAGGAAGGGATGTTGTTCCATAGTTTGCTTGACAACAATGGGACGTATTTTGAGCAAATTACGATCCGGCTGACTGGCGACTTTCATGTGGAGCAGTTTGAGAAAAGCGCCCAGTATATCGTAGATCGATATGATATATTCCGCACGATATTTATTCATCAGAAAGTGCAAAAACCGCGCCAGGTCGTACTGAAGCAGCTTGCAATCAACGTTCATCACGAAGATATTTGCCATTTGTCCGTAGAACTGACACAGCAGCATATTCGGAGATATGCATGGGAGGAACGGAAGAGAGGCTTCAGCTTATCCAAGGATGTTCTGATGCGGTTCGCTGTTTTTAGAACCAGAGAGGACCAATACGAGATTGTATGGAGTTACCACCATATACTGATGGATGGCTGGTGTACCTCGATCGTTTTGGGTGAGTTGTTTGATGTATACAGGTGTTTCGAGCAAGGACTCCCTGTTCAGATGGAGAAGGCTATGCCTTACAGCCAATACATTCAATGGCTCAAGCGATGGGACCAAGATGAGGCGCAACTGTATTGGAATTCCTATTTGAGCGGATATGAACAGATAGCAACGCTCCCTTCGAGAAGACCTTCTGCGGCAGGAACTGCTTATGAAAATGCCGAATTGCTGCTATCCCTTGATGAAAGCAGTACGGAAGCTTTTTATGAATTGGCAAAAACGTTTCAAGTGACTTCCAACTGTCTATTTCAAGCGCTATGGGGCGTATTATTACAGCGTTATAACCGTACGGACGACGTTGTCTTCGGGGCGGTTGTATCCGGACGTCCGTCCGAGATTGCCGGAATTGAGAAAATGGTGGGGCTCTTTATTAATACCGTCCCCGTTCGGGTGAAGGCCGACTCCAGCAGTAGCCTGGCTTCCATTGCGCGCCAGCTGCAGGAAGATTCGCTTTTGTCGGAACGCCACGCTTACCTTTCATTGGCCGAAATTCAGGCGGGAAGTCCGCTGCAGGGCAATTTGCTTAAAACGATTGTCACTTATCAGAACTTCGGGGCAGCATCCTTTGATGGAACAGCATCGATAGGAAATAATCTTCCCTTTGTCATCCAGGATGTCGAGACGTTCGAACAATCCAACTATGACTTTAATCTGATGATCGTGCCAAAACAGGAGCTTGTATTTAAATTTATGTTTAACAAAGCGGTATATGATGCTCCTTTCATGCACCGCATACTATCGCATTTCCGTAACCTGCTTCATCAGGTTGCCGATAACCCTTCTGTTGCACTGCAGGAGCTAAATGTTACCGGAGCCTCGGAAATCAGCGAACAGCTGGAGCAGCTGACGCAAACGCGGACTGCGTATGGGAAAGAGCGGACGCTGGCGGAACTGTTCGAGGAGCAGGTGCAGCGCAATGCGGGCAAGACGGCTCTTGTCTTCAAGGGAAGGGAGCTAAGCTACGGGGAGCTTAATGTGCTGGCCAACCGGGCGGCTCATCGCTTGCGTGAGCGCGGGGTCAGGGCAAACACAATCGTGGGGGTGCTGAGCGACAGGTCACCGGAGATGATCGTCTCGCTGCTGGCGGTGCTGAAGGCAGGCGGAGCGTACTTGCCGATTGATCCTGAGTATCCGGAGGAGCGAATCCGGTACATGCTGACGGATAGCGGAGCCGCCTGGCTGGTGAGCCGAAGGCATCTGGCGGATCGCGTGAAGAAGAATATCTCGCTGATTACGATAGAGGAGGCTGTGGCGGATGACGGCTCGCTGGATACGAATCCGGAGCCGGTGAACGGCTCGGAAGACGTAGCCTGTGTCATCTACACGTCTGGCTCCACAGGCAAGCCGAAGGGGACGTTGGCGAAGCACGCAAACATTAGCCGTGTCGTGAAAGCGACGAACTACATCGAGCTGACAGAGGAGGACAAGCTGCTGCAGCTGTCCAACTACGCGTTCGACGGCTCGACCTTCGATATATATGGCGCGCTGTTGAACGGTGCGACCTTGGTGCTGCTGGAGCAGGAAGCGCTACTGGACATGCGCAAGCTGACGAGCGTGATCCGCGAGCAGGGCATTACCGTGTTTTTCATCACAACGGCGCTATTCAACGTGCTGACGGATGTGGACCCGTCCTGCCTGGCCGGCGTTCGGAAGGTGCTGTTCGGAGGAGAGAAAGTATCGGTTCCGCATGTGAGACAGGCGCTGAAGGTTATGGGAGCCAGCAAGCTGATTCATGTATATGGTCCGACGGAAAGTACCGTATTCGCGACGGCGTATCCCGTTGCAGCAATAGAAGAAGGCACGGCAACAGTGCCGATTGGCAAGCCGATCTCGAATACGGAGGCTTACGTGCTGGACAGCAGACTGCAGATACAACCGCGGGGTGTGCCCGGGGAGCTGTGTCTGTCGGGAGCGGGACTGGCGAAGGGATATTTGAAGCAGCCGGAGTTGACGGCGGAGAGGTTCGTGGACCATCCATATGTGCCTGGCGAGAAGCTGTACCGGACAGGGGACCTGGTCCGACTGCTGGAGGACGGCAATATCGAGTATATCGGGCGGATGGACCAGCAGGTCAAAATCCGCGGCTTCCGCATTGAGCCGGGAGAGATCGCCGCTCGTTTGCGGGAGCACCCGTCCATACAGGATGCGACAGTCGTTGCCCTGCAAGAAAATGATCAAGGAGCACACTTCCTATGCGCCTACTATACCGTGCAGCGTCCGGTCACTACGTCCCAGCTCCGGGTACATCTGGAGACAGAACTGCCCGATTATATGGTACCGTCTTATTTTTGCGAGCTTGAGCAGCTAGCGTTGAATGCGAACGGCAAAGTAGATAAGGCAGCGCTGCCGCTGCCAGATTTTGCGCAATTGAGCGAGGTTCCTTACATAGCGCCGCGCAACACCGTAGAATCGGCTTTGGTCGGCATTTGGGAAGAAATACTCGGTGTCCGGGGGATCGGCGTCGTCGACAATTTTTTTCAGCGCGGAGGTCATTCGTTGAAAGTGACGATGCTTGTATCCCGGATACAGGCGGAATTACAGGTTGAGCTTCTTCTGCGGGAGGTGTTCCAATATCCTACAATTGAAGGTCTCGCCAAGCGAATAATGAACGATTCCGGGTCCAATAAGCAGAGTATTCCGATTGCAGGCGAACGTAAGGTATACCCGGCTTCTTCCGCTCAGAAGAGGCTGTATATTATGAACCAGTTCCACGAATCGGGGACGACTTATAATTTGCCATGCATGACGCACATTCGCGGCTCGCTTGACTTCGAGCGAATAAGCCAGGCTCTGCGTGCTCTCGTGGAGAGGCACGAGGCGCTTCGCACTTCTTTCTATACCGTTGACGACGAGGTGGTTCAGCGAGTTCATCAGCAAATTGACTTGCACGTTGAGCTGATTGATATGCAAGCGGAGAACGTTCGTTCATATGTACAGCAGTTTATAAAGCCTTTTAATTTGCAACAGGCTCCGTTAATGCGGGCAGAGGTGCTGCGGCTTGCCGATGAAGAGTTCGTTCTTATGCTCGATTTTCACCATATCGTATCGGATGGAGTCTCGATTAATTTGTTCATGAAAGAGCTTAAAGCGATATATGCCGGAGCATCGTTGGAACAGTCGAGAATTCAATACAAGGACTACGCCGTATGGCAGCAGGAGCGCTCGAATTCGGAAGCGATGATGAAACAGGAGGAGTACTGGCTGTCGCGATTTGACGGCAATATTCCTACGCTTGAACTGCCCGCGGACTATCCGAGACCGGCTGCGAAAAACTTTGAAGGCGACCGTCTCTCATTCCTGCTTGAGCGCAGCGTAGTTGAGCAATTGGAGCTGCTCTGCAAGCAGCAAGGTACGACGATGTTCATGACGCTGCTTGCCGCCTATCATGTATTCCTATGCCGATATACCGGACAAACGGACATTGTGGTCGGGACTCCGATAGCCGGGAGGCTGCAAATTGAGCTGGAATCAATGATGGGGATGTTCGTGAATACGCTGCCGCTTCGCATTAACCCGGCGCGCTCCGCAAGGTTTGCAGAGTTTCTTCAGGATATCAAGATGAATACGCTGCAAGCCTTCGAGAACCAAGCATATCCACTCGAACAATTGATTGCGAAGCTTGAGCTGGAGCGCGATGTCAGCCGAAACCCGTTATTCGACACGATGTTCACTTTGCAAAACATGGATATGGAGAAAATGGATATGGAGGGATTGTCTTTATCGCCGTATCCTTATGAGATGAATATTGCCAAATTCGATTTGCTGTTGGCTGCGATAGAAACCGACGACGGTTTGCTGCTCGAAATGGAATTTGCGACGAGCCTGTTTTCGCATGATACGGTGCAGCGTATGAGCCGCTATTTCACGGAGCTGCTTCGGAACATTGCTCGGAACCCGAATTTGCCGATCAGCGAGTACCCGTTATTGACGGAGCCGGAGCAGCACACGCTCCTTCATGCGTGGAACGATACGGGGACTAGTTATCCGAAGAGCCGGATATTATCCCAACTGTTCGAAGCCCAGACGGAACGATCACCGGGCCGTCCCGCTTTAGCATTCGAGGATCGGACGTTGACGTACCAAGAGCTTAATGAGCAAGCTAACCGGTTCGCCTGCCTTTTGCGCGAGAAGGGGATTGGGGCCAACACAGTTGTCAGCCTGCTGTTCAATCGCTCTGTCGACATGATTATCGCCATTCTCGGGGTGTTGAAGGCGGGAGGGGCTTATCTCCCAATCGACCCTGATTATCCGTCTGACCGTATTGAATATATGCTTCAGGACAGTCACGCCAGGCTGCTTATTACGGACGGGAGCGTAAGTGACGAATTTGCGTTTGCTGGGGAAACGTGCGTTTGGCGTGACCTTGAGCTTGCCCGATTCCCGGAAACCAATCTGGAGCCGGGCTGCACAACGGAAGATGTGGCATGCGTGATGTATACTTCCGGATCAACCGGGCGGCCGAAAGGAATCTTGACCGCTCATTACAGCATTAGCCGTGTCGTCATGAATACAAATTATATCGCGATTCAGCCGGAAGACCGAATGCTTCAACTGTCCAATTATGTATTTGACGGTTCTTTATTTGATATATTCGGCGCTCTGTTGAACGGTGCGCAGCTGAGGCTCTTAACGAAGGAAACGTTATTAGATATCGAGGCGTTATCCGAATGTATTCATCGAGAGCAAATCACCATATTTTTTATAACGACTGCGCTGTTCAACACCCTAGTCGATATTAACGCTGACGCTTTGCGGAATGTGCGCCGGATTTTGTTCGGAGGGGAGAAAGTATCGGTACGGCACGTTCGCCAAGCGTTATCGAGTATAGGGGCCAATAAGCTGATCCATGTATATGGTCCGACCGAATCAACGGTCTTTGCTACGTTCCACCCTATTAATGAAATAGAGGAAACGGCGGCAACAGTTCCCATAGGACGTCCGATTGCGAACACGGGTGCTTATGTTTTGAGTCCCGACCGACAGCTGAGTCCCATTGGCGTGCCGGGCGAGCTCTATTTATCGGGTGATGGCTTATCGCAAGGATACCTGAACAATCCGGTACTTACTGCCGAGAAGTTCGTCCCTCATCCGTTTGTGCCGGGCGAGCGTCTATATCGGACGGGAGACAGGGTGAAGCTGCTCCCGAGCGGGGATATCGAATATATGGAAAGAATCGATCATATGGTCAAAATTCGCGGGTTCCGCATCGAGCTCGGCGAAATTGCGGATCGTCTGCTTGCCTGTGAGGCGGTGAAAGAAGCGATCGTAGTGACGCAGAACGATGACAGCGGACAGCCTTGTATATGTGCCTACTTCGTTGCAACCGGACCATGGTCAACTGCCGAGCTCCGCGAGCAATTAGCCTGTTCTTTGCCAAGCTATATGATACCCGATCATTTTAGGCCAATGGACGAATTGCCGCTTACACCTAACGGGAAAGTCGATCGTAAAAAGCTGCCTATGCCGGATTTCTCGGAAGCAGCATCGAAGGCGTATGAAGCGCCGATCACGTCAGTTGAAAAACGCTTGTCCCAAATGTTTGGCGAACTGTTTGGTCTGGAGATGGTGGGCAGAAATGCAGACTTCTTTGCACTAGGTGGCCATTCTCTTAAGGCCAGTTTATTGTTATCCCGTATTCGCACCGAGTTTCAAATGACGATATCACTGAGCGACATATTCCGGCGACCTGTAATCCGGGATTTGGCGACGGTAATTGAAGCTGGAACAGATGAGCCAGCGTTTGTCATTGAGCCTGCGGATTTCCGCAAGGAATATCCTGCTTCGTATGCGCAGAAACGTATTTATTTCGTTCATGAGCTGGACAAAGGCAATGTTGCTTACAATATGCCGATATGGCTGAGGAGCGAAACCGCATTGGATTTCGCTCGGCTCCAGCATAGCTTTCAACAGCTCATTGACCGGCATGAGTCGTTGCGCACCATTTTCCGAATGGTAGAAGGAGAGCTCGTTCAGCAAATTTGTGAGCGTGTGGAATTCACTATTCAGAAGTTAAATGTTGGCAGCGGTAACAGCACGGCGGATGTCAATTTGATAAAACCGTTCGATCTGGGGCATGCGCCGCTGATCCGTGCCGTGCTGTTCCATGAGGCTGGCGGCGGACAGGTGCTAATGATCGACATCCATCATATTGTGTCAGACGGCGTTTCAGTGGGTGTTCTGCTTCGAGAGCTTCGCGCATTGTACGAGTGCCGGGAACTATCGCCTCTTGCGCTGCAATATAAGGATTTCAGTGTTTGGCAGCAGCAATACGCGCAGACGGAAGCGTGGGCGCTATCCGAGCATTACTGGCTTGAGATGTTCCAAGGAGAAGTTCCGCTGCTGCAGCTGCCAACGGATTACCCAAGGCCATTGATCCAGAGATTTGAGGGAAGTCGAGTGTCTTTACACGTGGATGGTCGCATCGGATTGAACATTCGGATGCTCAGTTCGCAATGGCAGATGACGCCATTCATCCTGTATATGAGTGCTTATACTTGGCTAGTCTCTCTTTATTCCGGTCAGGATGACATGGTTATTGGGACGCCGACCACAGGCCGGAAGCATCTTTCATTGGATGGAGTCGTCGGCATGTTCGCCAATGTATTGCCTCTTCGCATGTTCCCGGGGAAGGAGCAGTCGTTCCATGCATTTGCGCAGCAAGTCAAGGAACGGGTCATATCCGCTCATACGCATCAGGAGTATGCCCTGCAGAACCTTCTTGAGAAGGCTCAATTGCGCCGGGACATGAGCCGTAATCCTTTGTTTGACACGGTTCTTACTTATCAACAACGGCTAGATAACGAGTATCGTCTGGGGAATCATCGTATGACGGAGAAGGACGGTGGCGGCAATACTTCCAAGTTCGATCTCACGTTAAGTGTCAGCGAAAGCGAAAATGGCGAGCTGTTTCTTGATCTGGAATACAGCACAGCGCTGTTCAAACGGAGCACGGTTGAGCGCATGGCGGGGCATTTCGTCCGTCTGCTGGAACAGATCGTGCACCGCCCGGAGCTGCGGTTGAGCGAGGCCGATATCGTGACGGAGCAAGAGCGGGAGCAGCTGCTGCGGACGTTCAACGATACAAGCGTTGATCACCCGACCGAATCCATGGTCCACGAGCAATTTGAACAGCAGGCGGAGCGTGTGCCTAATCGGCCGGCGGTCGTCTGGCGGGAGGAGATGTGGACATACCGCGAGCTGAACGAACGGTCAAACCGGATCGCGCACGCGCTTCGTCGACGGGGAGCGGCGCCGGATGCGATTGTCGGCATTTTGATGGAGCGCTCACCGGACATGATAGCGGGGATGCTCGGCATCTTGAAGTCGGGAGCGGCGTATATGCCGATCGACCCGGAATACCCGGCAGAGCGGATCGCCCACATGCTGCGCGACAGCGGAACGAAGCTGGTGCTAACGCACCGGGGACTGATGGAGAGACGGATGTTCGTCGGAACGACGCTGGATCTGACGGCCGAGGAGCTGAATGAAGAATCAGCAGCCAATCCGGCTCCGCTGGGCGGCACGGAACGGCGAGCATACGTCATCTACACATCCGGGTCGACGGGGCAGCCGAAAGGCGTAGCGGTGGCGCATCGTTCTCTGACCAACCTGGCATGCTGGCACAACCGGGCATTTGAGGTGACGGAAGCGGATCGCAGCACCAAGTTTGCTGGGTTCGGCTTCGACGCATCGGTGTGGGAGGTATTCCCTTACCTGATCGCGGGCGCATCGCTCTATGTCATTCATGACGAGATCCGGCTGGACGTCCGGGAGTTGAATGCGTACTACGAGCGTAATGGCATTACGATCAGCTTCCTTCCGACGCAATTTTGCGAGCAGTTCATGGAGCTGGATAATCGCTCGCTACGGTTGCTGCTGACGGGAGGAGACAAGCTGAAGACGTACCGGAAGCGGAATTACCGGCTGGTGAACAACTATGGCCCGACGGAAAATACGGTAGTCGCGACCAGCAGTCCAGTGGAGAAGCTGGAGTGGAACTTGCCGATTGGTAGGCCGATTGACAATGTGAGGGCGTATATCGTCGGCCGTACAGGGGGGCTTCAACCGATCGGAGTACCCGGAGAGCTGTGTTTGTCGGGAGACGGGCTGGCGCAAGGCTATTTGAACCGTGAGGAGCTGACGGGCGAGAAGTTTATCGACAACCCGTTCGAGGCGGAGGGAAGGATGTATCGGACGGGCGATCTGGCCAAGTGGCTGGAGGACGGAAATATAGCGTATATGGGAAGGATCGACAGCCAGATCAAGATACGGGGCTACCGGATTGAACCAGGCGAGATTGCGCAGCGGCTGCTGGAGCATGAAGCGGTAGACGAGGCGGCGGTGGTAGCGAAGGAGCAGGCTGGAGGAGAAAAGCAGCTGGTAGCCTATATTGCAGCGCGGCAGGAATGGAGCGCAGCCGAGCTGCGCAACTGGCTGGCCCAGACGCTGCCGGACTATATGATTCCGCGGCATATGGTCGCTATCGAGAGAATACCGGTTACCGCCAACGGCAAAATCAACGAGCTCGCTCTTCCTGAGCCGAATGACATGCCGGCTGTTTCGTATAAGGCCCCTGCTACGCTCACAGAATGCAAGCTTGCAGCTATATGGGAGGACGTATTGGGCGTTCAGAATGTCGGTATATTCGACAATTTTTTCGAATGCGGAGGCCATTCGCTGAAAGCAACACAAGCGGTCTCGAGGATTAATGAAGAGATGGGAATCAGCCTTTCGCTGCGGGAATTTTTTGAAGCACCTACCGTCTACGGACAGTCTCGTTTATTGGATGCTGCTGTCGTCAATAAGTTCGAGCAGATTCAGCCCCTTGAGAAGAGGGAGCTATATCCTGCTACCTCATATCAAGCCTACACTTATAAGGTAGCTATGAATAATACGGCATATAACATCCCCCAAATGCTGTTAATAAAAGGGGAGCTTGATGTTGAGCGCTTGAGTAACTGCTTCCGACAGATGATTGCTCGTCACGAAGTGCTCCGCACATCATTCGAGAAAGTTAACGACGAGCTGATGATGCGTATTCATGACGGGGTTCCGTTTGCACTTAACGTTGAGCCTGCCCGGGAAGAAGAACTGCCTAGATTGGCTAATGCGCATATTCGACCGTTTGATCTTGGACAGGCACCGCTCCTTCACGTGAAGCTTCTTCAAGTGGAGGAACAAAAGCACTTGTTGATGTTTGATATGCACCACATTTTGTCAGACGGCACTTCATTTACTGTATTCTTTAATGAGTTAATGACGCTGTATGCCGGCAAGGTGGAACTTCCTGAGATCCGTATTCACTACAAGGACTATGTTGCTTGGAAATTCGATCAAATCCGAGACGGTCATTTGAAACGCGAAGAAGATTACTGGATCAACAAGCTCTCAGGAGAGCTTACGGTCTTGCAAGTGCCAACGGATTATCCTCGACCGGGAACTCATCAGATGGTAGGAACGCAATATAAATTCGAAATCGGGGAGCAGCTGACGCAGCGTCTCAGGCAGTACAGCCTGCAGCAAAATACGACGCTGTATATGACGCTGTTAGCGGCGTATAACGCGTTCTTGATGAAGTATTCCAGAGGTCAGGAGGACATTATCGTTGGAACGTGGGCCGCAGCGCGCACGTCGCAGGAGCTGGAGAGAATGATCGGCTTGTTTATCAACTCCATACCGTTACGAAATTATCCGAAGCCGGATAAAACCTACTGCCAGCTGCTGAAGGAAGTAAAAGTGACGTTATTGGAAGCGTATGATCATCAGAATTATCCGTTCGAGCTGCTGGTCGACAAGCTGAACGCTCCCCAGGATCCGAGTAGAAGCGCAATCTATGACACGGCCTTCTCCTTCCTCAATATTGAACTGCCTGATATCCAGGCGGAAGGTTTAAGCATAACGGGATATCCGTTCGATTGGAACGTGGCCGAATATGATTTTTATTTGGCAGCGGCGGAAGGAGAGCATACGCTCTATATGGAACTCGCCTATAGCACGCTACTGTTTACAGAGGATACGATTGTAACGATGGCTGACGATTTTGTTGCCGTTCTGCAGCAGGTGATGGACGATCCAGAGCTGAAGCTGGGGGAGCTTCAGCTCCCTGGACTCCAGTCTTCCGCAAGTACGTTGACGGGGCTACAAGCATAGCAGTACGAAGTTGCTGTAAGGATTGGTGACGGTAAAATTATTGGATTTTGGGGTGATTAGTTGCGTTACTCAGACGATTTAGTCAAAAAGCACGAGCACAAGGGTGGAGTAAGAAATGGCGGAGCAATCCTTTTTATCGTAATGACCGTTTTGTTGGCTGGATGCCTGTTTTTCTTTCTTCGGCAAATGGATGTGGGCGCGTATACCATTAACGCATCGATTGTGACCGTTATCGTGTTTATTCCTCTGCTTTTTTATTTTCTTTGCATGAAGTCGGGTTCTCGGCCAAAGGAATTTGTTTATGTCGTATTTGTAGTGTCGGTAGGACTCGTATATTGGTTAACTCCTGTAGAGCAAAGAGGTTTCCTGCAGTCGATCCTACGATGGATGGTTCCCGTTCTTGAGATCATTCTCGTACCATACCTCATTTATCGGATATATACGATCGTTAAACGCTACAAAGCGGTAGATCGCAAAGAACAGCTGCAGCCGATTGATATTATGCGGGAAGCTTTGCTTCCCGTATTGGGTAATGGTGTTGTTCTGGAGATCGTATTGTCCGAGATGAGCGTCTTCTATTATTCGTTAGTCGTCTGGTTTAAGAAACCGAAAATGCCCGAATCGGGTTACTATACGTATCATAAAGAATCACAAGTGAAAACGACCGTAGTCGTCTTTGTAATTCTCATCGCCTTAGAGGCGATAGGCTTACATTTTCTCTTGAGCCGATGGAACGAAGTGCTGGCCTGGATTTTGCTTGTTCTTAATGTATACGGTATTTTGTACATGATCGCCCTGCATAATTCGGTTCGTTATCTTCCGATTACATTGAACGAAGATCATCTTGCCATACGTCTAGGTTTTCAAAGCAGCATTATTATACCAATAAGCAGCATTGAGTCCATTGGCAAGGCGAAGGGGCTTAATTTCGGAGATAAAGTATCGAAGGATACTTATCTTGCTTACATGCGAGTAGACGATCCCCAATTCGAAATTCGGTTGAAGCAGCAAATTCCGATGAGAGGCTCCTACGGAATAATGAAGAACATCATGGTAGTGGTAGTACGTGTCGATATTCCGCATGAATTCTCTGCCGAATTAGAACGTTTAATCAATCGGGAGCAGGCCTAATCATGCAGTCAAAGGGGAAGTGAAATGTCAATATTTGAACAATTCGAATCGAATGTGCGGTTCTACTGCCGTTCCTTTCCGCTCGTATTTGAACGGGCAAAGGGAGCAATGATGTACTCGGAATGCGGAAAAGCTTTTATCGATTTTTTTGCAGGAGCAGGGGCATTAAATTACGGACACAACAATGACTATATCAAGAACCGGATTGTGGATTATATCAACAACGACGGTCTGACGCATGGTTTGGATATGTACACGGTAGCCAAGAGAGAATTCATGGAAACGTTCGTCGAGAACGTGTTGAAGCCTCGCAAGCTTGACTACAAAATTCAGTTCTCTGGCCCGACAGGAACGAATGCGGTAGAAAGTGCATTAAAGCTGGCTCGAAAAATAAAAAAGCGTCCTGAGGTGTTCTCCTTCATGGGAGGGTTCCACGGCATGTCGCTCGGAAGCCTGTCGGCTACAAGCAATCGGCAGAAACGCGAAGGAGCGGGGGTCCCATTGCACAATGTTACGTTTATGCCCTTCCCATTTGGATTTTTCGAATCCTTTGATACGCTAGCTTATTTAGAGCATGTACTATCAGATAGCCATTCTGGCATTGATAAGCCTGCGGCGATCATTGTTGAAACGATCCAAGCTGAAGGTGGGGTCGTCGTGGCATCTGCTTCTTGGCTGCAAGGGCTTCGTGAAATATGTGACAAACACGATATTTTGCTTATTTGTGATGAGATACAGGTAGGGTGTGGACGAACGGGTACTTTTTTTTCATTCGAGCAGGCAGGGATTGTACCAGATATCGTTGTGATGTCTAAATCGATAAGCGGATTTGGAATTCCGATGTCGCTCGTGTTGATGAAATCCGAGCTGGATATATGGAAGCCAGGTGAACATAATGGTACGTTCAGAGGACATCAATTAGCTTTCGTTGGAGCTACGGCTGCGCTGGAATATCGTGCGATGATAGATTTGGAGGGTGCTGTGGCAAGCAAGGAGCAATATGTCAGGCGCTATCTAGAGGAGCAGGTGAAGCCGCTGCACCCCGGTATTAAGATTCGCGGCGCAGGATTGATCTGGGGAATCGATCTGACAGAGGTGGTTGCTCCCAGTGCAGTCGAAGAAATCCAACAGCAGTGCTTCCGCCAAGGATTAATCGTAGAGACAGCAGGTCGTGCGGACAGCGTGTTGAAAATATTGCCTCCGTTGAATATCGAAATGGAGTTGCTAGAGAAGGGATGTTCGATTATACGGGATGCAATAAGCTTGCATATGTATGCCGAGACTGTCATCTAGAGTCAGGGATTCACATCGAAAAAGAAGGAGTCCACAACAGACATGGCCAATAAAGCTCCGAAATTTACGGATCAGCTAGATACTATTTTTTTGACTCCCGCTGCTTCCAGCCAAACGCAATATTTGTATTCGATGGAACAGGCGAATGAGCAGATCCTGTCTCGCTTTGCTTGTCAAGAGAAGCCGTATAGCGGACAATCACCACGAGCGTTGAAGCAGCTTGTTAATGACCGATTGAAGTTATTCGCCGACGATGGCGAGGATATCGCGAGTATTTTGAATCAGGTAGGCGAACTCGTTATGCAGCATTCTGTCAATGTGTCCCATCCCGCCTGCTTAGCACATTTGCAATGCCCGCCGTTTATCTCGTCCCTGGCCGCCGAGGCGATTATTAATGCGATGAACCAGTCCATGGATTCGTGGGATCAAAGTCCGGCTGCGACTTTCGTAGAAGAGCGAGTGATCGAATGGCTTTGTCGTGAGTTCGGGTATCCCAAAGAAGCGGACGGGGTGTTTACAGGTGGGGGAACCATGTCCAATTTTATGGGACTGCTGATTGCCCGAGATCGCTTTGCAGCCGAACGATGGGGTTGGAATGTACAGGAGAAGGGTCTCCCGCCAGAAGCGTCAAAGATGCGCATCTTTTGCTCCAAGGCAGCACATTTTACTATTGTGAAATCTTGTGCCTTGCTAGGTTTGGGGGAAAAAGCCGTTATTGCTCTGGATGTTGATAATAACGGAAATATCAGCGTTGATCAACTTGAGGAGGTTATCAAGCGCACGACTTCGGAAGGGATGTATCCTTTTGCCGTCGTGGCTACGGCAGGAACGACTGATTTTGGCTGTATCGACCCGCTGGAAGACATCGCATCTATTTCGGAGCAATATCAATTATGGTTTCATGTGGATGCCGCTTATGGAGGGGCATTAGTGCTTAGTCGCCAGCACCGTGCACGTCTTCGAGGAATCGAGAAGGCTGACTCCATAACTGTAGATTTTCATAAAATGTTCTATCAATCGATAAGCTGTGGCGTATTTCTTCTGAATGAACGATCCCATTTTAATTTGTTAAAAATTCATGCTGATTACCTGAACCCGGAGGAGGATGAGGCTGCGGGGGTACCTAATCTCGTGCTCAAATCCGTACAGACTACACGCCGATTTGACGCATTGAAGCTGTACGTATCATTAAAGGCGGTAGGCCTTCGTACGATGGGCGAGATTGTGGACTATACAATTGAATTGGCTGAGCAAACAGCCTCGATTATCTCAAACCATCCATCGCTTCAACTGATCAATCAGCCGGTTCTAAATGCGATTGTTTTCCGTTACTGGTCACAATCAGGTATAGCTGAAAGAGAAGACTCGATTAACCTTGCAATTCGTGACATCCTTCTAAATAAGGGGGAAGTTGTGTTGGCTCGAACCCGTTTTAAAGGGAGAAACTGTTTAAAGTTCACCTTGTTAAACCCTAGAACGACCATTGAGGATATCAAGGCCATATTGAATCAAGTCCAAATCGTTGGACTAAATCTGGAACAGACACTAGATGAAAGGCCTGAAAAGGTGAGACATGAATAGAACCAAGCTATTTACTATCCCGTATGCAGGAGGATCTGCTGCAATATATACTCGATGGAAAAAAGAATTACAGCCTTTCATTGATGTGATACCGTTAGAGCTTGCGGGCAAAGGGGCACGCTTCGGAGAGCCTCCATACTTGAACATAGAGTCAGCTGTTGATGATTTATATCATATGGTGATTTCTAAGACAGGCAATAGTCCATACGCCATATTCGGCCATAGTATGGGAGGAATACTGGCATTTGAATTAGCTCATAAAATTCAGAGAAAGGGCTTCTACAAGCCAGAGCATGTATTTCTGTCAGGAATGTCAATGCCAACTTCGAATAGGAAAAAGATATACAGCGCTCTGGATGATGATCATTTGATTCATGAGTTGGTTATGCTAGGTGCGACTCCCAAAGAGTTCGCCGAAAACAAAGAATTACTCGAGTTATTTTTACCGATTATTCGATCTGATTTTTCTCTCATAGAGAACAGATCTTATCCTCATGAGTATCCCGCATTAACGATCAATGTTTCTATACTGTCTGGAACTGCAGATTTAACGATCGATCAAGCTAGTTCTATGGAATGGTCGAAGCTTTGTGGAAGGGAATGCTCTTTTTATCCCATTAATGGAGGACACTTCTTTATTCATTCTGAAGAAGATTCTTTATTGAATATTATTAATCGTACACTTCAATATCAATCGGAATAGCAAAGTGAATCATAACCACGCCCTACCAACAAATAGGTAGAGAGAACGAAGGAGCAATAACAAGGCTGTCCCGAGGGATGGAAATTTCTGTACGCGTCGCAGTTCAAGACGACATTAGCCTGTTAAGAAATTGATGCAAAACCAGATCGACTGTGATGTGGTTCCCATTTATATTTTTGTGGATTCGGTTAGTGTAAAGGAGAGCAAGCTGGCGTGCGGATATGTCCACCATATCAGTTCGAAATCGGTACTCTGCTGAAAAAAGGAAAAAATAAGCTTGTCATTGAAGTAGCGAATACGCTGGTGAAGGAGCAACGCGACTATTTGTCGGCGTTCTCGCAGCAGGAACCGAGCGGGTTCATTGGGCCTGTACGGGTTGAAAAAGGCTTTCTGTCTGAGGAGTAACTTATTGTATGAAGGAATCCATATTCTTGTAGCAGGAGTCGCCTGAGATAACAGGCGGCTTCTGCTCTTTTTTAATGAAAGCATGGCTCGGGATTCTGTAATCACGATCAGAATATAGTAATCTGCGTTCACCCGAACGAAGATGATGAATGCGATAATTAAATGGATAAAAAAAGAGAAACAAAAAGAGATCCAGCTTATGATAGCGGATCTCTTTTTGTTGTTGTTGAACGCTTAGACGAAGCGATAGAGGCGTACGCCGTGCGGCTGTATCGTGCCTTGCAGCGAGCCTGCTTGTAGCTCGGCAGCTTCTCCGCTCCACAGCTCAGTACCGTCGGCAGCGCCCGTCAGGCCGATTTGTTCAATGGCCAGATTCAGTGGTAGCGGGTTATCGCCAACGTTGAATATGGCAGCATAGCGGGCGCCATCGGTGTGTTCGGCTGTCCAGACGATGAGATCTCCCTGGCAGAGGGCTTCCTTGGCGCCATAGCTCTCCCGGTGCATGCGCAGAACCTCGCGGTTGGTAAGCAGCGAAAGCGTCCAGTCGTCGTTGTCACACAATTCACCGCCGAAGATCAGTGGCGAGCGGAAAATGCTCCAGAGCGACATCATTGTCAGCTGCTCATTACGCGTGAATCTGGTCCAGCGGTCTGCCCCGCCGCCATCCACCGAGCGGATGCCGATGTGCCCGAGGGGCAGCATGTCGCAGTCTGGCCAACAGCCAGCCTCCGGGACGCCTTGCCATTTTCGGCAGCGGTCGAACATATCCAGCAGCAGCGGCCACAGATCCCAGAAGTCGTCCGTAACCCGCCACATGTTGGCATGCTCGGTGAAGAACTCCGCGTATTCTACCGGAGCAGGTCCAGGAGACAGGCTCAGCACCATAGGCCGGCCGCAGCGCTCAATCGCCTTGGAGATTAGAGCTATCTCCGGCTGGTGGGTATCATATAGTCTAGAAGCAGCGATGTCGTCTACCTTTATGAGGTCGACACCCCACTCTGCGTACAATTGAAAGAGAGAGTCGTAGTAGGCCTGAGCGCCTTCCTTAGACGCATCTATGCCGTACATATCCGTATTCCATGGACAGATGGAGTTCGTATGCGCAATATCGCGTGCTGTCGCAGCTGTGCCTAAGATAGGGGTAGCGGCGTGAGCGGCCTGCCGCGGAATGCCGCGCATAATGTGAATGCCGAATTGCAGCCCAAGACTATGGACATAATCGGCTAAAGGCTTGAAGCCCTGCCCGCCCGCTGCGGAAGGAAAACGGTTCTCGGCAGGCATCAGCCGGGAATGCTCATCCATCACCAGCGGAACGAATGGACGATATTGTGAAGAATTTGCAAAGGGCTCGTACCATTGAATATCAACGGTAATGTAGCTCCAGCCGAAGTCTTTGAGATGTTCTGCCATATATTCGGCATTGCCGCGGATTTCGTCTTCTGTGACGGCCGCGCCGTAGCAATCCCAGCTGTTCCAGCCAAGCGGCGGAGTTGGTGCTATAAGCTTATGATTCATGGTAAAGCTCCTTTACTATTTAATTATTGCTCTTCCTAAATTCATCATAATAAAGGAGATTAGCGATATCTATAGTAATCTTGCGTGCATAATAGCACTATATTGCGGTTCAGTCGAAAAATAGCCTTTGGTAGCTTAGGCTTTCGCTGCCGCTCCGGAATTCTCCCGGAGTAAGCCCAGTCAGGCTGCGGAACGCCTTAATGAAATAGCTCCCGCTGGAGTAGCCAATCCGTTCAGCTATCGCTTCAATGCTCAGGCTGGTTCCCCGCAGTAGCTCCATCGCCTTCTCCGTACGCACGCGGGTCAAATAAGCACCGGGAGTCAGGCCCGTACTAGCCGAGAAGCGGCGAATCAGATGATATTTGGACAGGGAGACATGCTCGGAAAGCTGATCCATACTGACCATCCGGGAATAGTTGTGCTCTATAAATTCGGCTGCGAGCCTAATATTCATTGACCAGTTGTCCCTGTCTCGCAGTGTGGTTACCTGCATTCTGGCGAGCTCTGTCACGAATTGATAGACGCAGGAGGAAGCAATCAGCGGATCTGTGATTCTTCCTGCTCCCGCATCAGCCACAATCATCCGCGACAGCCGGACTGGCGCACAGTCTGCGGGCAAATGGGGGACTTCCCCCGCAGCACGCAAAAACTTGCGCCAATGGGGCAAAATCAAGTTGGGCCGGAACAGCAAAAACAGGAACCGCCATGGTTCTTTTGCATCCGGATGGTAGTAATAACGGTGCGGTCCGGGAATTTCAGCGAGAAAAGCTTGCCTCGCAGTAACCCGGTAAGTCCGGTTTTCCGACTCAAACACGCCTTCACCGGAGATGGTGTATTGGAACAACAGAAGAGGACCATCATTCCGCTCCAGGCCGTCCCAGCAGTAAGCGGGATCGGTGATAGCGTCATATCCGGCCGCATATAATACGCACAACTGCAGCTCCTTATCTTCAGCAAACCGGAAGCCGTAGGTGCCTCTGGGAATATTCATAAATGTCCTCCTTGTCGTGAAAATTTTGCTTGTCTGCCAGCAGTTCATCGATTATTACCACATGCTGCCTTGCCCCTGCTGCCTCCACCTCAAACCCACCCCGTAAACTCCAAAATCGACGCCTTTGCCGATTGTGCTTCGGATTTAGCTCCCTTGCGCCATTCTTTTGGGGATACTCCCATAAGCTTAGAGAAGCCGCGATTGAAGCTGGAAATGGAATGAAAGCCGACCTGCTCGGAGATGGAGAGGATGGAAGCATCCGAGCTTTTCAGCTGCTTGCAGGCTTCCTCGATCCGGGTGCTGTTCAGAAAATCAAGAGGGGCGCTGCCCATAATTTCATGAAATTTTCTGCGGAAATGGGTGGTGCTTAAGTGGCATAGCTCAGCCAAAAAATCGATAGTAATAGGGGTCATATAGTTTGTCGTTATATATTCTAGTGCTGAAGAGATGACAAAATCGCTCTTCAGACTATGCTCCGCTTCTTGTTCAGCCAGCAATTCATTCGTGGAATGAATTCTAATGAGCTCTATGTAGAGGGATAGCAATTGGCCATAGGCGCTTTCCTGATAATAAGGCTTCTGCTGCTTCAATTCCTCTACAATGGACGTAGCAAGGGAATAAACCTTGGGATACTGCTCCTTGTTTAAAATACAGTTCTTTCCCTGCATCCTCCACAGGTTCGGCTCGAAGCTGCTGTAAGCGCTTTTAAAGGAATTCTGAAATAGATCCTCAGGTGAAAAAAAGAGATAGGACCATAGACTGGCTGTGTGAGGCGAGCTATACGTGGTGTGGGGAAGATATCTAGGAAGGAAAGTCACATCGCCTGCCTTGAAAGGGACCGTTTCTCCTTTAATCTCCATCATGCCGCTATCCGAATAGCAGATACCGATTTCCAAATGGTTGTGGAAATGAAGATGCTCGCTTTTGACATCCGAAATCCGCCAGCGTTCCCCGCTTAACAGCAAGACTGGGAAGCTGATAGGCAAGCTGTAGTGGCGGTATTCAATGATGGGCTTCTTTTTTCTAGGCATATTCCACACTCCCATTCCCATTACGTTAATTTGAGTTGATTATAGGTGAAAGTCCTGCCAAATTCAATGAGTGAACAAGAATAAATGATTGAAATTGCACATTTTTTCTGCGAATATGCTTAGAAATAGACCATTTTACTGCTTACAATAGAGATTATAAAGCGTTTACAATCAGTCAGATGGCTCTCAGGCGCCTTTGGGAGACATGTGCGAAGGAGAGGGGTATTTATAATGCTTCAAATTACTTATGACAGGGAAGAGATCTTAAGCGTTATCGACAAAGTTACGAGAAAAACACTAGCCATGGATTTAACATGGGACTGGCCTTGCGGAGTAGCCTATTATGGTGTATCCAGAGCTTACCAGGCAACAGGAAATAAAGAGTATCTGGATGCGCTTATCGGTTGGGCGGATGAATATATTGAGCTGGGCCTGCCGAGCTGGACGGTCAACACCTGTGCGATGGGCCATGTGCTGATTACGTTGTATGAAGAAACGGGAAATCAGAAATATTGGGATATTGTGATGAGCAAGGTGGATTATCTCCAAAATAGTGCACTGAGATTCGGAGACAATGTGCTGCAGCATACCGTATCCGTTTCTAACGATTTTCCCGAGCAGGCTTGGGCGGACACGCTGTTTATGGCGGCTTTTTTCCTGCTGCGGGTCGGAAGCAAGCTGCAAGACCAGGCCATGATTCAGGATGCCCTAAATCAATATTACTGGCATATTAAATATCTGCAAAACCCTAGTACGGGGCTCTGGTACCATGGCTACAATAATGTGAAGCAGGACCACATGTCCGGGTTTTACTGGGCGAGAGCGAATGCATGGGGCGCTTATACAATGTCGCAGGTTAAGCCGCTGTTGAAGGAATGGTATTTGTATCCGCCGTGTATGGATGTGGAGTGCTCGCTGCGGGATCAGTTGGCCGCACTGAAGCTTGTGCAGACGGAGAACGGTTTGTGGCGTACCTTGCTTGATGACCTAGAATCTTATGAAGAGGTATCAGCGTCCTGCGGCATTGCGGCGGCCATGATCAATAACGGCAATCCGCTGCACACCAAATATGTACAGAAAGCCCTCAATGGCATCATGGATAACATTAGCGAGGATGGACGGGTATTGGCTGTATCTGGCGGAACGGCAGTCATGAAGGATCGGGAAGGGTACCGCAACATCCCAAAAGATTGGACACAGGGCTGGGGACAAGGCTTAGCACTCGCTTTTCTATCCGATATGCTCAAATAGGAGGGAATCCATTTGTCGAAAAAAACGACGGGGGCCTTTACCCTGCCGGGTGAAGCTGGTTATGAGGCACTGACTCTGGAATTAGCAGAGCGCTGGGGCGCCGATGTCATTCGTGACAGTGACGGCACGAAGTTGTCCGATGAGATTATTAACGCAGGGTACGGTATCTATTCTACGATCTGTATCGTAAGAGACCATAATGAGTGGGCGTCGCAAAATCTGGATAAGCTGCAGCAGTGTTTTTTAATTACGAATCCGAAGGTAGCGGTGCAGGATTATTTATCCGTTTATTTGATGGAGGACTTCTTCGCTGAGCAGTTCAGAGTAAATGATTCCAAAGAAGCGTTCAAGTATTGGCAAATTGTTGACCGGACGACCGGAGAAGAGGTTCCGAGAGAGCAGTGGAATTATGACCGCGAATCGGGGAATGTGGTCCTTACCGGCATTGTGCCTTGGCATAAATACACGGTCAGCTTCATGGCCTACCGAATCTGGGAAGAAATCTCCATGTACAATCACACCACGAATAACTGGAACAAAGAGCATTTGATGCAGATTGATCCGATGTATTCGGAAACGCAAGCGTATATGCTGGACTGGATGGAAAACTGGTGCGCCCAGCATAAGGAAACGACGGTCGTCCGGTTCACCTCCTTATTTTATAATTTCGCCTGGATCTGGGGCAGCAGTGAGCGCAACCGCCATCTGTTCTCGGATTGGGGCTCCTATGATTTCACGGTGAGCGCAAAAGCGCTTGATCTGTTCGCCAAGAAGTACGGCTATTCGCTGACGGCCGAGGATTTTGTAAATGGCGGCAAATATCGCGTTAGTCATATTCCGGCGGAGCAGCGCAAGCTAGACTGGATGGCATTTATTAATGATTTTGTCATCGGCTTCAGCAAACAGCTGATTGACATTGTGCATAACCACGGCAAGCTGGCGTACGTTTTCTATGATGATAGCTGGGTAGGCATGGAACCTTATAATGACCGCTTTCAGGAGTTTGGCTTCGACGGGATGATCAAATGCGTATTCTCGGGTTATGAAGCACGGATGTGTTCCGGAATAAAAGTGGACACGCATGAAATCCGGCTGCATCCTTATTTGTTCCCGGTCGGCTTAGGCGGACTGCCTACCTTCATGGAGGGCGGCGACCCTACGCTGGATGCTAAAAAGTACTGGATTAATATCCGCCGGGCTCTGCTAAGAGAGCCGATCGATCGAATTGGCTTGGGCGGCTACCTGCATCTGGTAGAGCCTTACCCGGATTTCTGCGATTATATCGAGAAGATTGCCAATGAATTCAGGGAGATCAAAGAGCTGCATCAGCAAGGCAAGCCTTATCAGATCAAGACGAAGGTTGCTGTTCTGCACAGCTGGGGCAAGCTGAGATCGTGGACGCTGTCTGGCCATTTTCATGAGACGTATATGCATGATTTGATTCATATTAATGAGGCGCTATCTGGCTTGCCGGTTGAGGTCGGATTCATCGATTTTGAGGATATTCGTCAGGGACAGCTGCAAAACTATGATGTGGTGATCAATGCCGGTTCGGCCGGTTCAGCCTGGAGCGGAGGACGGCACTGGAACGACAGCAAATGCGTGGACATGCTGACCAAATGGGTGTATGAGGGTGGAACGTTTATCGGAGTTAACCAGCCTTCGGCGGTTGAAGGGTATGACAGCTTTTTCAGAATGGCCCATATTCTCGGTCTGGATGAGGATACCGGCGCCCGAGTCGTTCATGGCAAATGGACTTATGAAGCCCGTGACGAGCACGGCCTGGTGCCTGTTGGGGCAAGCATTACAGCTAAAAAAGGCATTTATCTGACCGACGGTTCGGCTGCGGTAGCACAGGAAGTGGACGGGAAAATCACCCTGTCTACGCATGCTTTTGGCAAAGGAAAGGGGATCTACCTTCCTACGTTCGAATTCAGCTTAGAAAATACCCGATTGCTGCTGAACCTGATTCGCTATGCCGGTAATGAGCTGCATGATACAAAATACATGACCGATAACTTATATACGGAGTGTGCTTATTATCCGGAAAGTAAAATACTCGTTGTGATCAACAACAGCGACCAGCTTCAAAGCACGACAATTGATACGGAATACGGGCAGCAAACGTTGGAATTAGCTCCATTTGATACGGTGATTAAGACGATTGGCGGTTCATAAAAATAGAATACGATTGAATCCGCGAGGATATCAATGGTTATCAAAGATTATTGATGGTTATTAAATGCAGAAAGCCGCTCTCTAATGGAGCGGCTTTCTGCTTCCCAAACACGTCTCGTGCTTAGCACAATTGTATGGCGGGCAAGAGGGGAATCAATTAATCAATCTCTAGCCATGCCTCGAAAAAATTACGCAGTTCTTGTCCCTCTTCCTTGGTTGAAACAAGATATTTACAAATAATATGACCTGGCTTGTACCCCAAACGTTGTGAAGTGCTCCAAAATTCCTCTGCATTCATTTGCTTGTCTCGGTTCATCCAGATACAACTGCACCATTTCTTTATCCTGAAAATTAAAAGAGCGGACTGGTGATAGCTTGGCTTGTATTACGCGTAGTGGCTGAGCTTGCATATGCTGATATTTTTCCAGCTTTCGCTCTCTTGCTTCAATTCGTTCAGTCATTTGCTGTAAATAGGCGATTTTCTGTTCTAATTCAGTCTTTGTTTCTCTCAATGATTCCATTATTAATGGGGATTATTGCAAGCCAATTTGGAATGTTCATGGTACCCCTTATTTTGCTGATCCTATTTAGTATTATGTTTGTATCTTCAGAAATCGTTAATAGGGTTCACAAGCATAAGCTTGTATAACGCAGCACTAATTCAGCCAATATCATCATCCTACATACTTTTCATTAAAATTCGTTGCTGATCTGGCCTCCAGTTAATCCCCATTATTGTTCCTTCTCTTATCTGCGCATGATATCATCATTATGATTCGTAGTTTTTGAAGTAGAGAAGGCAAGGGGGCAAGCAATGAATGTGGGGTATTAAGCAATTCGTGCAGCAGCGCAAGTTATTGTTGAAAATGATCTTCTCTTATTTGATTGTCAGCTTTATATTAATCGGTATTTTTTCCTTTCTTGTCGTCGATAAAGTGACGGGAAATTTGACCGATGATATTTTCGACTCGGTGGAGACGATGAATAATCAATCCTTTAATACGGCCAATGTGCTGCTTTCATCGACCTATCATTATTTTTCATCCGTCTATATTGGCAACGAGCATATCATTAATGGGTTGTATGGGGAACAATTTTCCGTTCTGGATACATACCGAATAAATCAATATTTAATTGATTTAAAAGCAGCCAACCCCTTAATTGAATCGATATATATTTATAATTTTGAAAATGATACCGTTTTCTCGTCGGAGACGATGCTGCAAACCGTAGACGATTTTTACGATAAAGATATGACGCAAATTATTAAAAATACGAACACGTCCAAGCTGGGCATTTTTATACCGCGTCACTTGGCCGCCTTTAAATCAGATCTTAAAATAGACAAAAACCTGATCTCGCTTGTTTATTCCAAATATGCGACCAAAGAAATCGTGGATAGTACGTTTGTTGTAAACCTGGACCAGCAGACGCTGCAAAATCTAGTCACCAAAGGCATCGGCAACGAGTCCCTCCAATCGATGATCATTAACGAGGAAGGGACCGTTATCTCTCATTCTGATCCCAGCCTGATCAACCAAAATTGGGGGAGCGAGGCGCATATTAAGAAAGTGATTTTATCGAAATCCGGCAAAGGTGAATTGAGAGAAGAGATTAATGGCAAAAGCTATTTGATTTCATATATGAAAGCGGATTCTTTAGGCTGGAGCTTCATTGGCATGGCCGAGATAAACAGCCTGCTCACGAAGGTAGATAAATTAAAGCAATTTATTGTGTGGCTGACCGTTATTTTTATCACGATTGCGGCGCTGACGGTGCTGTTCTCCATTCGCTTAATTTACACCCCGATTCATCGGCTGATTAAACGAGTAGGCTCCTCTCTCGGAGAGCTGCGCGAAGGCGCACAGCTTAATGAATATGAGTTTTTAACCAAATCCTTTCAGCATTTGGAAAGCAAAGTGAGCGATTTACAGCATAATATTTCGGGTTATAGGCCTGCGAGAAGGAAGGAACTGCTGACCTTCGTCGTGAAAGGCGGTTACGTTCCTCATGTGCACGACAAGCAGCTTTCAGAGCTGGGCATTCGCTTTAAGGGCGACCGGTTTCAGGTGTGCATGCTGCGCTTGGACGGTTACGAGCGGCATTTTGGACGGATGGATTTAATGGATGTGTCCTTAATTAAATATGCTGCGGCCAATATTGCCGAGGAAATTATTGCAGGCCAGCTTCAAGCCTCCGTGTTTGACGATCAGGATGATGGCATTGTCATGCTGCTGCATTGGGCATCCGAAAGCGAGCTCACGCAGCAGGATATTTTGAAAATGATTCAGGATGTTCAGGCTAGCATTTCCTCGTATTTAAAAATCAGCGTGACGGCTGCGGTTGGCAGCGTCGTTCATACGATAGAAGAAATTCCGCATTCCTGGAATTTGACCTATCATGCGTCCCGCTATCGTTTGATTTACGGTCATCATGCTTTCATCACATTTGAGGATATTCGCGCTAATGAGCAGAAGGAGCATGAATACCCTAGCGCTTTCGAGAAAGCGATAACGGACAGCCTGAAGATGGGGGAGCGGGAGAAGCTCCAGCAGGCGATTGGCGATTTTTTTCATGAATTAAAGGGTTATCCTTATGATGAAATTATGTTCTTCCTATCCCAGCTTTGCGGAAGCATGATCAGAATTTTTAAAGGTATGCTGAACGAAGAGGATTTAATGTACAATGGCATCTCGGCCCTGCCGGAGAAAATCAGAAAGCAAGAAACGATTGAGCAAATGGAAATCGAATTTCAAGCGGTATGCGAGCAAATAATGGAGCGGAGAGATCAAAATTCATCGCAGAAAAATGTGAAGGTCGTTTTGATCATTACGGACCTCATTCAGCAAGAATACACTAATCCCAATTTGTCGGTGGAAGGGTTGGCGGAGCAAGTAGGCTTATCTACCAATTATGCCCGCAAAATATTTAAAGATCAGACAGGAAAATCCATCACCCAATATGTGACCGATTATCGTTTTGAGAAGGCAAAGCAGCTCTTGCTGGAAACGGATCATTTGGCAGGAACGATATGTGAAATGATCGGTTTGACCAGTAAAAATCATTTTTATGCCGCGTTTAAAAAGTATACCGGAAAGTCGCCGATTCATTTTCGCAAGGAATACCAATTGGTCGACAAATTGAAGGATATACAAACTCAAGAAGGCTGATGCAGCCATTTATTTCGCATGGAATAGGGGGAATTAATCGTGAAGGCAAGTGGCCTATCCAATTGTAGATTAGGTCTTATACTCGTGTTGGTCTGCCTTCTTCTTGCAGCGGGCTGCCAAGGAGGCTCTGCCAAAAGCCTAAAGAGTGCGGCGACAAAGCAAGGAGAGAAAGCGAGTGAGCCTGTCACCTTAAAGGTGATGTTCTTTGGGAGCAAGCCAGCCGATATGGACAAAATTTTGGCGGAATTCGAGCGTTTAACGAAAGATACCCTTCACATCAAGCTGGACATTTCCTGGGATGTCGCCGATACCTACAATCAGAAGATGAGATTGAAAATGGCTGCAGGCGAGCAAATTGATATGCTGTTTGACGCTTCCTGGATGAATTTGGAGCAGAACATCGGACAAGGCTATTACCAGCCCTTGGATGATTATTTTCTGAATGAGAAGTATCCGAGCTTGAAGCAGGCGTTTCCGCAGGCGATTTTGGATGCCAATCGGATCAATGGGCGCCTGTATACGATTCCATTGACGAGCAATTATACGGATTTTGGCACGATTTTCATTCGGAAGGATTTACGGGAGAAATACGGGCTACCTCCTATTCAAAATATGGAGCAGTTTCAAGTCTTTTTGGAAAAGGTCGAGCAAAACAATCCGGAAATCATTCCGTTCGGAATTGGCAATCGCGGATTTTTTGATATGTTTTATAATTTCAACGACAAGCAGACTCATTTTCGAGCGGTGCCTCATGTTATTTATGGGACGGGTGTTGAATTTAATTTAGTTTTATCTGACGATGGCAAGCAGGTTCTAGGCGCAACAACAATAGGAGACCCAGAGTCCGACTACGCCAAGCTGCCGGCACCGTTTAATCAATCCGATTATTTCTACAGCCACAATGATAAGAGGGTAGAATTTAGCCGTTTCATTCCGAGGGATGTGCTGAGCAATGTAGAGGATCTGGTCGTTACGGGGAAAGCGGCTGCGGGAGAAGGGGCGATAAGCGGCATTTCAAAAATCAAGCAGCGGCTGAAGGGCGCTATTCCTGAAGCAGATTTGGAGGTTTTTATTTATAATGATGCGGCCCGCACGTTGCAGCCGCAGGCGATAGGAACCTCCTATAAAGCGTGGAATAATATCGTCATCCCGATCTTTTCCAGGCATAAGGAAGAGTCGATGAAATTTATAAATTGGCTGTACGAGAGTCAAGACAATCATGATTTATTCGAGCTCGGTATTGAAGGGCTGCACTGGAACAAGAAGGGCGATCATATGTACGAGATGACGCCGTATGCGAAGGATTATTTATTTCCCGCCTACGAATTGACGCTTAACCCGTCATTATCCCGTCTGAATGCCGATCATGACGAGCAGACGCTGCAATATTTGAAATATCAGGCAAGCGAGGATTCTTATTATCGGGTAGCGCTAAGCGGCTTTACCTTTAATCCCGAACCGGTGAAAATTGAAATCGCGAAGGTGCAGCCGCGCTTTGAGGCTTTCAATCTCATTACTCAGGCTGGGCTTGAGCCTAACTGGCGAGAAGAGGCAAGCAAGCTGAATGCCGAGCTTCGCAGGCTGGGACTGGAGAAGATCCGGGCAGAGTTTATAAAACAGGTACAGGCTTATATCGATAGCGGTGGCCATTAGATAAGGGCTAGCCCACAAAGTCATTTCATGACGGCGGGGGCGGCCCTTTTTTGTGCGTTTTCGGTAGAAAAAGTGAGATTTGATAGTCCATAAATGGTAATAAACATGGTTTTGCCTAGATTGAATTCTAGCCTCCGACAGCCCGAAACGAAATAATAAAGGAGTCAGTTGGAGCTTATATAGTCAACGATCAGATAAGGAGGTTCAGCATGGAAAATTCCATAGCGCATCAAGACCAAGCAATAAAGCGGATCACACTGAACAAAAAGCCCTCTTTTTTTAAGGAGATTCGAAAAAATCACTTGCTGTATTTGTTAACACTGCCCGGCATTTTGCTGCTGTTTGTCTTTTCCTATTTGCCGATGTTCGGGATTGTCATTGCCTTTCAAAATTACAATCCGGTGAAGGGGATTTTGAAAAGCGAATTCGTTGGCTTTAAAAACTTTCAGTTTTTTCTGGAATCCAGCGATGTGTATCGTGTTGTCTTTAATACGCTGTTTCTAAATTTCCTATTTATCGGCTTCGGCACTCTTGCTTCATTAATCATCGCCATCATCTTCTCCGAGCTGAAAGGGAAATATTTCAAACGAATCGCACAAACGATTGTGACCCTGCCGAACTTTTTATCCTGGACGGTGGTCGCGACCTTTGCAACCTCGTTCCTCTTGTACAAAGAGGGGCTGATCAACCAAATCCTGAGGGATTTTGGTTTAGAAGGTTTCGCCTTCTATAACACAGCTGCGTATTGGCCGCTTATTCTCGTTATCATCAAGCTGTGGCATGCCGCAGGCTTTGGTTCAATCGTGTATTTGGCCACGATATCGGGCATTAATCCGGAGATTTATGAAGCGGCTTCCATGGACGGCGCCACGCGCTGGGGCAAGATTCGCCATATTACGCTGCCGATGGTGAAGCCAACAGTCATGCTGCTGCTGCTGCTTGCTATGGGGAACATTTTCTACGGTGATTTCGGCATGATTTATGCGATCGTAGGAAAAAATGCGCTGCTCTATCCGACAACGGATGTCATCGACACCTATGTGTATCGGGCGCTGGTGGATTTGGGCAATGTGAGCATGGCCGCCTCCGTTGGTCTGATTCAATCGATCGTCGGCTTCGTGCTGGTCGTAACGGTTAACCAATTGGCACGGAAATTTTCGCCTGATTCGGCGCTCTTTTAATAAATCTATCAGAAAAGGTGAGGCGTAGCATGATAAAAGAAAGCGCTGGAGACCGGCTGCTCCTATCGCTCATGTATGTCGGAATAACGGTATTTGCTCTCGTATGCCTGATTCCGTTTATGACCGTCATTAGCGGTTCATTATCCACGGAGGGCTCCATCATTAGAAACGGATTTACGCTGCTTCCTAAGGAATTTTCCCTTGAAGCTTATAAGCTTTTGCTTAAGGACAGCACGATTTATAAATCCTATGGCGTGACGTTTTTTGTGACGGTCGTCGGAACCGTATTGGCAATGATTGTAACTTGTGCCCTTGCGTATCCGCTGTCTGTCAAATCGCTCAGATATCGCAATTCGATTAACTTTTATGTGTTTTTTACGATGCTGTTTCATGGCGGGCTGGTGGCTACATACCTGCTCATTTCCAAATATTTAGGGCTTAAGGATACGATCTGGGTACTGATTATTCCCGCCCTTATTAACCCATGGAATATGTTCCTTATGCGTAATTTCTTCAATTCCATTGATGAATCAATTGGCGAATCGGCCAAAATTGACGGGGCCAATGATGTCTATATTATGTTTCGCATTATGATTCCGATTTCATTGCCAGCCATTGCCACGATCAGCCTGTTTTACGCGCTCGCCTTTTGGAACAAATGGTTTGAGGCGATGCTCTACATTTCGAATGAGGATTTGTTTCCGCTGCAATATTTGATCAAACGGATTTTGGATAATGCGGCATTTGCCAACAATCTTGCTTCAGGCGTAACGGCTCCGGGCTATATTGTCCCTACCTTGACCTCAAGGCTTGCAACGACAGTCGTGACTATTGGCCCGATTATATTCCTCTATCCGTTCCTGCAAAAATATTTTGTAAAAGGGCTGCTCGTTGGCTCAGTCAAAGGCTAATCTCATCGCAGGATGATTTTAGATAGATGTAGATAAATTCAGCAGCACAAAAAAGGGAGGAAAAACAATGAAAGCAAAAATGTTTATGGCGGCAACGCTGGTTATGGTGCTATTTTTAATGGCGGCATGCAGTGGAAACAACGGCGGCACCGGAACTAACGGCAATATTAGTGGGAAGCCATCCCCAAGCAGCAGCGAGACAGAGGGGACGGTTAACCCAGATGCGGCAGTACCTGATCCGGTGACCTTGAAGTTCATGCTATTCGGCGATAAACCTGCGGATATGGATAAGGTTCTCGCTAAGTTCGAGGAAGTTAGCAAGGATTCGATTAATACGAAACTTGAATTTGAATATAACACGCCTCAGGATCATCGGCAAAAAATGCAATTGAAGATGTCGACAGGCGAAGCCGTTGACGTCATGTTCGATGCGGGCTGGATGAATTTGTACAATCATGTCAGCCTCGGCTATTATGCAGAGCTCGATAAATATTTTAACAATGATGACTATCCAGGGCTGAAAGCGGCATTCCCTGCGGAGTTTGTTGAAGCGAACAAAATTAACGGCCATCTTTATACGATTCCGCTTACGTATTACTATACCGATCTTAACGTCATCAGTATTCGCAAAGATATACGCGAGGAGTTGGGACTTGGCCCGATTACAACGTTGGAGGAACTAGAAGTTTATCTTCAGCAGGTTCAAGAAAAGAAGCCGGACTATACGCCACTCTCCTTAGGAGGCCGAGGCTTTCATAAGCTGTTCACGCCATCTGAGAATGGACGGACCGATATTCGCCTAGCTGCCATTGGAAGCGATTCCTTCACCGGAGGCATTCCATTCAGTGTTGCGCTATCGGAGGATGGCAAGAAGGTAATTGGCGCGGCAACGTTGGGTGATCCGGATTCGGAATTCGCGAGCTTCCCTGCGCCCTTCAACACGCATGCTTCGATTTACGGCCACTTCCAGAAGCGAGTGGACTGGAGCAAGTACATTAACAAGGATGCTCTAGCTCCAGCAACGGGTGTCGTCTCAGATAAGGGCGGCGCTGGAGAAGGCACGATTGGCGGCATATCAAGAGATCGGCAAAAGCTGCAAGAGGCATACGGTACGGGGCTGGATATCGAACCGTTCGTATATGAGAGCGACGATGCTCGCAATATGAAACCAGGCGCTATTCGAACGGATTTCCGCGCGAACAACAGCGTCGTTATTCCAGCAAGCTCCAAAAACATTGATCGCACGATGAAGTTTTTTGATTGGCTGTTCAGCAGCAAGGCCAACCATGATTTATTCGAGCTTGGCATTGAGGGCGAGCACTGGGTAGCCGATGGCGACAATGGCTACAAAACAACGGCAAATACGACGAAATACCAGTTCCAGCCGTACGAGCTTACCTGGAATCCGAGCTTATCGAGGCTGAATTCGGATCAGGACCCGGCTACGATGAACTATTTGCAGTATGCGCTTGATAATAACAACTACTTCCAAATTGCGCTTTCGGGCTTTATCTTCGATTCCAAGCCGGTGGCGACAGAGCTTGCCAAAATCAAGCCGAAATTTGATGAGGTCGAGCAAATTCTCAAGGTAGGATACGAGAAAAACTGGCTGGAAATGGCCCAAAGCTTAAACAAACAAATGCGTGATTCCGGACTTGAGACCGTACGTGCGGAAGTGCTTAAGCAAGTACAGGCATATTTGGATGCAGGCGGTAAATAAGAAAAGCGAGGAATGCTGCGGATAGCGGTAGAGTGCACGATGTAACAGGAAATAAAGCACAAATAACAGCCCCTTCCGTCTTTTGGTGACGAAGGGGCTGCTTCTTATGAATTGGACAAAAACGTAATGTTTCTGGCAAATGGATTGATGTGAAAATGGCCCTCTGACGCATCACTAATCCATTGGTTATTGATGCGGAGGTTAACAAAAGTAATATTTTCAACAGGTCTTTGTTCATCAAATCCGTAAATTCGATTGGGATTGCTATTCTCTCCGCTATAGGTGACATTGCGGAACGTAATATTTTCGATACGGTTGCCAGGAACTGGATTATAATCGGCATTGTGGACGACCCGAATATCAACCAGCTGTCCTTGCTCGAACGGCTCGACGCGGATATGATCGTACAGCACATGGCGAACTGTATTTTTATCCCCCGCATTAATGGCTAGCACCCCCCAATAATTTCCTTGGGGCTCGTGATGCTCAAGAATGTCCAGATTCTCAAAGATAATATCCTCAATCGTATCTCCGTCATGATGGTGATCGCCATGGGTCCCAATCATTAGCGGGTGAGCGACGTCCGCCCATAGCACCGAATTGCGGACACGCACGCGGCGCGTATCTCCTTTATAATCCCAGCGAGTGCCATAAATAGCGATACAATCATCCGATGTGCGCAGAAAAACATCATCAATGTCTATATCGGAGCTAGCCATCATATCGATGCCATCCGACCAGCCTCTTGTGCTGAAGGATTTGAAGTTGCTAATGCTTATATGAGACGATTTTCCAATATAAATGCTGTAATGGGGCGGATCGAGCAAAATAAGCCCCTCAACCTGAATATTTTGTGAGAATACAATTCGTACGCCACGAAAAGCCGAATAGCGATGGAAATCGGATAGGTATAAGATGCCTCTTCCTCTTATGGTTACATCCTCAACATACTCGCAGACGAGCGAACCAACGACGATGGCGCCTCCGGCAATATAAACCGTCTTGCCAGAAGGAATACGGAGTATCGTTTCTTCCAAATAATGCATCCCGGGCGCAAAATAAATCACATCGGGCGTCAGACCCGTCTTGACTGTCGGGGTTGCGGCTAATTTTAAAATATCCTCAGTTCGGTGAATAGCGGGCTTTCCAGCTCTCTCCAGCACCAGCACGCCAGGATCACCGGGTCTAGGTGCATGCTGCTCCAGCTTGCTGGCAAAGAGATGCAGATTGCGGAAGCGCTCGTCATTAACCTCAATTGATAATTTTTCAGGGCGATCTAATGTGAAGCGAATGGCATCGCTGCTATATTCAGCCTGAATGCCCGTTGATAGTGGGCGTACGATGACGCTGCTTATGGGCGTGAAGCAGCAGTCGATTTCTACCTCTACCGTGCCCTCCATATCGAAATAGGCCATGGAAGCTTTCCGAACGTTATGCATATCCACCTTGACCTCGTACACGAACAGTTCTTGCCAGTCGCCTCCGTTGTGTCGAACGCGTACGCGATAGTTATCTGAACCAATGGCACCTTCCGGTGCTGAATAAATGATCGTCTGACTCATGTGGACCCCCCAAATACAAAATAGTGATTGCCTGTACTCAGGTTAATATAATGGGGCGGCCGCTAACAATTGCATAAGTTAATGATAACAATGGATATTAATCATTTTGTATTTATGATGCTGTCTTCCAAAGGAAGTGTCAGCTTAAACTTGAAAATATTGGTTGTATGATCGAGTGTTAAGGTTCCGCCATGAAGTTCAATAATGTTTCTGGCAATCGAAAGGCCTAGCCCAGCACCAGATTGTATGCCGTCGCTGCTTCTGGAATCATCCACTTTATAAAAGCGGTCGAAGAGTTTAAGTTGTTGCTCCAAAGTGAGAGGCTGTCCTTTATTTTCTATTACAATCGTAATATGATTCTTATCCGTTTTCATAAAAATGCGGATGGTTCCCGGCTTTAAGGAGTATTTTAGAGCGTTCATCAATAAATTATCAATCGCTCTGGCAATTTTTTCGCTGTCTATGCGAGCCAGAAGGGGAGTGTCACCAATCTCTTTTTCAATATGGATATCATTCTCTAGGGCAATAGGCTCAAATTCAAAAAGCAATTGATAGAGCAGTTGATGCACATCAATCATCTTTAAACCCAGTTGATTGTCGATAGAGCTAAGCCGGGTATATTCGAATAAGTCATCCAGCAGCTTTTTCAAATGAATCGCTTTATTATAAGTGTTTTGAACAAAGCGCGAATATTCTTCTTTATCTTGAAATGATTCAGATTTTAAAAGCTCGATATAGCCGATGATACTTGTCAGAGGCGTACGCAAGTCATGTGAAATACCTGTGATCATCTCCATCTTGGATTTTTCCAAATCACGTTCTTTCACAATCTGCTGCTCTAAGCGTTCCGTCATTCGATTGATGTTATGGGCAACCCGCCCAAGTTCATCCTGACGATCAACGGATACCCGATAACTCAAATCCCCTTCGGAAATAATTTGCAGTCCACGTTCCAAGTTGATTAAGTCTTTAACGAGGCGTCTTGTCAAAATCAAAAAAGTGAAAATAAATATAAGCATAAATAATGGGGTAATCAGATAAGGAAAGAAATTGTGCAACCAAGTCGATTCCATGACTGTACTAATTTTCAAGAAAAGCATAATAAGAAGATTGTTTATACAAATGGATATGATTATACTTAGTGCTATTCTGCTCAAAATATGAACCTGAATCTTTTTTTTACGTTTTGGTTTTTTGATAGGTTCATTCAATTTTATAGCCTACTCCCCATACGGTTTTAATATATTGAGGCTCTCTTGGGAACTCCTCCAATTTTTCACGTAAATTACGGATATGGACCATCACAGTATTATCTGAATATCCGTAGGGCTCCTTCCATACGCTTTCGTAAATTTTATCAGCGCCGAATACCTGCCCGGGGTGGCTTGCAAGCAGCACCAGAATAGCAAACTCCAGAGGGGTGAGCGAAATATCGTTTCCTTTCAGCTTTACGGAATGCTTGCTCTTATCAATGACAAGATCCTTGATAAGGATAAGCGAATGATATTCTTCTTTGCCAATTAAGGATTGCCGTCGCAGTTGGGCTTTAACGCGAGCAAGCAGCTCTAACGGATTAAAGGGTTTTATCATGTAGTCATCAGCACCCGTAGTAAGGCCTGTGATTTTATCGATATCTTCTTCCTTGGCCGACAGCATAATAATCGGAGTGTTCGATATTTCCCTGATTTTAAAGCAGGCTTTGATCCCATCCATTTGAGGCATCATCACGTCCAAAATGACAAGCTGGATTGAGGATGTTTTTATGACATTTAAGGCTTCCAGACCATCTGCCGCTTCAACGACACGATATCCTTCATTTCGCAAATATACATGAATGACATCTCTAATTTCCGAGTCATCATCAACAACAAGCACGGTATGCATGGCATGAGGCTCCTTCTTTAGTTATAGCGTTTCTTTCCTACGACACGTATATACAAAAGCTGGAGGAAAATTGAATGGCACAAACTCGATTTTTTCAATAATAAATTTATCGGATAAATGCTTTTTCATTTGAAGGGAATACTGATAAGCAACAAAGATTCCTCCGGGCTTAAGTGAGTTCATGATCTGATAAAGCAGCCTTTCTCGCATTTCATTGGAAAAATTGAAAAAGGGCAATCCGCTAATAATACAATCCAACTGCCCGATTTCCTCTTGTTTTATTTTCTTAAGCAAATAGCAAGCGTTCGAATGGCCTACGAAATTCGGGTACTCTTTTTTTAGTTTATTTCTCATTTCCCTATCTCTTTCAAACAATAATACTTTAGTAGATTCCATTAGCTGTGTCTTCATGAAGCGTGTTACCGCACCTGTGCCTGACCCTAACTCAGCGACTGCCTGTACCTCATTCCAAGGTATGGGCTGGATCAGCTTGGCTGCTAGAAATCGCGAACTGGGCAGAACACTTCCTACTCGATTTGGATTTTTGAGAAAACCTTGCAAGAAAAGCAGACATTCGGTAATGCTCAATGGATTTACCTCCTTATCAATGATTTTATCCAAGAAGAATGGGAGTATTTATTTTAATTAAAGGGTGTCCCTCTTGCGGCATGTGTATACAAAAGCTGGAGGGAAATTAAATGGCACCCATTCGATTTTTTCAATGATAAATTTCTTAGAAAATTGTTTTTTCATTTGAAGGGAATATTGAAAGGCGATAAAGGTTCCGCCTGGTTTGAGTGCTTGGGTAGTCTGATCAAGCAGCGTTTCTCGCAGCTCGCTCGAAAAGTTAAAAAAGGGCAAACCGCTAATAATACAGTCCAACTGCTCAATGCCTTCTTGCTTCATCCTTTCCACTAAGTAACAGGCGTTTGGATGACTGATAAAATCCGGATATTCCGACTGTAAATTGTTCCTCATCCTATCATCCATTTCAAACAGCAGCACTTTAGCAGAACCGGATAACCGTTTCTTGATAAAGCGAGTGATGGCACCTGTACCCGATCCAAGCTCAGCGACTGTCTTGACACCGTTCAATGGCATAGAGCTAACCATCTTTGTTGCCAGAAATCGAGAGCTGGGCATAACACTTCCGACTCTTTTCGGGCTTTGAATAAAGCGCTGCAGAAAAAGTAGACATTCCTTGATGTTCAATGGATGTTCCCCCAATATTTCATTTTCTTGATGATGTGCTGAAGCAAATTAGAAGCTGAATATACGAAGCGAGTCTAACAGATGAGTGCCAAAGTATTTGCCGACCGTAAAAAATGTGAGGGTCCAAAATAAAACGCTGAGATAGGAAAGCAGGGCAAACTTTTTGAATTTCACACCGCTTAGCCCGATGAATAGGGGAAGAATATACCGCACGACTGGAATGAATACGCCAATACACATGGCCCAATCTCCCCGTTGCTTCAAAATCTCTTCTGCCCTCTGAAAATGTCGCTTATGCTGAAATCTGTTTATTAATTTCTCCCCAAAAATTCGGCCTGCACAATAAGAGAGCGTAATAGCCGTTAATAGACCGCTTAAAATGCAGATATAGGTTATCCACGGATCTAAAGCGTCGGTGCTGCTCAAAATGCCGCCTGTGAGTATCGTTATTTCATTCGGGACAGGAATGCCAAATGGGCCTAAAGAGAAGGCTAAATAAAATATCAGATAGCCGTGCTGCTCGAACAGTTGCGAGATTGTGTTGCTAAACATGATTGGCCTCCTCGCTTTATTTTGTTAGGAAAATAATAACGAAAACATCTAAGGAATTTACGAGTATATTTCTAAAGAAAATCTAAAGAATTGAAGGGGGAAATAAAGAGGACAAACTTTGAAGAGCTTTGCTCAAAGCAGTTGGAGAGTTTCTTTTTATGTTGTAACTTTCTGAATTTGATATACTGAAACTAGTTGGAATAATATTCATTTTTTATCCGAAAGTATAGTAGGTATATAAATAATCTGGAGGTCAATATTTTATGGAGGTTCGAAGATGATTGAGGTGATTAAGAAAGTTGCGCTCAAGGAAATAGAAGAACAATCCTTCGAGCTAACGAAACAATATTTATCCGTACATAAGTTGGTTTATGAGAATGGCAAATTTAAAATAGCAGATGTCATAATGAATGATGGAGAACAATCCGCTGAAGTTTATTTTTCTGTTGTGGATGAAGAATATTATTTCGTAGTTTATTTAAATACTTCACCTGAAATAAAGGTTAGATTTATGGGAATGAGTGCGGGGAATCGTGTATATTTATCAGTTTCATCTAATGTAACTAATTTAGAGAAACTACTTGAGGGAGTTCATTTAGTACCCTCTGAAACATGGCAGAAAGGAACTCAAATTTCAAAAAGAAATACGAATAGATTCTATGAAGATAGCGGGTTTACTTTCCAATTAGAGGATAAGAAAACGGGGGAAGTTGAAGAGAAATTAGCAAATTTAATAAATAAATTAGAAACATCGAATTTGATTCAAATGATTAAATCAGATGAAATTCATAAAGAAATTCGGGTTGTTTACTACGGCTACAAAGAACAGATGGGGGGAATTAATCTAAAACCAATGATCATTGAAAAATTATCAAAGTTAAATGCTTCATTAGATATAGATTTATATGCAGGCGGACCAGATTTGGAGTAATTCATAAGGAAATGGATGCCACCGATACCAAACGTTATCAAGAAATATTGCGAGGAGTTAAAGATAAATTGTGCGAATGGTAATTCAAGGATGTTGTCTGTTGCTGCTTATTTCATTAGTAGCCTGCATGTCAGAGAATGAAAAGTATATTCCAGCCCGAAAGACGCCTAATGGGTTTCACAAGGAATTTTATACAAGCACGATCGAGATATTAAATGTGATCGACTCAAAGATGAGAGTAGGAACACCTTATACGCAAGAAGAGCGTAAGGACATTTTGGCTTATTTTATTAAACCATCAGAATCGGATGAAGAGCTCTTATTTAAAGCTGATTTTAGTAGCCTAGATGGGATTGCCCAAAAGTATTTTGAAAAACAGAGTGAAAATGACAACGCAGAAATGGAACGATTAAAGGATATGTATGATGACAGTTTGGAAAAAGTTTTAAAGGATTTAAATTTAAAGTAGTCGGGGAGGGTGATTCAGCTTGACAACCCTTCAGGGCTAAGAAATACAAAACCGTTATCATAAATGGCCGAAATATAAAAAGACTGGGTGAGCTATTTTGAATATTTATATTGAAGAAGTGCATATGCCTTGACCTATATTTTAAAGAGGATGGAAGTAAATATGAAAATCTGTTCAACTTGTCAAAGTGTTAATGTCGGGTCTGTCAACAATTTTGTGTAAACTCTGTTGAAGCAAAAGTTAACGCAGGTGCTGACTGATCCGTTCAGGGAAAAAGACGGAGAGCTGGAGGAGCATTTGTCCCCAATT
>NZ_JBXENU010000013.1:0-169347 GCF_059383715.1 Paenibacillus sp. J31R34
AGTTAATGTGGCAGTTTCACTCGTTGTTCAGTTTTCAAAGAACAATTTCTCTTGCTTGCGTTTCGTTCTTGTCTGCCGTATGTCTCAGCGGCGACTCATATAATATATCACAGGCGCCCAAGTAAATGCAAGTACTTTTTTAAAAAACTTTTTCAGTGCTTTTCAACACTGTATGTACCTGCCCTTGACGCGAGATATAGAATACCATGAACCAGACGGACAAGTCAACCCAAATACAAAAAAAACAGGAAAGCCCTTATTTCAGGCTTGTCCTGATCTCCTTTAGTCCATTAACACTGCCTTTCATTGCTTCCTAAACACTTAAACCATCATGTGCTGCAGACCGACAATAAGCGCAATACCCGGAACACCGAGTACAACCACCGTTGTTATCGTTGCCGGATTAATGGGGATTTTAATATCAGAAATAAGACCGGAGTAATTCAATAAATAAAGAACTGCACATGCACATACCAGATGCAAGGTGAAGCTTTTTGCCCATGACCATGAAAGACGATGTCGAACTATTATGGCAAGCAGCGCAACCGAAGAGAAGACCAGAACAACAAGTAATATGTTATTCATCATTGGACCGCCCTCCATTCCGACCAGCTCTTGCAAGCTCTTTTGGCGGTGCGGAGCAAAGAGTCATAACGCTTTTCAGCCGTAATGATGGCGTATATCGCATAATCAATCTGGTCTTTACCTAAAGCATAGTCAAAAAAGCGGTTTGCATTTTCCCATTCCAAATGGGCCTCATAAATTTCCTGGCGCAGCCGATCGGTCCACTGCAGGGCATCCATCTCCCCTTGTACCCCATTAACCGACTTTTTTTCCGCCGTCATACTGCCGCTTCTCCATTTATTGAGCTGTTTCATCCCCTCATGACCTCCCGCTTGTCCATTCAAAAGCCAAGGCTGCCTCTATTCCATATATAAGCTAAAAACCTTGCAAATAGAACTAGCGTCGATATCAATCAACCACAACAGCTTTCTAAGCGAAAAAGCAGTACGTTATTCTCGCATACCCTTACATGCTTCATATAAAAAAGCTGCCCCTATCGTTTTGAACGATAAGAACAGCTTTGCCTATCTTTAGCCCAGCTCTCTGCGGCCTTCCAATGCTTTGGACAGCGTAACTTCATCGGCATATTCCAAATCTCCACCAACTGGCAAGCCATGAGCAATTCGCGTGACCCGTATGCCAAAAGGTTTCACAAGCCGCGATATATACATCGCGGTCGCTTCTCCTTCGACATTCGGATTAGTCGCCAGAATAAGTTCCTGCACTCGCTCATCACTGAGGCGGCGCAGCAGCTCGGCAATTTTGATCTGATCCGGACCGATTCCCTCCATAGGAGAGATCGCCCCTTGCAGCACGTGATAATGCCCCATGAACTCCTTCGTCCGTTCCATCGCCACCAAATCTTTCGACTCCTGTACGACGCAAATGACGGAGTTGTCCCTGAGCTTATCCTGGCAAATACGGCAAGGGTCCGTATCGGTTATGTTGCAGCAGATGGAGCAATAAGTCAGATTGCGTTTCACGCTTACGAGCGCTTTAGCAAAATCAATGACATCATCTTCCTTCATGCGCAGCACATAAAAAGCCAGTCTCGCAGCTGTTTTCGGTCCAATACCCGGCAACCTGGTGAAACTGTCAATCAACTTCGCTATCGGTTCGGGATAATGCAACAGGTATAGCTCCTTTCAAATCAGAACGAACAGTGGCTTATTTTTAGAACAAGCCAGGGATTTTCATGCCACCTGTAAATTTACCCATGTCCTGGTTCGCAACATCGTCCACTTTTGAAAGGGCATCGTTTACAGCTGTAATAATCAAGTCCTGCAGCATTTCTACATCTTCCGGATCTACCGCTTCCGGTTTAATTGTAATATCAAGAACTTTTTTGTGGCCGTTTACAGTAACGTTAACTACGCCGCCGCCTGCTGTGCCTTCAACGGTTTTGTGGACAAGCTCTTCCTGTGCTTTCATCATTTGCTCTTGCATCTTCTTCACTTGCTTCATCATTTGATTCATATTGTTCATTATTATCACCTCTTATTTATAGTTAAAAATCATCTTTCACAACGACAAGCTCTTCACCAAACAGCTTTACCGCTTCCTCTACCCATTTAGGCTGGGCCGGCGCTGCGTCCGGCATATCCGATTGCAGTTCAAACGCTTCGTCCGGCGTACCTGAGCCACTATCGGTTGCAGACTGCCATTCTTTAATCATAACCGTCGCAAGCTGAAGCGGCTCCCCGAACACGCTTTGCAGAACCCGCTCAATAATTTCTTTATGCGTCGGCTTCTCCGTTGTTTCTCGGTGCATCGTGTTTTTGAAAGCAACCAACACAGTGCCGTCCACGACCGATACCGGCTCACCGTCCATCAACCACGCATGGACGGTGATTTTGGTTTCCTTCACCCGCTGCAGCAGCTCGCTCCACTTCATGCGGACTTGCCCCGTTTCACTGCTGCCAGCAGCGGTTAAATACGGCCCCAGCTTAACTGACGTGCGAACAGATACAGAGTTAGAACCACCGCTGCGGTTATTAAAGGCAGGTCGATTACCATTTGCCCCGGTCCGGGCTGCTGCACCGCTGGCAGCCGCACCTCCACTAACAGCCGGAACGCCATTTTGCAACAGCTGCTCCAGCTTGCGTTCAAGCTGCTCCACTTGCTGGCGCAAACGGCCCACCTCTGCGGAAGAACTCGCTGCCCCGCCAGATGGCTGGGCAGCATCCCCCGCAGACGCGACTTCGCGGCTATCGCTGATGGTGCAAATTTTCATCAGCGCGACCTCGAACAGCGTCTGCGACTGAGCGGCATGCTTCATTTCCGATTGATAGCTGTTCAGCGTATCAATCATGCGAAACAGGCGATCTGGCGTAAAAGCATCCGCCATTGCCCGGAAACGGTCCGCGTCAACGACGCGTTCCGTTGCTGCTCCGCCTTGCGGAGCAAGCTTAAGCACAAGCAAATCCCTGAAATAATAAATCAGGTTCTCCATGCACTTATCCGCGCTCTTGCCTGCTTGCGTCAAGCTTTCGACAAGCGGCATCACAGCGCCAACATCACGATCGCGAACCGCTTCCGCCAGTTCATAGTACTGGTCGGCCGCCATCCCGCCCGTTACATCGACAGCACCATCCAGCGTAATGCTTCCGCCTCCGAAAGCCGCTACCTGCTCAAGTAGGCTAATGGCGTCACGCATGCCGCCTTCCGACAGCCTTGCAATATAAGCAATCGCATCCTCTTCGGCGCTAATGCCTTCTTCCTTACAAATCTCATGAAGCCGCTCCGACTGCTCTGCAAGCGACACCTGCCGAAAATCAAAACGCTGGCAGCGGGAAATAATCGTTGCAGGAAGCTTATGCGGCTCTGTTGTTGCTAATATAAAGATAACATGTGCAGGCGGCTCTTCCAATGTTTTGAGCAAAGCATTGAACGCCTCTGAAGTAAGCATGTGTACCTCATCAATAATGTACACTTTATATCGTACTTCAGATGGGGCGTAGCGCACCTTATCCCGTATATCGCGAATTTCGTCGATGCCCCGATTGGAGGCAGCATCAATCTCCACGACATCCATAATATGACCAGCTGTAATACCGCGGCATGCGTCGCATTCATTGCAGGGCTCCACTGCCGGGCCAGATTCACAATTGACTGCTTTCGCCAATACCTTAGCTGTCGTCGTCTTCCCCGTCCCACGGGGACCGTTGAACAAATAGGCATGCGAAACGCGATCCTCTTTTATCGCATTTTGCAGCGTCTGCACAATATGCTGTTGTCCCACCATGTCCCGAAACGTCTGGGGACGCCAGGCACGGTACAAGGCAATATGAGTCACATGGACCGTTCCCTTCTTGTTTCCTTACAGGAATTCTGCAAAAATACTCTATCTCTTATTATACATGATCAAAGCCTCAAGCCAAACAAAAAACACCCGCAGCACCATTCGAATTCATCGAAAAGCGTCGCCGGTGTCTGTGAACATCCGAAATATAAAACTTTAATACCGTGCACCTGCCCTTGATTAATGTAACCCAGGCGGCACTCTTGCACCACAGCTCGAGCCAGGCACTCCCCCGGCACATGAACTAACTTACTTACGGCTGCTTCCTTCCGGACCTGACCGAGTTCACAAGCGTCCATTGCGGAGGACCCAACTGTCAACACTGCTCGCAAGCGCCAAACCCCGCATAGACATAACCTCAAACAGGAATTCAACCTCGCTAAAGCGGATTGCGAGTTACAGGGCACCGCTAACTCCCCATCTAGCACGGCAAAAATAAGTATAGCTGATAATGTTACAAAGCGCAACTTTTCTGGAGACAAGACATGATATGCAGCTTTTCAGCAAGCGTGAGCGTCATGGCCTTCTCAATAAGAGGAAGGACCTTTCAGCATAAAAACGGGCGTTACCGGCTCGTTTTTACCCGCACCTCATAGCGCGGCATATTATATTGCAAAGTTTCCTCTGCTTTATGCTGAAGCTGCTTCACCTGCGCATCGGACATGCCCGGTTTGGCGGTCAAATGAACGACCAAATGCTCCCCATTAAAATGAATCCAGCTTTTATGGACACCATCCATCTTCTTGATCAGCTCGCCGACAAACTTTCCGTCTGAGCCGTAATTTAAATACGAATGCTTATTCGGTATGTTCGGGTTGCTGTTAGACAGCCCCATATAACCGTCATGGCCATAGGATTGCATCTGCTGCTTATGATCAGGCTGACCACAGCCGACAGCACTTGTCGCTGCCAGCAGCAGGACACCTGCCAACAACAGCATGCGCGAGCTTTTTGAAAGCAATATGCTCCTTCTCATCAAAAAAACCTCCCTTATAACCATTAGAATGGCTAAGGGAGGTTCTTGTATTCTGCCAAATATAGACAAAATAGACATCACAGCAATTAGATGCCGTATTTCTTTTTGAAACGATCGACGCGGCCGCCCACATCCAGGAACTTCTGCTTACCCGTATAGAATGGGTGGCATTGGGAACAAATCTCTACACGAAGGTTCGGTTTAATGGAACCAGTCTCGAAAGTGTTACCACAAGCGCAAGTTGCTGTAGTGATATGGTATGTCGGATGAATAGCTTGTTTCATCTCTTTCACCTCTTTCTGCCCTGAGCCACAGGCGGGCCCAGAATTAAGTCATACATCTCTGCATTATAGCATAGCCCAGTCCATGTTGTAAAACACAAGGTGAAACGGTTGTCGCCGTCCTTTGGCGGCGCGGCACGTTTCAGTCCGAGAAATATAGAGAACGTATGGAGAAATCATATGCTTTCCTATATTTCAAAAGAAGGAGCTGCCCATTACTGGACAATCTGCTCCTTCTAGGGCATTAAGATTGAATTAAGCTCGCAGGCGGAACATGGGTGAACGAGCCAATTACGACATCTGGCAGCTCATCACGGAAAATTTCCAGCATCTGCTTCATCCCATAAATCTCGCCTTGTGCCGGCGGGATCAAGGATAAATAGCTTTCCGGGTCAATGTTCAGGTTCCGCATTTGGATGAGCTTGAGTCCAGTCCGCTTAACAAAGCCGATCATCGCCTCCATCTCTTCCTCACGATCCGTCACACCAGGGAAAATCAAATAGTTAATCGACGTATATACGCCCTTGTCCGTCGCATATTTCAACGACTTCTCTACATTGGCGAGCGTATAGCCACGCGGCTTGTAATAGGCATTGTAATGGTCATCAAGCGCACTGATGGTGCTGACACGCATCAGATTGAGGCCCGCATCGACAATTGCACGAATGTGATCCGTCAGCCCAGCGTTCGTATTAATGTTAATGTAGCCAAGTGATGTCTGGCTTCTTACCCGTCGCATCGCGTCGACAATAATCCGTACCTGCGTAGAAGGCTCGCCTTCGCAGCCTTGCCCGAAGCTGATGATAGAATCTTCATGGCGAAGATGCTCCAGCATAATCTCAGTCACTTCGTCCACTGTCGGCTTGAAGTTCATCCGTGTTTGCGGAGCAACAAAGCCGCTGTCGTCCGGCTGTTCAGAAATACATCCAAAGCATCCTGCATTACACGAATACGAAACCGGAACCGCACCTTCCCAGCGTTGCAGGAACGTATTAGACGACGTCAAGCATTCATAGCCAAGTGCACAGTTCGACAAATGCTTATATAGACGATTTTCCGGATATTTAGACGTAATGCGTTCAACTTGCTGCTTTACCTCATCACGGTCGCAATTCAGCGGATCCCAGCGCTCCGGGTTATCGGATTGCTCTGCTGCAACGTAGAATCCATTGTTTTTCCATACGACTGCCGTATAACCGAATAAAGGCAGTTTTTCATTTTTGTCTGCTTTGACATAGCCTGGCAGGGCAAGTCGCGTAAAGCCTTGCGGCAAAAGCGCGCCAACCGCCTGCTTATTGCCTGGAAGCAGCTGCATTTCGCCCGTATCCGGGTTCAGGCCCACTGCCTTCGTAAATGGCAAGCTTACAAGCGTCGCCCCTTCCGGCAACGGAATGAGCTCGTCCTCCATCATTTCGACAATCATATCGCCGCTGCGGCCTAAGGCTATATAGTGAGGATGATCAAAGACATTTCCTTGTTCATCAGCATATACAAGATTCATGATGTTCTCCTTTCAGGCAGCGCTAAGAGCTATGCGTCGTGCGAGGGGCTGCCGAACGGCGGCCCGCCGCTGGCGTTGATGATGACGACGAACTAGTACTGCTGCTTTTGATTCCGCTACTGCGCTGCGGCGGCTTCGTCTCAGGCATGGAATCGAGCGACATGAGAAATTCACTATTCGTTTCGCTGTTTTTCAGCTTTTTGAGGAAGCCGTCAACGAACTCAATCGAATCGTTCATATTTTTACGAACCACCCATAGCTTCTCCAGCTCTTCTTGCGTCAGGAGCATTTCTTCTCGGCGCGTACCCGATCTGCGGATATCCAGCGCTGGGAAAATACGGCGTTCAGCCAGTTTTCTGTCCAAATGCAGCTCCATATTGCCTGTACTTTTAAACTCTTCATAAATGATGTCATCCATACGCGAGCCTGTCTCCACAAGCGCTGTCGCAAGGATCGTCAAGCTTCCGCCCTCTTCCACATTCCGCGCCGCACCGAAAAACCGCTTCGGACGATGGAATGCAGCAGGGTCGATACCACCGCTCAGCGTACGGCCGGATGGCGGCACTACCAAGTTGTAGGCACGAGCCAGACGCGTAATGCTATCCATCAAAATAACAACATCCTTCTTGTGCTCCACCAGTCGCAGCGCTCTCTCCAAAACAAGCTCTGTTACCTTAATATGATTTTCCGGCACTTCATCAAAAGTAGAAGCGATGACTTCGCCCTTAACCGAACGCTGCATATCTGTAACTTCCTCAGGCCGTTCATCAATAAGCAATACGAACAGCTCAATCTCAGGATGATTGGTAGAAATGCTGTTGGCAATCTCTTTGAGAAGCAACGTTTTGCCGACTTTCGGAGGTGCAACAATGAGTCCACGCTGGCCAAGTCCAACAGGTGCAATTAAATCCATAATTCGTGTGGAAAGTTTAGAGGATGCCGTCTCAAGCACCAGTTTTTTCTGTGGAAAAAGAGGAGTCAATGCGGGAAAATGTAACCGTTCAGCTGCGAGTTCAGGACTCGTCCCATTAACTGCATTTACTTGCAGCAAACCAAAGTATTTCTCCGAATCTTTCGGAAGCCGGCATTTGCCGGATACTAGATCGCCTGTACGAAGATCGAACTTGCGAATTTGGGAAGCCGAAATATAAATATCCTCTTTGCTTGGCAAATAGTTGATAGGCCTAAGAAAGCCGAAGCCTTCCGGCAAAATTTCCAGGACGCCCTGCATGAACATCAAGCCGCTTTTCTCAGCCTGAGCCCGCAATATTGCGAAAATCAATTCCTTCTTCTTGAGTTGGCCATAATACGGAATTTGATACTGCTTCGCCAGCTTATACAAATCCGTCAGCTTCAACTCTTCCAGATCGGCGATCTGAAGATCTGTCATGTTCTCACCACTTTATTCAGTTTTATGGTACAGCATACCGCTAAAGTCCGATCTATCAGTATATACCATAGTTGGCGCCGGTTATTCCTCATCCCTATGGACCAGCGCCAAGCTCAGGTCTGCCTGCTTATTTAGGAGGTTTCCGTCTCGCGCCACACATCGGCGCCCAGTCTTCGCAAATTATCAACCAAATGATCGTAGCCACGGTCAATATATTCCACGCCGCTTATTTCGGTAATGCCTTCCGGTACGGTCAAGCCAGCAATAACAAGCGCCGCTCCTGCACGCAGATCTGCTGCTCGAACCTTAGCGGCGTTAAGCGGGCCGCCTTCAATAATGGCTGATCTTCCTTCAACACGAATGTTGGCGCCCATGCGCGCAAGTTCAGGGACATGCTTGAAGCGATTGCTGTATACATAGTCGGTTAAAATACTTACGCCGCTCGCTTGTGTCAGCAAGCTCGTCATAGGGGACTGCAAATCGGTAGCAAAGCCTGGATAAACCAATGCTTTAACATCAATAGCATTGTATTTTGGAGCGCCCACGATGCGGATAGACTCATCCATTTCGTATACGGTAACGCCCATTTCTTCCAGCTTCGCCGTCATAGCTTCCATATGCTTCGGGATGACATTGTCAATCGTGACATCTCCGCGCGTTGCCGCGGCGATAATCATGTAGGTTCCGGCTTGAATGCGGTCAGGAATAATGGAGTGGCGGCAGCCGTGCAGGCTATCCACCCCTTCAATCCGAATGGTTTCCGTGCCGGCCCCTTTAATTTTTGCGCCCATGGCATTGAGAAGAGTAGCTACATCTATAATTTCAGGCTCTTTTGCCGCGTTTTCTATTATAGTAGAGCCTTTGGCCCGAGAGGCCGCAAGCATAATGTTGATCGTTGCTCCTACACTTACCACATCAAGATAAATTTTTGCTCCCCGCAGCTCCTTGGCAGATATGCGCATCGAGCCATGCTCATTCGTTACGGTTGCGCCAAGCGCTTCAAAGCCTTTAATATGCTGATCGATAGGTCTTGGTTCAAAATTGCAGCCGCCAGGCAAGCCAATAACAGCTTCTCCAAAGCGTCCCAGCATCGCTCCCATCAAGTAGTAGGAAGCACGAAGTAGCTTAACCTTGCCATTGGGCATAGGCTTCGCTTTAAGATTAGAAGGATCAATGCGCATCATATCGCCTTGCCAGTCAATGACCGCACCAAGATCTTGCAAAATTTCGCTATAAACAGCAACATCACTCAAATGAGGCAAATTGTCCAGCACAACCTCGGACTCCGCCAGTATTGCAGCGGGAACCAACGCTACAGCGCTATTTTTAGCACCGCTGATTTGGACCGTTCCTTGCAGCGGACGTCCGCCGCGTATCATCAATTTCTCCATCAATTTTGTAGTCCTCCCGTTGTATCGAAAGAGAACAAAGGAAAAACCGCCACAGCGAGCACACGCCGCCGCATGCACACTGTTAGAAGGCGGTTCGTCATCCCGTGCTCCTGTTGTTACGCTTGATTGTTACTTCCGAACAAGCGGATTTTCTCTTGAAATACAGCTTGCTTTGCAAAGCGAGCAGGAGACAGGTATCTCCATGGATGAAAGCCTTGTCCATTCGCCGACATCATTTTCGAGAATTGCAGAGCTGCAAGCCACATGGTTCTCTGTGTTTACATTTATTTTACCAATACCTAATGCGATAGACAAATGAACAGCTTGATTCTGAGCCATTATACCATAATGGCGTCAGGAATGGTAAAGCTCTTTTGCCAAGACTCCAATAATAGAATAATAAAAAAGGGCCCGCTAATCAGGACCCTATCGCGAATCGACTGCTGGAACCGCCATCTAGCTGCATGTTCACCGCTATTCGCATTTCATCAATATCAAACGGCTTGGTGAAATGCATCAAGGCTCCGAGATCGGTCGCTTCCTTAATCATATCCAGCTCACCATAAGCCGTCATCATAATGACTTTTATGTCTTTATTAATGGCTTTCACATGCTTTAAAATTTCTAAACCGTCCATACCGGGAATCTTCATGTCAAGCAGCACCAAATCAGGGCTTTCCTTCTTCACAATTTCCAAGGCAAGCTTGCCGTTGGAGGCTTGAAAAGTCGCATAACCCTCACTGCTGAACACTTCCATCAAAAGCACACGGATTCCATTCTGATCGTCCACTATTAATAGCTTCTTTTGTTCCAAAATATAATACCTCCCACGACAGAGCGACAACAATTGGCCTGCTCTTCCATCATCGTTAATATATTCGCGGATCAAGTCGGAATATCCTTCTGCTCCAGGAAAAAAATTGGACGGTTTATACATTTATGTTACGAATACACTATCTCTCCGAAAACGCAAGCGCCGCGCGGACAAATCCGCGGAACAGCTTCTGAGGACGATTAGGTCTGGAAGTGAATTCCGGGTGGAATTGAACGGCTAGGAACCAAGGATGATCCTTCATTTCCACCATTTCTACTAGTCTGCCATCTGGGGAAGTTCCCGAAATGGTCAAGCCAGCTGCTTCCACTTGCTCGCGGAATTCATTATTGAACTCGTACCGGTGACGGTGACGCTCATATACCAGCTCATCGCCATATTCTGTAGCAGCGAGCGAGCCTGGAATAAGCTTACAAGGATATAGGCCAAGACGCATCGTGCCGCCCATGTCTTCAATGTCCTTCTGCTCAGGCAGCAGGTCAATGACAGGGTATGGCGTCGATGGGTTAATCTCCGAGCTGTTGGCGCCATCAAGGCCAACCACATGACGTGCATATTCAATAACAGCCACTTGCATGCCAAGACAAATACCGAAAAACGGCACTTGCTGTTCGCGGGCATGGCGAATGGCAATCACTTTGCCTTCAATACCACGATCGCCAAAGCCGCCCGGCACGAGAATGCCGTGAACGCCCTGCAAGCGATCTGCCACATTGCTATCCGTCAATTCTTCCGCATTTACCCAACGGATTTTCACTTCGGAATCCGCATCGATACCTGCATGAGCAAGAGATTCCACGATGCTTAGGTAAGCATCATGCAAAGCTACGTATTTACCAACAATCGCGATCTCTGTTGTTTTGTGCAGCGACTTCACGCGCTGTACGAGGCTTGTCCACTCCGTCATATCCGGCTCGTTCGTGCCGAGCTTCAAGTGGTTGACGACGATATCGTCCAAGCCTTGCTCGCGAAGCATCAAAGGCACTTCATACAAGGTGGAAGCATCACGGCATTCCACAACTGCATTTGCATCAATATCGCAGAACAAGGCGATTTTGTGCTTTAGGTCCTCCGCCATCGCATGCTCCGTACGGCATACGATTACGTTCGGCTGGATGCCGATGCTGCGAAGCTCTTTTACACTGTGCTGGGTCGGCTTCGTTTTCACTTCACCAGCCGCTTTAATGAATGGAATCAGCGTCACGTGAATGTACATTACATTGTCACGGCCAATATCGCTTTTGATTTGACGAATAGCTTCCAAGAATGGCAAACTCTCGATATCGCCAACCGTTCCGCCAATCTCCGTAATGACAACATCGGAAGCCGATTCTTTGCCTGCGCGGAATACACGATCCTTGATTTCATTTGTAATATGCGGGATAACCTGCACCGTTCCACCCAAATAGTCGCCACGGCGCTCTTTGGTAATAACGTTGGAATAAATTTTGCCTGTCGTTACATTGCTGTTTTTGGACAGATTGATATCGATGAAACGCTCGTAGTGGCCAAGGTCAAGATCCGTCTCTGCGCCATCATCGGTTACAAACACTTCACCGTGCTGATAAGGGCTCATCGTTCCCGGGTCTACGTTAATGTACGGGTCAAACTTTTGAATCGTTACTTTGAGGCCTCTGTTCTTCAACAATCGACCAAGCGATGCGGCTGTAATCCCTTTACCCAAGGAAGAGACCACGCCTCCGGTTACGAAAATATATTTTGTCACTGTGCCAATACCCTCCAAGCTCTAGTGTGTATTCCTATAGGATTCCCAATCTATCCAATAAACATAGGCGCTTTCGCGCCACAGCGGTTTATCTGTATCATCAAACGAAAAGCCAAAGCCTTCCGTCGCCGAACATGTTCTTCTACAAACAAAAAAAGTGACACCCGTAGAGTACGGGGCACTTTTCGTTTGGCGTATTATTAAGCGGTTGTCTTAACCGAATCTAAAGCCCATGCAATAGTTTACTCTGACGTATACAACCTGTCAAGTATAAACGGCGCTGCCTGTCGTACTTGGCGGCAACGAGCGTTCCACGCTGAAATAGAAGCGGCCTGAATAAGAGACCTTCTTATCCATTCTTATATTTCAAGCCTAAACGATTCATGGGTGAACAAGGACTTACTTGCTGCCCTCTTCCTCTTCATCTTCTTCAAAATCTTCCGCTTCCTCGCCTTCTTCCAGTTCCTCATCCGAATCATCATCTTCATCTTCCAGCTCTTCGCCTTCGATTCCGGTTTCTTCGTCTGCTTCGGCTTCTTCTTCAGCTTCCTCGAACTCACGATCTTCATCATAAACATCGTAGTCCTCTTCGTCCGCTGCGTAAGTTTCCTCTTCCTCATCCGCGAACAGATCTTCATCATCGAGATCGTCGTCGTCGTTAATGATTCTGGAGCGTTTGGCGTTGGAAATCGGGTCTTCGTTGCGCTCTACTGGATACCAGCGCTTAAGCCCCCACATATTTGTGCCGACGCAAGCGAAACGGCCGTCAATATTAATTTCAGTATATACTTGTGCAATAACTTGATTAATCCCATCGGTAGACAATCCGCGTATTTTAGCAATCTCCATCATGAGATCACGGTAGTAATACGGCTTATTAGTTGTCTTAAGAAATTCAAATGCCAAATCAACCATTGGCATTTCCTTAATCCGCTCAGGGTCCAGCTTCAAAGTGATGTTGCTGCCGCTCATATGGACACATCCTCTCTTGCCATCTTCATTCATTATCAAACTATAGTAAAACCTATTTCTTTCAAAAAAGCAAGCGTCAGCCTTTCCATTGTGGGACTTGTCCACAAAGCTCGCACCATGATAATGAATTTATTAGCGCTAGAGCGGTTTGAAGCGCTCTCCGCAGCTTGTACAACATGATAAAAAGCGAAGGAATCCCTTCGCTCTGACTGTATCCATCCGGGCCGCGCTGGCCGCTAACGTTCCGGAGAGGTAAGAGCCCCATAGAACTCTTACATCATCCTATGTGCAACCGTGCATTTTGACACGGTTTCACGCCTAATTATATCAAAAAAGGCAAGTGGCTCATGCAGCTTGCTCCCCTCCATCATACAATAGCTCAGCATCGTCCGTCGGGAGGGGACGCGAAATTTGGACACTACCGTTTTTCTCCATTGGTTGCAAGGCGCGATGGCCGGCTCGGAGCAGACGACACCAAAGCGCATTATCCGTTTTTACCAGCAGAGCGAGTACCAGCGGTTTATAAAAGACTGGTCGGAGCTGCCTGATGGCAAGACTGCGCTTAAAACCGTCAAACAGCTGCCCATCATACGCGCTATTTCCTGTCGTCTGCCTGTCGAAGAAACCCTCGCCCGATTCTCCACAGGGGTATGGATTGAGGATGATCGACGCATTACCGTTCATGCCGCTACACCCAAATCCTCAATGTCCGAAAAAGGAATCCCTTGGGGCGTCCAGCATGTCAAGGCTCCGCAAGCCTGGGGCATGACTACCGGCCATCGCATTAAAATTGGCGTCATTGATACCGGCGTCGATTTCAGCCATCCCGACCTGCGCCAGTCGCTGTCGCGCGGCATAAATTTGCTGAACCGCAGCATGCTTCCCCATGATGACAATGGACATGGCACCCATATTGCCGGAACAATTGCTGCCGCCAATCAGCTGCAGGGCATGATTGGCATCGCTCCGCGCGCACAAATCTACCCCGTGAAAGCGTTCGACCACAACGGCAGCGCCTTCGTCTCGGACATCATCCTCGGCATCGACTGGTGCGTGAGAAACCGGGTTAATATTATCAATATGAGCTTCGGCATGAAAACCCGCAGCAAAGCGCTGCTTACCGCCATTACCAATGCATATAACGCAGGCATTATAGTAGTCGCTTCATCAGGCAACGACGGCAAACGTCGCTCGGTTGATTATCCAGCACGTTATCCGCAAACGATTTCGGTAGGCGCTACTACCCGTCTTAGGCGTGTCGCCCCTTTCACCAATCGCGGTACTCATATCGATATTTACGCCCCTGGCGATAAAATCGTCTCCTCATGGCTGCGCGGCAAATACCATGAGATGAGCGGCACCTCCATGGCAACCTCTCATGTCAGTGGCGCTATTGCGCTGCTGCTCGCCTATAAACCGGGCTTATCGCCCGCCGACATTAAATGGATACTCAAGCGATCCAACCAGCCGCTGCGGGGCAGCAAAGCCCAGCGGCTCATCGGGGAGCTTGATATTATGCGCATGCTGCAAGCCGCCGACCGATGAGGTCAGCGGCTTTTCATTCCAGCCTTTCCGCTCAGCTGCGGCGCCTTGCACCCTTTAAGGCTTCACTGCCGCGCTGGAGGCTCCCTCAGACGCTGCAGCGGCATCAGTTGATGCATGGCCTGCCCCATCTGCTGCCGGTGCTGTGGCACCAGCTTTGCTTGCTAGGTCAGCAAGCCTGCGATTGATTTCTTTTTCAGCCTGATCCAGAATGGTCTTCGGCTTCCAACCCTTCTCAATGCCTTTGGCGAGCTGCTCGTTCCACAGCTTCTGCGCGTCAAAATCAAGCGCTGTGTATTTGCGCTCATACATCTTGCTCGCGAGCTCTACATTAAGCGGATAAACGATTTGCCCACCCAAAAATGTCGAAGGCTCAGGTTTTTGACTGCTTTTGGTCAACACGGGAGCATAGGCCGGAACCGCATTGCCAAGACCGTATTTCGCATGATCGGTTACGACGTAATTCATGAACGCCCAAGCCATCTCCTTATGCTTGCCGCCGGAAGGAAGTAAAAATACCGAACTGTTCTCCCAGCCGTTCAATTTCAGCGGCAGACGGGTTTGCCGCCACTTGCCTGCCGTTTCCGGTGCCCACTGCTCCAGAACTGAGTCTCCCCAGATGCCTAGGTACACCATAGCCAGCTTGCCATCCCGTACAGCCTCTTCACCTGAATCCTCCCAGATGTTGACGCCGGGCACATGCTCCTTCAAACGCTGCGTCAGCGCAATCGCCTGCTCGAAGGAATCATTATTGTAAGCGAACTGATTGTTATTATTAACCAAGCCCGTCCTCTGGGCGCTGGCAAACAGATTGATTGTCTCGCCGTACCACTGCGTAATCCGAACGCCCTTATTTTGCAGCGTGTTGTTCATCTTGACCCAGTTGTCTGGATCATCCATATACGTCGCCAGCTTATCCGGATCGGTAGGGAAGCCGTATTTCCTCAAAATATCCTCACGGTAGTAGGTCACCTTTGGCGATGAGGAGAGCGGCCAGCCGATAAGGCGCTTTCCGTCGAAGGAAAGGTTGCTGTCCCACAGCGACTGGCTGAAGCCAGCCTTGTATTCGCCAGCATTGTAAGGAGCGTCGAGCAGATTTTCCAGCTTGTCGCTGTCCCCAAAGTTCGGAAAGGCGGCGCTATCGAGCATAATGATATCTGGAACGCTGCCTGAGGCAAGCGCTTCGGTATATTTTTCAACCTGATCAGCGTAGGTAACCTCTGTCACCTTAATCGCAACCTCTGGATGCAGGTCGTTAAATGCCTTGATGGTATCCTCCCAGCCGCCATAATATGTCCAGAAGGACAAGCTGATTTTTTCCGCAGGCTTTACTGGAGACGCTTCCGGAGAGGCACCTTGCTGCTTCGTTTGGCCAAATGCCAAATAGCTCCCTATCACAAGCACAAGCAGCGCAAGGACCACCCACATCTTTTTCATCACAAAACCCCCATTGTAAAAACATTCTGGCTGCAGCTGTCGTTATCCCAATCAGAATACAGCTTTATTCAAGCGTTTAAGCAGTCGTTTGGCCTCCTTCCCATCGATACCGAGCCAATTTCCGCCCAGCTTGATATATTCATTTCCGGTAATCATCAGGCTAGTTTTACTGCTCCACCATTTGGCAGCGTTAAACTGAGGGCTTTCGTAACTGGCGTAGGTGAGCCGGAAATCCCCATCCTCAAACGTTTGCCCAAAAAGATATCTCGCCCGACGCATATGAAAATCAGAAGTGACCACGATAGCGGAGCTAATCCCATGCTGATCCATAAGCGCCCTTACGTAAGCCGCATTTTCTTTCGTGCTTCGCGCCTGCGTCTCCAAATAAACCCCGCTTGGTGGCAAAACAGCAAGGCGAAGCTCCTCTTGAATATAATGGTCGTTTGCATTGGAAATAATGAGTGCTTCCGCTTCATATTGCTGATAAATTTCTAGCCCCTTCGCCAGCCGCCCCTCCTCGCCGCTCAATACAATAATCGCCTGCGAGGCGGAAGCGTTCGGCGCAACCGCCAAAAAGTACCCGGCGCGCCATACGGCAACCGCCAGCAAAACGAGCAGCATGCCCAGCGTCCACAAGGTGATACGTTTCCTTCGACTCCATTGCCGATTCACGCCCCGTCCCCCTTAAAACTGAAAATAAATAAATGGTGTGGAGGCTGTAGGCATAAGCAACAGGAGCGCAAGCAGCACGAAAAATAAAATAAACAAGCCGCCAAAAGTCGTTAAATTGACGCTAGGATACGTTTTTAGCCTTACGCCCACCATATGGCCGGCCAAAACAAGCACAAGCACGAAGCCCAAGTAAGGATAGAACCACATGAGGCCGCCGGTGTCGATGAGGAACATTTTGCGCAGCACCAGCAAGGAATGCTCAAAGCTTTGAGAACGGAAAAACACCCAGGTGACGCAGACAAATACAAACGTAAGCGCCCACGCAGCGATTCGGTATAACCAGTGGTTGATTTCCTGTTTTTTAAGCACATGGTTGAAATAAAGCTTGTGAATGACGAGGGCAAGGCCATGCAGCAGCCCCCATAATACGAAATTCCAGCTTGCTCCATGCCAAAGTCCGCCAAGCAGCATTACGAGAATGAGATTGATATTGGCACGAATAGGCCCTTTGCGATTGCCGCCAAGAGAGAAATACAAATATTCTCGGAGCCAAGACGACAGCGAAATATGCCAGCGCCGCCAAAATTCTGTGACGCTGCGGGACAGGTACGGCATATTGAAGTTGCGCGGAATGTCGATGCCCATGCATTTTGCCGAACCGATCGCCATATCGGAGTAGCCGGAAAAATCGCAATAGATTTGTACCGCATACGCAATAACTGCGAGCCATACAGTAAGTGGCGAATATTCGCCGGGACTTGCAAATACCGGATCGACAAACATCGCCATATGATCGGCGATAATAATCTTTTTGACCAGACCAAAGATGAATATTTGTCCGCCCTCAATTAGATTGCTGCGCTTAATGACGATGTCACGGGCCATTTGCGGCAGAAAATGCCGCGGTTTGAGAATCGGCCCTGCGATCAAATGCGGAAAAAACACGATTAACAGCGAGAAGTCCCAAATGGACGAAGGCTTGATGTCGCGCTTGTACACATCGATCGTGTAGCTCATCACCTCGAACGTAATAAACGAGATCCCCACGGGCAGCACGATTGACAGCAGCGGAAACGTCATGCCAAACTGATCCAGCAAGCCATTTGCCGAATCTATGAAAAAATTAAAATATTTGAAGAAGCCAAGAATTGCGAGATTGGCAATGACGCTGAATATAAGCCAGCGCTTGCGCACCGCAGCTTCTGTAGCCCGGTCAATCGACACGGCACTCACATGGTTAATAAGCGTCATCACCAGCACGAGCAGGACGAAACGGTAATCCCATACGCTGTAAAAATAATAGCTGCCGATCAGCAAAACCGCTTTTTTCAGCGCATGTATTTTAATAGTAGATAACAGGATAAGCATTACGGCAAAAAACAGCAGATACTCCCAGCTTGAAAATATCATTTTCTCATCTTCCTTCGAAATAATTCGCTACTGCTTTGCTCACTAAATCATGCCCCGAGCTGTTCATATGCCCAGTTCCATATGTAGTGTTGGAGAAACCATAGGCTGGCAGCCCCGTATCCTGATAGGCGTTCACAAAATCCCGTCTCATATTCAGCATTGGAATTCCCTGCTCTTTGGCTGTGCGCTCGGCAATTTCTTCAAAATAACCAGGCTGCTGCTCGCCATCTAGCGACTGAAAGTCGATTTGGGGTAAAAAGACAAAAACAAGCTTCGGATATTTTTCCTTCAAAATACCGAATATCCAGTTGACCAGCTGTTCATCTCCCGCTTGAGGTGTGAAGTCTGGGCTCTTAGTATCCTCTGACGCAGCTTCATCCTTCTCCAGCAGCTTTTGCAAATGATCAGAGCCAACACGAACAACAGACAGCCGCAATAGGCCATAGAAGGCTTGAAGCTTTGCTGCAACCGCATTGCGGCTAATAAAGTCTTCATTAAAAACAAGCTTGTACGAGTCCCCGTCTTTCGTGGCAAAGTAGCTGGCATTTTCACCGTACAGATCCTTGAGATCATTCTCATTAATCTGGATGACAACGGCATCGGGATCGACGCGCTTCTTGTAGAAGTCAGCCAAATAGGCATAATGTGCGGGTGAGGCGGAGCTGCGTCCAGCATCATAGGTCATGACCTTGCGTGAATCCAGCTTAGGCATCCGTGTCTGGACTTGGCGAAAAAACTTCACTTGATCGCCAACTTGGAGCGCTTCCGTATAGGAATCGCCCAAAAATAATATCCGGTACTCTGCCTTGCGGGCAGCGGCCGTCTCATTCGGATCGGGAAAAGGCTGCGCGATGGCGCCTTCCGCATAAATTTTAGTGATGCCGTAGCCTTCCTGTCCGTTCACATACAGCCCCGGGTTCAAGATGCGCCCCAGTTCAGGATGCTGCAGGAAGCCTGTCGTACGAATCGTTGTAACCTCCAAAATGCCTTCCCAGGCAACCAGCGCCACAAGCAAGGCCAGCAGCGCTTTACCCGCAAGTTTGTACCTCATGATCCCCACACCCCATTATCAACTTCCACTGCGTAGATACTTTTTAAAAATAGTATGCTAGCGGACACGGACACCCGTGCCGTTATTTCGGTAAAATGCCGCCTTTTAGCCGCTAGCCGGACAGCAGAGCCGCTATTTGTCCATTTACCCTTCATTTTTCGGAGCTTTGAAGGGAATAGCGTCTTTCCTGTCCGCACAACTACCCATTCTTCTTGTATCTCTTACAATAGCGGCATCTCAGTCCGCTGCCACTATTCTTCGACCAAACAACCTTCTACCGAGTAACTACGACCGAATCTACACACAAACCCCTAACCTTTCCGCGCAGCGCAGCCCTCTCTTCACCAAGCAAAGCTCTACGATACCCCGCTATAAACCGCAGGGTAATGGACGGATTTCGTAAAGATGCCAAACGAATTAATAACCGCCTTGCCGCTGCCAGCCGTAACGCCGACCCAAATCTTTTTCACGTTGTCCTTCACGTCGAAGTAGATCGGGTCCGCCATATCGCGGGCCGACATATAAACACCGCCGTACGTATCGGCAAAATAAAAGCTGTTGTTGCTCATGCCGCGCAGCCAATTGCCCGAGCTGCTGAGCTGCTTGCCATTTTTGTCATAGCCGCGAACAATAACCCGTCCGCCAAGCTCATCCTGCGCCGCACGCTTAATAACGAACTGCTTAACGACCGAGACATCGACCATCGCCCCTACAGCGACACAGCCATTTGCAAAAGTAACAAAGCCTTTGCTGCTGCTGATGCAGGCAAAATTATTCGTCGACGTAGGCTCGCCACCCTTATTGCTCAAGAAGGACATGCCGTCAAGCGAGGCATCTGTATTCGACTTGCTCCAGCGCTCCGACAAATTAAATGATTCGCGCAGCGTGAACTGGTCAAAAAAGCTCGATTCCTGCGTCGATACAATTTGATTACCGAACTCCGATTGGTCATCCAGCTTGGCGTCGCCGTAGCTGACATTAAAGGTGTTGTTGTTGCTTTTATTTTTCAACCGGGCTATATAGACGCCATTCGTCTCATTGCGAACATAATCAAATGTATTGTTCAGCCCATGCTCAATGACAATCGGCACGCTCTCGGCAGAGCCTGTCGTATTGCGCTGGTTCAGCTCAAAGCTAGGCTTTACGAATACATTGTTGTTATTATTCGTGTAGGAGCCATCCTCCGTCGTAATCACAATGCCGTATCGGCTCTGCGACGTATTGTTGCCGCTCCATACCGCGAAGTTGCCGCCCGTATACAAATTTTCATTGTTCCAGCCCGATACTTTGGCTTTGTTTCGCTTATTGGTTACCTTTAGGCCGATTTGGTTGGAGGTAAGCTTGCCAAGGCGAATGTCATTGTAGGCAAAGCCTGTACCAATCCCAATCGTCTCTACGCCTACGGAGAAGTTTTCGGCACGCTGAATGTGAATACCCGAATTGTTGGCATTAATAATCCGAATGCCGATCGCCTTACGCGACTTGTCCTTGGACCAATCCGCCAGCTTGCCTCGCCGTACATTAAGGCCGCTGTATTCAGCTCCCGTCACTGTACTTTCCTCGCCCAGCGTCAGAAAAGGCTCATAGGCCGTTCCGGTATATATGAGCGGGGCACGCTGATCCACCGAAATATTCGCTGGAATCACAATTGCTTTAGAGGCGCGGTATTCCGTTAGCTCCGGGAAAAGCAGCGTTACTTGCCGGCCCTTATCCCGCAGCGCCTTTGCCTTGGCAATCGCTTTGGAAATCGCGCTCCAATCATCCTTTTTGCCGTCCCCTACTGCACCGTAATCCACTACATTAATAGAAGCGGCATCCGCACTGCTTGTCGCTGCGGCGGCGCTCGCCACTGGATTGCCCTCCACCTCTAGATGAAAGCCTGTGCTCCCGCCATTAGAGGAGGTTTGCACCTTATCTGACTTCAGCGACGGCAAAGCCAGCGCGGCTATAATAACAACCAATAAACTAATTCCCCAAATCCAGCTGCGTCTCATCGTGTTGTTGTTTCCCTCTCTCGTGAATCGGCTCATTATATCGTCCCATGCTTGCGCAGCGCTGCAACTTCCAGCTTGATGGTTTCATCGAAGCCAATCGGCTTGAAATCCAGCTCCTTCGCCGCTTTGGAGTAATCAAAGTTTTTATCCTCATTCAGGCGGAGAACCTTCTCATAATTAATGATCCGGTTCGGTATTTTTTCTCCGATTCGGCCTGCGAGCAGAGCAAGCTTATAAGGAATATGCAAAAATACAATCTTCTTGCCCAACGCCCCAGCGATCAAGCTAAGCAGCTCCTTGTATTTCAGCGGCGCTTTGCCTGCCACATCGTATTCTTGGCCGCGCGTCAGTTCCTCGCGATTCAGCATCGAAACGAGCACCTTCGCCAAATCATTGGCGTAGATCGGATGCATCAGGCCATCCCCTGCTCCCAAAATCGGATAAACGGGAAAACGCTTCATGATTTTGACGAGCATATGGATGTTGCCATCCTGATGATTGCCGCAAATCATCGACGGACGAATAATCGTATAGGTTAGACCGCTTGCACGCAGCAGCTGTTCATTTTGCAAATCAATATGCGAGGAGCTCTTGAACTTGCTGTAGATGCCTGTGCTGTTCACGTAATAAATGCGCTGAATACCATGCTGGAGGCAAGCATCGAGCACATTTTTCAATTGATTGCGCGGCGCAAGGTGCAATACCTCCGTAATCCCTTCATGGCCGAGAGCCTTCTGCACGCTGTCCGCATCACGCAAATTGCCGTAGACGAAACGCTCGCCGTCCTTCATCCAGGATACATCGCTTGATTCCCTGACCATGTAGCATACTTGATCGCGCTTAAAATCCCGCTGAAGCTGCTCATATAGAAATCGGCCCGTCAGCCCTGTTATGCCCGTTACCAGAATCATTGCTTTTGCCTCCTGCCTTAAGCTTTAATATCGCTTGCTTTGAAAACCTTGAAAATAGTGATGAAAATAATTTTGATGTCAAAGCCGAAGGACATCTGCTGCAAATAATGCTCGTCCAGACGGACCTTCTCGTCATCGGAGATCGAATCCCGGCCCGACACTTGGGCGTAGCCCGTCAAGCCCGGCTTAATATCATTGATTTTGCGGTCATTGCGCATCTCAATTAGGGAATATTGATTGTACAGCGCAGGCCTTGGGCCGACGACAGACATTTCCCCCTTCACGACGTTAATAAGCTGAGGCAGCTCGTCGAGGCTTGATTTTCGCAAAAATCTTCCCGTCTTCGTTATGTAGGATGCTGGATCCTGCAGCAAATCTGTTGCTACGTTCGGCGTATCCGTCCGCATGCTGCGGAACTTGTAAATCGCGAACAGCTGGTTATTTTGCCCCATCCGCTGCTGGACGAAAAACACGGGTCCCGGCGATTCCAGCTTGATCAAAATGGCCACCACCAGCATGACCGGGCTGAACACAATTAGCGCAATGCCAGCGGATATAAAATCGAATGCTCTTTTTAAAAATTGATTGTACATGCGTTTTCGCTCCTCCCCACACTATATAGCCTTTATCTCTACAATCTCTTAAACACGGCGTTCTTAACGTAATTCGTCAGGCACCATGAAGCTATAAAAGGGTTTAGCTTCTCAACATCGCGGTACAAACGCCACATTTTGTAGACGGCTTTGATTTTATTGTTCGAGATCGAGCCTTTCACGAGGCGATAGTAGCTCAGCTCGACGGGCAGGCCGTAGGCCAAATGCCCTTTTTTCAAAATCGACAGCCACATGCCCGTGTCCTGCTTTGCCCGAATGTTCGGCATCTGCACCTGGCCGAGCTTATGTCGATCCAGCATGACGGTAAGGCAGCCGATAATCGTATTTTTCAATAGCGTATCGTAATTAATAGAAGGAACCACTCCGATAACTCGCTCTGTCAGTTCCCCTTCCTCCGACATGACACGATAGCTCGTGAAGGAGAAACCGATATCCTGCGTCCGCATAAAATCGAGCTGCAGCGCCAGCTTCGTCGGGAGCCACAAATCATCGCTGTCCAGAAAGGCGAGGTAACGGCCACGCGACATATTCATCGCTGTATTGCGGGCTACCGCCGCTCCGCTGTTCTTCTGCAAGCGATGCAGCTTAATCCGGCTGTCGAGCGCAGCTTCCGCTTCAATAATCTCGCAGGAATTGTCCGAGGAGCAATCATCCACAATAATCATTTCCCAATCCTCAAACGTCTGGGCTTTAACCGAAGCAATCGTTTCCTTTATAAAACGCGAGCAGTTGTAGGACGGCGTTACAATCGTAACGACCGGGTCCATCAGATTAGACACGAATATCCCTCCAGCTTATCATTAGAGAACTTGCGGTGCGTGCAGGCATAGCTGCCTATTTCCTGAATAAATCCAGCGGCCTGCGCTCTTGGTATGCAGCATAGGGCAGCAGCCAGGCTATCGCCACATAGCAGAACAACAAGCGATTTTCATTCAAATCGCCAGAAACATTAGCGTTCAAGAATAGAAAAACGACCGAGAAAACAGTAACCAAAGTGAAGCGGTCTGTCATTTTTCCAGAAATAAAGCGTGCAGCTGCTCGAATCGCTCCCCAAAATATCGCCAGAAACAGCAATACGCCAGCAAGCCCCAGCTCGCTCCACAGCTCCAGAAAAATATTATGCGGATAATTCGAAACATCCTCATGGGCGAAGGCAATCGTAAAGCTGCCAATGCCGCCGCCGAAGAAAAAATGATCCTGAATCATTTGCCATGCCACCGCATAGCGCTCGACTCGTCCCTCCGCCGACTCTCCGCCCCCCGGCTGATTAAACAGCACCGAGATTCGATAAATGAAGGTATCCATGACGCCAGAAGCCACAAGTGGTACTGCGAGCACAGCGAGCAGCAAAATGATTGAAAAAAGCGTACCTACTCCTTTGGAGAAGGTGATTTTGCCCCGGTTCACTTTCACGGACAGGAACATGATCAGCACGATTGTTCCGACCAGCGTAATAAGCGGCGTCCGAGCCCCGCTGACAGCAACCGATAGAAAGGTCAACGCCAGAAACAGGCTGGCGAGAATTTTGGCGGGTGTCCGCAGCAGCGGATTGTATAAATATAAACCGATCAAGGCGATAACCGCGATGCCATTCGTTCGTCCAAGCGAGAGATAATCCGAGCCCAGCACTTCAATCTGCCCGATGAATTGACCAGCTTGCAGCTTCTCCAAAAACATCTGCAGGCAATAGAAGGTCATCAGCGAGGAGACGGCAATAATGCCGACGAAAAAACGCTCCAGCCCTTTTTTATCACGAATAAGCAAAAAAGGCCCGATGAAGGACCAAGCGGTCAGCAGCAAGAAACGGGATGTTTTCTGAATTGCGAATGAATAGCTTGTTGAATATGAAAAGCTGAACAACATGTAGCCAAGCAGCAGCACGAACAGCAGCAGCGGGATTAGCGCCGGCTTCGGCAGCTCTTGGGATTGCATAAGACGGATAAAATAAAGAAACATCGTGACAGCCATTAGAAAAAAGGTTAAGTCCACGGGAAACGATATGCCCGATTTAATATAGCCGGATAATAAAAATACGCCCAGCAGAAATTCCCCTGACGCGAGTATCGCAAACGGGGCAGCAAGCGCGCCCCACTTCCGCCCAGCGCCAGGCAAGAGCGTGGCCCCAAATGCATTTGATTTTAACATCAGTGACCACCCTCTCTTTCCTTCATAAAAAGTATGCAGTAAAGCTATACGGCATTGCGGCTGCGGGATGTGATCGTCCGCTTCACGAAGGCTTTAACCTCCGACAAATCAGAACGGATAATGCCTTCCAAATGCTGAAGCTCCAGCATGACCGGCTCAATATCCTGCGCCATTGGCTTGCCAATGAAAATGCGGTTGTTCAGCGTAGCCGACATGCCTTCAGCATCGGTCAGCAGCTCTTCATACATTTTCTCGCCCGGACGCAGGCCGGTGAATTTAATGTCAATATCGCGATACGGCTCGAAGCCGGATAAGCGAATCAAGTCTTTGGCCAGCTCGTAAATTTTAACAGGCTTGTCCATATCGAGAATGAACACCTCGCCGCCCTTGGCGAAGGCGCCTGCTTGCACGACAAGCTGGGAAGCTTCCGGTATCGTCATAAAATAACGGATCATCTCCGGATCGGTTACGGTAACCGGACCGCCCTCGGCAATCTGTGCCTTGAACAGCGGAATAACGCTGCCCCTGCTGCCCAATACGTTGCCGAATCGCACAGCTGCAAATTTCGTATTGCTATAAAAGCTGATCGACTGCACGATAATTTCTGCTACGCGCTTCGTCGCACCCATGACGCTCGTAGGGTTGACCGCTTTGTCTGTCGAGACAAGGACAAAGCGCTCAACGCCATGCTGGTCACAGGCTTCGGCTACATTTTTCGTACCCATAATATTGTTCATGACGGCCTGCTTCGGATTGCGCTCCATCAAAGGAACATGCTTATGAGCGGCCGCGTGGAATACGACTTGTGGACTGTATTCACCAAACAGCGCGAACAGCGTCTCACGGTCTTGTACATCGGCGATAATTGCCTCTGTCTTCAATTCCTTAAACGTCTTGCTCAGCTCCATATCAATTTGATAGATGCTGTTTTCCCCATGACCGAGCAGCAGCAGCTTGCCTGGCTTAAACGGCGCAATTTGGCGGCATAGCTCTGAACCGATAGAACCGCCCGCTCCCGTCACCAGTACAACCTTGCCTTCCACGTAATTCGCAATGCCTTCGAGATCGATTGCCACTGGGCTTCTGCCAAGTAAATCTTCTACTTCAACATTACGAATCGATGATGCCGTCACTTTGCCAAGAATAATGTCATCCAGCCGCGGCACAATCTTAAGCTCGCAGCCTGTTTCCTTGCAGAGATTGATTATCTCGGAAATATCCTTCTTGCTTGCTGCCGGAAGGGCAATAATGATGTGGTTAATCTCATGCTTCTCTACAACGGCGGCGATATCATTACGATTGCCCAATACGCGAAGTCCGCCTACACGGTTGCCCCGCTTCTGCTCATCATCATCAATGAAACCGACTGGGTAGCTGTTGTTGATGTATTTGTTTTGCTTGATTTCCTTGGCAACCATCGAGCCGCAGTCGCCTGCGCCGATAATCAATACTTTGAGGTCGCCGGTGCCTTTTTTGTTGTAGGTATCGCTTTTGAGACGCAGCGCGAAGCGCGTGCTGCCCTTTACGATTAGCGAAGACTGGAAAATAAACAGCAGCAGCGCTAGATCCACCCACTCCCACTTCAGAACGCTAAACAGCATTCCGCTGACGATAACGCCCAACGAGACCGCTTTGAAAATCGACACAAGCTCGCCGACACTCGAATACTTCCATATTCGCTGGTACAAATTGTAACGAAGCATGAATAAAATCGTTGATGCCGACAGGACTGGCGCAAAAATAAGCACCGCGTGCCAGTAGCTCGCTCCTTCGCCTTCATACATCAAAGCGAAGCAAATTAATGTGATGAGCGTACTTGTAATCATATCAACGAATAACAAGAGTGGAATTCTTTTTTTCCACATCTCTCTTCTCTCCTCCTATACCAACTTACTATAATTGTAGACTCTATTTGGTCAGCAGCTGCGAGTAGAAACCAAGCAGCTTGTTCTCTTCGTGCACCCAGTTCAGCTCTTCGCGTACGGCACGCTTTCCATTGCGTCCCATTCTCGCCGCTTTTTCCGGATCGTTCTTAAGTTCATTAATCGCTCGCAGCACCGCCGGTCCATCATTAGGATCAACCGCAATACCGCACCCATGAAGATTCACGAACGCTTCCCAGCTTGGAAAATTAGAGCAAATAATCGGAAGCCCCGCATTCATATACTCAAAAAACTTCGTCAGCTCTTTCTTCGCATAATGCTCAGTCGGTGGGAACAGCGCGAGACCCGCCAGCCAGCGGCTCTCGGCATAATAGGAGTCAATCGCATCGCGTGCAATAAACTTCTCCACGCCGTCAATCGTTACGCGAGCCGCCGCTTCCCCGGCAGCTTCTGCAACCCGGTCCGCAATCGGCTGCGCGCATTTGCCTACATAATGCACATGAATGCGCTTGTCCAGCTTCGCTATCTGAGCATGCAGCTCAGAGCCGCGATCCAGCGTGACGTTGCCCGTGTACAGCAGATGAATGGCATCATTCTGCTGCGCTGCGCCTGCTTCTGCGTTAGCAGCAGGCTTGTCCGCCATCGGCTGCAAGATCGGATAGTTCAGCACATCTACGCCGCGCAAATATTTATCCCGGTAATATTTTTCCGCCAGCACAATTTCGAACTGGTTAATGCAAAGCTTCTCAACGATGCGATAAATGCTCGCAAGCGTATTTCTTGCCCAAACGGGCAAATATTTTTTTTGCCGAATGCCCGTCTCGTAATCCTCGTGGATGTCATAAACGACATGATTGGATTTATTTTTGAGCAGCCAGCCTACCCAAATCAGCTCGGGATCGTGAAAATGATACACATCCGCCTCAAGCTGCTTCGCGAGCCGGTAAGCCTGCCAGCTGTTCTTCGTCATACGAACCCAACGGTTCGCTGCTTTCTTTAGCTTGATCAGCTTGAAAGCCGGCTTTACTCGGTCCAGATCCGGATGGTCCGTCGCAATCAGCGTCACATCATAGGCCGCATTCGCGAGCGAGGCGCATTCTTTATGGAAAATGCGGGTATCCATCGGATGGTGCACCGTTGTCATATGAACCACCTTATGTTGAACCATCGTAAACCACCTTCTGCCTGAAAAATTTAAGCTTGCCGTCTTCTGAGCACCTTGCCCAGCACCTGCTGCATTTTGCCGCGGAGCGCCGTTCTGCTCATATGTACCATCACACTAGGGAACAACAGCACAACCATCGCAAACCATACAATCGCGAACATGCCGGACACCACAAGGTTTACGAAGCTGATCCACCCTAGCGGCCTGATCGCTTCCGTCATGGCATACAAGCCAAGCAGCATCCACACACTGCCGAGCAGCGCTGGCAAATGCGCATTCCCCAGCTCGCGCCAAGTGCACGACAAAATCGATTTACACAAGTACAGCATATTGAAGTAGTGCAAGCTTATGGCAATCAAAACGCCGAAAGCGGCCCCAGGCAAGCCCCAGTGCATACCAATCACTGCGCCCGCAATAACGAACAGGACATAAAGCACCTGCCGTGAAGCGCGTTTGTACACGTACCCTCTTGCCAATACGAGAGAATTGCTGATTTTGTAAGTCGTACGGAATAACATGCCCATGCATAGAATTTGGAATGGAAAAACGACCTCTGTCCACCCGCTTCCCAGAACAACAGCGACAATCTCGGAAGCCAGCAGGTAACAGATGACGCTAATAGGAGCAACAAGCAAGGATGTATAAGAAATGCTTCTTATATAAGAGGCTTTTAGCTGCTGAAGATCATCCTGGAGCTTGGACATTGACGAAAACAACACTTTATCAAGCACTTGTCCAAGCAGCGTAGCCGGAAGCACCGCCAGCTGATAGGCTCTGCCGTACATTCCCAACGCGGCTGCGCCAAGCCCGCGGCCAATGATTAAATTGTCGCTTTGGACCGCTAAATAATTGCTTAAGCTGTCGATGGTTGCGCCACCGCCGAACCGCAGCAGCGATTTTGCCGCCTGTACATGTCCACTCGCCTTTTCCCGCAGAAACCGAGGCGGCTGCGTGGCAATGAGCATCGTAAAACGGATAGCCGTCTGTACTAAATGAGCGGTTAACAGCGCCCAAATGCCATAGCCATACACGCCGAGCGTAATGCCGACGATGCCGTAGCCCGCCGTATAAGATACAATTTGCGACAGCGATAGCTGACGGAACTTCAGCTCCCGTTGCAGCAAAGCTTCAGAAACAATGGCAACGCCATTGAGCGGAAATACGAGTGCCAAAATGCCCAACACGGCTGCAAGCTGCGGCATTTTGAAAAAATCCGCCAGCAGATCAGAGGACAGCCACAGTGCCGCTGCCACCACAATGCCAAGCATAGAGGAAATAAAGAAGGAAACCTGCAAGTCGACCGTGTGAATTTCTTTGCGCTGAATAATGGCCGGACCTACACCAATACTGGCAAACAAGGTCGAGAAGCTGACGATTACGAGCGCCAAATTAATGAGTCCAAACTCCTCGGCACCGACGAAGCGGGCAAGGACGACCAGGACGACCATCTGGATGACATTTTGCAATCCGGTTCCCGTGAATGCCCACAGAAAGCCCTTGCGGGTTCTGCGGGTCAAGCCGGCTTCCGACACATGATTATCCGAGTTGGCTGGCATAAGCGTTAATATCCGGGCGACCGATGGAAGCATAGACGAACTGCCGCTTCTCCATCTCTGCCAAATCAAATATGTTGCGTCCGTCAATCAGTATCGGCTGCTTAAGCCGCTTTTTCACTTCATCCAAGTCCATCTTCACTACCTGCGGCCATTCGGTTAAAATCACGCAAGCATCACAGCCGTCGACCGTTTGCAGCAGATCATCGGAATAAACAACGTCCGTGCCAATGACCAGCTTCGCTTGCTCAACCGCTACCGGATCATACGCATGCACTTCGGCACCGCGGCTGATAAGCTCACGAATGATTGGAATCGACGGCGCGGAGCGCATATCGTCTGTTTCCGGCTTAAACGCCAGACCAAGCACGGCGATTTTTTTGCCTGCAACAGAACCAACAATCGTATCGATTTTTTGCACAAAATGGATCGGCTGATTTTTATTCGTTGTAATAACCGATTCAATCAGCTTAAATTCGTAACCTACATTTTTGGAAATGGAAATGAGTGCCTCGGTATCTTTCGGAAAGCAGGAGCCGCCGAATCCAATACCGGCATCTAAGAATTTATTTCCAATGCGGCTATCCAGCCCTAGCCCATAAGACAAATCGACTACATTCGCACCGACACGCTCGCAAATATTGGAAATATCATTAATGAAGGAAATTTTCATCGCGAGGAAGGCGTTGCTGGCATATTTAATCATTTCAGCCGTTTCAATGTTTGTCTCGACAATGACTGTGTTGAATGGCTCATGCAGCTCGCGAATCAACTGCATCGCCTGCTTGCTTTCGGCACCAATGACAGCGCGTTCCATATTCATGCAATCCTTGATGGCTGTGCCTTCGCGCAAAAACTCCGGATTCGATACGACATCGAAGCTTGCATCGCTCGTGCCCAGATGCCCCCGAATGATCGATTCTACCCGTTTGCCCGTTCCAACAGGCACGGTGCTTTTGTTCACGACGACTTTATAGCCGTTCAGCGACTTCCCAATCGTCTCAGCTACGCCGTCAACGTAAGTCAGATCCGCTTCGCCGGTTGGGGACATTGGCGTGCCTACTGCAATATAAATAATATCCGAAGCCTGTACAGCCGCCTCCACGTCGCTTGAGAATGCAAGTCTTCCCGATTGGCGGTTCGCGTGCACTAATTCTGCGAGGCCCGGCTCATAGATTGGAATTTGACCGTCGTTCAGCTGGTCGATTTTATTTTGGTTAATGTCGGCACAAATGACATGATGGCCTTTCTCAGCGAAGCAAGCGCCGTTCACCAGGCCAACGTAGCCTGTACCAATTATCGTAACTTTCATTATGCATTCACTCCACTTTTCGCACGGCTTAAAATCTGTTCAAGCGATTTAATTAAATCTGCGGAAAACTCCTGACGTTCGAGTGCGAACTCTACATTTGTCAAAATAAAGCCTGGAATTTCACCGACATCGTAACGTCTGCCTTCAAATAGATAGGCCAGCACATCCTCGACCTGGTTCAGCTTTTGCAGCGCATCGGTCAATTGGATTTCCTGCCCCGCGCCAACCTCCTGCTGCTCGATCAGGTTGAACACTTCCGGCGTCAGCACATAACGTCCCATGATAGCAAAGTTGGAAGGTGCTGTGCCCAGCTTTGGCTTCTCTACCAAATTGTTCACTTTAATAAAACGATCATTTACCTCAGATGGATCAATAATGCCATAACGCGCCGTCTCTTTATCCGGTACATGCTGTACGCCGATAACCGATTTGCCCGTTAGCTCAAAAGCATCAATTAGCTGCTTCGTGCATGGAATCTCGCCTTTAACGATATCATCGCCAAGCAGCACAGCGAACGGCTCATTGCCGATAAACTTGCGTGCGCACCAAATCGCATGCCCGAGGCCTTTTGGTTCTTTTTGACGAATATAGTGAATATCGACCTTGGAAATTTCCTGTACCTTCTCTAGCAGATGCAGCTTTTGGTTTTTCAGCAAATTGGCTTCCAGCTCAAACGCATTGTCAAAATGATCCTCAATCGAACGCTTGCCTTTGCCCGTTACAATAATAATTTCTTCAATGCCGGATTTTACGGCCTCTTCTACAATATATTGAATCGTTGGCTTGTCCAAGACGGGAAGCATCTCTTTCGGCATTGCCTTTGTAGCTGGCAAAAACCTCGTTCCAAGTCCGGCTGCCGGAATAATCGCTTTTGTTACTTTCATCGCAAATCCCTCCCAAGTTAGATAAAACGTGGTTACATAAGGTGAAACGGCTGTCGCCGCCCTCTGGCGGCAAAGCTACCGTTTCGCGTTTTACACTTCAATAAACACGATACTATTTATCTGAACATCCGTTGCCGCGAGACGGCTTTTCCATTCCTGTGCAACCGGAGCGAGTACCCGGTTCTCCTTGATTACGAGCGTATGCCAATCGGCCAGCTCCGCAATCGTCTGCGCTTCCGAGCAATGAACATAAGAAGGCAAATCCCAGATCACAACCTCGTAGCTTTCCCGAAGCTGTGCCATCAGCTCCTCAGCCGACGTTTTCATGGAAAGACTTCCGCCTACTACACATACCTCGATGAAATCCAACTGCTTTCCAGCGGTTTTGATTTTGCCATAAAAGCCTTGGCTAATGGGCCATTCCGCATAGCCCTTTTTGCCAGAAGCCGTACTTGGCAGCTTGCCGTTCGGGTTAAACCTCACCCAAGCGACCTTGCTTTCCCCAGACAGCTTCATCGCCAGCTGCTTGCTGATATTTCCGCTCGCAAACTTACGGTCAAGCGTTCCGAAGGCCAATGTGCGCTGTCCGCTTTTTTCCATCACATGGCGGTAACGCAGTGCACGCGACTTCGCTTCCTCTGCCATACGGCGCTTCATCCATCCCCCATAGAACGGGATAGCTGTTTCCAAGCGGCTGGCAAGCTTCGTTGTTTCCATTGGAACGTCAGCGAATATCGCTTGCACCTCGGCTGCTGTCTGCAGCTTGCGCGACATCATATGCAGCAGAAGCCACAGGCATAAAAGTACAATCAACCCGCCAACAAACGAGAGCAGCATATAAAATAATGGATTGGCGCTCACATAAACCGCCTTTTCCGCGCTTGCTTTATGCAACAGGACAATGTTGTTGATTTTGAACAGCTCCAAGCTTTGCGAGCGGAACACGCTAACGACGGTGTTGGCAATGGAGGCAGCCTGCTTACGGTCACCATCGGTTACGGTAATTCGGATAACCTGCGAGAGCTCGACGCTTTTCGCGCTAACTTTGGCAGCCAGTTGATCTGTGCTGTAAGGCAGGCCAAGCGCCGCAATTACCTGCTCCAAAATCAGTGGATTTTTCAAAATAACATTATACGTATCCATCAGCTTGAGACTGCCTTGAATCGAAGTGAAATTATCACTCGTCTCTTGTGAGGTTATTACAACTTCAGCCGTTGCCTTATAAGACGGAGGACTTTGCATCTTCACATAGCCCACTGCGGCTGACAGCAGCAGTGCCGGAATAATGACAAACGGCAATCTGCGGATGATCAGCTTAACAATTCTGTGTATTTCCAAATCTCTCATCCCCTTGCAAAACAATCATTCGCCGTCATAGCTTGGCTTTCATTCGTGTTCGCCCTACTATGACTTGGAGTTCGCTTCTGCTGGCACAATGCCTGAACGAAGCTCCTTGCTTGGCGGTATGCTGCTGGACTCCCCCAGCAGCAGGCTTAAATCAAAAGCTTCATCGAAAACAATGGCCGCCGTCATCTTATTGCGCCTAGCCCATCCCACGCGGATGAGACGCCCGTTTGCCTCGAACGCTGAGCCGATAATTTGCAGCCTGACCTTCTTGCCTTCATGCATCGCCGCCTTCTGCGGGAGCTCAATTCGGCAGCCCGTGTAGCTAATATCAAGCAGCTGCGTCCGGTAACGGTCCTCTTGATCGACCAAAATCGAAGCGCGGCGCTTCAGCCTAACTCGCGGAGACTTGCGATTTATCGATTTATAGGTGTACTTGAAATTAGAAATATAACTGGTTACGGAAGTCCATACGCCCGCCTGAAAAACGCCCTTAACGAACTCATCCGCATTGCCGTATACTTCAGCAAGCCATTTGCGCTCATCATCAATGTTGCTCCAATGAAGCTTGAAGCCTACCTGGAATCCGGAGCCATGCTTATCATAAAATATTTTCTCAGCTGTCACGCGTATAGCGTCCTGTGATAATGGAATGTCCAGCTCCATGCGATCCGGAAGCGGCAATATCGTATCCGTATAAATACGGCAGCCTGTCTCACTAATATCCAGCGTCTTGACGTTTTCCATCTTCAGCTCTTCATCTTCCATATAACGAAGCGTGAGCGGCAGCTCCTTGGCGAAGCGCTCCGACTCCCGCATGCGTGGGCGTTCAAAACCGAGCAGCAGCGCGAGAATAAGAAACACTCCGTTATAACCAAGCCAGAACAAATTAATGAGCATGGACTGCAATTCATTTTCGCCCGCACCCGCAATACGCCCCACATTTATCGCCATCAACACAACGGATAGCACAAGCAGAACGAACAACGGCATCATATAGCGATAATTAATGGACGTTTTGTTCTGATAAATGCCTTTCGGCGTCACCTCAAAGGGGATAGCCTTGCGGAAGATGGTTTCCTGAAGGGCTGCGAGGAATAGCGTTGGCGTCATGGCCGTCTCGTAAACGTTGTTCCAAAACACATTGAGCTTCTTATTCGTTAAGTAAGGCACTACAGTAATCGAGAACAAGAAATAAGGCAGCCAGAAGATAAGCAGCTGTTGCAAGCTTGTTTCAAGAATAGCCACGCCAAAGGTCAAGAAGAGCATAGGTGACAGTATGTACATAAAGCGTGTAACGCCAAAGTACCAGTACAGCAGGTTGGAGAAATAAAGCAGCCGCTGCATCAACGATAAGCCCTTTGCCTCAAGCGGATTGGACATCCTCGTCGTTTGTATCGTGCCCCTAGCCCAGCGGGCCCGCTGTTTAATTTGATCGGATATGGACTCAGACGTTAGGCCTAGTGCCAGCACCTCATTCAAGCAATAAGAATCAAACCCATTGGATTGAAGCTTCATCCCCGTAGCCAAATCCTCCGTAATCGTGCCAATAACGAAACCGCCAATATGATCAATAGCGCTGCGCCGAAAAATACAGTTGCTGCCCACATAAATAACAGCATTAAAACGGTCTCTTCCCGACTGAACAAGCCGCATAAACATATCCTGCTCGTTCGGAATATTACGCCCTTGGTAGTAGTTGTATTGGAAAATATCTTCATTGTAAAAAACTTGGGGCGTTTGTACGTAAGCAAGCTTTTCATTTTCTGCAAAAAAACCTACCGTTCGCTGTAAAAAATCCGGTTTTGGCATCATATCTGCATCCAAAGTGAGGAGCAAATCGCCCTTCATTTTCGTCAGCGCATGATTCAAATTGCCCGCTTTAGCATGCTCGTTTCCGGGACGATCGAGATAATGAACGCCTAAGCCTTCGGCTACTTCTCTCATTTCCGCTCGTTTTCCGTCATCACATACCCAAATATTTAATAAATGCTCCGGATAATTCAAATTTTTACAGGCAAGGATGGTTTTTCTAACCAAGGATGGCGGTTCATTGTAGGTAGCGATTGTAACATCCACAGAATAAAGGTTGTCAGGTAATGGCGCAGGCTTTCTTTCAGTGGGTTTTAGCAGAAGAATGTGGAATAAAACGGATTGAAAAATAGAAATAATTTCAAAAAATAATAACAAAGATCCAAAAATTAATGACCAGCCAGATGGGAGTGTTTGTACAAGTCTCCATACTAGATACACGATCATGATAGCAATGGATACCGTTGTTAATATGTACCTAGCTTTTGTTTTCAAATAACCCCAATCCTTTGCGCTCTATTTATTCGCCATAATTCCATTCCTTTTCTGACTAATCTACAACATGGATTGACTATACTGTCTATTCTCGCTGTCGATATTTGTTAAATTGGCCGGAAATATGATATTTTTGGCGGCTAAGGCTCAAATTCAAAGTTATCTTATCACAATCCTTGCCCCTTTAAAAGTTAATTTTTATTCTTAACATCTTAATCTTCTATGCAAATGTGTAGAAAAAAAGCGAAAAAACTCTAATTTTACGCGGTTTACGCGAAATTAGAGTTTTTTCAGAATACCTATTTGGTACTATATCAACTAGTGATTTAAAGAAGAGGTTAGACCTAGGCCTTTACTACCGCCCAAATCTATTAAAGTGTTTTTTGCAGCGTTTGGTAAGCGCTCAGGCTATCAGCCGACGAATCGATATGCCAGTCCAGTTCTTTGTTTTCATTGAACCAGATCAAACCTTTGATTTGGCTGTACGCTGGCGATTGCACTTGGTTCATAGCGTCAATAACCCATTCTTTTTTGCTGCCGCCGCTTTCGGTTGTGCCTGTTTCAGCGATGATGATTGGCTTGCTCGACATGCTTGTCAGCGCTTGGTAAGAAGCATAGAATACATCGTTAAACGTTCTCCACGAGCTCCACGATTCTTTCGTTCCAAAATTGTAGCCATCGATCGAAAGCATGTCCACATAGGCATCGCCCGGGTACATAGCTGTAAACGAAGCGTTTTTGCCAACATTTTCAGCGTTTACGTTGTACATGAATTTGATGTTTGTTGCGCCTTGCTCCTTGAAAATGGTAACGACACGTTGGAATGCCGCTTTGTAGGTTTCGTTCGTGTTCACTGTGCTGTCGCCAACGCCCCAGCCGTACCAGTTGCCGTTGCCTTCGTGGAAAAGGCGCAGCCAGATTTCAGGGTTTTTATTAGCCGCTTGCCAGTTCATCAATTGTTTAGCTGTTTGTTTCAGGTAAGCGTCTACTACGCCTCTATTGATATCAGCAGTCGAATATTCTTTGTAATTTTTATTTTTAAATTCAAGGGTAAGTAGGTTAATCGAACCATTACTATTTACATAGTCCATAAAACCCTTCCACTCATTGATCCCTTGATTCGAATTGACAAAAGTATGTACAACATCTTGGTGTCCACCGATCAGTTGCTCGTAGGCAGCAATGTTGTTCAAGCTTTGGTTCGGCCAAGTGCCAATCCATGCTCCATTGTAAAAGTTCGTTTGTGCGCTAACAGGGAGTGCCCAGAGTAATGTCGAAGCGAGCATAAGGAGTGTAAGTGCGAATTTTGTCTTTTTCATTGTAAGTTCCTCCCCCGAGCGAATGATGGTACGTGGTCCGAAGAACACGCCACACCTTCATCAGGCAAAGGAGGCTATGTTGGGCTTCGGCAGCTGGCGAGCATATTCCGTTAGGAATGAAGCCCCTGTAGCTTTGCGCACATCAGGTTTCCCTGAGTTTGCCTTTTCGTGTTTGAAGCAATAAAAAAAGATAGTCCCTGCTCCCGAAAGAACAAAGTCTACCTTGATTAATAAAGGAAGAAGCGATGTTGAATTCGGCAGCTGGCGAGCATATTCCGCTAGGAATGAAGCCCCTTTAGCTTTGCGCACATCAGGTTTCCCTGAGTTTGCCTTTTCGTTAAACATAATAGGTATAAAGTATGAGCCAATGTAATATGGTGTTATTGTACACCTTGATCGCAAATTTCGTCAAATTATTTTTCCATAAATTTATACAACGAAAAAATATCCATTAAAGTAGCAGATCGCGTACACAATATGAAGCAGGAAAAACATCATGAAATAAAACATTTGCAGCGGCTTATTATTTTTCAGCACATCCGCAAAATAAATATAGAAGGGGAACGCGACCATGACATAGCGTGGAATGCTTTGCAAAAATTCGGCGCTGGCGAACGGAATGAGCATAAGCAGCAGACCATATGCAAAAAACAGCCATTCATGTGCATTACGGCGAATATCTTTCCAGCGCATAATAAGAAAGGCAACAAAAATGACGAGGACGGCATTGGCAATGATAAAGGCAAGCAGACCATTTTCCCAGCCGCCATTTCCTGAGAAATATGGTTTTTGGATAAAATGAATGTAGTTTGAAAATGGAGCAACCGTCTTGCGATACCAGTTGATGCTTTGCTCGGTAATCGGAGCCAGCAAATCGCCCGTGAGCCATTTCATATACAATAGATAACTGGCCAGCGGCAGTGCTGAAATAACAGCATAACCTAAATATTTCGCGTCCTTCCACTTGAAACGGTACAGCCTGTGTTCAATCAACAGCGTCCCCACAACGAAAAACAAGTTGACGAAGCCCAAATTGCGCGTCACAGCGGACAAGCCCCCGAACAGAAACGCGAGAAAATATCGCTTTTGCATCGCATAATATACGGTTATAAGCGACAGCATGAGGAACAGGCTCTCCGTATAAGGCACGGCATAGAAGATGGCGGTCGGAAAAATAAGCAGCAGCAGCACCGCAACTTGGGCGTGCTCCTGTTTCAGCCCTCTTTTCAAACAAATGCCATAAAAATATAATAGCGATACGAGCAAAAACAAATTCGATAAAACCGATCCCACGACCGTCGAATCATATTTAGAAATAGACTCCACCAGGAAGACTAACAAAGGGTATAAAGGGAAAAACACCCAATTTGCACTAGGATGCGGTTCATTGATGTTATACGTATCGTAGCCATTTTCGGCAATACCCAAATACCATACGCTGTCAAATTTCCTTAAATCCTCAAAGCTCGGCTTCTTCAGCTGTGAAATATCCGTCTGGATCGAGAGCTGGCTCGATGTGAAATCATGCCCCTGTACGACCGTATAGTCTGGCGGCACTTGATAGTTCGGAAACAGATTCATGCCGAGAAAGCCTGCAAAATAAAGCAATATTCTCGTGATGACAAACAAGGAAAGCAGGAAGATCAAAACTTGTGTGTTCGATTTTGCTTTAAGCAGCAGCGATTCCATTCGTCACCTCGTCTCTTGTAATTGCTGCGTTTTCGTTTTCGGCTCCGCCAATACAACGTTATGCAGCTCTGTTTCAACGAAGTATTTCGGCCTTTTCTTCGTTTCAATGTAAATTTTGCCGATATATTCGCCAATTAGTCCAATGCATAGCAGCTGAATGCCGCCAATGAACCAAATCGAAAGAATCATCGAGCTCCAGCCGGATACCGTGTTACCCTGCAAATGCCGTACGAATACATAAAGGGCGAACAAAAGGCTCATCACCGACATGAAAAAGCCGACAACCGATACTGCGCGGATAGGAGAAACGCTGAAGGAGGTAATGCCTTCCCATGCGAAGATGAGCATTTTTTTCAGCGGATATTTCGATTCGCCAGCAGTTCGCTCCAGACGATCATAATACACGCTGTCGGATTTGAAGCCGATGGTGGGAATGATGCCGCGCAGGAACAGATTGACCTCCTGGTACTCCTCCAGCTTATCAACGACCTTCCTGCTCATCATCCGGTAATCCGCATGATTGTAAACGACGTTGACACCAAGCTTAATCATTAATTTGTAGAAAAATTGCGCGCTGAACTTTTTGAACATCGTATCGGTCGTCCGCTTGTTGCGTACGCCGTACACGACCTCGTAGCCCTGCTTGTACTTCTCAATAAACTCGTCGATCACCGTAATATCGTCCTGCAAATCGGCATCGATGGAAATTATGCAATCCGCATATTCCTTCGCCGTCAACAAGCCCGCCAGCAGTGCCCGCTGATGCCCAACGTTACGAGAAAGCTTCAGCCCGCTCACAAAACGGTTGCTCCGGTGGAAGGAATCAATAAGCGACCACGTTTTATCGCGGCTGCCATCATCTACAAGCAGCATTTTGCTCTGCTCGGACACCTTTCTTTCCTTCACCAGCCGTTCCAGCAGCAGGGACATTTGTCTTACCGTTTCCGGCAGCGCTTCTTCCTCGTTATAGCAGGGCATGACAATCGATACAATAGGCAAATCGGACTCATCGCCTCTCATGACTTTTCCCTCGCTCTCTATGATGTTGTCCATTTTCGACAATTAGTATAATAGCATACCTTGGTTAAAGCAAGGTGAAACGGCTGTCGCCATCCTCTGGCGGCACAGCGCGTTTCAGTCCGAGAAATGTAGAGAATGGATGGATAATCATATCCTTTCCTATATTTCAAGGTGAAACGGCTGTTGCCATCCTCTGGCGGCACAGCGCGTTTAAACCGTATTATGCTCCATTTCTTTGAAAAAAAAGCCCTTGCGGCACGAGTAGCTGTCTGCTACCGCTGCCGCAAAGACTGATCTTTGTCTGCATGGGTAATATTACATTTGTTGTGGAGCCGAAACACCTACGAGGCGAAGCGCATTTGCAATGACGGTGCGAATAGCACCAAGCAGCGCAAGGCGTGCTTGAGTCTGCGCCGCGTCTTCGGTAATAACGCGTTCTGCTCTGTAATAGCTGTGGAACTGGGAGGCCAGTTCATATACATAGCGAACGATGCGGTGCGGCGCATACTGCTCCGCTGCTTCCGCCACTTCCTGCGGCAGCTCTCCGAGCTTGCGCAGCAGGTCATATTCGGCTTCCGACGTCAGCTTGCTGAGGTCGATCTGCTCAAGCGGCAGCAGCGCAAGGCTTTGCTCCTGTGCCTGACGGAAAATGCTGCAAATCCGCGCATGCGCATATTGCACATAAAACACCGGATTCTCGTTGGATGTCGAAATCGCGAGATCCATATCAAAATCCAGATGCGAGTCCATGCTGCGCATTGTGAAGAAATAACGAATGGCGTCTACGCCTACCTCATCCATCAAATCCTGCATCGTTACCGCTTTGCCGGTACGCTTGGACATTTTCACCTTTTCGCCGTCCTGGAACAGGCTGACCATCTGGGCAATCAATACGACCAGCTTGCCTGAATCGTTGCCAAGCGCCTCCATCGCCGCTTTAACGCGCGGAATGTAGCCGTGGTGGTCTGCACCCCAGATATTGATCATCCGGTCGTAGCCGCGGCTGTACTTGTCCATATGGTATGCGATGTCGGGCGTCAAATAGGTGTAGGAGCCGTCATTTTTGACGAGCACGCGATTTTTATCGTCGCCGAAAGGCATCGTATCGAGCCAGGTTGCGCCTTCTTCCTCGTATACATGACCCTTTTCCTTGAGCACTTCCAGCGCCTGCTCAACCTTGCCGTTCTTGTAAAGCGACGTTTCGCTGTACCAAATATCGAAGCCGACGCGGAAGCGATTAAGATCATGCTTGATCTTGTCCAGCTCGCGCTCCAGGCCGAAGCTGCGGAAAAACTCCAGACGGCCCTCCGTGCTGAGGCTCAGCAGACGATCGCCTTCCTGCTCAGCAAGCAGCCCTCCGAAACCAATAATATCCGCGCCGTGGTAGCCGTCCTCCGGCATCTCCGCTTCCTTGCCCAGCGCCTGCTGGTAGCGCGCTTCAATCGACTTTGCCAGGTTGTTCACCTGATTGCCGGCGTCGTTAATATAATATTCGCGGGTCACTTCATAGCCCGCATATTCAAGCACGTTGCACAGCGCATCGCCAACCGCCGCACCGCGTGCATGTCCAAGATGAAGGCTGCCCGTTGGGTTCGCGCTGACGAACTCCATCTCTACGCGCTTGCCTGCGCCGATTTGCGTACGCCCATAGTTGTCCCCGCCTGAGACAACCTCGCCAACAACACTGTACAAATAGCTTTTGTCCATACGGAAGTTAATGAAGCCTGGTCCCGCAATTTCAGCCGATTGGATCGATGCTTTCGCATAGTCGAGATTCGCGATAATCGTTTCGGCGATCATCCGCGGATTTTTCTTCGCCAGCTTAGTCAGCTGCATCGCTGCGTTGGTCGCCAAATCGCCATGCTCTTTATCCTTAGGCACCTCCAGCACGAATGCCGGAAGCTCCTCCCGTGCTGCGAGCCCGCCCGCTACTGCCGCATCGGCAATAGCCGCTTTTACCTGCTCATACAATCGTTCTAATACATTTCCACTCATCGTTACTGTTCCCCCTGAATATGCAGCCGAATATGAAATCGGCCAGATAAATGCTCGTCGATCCACAAATCATACTTCCATTCTATTGTAAAAGGAGGCTCCGCCAGCTCTCCCGCAGCAGCGCCCTCCGCCTGAAGCGCGAGCTGCCCCGTCTCCGTCTCCATTTGAAAAGACGTAAATGGGGACCGATAGCGTCCAGCCCGCTTGCCGCCAATAGCGAAAAGCTGCTCCGAATCTACCGCTCCCCGGCGCGTAATAAGCAGCTCGCCTTGGCGATAGCGAATAAGCGACCTGATTGGCTCCGAATTCGCTTCGCCTTCGACCGTTTCCTCATAGCGGATATAAAGCGAGCGGTCCTTGCGAAACAGCTCTCCGCGGTGCTCACCCACCTGAACAGCGCCATCCTGCCTGCTTTCCAGCTTAATGCTGACGTTCATTCTTTCTGACATGCTCGTGCTCCTGTATTTTCAGTCTTAACGTATGCTTCTACTATATACACGTATCCCTGCAATTTCAACGCTTAAGGGCGATTACTGTTTTTCCAAAAAAGGAATAATGCCGCGCCACGCTTCGATCCGGTCCTCAAGGTTTCGCATTTTCTGCGTCGGAATCGGGCTCGTTGACGGCATCTTGAGCAGCGCGAGCGAGTCAAACGCCGGATGCTCGCGAAAATATTTTCGAAACGTATCGTACGCCTTCGTTCCATTAAATGCAAAGCAGCGCAGCCCCGGATATTGCGCCAGCAGCGCTGGCAGATCATTGGGCTTCTCATCTTTAATGTTCACATCAAGGCTGCCCTCGCGCTCGCAGGATTCAATGACGTCGAACACCGCCAGCCGATGCTCCTGCAAAAAAGCGAGCCGCTTCGGATAATCCTCTTCCGGTGCTCCAGCGTCAAACAACCCATACACCATTCCCCAAAAATAGTTCCGCGGATGACCGTAGAACTGGCGATGCTCCAGCGATTTCACGCTCGGCGCCGTCCCCAGCACCAGCACGCGGGCCCGCTCATCAATGACGGGTGGAAAAGAATAAACACGCTCTGTCATCGCTCTGTCACCCCCTGCCAGCTTTTTTTCTATTATGGCATTTTTGAAGGGAAATATCTCGCGCGCAAATAAAGACACGCTAAAAAGAAGTACTACACAAAGTTAGTACTTCTTCAATCCGCATTATTTTTCTAAAATAAAAGATAAGGAGCTGATCAAATGAGCAAAGCACGCAGCACACTTACCTTATTAGCCGCATGTATGGCACTTTTAACCGTCTATTTTTTAATAACAAAACAACAGCTGTTCGGCTCGCAGTGGCTTATTGGGTTTGCAAGCAGCCTAGCAGGCTCGATCATAAGCTTATTCGGCCCATTCCAAGCTAGGAAACAATCCAGTTGGTGCGCAGCTATCGCAATGGTCAACTTCCTTCTGCTCAGCTGGTATATTTTTATATTTTCACCGCTCGCTGTGCTTTTTTTCGGACCCTGAGCTGGGGCAAGCATAGCTTCTCCGCTTCCCCCTCCAATTACCACCAGACCTCACTTATCCATGCATAAACAGCCCCGGAGCCTCAATCGTTTATTTGCTGACAACCGGTGCTTTCTTAACCATACCCGGAGCCTCAGCCACCACCTTGCGCTGCATGGCCTGCTGCGCAAGGCCCTTATCGAGCAGCCCCTCCCAGCGAGCAATTACAAACGTCGCGACCGAATAGCCAATAATGTTGACCGTCGTCCGGAAGTTGCCCATAATGCGGTCAGGCGCCAGCATGAGCGCAACCGCAGCCATCGATATAGAGCCTGTGCTTGCCGCAGTAGCGGATAAGGCTACAAATGCCGAGCCCGGAATGCCCGCCATCCCTTTCGAGGTAAGCAATAGCACGCCAAGCAGCACCAGCTGCTCCTTCAAACCGAGATCTACGCCTGTCGCCTGCGCCAAAAACACTACAGCAAGCGAAAGATAGATGGAGGCGCCATCCAAATTAAACGAATAGCCTGTCGGCACAACTAGTCCCACTACAGCGCGGTCACAGCCCGCTTTTTCAAATTTGTTCATGAGCTGCGGCATAACCGCCTCCGTCGAGCCTGTGGCAAAGGCAAATACGATTTCCTCCCGCACCAGCATGATCAGCTTCCATAGGCTAATGCCCACGAACACTCGCATGACAACAGCCAGCAGGAGCAGGAACAGCACACACGCGACCGTCATGGCAAGGAAAAGCTTGCCGAATGCCATCAGCGTCTGAACGCCATATTGGCTGACCATAAAGGCCATCGCGCCAAATGTAGCTAGCGCAGTAAGCTTCATAATATAGCCCATAATTTGAAAGATAACTTTGCTTACATGGTCTAGAAAATCGACTAGAACCTCAGACGTACGGCCGCCGATATGTACAATGGCAAAACCAACGAAGCAGGAAACCAGCAATACCTGCAGCATAGTATTCGTTGAAAATGCCGCTACAGCACTCTCTGGGATAATGTTGAGGAAAAACTCCGAGCCGCTAGGCAAATGGCCGTTTTTCGTCGCCTGCTCAACACCGTCAGTCGATAGCGTTGCCGGATCAATGTTCATGCCAGCGCCGGGATTCATTAGATTCGCAATGACCATCCCGATAATGAGTGCAAGCGTCGTGATAACTTCAAAATAAAGCAGCGTCTTCCCGCCGATCCGCCCTACCGTCTTAATGTTGCCCACCTTAGCAATGCCCAGCACAACAACAACGAAAACGAGCGGCGCAATGACCATTTTAATAAGGCGGATAAAGCCGTCCCCGACAGGCTTCAGGGCTACGCCGAACGTAGGCCACAAGTATCCAACCGCAATACCTGCCACAATTGACAGCATAATTTGAAAAAATAGTCCTTTGTAAAATGGCTGACGCGATTTTTTAGTTTGTTCCATCCTTTAATCCCCCTATTATGTTATGTTTCATAACTTATCAAGTATCATTTACTAACATCATTATAAGGGGAATGCAGATTTTTTACATTGTCTATAGTAACCAAAAAGAATGCCTCGTTTTTAGTCATGTTAGATAACAACACATTTTATAACAAACCTTCAACAAACCTACCCCACTTGTCCGCTAGCCTCAGCACAAACGCAACCAGCTTCATACTGTCCAGGTAGAAAAAACTCGCTAACACAATCAAATAGAAAAAAGCCCGCCACAATGGGCGGACTCCTACTCTATTCACTATGCCAAGCGATTGCAATTACACGGGCAGGAGCCCCTGCCCCCAACGGGACAAATGCTCTCCCAGCTCAGCAGGCACCGACTGGAAGACTTAATGCAAGCCGCTGCCAGCTTCCGCTTCCCGATAAATAGCGAGTGCCTTCTGCACAGCAGCGCCTTTTGCAACACCCACACCATAATAGGTCAGGACAGCTTCAAGCGCGCCGAGAACCTGCAGCACATTTTGCTTGCGGCAGCTATAGCCCATCGTGCCAATCCGCCATATTTTCCCCTTCAATACACCGAACGAGCTGGCAATTTCAATACCGAACTGCTCCAGCAGCATCGCTCGGACTGCTTCACCATCCACGCCGTCCGGAATAACGACGCAGGTGACAACAGGCAGCTTGCATGCCGGATCGCCATAAAGCTCCAGTCCCATTCCCTCAATGCCGGAGACGAGCGCACGCTCATTAAGCAGATGGCGGGCAAAACGCGCCTCCAGCCCCTCCTCCAGCAAAATCCGCAGCCCTTCGCGCAGCGCATACAGCATCGATGTCGCTTCCGTGTGATGATTCAGCCGCGCTGCACTCCAATAATCCTGAAGCTGGCTGAGGTCAAAATAGTTGCTCCGAATCGTCCGGCCCAGCTGGGACAGCGGTTCGCCCGGATCACGCAGCCCACGTTCAATACGCTTGCGCTGCATGATATGCCGCTCAATTCGGCTGTTATACGTAATTGGCGCCATGCCCGAAGGGACGGACAAGCATTTCTGCGTTCCGCCAATGACAGCGTCAATACACCAGTTGTCCGTCTCTACCGGAACGCCGCCAATCGTCGCGACCGCATCTACAATGAACAGCACATCCAGCTCCCGGCACGCTCGGCCGATTTCTGCCAGCGGCTGTATGCGCCCCGTCGACGTTTCGCCATGCACCATCGCCACGACAGCAGGCTGCTCGCGTTTAATCGCTCTAATGACCTCATCAGGGTCAAACACCTGACCCCACTCCTGCTCCAAGATCACTAGATTTGCCCCACAGCGCTCGGAAATTTCCGCAAGCAGATGACCGAAGCGGCCATAGATCGGAATCAGTACCTTCATGCCCGGCTCAATGACGCTCGTCAGCACCGCTTCCAGACCGGAGCGCGATGTGCCATCGATCGGGAACGCCCACTCATTTTCCGTCTGGAATAGCTCGCGAAGCATGCCCATCGTTTCATTCATCAGACCTGTAAATTCGGGGTCAAACTGCCCCAAAATCGGATAAGACATCGCCCGAAGCACACGCGGGTCAACCTCTACCGGACCCGGAGTCATAATCGTACGCGGCGTAGGGGATAAATCTTTATATTTTTTCATAGCGAACCCTCTCCATAGGCAAGTTGGTATAAAAGCTCTATCAGCACGGCCGTCCCTTCTGCAAGCTGCAGCGAATCGGTATGCTCAAGCGGCGAATGGCTAACTCCACCACGGCTTGGAACAAAAATCATTGCTGAAGGGCAAATGCTTTGCAGCTCCTGCACATCATGCCCCGCTCCGCTGACCATGCGGCGGTGAGCAATGCCATTTCGCTCGCAAATTTGCTCCACCTGCCTAGTCAGCTGTTCATCCATACCGACCGGAGCCGTATTCATCCAATGCTTAATATGCAGCTCAAGCCCCAGGGAGGCGGCGATTTCGCCAAAGCGCTCATGAAATTGGCCGCAAAACAACGCTAGAACCTGTGCATCCGTATGCCGTATATCAACGGTAAAGGATACTTCCTGCGGTATGACATTCGTTACATTTGGACGAACCTCCATATAGCCTGCCGTCGCTACGAGCGGAGCCCCTTGCTGAGCAGCGGCATCCAGCAGCCAATCAATCATTTTGCTCGCGCCGCGCATTGCATCCTTGCGCCAAACCATCGGTGTCGTTCCCGCATGATTGGCTTCGCCCGTCACCGTTACCGTATAGCGCTGCTGGCCTACAATCGCCTCAACGACTCCGATTTGCAGCCGCTCGCGTTCCAGCACAATTCCCTGCTCCACGTGAATTTCCACGAAAGCCGCGATATCGCGCCGCTCAGCTTTGCTCGGTCCAGCCTCTCCTCTGCCAGCATCGCTTCCCTCAGCACCGAAGCCAGCCTGCCGCATTGCATCCTCCAGCCGCATACCATCCGTGTCGGCTACGCCCTCCGCATCACTCAGCTTAAAGCGGCCCGTCACACTGCCAGAGCCCCAATAAGCAATGGGGAAACGGCTGCCTTCCTCTTCACAAAAGGATACAACCTCCAGGCTGCGCTTAGGTGCTCCATAATGCTTTTTCAAATAATTCAGCGCTATAATCCCTGCCGCTATGCCAAACGCGCCATCGTATAGGCCGCCGTTTTTGACCGTATCGACATGGGAGCCAGTCAGGATAGAGGGTAGGGTACCGCCAGTTCCCTCCAGCCTGCCATACAAATTGCCCACCTGATCGAAGGAAGGCATAAGCCCGCTCACACGCATTCGTTCAGCAAGCGCCAACTGCGCTTCCTTCCACGCTTCGGAATACAACAGCCGCGTCACCCCGCCGCCTTCCTGCTTCCCGTAACCGGACAACCATACCAGCAGCTGTTCCAACTCTTCAGCAAGCGAAGAAATTAACGCTTCCCGCTCTTTTACCGTTCCCAATCCGCTGCCACTCATGCTGCCACCTCCTCCTGACGCTAATCCGCTTCCTATCCTCTTCTAATCGCACAGTTTATCTAACATACCTTCATTATAATCACCGACACACGAGCAAGTCATTGTTCAACTTAACTAATGATATAACCGTTCATTGGTTACATTAACTTATTTTCATTGTTTTTCAGCTGCAAAAATGATATATTCGCGTTATCTATTCTCACATGAAGAGAGCGAGGAAGCGGAACCGATGATTTTAGCCGATCTATTGAAAATACCTTCCCTCTCCGGCTCGACGGTCGCTGCCGGGCACGCCGGACTAAACCGTAAGGTCAGCACCGTCAATTTGATGGATGCCCCGGATATCATTCATTATATTAAGCCGCATGAGCTGCTCGTCACGACTGCTTATGCGCTTAAAGATACGCCGCAGGATCTCGTCGCGCTAATCACTTCAATGGCCGCCGTCGGCTGTGCAGGCCTCGGAATCAAAACGAAGCGTTTCCTTGCCGAAATGCCGGAAGCCGCTATCGCCCGAGCGAATGAGCTGCAATTCCCGCTTATTGAATTGTCGCTTGATGTGTCGCTTGGCGATATACTCAATCAATCGCTGGGCTTTATTTTGGAGAAGCAGACCGATGAGCTGCGATACGCACTGGAGAGCCATCGCCACTTTTCCAATATTGTGCTCAAGGGGCAGGGGATTCGTGAAATCGTTCAGGAACTTTCGGCGCTGCTGGGCAGCCCTACGCTGCTGTTTGATTCGAGGCTTACGCTAGTTTCGGCTTCGTCCCATTTTCAGAAAGAGCCGTATTCCCGCATGCTCCCTCAAATCTCCTTGGCAGTAGGCTCGCTGAGCGCACAGGACAAGGAAGCCATCTTCTGCCTGACTGCCCCCGAGCCCGGCACCTTCAACCATGTTGCCGTGCATCCAATCAAGACGTATCAGCCGCAAGGCTTTCTCGTCTCACTCCAGCATTCGTACCAGCTCCAGCAGCTTCCGGCGCTCGCTATGGAACAGGCTGCCAACGTCATTAGCTTTGAGCTGCTGAAGACGCAGGCGGTCAAGGAGCGGTCGCGGCGCTACAAAAATGATCTGTTTTCGGATTTTGTAGACGGCCTCGTCACCTCCGAGCAGGAAATGCTGCGCCGCGGCAAACGGTATGGCCTGAACGCTGGAACCACTTCCTCCTTGTGTATTGTGGCAAGGCCAGATAGCAGCGCTGATGAACCCGCCACCACCACCACAGCATCCAAAGCCGTTTTCCAAGCATCATTCAAAGCAAAGCCGTTTGAAGAACAGCAGCTAGCCGACTATGAGGAGCTGTATGACAGCCTCAAGGTCGCTTTCAAGGAGCAGGGGCTGTCCTTTATCATTTTCAGCAAGAAAAGCTGGCTTGTTCTCCTGCTCACCTTCCAGCCCGAGGAAGCACAGACGGTGGCACCAGAGCTGCTGGCTCGAATCAGTGATCAGGTATTCGAAAGCACAGGCATCGCCGTCTCCTTCGGCATTGGCAACCCGGTCAAGAAGCTGACCGACATTCCAGCGACCTACAAGGAAGCGGTTGACGCCTGGGAGACAGCATTCACCAGCCGCAAGCGCCGGTTCGTGCAGTTTTACCATGCCAAGGAGCTTACGGATCTGCTTCGCTTGCTGCCGGCTCAGGAGCTGAGAAAATTTCACAACGACATGTTCAAGGAGCTGAACCGGCTGGAGGACAAAGAGCGCAGCGAGCTGATGCGAACGCTCGTCGTTTACCACAGCAACAACTGCCAGATCGCCGAAACGGCCAAGCAGCTGTTCGTACATCGCAATACCGTCATTTACCGCTTGGAAAAATGCGAGCAGCTTACAGGCCGCAAGCTGCGAAATGACAACGACAATTTGCGCTTCCGTATTGCTTATCTCATCGGCCAAATTTTAGAGCCGCCGGGATCGTAATTTTTTACCAATTTATTGAATATTAACATAGCGACTACTTCTATAAAGAAGGATTCGCACGATTTTTGTCGAATGTTATCCTTCATAAATGTAAGACTTTATAAGCGATAGGCTTATAGAAGCCTTATATTTTCATACGGAGAAGGAGGCGACAGGCTATGGCTGGACCTTATATCTTCATTTTTACCGGTACTAGCGGATCTGGAAGAAAAACGATGGCTCACCGGATTGGCAAGGAACTTGGCATCAAGCATGTCAGCTCTTACACAACACGCCCTCCAAGAGATTCTGAGCCGCCTGACCGCGACTATCATTATATTGAGCAAGAACGCTTTGACCGCATGAACGCAAGCGGCGATTTTATTGAAACCGCCGTTATCCATAAGCATCATTATGGTATCCGCACTCATGAGCTCACTGATTTACTGAGCGAGGGCAAGCATGTGTACATGATTCTCAACAGCGATGGCGCTTCGCTAATCAAGAAGCTGTACGGCGAGCAAGTTGTCCGCATCTTCCTGTACGTAGAAAAACGCACGGTCATTGAGCGGCTGGAGGCGAAGGGACTTCCTGCAGAGGTCATCAACAGCTACATGTCGATTTACACCGAAGAGGTCGTCTACCGCAAGCAATGCGAGCATGTGCTGGAAAATCTTGATCTGAATCGCACGATGATGAAAATTCGCGAAGCGATTCAATCGCATTTATAATCAAAGAACGGGTACTGCTCTACAAAAATAGCAGTACCCGTTTTGTGCTTCGAAATATACCTCTTATTAATTAGTGAGAAGTATACTCTCTCATTTCACTCCCTTATGGTTAGCCACATTCTCAAAAATTCTTACTTTCACAAAAATTCTCTTCATAACAACTGTGAAATATTTTGTAATTTTCCTCATCGTATCCGCGAATAAGTAGAATCTCTCCGTTGAAAAATAAGGATTCACTCTCAATATTCTTCACCTCCCAGGTTGTTCCACTGGAATCGGTAACTTCTAGATATTTAATCTTCTCATCATTTATATCAATCACATTCGTATAAAAGCCTTCACCTAGCTTCAACACATCAATTGTTGAATTATTATTTTGATAAATACTTTCAAGCGATACATTATATCCATCTTCATTACGTGTAACCAATGATAATACCTTTTCATTCTTCTCTTTATTCAACATAAATGTATAAAAATAAAGCTTATCAGGCGTTAAATAATTAGAAATATAATCGAATTTTTCCGAATTATAATTTTCTTGAATAAAAATAGATGCAGCAGCAGAATCAATTTTAGCAGGCTGATTTATCGGAATTCCTTTGTAAATCACAACAACAACCATTAAACATAAGATCGCAAGAAACAAAGCCATTTTCTTCCTCATCAATTGCTCACCTTCCTCTTATATTGTTTAATACGTATTACGGCTAATTAGATAGTTTTCCGTTAATTTTTCAAAATAATATAAGTCAGCTAGATTCAAAGGAGTATCCAAAGAAACAATCATTTTTTCTAATTCTATTGTTTTTTGTTTCAATTCTTTTAATAATGAATCATACAGATCTTTATCAGAAATTTCCTCTCTTTTTATATTTAAAAGCAAATTACTAATAAGAAACATCCCTTCTGTACCTTCCATAGATCTTTTAACATCTAAATTATTTTTATATAAAACCCTCATCACTTCTTCTGGATTTATAGATTGAAAAGATAATTTTATATTTTCAACAACTAAATAAATGTTTAAATTAAAATTATCTTTAATTGCATCCTCATTCATATATTTTTTTATATTTTTTTCAAAATAAAGGTCTTTCTCCTTATATTCCGAAAGAATCTCCGAATAATAAAAAGCTGATATTAACGTTTCATCAGAAACACCCTCGGATAACCCCCATTTTTGACTGTTGATATATTCAGTATGAGGAATATCGAATTTTAAAATATCACTGATTAATAATATTCTATTTTTATCTATAGAAGATAATTCTTGATAATTCTTCAAACCTTTAATTACTAATCCCTTTATTTTTTCGGTATCTTCATTTTCCACACCATACTTATTATTTAGATACAAAATATAAAAAGTACTATTAATATCAAATTCACTTTTAAACATGGGGGAGAATCCGCCAAAAAAACTTCTTTGTTCTAAAAGAAAGTCCTTTATAGTTTCAATGTTTTTTACCTCTCTGTTGTAATGATCATGAATTTTAACTACTATATTCGTTGCCTGTTCATCAGAAAATCCGCTTAGATCATAACCCCAGCCACCATCTCCATTTTGACTTCGATTTATTTTACCCCAAAAAAACTCATCCGGCTCATACTCTCTGTCTAAATGCCCCGCTAATTCAATAACCACATCCATTTCAAGTAACTGATTGCTCTCTAAAAGTATTTGAGAAATATCATCTTTATATAAATCCTGAATCGATCTCTTATCATAATCGATTTCTAGTTCATCCCCTAATTTAAGCAAAACTGAAATGAACCTAACATCCACTTTATTCTTCAGCGATTCATTTAAAATATTTTCACTCCATTTAATTGTTTGTATGTCTGGTTTCATATTTAAATATTTTTCGATCTTCACTGCGTAATATGTAGCGGAAATTTTATTGATCTCTGGAAAATCATCCACCTCAATATCTGAATATCCATAATAATAACTACCGCTTTTAGATTTCAAATTCTTCAATAAATTCAAAATTTCATTTTTATGATTATTGTTTTTTATATTAAATATTGAGTTCAACGCAACATAATAATATAAATCAAAGATAAGATTAGTATTACTTTCATTCAATAAATTGTCATACTCTTTATCAAGAAATTGATTCATTGACTCTCTTTCGTTTTCAGAAAAATTATAATTTATTTTCATTAGTGTATCCACAATAAAATATGTTGAGTAAAGCGATCCAAATTGGTTTTGAATTGGCTGCGCTGAATAACCACCACTATATAAATTCATTTTCCCTGCCAAATTGTTCAGTTTACTTATTTTAATTCTGGTACTTTGATCATTCACTTCCTTAATATCATCATGATTAACACATCCAACAACAATGCTAAAAGAAAAAAACAAGATTAATATTTTTTTCAATACAGTTCTCATCATATCTCCTATTTCGTTTTAAGATTGTAATGAAAGAGAGCTAACAGTACATCTGCTAGCTCTCTTATTATTAATCTATTGTAACAGAGGCCATTGGCCTTAAATCAGAACCCCATGGGGTTCTGACGAATACAGAGCCCTCATGTGTTGCTGGCCCTAAATATAATAAGCTCGATGCACTTGTACCTGCAAAACTAGATTGATGATAATTTTTATTAATCACAGCCACACCTGTCAGCGTGCTTGTTGAACCGCTCCCAGAGAAGCCAGGAGAAGTAGATAAATTAATTGATGCACTTGAGAAAGACAGGGTATGATCAATTCTCATCATTTGAGCTGTACCGCCCCCTTCCCAAAATCCTGCTGTTGAACCACCAACGCCCGTCCAATGAACAGCTCCAAGAAGATTATTCCAATGATACCCATAAAAAGTACTAACAGCCAAAGCATCTCCTTGTCGTTGTGAAAGAATACCTGTTCGATAAGATTCTTCACACTGGGACATACAATAACTAGCAGATTTGAGTGAGACTTTGTTTTCTGCGTTATAATCCGAAACAGCTTGTTCTAAGTCATAACTGGTCGTTTTGAAATATTGTTCTTTTAGTATGGTATCAAGTTTAGTAACCTCTATAAACGGATCTATATTAGTTGCATCTTCATAAGAAATAGTAACTAGACCCTCGTTGACAACTTGAATCTCAGCATTCTCAGCATAAACAGGTGTAACAACAAAAACCAAACAAATTATAGTTAGAACAATCATAAATATTTTATGCTGTTTCATAAATATCACCCCTAGTTTTTATTAATGAAAGCTGGCCAGCGTTTCATAGAAATTAAGAGTTACTATCTTGATCTTCAAACAATTCTCTTGCTTTAAGAGAGATACTTTTCAGCCAATTTACTTGAGCCTATTCATATAATTGTTTAATAATTAGAAATTAGACGGTTATCCAAACTTAAAATATAGCATCAATCTAATTAATCATATTATTCCCTTATATAAAATTAAATCCCTTTAAACAGAAAAGAAAACGCTTAAATTAGACAGCAACTTTATAACTCCATAATTATACAATGTAAATTTTCACATGTCAAATAGTGTAACTATTTAAATTGATTAAAATTTGGTTATATAAATTTTAATTACCTTTTTATATAATTTCCTAATAAAAAAATAAAGTAAAATAGGAAATTTTTATAAGTTTGACCTCTAACTTTAATTTTATCAAATCGCCACTTTCCAGAATCTATTAGCTATTGGATCTCAGTCAACATAAAAGAGCCTGTATTGCGATATAGATATCGCAATACAGGCTCTTTCATTTAACAATACCAAACCAAAACATACAAAGCGAAGCTAAAAATGCTACTTAATAAAACCAAGCAGCATTTCGCGAATGACCTTCGCAGCAACGATTTGCGTTTGCTCCGTTGGGTCATAAGCAGGCGCTACCTCTACAAGGTCGCAGCCAACAACGTTTACACCGGAAGCTGCGATAGCGTGAACTGCCTCGATCAGCTCTTTCGATGTAATGCCGCCTGCTTCTGCCGTACCTGTGCCCGGCGCTGCCGAAGGATCAAGCACATCGATGTCGATCGTCAAGTAAACCGGACGTCCTGCCAGCTCCGGAAGCACTTTTTTCAAAGGCTCCAGCACCTCGAACGGGTGGAAATTAATGTTCTCGCGGGCATATTGGAACTCCTCGCGGGAGCCCGAACGAATACCGAATTGGTAAATGTTTTTGCCGCCAAGCAGTCCTGCTGCTTTGCGCAGCGGCGTGGAGTGCGACAAAGGCTCGCCTTCATAGCTTTCACGCAGATCCGCATGCGCATCAAAATGAATGATCGCAAGATCCGGATATTTCGCATATACCTCTTGGAAAATCGGCCACGATACGAGATGCTCGCCGCCCATTCCAACTGGCATTTTGCCATCGTTCAGAACGCCGCGAACAAATTCGCCGATAATTTCGAGGCTGCGTGCCGCGTTGCCGAATGGCAGCAGCAGGTCGCCTGCGTCGAAGTATTCAATCTCTTCCAGACTGCGGTCGAGATACGGACTGTATTCTTCCAGGCCAATCGATACCTCGCGAATACGCGGAGGACCGAAGCGCGAGCCCGGACGGAAGCTGACGGTAAAATCCATCGGCATGCCGTAGATTACCGCTTTGGAAGCCGCATAATCCTCAGAGCTCAGGATGAAGACGTTGCCGGAATATTTTTGATCGAGTTTCATGAGGGCTTGTCCTCGCTTTCTGTACGTTTGCTTATTTAATCAGGTCTTCCACAAATTTAGGCAGCACGAATGCCGCTTTGTGAAGGCGCGGAGTGTAATATTTCGTATCGATCTCGGCGATTGACGCTTCGTCAACCTCAAGCGGATCGTATTTTTTGCTGCCCAGCGTAAATGTCCACAGGCCGCTTGGATACGTAGGAATGTTCGCACCGTATACACGCACGATTGGAAACACTTCTTTCACATCTTTATTGACGCTTTGGATCAGATCAGCTTTAAACCAAGGGTTGTCTGTCTGTGCAACGAAAATGCCATCTTCCTTCAGCGCTTCGTAAATACCTTGATAGAAGCCGCGTGTGAACAGGTTAGCTGCAGGGCCAACTGGCTCTGTGGAGTCAACCATAATGACATCATACGTGTTTTTGTGATCGTGGATATGCATGAAGCCGTCATTCACGATAACTTCTACGCGCGGGTTGTCCAGCTCGCCAGCAATGGTTGGCAAATATTTTTTCGAATATTCGATAACTTTGCCGTCGATGTCAACGAGGACTGCTTTTTTCACCTTAGGGTGTTTCATGATTTCGCGAATAACGCCGCCGTCGCCGCCGCCCACAACGAGCACATGCTCAGGGTTCGGGTGCGTGAACAGGATCGGGTGCGCCACCATCTCGTGGTAAACGAACTCATCCTTAACTGTCGTCATAACCATGCCATCCAATACGAGCATCGTTCCGAATTCTTCCGTCTCAATCATATCGAGCTTTTGAAAGTCCGTTTGTTCCGTAACATAAGTTTCTGTAATCTTCGCCGTAATGCCGAAGCTGTCCGTTTGTTTCTCCGTGTACCACAATTCCATAGCGTGATATCCCTTCTTTCCGTCAATGGTTCAATCTGTATTATAGTAGAACGAGGTCAAAAAGCAACCTTTTACACCATATCCGCCCAAAAAATTAACACTCCGCTAACATAGGATGAATATAGCCTCCCTGCTTTTTCCATACTAAAGAGGAATGATCGTTCATCCGAAGGGAGCACGCTCCATGAACAAGCACAAAATCAAGCCCGTCAAGCCGTCCTTAAGACGCAAGCTTTCCGCGTTTTCTGAGCGGTTTTTCCCTAAACTCCACCAGCGTCCAAGCATGAACCGAATGAGGCGCCCACAAGCGGCCCAAGCATCCGCACAGCAAGTATCCCGGCAGCAAACGCCTGGCATGGTCCAGCAGCCTACGGCCTTTCATCGATTTAAAAAATGGGCGGGGCGAATCGCCGCGCTGTTTCTGCTGCTGACCGCCTGCCTTGTAGGCGCTCTGCTGTATTTAAGCATGCAGTCGCTGCCCGCAGCATCCATTAGCCAAACCTCTCAAATGCTCGACCTGCATGGTCAGGTTATCGATACATTCCATACTGGCGAAAATCGCCGTTCGGTTCCGCTCGATCAAATTTCCCCCAATCTAGTGAAGGCGACCATCGCTATTGAAGACAGGCGCTTCTACGACCACCCCGGCTTCGATATTAAAGGATTGGGGCGCGCCATTGTAGCAAATACCGTTTCGTTATCAGCCAAGCAAGGGGCCAGCACGCTGACGCAGCAGCTCGCCCGCAATTTGTATTTGACGCATGAGAAAACGTGGCAGCGCAAATTCAAGGAAGCGATCTACACCATGCAGCTGGAGATGCATTATTCCAAGGATGAAATTTTGAGCCTTTATTTGAACCAAATTTATTACGGCCATGGCGCTTATGGCATTGAGGCGGCAGCTTCGCTCTATTTTAATAAGAAAGCATCGGAATTGACGCTCGCCGAAAGTGCCATGCTGGCGGGCATACCGAAGGGGCCCAAATATTATTCCCCGTACATGGATATGAAAAACGCCAAGGACAGGCAGCTTACCATTTTGTCCATTATGGCGGAGGATGGCGTGATTTCGAGGTCGGAGGCGGATAAGGCTTATGAAGAGCTGCTGCAATTTCAGCCTCTTGGAGCCGGCAACCAGAGCGGATTCGCGCCGTATTTTCGCGACTATGTGAAGTATTTGGCCGTGGACAAGCTTGGCATCAACGAACAGCTGCTGAACGAGGGCGGAATTACGATTTATACAACCCTTGATCCTGTGGCGCAAAATGCTGCCGAAACCGCCATCGACAAGGAATTGTCGGGCAGCGAAGGGCAGCAGGCAGCTCTCATCTCGCTCGATCCGCGCAATGGCTACATTAAAGCGATGGTTGGCGGGCGCGATTACAAAAATAATCAATTTAATCGTGTATTTGCCGATACACGCCAGCCCGGCTCTTCGTTCAAGCCGATTGTTTATTTGACCGCGCTCCAAAGCGGCCTCTTAACGCCTGCTTCACGATTCAAGAGCGAGCCCACTTCCTTCATCTACGATGAGGGACGCAAAGTATATAAGCCCAGCAATTACAATGACAAGTACACCAACGACTTTATTACGATGCGGCAAGCGATTGCCAGCTCCGATAACATTTACGCTGTAGATACCATTATGACGGTTGGCGCGGACAAAGTAATTGAGACGGCGCGCAAGCTGGGCATTACGAGCCCCATGAGCCCGCTGCCTTCACTCGCTCTGGGCACCTTCCCGGTCAGCCCTTACCAGATGGCCTCCGCTTTCGCTGTGCTGGCGAACGGAGGCAAGCGGATAGAGCCGATCGCCATCATGCGAATCGAGGATCGCAGCGGACACATTTTATATGAAGCGAAGCAGCAGGCCCAGCAGATTGTTGATCCCGCAAATGCGTTCGTATTGACCAGCCTGATGGAAAGCGTCTTCGAGAGCGGAGGCACCGGAAATCGCGTGGCCGCCATGATCAAACGGCCCGTTGCCGGCAAAACGGGAACGACTGCTAATGATGCTTGGCTGGTTGGCTATACGCCAGAGCTTGCTACCGCGGTGTGGACAGGCTTTGACAAAGGCCGCAAGCTGACCGTGGCCGAAGCGCACCACGCAGCGCCGATTTTCGCAGCCTATACGGAGCAGGCGCTATCAGCGGTTCCGCCAAAAATTTTCCCAATACCCGCAGATGTCGTCAGCGTCTACGTCGATCCAGCCAGCGGCAGAGTTGCAGAAGCCACCTGTTCGGGGAAACAGCTCGAATATTTCGTCAAAGGCACTGAGCCTGTTGAAGTGTGCGGCGAAGCCTCTGGCGATCCCGGCGACTCCTCCGTTCAGGGAACAGATGAGAGCAAAACAGCCGAAGAACGAAAACCATGGTGGAATGATTTGAAACGCTGGTGGCAGCACAACTAAGACGAAAACCTAAAAGTAAAGCTACTTCACCTAATTTTGTCGAAAATTTGATCAAATCGTGAATTTTCTTTGAACAAATTGCATAAAGTGTGTTATAATAAGTTCAAGAAAGCACTTACAAGTAAACGGGGTGTTTATAATGACAACGAAAACAGCAACAATCAGCGACGTTAAATCAGCAACTGCAGCTAGTGTGAAACGTTTGGTAACCGCAATGACCATCATCGCTTGGACCGTTCTCTCTATAGGCGTAGTCCTTTGCTTAATAAATCTCAGCCACTTCAGCGACAAGAACGTTTGGCTTATGGTCGGGCTCGGATTTATGGTCGGCAGTGTATTTATTTACACAATCGGCACTGCAATTGGCCTTGTTCATGCAAGACGGGCGCAGGCTGAAGAACACAAGTAACCGTATTGAAGCAGCACCACAATGGAGAAAGCACAATTTAAAGTCTCACCGTCGAATTGACAGTGGGGCTTTTTATTTTTTTCAGCCTATTTAATGTAGCTACAATTATGACGATAAGATTCATGTGAAGGGACAAGCCTTAGCCCGCGCAAACCGCCAAAGGACGGTGACAGCCGCTTCATCTTAGATAAAGTCACGTTTTTCTGAGAGCCAGTGAATGACAATTGTCGAACTAGTGAACTTTCTATTACGAAAAAAAGACGAATTGTTGACGTAATTGTTAAGTCAGCAGTTATTCTCCGTAACTTCTGCTAATGTTAAGGCTAAGAGTATATCCAAGGAGTTGAACCATTTGAGACGTTATATTCGTGTATTGACACCCCTGCTCATCATGCTGATGGCCGTTCTTCTCTCTGGCTGCGGCGAGCAGTATCTGGTGCTCGATCCAAAAGGACCGATTGGCGAAAGCCAGAAGGATTTGATTTATTTTTCGACGATCCTCTGTCTAGTTATTGTCGTGCCCGTTCTGATTTTGACCGGCTTCATCGTATGGCGCTATCGCGACAAAAAGGGCAACAACGCTCCCTACCAGCCAAACTGGAATCACAGCACGAAGCTGGAGATTATTTGGTGGAGCATTCCAATCGTAATTATCGCTATTCTGGCGATCGTGACGGTGAAGTATACGTACGAGTTGGAGCCATCCAAACCAATTGTTTCTGCTAAAGCACCGGTAACGATTGAAGTAACCTCATTGGATTGGAAATGGCTGTTCACTTACCCCGAAGAGGGCATATCTACAGTCAACTATCTTCAAATACCAGAGGGCACTCCGATTCAATTCAGACTGACTTCTGATACGGCGATGAATTCGTTCTGGATTCCACAGCTGGGCGGCCAAATTTATACGATGTCCGGCATGGCCATGACCCTTTATCTGCAGGCAGATGAAATCGGCAATTATTATGGCTCGGGCGCCAACTTCACTGGGGAGCATTTTGCGCAAATGACCTTTAATGTGAAGGCAACTTCCGAGGATGATTATAAGGCATGGGTTCAAGAGGTGAAAACAACTGCTCCCGCTCTGACGCAAGAAGGCTTCGAGAAGCTGACTGAGCCAAGCGTTGAGACTGTACAATCGTTCTCCTCCTTCCCTGAAGGATTGTTCCAGAAAGTCGTGATGCAATATATTGGCGAAGGCGGCTCTTCCCATCATCATGGCGGCTCCGCAGCTACAGAAGAAGACTCAAGCAAGGATCACGAGGATATGGATATGAGTGATATGGACATGAAAGATATGGACGGTATGGATATGAATCATGACCAAGAATCTTCAACGAACGAGCATTCACATTAAACACAAGACGAAAGGAGACGCCGCATGTTTCAGAATCTAATCGATTTCCTGCTCAATGATTTTTTCATCACTGGCGACCCGCTCATTCTTGGAGCACAGGTATCCATCGGCTTGTCCATGGTTGCCGTCGTATTCGCCTTGTCGTATTTCAAAAAATGGCGCTGGCTATGGACGGAATGGCTGACCACCGTCGATCATAAACGGATCGGGATTATGTATATTATCGCGTCGATTCTCATGCTTTTCCGTGGTGGCGTCGATGCCCTGCTGATGCGGGTGCAGCTCGCAGTACCGCAGGTAGAGTTCCTCCACGCCGATCACTATAATGCAATTTTTACAACGCACGGCGTAATTATGATTTTATTTATGGCGATGCCGCTTATGTTCGGCTTATTCAATATCGTTGTGCCGCTGCAAATCGGCGCACGCGACGTCGCTTATCCGTTCCTAAACTCGCTCAGCTTTTGGATGTTTTTCTTTGGCGCCATGCTGTTTAACGTTTCCTTCGTTATCGGCGGTTCGCCGGATGCAGGCTGGCTGGCCTATCCACCGCTCTCTGAGCTGTCAGGAAGCCCAGGTCTAGGACAGGATTTCTATATTTGGGGCATTCAGATTTCCGGTATCGGCTCCTTGGCCACCGGTATTAACTTTGTCGTAACGATTTTGAAAATGCGCGCACCAGGCATGAAGCTGATGAAAATGCCGATGTTTGTCTGGTCCGTCCTTTCATCATGTATTACGATTATGTTCGCTTTCCCAATCTTGACCGTTACACTGTTCCTGCTGTTCATTGACCGTTACTTCGGCGCTCACTTCTTTACGCTCGATGGCGGCGGTAATCCGATGATGTACATCAACCTCATCTGGATGTGGGGACATCCCGAAGTTTATATCGTTATTTTGCCAGCATTCGGTATTTTCTCCGAGGTCGTTTCGGCTTTCTCGAAGAAAAAGCTATTTGGCTACAAATCCATGGTATTCGCCCTCATGTCGATCAGCTTCTTCTCGTTCTTCACATGGGCGCATCACTTCTTCACCATGGGCTCCGGCGCCAACGTCAATGCCTTTTTCGCTGTAACGACGATGCTTATTGCGATTCCTACAGGCGTTAAAGTATTTAACTGGCTGTTTACGATGTTCCGAGGCAAGCTGACGTTCCCAACGCCAATGCTTTGGACAATCGCGTTTATTCCTTGCTTTGTCGTCGGCGGTATGACTGGGGTTATGCTTTCCGTCGCCCCTGCTGACTTCCAGTTCCACAACAGTTACTTCCTGATTGCTCACTTCCACCAAGTGCTGATCGGGGGCGTCGTATTCGGTTACTTCGCCGGACTTTACTACTGGTGGCCGAAGATGTTCGGATTCAAGCTGCATGAAGGCCTTGGAAAATGGGCATTCTGGCTGTGGAACATCGGTTTCTACGTTTGTTTCATGCCGCAGTACGCGCTTGGCCTGATGGGCATGACCCGTCGTTTCAACGAATACAACTTTGATATGGGCTGGCAGCCGCTTAACGTCGTTTCCACTGTCGGCGCGTTTATTATGGGTCTTGCGTTCCTGTTCCAAGTATGGCAAATCGCGCACAGCATCAAGTTTTACAAAAAAGAGCCAAACGGCGATTCATGGGATGGCCGTACGCTGGAATGGTCGATTCCATCTCCTGCACCGCTTTATAACTTTGCAAGAGTTCCGGTTGTAGAAACAGAGGATGCTTGGTGGGAAGAGAAGCAGCGTCTGGCAAATGGCGGAAAGCCTAAGCCGCTTGCTCCTCTTGAACCGATTCATATGCCGAAAAACTCTGCCATTCCATTTTTGATATCCGTTTCCTTCTTCGTTATGGGCTTCGGGTTCGTCTGGGATTGGAAATGGATGATTATACCTGGCGCAATCGGCATTGCCATTTGCATGCTGGCACGTTCCTTCAGCTACGATACCGACTACTACATTCCTGTAGATGAGATCGAGCGGACGGAAGCCGCATTAGGAGGGACAAAATAATGGCACAAGCAGTAACCGGTCATGACAAGCACGGCCATGGCGGCCACGGTCATCATGACGAGCACCATGAGCATGAACATGAATCACTCAAAACATTCGGCTTCTGGATGTTTCTGATTACCGACGTTATTTTGTTCGGTACGCTATTTGCAACATTTGTCGTTCTTCGATTCAGCACGGATGGCGGCCCTACGGCCGCCGAGATGTTCAAGATGCCTGGCGTCATCGCCGAGACATTCATCTTGCTCACAAGTAGCTTCACAAGCGGTATCGCTGTGCTTCAAATGCACAAAGGCAATAAGAAGGGCCTCATTGGCTGGCTCGCTGTTACCGCGGTTCTCGGTCTTGCCTTCATCTATTTGGAGGTTAGCGAGTTTATCGAGCTGGTACACGAAGGCGTAACAATTGGTACTAGCGCTTACTGGTCAGCCTTCTTTACACTCGTCGGTACACACGGACTTCACGTATCGGTCGGTATTGTATGGATGACGGCGCTGATGATTCAGCTGTACCGTCGCGGCATTACGCCAGTTACACAGCGCAAGGTTAATATTATTAGCTTGTACTGGCACTTTTTGGACGTCGTATGGATTTTCGTCCTTACGGTCGTCTATCTGATGGGGGTGATGTAGCATGGATAACCACAACTCGCATTCCCCGTCTCATGAAACACATGGTTCCATGAAATCCTATGTCATCGGGTTTGTATTGTCGATTATTTTGACCATTATCCCGATTGTCATTGTCATGAACGGTATGCTAAGCAAGCAGCTGACGGTAATCGTCATTCTGATTATGGCCGCTTTGCAGTTCGTCGTTCAATTGTTATTCTTCATGCATTTAAGAGACGAGGAAAAGCCGCGTTACAATACGATGGCACTCATATTCGGGCTCGTCATCTTGCTCACCATCGTTGCAGGCTCCATTTGGATTATGGCCTACAACGTAGTAGGTTAACTTACGCATAACAGCAAGAACCTCCGCTGGCGCTCCTTGGACGCTGGCGGAGGTTCTTGCTGTTTCGCTTTATTTTCCAATTCAGCTATAGTACACTTGGAATAGCTTTTAACCCGATCAGACTGCAGCTAATGCTGCGTCTCCACATTATTTTTAGGAGGAACCATTTACATGTCGAAAATGAAAAGCACTAAAAAAGCTTTTTCGCTGCTACTGCTTCTGGCAGCTATGATGCTTGCTATATCCGCTTGTGGTGCAGGTAGCACTGCGGGCAGCAATTCCAGCTCAGGAGCCGCTGGAACGGCAGCAAACGCGTCCAGCGAGTCTTCCGCGCCCGCTGCATCGGCCGAGCCATCACCAGACTCGGCGGCCAATCTTCTTGATTCGGACAAGCATCCACTCGTAACGATTCAAATGAGCAATGACACCATTATTAAAGTTGAGCTGTACCCGGAGATTGCACCGAATACGGTTAACAATTTTATAGCACTCGTCCAAAAAGGCTATTATGACGGGTTGATTTTTCACCGTGTCATTCAAGGGTTCATGATTCAAGGCGGCGACCCAGACGGGACAGGCGCTGGCGGCCCTGGCTACTCCATTCCAGGGGAATTCACATCAAATGGCTTTCAAAACGATTTGTTGCATACACGCGGCGTAATCTCCATGGCCAGAACGGGTGAACCAAACTCCGCCGGCTCGCAGTTTTTCATTATGGTAGCGGATGCGCCAACGCTTGATAACCAGTACGCTTCCTTCGGAGCCGTCATTGAAGGCATGGATGCCGTTGATGAAATCGTCAACCAGCCAACGAACAGCCAAGATCGCCCGAATGAGCCGCTTTCGATGACGAAAGTGACCGTCGACTTGAAGGGCATGACGTTCGAGGAGCCAGAGCAAACAAAATAGGATATGATAGTTGCATTTGATCTGCATGGCAACAAGGAAAGAGGCTAGCGCCGGGCGCTAGCCTCTTTATTTATCCCAACAGAGTCGCCTTCAACCAGCGTCACATAAATTCGCTCGTTCTCGACCGGCTCTCCGGCTATGATTTTCAGCAGCTGCTCAGATGCAAGCGCTCCCCATTTATGCTTGGAATAATCAATCGTAGCCAGCTTTGGCTGCATATACGACGCCAGCTCCACATTGTCAAAACCGATAATATGAATATGCTCCCCCACAACATAGTCTGTCTGGGATACATAGTTGTGTACGCCAATCGCCATCTCATCGTTCATGCAAAAAACAGCAGCTGGCTCCGTATATTCAGCCAATATTCTTTTAGCAGCTTCCTCACCGGATTCCTTGCGGAAGCTGCCTTCAATCGCTTTAAACGTTAAGTCATCGCAGCGCTCCACCGCCTGCTTGACCGCCTGCAGCCGCTGACCTGCATCATAGGACTCATCCGGACCCATTATGGCATAGATTTTGCGAAAGCCCCGATCCAGCAAATGCTCCATCGCAAGCGTAGCTCCTGCCTTGTTATCAAGCAGCACCTGATTGATATTCGGGTGGTTCAGCTCGCGGTCGAGCACGACTACTTTATGCCCCAGCGCCGCATACCGCAGCAGCTCATCGCTATCGAACGTGGCATCGAGCACAATTGCCCCATCAATCATCCGCTCAGGAAGCATGCGATGCGAACGTTTGCCACTGCATACGATCATATCATAGCCTTTGCGGTGCAGCATTTCATTCACCCCTTGCAGCAAATCCCCGTAAAAGGCCCCACTGAAGTCGGTCAAATATACGCCAATAATTTTAGTCTCACGCGTCTTAAGCGTTCGGGCAGCTGCGTTCGGCACGTAGTTCAACTCTTTGGCTATAGCTAAAATTTTGGCGCATGTCTCCGATGTCACCTTTGGGCTGCCATTCAGCGCGTAGGAAACTGTCGATATCGAGACACCAGCCTTCTTAGCGATATCTTTAATACTGACCACTGCACTCTCTCCAATCTGTTACTTCGAGCGTAAACGGCATACGATACCTTCGGTAACGTATGCTCGTTTCGCGTAGAAATGTAAGCCTGATAATAAGAGTTACACCTTATTATTCTTAGATTTCAAGCGTAAACGACTTTTCCATTCAAATGGAAAAAGCTCGTTTCGCGTAGAAATATAAGCCTAAATCATATAAAAGCCTATTAAAGGCATATAAACTTATAAACACTTATATTTTAAAATATTCCTGATTAATTAACTATATCATAACAGGCTAAAGTTGGATCGCCTTATGTGCATACGGCGATCCAAAACGAATCGCCGTACACCATTCCTTACATGAAAATGTCGATAATCGTTTTTTCGCCAGACTGATCCTGCTTCAGCAGCTGCGGGGAAATTTCTAATCCGCCTGTACGATAACGATTGGAGCCGAATTCAGCTTCCATTTCATTTCCATTTATTTTCACGCTTTTCACGGTCGCATTGCCATCGCCCTTCAAATGGTAGACGAAGGTAATCGGAATGCCCTGATATTCGAAATCGAATCGCAGGCCATTGAGCGACTGCGGCAGCACCGGATCAACAATCAGCTTGCCTTGCACTTGGCGAATACCAAGCACATTGGCTACGAGCTGGTTCATATAAATTCCCGGCCCGCTGGAATAAATTCTCCAGCCGCCTTTAACCGGAGCAGAGCCGTCACGCAGCTCCGCGAAACGCTCCTGCGCCTCGTAACGCGTATTAAACTTGCCGTCCGAGCTGCTGAAATAGGAATTGCTTTGGCGAAGCTCCGCATTAGGGACAGCGTCCTTCAAGCCGACTGGGTTAATGATCGCAAGTCCATTCCATGCTTCATCTACTTTGCCGAGCTTAGCCATCGCTTCTACGTAGCGGATATGGGCATGTACATATTGCAGCCCTACCTCGCGGCCAAAGTTCGCCGCCTGCTCAGCACGCTTGAAATGCGTGCTGACACCGCCGGTATATTTCGCTGGACGGTTCATCAGCCGCACGCCATCCGGACAATATAACTCTCGCTTAATGAGATCATAATGCGCCTCGGCCTGCTCAGCCGTAAGCAGCTCGGCAATCATGCTGCGGGTCATCGGAAGCAGGCGGTATTGTATGCCTGTCACCGCATCCGATGGATGCAGCATCAGCTCTGCTTGCTCTGGCTGCTCCATATACAAGAAGCCCGGAATGACGTCGGTTTGCAGCATGTAACGATTGAAGTCTGCTTTAATACCCTCGCTCAGTGTGCCAAGCTCTGCTGCCCACTCTTTATTGTTCGCTTGCATGGCCGCAGACAAATGCGTAAACACCTGATAAGTAAGCGCCACTGTCCAGCTGCTCACCATATACTGCTTAAGCTGGGCGTTGGCAGGCTGCAGCGTGTCATCCCAATCCCCATCGCCATAGGAGGACAAATGGGTATCATGCAGAAAATGCCCCTTAATATAGGCAATTTCCTTCTGCGCATGTTCAAGCAGCGATTCCGTGTGCGACGTGAAAGCAAAGCCTTCTTTCGTCGTATAAGGAATCTGCTCCTCCAGCACAGAATAATCCTGCGTCGCTGTCAAATAGTCGCTGAGCACCTTGAGCGGCCATACGATAATATCGCCATGGCTTTCTTCCTGCTGCACGTTCACGTAGTTGTCGAACATAAACCATTGCGGCCAATTGCCGTCTTCCTCATATTGATGGGAAAAGACCGTCAGCAATATTTCACGAACCGCACCGTAATTTTGCATCGCCATAAAATATTCGGTCGGCCCTTGGCAAACATCCCGCGTTCCCCAAGCAGCGCCGCCATATTGCTCCAAGCCGTGCGGTACCGAATAATGGACAAGCATATTGTGCGTGTACCACCATGCCAGCGTATTAAACTTGTCCACTTCAGCGGTATTTCCGCCTTTTTGCGTTAGCTGGAACCCATTCATAACCTGCTTGTAAAAAGCACGATAGGCCTGTGCCTGTGCTTCCGCATCCTCTACGCTAGCGGATTTCGCTGGAAGCTCTTCACCTTGCAGCAAGCCTTGCACGGTTAATGACCACTCACTGCTAGCCCCGAGCTCCAGAACGACCAGCGATGCGCCGCCTGACTCCATTCCCGTTACGAGCTTTTGCTCATCCGCAACGGTCATTTCCGCTCCATCCACACGCAGCCGGTAGCGAAGCTTCGAATATACACCTGAGCTTAGTGCCGCCGAATCGGCCGTAAATTCTAGACCATCCTGATGTTCGCTCATATGATACGGCAAAATATATTCATTATCATTCATGGACACTTGGTTCGTGACCAGATAACGGTGCTTCCTTCCGCTTGTCGAACGGACATGCATCCGAACTTCCGGCGTATCTACAGTTGTATAATTTGTAATGATGATGAGATCATCTGACGTTTTGTAATACCATTTTGCAAAATTAAAGCCCATTTCAAACATCGACGGCATCGTAAGCAGACGATATACGCCATCCAACTCTACATAAATGCGTTGTCCCGACGTTTTCGGCACATTCAGCGCATTGCGGGCATTCGTCACCCATTTGTGGAACGTTGTGTTGCCTACAACCAGCTGCGAGTTGAACAAACCGTACATATATGAGGTTGTCGTCAGCACATGTGTGTTCAAGCGGTCATTGCCGCCCGTCATCAGAATATGGCCATGCGGACGCTCGACCAGCAGCTCTTTTTCCTTTAATACAACATGCTCATGGGTCGCAGTGAAAAAAGAAAGCAGAGACTCTCCCGCATACTCCTCCTGCGAGCGTTCAGGAAACAAGCCATTAATCTCTTTCGCCGTCATCGATACGGTTTGCAAAGGAGAGCCAATAGCCGCCGCTTTGCGCACCGGATTTGCCTCTTGCGATTGTAAAGCAGGCGCAGCAGATACCTGCTCCCACGCTTGCTGCACTTCAGCCGTAAAGGCTAGCGAGGTTACCGCCTCCGCATGATTTTCCTTAAATAAGCCGTAAAAAACAACATTCAGCTCGCCGTCCAGCTTGGCAAGTGGCGCTTGCAGAGCCGTGTAGGCAAATTCATATTGGTAAACCTCATTGGCCAGCGATGGCTTCATTAAGGCTTCAGCCATATCCGTTTCCTTATAGCTTAGGCCATAGAACTGGAAGCCGTCTGTCGAATAGCCAGCCGCGCCTGTCCATGCTCCTTGCTGCAAATAAGGGAAGCTTCCGCGCTGCGGCATATTTTGGCGGGAACAAACGACATAACCGCGCTGCTTATCCTCAAATACAGAATGGTCAATATATTGCGATTGATAAGCTTCATTGCTGCGAACAGCGGCTTGGTCAGCAAGCCCGATGTCTTGACCATAGATGACATCGACCATCTCGCCATTGCCGACTACCAACACATCCCAAAACCATACGCCTGCTTCCGATAGTAGAAAACGCACCTGGTAACGAACGCCTTCTGCTTCTCCCGCCCATACAACTTGACTTGCACTATAGGAGACATGGCTATTCGAGCGCACGCCAAGCAAAGGAACGGCTACAATGCCAGATTCACGGTGCAAACGCAAATATATATTATTTAGTGAACCGTCTACCGCATTGGATAGAAGTTGATTAATCATGGTGTCGTTATGGGTAATTTGATAAAGATCGCCGCTGCTGAGAAAGGTGAACGATAGTTGTCCGGCCTCTACTTGAAAGCTGCTTGCTGCTGTCATGGTCATCACTCACTTTCCTGACTTTTTTAAAATATAAGAATTTATAAGTTTCACCCTTATAATCAGCTTATATTTCACCGCGAAACGGTAGCATTGCCGCCAGAGGACGGCTTCAGTCGTTTACGCTTGCTTATTTGTATACATAGGCTTTCATCAATAAACGCATAATAAACAGCTGATACTCGCGAAGTTGATGCAGATTGACGGCATTTGCCGAAAATAATCGAAACGTTTCTATTTTACAACTAAAAGGATTATAGAACGTTTTCATCCTTCCGTCAATTGCCTCCATTACCCGAATACCAAGTAGGTGAAACGTTTCTATTATCATTTTAACGCTTCAGAAGCAAATTTCAATAGCCAAAAAAAATGTGTTGAATACGATTACATTCTGTTTTATAATGACATCGAAACGTTTCTATGGTCACTCGCATCTCATGATGCATTCGCGTATAATCTAAAATCGAAACGTTTCTATGTTTCATCAGGCTTATATACTAAGGGGAGCTTTTCAGGAATATGGGAGAGGAGGCATGTCGCTTAAGGCATATGTTCAGAGGGAAGCCAGCTGCTTAACTGCCAGCGCCATTGCATAAACCGGCAACAATAGAGTCATCATTTACTTAAGCTACTGCACCTTAAAATCACAGCTTCTTAAAGAGAGGAAGATTGGAATGTTTAATAAATCCGTTAAAACTGCACTTATTAGTACAATGCTGCTTTCAGGTATTTTGACAGCTTGCTCCACATCCAATAATACAAATACAACAGGCGAGGCTGCTACTGGCGATCAGCCCGTTACCATTAAAGTTTGGGGTATGGGTGACCAAGAACAGACGCTCAAAACCATTTCCGAGCAATTCGAATCAGACAATCCGAACATTAAAGTCGATGTACAGGTTATCCCTTGGGGTTCGGCGCATGACAAGCTGCTGACAGCTGTTGCTTCCAAATCCGGTCCTGACGTGCTGCAAATGGGTACTTCCTGGATGCCGGAATTCGCAAATGCGGGCGCTTTGCTTGATTTGACGCCTTACATCGACCAATATCCTGAATTTAAACCTGAGAACTTTTTCGAGGGTATCGTAAATACAACGCAATTTGACGGCAAAACGTTCGGTATTCCTTGGTATGCTGAAACTCGCGTCCTGTTCTACCGCACCGACCTGCTGAAAGAAGTAGGCTATGACAAAGCGCCTGCTACTTGGGATGAGTTGAAGGATGCGGCAACGAAATTGACTGCGCGCGGCGAAGGCAAATACGGCATTGACCTCGTTCCAGGCGAGCCAACTCTGGGCATTATGTTTGCCCGCCAGAACGGTTCCAAGATTTTTGATGAGCAAAATAAACCTTTGTTCAATCAGCCGGAATTTGTTGACGCTGTAAAATATGTAGGCAGCTTCTATCAAGAGAAGCTTTCTCCTGTAGATCTCGGCATTGATGCTGTTCAAGGCTTTGCTGGCGACGGTGTTATCCCGATGTTCATCAGCGGACCTTGGATGATCAAGCCGATTAAAGAGCAAGCGCCAGATATCGAGGGCAAATGGGCAACCGCTGTTCTTCCATCCGGTTCGGCGAACAACAACTCGATTCTCGGCGGCTCGGATCTGACTGTATTCAAATACAGCAAAAATCAAGAAGCGGCAGTGAAGTTTATTGCCTACATGAGTAAACCAGAAGTTCAGTTGAAATGGAAAGAGCTGTCCGATGCGCTTCCAGCTGTACAAAGCGTATGGCAAGATGCTTCTATGACTGCTGATCCTAACCTTCAAGTCATTGGGGAGCAACTTAAGCATGCTGAAGCAACACCAGCTCTTACGGCTTATGACCAAATTTCGCAAAAATATGTAGCTCGCTTTGAGCAAATTTATCGCGCTAACGCTGACGTGCAGACGCAAATGGATGCTTTGAACGTTGAAGCTGAGAAATTAATTAAATAATCTTTTAGCCGGCAGCTGCTTTTGTATAGGGCTGTCGGTTATCCCTATTATTGTCCATTTGCGCAAAAGCGTAAATTTAAAGGATGTGACTTAGCCGATGAAAGGCATATTGAATAATAAAACACCTTATTTCTTTATAGCGCCAACGTTGATTTTGCTCGCTATGTTCTCCCTGCTGCCTATCGTTATTGCACTCGTCATCAGCTTCACCGATATGGATCTCGCCGGCCTTGCCGATTTTTCCAACATTTCATTTGTAGGCATGCAAAACTACTTGGACGTATTGACTGATCCGTTATTTGTTCAAGCGATTACCAACACGCTTTATTATGTCATTATTGGCGTTCCTTCGGTTATCGCCTTGTCGCTTGCGATTGCACTGCTGATTAACTTCGGCAGATCAAAAATATTTACGACGTTCCGCGTCATTTATTACTTGCCGTCCGTGACCAACGTCGTTGCCGTTGCGGTCGTATGGACATATTTGTACAACCCATCGCTTGGCTTGTTCAACTATTTGCTGAACCTTGTGCATCTTCCCGATGTCCAGTGGCTCCAGCACCCGATTATAGCTAAAATCTCGCTGATCATTCTTGCCTTATGGCGGGCGATCGGACTGAATATGCTTATTTTTATTGCAGCTATCAAGGGCATTCCACGCTCTTATTACGAGGCTGCACAAATTGACGGAGCCAGCAGCTGGCAGCAAATGCGGACGATTACACTTCCGCTGTTGCGTTATGCTATTTTCTTCGTATCCATTACCACGATGATTGGCTGGATTCAATTTTTCGAAGAGCCGCTCATTATGACTAAAGGCGGACCGCTTAACGGCACGATGTCCGTAGCCTTGTTCATTTACAACAACGGCTTCCAATACAGCAAATTCGGATATGCTGCGGCAGGATCCTTTATACTATTTATTTCGATCATTATCATTACGCTTATTCAATTCAAGTTCCAGAACAAGGAAACAGATGTTTAAAGAAAGGAGAGGGGAATAATTATGGCACCGAAAACAAAAAGCGGCACAGCCCTTCAATGGCTGCTTGGCATTTTGCTGACTGGCGGCGGGATAGTAATGATGCTTCCGTTCGCATGGATGATTATGTCGGCGTTCAAGACGGAGAGCGAGGTCAAGCAGCTGCCTCCAACCCTATGGCCGAAAAATATTACGTTCGAAAACTTCAGCAATTTGTTCGTCAATATGCATTTTGGCACGTATTTGAGCAACACACTGCTGATTGTCTTTTTCTCCTTTATCGGCTTGTTCCTAAATGCGATGGCTGGTTATGCTTTCGCCAAGTTCAAGTTCAAAGGCAAAGATAAGCTGTTCTATCTCGTACTCGCAACGATGATGATTCCCGGCCAGGTAACGATGATTCCTGTCTACCTGCTGCTTAATGAAATGCATCTGACGAATACGATGGTAGGTATCGTGCTTCCAGGCTTTGTTGGCGCATTCGGCATTTTTCTATTCCGCCAATTTATGTCCACGATTCCCGACGAGCTGCTGGAAGCAACTCGCTTGGACGGAGCTAGCGAAATTCGCACCTTCTTCCAAATCGTGCTTCCGATCTCTAAAGCTATTCTGGCCATTCAAGGCATTCTGACGTTTATCGGCGGCTGGAACAGCTTCCTGTGGCCGCTTATTATTGCCAATGACGAGAAGCTGTACACGCTGTCCGTCGGACTCGCTTTGCTCAAGGGCGAGCATGGCAGCAACTATGCTTTGCAAATGGCAGGCTCCACGTTCATGGTACTGCCGGTTGTCATCGTCTTTATTTTCTTCCAGAAGCAAATTATTGAGAATTATTCGATTTCCGGCATTAAATAAACGCTGGGTCAAGGAGGTTCCATCGCAATGGCCTTGTTTCAATGTGATTTTTTCTCGGAAAAGCTGGGCTTCTCGACCGGCATGTCGGTTATTTTGCCACAGCCATCTTTAGCTGACCTTTCTACCCGCCAGGAAGAAACGGATTACAAATATCCGGTGCTGTATTTGCTGCATGGGCTGTCCGATGACCATACCGCTTGGACGCGCTATACCTCCATTGAACGTTATGCTTCCAGCAAAGGAATCGCTGTCGTCATGCCTGGCGTCCATCGCAGCTTCTATGCCGATATGGAGCAGGGCGGACGCTACTGGAGCTTTGTAAGCGAGGAGCTGCCGCTGGTGGCCCGCTCCTTCTTCCCGCTGTCAGCCCGCAGGGAAGACAATTTTGTCGCCGGCCTCTCAATGGGCGGCTACGGTGCGTTCAAGCTGGGACTGCATCATCCTGAGCGCTTTGCCGCTGCGGCAAGCCTTTCTGGCGCGCTTGATGTTGCGAGCCGTCTCCAGCACCCGGACTTCTCTTATACGGATGAAGGCGAGTTTGGACGATTGTACGGCAGTATGGAGAAGCTCGAAGCGGGGACTAGCAATCTATTTAACCTTTTAGCCTCTGCAGCTGCGCTTGCCCCTGATCAGCAGCCGAAGTTTTATCAATGCTGCGGGACAGAAGATTTTTTGTATGAGGATAATCTTCGCTTCAAGGCAGCAATGGAGGACTACGGGCTGACTCTCACCTATGACGAGGAGCCGGGCATGCATGAGTGGGGCTACTGGGATCGCAATATCCAGCGCGTCCTTGACTGGCTGCCGCTTTCCCGCTAGAACCTTAAAAGCGCCTGCTCCCGATAACAATCGGGGCAGGCGCTTTTAAGGTTCTTTTATCTATCAGATGAGTTCTAAAACCCGCGTTGCTCTATTTTAATCGACTTTGGCAATACCAGCGTCATTTGAGCGTTATACATATTCGACTGAAGCGGGCCATTATGCCGCTCAAATTCGCCGACCATGACATACATGACCGTTCCTATTACGCTTGTGCTAACCAGCTGTTCCGAAGTGTCAATCGGCTCAGCAGCCCAGTACTGCACCTGCCCCAGTAATTGCACCTTTCCTCCATCCACCTGATCCACACTTACTGGACGGAGCGCTTGAACGACGATTTTATCGATCTTCTCCGGCACGGAAATGGGCGCCGACTCAATAAGTGCCGTCCGTTCCATTTGGCGCATCGTCCCTCTAAGCTCGTCCAATATCCCCGTAGAGATCAGCCCCGCCATCGCAAGGCTGAAGCTCCCGATCATTCCAACGATAAATAGACTGATCCAATCGTAACGCAGCGTCGTCCGCTCGCTTCCCGCAAACCAAATGTACAATAAAATTTCCGCACCGAGCAAAATAAAAACAAGCGGCGCCACCCATAGCAGCATATTGTATGCCCCTGTCCCGCTCCAGATGGAGACCGCTACAGCGACCCCCATCAATAATAAGGTAACGCCCATCGAAAGCGTGCCTACACGCCACTGCTTCATTCGCTTTTCCCCTTCCGCAGCGATTCCGCCTGTTTCCAATCCTTAGGGGGGAGCCCTTTGTTTCGTTGAAACCCTCTGCCAAATGCCATACGCAGGCCAGCAGCAATCATGACAAAGGCTACCAGCGCGGTCGGCAAATTATATTTTATATTTTGATACTGGGCATACCATCTTGGAAAATAATTCGCAGCGTATTCGGCCAGAACACGATCACCCATAAAATACAGCCCGATCAGCAGCAGACCAATGCCAATCCACCGCTGATAAGGAGCAAACTGCGTAATAATCGCTTGATCCTTTAAGCCTTCCTGCGGTTCACTCGACAGCTGCCGCATCACATCGAAGAAAGCGAAAAACCAGAATAGCGGCATCAGGAATAGAAACATCGACAGCCGCATCGCATCCATTAAGTAGACGGAGGCGAGGAAGCCAGCCATAATTTGCAGGCCGCGCGTTTGAAGCCCGAGATATAGATGACCTGCGCCAGGAAAGAGCGACAGCGTTGCAGCGAGCGCTTTATTTTTGCGCCCCTTATTCATGTACTCCTCCAGCTCTTCAAAAAACGGTCGATCCTCCAAGGGCTCGCCCCGTTTTTTGCGCTGCAGCTGCTGTGAAGCATCAAAAATACTGTAAATCCAGATGACTGGCACGCCTAGCAGGAAAATAGTAAACTCTCCTGTCCCCGTTACCATCGATATAAAAATAACAACTGCGAACAAGCCGATAGATGCAATGAGGAACGCAATGCCCCGCTGCATCAGCCCTAGCGCCATATGGCCCAAGCCAGGAATGATGGACAGGAGCAGCGTATTCGTGCGCTCTTTCTGCTCGCTGTAGGTTAAGAGGTCTGCTTGTGCGTGCATCGCTCCCGGCGGCATGCTGTTGTACATCTGATCTGGACTTGGAGGTGCTCCTGCACCATAAGCAGCTTCATTCGGATACGGCTGCCGCCTGCCAATGAGCGTTACAATCATATCAAGCATATTGATGCCCCAAAATAGAAACGAAATCAAGCACAGAATAAAGCCCGTGTCATCTTCAATATAACTTACGATTGAAATCATAATCAAAATCGCGAGCGGTCCAAACCCTCCTGCTGCATAAAGTACAAATCTTATCGGACGCCCCATATAAGCATGGCCGAAGCCCGGCAGCATGGACAGCAGCAGCGCAACAATGGGCTTTTTCTCCCTATTCATCCGTTAATCTCTCCTTCATCATTCATTATTTAAACCGTTTGGAGGCGATGCCGTCCAGCCAGTGGGAAGTGCGATTCATCATTTGCTGCGACCAGGAGGGCTCGCGCTGCTCCTTGTCTCGGATGAGCTGCTCCTCTTTATGCTGCAGTCTGCTATGGTCCATTTTTTCAAGCTCCTGTGAAATGTTGTTCAGTACGCCTGTACCGAGCAGCAATAGGGTAATGACCGCCGCAGCGGTATAATGAGTGGCTGGATGCTGGAGCCAGGATTTGCGGCGGTATGATTTCTCTTGAAGGAACGGACCTGGCATGGACAGCTGCTGTTTTTCTGATTCAGATGGTCCGAACAGCTGTCTGCTGAGCCTACTGCCCATCTGTTCAAAATCCGGGAGCTCAATCGCCTGCTTTAACAGACTGGCTTCAGCTATATGTGGCTCGGCCATACAGGCGCTCCCTGCTATGTCCGCCTCCAATACGAGCATAAATCGCTCTAAGCATTCGTCACAGCCAGCAAGCTGCCGCTCGATCTGCTCGCGTTCCGGCTCGGATAGCAAATTCGCCACATATTGCTCCAGGAGGGAGGCCTCCACATGATTCACATGCTTGCCCTGCTGTTTCGTCCTCGAACTCTCGCCATGCTTGTGCTCCTCATGTTGACTCATTCAAAGTCCTCCCTTCTCCAGTGCCGCTTGATCCAGTTTCTTGCCCGGTACAGGCGCGATTCTACGCTTTTGCGCTCCAGTCCGGTTGAGGACGAAATTTCCTCATATGATTTCTGTTCTATATAATAGGCGTTTACGACTTCGCGATAATTTTCCGGGAGCTGCTCGACCTGTTCTCGTATGTAGCGTTTTTCCTCGCGCTCAATCGCAGCGCGCTCCGCGGGCATTGCGGTTCCTTGCCCATCGGTGTCCGGTCCCAGATTGTCCACATATTCGCTCAGTTCTTCCGGCTTGCGTGCCTTGCTCCTCTTCCAATCAATCGCACGGTTTACAGCAATGCGGGTCACCCAGGTTTTAAAGCCTTCCAGCCTGCACTCGGGGAGAGAGCGGTGAATTTGCAGCAGCACTTCCTGGGTAACATCCTCCGCATCATGCGGCGAATGAAGCACAGCATAAACCGTTTTATATATATGAGCGCCATATTCCTGCACGAATGACTGGAATTCCGCAGGCCCGCCGTCGCGGAGCGCTATTAACCATGCTTCATCTTGAATCTTGCTCTCCCCCTTCCCGTTATAATAGACGCCGGAACCTCGGCTATCCCCTGCACCTGCAACTTCTTTTTTTAGAAAAAAAATAAAAAGGCCCCGCACCAGCGCAGCAATCGCTGCCGCATTGGGCGGAACCCGTCACCTATAAGCACCCGGCTGGGAGCTGTCTTAGTCGTGCTTTCTGTAGGCCTACGCCTCCAAAGCCTGCTTCAGCTCATCGGAAGAATTGGTCCACCATTCTTCATTATGCTCAATTAACAGCTTGCGGAACGCAGCCTTTTCTTCCGCACCCAGCTCGCCCAAGTTATAGCGGCGCTTAATCGCATGATCAAGCTTGTTGACATGATCGGCGAGAATTTTCCACCCGCGGCGCGCTTCCGTATCGATCCACATTTCGCAAGCCGTTGCGCCAGCGTAGTTCGTGCCATTCTCTCCACGTTCTACCGCAACCCAAACAATCCAGCATTGGCGGCCATTCGGTGTATCCTCTTTATTAGGCGAAAACTTGATGCCGCGCTCCACTTTGCTTTTCGCATGCATTGCGCCGTCATCGATATAAGCGACGCCCGCATCAATAATAACGCAGGATACTTGGCTTAGATCAATGGTGCCTGCACCAAAGCCTTTATGCTGTTTATTGCTCACGACGTTAAGCGCGAGTGATTTCTTTTCTTTTTTCTCCGGTTGTCCTTGCTGTTCCATTCGTTCGTACACGTCCTCTCGTCACATTTCATCTATTGTACTGCCGCAGCAGCTTGCAGCCAATCTCTCCTTTCCATTTTGACCGTTTTTCCGCAATAACACAAGCGCACACAGCACAATTTCCTGCTGTATCCGCAAGCGGCTGCCGCTTTACACGCCTTCAGCAGCGCCGCTGCAAAAATCCACAAGACTATTCCTGTACAAGCCGACATATACATGCTGTAGATGCTTGTCAACGGGAGGGAAACGTTCAATGACTCCAGGACCTTTCAAACGAATCGCGCTCATTATGCTCTCGGCTGTCCTGCTCGGACTGTCGCTGCATCATGGCTTCGGCAACGCTTGGCTATCCCAGTATACGTACGCCTCCGGCACCTCAGACCCGCCACTTGCTGGTTCGGCAAATAGCGCCGCAGCCCACACCACTACTGCCCCACCAAGCAGTGCGGCCGGTATACCAGCTGACACACAGGCTGCACCGCAAACGGCCAAGCCGCCTGCCCCGGCAGCACCGGTGCAGCCCGACTCTGTCCAGCCTGATGCCGTGCAGACGCTCAGCAAAAGAGTCGTCCAATACAACATGCACGTTGCGCTTCGAGAGGACATCCGCTATTTGGACGGCTCCCAGACCGTGACTTGGACGAACCCAGGCAAAAAAACGGTGTCCGAGCTGTATTTTCATCTGTATCCCAATGCCTTTCAATCCGAAAAATCGACGTTCATGCGCGAGTCTGGAGGACAACTGCGGGGCGACAAGGCCACGGTCGACAGCCAAGGTTATTTGAAGCTGCTCACCTTGCAAACGCTGGAGGGCGAAAGCCTGCTTCCCCGCCTGCATTATGTCCAGCCCGATGACGGAAATACGGACGATTATACGCTGACGAAGCTTAACCTCCCGGTTCCAGTCGCACCGGGCAAATCAATAACACTTTCCATGACCTACGAGGTCAAGCTGCCCGAGGTATTCGCCCGCATGGGCTATTCCGGCAGCTTCGTTATGGCGGGCCAGTGGTTTCCTAAGCTTGCCGTTTATGAGACAGATGGAACACGCGGCCGGACAAATGAAGGCTGGAACGTCCATCAGTATCATGGCGATTCGGAGTTTTACAGCGATTTTGGCTTGTATAGCGCCCAGATTACCGTGCCGGAAAACTTTACGGTAGCCGCCACCGGCATTCAAACGAAGGAAGCTGTAACGCAAAATGGCACAAGCGTCTATCAGTTTTATGCCGAGGACGTGCATGACTTTGCTTGGTCCGCCTCACCCGACTTTATTTATGCGGAGGACACCTTGTCGGGAACGGGCATTCCTGGGGTACGCATCAAGCTTTATCTGGACCCTGCCCACGAGGGGCTGAAGGACCGCTATATGCATGCAGCGAAATCGTCGCTGGCCAAATACGCGGAGTGGTACGGTGAATATCCGTATTCAACGCTGTCCATCATCGTTCCGCCGAAAGGGGCGAATGGCGCCGGCGGCATGGAATATCCAACGCTCGTAACCGCTTTAGCTGCTGAATCCGATAACCCTGGCTACAGCCTGGAGCGAACCGTTGTACATGAGATCGGTCATCAGTATTGGTACGGGATGGTCGCATCGAACGAGTTCGAAGAAGCTTGGCTCGACGAAGGCTTTACATCGTATGCCGAGGATAAAGTGATGGAGAACGCCTATGGCGTTGAACCCAATTTAGCTATGGAAGCCAGCTATATTACAGCCCCTGCCCCGCTTAAACAGCCTTCATGGGCCTATCACAATAGCGATGAGTATGCGGAAAATGTATACATGCGCGCCAAGCTTGTGCTGGTCGGAATTGAGAAGCAGGTCGGAGCAAAGACGATGCAAAAAATTATGCGCACGTATTTTCAAAAATACAAATTCAAGCATCCAACTACGTCCGATTTCCAGCGAGTCGTCGAGCAGGTTACGAAGGGAAAATGGCAGGATTATTTTCACCAGTATGTATATGGCAGCCTGATGGCGGATTTTTCAGTAGAGGCTATTCGAGTGAATGAAGTGCAGCAGGATGGCCAAACAGAGTACGAGTCTACCGTGCTGATCAAGCGCAATGGCGGACAAAACGGACCCATACCGCTCGTTTTCTCCTTTACCGACGGTGAAACAACTTCTAAAATCTGGGATGCCGCCGAGTCGCATATGGAGTACAAGGTGATGCATGCTGCTCCGCTCGCATGGGTAGCGGTGGATCCGAAAAACAGCAATGTGCTGGACAATAGGCATATTAACAATTTTATGCGTGCAGAAGTGCCGGAGCAGTCGCGCATTCGGTGGAGCCTCGGCCTGACGAAGCTTATTGAAGGCCTGCTCGCATCCGTAGGCTGGTAGAGAGGAGGTTAAAAAATGAAGCAGCATATGAAGCAAGGCTGGCGGCTCGCCATCCGCCATTTCTATATCGTCATTGCGTTGTTCCTGTACCAGCTATTATGGGGACTTTTCCTTTACCGCTTTATTGATATGACTGTACTGCCGCTGCTGCGGCGCTTTCCCCTCCAGCATCCGTCGGACTCGGCCGTTTCGCTGTTCCTCAGCGAAGCCCAGTTTCAATTGACAAAAACAGATCTGATCAACCCCTATCTATGGCTGCTGGGCGGCTTGTTCGCCGCCCGCATGCTGCTGAGCCCACTGTTACATGCGGGGCTGCTCTACTCGCTGCATCATATGGACGAAAAAGGTGGAACGCAGTTTCTTCAAGGCATTCGCAAAGCTTGGAAGCCTATGACGCTGCTCTATTGGCTGCGCACGCTGCTTATTTTCGCGCCTGGCTGGTTCCTTCTTCCTCGCGCCTTCAAGCTGCTAATGGAGGGCCATTCGCTGAGCGAGCTGCTGCAAAGCACGCTGCCAGGCTTTGGCGGTTGGCTGCTGTGGAGCTTTCTCGTTCACCTGCTGCTGCTCGCCATGCAGTTCGGCGCCGCCTCCGGCACGGGCTCGATGCGCTCGCTCAGCATTGCGCTCCGAAATCTTTTTCCTTATGCCGGCCTCTCTCTGCTGATGTGGCTGCTGGCAGTCGCCGCTTCGCTCTTGGTATCCGGCCTTTCCTATGCTTGGGCGGGAATTCTGGCGCTCATCATGCATCAAGCCTATCATCTGCTCCGTACCTTATTAAAGGTATGGACACTCGCTGCACAATACGATTGCCTGCAATCGAAGCAGAGCTGAGACCGTTTTAAGACCGTTTCAGACTCCTTTTAGGACCCTTTTATACAACTTTTATCATCCATAAATAGGAAATTAAGTTTAGAAAAATGAAGGCAGCCCTCCCTAATTCTCATTTAGTATTCTCATTTTTCTAAAGTCCTTCTCATAAAAACCCCGATTGCGGACAAGAGGCCGCAATCGGGGTTTTTCAGTTATCCAACATCTCCAGGCAACGCTTCTATTTATTTACCAACCCCTAGACTGATGCACACTAAACTCTCTAATTCTTCATTTTACGCTATAATTCTAGCCTATATGTACGATTCTTAGCATATTGGCTGCCTATTTCTCATATAAACTGACAAAATGTTTTTTTGCTTGCGAACGGTGATAGAACGAGCATTTATTAGGCAAGAAACTTGTTTTAACGCAAAATTGAGCCAAAAGGTTACATGAGAATTATTAGAAATTCATTCATATAGGAGGAAATCACATGAAAAAAACGAATTATTAGCGCAGAGCAAAATTAAACCAGCCTAATTTTTTATACCGCAAAGGTATAGAAATACGGGGGAACCACTTTGGGTGAATTGATTTCGATGCTTGGACGGCTTGATTCAAGTGTCTTGGAAATCATAGGGAACCTTCACAACCGAACCCCACAGCTAACCTCGTCGGCACCGGAAGGAGTTTCAAATTTTGAAGAAGGTAACTGCATTACTCGTTGGTCTTGTATTAATGCTTGCTTTCCAAGCAGGCAGCGTGTTCGCAGGTTCGAAGATGGATGGTGTTATCGCTGATCTGATCGGCACACCATACCAAAGCGGCGGAACAACTACGAAAGGCTTCGACTGCTCCGGTTTTACGAAATATGTTTTCGATAAAATGGGCATCGATCTTTCCCGTACTTCCCAAGCGCAATCGAACGATGGCAGTGAAGTGAAGAAGAGTGACCTGATCGCTGGCGATCTTGTATTCTTCAACACGAGCGGCAAAGGCATCTCCCACGTTGGTATTTATGTTGGAGATGGAAAGTTTGCACATGCTTCCTCGAGCAGAGGCGTTATTATTAGCAAACTTAGCGAGTCTTATTATGCTGATCGTTACGTGTCAGCTACACGCATTATGAGCCAAGACGCTTACGACAAGTACGCAAGCGAGCAATAGAGCCAGGCCATGCTTTTTTCGCTTACATAACGAAAAGCTGCTGTCTCAATCAGCAAAGCCGCAGTTGTTTGTCTTCGGACAAATAGCTTGCGGCTTTGCTGTTTTCTAGCACGGACACAAGGGGGCTCGTTTCCATGTATGTATATATTCACCGCAAAGACCTGCGTTCAAACGATTTGCGCAGTTTTGATTATGTGCGCCGCTCTGGGAAGCGCGGCTTTCATCTGCTTATAATAGACCCGTCACTGGCGGACGAGGACCGGCTCTCTTGCCACAGCGGCAGAACCTTCTTGTCCCAAGCCACCTTCCTATTGGAACAGTACAAGGCGGCGGGCGAGCAGCTGCATGTGCTTTACGGCGATCCCGCTGCCATTACCGAAGCGCTGCTGCTGGCCCATCCCATTGAAGAGGTTCTCGTCCACATGGACTATACGCCTTATTCCCGAATGCGCGACCACGCGACTGCGCAGGTTGTGCGCGCAGCGGGACGTCGCTGGCTGCCGCTTGACGATGCGCCACTCGCCGATTTGGAGGAGCTTCATACGTTTTCTAGGCGCAGTGAGCCTTACAAGGTATTTACGCCCTTTTACCGCATGTGGCAGTCCTTCATGCAAAGCCATTATTCCCCTGCAGGCGAAACAACGCTGAAACAGCTGGATACGCTGAAAAATATAGATGCCAGCATAGCAGAGCGCTTCAGTCTTCCTCGGGAGCATCCCGCTGCGGCAGCCTTTCTGCGGGTAGCGGGAGCATCTGGCACGGCGGACGCGGGAACGCTGAGTGCAGCCGATGCGCTGGAGCAATTTCTAAACCGCCGTCTAGCTGGCTATGAAGGCAGCCGCGACCAGTTTGCGGAAAACCAGACAAGCCATTTAGCGCGTTATTTGAATACAGGAGCGCTGTCGGCAAGGCAAGCCTATGAAGCAGCGCAGCAGCAGTATGGAGCCGAGTCGTGGATTAGGCAGCTGGCATGGCGGGATTTTTTTCTGTACCAAGGAAAATACAATGAGGACTTCTACCGCTATGAGCAGAAGTTTGATTTATCTGGGCTGAACGATCAGCATTTCGTGGCATGGAGCCAAGGAAAAACGGGCATTCCTGTTATTGATGCCGCTATGAAGCAGCTTAATAAAACCGGCGAAATGCCGAATCGGCTGCGGATGGTTACCGCCATGTTTTTGACGAAAAACCTGCTGTGCCCGTTTACGCTGGGCGAGCAGCATTTCCGCCGCCAGCTGGCCGATTATGATAATACGCTGAACCGGGGCGGCTGGCTGTGGAGCTCGTCGCTCGGCTACGACGCCGCTCCGTATTTTCGCATTATGAATCCGGCTACGCAGTCCGCAACACATGATCCGAGCGGCACTTACATTAGACGCTGGCTGCCTGAGCTTGCCCATCTGTCCGATAAGCAAATTCACCTGCCGCAGCCGCATGCCATTGTAGATTTGAAGGCTTCACGCGCCCGCGCGATTGAGGTCTATAAGGAGATTGTGTAATCATGACAAATGCGAGTGCTGTCCCTGACGGCGCCCAGCCGCCATTTGGCTGGAAGGTTGCCGCAATGGACGCCTCCCATGCCCGCCAGCTGTGCGATTGGCGGTACGAACCGCCTTACGGCATCTACCAATGGCCCGCATGGGAGGCTATGGAGAAAGCAGAGATGGAGTTCGGTGATCCCGAGCTCCGTCAGAAGCAATACGCCGCTATTCTAGATGACCAAGGGGAGCTCGTTGGTTTTGCACAGTTTTTCCCGCTGGGAGATGAAGTGCTGCGGCTTGGCCTCGGCCTGCATCCACAGCTTTGCAGCAGGGGCTCAGGCACCGCCTTTGTTGCGCTGCTGGTAGAAGAGGCTCGCCGACGTGCTCCACACAGCGAGCTGGATTTGGAGGTGCTGACCTGGAATGCACGCGCTATTCGCGTATACGAGAAGGCAGGCTTCCGCATTACCGATACGTATATCCGCCCAACACCGCAAGGCGCGGCGGAATTCCATTGCATGGTCTACGGAGGAGGGGAAGAAGCTTAGCGCCTCTTTTACCCCTCTTCTTTCTTTCCTAACCCCTTCCTCACTGCTCCCTTCAACTGCCAATCCGCTCCAACTGCTGCATCTGCTGCAAGGGTTCACCCTGCCCCATCTGGCTCATATAACAGTCCATTCGCTCCAAAGCTTCAGACAGCTTCGCTGGTGATACCGAATAGGAGCAGCGAATGCGTCCTTCACCGCCCGGGCCAAATACATGCCCTGGCACGACAGCAACGCCTGCTTCCTGCATGAGCCGAAAGGCGAACTGCTCCGAGCTCAGCCCCGTATGGGCAATGGATGGAAAAGCATAAAACGCTCCTTGCGGCATATGGCAGGAAAGCCCCAGCTTCTGCAAGCCGTCCACGAACATCGCCCTGCGCTGCTTATAGGCCTCCTTCATTAGGTCCTTGTCGCCCAATCCGCTGCGCAGCGATTCCAGAGCAGCAATCTGCCCCATTATAGGTGCGCACATCGCTGTGTATTGATGGATTTTCAGCATTTGCGATATAATTTCCACAGGGCCGCAGGCATAGCCAATGCGCCAGCCTGTCATGGCAAAAGCTTTCGAGAAGCCACTGATGACGATTGTCCGCTCCTGCATGCCAGGCAGCGATGCGATGCTTACATGCTGGCTCTCATAAGTCAGCTCCGCATAAACCTCATCGGAAATGACGATCAGATTATGCGCCTTCACCAGCTCGGCAATGGGGAGCCAATCCTCGTAGGACATGACCGCACCCGTCGGGTTGTTCGGATAGTTAATCAGCAGCACTTTGGAGCGCGGGGTAATTTTTGCCCACAGCGATTGTGCCGATAGCTTAAATTGCTCATGCTCATGCGTCTCAACGTTTACGATACTGCCACCTTGCAGCGCTACAATGGGCGAATAGGCGATATAGCTGGGAACCGGAATCAGCACCTCGTCGCCCGGACAAATCAGTGTGCGCATGGCCAGATCAAGCGCCTCGCTGCTGCCCACCGTCACCAGAATCTCGTCCTTCGGCTCGTAATTCAATCGAAAGCTGCTCTCCAAATATGCGGCGATTTCCTCGCGCAGCTCCATTAGACCGGCATTTGGCGTGTACATCGTCTGACCGCTTTCCAGCGCTCTTATGCACGCGGCGCGCACACGCTCCGGTGTTGCAAAATCCGGTTCGCCTACGCCCAGCGAAATCATATTTTCATCCTGCCCGGCCATATCGAAAAACTTGCGAATGCCCGAAGCGGGCAAGCTCTTTACAAGCGGTGAAACGTTATACTGCACCATAATGCCTGCATCCCCTTTTCAAAATAATAAAATGTACCAGCTTCGCTCTAACTCTTATTTCTTATGCAAGGCCCCACAGCTGCTTTGCCGTATCGCCAATAATCCGAATACCACGCACAATATCCTCATCCGCCACGCGGGAAAACCCTAGTCGTAGCGTATTGCTGCCCCGTCCATCCGTAAAGAAAGGATAGCCTAAGGTAAAAATAACGCCTTGCTGCGTGCACGCCTCCAGAAGCTCACGCGCGCTGCAGGCTTCCGGAAATGTCACAAACAAATGCAGCCCGCCATCCCCCGACAGCGTCTGATAGGGAACAAAAGCTTTGCAAGTTTGCAGCGTCAGCTCGTATTTCCGCTTGTATTCCGCCCGCGCACGCTTCAAATATTTATGCAGATTGCCATTATGCAAATATTGATAGAGCAGCGATTGGTCAAGCGTCGAGGTATGAATGTTGCGGGCCCGCTTCATGCTCTCCAAATAATCAATCAGCTCGCGGTCCGCAAGCACCCATCCGACCCGCAGGCCGGGAAACAGCACCTTCGAGAAGCTTCCAATATAAATAACGCTGTTGCCGCTGCCCGCCGAAGCGATGAGCGGCGGCACATGCGCTCCGGAGTAGCGCAGCTCCTCATTAAATCCGTCCTCAATGACGGGAATTTTATAACGGCTCATGAGCTGCATCAGCGCCAGCCGTTTCTCCATCGACATCACAATGCCTGTCGGATTATGGTAGGAGGGTACAAAATAAGCACAGTCGAACGCCCGCTCCTCCAAAGCCCGTTCAAGCTCTCCCAAATGAATGCCATCAGGCTCCATCGTAACGCCTTTAATGTCAAAGCCGTGCAGCTTGAGATTTTTAATCGCGGTATGATGGGTCGGATTTTCGCAGATGACTGCGCCGTGCTCGGGCCGGAGCGCTGCCAGCACAAGGTCAAATCCTTCCGTAAAGCCGGCCGTAATGAGCATATCCTTGCCTTGCACATCCACGCCCTTGTTCTCCATATATGTCATCAGATACTCTATCAGCGGCTTATAGCCTTTGGCATAGCCGTAGTTCAGCAGCACATGGCCTTCCACTGACATACGGCCCAGAAACGCCTGCTTCACATGATCCAGATCAAACAGCTTCTCATCCGGGGCAATGCTCGTAAAAGAAATCGTACTCTTGCCTGCGCGAATGCCGCGCTTCATGAGATCCAGCTCCTCTGCAAGCAAAGCCTGCTTGCTTAGCCGCTCCTTCCACGGCAATTTCCAGGACAAGGATGGCGGGGCGGCGCTGCCCGCCGAATCCTCTGACACATAATTGCCTTTGCCTTTCAGGGCATATACACGGCCCTCATCGGCCAGCTCCGCATAAGCGGCGATGACCGTATTGCGGCTTACACCGAGCAATATGCCCAGCTCACGTGTCGACGGCAGCTTCTGATGCGGCTGCAGCGCGCCTTTTATCATTAAACGCTTCATATAATCTTTCACTTGAATCGATACTGAACGGCCTTCTATGAGCTTGAAATCATGATACACTTCTCATCGCCCCACCTTTATCATGGCATATGCTCCCAGTCAAGCGTAAACGGCTGAAGCCGTCCTTTGGCGGCAAAGCTGTCGTTTCGTGAAGAAATATAGAGAAGGGATGAAACCATCATATCCTTTCCTATATATTAACAAAAGAACCACGACTCCGGATTTTTCATCCTGTCGTGGTTCTGCAAGCAGCGTCCTCTCGTTGCCGGTCCGTCTGCTGTTCATAATCCTTCATATCTGCAAATAAAATAAGTCCAGGACCAGCAAGAATGGATACAGTCCGAATCCATTCGCATGTATCCAAATCGACGTAGGCACGCGACACAAGGGTACGCTGCGTCTCGCTCAGCTGCGCAATGGTAGGAATGAAGTAAGGACGCCAGCTCCAGTTCGCCCCGTAATATTCATCCTGCCGCTCCCACTCGCCAGCCTCCACCCTGCAATAGTTCGCAGATAGCTGAATGCCATCCTCCCGGCACAAATAAATACGAACGCAACCCGGCGGCAGCTGCTCCAGCAAACCAGCGATCCATCCATTGGCTTCCCCTGGTCTGCCTAGTTCGCTCTCTTGCCCGAAAATACAATCCGTATCAATGAGGGCCGCAAGCTGTGCCGCTTCCTTCTGCCAAGTCGTCTCGGAGCGTAAGCGCTGCTGGACATATTCCGCAAGCTCAGCTTCCAGCGCTCCGGCGAAACGATCCGCCCGCTGAAACTCCGGCTCCGCCTTGGAGAAGAAGAAGCCCTGCACATAGCGGGCTCCCGCTTCAATCGCACGCACCAAATCCTGGCGCGTCTCTACACCTTCAACCAGCAGTGAAGCTCCGATCTGCTCGGCTAGCGCGGAGAAGGAGCGAAGGGCGCCTAGATAACCATTGTGCGTCGCGCTCTTTTTGATCATATGAATGTCGATCTTCAGTATATTAGGCTGGATATGGGCAATACGATCCGTACTGCTGAATCCGCTACCCACATCATCAATCGCAATGAGGCAGCCTCTCGAACGGTATAAATCTACAATGGAGCGCAGCTCATCCATCGGGCCATTAAAGCTTTCCTCGGTAATCTCGATGACGATGCGGCGTGGATCAATCTCGTATTTATCAATCAACTGCAGCGTAAACAGCTCGCCAGATTGCCGATAGCGATGAATCCAGTTCGGCTTTAAATTAATAAACAGCAGCGACTCTGTATTTTCTGCACCCAGCTTGCGCATCGCCTGCTCTCGCAAAATCCGATCGACCGCAATATGATCCTCTACCGAAATGGAGGCGTCTCCAAAAAACGGACCCAAGCTGCGTACGCGCTCGCCTGCACAAGCCCTGCCCAGCACCTCATATCCCATTATGGTTCTGGTGTCCATCGCCAAGATAGGCTGATAGAAGGCAGCCAGCCGCTCATCCCTTAAGCCTAGCGATTCCGGTATCTTTCGCATCGTTTGTCGGTCCTTCATCGCGTGCTCCTCTACATAAAAACGATGTCATATATTCTTCCATTGTTAAAGTTAGACCCTATTGTAGCGGAATCGACATTCGTTGTAAAGAAGCGACAGCGTTCGCAAAGTCCGATTTTTCCCCATAAGACCTGGCCCCAAATGTCTTGCTTGCCCTATGCTCTAAATCAACCGTACCATATGCGTAACATTATCGCCCTGCGCGACCTCAATGACATGATGCTTCGCGTGGTAGGAAACTTTGCCTTCCCCCACCTCGATCATCGTTTGCTCGCCCAGTCCGAAAAACACATCGTCAGCCAATGCCTCCATCACCTCGTGCTTCTCTTCCTCCCCAAGCGCCTCCCACTCTTCCTTCTCCATTTCAAAAAAAGAGTAGCTGCCCTCAATCGCGCTGACCGCCGTTGTAAGTTCCTTCAATATATCCGCATATTCCCTTGCATGCTTTACGCCCATAATAAGGTTCCACCTTTTCATTGATTTGTATTATTCATTTTACCGCATTTCCACATTTTTTAATGCCTTTCTGTTTAAATCCTTTTCAGGTCTAATCTCCTTGCCCCCTTCTGTCGATAATAAAGATAGAGAACTTTCGAAATTGTATTGGACGGGGTGTATAATGAAAAATTCAACTATTATCGGTATTGTTCTAGCTATTATAGGTATCTTTGGCGGGATGGTGGTAAAGGGAGCTCCAATCTCCAGTCTCTTGAATCCTGCTGCCTACATGATTATCATCTTGGGTACCGTCGCAGCTGTTATGATCGCTTTCCCCATGTCAGAGCTAAAAAAAACAGGCACGCTGTTTAAAATGGTATTTGGCACACAGAACTTGACCTCACGTGAACAACTTATTACTCAATTTATGGAATGGGCCGGCATTACACGCCGCGAAGGCCTGCTCGCTCTTGAAGCTAAAGTAGATGAAATCGAAGATAACTTCCTGCGTAACGGCATGCGGATGATTATTGACGGCAACGATCAGGAATTCGTTCGCGACGTTCTGCTTGAGGATATTGCCGCTACGGAAGACCGCCATAAAGTCGGCGCTCTTATTTTCACCCAAGCGGGTACATATGCGCCTACACTCGGCGTACTCGGTGCCGTTGTTGGTCTGATTGCCGCCTTGTCGGATATGAGTGACATTGAGAAGCTGTCCCACGCCATCGCCGGTGCGTTTATCGCAACACTACTTGGTATTTTCACAGGTTACGTATTATGGCATCCATTTGCCAACAAGCTGAAACGAATGTCGAAGGCTGAAGTGCAAATCCGTCTAATGATGGTAGAAGGCTTGCTCTCTATCCAATCCGGCGTATCCACCATTGCGATCAACCAAAAGCTGTCGGTATTCCTGACTCCGACCGAGCGTGAGAAGATGAGGGAGAAGGAGGAAGGGGCCGTTGAGCAAAAAGCATAGGCACGAAGAACATGAGGAGCATGTTGACGAATCCTGGCTCATTCCTTATGCCGACTTGCTCACTCTGCTGCTGGCACTGTTTATCGTATTGTATTCAATGAACTCGGTCGACGTAAAAAAATTCCAGGAAATGAGCAATGCCTTCAATATCGCCTTCACTGGCGGTACCGGCTTGCTTACTGATCCGGCAGCGATCACTACGGGAGATCAAAGAGAGACGCAGAAACCGTCGCCTAGCGATTCAACGCAAAAGCCGGCTGCCGGTGATGACGAGGAAGACGATGCGCAGAAACGCCGTGAAGAGCTGATGAAGCAGGAGCAGGAAGACCTGGAGAATCTTAAGAAGCAAATTGATGACTATATTAAGAAAAATGGTCTCACCTCCGACCTGGAGACGAAGCTCAATCAGTCTCAGCTCATGATTACCATTAGCGATGAGGCGCTGTTCGCATCCGGCAGCTCTGAAGTGAAGGAAGATTCACGCGAGCTGGCCATATCCATCGGCACGATGCTCCAGCAGTATCCGGACTATGAAATTATCGTATCGGGACACACGGACAACAAACCGATTAACACCTATCTCTTCAGATCGAACTGGGATTTAAGCACCTCCCGTGCTGTACGTTTTATGGACATTTTGCTTGAAAATCAACAGCTCTCACCGACCAGATTTACCGCCAGCGGCTACGGAGAAAATCGCCCGCTTGCCAGCAATGACACCGAGGAAGGCCGAGCGCAAAATCGCCGCGTTGAAGTATCCATTATCCGCAACTATGTAGATTTGGAGAAAGCGCAGGAGCTCAAGGTCAAACCGAAAGAATAATCGAGTTGGCAAGGTGAATCAGCCTATATTTTAACAGAAAAGCCGTCACTTCCATGCGAATGCATCGGAAGTGACGGCTTTTCTTGCTGCTATACGATTAGAAACCTGTTGTATATTGTGTTGGTACGGTTGTTTCTTTTTTCAGCACAGCTGCAGCTTCCAGAGCCCAATAAGGATTTCTGAGCATTCCCCTGCCTACAGCTACTAGATCTGCATCTTCATTCCCGATCACAGCATTAGCTAGAATAGGATCCTCCAGTCTGCCAACTGCAATAACTGGAACATCCAGCGCCTGTCTGATTTCTCTTGCCAGTGGCACTTGATAAGCAGCATGAGTACCCGGTCTGCCCCAAGCAGCAATAGGTCCCTCTCCACCCGAAGAGATGTCAAATATATCTACTCCCGCCGCTTGATATTCCTTGGCAAATGCAATGCTTTCATCTATTCCGTATCCGCCTTCTACATACTCTTTAGCAGATATGCGCATAATTAACGGCATGTCTTCCGGCATCTCGGCCTTAGCAGCCTGAATAATTTCTCGGCCAAACCGGGTTAGGTCCTTCCCATATTCATCTTCTCTTCTATTTGTAAGCGGCGAATGAAACTGGTGGATTAAATAGCCGTGGGCTCCATGAAGCTCAATGGCATCCATGCCCGCTTTTACAGCACGTTGTACTGCACCGCGAAATTTTTCTACCATTTCTTTGACTTCCTGTGTTGAAAGAGCTCTCGGTTGTTTAGATTTCTCATCAAATGGAATGGCGGATGGAGCAACTGGCACTTCAGCATCTTCCGCTTTCCGTCCGGCATGAGCGATTTGAATACCCACTTTTGCACCATAGCTATGGCAGGCATCTACAATTCTTTTCAAAGCCGGCATTTGCTCATCCGACCACAAGCCCAGATCAAAGTCTGAAATGCGTCCGTCCGGTTCGACATCGGTCATTTCAATCATAATAAAGCCTGCTCCGCCAACAGCTCGACTTACATAGTGCAGATAGTGCCAATCGGTAGCTGCTCCATCCTTTTTATCAACCGAATACTGACACATTGGAGGCATCACAATACGATTTTTCAAGGACATTCCTTTAAACTCATACGTGCTAAATAGATCCTTCATCAAAAAGACTCCTTTTGGATATTTAATCAGTTAGACTGTGCTTTTCTAAAAACAAATTAATGCATGCGCGTGCATTTATATTAGCATGATTATTTTTTCTTTGTCAACTCAGAGGGCTATATGAAAATACCCAGAAGAACCTTTCTGGGCAAGGCGATCACCATTTTTTGTTTAAAGACTGCAGTTCTTGCTGGAGGGCATCCCTTAGAGAAGTAGATTGAGCAAAAAATTCATTAAAAGTAACCAGCGCTCTTTTAAATTTGTCTTCACCAAGCTCAGTTAAACAGGTGTAAACCCCTCTGCGATCATCTTCGCAAACATGTCGTTGCAGGGCACCACAATTTTTGGCTTCCATTCGGCCAACCAGCCTTGATATCGCACTTTGACTTAAGCCGACCATTTCTTGCAATTGCAGTAATCTTAATTTTTTCTCGCTGGTTTGAGATAAGAAATAGAGAACATAAAACTCCTTTAAGGTTAAGCTGTATTTCTCCTGTAAAACATTTTCTAATTCATTATTTATGTTCGCCTGTAAGCTGGTAAGAGCGAGCCAATTATCTAGAAGTTTGTTATTGGTGTTGTCATTCATACAAGTTTCACCTGTTCTATTCCATAGAATATAGTCATTCGCATATTCATAATCTATTGAGCATGAGAGATGCGAGCTTAAGCTTTCATTCTTATATATCAAGTATTATAACGTTTTTTCTATAGCTAAACCAGTAGCAGAGAAATCCTTGCCCTTCTGTTCCCCTGTTTGACAAAGCAGCTATCCCATGAAATAATGCATGTGCATGCATTAAACTTATTGGAGGGTCGTTATGAAAACTTTAGTTATTGGCGCAAATGGTCAGGTAGGCAAGCATGTAATTGAACAGTTAAATGAAACCGAGCATGACACGGTTGCAATGATTCGTAATGAGTCACAGATCAATGAACTGCAGTTATTAGGGGCAAAGACCGTTGTAGTTGGTGATTTAGAAGCGGATTTTTCGCATGCCTTTGAAGATGTGGACACTGTAATCTTTGCAGCAGGCTCTGGGGGTCACACGGGGGCCGATAAAACGATAGTAGTTGATTTATGGGGTGCTATTAAAGCCATCCAGTTTGGAGAGCAGTATAAGGTTAAGCAATTTATTCTATTAAGTGCTACACATAGCGCCAAGCCTGATGTGGATACAGACGGGATTAAGCCTTATGCCATAGCTAAGCACGTAGCCGATCATTATTTAAAACAATCATCCCTTACGTATACAACCATTCATCCAGGTCCAATGTCTAATGATATGCCGACTGGAAAAATAGAAGCCTCCTTAGCATTGAACTTCCCTCCAAGTGACTATCTAATTACGCGTCAGGATGTTGCTAATGTCCTTATTCAATCCATCGATAATGAGCATGTTAAAAATAAAGCAATCTTTATTAGAAACGGTGAATTCTTAATTGAAGAAGCTTTACGTTCCCCATTATAATCACAGCTCGTGGTTTACTTAAAACCATCTGACAATTCGGCTAAGGCCATCTATTTTAAAAAATAGGAATTCGGGCAAATTCGATTCAAAATATTCTGCCCGTTTCTTCAAATAAAAAGGGCAGCCGCTTCATCGACTGCCCCTCCCCTTATTTCAGTTCCTGCTCAGCTTGTCGGTGCTGATGGCGTATAATCCAGCAGATCAAACAGCTGCGCTTTCTCCAGCTCCGTCAAGTCTCTCCACTTGCCAATAGGCAGCTCGCCTAGTTGAATGTTCATAATGCGGACACGCTGAAGCTTCCGCACATGGTAGCCGAAGGCTTCGCACATTCTGCGAATTTGGCGGTTGCGCCCCTCGGTTAATACAATGCGGAACACGCGCTCCGCACTGCGCGTCACTTTACAGGGCAGCGTCATGCTGCCCAAAATTTTGACGCCCTCGGACATGCCAATGACAAACGATTCGCTGATCGGACGATCTACCGTCACAATATATTCCTTCTCATGCTTGCCCTCCGAACGCAAAATCGGATTCACAACATCTCCGTCATTCGTCATGAGAATAAGCCCTTCAGAATCTTTATCGAGTCTGCCAATAGGAAAAATCCGCTCCTGATGGCGCACATAATCAACAATGTTGCCCTCAATATGCAGCTCGGTCGTACAAGTGATGCCTGCGGGCTTGTTTAGAGCAATATATACATGGCCCTTATGCTCTCCAATTCGATTGCCGTCAATACGCACATCATCGCCGTGCTCCGCTTGGCTGCCCAGAAGCGCTGGGCTGCCATTAATCGTCACCCGTCCGCCTTCTACCAGCTTGTCCGCTTCCCGACGCGAGCAATAACCGGTTTCACTAATAAATTTATTAATCCTCAACTGCACTCACCTCATCCAAGTATGCCGCTCAATCTGCTATCCATATAAACCTGCAGCGCCTGCTTTTTCTACTAGTATACCTCCGTCGCCCCCTTCTTTCAAAGTGGGAAGCGTAATGGTCACCGTTGTTCCGGCATTCACTTGGCTTTGAATATCAATCATGCCTTGATGGCTCTGGATAATGCGCTGGCTGACCATCATGCCAAGTCCGGTGCCGCTCTCTTTGCCCGTGAGGAATGGGCTTCCGATTTGTGGGATCATTTCCTCCGGAATACCGATGCCTTCATCAGCTATTTCTATGGTAATGTGGCTTATATTGCGTTTCAAGCGTATGTATATCGGACCGCCGCTCGGCATCGCTTCGATTGCATTTTTCAGTACATTAATGAATACTTGCTTGAGCTGATTTTCCTCACAGGAAATCTCGCAGGACTCTTCGGTGAAAACGGTCAGAAACTCCGCATTATGCAGATGTGCCTCGCTGTCCAGAAACAGCAGCACATCGCGCAGCACCTGCTTAACATCCTTTACGGTAAACTGTGTTGCCTGAGGCTTTGCCAAAATCAAAAATTCGCTGACGATCAGGTTAATGCGATCCAGCTCCGACAGCATCAAGCTTGTATGCTGAGCATTGCCCGTTTGATTTTTCAGTTGAAGCTGGAGAAATCCCCGAAGCGTCGTCAGCGGATTGCGAATTTCATGGGCAACGCCAGCCGCAAGCTGCCCTACCGTCGTCAGCTTCTCGGAGCGGCGCAGCAGCTCCTCCATCTTGTTGCGGCTCCTCATGTCGCGGGTAATGCTCGCGAAGGCCTTCACCTCGCCTGCACTGTCTCGAATCGGGGATATTGTAACGCTGACAGGGATGACTTCACCCAGTTTCGTTAAACGCTTTGTCTCCTGCGCAGGAAGCACCTTGCCCGCAAGGAGCGAGGCAATGATCAGCTTCATTTCTCCCCGGTGGCTTTCCGGCGTGAGCACGAGCGAACAACCAAGCGCCTCTTCCGCTGTATACCCATACAGCTGCTCGAAGGCTTGATTTACTTGAATAATGATTCCCTGCAAATCGACCACATGGATCGCATCACTCGTATGATTAATGAAGGATTGCAAATAATTTTTCATCCGGCGGTTTTCTTCAAAAGCCTTGCGCAGCTTGTCCATATAAATGCTGAGATTTTGCGACATCGCGTTTATTTTCACTGCAAGCAGACCAAATTCATCCCTGCTTCTCACTTTAATGAATGAATCAAAACGGCCGTGAGATACTTCATTGACCTTCCACAAAATCGATTTAAGCGGACGGAGCAGCATACCCGACAGCAAATAACTGCCCAAAAGGATAAATAACATAAAAATGCCGGCATACTTCAGCCAATCCCTCACCTTGTACGCAGCCCGATCATGAAAGTATTCGTAGCTATAGACGATGCGAATAACGGCAGGCTGCATATTTTCATTGGTGTAGTAGCTCTTTAAATAAGCTACCCCGTCCGTTTCAAATTCATTGACCCGAAAAAGGTGATCCCTGGCTGTCTGATTTATCAGCTCTTGTTCAAGCTCGGCCTCATAATGGCCCCGCTCGCCATAAATAAGATCATAGCTAGCTACGCTCGCAACCTGCTCCTCATGATCCCGCGGCCGTAATATCGTGATATCCAAAATGCGGGCGTCCCACCGCTTCCAGTTTTCAATCATGCTGTGAAATTGCTCCTCCGTCCCTGCCTCAAGAGGTGTGCCCTCAGCCACCTGGCTATCTGATAAAGATAGCGTTTCGGCGAGCTGTACAGATGCTTTGCTCAGCATGCTGCCAAGATTTTTGTGCATATTGCGAAACATTGAATATTGGTCCACAATGAGTAGGGTGACAAACATGGAGAAGAATGCTATCGCAATAAGTAAACAGAGCTTGAGTTTGAATGGCACTACGAAGACCACCTTTATCGTCGTAAATTCGAACGACTTATCCACATTCTATAAACAATAAGCCCTACTTATGCACATATAGGTCGAATATTTTGTGCATAAAAAGGTGTATAACTAGAAAGTTATCCCCAATGTTATCCACCACATGTTAACAACAGAATATTTGTTCGCTGAATAAATGCTATTGATTTTACAGATATAGGAGGGATTTCATCATGCTGAGAGAAAAGGAAGATGAATTTTGGATGCAACAGGCTATTGAGGAAGCCAGAAAAGCCGAGCGAATTGGTGAGGTTCCCATAGGAGCTATTGTTGTTAAGGATCGTGAAATTATTGGAAGAGGCTACAATCTGCGGGAAACGCAGCACGACCCTACTGCCCATGCTGAAATGGTCGCCATTCGCGATGCCTGCAAGGAGCTAGACGCTTGGCGGCTGCTCGACTGTACCTTGTATGTAACATTGGAGCCTTGTCCAATGTGTGCTGGGGCTATCGTGCAATCAAGAGTAAAGCGTGTCGTATATGGAACCGGCGATCCCAAAGCAGGATGCGCAGGCACGCTAATGAATTTGCTGCAGGAGCCGCGTTTCAACCACGAAACGGAACTGACTAGCGGCGTATTGCAACAAGAATGCGCCACAATGCTTACCCAGTTCTTCAGGAAGCTGCGACGGAAAAATATATAATTGACTAGTCGTTTTTACGGCGCATGGAAGAACCAATCATTTCATCACGCTGCATCTGTTGAAGGGCAACGATTAATTGATCTGCCTCCTCGCTAATCGCAAGAACGTCAGGGTCTGTCAGACTACCTCGTGCTTCGGCTATCTCATGGAGCTTTAGCCTTAGCGATTGCAATTGATCGAGTAGAATTATTTTGTCCATAGCTCGCTTCGTGGCCCACTCCTTAAATATAGCGCTCGTGTGGCAATTTTATTTTATTATACGCTTATTCCGGTGGGCTGTTTGTAAAAACGTGTCGACAATCACCTATAATTTTCAGGCAACTTTCGACAAAATCAGGATTAGCTTCCAAAATAGTAGTCCATATTACCCATTTTTTGATTTTTGATGATTAACCAAAACAGCAACATATTGGTAAAGTGGACATTCATGAATGGTTGCTGCTGTTCATTTCTTCATTTGGGAAAGTCCTTTTTATTTTCCCGACAAGCAATGTCGATTTATCAACCGCGATTTTGTCGTATTACATCTTTTTTTGTAAATGAAAGCTGACATTAGTAGGAGGACCGCGGCTATCGGTACGGCTTCCTTATGCGATTCGCATAGCATAGAGGCAAACCTATAGGTAAATCCTAAATACAGCGCCTATATTCTTTTAAAAAAAGCCTTACCGCCTGACGATTATCGTCATGGGGCAAGGCTTCTCACGCTTTTAAGATGCTGCACGCATTTATCTCAAACCTAATGTCTGGCGTTGAACTCAGGATTCCGTCAGATTGTAGGAAATCATCTGATCCGCAATGTCTTTCATCGATTGGCTTGAGCTCTGCAGACGCTCGATTACACTCGTAAAAGCGCTAACCATGGAAGCCTGCTCCTCGGATGAAGCCACAATTTGCGAAATTTCGCGCTCCATGCCTTTAATCGACGTTTGGATGTCGCCAAGCGCCTTTTCAATTTCAACTGTCGCTTTTTTGGAGTCAACAGACAGCTTCCGCACCTCGGTGGCCACAACACCAAAGCCTGCTCCTGCTTCGCCTGCGCGCGCTGCTTCAATTGCCGCATTAAGCCCTAGCATATTTGTCTGCTCGGATACCTCTTTAATAAAGCCTGCAACCTTGGTGATTTGCTTCGAGTTTTCCGCTGTTGTTTTTGAATTTTCCGAAATCTGCTCGCTCGCCGCATGCAACTCCTCGGAATGGGCTGCCATTTGCTGCACCATCTGCACCAGATGCTCCGTAATGGAGTGGCTTTCCCGTACAAGATGCTCCAGTTCATTCTGACTCGTTAAATTATAAGCTACGCAAAATACAGCTTCTACCTCGCCATTTTCATTTTTAATGGGTATGTTTACAACATCCATCGCAATTCCAAACGCTTCCTCAGGTATATGGGTAATGCTTTCCTCCCTGCCGTTCTTAAGCGCGACGAAGTTCTTAAAGCCTTCATTAAGCAGGTCGCCTGATTTGAACCCCATATCCACATCCGGCATAGGCAAATAATAGAGCATATGAGTGCGGTCATATAGAGTCAGACTTGCACTCTCCCGCATCATTTTCTGGATGTAAGGCATCACGTGGAGCATAGCTTGAACTGTATTCATAGTAGTATCCCTCACTGTCTATTCAAGTTGTTTAATTATATTTCGGTAAAAAACAGGCAAATTTGTAGGTCTTTCGAATTATTTTTTTATTCATTTTTTAGTGAAATTCTTTATAGAGGTTCGACAATATGTTCCACATGGAACATTATCCTCCTCGAATGCTGTTGAATCCACGATCCGAAGGAAAACCAAAAGCCGCTTGTTTCGGAAAATTGCTGCTTACAGCAAGCTCCCGAAGCAAGCGGCTTTAATCGACTTCATACAGCTTTAAGCCTGAATATAATGTTCTTTTGGCAAGCGAATGAACAGCCTTTTCGTTGCGCAGCCTTCGACAGCGCACGCCAAGGTGAAACGGCTGGTGCCATCCATTGGCGTCGCAGCGCGTTTCATTCCGAGAAATATAGTGAATGGATAACGTTACGATATCCTTTCCTATATTTCAAGGTGAAACGGCTGCCGCCGTCCTCTGGAGGCAAAGCTGATGATTCATGGGTGAAATATGAGCCCATTATAAGGGTGATACTTATAAATGCTTTTATTTTAAAATAAAATAATGCCAACCGCTCCTGCTCCAGCAATGATGATAAACGGATGCAGCTTGTAGCGCATCAGTAAATACAAGCTGCCTGCAACGATGAGCAGCATTCCCGCGAACGGCCAGCTCAGCATCGCACCATCATTCGGATATCCGAAATGAATGGCCGCATAGACCATTAGGCCGGTAATCATCGGCTTTAAACCGTAAAAAGAGGCCGACAACCATTTATTATTTTGGAGGCGGAGAATGAACGCTGATACCACAATCATGAGCACCAGCGACGGCAGCACCATGCCAGCAGTCGATATGATCGCGCCTGTGATGCCGGCGGACTGATAACCGAGCAGCGTCGCGGCATTTGTTGCAATCGAACCCGGCGCCATCCCGGCAAGGGAGACGGCCTGCTGAAATTCCCCTTGCGTCATCCAGCCTCGGGATAGAGCCTCGTATTGAATAATCGGAATAACCGCGTAGCCCCCTCCAAACGAGACACAACCTATTTTCAAAAAAACAATAAACAGTTCTCCCAGCATGCTCCGTACCCCCTCTCCATTTCCCGTCTAAATGTAATATTCAATTTCGCTGCTGCTTCTGCGGACGGAAGCTTTCTCGGTCAGCACCTTCATCCCCAGCAGCTCCTTACCCTTCGTGAATAAGATGCCTCCAAGCAGCCCCGCCATGACAACGTATATCGGATTAATCGCAGTAAACAGCAGCACGGCCAGCGTCACAACCGCTACGAATGTCGTAGCAATATCAAACAGCGCCGCACGCGCCATGCGGTAAGCTGCCATTACCATTAAGGCAATGACCGCTCCATTTATCCCCTTAAGCGCCGCAACCAGCTTCGGATGATCGCCAAAGACGCGCATAAACAAACCAAGCAGCAAAACGAGCAGCAGCGTAGGAAGCGTGATGCCGACAATGGCAATAACCGCCCCTGCTGCGCCCGCCTGCCGATAGCCGACCATTGCTGCCGCATTGACACCTACTCCGCCGGGTGCGGAACCTGCGAGCGAAATGAGCTGCGTCCATTCCTTTTCATCCATCCACTGCCGCTTCTGTACCGTCTCCCGCTCGATCATCGGCATCATTGCGTAACCGCCGCCAAACGTTGTAGGCCCAATTCGAAAAAATATCCAAAACAGCTGTAGCAGCATGCCCAGCTTTTTATTTTGTCCATTTGCCATGAGGTTCCCTCCATTGATGGGGTGATGCTTTCTCTCTATTATATCATCTTTATTCCATTTTGGTATTAACTTATCCAAAAAAGACTCATAATTTCATTTTATCGATACTATCCGCTTAATTTATGAGTGATTTCAATCGAATTAATTTCTTTTTGGAATAATGTTTGAGACACCCTTGAACATAGCGACTGTCCATGAATTACGATATAATGAGGAGTGGTACTTTCATTTTTTCATCCTATCTATAGTAAGCAGGGATTAGTTATGTACAAAGCGGAACGGGACGTTCCCTCTCATAAAGAGCTTATTTATACACAAATCGCCGAGCAGGGCACCGTGTCGAAAGCGGAGCTGCTGGACAGGCACAAGCTGACGAGCAGTACGCTCACGCGTGTACTGGAGGAGCTGGTGGCGGAGGGGTTGATTGAGGAGACGGGTCTTGGTCCCTCCAGCGGCGGCCGACGGCCGATTTTATACCAGATTCATGCGGGTTACCGGTACATTTTCGGACTGGAAATTTCGCGTTTCTCCTCGACGCTAGGCTTATTTGATATGCAGCTGAATCAGAAATCACTCGTGCGCTGGCGGATGGATGAGGCGATGACGCCGCAGGCGCTGGTCGACTACGCGTCGCAGCTGATGCGTACGCTGCTTCGGGATCACCGGATCGAACGGGAGCAAATTCTCGGCATTGGCATTGGGGCGGTTGGGCCGCTTGACCGGAGCAGCGGGATGATTTTGGACCCGCTGTATTTTGCCGCTAGGGGCTGGACGCAGGTGCCGATTTGCCAAATGTTTGAGGAAGCAACCGGATTTACGGCGTTTCTCGAAAATGGTGCCAACACCGCGCTGCTCGGCGAGCGCTGGGCGCTGCGCCATGAAGACATCGAGCATGCGCTATACGTGCATGCCGGCGTCAGCCTGCGCTCCGCGATAATGTCCTACGGCCGTATCGTCCATGGCACAATGGATATGGAAGGCTCGATCGGACAGATGATTATTCACACTGATGGGCCACGGCTGTCTCCGGCAGGGAATTACGGCGCGCTGGAGGCGTACGCTTCGATTCAGGCTCTGGAGCATCAGGCACGCTCCCATGCGAAGATGGGGCAGGACTCACTGCTCAAAGCCTATTCCGTCACACCCGAGCAGCTGAATTATGAAGTGCTGCTGCAAGCCCTGTCGGCGGATGATCCGTATGTGCAGGAGCTGTTTCAGCAGTCCGCCGTCTATTTCGGCGTCGGCTTGGCGAATTTGATTAATATTTTTCACCCGGAGCTTGTTATCTTGGGCGGTGCTTTAATTAATTCTAAGCCTATGTATTTTCAGACCGCTACAGATACTGCGAAGAAAAACACTTACTACTCCCCCGCCTATGAGCCGAGGTTTTCCAAAGGTCAGCTCAAAGAGGATGCCGTCGTGACCGGGGCAGCGCTGACTGTTCGCAATAAGATGCGGGTTTAATAATCGTGGTGCTAATGGCGCTGCAGTATGTTGAATCCTGAGCTGGATAGGCTGAACAAGGTGATCGGCAGATAGGCAATGTTGCTTGATCACGCCTTCCATGGTAAAATAATCAATGCTGCGCGCCCGTAGCTCAGCAGGATAGAGCGACAGTTTCCTAAACTGCAGGTCGTACGTTCGAATCGTATCGGGCGCGCCATACTTAAATGATCGAGAACCGTACTATTGTGCGGTTCTTTTTTTTGTGGGTGTGTACGCCAGATGGTGTTTTCGTTATGATTATGTACCTTGAAACCAATTGAGACTATTTAAGCATTTTGCTTTTAAATCAAGAATAAGCGCATATTAACTGACGAAAAAAGGAACCTTAATTTAGAGTTTCTCTAACTTTTTAGCATTTTTATACATTTTATAGGCATGAAAGCTATCGCTTGGGTTTATATCCACAGCAATGAGCCGTCTTTCTAGAGTATCGTATCAAGCTGTACATATGAATGAGGAATTCCAAAAGATTCCGCGTCGTTATATTTTCAAATTGAGAATAAATATAAAGAAATAACTGGATTTCCGCTATTTTAGAGATGAATTTTTAATTTTAACTTGATAATGATTAATATAGAGTCCTTTTTTCTCAAAACGAAAATAAATAGATTTACAAAGAGGAACTATTTCGTTAAGATAACAATCATCGATGATATCCATACAGCACTAAGGAGGATTGGTAGAGTCATTGAAAGTCCAAATACAGAACTTTTCATAAAATGGAGTCAAGTTTCGTAGCACTAGGAGGTTAAAGAATGATTAACTTGCAGAGCGAAGATGTAAAGAGAAGAGTCATCAAGTGTATGCCCTGGATTTTGCTCTACGAATTTTTTCAGGTTTTTAATGAAAACGTATTCAATCTAATTACACCCAACCTGTCTCAGGAGTTTGGGGTAACCCCATCAACTGTCAGCTTAATCGTTACGCTGGGTAAATTATTTTTGGGTATCGCCTCAATTGTATTTTCGGCTTTATCGGATATCGTCAGTACCCGAAAATTAATGTTAATTTCATGCTTTGTTCTCCCTGTTGTGACCATGATCGGCTTCTTTTCGCCACATAGCTTCACGTTATTGATTACTGCGAGGGTACTATTTGCGTTAACGATTGCGATTCCTCTTGCCCTGCAAGTCGTTATTGCCCTTAAATATTTCGACAGATTAACAGCTGCGAAATATTTCGGCTATAATGCAGCCATTTTCCAGCTCGCCTCTGCGGCCGGCCATTTTTTTGGAGGCTATATAACAGAGAATTTACACTGGAATTATATATTTCTTTTCCCGCTTCTCACTCTGATTGGCATACCAACCCTCATTAAAAATTTACCTAAAGATGAAAGCAAAAAAGGTTCTTTCGATTTCATTGGCATGATTTTAGTGACCCTTATTTCAACATTGCTGATCACATTTATGACATTTAAGATGCAGTATCCTATGCTGTTAATTTCCGCCATTGTATTTATTGCAATTTTCGCATTGTATACAATTAAGAGTAAAAATCCGTTCATTAAGCCAGAATTATTTAAAGTCAAAGGAATTATATGGTCTCTTATAGTCTGTGGTTTGTTTTATGGAACACAGGTAGGGTTCGGCTTTATTTTTCCCTTTATTGTTAGTAATGCTTACGGGCTGTCGGTCAGTACCATCGGTGTGTTTTATTCGTTAACAAACATTGCCGCTTTCATTGCCGGAATGTATTCCGGCCGTATTATTAGAGCGGTTGGCTACCGCAATATTGCACTGCTTGGCGGCTTGTTTATATTTTTTGGTTTGACCATGGTTGCTTTTTTGGTCGGGTATTCAGTAGTTTTTGTATTCGTTGGCATGGGCTTATTCAATATCGGCTATGCTTTATTTTTCTCAGGATATCTTACAAATTATACACAGTTGCTTCCTGAGCACCAGCGCGGTTCAGGAGTCGGCATCGAGAGGCTTGTACTCAACGTTGGCAGTTCGCTTGGCGGAGCGCTTATTGCCATGCTTTACGGTCAACCGTACATGTTGAACAAAATCCTGGATTTCTCATCCAATCCGAAAACTGCGCTGTATAGCAATGTAGCCTTAGTGCTGATGGTTATGATTGCTGCTGCAACCTTCATTTTCACCAGGGTATTTGACAAAAAATTCAACCGTATCGAACAGACAAGCAGTCTCGAATAGAGGGAATTTGTAACTATTCGTTTTGAACGCCAAGAGTATTTGATGATCTCCATGTAAATCCTCCCGAATCGGGAGGATTTACTGCTTTATATCCTTAGTATGGTCATTCGTCTCTAGAGTCGCATGAATGGTTTTTTCTTCTAAAAAATAGTCAAATACCATGCATCCTGCCCCTACAGCGACCGCATTATATCCTGAGGATGCTCTGATGATTTGAACCTGATAGTTCTTATAATGTTTAATGCGCTCTTGCACTGTTTCCGAAGCCATTTCATAGAAGGTAATATTCCCTCCTAATCCTCCTCCAACAATGACAATATCCGGACGAATCAGGTGAATCAAATTAGCAAGGCCGATTCCGTAATAATAGGCAGCGTCCCTTACAACATCGGTACACAAAGGATCTCCCAGCGTCAAGGCATCTAATATATGATGGAATTGAATGTCGTCTGCTTGCAGGGACATCGTTTGAAGAGCGGAGCTTTTACCGCGCTTAATCCGTCGGATCAATTCTTCCCGTACAGCAGGAAAGCTGCTGTAGGCTTCAAGGCAACCGTAAGCTCCGCAAGAGCATTTCCTTCCATGAACATCTACGGTTATGTGTCCGAAAGATTCGTCCATATCAAGTCTGCTGCCGACGACCTGTCCCTGCAAAATGATGCCGCTTCGAACTCCAACTCCGGAGGAAGTATACACAAGATTATCCGTTTCTCTCCAGTATTTGCTTCGATATTCCCCAAGGGCAGCCAGATTCGCTCCATTGTCCAGGAGGACGACCGTATGAAATCGTTGCTCTAACGCTTCAATAATATTCAATTTATTCAAACCTTCTGAAAAGTAATCATTCAACAAAATGACACCTTGTTCCCAATCTAACGGACTTATAGCGCCTACACCAATGCCAAGCAGCTGTTCTTGCGGTACGTGATGCCGAAGCAGCATCTGCTCGATAATATCGCTAACCATGCTTAGAGTCATTTCAGGCGTGGAGTTCGAGTTAACTTTAAATTTTATTTCATCCAAAACCTGTAGATTTAAATCAAGGAGCAGAACAACTATAAATAAGCTTGAAATCTCAACGCCTATTAGATAATGGGAATCAGGTTTAATCATATACAATGCGGGCCTTCGTCCGACTTTGGTCTCTCCTAAACCGCTATCATAAATGAGGCCTGTCTGTACCAGTTCTTCTACAAGCCGCGAGCATGTGGAATGCTTATAGCCACTTAGATCTACTAGTTCATTTATGCGGATACCTCCATGCTTGCGAACCAAAGAATAAAGAACTTTTAAACTTTTCGTCTTAGGAGACATTAAACCTATAAATTCCTGTAACATGAAAGTCCTCCATTAATCGATTCTTTTTTACAAATCTATTCTACACTATTGTTAGTATCGCTCCCAGACCGAAATCAGTCGATTAAGAAGTTCAAAACAAGGAAGCCTGTCCGAAACACAAATTAAAATCAAAAATGAGAAATAATAAACTAAAAAAACTATGATACCTAATTTAATATCCTTTATCTCTGTTTTAAATTCAAATATAGAGAAGAAACCCATCTAGTTTTTATCATTTTGAATTTAATAGCGTTTACAAAGTTAAGGATATGGTTTATGATGACTGTATAAACCTTAACTTTAAGTCTTACAATTCAAACATTAAGAGGGTGCTGTGAGATGAAAGACATCAAACAACAAATTCAAGAAGCGGCATTATTTATTGAGAAGGAGATTGGCTATCATCCGGAGATCGGTTTGATTCTTGGCTCCGGTTTGGGGATATTAGCGGATTTGATTGAGGATGCGAAAGTCATTCCTTATGAATCGATTCCGCACTTCCCGGTGTCCACTGTAGAAGGTCATGCAGGGGAGCTGGTCTCAGGACTGATTAACGGCAAACGAGTCGTCATGATGAAAGGGCGCTTTCATTTATATGAAGGATATGAAGCGCAAGCGGTAACGCTTCCAGTCCGCGTTTTGAAAGCAATTGGCGTGAATCGATTAATCGTGACCAATGCTGCGGGAGGGGTCAATACAGCTTTTGAGGTTGGCGATCTGATGCTGATTTCCGACCACATTAACAATATGGGTAAAAATCCACTTATCGGACCGAACGATAAGGAATTGGGCGTTCGATTCCCGGATATGAGTGAAGCATATAGCAAACGCCTCATTCAAGTAGCTTACCGTGTAGCGGACAGGCAGCATTTTACTTTTAGAGAAGGCGTTTACATGGGGAATCTGGGACCGACATATGAAACTCCCGCCGAAGTAAGGATGGCGCGTATCCTGGGGGCAGATGCCGTAGGGATGTCTACGATTCCCGAAGTCATCGTTGCCAGACATGCGGACATGGAGGTGCTCGGCATTTCATGCATTACCAATAAAGCAGCAGGGATATTAGAGCAAGCGCTCTCTCACGAGGAAGTGATGGAAGCCGCTGAGCAAGTCAAGCCGAAATTCCTGAAGCTTGTGCTCGGAATTATTGAGGAACTTTAATCTAACCATGGGAGGCTCTCATGAAATTCAAACGCATTTGTTTAATTGTGCTTGATAGCGTTGGGGTAGGAGAACTGCCGGATGCGGGAAGCTTCGGGGATCGAGGCTCTCATACATTAGGGCATATCGCCAAGGCTGTACCAGGCTTTTCGCTGCCGAACATGCAGAAGATGGGTCTTGGCAATATCGTAACTATAAGCGGGGTTGAACCGGTCGAAAATCCCGTCGCCTGCTACGGTAAAATGGCTGAGGTTTCGGTCGGAAAGGATACAATGACCGGACACTGGGAGCTTATGGGTCTGAAAGTGACGACACCGTTCAATGTATACCCGAACGGATTTCCGAAAGAGTTAATCGAACGCTTTGAGCAACGGACAGGGCGTAAAGTAATCGGCAATAAGGCGGCTTCTGGCACGGAAATTTTAGACCAGCTGGGCGAGGAACAAATACAGACAGGAGCATGGATTGTCTATACGTCGGCAGACAGCGTGTTTCAGATCGCAGCCCATGAGGAGACAATTCCGCTGAAAGAGCTGTATGCGGCGTGTGAAGTTGCCCGCGAGTTGACGTTGCATAGCGAGTTCAGCGTAGGCCGTATCATTGCCCGCCCCTATACCGGAGTGCCTGGAGCTTTCGTGCGTACCCCGAACCGTCACGATTACGCTGTGTCCCCTCCGGCTCCTACCTTGATGAATGCCATACAGGATACTGGGCTTGATGTCATCGCCATCGGCAAAATTAATGATATTTTTTCCGGAGAAGGCGTAACGGAAGCGTTACCAACAAAAAGTAATCTTGATGGTATCCAGAAAACGATCGCAACGCTTAAAAAAGAATTTAAAGGCCTCGTGTTCACGAATTTGGTTGATTTCGATTCCCTTTACGGGCATCGGCGCGATCCCAAAGGCTACGCACGTGCACTCGAAGAATTCGATGCTCACCTGCCGTCCATTATGGAAAATATTTATACGGATGATTTACTGATTATTACAGCCGATCACGGCAATGATCCGACGTATCCGGGGACTGACCATACGCGCGAATATGTCCCTTTGCTCTTGTATAGTCCTAGCCTGAACAAGACGTGTACTGTCGGTGTCCGAGAGACATTCTCCGATCTGGCCGCAACGCTTGCCGAAAACTTCAGGACTCCGACGACAGGCCACGGAACTTCTTTTTATAATAGTTTGCGATAAAACTTTTATTGGATGGAGGAAAACCCTTATGACAGATATAAACACATTGACAATTGTATATACCAATGACTTCCACGCGCAGGACAAGCCTGTGCGGGCGACGTGGATCGAAGGGAGTCCGATGATGGGCGGGGCCGCTTATATGGCAGCTTATATCAACAAAATCCGCAATTCGGAGCCTAACGTTCTGGTGCTGGATGCAGGCGATATTATTACCGGACCACCAATCAGTTTTTTAACCAATGGCGAAGCACCTGTCGATTTGTATAACGCCATCGGCTTTGATGCATCATGCATAGGCAACCATGAGTTCGACCACGGCGTGCCAAATGCAAGAAAATTGATCTCTCAAGCGCAATTCCCTTTTTTGTCGGGAAGCATCTTCTACAAAGGGACGAACATTCTGTTTGCCAAGCCGTATGAAATCATTGAAAAAGGCGGATTGAAGATAGGAATCATCGGCATTCACGGCAAAAAAGCAGGCTATGAAACCATTCAAGTGGATCTTGTAAAGGACCTTGAATTTCGTGAGCAAGAGTCACTTCTGCAAGAGTACGTCCATCTTCTCAGACCGCATGTCGATTTGGTTATCGTGCTTGCTCACGAAGGAGTTCCAGCTGAGCAATCGACGACGGATCGTGAGGTTGATGTAGAAAAAGATTTTGAAGAAGATGTGCATATGTGCAACAATGTCACAGGCATCGACCTGATGATAACGGGACACGCGCATAAAGCCATACTCAAGCCTTATGTTGCTTCCGAGACGGGAACACTTCTTTGCTCCACACGTGGTTTGGGCACCTTTGTAGGCTACTTGAAACTCCAGGTGGATCGAGCACATAAAAAAATCATGTCCTACGAAGGACACTTAGAACCGATTTATACCGACCAAATCGAGCCAGATCCAGAAGTTGCGGAACGAGTACAGTATTGGGACGATCGCCTGAAGGAACTGATTGATGAAAAAATCGGGTATACCGAACAGCATTTGTCTCGCAATTATTTTGGCGAATCGCTACTCGGAAACCTTGTTACGGATGCTGTTCGTCTGTACACAGGGGCTGACGCTGTATTCACGGCTCCGGGGGGATTGCGTGCGGATATCGAGCAGGGAGAGATTACAGTAGGACATGTCATTAATGCGGTACCATTTAATAATAACATCCTTGTGATGGAGATGACTGGCCGCGAACTTAAAGAGGTGCTGGAGCAGAGCGCCAGGAGGACTGCCGGCGTACTGGAGCACTCAGGAATCCAGATGCTTGTCGACCTTACCGCCGATCCCGGACATCAGGTGCTGGAAACTACTATTAAAGGCGAAGCGCTTCATGAAGACCATGTCTACAAAATTGCTTCCGACGATTTTACATGCAAAGGCGGCGACGGATTTACAGCTTTTCTCAAGGGATCCAACGTGCGTGATACGTCGATGATTATGCGTGATCTCGTCATTAATCATATTCGCAAAATGGGCCACATCAAACCTGCTATTGAAGGACGCGTCAACATCAAAGATTCAGTCTCATCCTATTGATTAGCGGGAGCTATACAAAAAAGAAGGGTAATGTTACATGATTGAGAACCACACTAAACAAAAAAAAGAAGTGGTGTCGCTAAGGAAGGAAATACTTGCCGGGTGCGTATCGTTTTTCACCATTGTGTACATCATTGCCGTCAATGCGTCGATATTGCAGGACGCCGGAATCCCTTTGGAAGCAGGGATTATCGCCACCGTACTCACTTCATTTACCGGTTTCCTGATTATGGGGTTATGGGCAAAAACTCCAATTATACTTGTGCCAGGTATGGGGATTAATGCTCTTTTTACTTATACAATCGTTCATACAATGGGGCTTTCTTGGCAGGAGGCGCTGGGTGCCGTCTTCGTCTCTGGTCTGTTATTCGCGCTTGTTGCGTTTACTCCGCTGGCAAGATGGCTAACAGTCTCCATTCCCGATTCATTGAAGGAAGCTACAACGGTCGGGATTGGCCTGCTTCTTACCTTTATCGGTCTGCAGAAAGGCGGCATTGTTGTAGCCAGTTCGAAAACATTCGTTGAGCTCGGCGATTTCAGCAATCCGCAGGTACTTCTTACGCTGGCAACATTGATTTTAGCGCTGCTTTTGTTTATTCGAAATGTACCTGGCAGCTTTCTCTTCACCATCGCTGCAGGTACTTTGCTCGCCATCGCATTTCGTCAGGTTGATGTAAATTTTGATGAAGCCGGCACATTTTCCCTGCAGCCCGACAGTAGCAACGGTGGAGAGCGCCGCAGGGATTACGGTAGGAGGCAGAACTGGACGAACATCCATCGTTACCGGCCTATTGTTTTTGATTTCCTTGTTCTTTATTCCTTTAATTATACTCATTCCGAACAGTGCTGTTTCTCCGATCCTGATCATTGTTGGAGGTTTGATGATTTCAAGTGTTCAGCATATCAATTTCAAGGAATTTACTGAAGGCTTTCCATCCTTTCTTATCATCGCACTGATTCCACTAACCTACAGTATCGTAGACGGCATGGCTTTCGGGTTCATCATTTACATTGTTCTTAACGCTGCCACTGGTAACAGAAAAAAGATTTCACTCCCGCTGTATTTAATCGCAGTGTTATTTCTGGTCAATTTTATCGTGCAAGGAATCTGATCAGTGAACCGGCCTGTAGCTATCTCCATGCTCTTGCTAAAAGGAGCTTGAAAACAGAATAAGCCTAACGCTAAATTCTAGCGTTAGGCCAGTGATAACATAAAATTCTCCGCTTTCTTATTACTAAAAATGGGGCTGTGCTACTCCATGTCCTGCATATCTTGCATATCCTGCATGACCTCTTGGTCGATTTTCAAGCTTACTTTAAACTTCGCTATCCAGCAGTTTATTAATATAGACAGCCCCGTGCTCACGAACATTCACAACCAGCACTGGCGTATCCAGCATTCCACCGATCCATGACATGTAGGCTTCTGCGTGCTCGTTAGGAATAATGGTCAAAATCACCCCTGCGAATCCTCCGCCATGAATGCGGCATGCACCAGCGCCGATTTTTTTCAAATAGTTTTCGGTAAGGGACAGCGCGATTGCAATCTCCTGATTTTGAATAGCTCCGCTTTGATAAACGTTCTGAAGCCATTTCCAAGATGAATTCCCCGAAGCCGTAATGAGCGTCAAGAAATCATTGAACCGATTCTCTTCAAGAGCCAGCACCTGCTCATCGACGCGCCCATTTTCCTCAAAGAAATGCAAGGCGCGCAGCACAGCCCGATCTCCAGCCGCTGCTCTAACCGCCTTCAAATTAGCGTAAATATCCTCTGGCGACAAATCGCGGCATACCGATGCTCCTAGCGATTTGGCTACCGCATACATCTCATTAGGTACAGCCGCGTAATCCTCCGTTAAATCGGCATGATTCCCGCCTGTATTTACAATGACCAGCGAGTAGCCATTTTTCTGAAAATCCCATTGAACGGGCTTGATTACAGGCTCCTTAGGCGTCTCAAAATCAATCGCGATTAAACCGCCATAGGCGCAGGCCATTTGATCCAGCAGACCAGACGGCTTATTCCAATAACGATTTTCAGCAAATTGTCCAATTTTAGACATGGAGACGGCATCAAGTGCCCCATCATTATAAAAATGGTTTAAAATCGTACCGATCAGCATTTCGAAAGACGCAGATGAGCTTAACCCCGATGCAGAAAACACATTGCTCGATATGTAAGCATGGAAGCCGCCTATCTGAAAGCCTGCCTCAATAAATCCAGCTGCAATGCCGCGAACCAACGATGTCGTGCCATCATCTCCAGATCGAGGCTGTATATCCCGAAGATCAATCACATATTTCGTTGCATAGCCTTCCGAGAAAAAGGTAATAACAGGCTCGTCTACCTTCACCGCCGCCCCAATTGTATCCAGCGTAATGCTTCCCGCTAGAACCTTGCCGTGATTATGATCCGTATGGTTGCCTCCAATCTCACATCTTCCTGGGGAGCTAAACAATCCTACCTCCTGCTCTCCAAAATACGCCTGAAATTGTTCAACAAGCGATTGATACCGGCTAGTTTGCTCTACAAGCTGCTGCTTGCCATACATTTGGACAAGCAGCTCCTGTCCCTCGACCGTTTGCAGCCTTTTTAGCATTTGATTACTCATTTTAATTCCTCCTATATGTCACCTTTAATTGACTTATTATACTTAATAGACTTGATTAACTAGCTAAACTTGAGCCATACATCGCTTAACTCTTATCTACAGCGGCTTCATTACAATTATCTCAAATTTTGCCCCTATAGAGTAGGGTAAGAATGCAAGATATATACGATCTTCTTAAACGCCTAGTCCATCCTCCCCAATTCACGCCCTATATAGGAATATTTCACTATTTTTTACAAATTCCTATCACTATAGCAGATGTTCACATGCTAGAATATGGACGAACGCTAAGATTAATGATTCATGGGAGGAATGGAATTGATGAAGCTTACACAACGGAAGTCATCATTGTCACACAAATGGATCAAGTCGCTTATCGCTCTATCTGTCGCTATTCCGCTGCAAGCTGGTTTATGGGGCGACACGACAGCGGTTCACGCTGAGGGCCCCACCGATCCGGCACCTTTTATCCAGCCTAAAGTGGTGAACGAAAACGCTGGCAAAAAGATTTTATTCGACAATACCCACGCCCAGACAGCTGGTGCAGCAGATTGGGTCATTGACGGCGGCTTCTCTGACTTTGGCGATGCACTCGCTAATGATGGCTATTATGTTCAAGAGCTTCGCAAAACAACCCCGTTTACCTACAATGATTTAAAAGATTACAGCGTGTTCGTCATCGCAGAACCCAACATCCCATTTAAAGCAACGGAACAAGCTGCTATGACGCAGTATGTAGAGGGCGGCGGCAGCATTTTCTTCGTTGGCGACCACTATAATGCCGATCGCAACAAAAACCGCTGGGATGGCTCCGAAGCGATGAACGGCTACCGCCGGGGCGCCTGGACAGATCCCACTCAGGGCATGAGCGCTGACGAGCGCAGCTCAGAGGCTATGCAGGGCGTAACCAGCTCAGACTGGCTGTCCGACCATTTCGGCGTTCGCTTCCGCTACAATGCGCTTGGCGATATAACCGCTAATCAAATTGTACCGCAAGAGCAAGCCTTTGGCATCACCGCTGGCGTATCGGCTGTTGCGATGCATGCGGGCTCCACGCTTGCGATTACCGATCCGACCAAAGCTAAAGGCATCGTATACTTGCCGCAAACGAATCAGGCTTGGGGCAGCGCCGTAGATCAGGGCGTATATAACGGAGGCGGCGTCGCCGAAGGTCCTTATGTCGCCGTTTCCAAGCTGGGAGCAGGAAAGGCTGCTTTTATCGGGGACTCTTCTCCGGTGGAGGATGCTTCTCCAAAATATTTGCGCGAGGAAACCGGAGCGCGCAAAACGACCTACGACGGCTTTAAAGAGCAGGATGATGGCGTATTGCTCGTAAATTTAATCAATTGGCTCGCAGAGCAAGAAAGCTACACGAGTCTAGCCGAGGTTAACGGACTGCAATTGGACAGCGCTACGGCATTGCTGCCTTTTGAAAATCCCGCTGCCTCCACTGAACCGCAGCCAGAACCGTGGTCCGCGCCAAGCGCAGGCTACAAATGGTATGACCGTTCTACGTTCAAGCCTGGCTCGTACGGCGGCCCGACAACGAGTGCCAACGCCGCTTACAGCTTCGTCAAGCAGGCAACGCTTCCGAATGCACAGGATTTTCAAATTCGTGTTGTCGCCGACAATTTGCCTGCCAATACGACTGTATCGGGCTTTAGCGCCGGCATTTATTTGAGCGGAGGCACACAGGTCGCCATGGTTCAAAATGAAAATGGCACATGGCCGACTGCCTACGGCTACAGCTCAGCTTTTAGTGTCACATCGGATAGCAAAGGACATGCCTTTAAAGATTTGACCGTCCGTATTAAACCCGGCACGTCAGGGGCAGCCAATTTGCGCCTGCGCTTGAACGGAAGCAATCTGCTTACAAATGCGGTGACTGTAGGCAATGTACCGGCAGAGCCACTTCCCGAAGAGGAGGGGCCGATTCCAGCTCTAATCCCTATTGCAGAGGCTCGCACGCAGCCCGTCGGTTCGACCGTGACGGTTGAAGGCATCGTGACGACTGAGCCGGGCGCATTTGGCGGACAAGCTTTTTATTTACAGGATGATTCGGGCGGCCTTTATGTGTTTCAAAGCACAAGCGGCTTCCATCAAGGCGACCGCATTAAAGTGACCGCCGCTACTGCTCTATACAATACGGAGCTTGAACTGACCGATATAATCGCCATCGAAAAAACCGGCACAGCGCTGCTGCCGGTACCCGTTGCAGCAGACCGCATTTCGGCTAATAACCAGGGGCAGCTTGTTCAGCTTTCCAATGTAACGATTCAAAACTTGGCAAGCGCCACGCCTGCCGGTTCATTCGAGTTTGATGCAATCGATGCTGCCGGAATCAGCAATCATATCCGCGTAGACACGCGCACAGGCCTATCGCTGGCGTCATTCCCTTATGCCGAGGGCCAGCAGATTAGCATTACGGGCGTTGCCGCTATTTTCAGAGATGTCTTTCAATTAAAGCCACGCGGGCTTAGCGATTTCACCCTGCAAGGCGATACAGCCGCTCCAGAGACCACGGCTTCCCTGTCCTCTTCGCCGAATGGGGCGGGATGGCTGAACCAAGACGTCACAGTCACCTTGACAGCAACCGATGATGCAGGCAGCTCCTCTCCTGTGCGTACAGAGTACGCTATTAACGGGAGCGACATACAAGCCTATGAAGCCCCAATCCTTATTAGTGAGGAAGGAAGCTCTGTCATTTCCTTCTTCTCAACAGATGCAGCTGGCAATAAAGAAGCCGTCCAAACGTTAACGGTCAAGCTCGATAAATCTGCACCAAACGTTATTTTGACACAGTCTGGGGGCGCGATAGCTGATGCTTCCGAGACGGATACGCTTATTTTTGCGCTGAGCAGCTCGGATGCCTTGTCTGGTATTGCTAGCGAACAATTGCTGCTGGACGGCCAGCCTGTTAACAGCCCTTATTCTACAACAGGCGCTGAGCTTGGCTTGGGCGCTCATACGATTGCCTACTCTGTAAAAGATTTTGCTGGTAATGAAGCATCCCATCAAGCTTCTTTCAGCATTACCGGCCAGCCTCTGGCGGTTGGTGCTCCTGGAAAGCCTGTGCTGTCGAGCAACAACGGTTATGATACCGGATTGCAGGATGGCGATTATACGATATCCCTGAATATGTGGTGGGGCGACAATGGAACGAGCTACAAGCTGTATGAAAATGGCGAGCTTGTCGATAGCCAGACGCTGCCTGATGTCTCACCCTCTGCCCAGTTTGCGCAAACCCATGTAAGCGGCAAGGCCAATGGAACGTACACGTACACCGCTGAGCTTACCAATGCCAAGGGGACCACTCGCAGCGAGATCTTAACGGTACGTGTCACTGATGCGTCTCCAGGCAAATCTGTCTTGTCTCAAAACAACTGGGACGGTGATGGCCAATACAGCATTACAATGAACATGTGGTGGGGAACGAACGCGACGGAATACCGTTTGTATGAAAATAACGAGCTCATCGACACCCAGTCTCTGAAGGCAGCTGCTCCGGCTGCTCAAAGTGCTGTAACAGCGCTGACTAACCGGCAGCCTGGTGCTTACGAATATCGGGCTGAGCTTGTGAATGCAGCCGGAGTAACGACGAGCGAGACGATCACCGTCCACGCAAGGTGAAACGGCTGTCGCCATCCTTGGCGACGCGGCGCGTTTCATTCCGAGAAATATAGAGATAGGATAACGAAATGATATCCTTTCCTATATTTTAAACAAATAGTTCTGCCTAAGCTGGCGGCAAGCTCATAGCACCGGACAGAAGCACTTGCTTATAATTTCTTGCTCACACATTAAGCTCTCGCGCTTCCTTTTAAGGAAACACGAGAGCATTTTTTTATTTAACAACTTACCTTCCAATTCCCCGCACGAGGCGCATCCAGCGGCTGATGCTTGCGAATATAATTTTCTGCGAGCATCGCCATATCCGTATCACCTGCAAAGATGATCGGTTTCCCTGCATACATCGCATAATTGCCGCCGCCAGCCGCACGATAGCTGTTCATCACAACCGAATACTGAGCGTCCATCTGCAACGGCTCACCGTCGCGATCAAGCTTGACGACCCTACTTCCCTCTGGCCGCGAAATATCCAGCTCATAGTCGATGCCCGCCCACATGTCATAGTTATAATGCTGCGCCTTCGGCTCCATGTATAACGGATTAACCATAATCTCCCCTTGATCGTCCAGTGAAAAATAACACGCGGCCTGCTCCAACGCAGCCCGAATGTCCTGCCCGCTTAGCTCCAGTACCGTAAGCGTGTTCGGATAGATAAAATTCGCTAATACATCCCGCATCGTCACCTTTTTCCCAAAGCCGCGCGCCTCCTCACTTAGCAAAGCAGCGTTAGAAAGCTGCGCCCCCGTAGCCTCCATCTGAACCTGATGGACAAAAGCAAGAAACGGATGGGCAGCCAGCCTCAGCTTAGAGGCATTTTGAATAGACAGCTCGCCAATGATTTCGCCAATCGGCTGATCCAGCCAAGCTTGCGTGCGTTGCTCCAGCTCATCGGTAAGCCCTAGAACCGCGGCGTCAGGCAAGGCAGACTCCTCTGGATAAAGCAGCTCAGCCCGCTTGCTCGTCATTTCCCAGCGTCCTTCGGCCTGCCGCTCCAGTTGTACCGCAACATGGGCAGCAGCTGACCCATTATAGCCCGTCTGCACAATCGTGACGCCATGCAGCTCCTCCACAAACGAACGGTGCTGATGCCCGGTCAGCAATACATCTATGCCTTCCACGTCACGGCAAATGGCATAGGCTTGATTTTCACCCGTCAGCGGTTCGGCTGGTTGACCTGTTGCAAGATCGTTTTCGAAGCCACCGTGATAGCTGACTATAACGATATCCGGCTGCTCCTTGTCGCGTATGTGCTGGACCCATGTCCGAATCGTCTCTAACGCATCTAGAAAACGCAGCCCTTTCATATTCTGAGGCTGCTCCCAGTTGGGAATGTAGTGGGTGGTGGCCCCCAGCAGGGCGACTTTTACGCCAGAAGCCATTGGCTTAATGATGTACGGTGGTCCAAAAGCGGGCTCTCCACTTTGTGCATCCACGATATTGGCCGACAGCCATGGAAACTTCGACGCCTGAACGGCGCGGTTCAGCATATCCAGGCCGTAATTAAACTCATGATTGCCCATAACGGCAGCATCATAGCCAAGCTCATTTAACACCTCTATAAAAGGATGCGTCTCATAGCTGTTTTGAAAGGCAGCAGCGTAGGCAGCCAGCGGCGAGCCCTGCAGCAAATCCCCATTGTCCACCAGCAGCAGCTCAGGTGCCCGTTCGCGCTCCTGCTTAATTCGGGCTGCCAATAAAGCCAGTCCGTTATGGCTGTAGGTATTGATCGGGTAATGAATCGGACGGATTGCTCCGTGCAAATCGCTAGTCAATATAATATCGCAAGTGTACTTGTTCGTTTGCGTCATAATAAGCCTCTCCCTCGTTGCAGCATCGATTGTGCCGATGTAACTATTTTAGCAAAATCATTTTCAACTGAGCAGTACAGAAGGTTATTTTACAAATAATTCATTTATCGTTGATACTCCGCAAATATAGATTGAATATAGTAAGCAAGTGTCAAAAAATACAATCTCTTGGAGGGTTTTTGATTGAAAAAGATGTATGCCTTTATGTTGCCTCTGTTACTGACTTCGCTCTTGCTTGGAGCTTGCGGAACGAACAATACCACTGGTTCGGCTGGCAGCGAATCCGCTAGTCCAAGCTCAAGCCCATCCGCAGCTGCCTCAACTGAGCCAGCACCAACAACAAGTACAGACACAGGCTATGTGCCTACAACATTGACTGTCCAATTCGTCCCTTCACAAAATGCAGACACGCTTGAAGCAAAAGCAAAGCCGCTTGAAAAGCTCCTGGGAGACAAGCTTGGCATTCCGGTAAAGGTTAGCGTATCGACTGACTACAACACGATTATTGAAGCCATGGCCTCGAAAAAGGTAGATGTAGGCTTCCTGCCTCCAACGGCTTATGTGCTGGCTAAAGAAAAAGGCGCAGCTGAAGTTATTTTGCAGGCACAGCGCTTTGGCGTAAATGATGAGACCGGCGCTCCTACCGATCAGCTCGTCGACTTCTACAAATCCTTGATTGTTGTAAAAAAAGACTCTCCGATTCAATCGGTTGAAGAGCTTAAAGGCAAAAAAATCGCCTACCAGAACGTTACGTCCTCCGCTGGTTTTGTATGGCCGGCTGCGCTCCTGATGGACAAGGGCCTGAACCCGCTTAGCGATGTACAGCCTGTAACGGTTAAAGGCCATGACCAAGGCGTTATCGCAGTGCTCAACGGCGATGTGGATGCTGCGGCGATTTTCCAGGATGCCCGCAATACCGTCATGAAGGATTATCCTACCGTGTTCGAAGATACGCGTGTGCTTTCGTTTACAGAAGCGATTCCTAACGATACGATTTCTGTCCGTTCCGACATTAACGCGGACTGGGCGGCTAAAATTACACAGGCTTTTATTGATATCGGCAAAGATACAGAAGGACACGCCATCATTAAAGAAATTTATTCCCATGAAGGCTATGTGAAATCCGATGACAGTAAGTTCGATATCGTTCGCCAATACAATGAAAAAGTAAAAACCGAGTAGTACGATTTTTCGTCCTGCACAGTGCGACACAGGACAGGACAAGCCAGTTCAGCGTAAGCGTGCGCTGTGCTGGCTTGTTGTATTACTGCCCGCTATGCTCGAACCAAACTTGAATCGAACTTGAATCGAAAGGAATGAAGTCATGATTGAGCTTCGTCAAGTATCCAAAGTGTATCCCAATCAGACCAAGGGTCTGAATCATATTAATCTTACGTTCGAACAAGGCGAGTTTGTTGCGGTTGTCGGATTATCCGGTGCAGGCAAATCTACGCTGCTGCGCTCGATTAATCGGCTGCATGACATTAGCGAGGGCGATATCCTCATTAACGGCAGCTCGATTACGAGTGCCGAAGGCCATGGGCTGCGGATGCTTCGCCGCGATATTGGCATGATTTTTCAAAGCTTTAATCTCGTCAAGCGTTCCACCGTGCTGCGCAATGTGCTGGCGGGACGCGTCGGCTACCACTCCACTCTCCGCACCATATTCGGCCGTTTCCCTAAGGAGGATGTGGATTTGGCGTTTGAAGCGCTGGAGCGAGTTAATATTTTGGAAAAAGCTTACTCCCGCGCTGATCAGCTCTCTGGCGGACAGCAGCAGCGTGTCGCGATTGCCCGAGTGCTGGCACAGGAGGCCAAAATCATTTTGGCGGACGAGCCTGTCGCTTCCCTAGACCCACTTACTACGAAGCAAGTCATGGATGACTTGAAACGAATTAATCAGGAGCTGGGTATTACGACGATCGTAAATCTTCATTTTGTCGATTTGGCGAGGCAATATGCGACGAGAATTGTCGGGCTGCGTGCAGGCGAGGTCGTATTTGACGGCCCCGTAGCTGAAGCCACGGACGAGCGGTTTGCCGAAATTTATGGCAGGCCTCTTCTTGAAGGCGAGCTGCTGGGAGAGGTATCGGCATGAAAAACCCGCTTGAGTCTGGTACGAGACAGACCGCCCGTCCCCTGCCGCCAACGCGCACGAAGCATGTGCTGACTGCGCTGCTTATTTTGCTGCTGCTTTGGGGCAGTGCCGTGCAGACAGAAGTGAGCTTTAAGGAGCTGATTGAGGGCTTTCCGAACATGCTCGATCTGCTGCGCGAAATGTTTCCTCCCCGCTGGACCTACTTTGATAATATTGTGGACGGTATGCTCGAGACGATTCGCATGGCACTAGTCGGTACAACGATTGGCGCGATTATCGCCATACCCGTGGCGCTGCTGTGCGCGGGCAATTTAATGCCGCATCGCTGGGTATATTATCCGGCAAGGTTTCTGCTCAATTTGGTGCGGACGCTGCCCGATCTGCTGCTCGCCGCCCTGTTCGTCGCGGTTTTCGGACTTGGGCCAGTGCCGGGCATTCTCGCGCTTGCCGTGTTTTCGGTCGGTTTAATCGCCAAGCTTACTTATGAAACACTGGAAACGATAGACCAAGGACCGCTTGAAGCGATGACGGCGGTTGGGGCAAATGCTATTCAGCGCATCGTATTTGGCGTAGTTCCGCAAATTTCGGCTGCCTTTATGTCGTATGTACTGTACACCTTTGAAATTAATGTACGGGCAGCAGCCATTCTCGGCCTTGTTGGGGCTGGCGGCATCGGCTTATTTTATGAAGCGACGCTCGGCTTTCTCGAATATGACAAAACCGCCGTTATTATTTTATTTACACTGGCCATTGTGCTTTTTATTGATTTTGCAAGCACGAAGCTGCGGGAGAAACTATTATGACGACGAAAAATGGGGATTATCTCATCCAAAAACCGCGGAAAAATCCGCTTCGGTGGCCGATTATTATTGCGCTCGCGCTCGTTTACATTTGGGCGTTCTCTGGCGTTCCGTTTACTGGCTTTAAAGAAACGGCAGGCCAAATTATGAAGTCGATTATGGCGGGCATTTTTTCACCCGATTGGGATTATGTATACTTGCCGGAAGGCGAGGACTTGCTGCGGGGGCTGCTGGATACGCTGGCTATTTCGATCCTCGGTACAGTGATCTCGGCTGTACTGTGCATTCCGTTCGCCTTCTGGTCCGCTCGCAATATGAGCAAATATCGGCCGATTTCCGGCTCGGGCAAAATCATGCTCAGCTTTATTCGGACGTTTCCTGAAATTATTATGGCGATTCTGTTTATTAAAGCGGTTGGACCAGGCTCGTTCGCCGGCGTTCTTGCCCTCGGGCTGCATTCGATTGGCATGCTCGGCAAGCTGTTTGCGGACGATATCGAAAATATTGATTTCGGCCCTTCCGAGGCGCTGCTCGCCTCTGGAGCAACGCGTATGCAGCAGCTTTGGTTCGCTGTGCTGCCTCAAGTGCTGCCGGGCTTTCTGAACTACACGCTGTATCGCTTTGAAATCAACGTCCGCTCGGCTACGATACTCGGCGTCATTGGCGCTGGCGGCATCGGAACGCCGCTTATCTTCGCGCTAAGTACCCGAAGCTGGCCGCGGGTCGGCATTATTTTGCTCGGCATCGTTGTGATGATTACCGTTATTGATCTCATCTCCGGCTATGTGCGTAAGAAGCTGGTGTGAGGAAGGATAGGCGGGGCAGGGAAATAGGAAGTAGCCATATGCCTAAGTAAATTGGCTCTCTGTCAAGGACACTATAAAAAAGAGGCTTAGGCCTAAATTAAGAGATGATCCGTATACGATGTAGTGAAGTGCACCCCGTAGAATTTCATCGACTAAATTTCTGGTCTATTCGATGAAATTCTACGGGGTGCATTTTTATGCCATCACAAAAGGACAGAAGTTTAAACACTATCCGGAGTCATTGAAAGAAGAAGCTATCGGTCTGTATACCGAAGAAGGACGGATCGGATTGAGGTTTGGATGAGGAAATATCACGAAGGTAGTCACGAAGCGTTTGAGGAAAGGAGAGCCTTATCACAAATAGGGAGAAATCTTGTTTTGGTTCCCCTTATTTTCGGTCACTTAAATATTACTTCCATTTTCTAATTTATATAAATATTTGATATATTGGTATATATATGATATTTTTAGTTTATAAAAAATTAGGAGGTTCTTATTTGTTTAAACTGGCTTTACGAACCCTATTAATTGCTGTGTTATCACTCTCTGTCACTGCCTCAGCTTTTGCCACAGACGTAGTTACACCGCTGATCCCAGCACCCATTCAAAATTTAGAAGATGTAGCAACGGTCATTGAAAATGAGGATGGTAGTTTAGAAATTATACCTTTTGACCCGGAATCTTACATTCAACAAGCAGGTCTTGAAAAACCTAGCCCAAATGCGCAATTGGTAAGCATTAAACGTGTTTCCGTAACCGGTGATAAGAACAACCCAGATAATAATATGCCTAGTGATACATCAAGCAAAGCTTTTGGTCTTGGACTCTTCGTAAAGAAGACCACGGTCAGCACTGGCACTTCCCCAAACCGTATCGCGAGAGGTAGAATATTATGCAGTATTGATGGCGGATGCTCTAATTTGAAAGTTGAAATTAATACAACCGACTCCGTATATTCCGAGTTTAGCGCGGACGTTTCAGTCGGTAATGATATTGTAGGTGCTGGTGTAGGTTACACCATCGGTGCTGCAAAATCAGTGAGCATCAGCGGATCAGAGTACAGAGCAGTAGCAAAAGGTAAATTCTTAATTTTAGATGCTTACCCAAGAATTGAGATTACAGGATTCGAAGTTTGGGATAGAGGTCTGTTTTCGACTACAAAAGTTGGTTCAGGATCTTCGTGGAGATCGACTAGTAACGACATGGATTTCGTAGTATGGATTCAGTAGTCCTAATTCTAGAATAAACACCAGGCTAAACAGGTAAAAATGCCTATATCACATAATCATGTGATATAGGCATTTTTAGAAAAGATTTCACCAACTCTACTAATAGCTGTTACCAACCGTACAAAACTTGTCTATTCTCATTTACAACTAAAATTCAATGTATGGTTACTAGGTATGTAGCTGCTGGCTTTCACTTGTAATAAAGGATATACTTAAAAAGTAAATAGATTACACTTTTGTTTGATAATACTACAATTAAAAAACAGGAGGATAACAGTGAATAAAAGGAAAACCGCCGTCACCTTAATGTCCATCTCAGCATTTCTATATGGGACGCGCTATATTAGCGCTGCAATATTTGGATCCAATATAGCTTCTTGGAACGAGGAGCTCTTTCACAATATGCTCAGCTATATTGGTCCTGAGCCTTTAAGGTGGAGTAAATATGCACTAATCTTAGGTATTATTTATTTGGTTTGGGCTGAGGTTGAAGAGCAGTTAGGAAAGAAACGAACAAAAATACAACACAAGGACTAGAAGACTAATCTGGTACCCATACACTGGACACTTTAAAAAAAGTGTTTAGTGCATGGGTACCTTTTTGTATACGGAAGACAACAGTGGAGGCGAGCGAAATGAGCAAAAAGCTTTTCAATCAAACCGAACGTGAACGACTTGCGTCAAATCCGTATGTTTTGCGAGTGAGTGAAAAATCGATTGCCTATGCCGATGAATTCAAACGTCTGTTCATTGATCAATATTTGTCTGTTCAGTCCCCCAGAGAGATATTCGAGGCGAACGGATTCGATGTGGAGATGCTTGTAATGAAACGAGTCGAGCAAGGTGCGGATCGATGGAAGAAAGCCTATGAGAAAGATGGAATTACGGGACTGGCGGACTCGCGTAAAGTAGCTGCTCTACGTTCTTCAAAACGCTCCTTATCCCTAGGGGAAGATGATTGCCAAGCAAGAAGCGAAGATTAAACTCCTGGAGGCTGGTGCTTTAATCAAAAAGGCACTTCATCGTAGAGGCTTCAAGAAGGGTATTCCAGGTCTCGTCTTGCTAACCGATATTACGTACCTGCCGTATGGCTACTCCCAGATGGCTTATTTGTCAACCATTCTGGATGCCTCCACAGGTGAACTCTTAGCTCATAACTTATCCACTACCCTCCACCTCCCTCTTGCAACGGACACAATCGAATTGTTGATACGACAGAGACGCTTAAAATTACATCCAGATGCCTTTCTTCATTCTGATCAGGGCAGCCATCTGCTTGAGTGAAATGCACCTCTTGGAGTAGACATTGGGAAACCCCGATGGGTTACCGATGATGCTTTTAGGGGGTGTTGTCAAATGAACGGCTCTAAATTCCATTAAAAACAAAACGCCATTTTAGTTGAAGATTATCTCCGGGGAACCGTATCATAATTGATGGTAACGGAGAAAACAGAGAAAACAGTGTAAAAAATAAAGATTGTTAAGCGGCCTTCGTCCTAAATTCATTGGGACTGAGGCCGTTTGGTTTTGTATGTAATCATTCACAAAAGTGGATCACTCATCTATTCTCGTAGGTAAGCGTTTTTTCTTAATAGAGTCTACCATATACACCCAGCCAATCAGTCCACATAAAACAAAACCAAACGCATGCAGAGCTCCGTAAATGGGAATGAAATCGAGTATGGTTAAGGAAAACATGTTTTTCAGTAACGGATAGAAAATGGAAAGGAAGACAACCGTGTAAAAGGCTATGCAAGAAAGGCGTAAAAAGAAGGCTGCCTTATTGTGTAAAGCGTTCCTCCTCAAGTAAGCAAGGAGATAAGTGGTATAAACCACAATATTACAGGCGAACAAAGTGACACCAATGTACTCAATGGGCTTGGAGAAAATCATGCCAATAGCGATCAATATGGGTCCGATAATATCGATGGCAACGACCCAAGGATACCAGCTCTTCTTCGTCATGATCCGTCCCAGAGCACCAATAAAAATCGGAACGATAGCAGATGAAAAATGAAAGTGGACCGAGCTTAACGCGTGCGTTGCAGGATTAGCTTGAAAGAGGTCAAGTTGATATTGATATAGGGTAAACCAAATGCCCCCGATAAAAAAATAAACAAGCCCCGCGCCAATCGCTATTTCCGCTGTTTTCCCCTTATGAATCACAATAGTGGTCAAGCCATAGATGCCCAGCAGCAGTGTGAACAGTAGCCACCCGAGGGAGAGAACCCCTGGTGTTGCCGTGCTTCCTAAACCCCACATCTTATTGCTCATTACGGAGGCTAGGGTAAGAAGCGCTGCGGGAAATTGAAGCCATTTAATAGCAGCATAAAGCATTCGTTGATGGTTATTCTTTTCGTCATGGTTCAAAAGTAAAATCACAAGAGGTACAATGACGAAAGCCGCAAACAGTAGAAATTTATCAACAAGCTCGAATTGGAAGTAATCAAGATAAAATATAAGAATGGTAATGATTCCACCGGGAATCGCTGGTACTAATAATGATTTCATCAGTTGCTTCAGGGAACTATTCATGGCGGTTCCTTTCTACCTTTGTTTGGCGTAATACCTGCCTACATCCAGTTGTTTAACATTCTTTAATATAGATAGGCGATTCTCTTTTTAGTAGTTTAACACATTTATTTGTCGATATATGGCCTATGCCGAGACGAGACCTTTATCAGGAATAGTTCTCCATCATTTGATATAAATAATTTCGAAAGTCTTCAACATAGGTTTTGGGCTCTACAACTTTTAGATGAGTGCCGAAGCTTGCTATAAATTGAAATCCCATATGATTTTGAGGGACATAAATGGTTGCTAATAAAAATCCAGAACTATGGTCTTCAATACTTCTTCGACCATACCTTTCGATGATTTGATCTTTTATGCTAGGCGATATCCATGCCTTAATTGTGACGAATGGCGGTAGATAACTTGCTTCGTGTCCTTGCTCTGACCAATCTTCTCTAGGATGAAACGCGCGTTCATCCATCGTAATATGATCGATCCGGGATAGCTTGAATGTTCGATATCCCTGTCGATGTAAACAGAATCCTTTCAAGTACCAACTCGATTCGCTAAAATGCAGCTCATAGGGCTCGACCATTCTATTCGTTACAGCCCCGTCTTTATCTGTATAATCAAATGAAACCAGCCTTTTCTTTAAAATGGATTCTTGACATGTCTTTAACGTTTCAAGAATCTCGGACCGACCTTCCCAATCATAAAACGACAGTTGAATGGAACGATTCAGAGACAATGGACTAACCATTGCCTCTATTTTTTTTATCGTCCTTTCAACTTCTTCAGTAAGGAGGATTTGTTCCAATCCGCCAAGTGCAATTAATATATTCTGTAAATCGGAGCTGCTTAAAAGGCGTTTATCAACCTTGTATTCATCTATTATGCCGTAGCCGCCTTTGACCCCATTGACCGAGTAGATCGGGATGTTCGATAAGCTCAATGTTTCCATATCGCGAAGGATCGTTCTTTTGGAAACATTGAATAGTTGTGTAAATTCCTTTGTAGAAACAACCTCTTTTTTCAGCAATATCATGATAATCGCAATGAGTCTCTCCACTTTGTCCATAATTGCCCTCTTTTTTTCTACATGATTTCAGAACGGTGACAACAAGATGTCACCTTTTGTCCATTATACTACATGTATCACAAGAAGGAGGAATTGCAATGTTTAATCCAACCGATTTTCCCAAGCCGACTCTTATTTCAGTCAACGGTGTGGAACTCGAAGTCTTTGAAGCAGGCCGACAAAATGTCGGAAAACCCATTGTCCTCTGTCACGGCTGGCCAGAGCATGCCTTTTCTTGGCGCCATCAGATGGCCGCCCTTGCCGCCGCGGGCTACCACGTCATCGTCCCAAACCAGCGGGGTTACGGCAACTCATCCCGTCCAACCGAAGTAACAGACTATGACATTGAACACTTATCGGGTGATCTTATCGCACTTCTCGATCACTACGGATACAAAGATGCCACCTTTGTCGGTCATGATTGGGGTGCAATGGTCGTTTGGGGACTGACCTTATTGCATCCAAACCGTGTAAACAAAGTGATAAATCTGAGCTTGCCTTACCAAGAGCGCGGAGAAAAACCCTGGATCGAGTTCATGGAAGAAATACTTGGCGGCGACTTCTATTTCGTCCACTTCAATCGACAACCAGGTGTCGCAGACGCCGTATTGGATAAGAATACGTTTCGGTTTCTTCGCAACCTGTACCGCAAGAACGAGCCTCTCAGAGCATCTGAGCCAGGCATGGCGATGATCAATCTTGCCAACGCGGAAACACCGCTCGGCGAGCCCTTAATGAACGACAGCGATCTGGCCGTTTTCGTATCCGCCTTTGAAACATCAGGGTTCAGGGGCAGCATAAATTGGTACAGGAACCTTGACCGCAACTGGCGCTTATTAGCAGACGTGAACCCAATTATCCAACAGCCGACCCTCATGATCTACGGAGATCGAGATGCGGTTACGAAATCTGAAAACCTGACAGAGTTCGTGCCCAATGTGGAAGTGGTGAATTTGGATTGCGGTCATTGGATCCAGCAAGAAAAGCCGGAAGAAACAAACCAAGTGATTTTGAGATGGCTGGAACAGCAGGATGCCACCTAGTCCAAAGAGCGTTTCAAGGTTGAGCCTGCCCTCCGGCTTGACCGGAGGGTGGAACAATACAATTACCCAGAATAGCTTGATGTAAATGAAGAAAACAACACTAAGTGTGAAATTCACTTGTGTTGTTTTCTTGTTTTACTATCATCCTAACTTCTATTTCATACATGCTGTTGTTAGATTGAGTTTATGTGCAGCAAAATTCTTCCGCGTCCATGTCTTGCTTCGCTTTTCTCCAGTGCTTTATTAGCTTCATTTAGCGGAAATATGGAATCGATCGCTGCTTTAATCGTACCGCCCGCAATTAATTCGGTTAAGGTCTGCAGATTCGCGTGTGTTGGGAATTTGGTGTTAAATTTAGCTGCAACGCCATGCTTTTGAGCGTTCTCTTGCGATGGGGCCTGAGTCAAAGAGACGAGAATCCCTCCCTTCTTAAGAACGGCCCATGATCGATTTTCGGTCTCTCCTCCAATGGAATCGACGACCAGATCCACTTCTTGGACGACGTCTTCGAAAGCCGTCATCGTATAATCAATAACTTGATCCGCCCCCAAAGACTTGACGAAGTCCACGTTAGAGGTTGAAGCCGTAGCGATCACGGTCGCTCCCTTCCATTTGGCCAACTGAACGGCAAACTGTCCAACGCCGCCTGCTGCTGCATGAATAAGAACGGTTTGGCCAGACTGGAGTTCGCCTTCAGTGAACAACGCTTTCCAAGCTGTTTCGGCTCCTGCTTTAATCGTTGCTGCATCTTCAAAGGTGAGTATATCGGGCATCTTGACTAGCTCTTGGGCTTTTGCAATGCCATATTCTGAGTAGGCTCCTCTAATACTGCCAAAAATACGATCACCGGGCTTATAATCCGTTACACCTTGCCCTACCTCTTCGACTACTCCGGAAGCGTAAAATCCAGGAATGTAGGGGAAGGTTACAGGAAAAACCTCTTGGAGCCAACCGTTACGGATTTTATAGTCTAGCGGAATAATCGTAGCATATACGATGCGAACGAGCACTTCATCCGTTTGCGGTTGGGGGCGTTCAACCGTTTCTACCTTCAAAACATTTGGACCACCATATTCATTGACCAGAATGGCTTGCATTGACTTATTAGACATGCTTATCTCTCCTTTGTCACTCAATATTTATTAAAATTTACAGTTAGGTTTCTAAAGATGCGGCTGCCCTGCATTTCTATAATGTGAACGAGCCTTGCTGAATATAGAGAAGCTTGCGGGAAAATGTGTTACCGAACTGATTTCATTTTCAATTACGTGGTCGTCAACATATTTGATTAAAAACAAGATACCATTTAAATATGTTGCCGTCAACATAAATAAAAAAAGCTGCCCTATAGGCAGCCCGGTGATAATATACCGGTAGCTTCGATAAGCGCAACCTCACCCTCGTCTAATAACCACAGGTCATTCTGCTAAACGTTTTTATTCAAACAAGCTTTCAATCAGCTCCCACGTCTTCGATTGTGTAGATACATTAAAATCCTCCGCCGCCAATAACGTCAGTACGAACAAAAATCCACCAATAACAAGCAGACTTAGCTTCTGCCACCGCTTGTACATCGACATAAATCTCGGATAAATCAGGGAAATCGTAAAGATAATCATAACAAGGACAGCTAGTATTTGCAGGGCTATGCGCATGATGGGTTCTCCTGTTCCTATCTTAAATCTGGTCTACTAAGCTTAAAGCTTCATCACCATATTTCAAAGGGAATAGCGACCTACACCTTCCTATGAAAAATGAAGCTCTCCTGCCGTTTTAATCCCCGCCTTATTTGAGAAGCCCACTTTCTGGTCTGGCTATCCTATCGTATGCCTTGTTCAATGCCTACAGCCTGCCTCAGGCGCGGATTAATCCGCCCAAGGCAGGCTGCTGCTGCTCTTCCTATTTGGTTACGTTAACCTCCATCTGGCTGCTTTCCGTAATCCCGCTATCGTTGGATAGCTCGACGCGGTAAGCGTAGGTGCCTACAGCGCGGTCCGTTATTGTCGTGGATGCGCTTTGCACGCCAGGCGTATTCGCCGCCAGTGTCTGCGTATCAATCAGCGTACCATTTTCATACAAACGGTATTCCGTGGCGTTCGTTCCCCACCACATGTTCATTGATACCTTGTAGCTGCCATCCCCATCCCAATTGTCATTGGACAGCACCGGCTGGCCTGGATAAGCGTCCTTAACCGTTACAGTATGAGGGGTGCAGCTGGTCGTACCGAAAGAATTGATTAGCTCGCAGGTGTACGTATACGTACCGTTTGCTTTGCCTATTATGTCGAATGAAGAGAACTGTGCAGACGGCGAGTTGTCGCTCAATATTTTCGTCTCAATCAGCTCGCCGTTCTCGTACAGCTTATATACCGTTCCATTTTGCCCATACCACAGGTTCATCGTCACTTTATAGCTGCCATCCAGCAGACCATTGTCATGCCCGTTATTGTCGGAAAGCACAGGCGTACCCGGGATGCCGGTCGCCTTCTCTGCTCCCGTCACGGTTATGGCCACGGTTTGTGTGGCTTGCAGCCCTGCCTCATTGACCGCTGTTGCTGTAAAGGTATGCGTTCCGGCAAGTCCCGCCATAGACAGCACCTCACCGTTTGCTACTGAATTGCCGTCAAAAGACAGCGCCAAGCTTCGAATGCCCGATTCCGGGTCCTCTGCCGTTACCGCCACCGTCCAGCTGTCCGACTCGGTCATCTGCTGCGGCGGAAGCCCTGCAATAACAGGAGGAGTTGTATCCTCCTCCTGCGGCGCACCCACATACTGAATGCGCGGCATTGGCGGCTCCTCCATGCCTGCTCCCAAATAGAAGCTAGTGTGCGGCGGCTGGTTATAGGCTACATTTTGCCAAGCAATACCTAGTCGGTATACCGGATCATGCATTAGCGTTCTAATGCGGTGCTCCGTTACATCGGTCGTCGTATAAATGCGCAGCTCTGAGCTGTCCGTAGAACGCCACATGACTTCCTCTCGCCAGTCGCCGAACAGATCGGCCTGCAAGCTCGGATTGGCCTTCGTCGAGTTGTTTGAAGAAGCGCCGGTCGCCGTAAGCAGGTTGACCGTTGTTTCATTCGTGTAATCCCACTTGTCGATCCGATTGCCATCCTGCAGCTCGCGCAGCAAATCGCCATCCCACCATACGCCGAAGTTGGTCGAGGAAGGGATTTTGGTTGTGATCAGCTCGCCGCGGGCATTGTACAATCCAGTGATGGGAATGTGCTGCTCATTCGTAATTGTAGCCGACCACATTTCCTCACCGATATGGTTGGGATCAATATCCGCTGACAGTCCGCGTCCGGTATCTATACCGGTGAAGACGCCCCAAAGGATTTCTCCCGTCGCTGCATCGCGCATCTCCATACCGTATTTGGAATCCGTATGCTCGTGTACACCAAACACTTCAAGCCCCGGACGCGTAGGGTCCAGATCGCCAAAATGCAAAGCATCGCCATGACCAAGCCCTGTGTTGTAAAGCGGCTTGCCGTCATCGTTAATCGCCATTGCGCCAAACGTAATTTCATCCTTGCCATCGTTGTCCACGTCGCCAATTGACAAGTTGTGGTTGCCCTGACCGGCAAACGATCCATAACCCTCCGTATTCGAATCAAATTTCCATTGCTGCGTCAGCTTTCCGTCACGGAAGTTATAGGCAGCCAGAACGGTTCTTGTATAATAACCACGGCTGAAAATAACGCTCGGATGCTCACCGTCCAAATAGGCGACGCCCGCAAGGAAACGGTCTACCCGATTTCCGTATGCATCGCCCCAGGCGCTGACATCGCCGCGCGGCGGATCATAGGCAACGGTATCCAGCGCGCCGCCGTTCAAACCATTAAATACGGTCAAAAATTCTTGCCCCAGCAGCACGTAGCCGCTGCTATTGCGATGATCGGCACTCGGATCACCAATAACACGACCGAGGCCGTCAATCGTTCCATCCGCTGTTTTCATCGTTACCTCAGCGCGTCCATCTCCGTCGAGATCATAAACCATAAACTGCGTATAATGTGCGCCGGAGCGGATATTTGGCCCCATATTGATGCGCCACAGCCGTGTACCATCCATTTTGTAGGCATCCAAGTAGACGATGCCTGTGTAACCCGCCTGGGAATTATCCTTGCTGTTGGATGGTGTCCACATCAATACAATTTCCAGCTCCCCGTCGCCGTCAAGATCGCCGGCACTGGCATCACCCGCATTGTACGTATATGGCTGTCCGTCCTTGGTATAATCATCGGCAGGCTTTTGCAGCGGAATGGACAAATAAGATTGCGTCCAAACACCGAAATCTGCGGTCGCCTGCTTTTCTGCGCCGTTCAGCAGAGTCGTTACCCGGTAGACGGAGTTGTCCGTTCCCGCTGGGTCAAGCAGGTTCGTACTGCCTGTAATTGGCTCGGCATTTACCTGTACCCCGTCTCGATATACATTGAATGCGATCGACGAAGGATCAAGGCCCAGCATTCGCCAGCCAATGTAATTGCCCTCGCCTTGCTTCACTGCGACCGGAGCACGGTCCAAGTTTTCCATATCGCGGTACAATACGGTCACCGCAGGCGTCTCCAGACTCTGAGACAGCTCGGAAATACCGCCCGCATTCACAGATGCAACCTTGTAGTAGTAGGGAATTGTCGTCAGCACCGTAGTGTCGGTGTAGACAGCTTCCGCCGATTTTCCAATCAGCGTATAGTCGCCATCCGCTTTCACTGCGCGATAAACATAGAACACTTTTGCATTACCAACCGCATCCCAGTTAAAAGTCAGATCGTTTTTGTTCGTTTCCACAAGCGTCAAGCCTGTCGGAATGGCCGCCTTCGGCACATTCGGATCAACCATCGACACGGCAAGCGCATTGGAGCCTACCGACTCAAATCCAGTGTCGTCAACCGCTGTCACCGTATACACATAATCCAGACCGACATCGGCTGTGGTATCAGCAAAGCTAAGTGCAGTGGTCTCTGTCAAAAGCTCAGCGCTTGCAGCTACAGCAGCCTGCCGGTATACACGGTACGCCGCGGCACCGTCCACTGCATTCCATGCAAGAGTTGCCGTTACAGGCTCGTTCTCCAGCTCAAGGCCCGTTAAGGCAAAGCCTGTCGGCGCCAGCAGCAGCGGCGTAATTTCCAAGCCATTCAAATGGGCCGTTTGGCCGCTGAATACGAGGTTCATTTGGCCGTCTTTCACTGCAATTTGATTGAATACTCGCTCTGCAATAGAAGCTCGCCCGGAAGTGATCGTGCCATAATCTGCGCCTTCGATATTCACATTGGTGCGTGTGGAGCCAATCCAGTCTCCCGTATACGTTTTGACCGAATAGGAACCGTTCGGCAAATCGACCTTAAACTCATAGCTGGCATTGAAATAAGCAACGAAATCGCGCCGCAGGTCATCGGTGCCCGTACCTCTGTCGCGGTCGATCATGCCTGTGCTGTTCGTCAGCCCATAGCCGAGCTCAGGTGTATACAGCACATCGCGCGTAATTTCAGTATAGCCTGCTGCAACCGGTGCTCCTACCGGCCCAAAATCGAAACGGTACTGTGCCGATTTAGTCGTTATGGACACTTCACTGGAAGGCAGCGATTCGCCCCGGCCATTAACTGCCGTTACCCGCACCGTATAAGATTGGCCCTCCAGCATTCCGCCAATTGTTAGGGTAGGCACCGTTGCTGTGCCAATCATGGCGTAGGCCGATTCCGGCTCGGAAGCCAGCTTGCGGTAGATTTTATAAATATCGGTGTTGTCCGAAGCGCTCCACTTCAGCACCGCACCGGCATTGCTGACGCTGCCCGCAGCCAAATTAACTGGTGCATCAGGCACAGCATCAGGCTGCTCAATTTCGCGGGCAAAGTCTGCCAGCGGTACTGGAAGCTGTTCAATGCCGCCAGCCAGCAGGCGAGCAATTTGAATCGCCCCATACTCCTGGAAATGCGTATTGTCCGCAGAGCCGTTCGGGAAAGCGCCATAAATGCCTGGCTCCACATGGAGGAACACGGACAAGGAAGCTTGCGGTCCAATCGAGTTGTAATAGGCAATGCTGAGCGCACTCAGATCAACCAGCTCTACATTCAGCTCGGTCGCCACATCCTTCATTGCCTGTACATATTCCGGGAAGCTTACATTGAAAATACCTGTTTCCGCATTGAAATCGCGGCGGCCCATCGGTGTTACGAGAATCGGCGTCGCACCGCGCTGTCTCGCGCCGTTAATGTAGGTTTTCAAATAGTTTTTGTAGTCAGCGGGCGAAGCATAGCGCTCTGGGATGCTAATCGTCGCATCATTGTGGCCAAACTGGACAAGGAAGTAGTCGCCTGGACGAATCGTCCGCAGCACTTCATCAAGACGGCCCTCTACAATAAAGGATTTGGAGCTGCGTCCGCCAATGGCATGATTTTTGAAAATAACATCATTGCTGAAGAAGCGCGGCAGCATTTGGCCCCAACCAGCCTGTGGCTCCCAGTAGGGATCATAGGTTTGAACGGTAGAATCCCCCGCAAGATATACCGTCTGCCGCTCTCCGGCCTGACGCTCCTGCTGCTTCTTGATGACAAGAGCATTCAGCTTGGGCGCGGACCCGGTAAATGCAAGATTGAGCTGCCCATCCACAAGCGCCAGCTGGAAGTCCATCTCTAAGTATTGGCCAGCTGCTTTGCTGGTCAACTGTACCTTCTGCATGGTCTCGGCCTTGATCGCGATTTCGGATGCTTCGGCCGCATCTCCTGCAATGAGCGAAACGGTGTAATCGCCATTAGGCAGATCAACATTAAAGGTTCCACTCGCAGGCGTGACAAAATCTGAACGCAGCGGATCAGCTGTTCCACGGTTGCCTGAACCGATATTCGAAATGTCGGTAAAGCCGTATTTCAGCACAGATGTATAGGCGGTCTCGGCGGTTACACGGACATAGCCGTCAGCGAGCTCGCCCGAACCGAAATCGAAGCGAATGGTATCGCCTTCCGGCAGCGTAGTAGGCGGCACATAGGCAGCGCTCTCTGCAACAGCAGAGGCTTCCGACTCCCCGCGCACGTTAAAAGCTTTCACGGTGTAAAATTGTGGTACAGACGTGTCGACGCCTGCATCTGTATAGGCAAGCACCGCCGATTGGCCAATTTCTACAAAGGGACCTGCTGCCGTATCGGCACGCAGCACCTTGTAGCCTTCCGCTCCCTCGACAACCGTCCAGCCCAGCACGACTGCCGAAGATTGTACGGCGCTGATGCTGAGATGGCTTGGTGCCGCTGGTACCTCAAGCGCTGGTATTGTAACCACAGCGGTAGGGGCACTTAAGGACGACTCCAGCCCGGCAGCATTGACGGAGGCAACGAAGTAGCTATAGCTGCTCCCCTCGACAACCGTTGTATCCACATAGGAGGTCGCTGCTGTCTCGCCTGCAAGGACGGGAGCGGCTGTGCCCTCTGTGCGATAGAGCTTATATTTAACCGCATCTGCGGCCTGGCTCCACGCAAGCGTCACATCCTGCGGTGTCACACGGCTCACCGCAAGCCCGCTCGGCGCCTCGGGCGCAGCAGCTACTACCTGCTCAATGACGATGCCGTTCAAATAAGCGTAGCCTGTAGTTGCCGAAATATCGACTGTAAGCTGCCCGTCATTTACCGTTGTCCGGTACGTGCCATGAACGACCGCCTGACGCGTAGACAGCGTGCCAGATGCGACTCCTTCCAAGGCAATATTCGTTTTAGTCGTGCTTGTACCGGTCAGCAAATCGCCCGAATAAACCGTGACATCATATTTGCCATTAGGCAAATCCGCATAAAACGAAAAGGAGGTGCCGAGGACAAAATCATTCGTCAGCTCATCGCCGCCAGAGCGGTTCCGGGATGCCAGCGCGATGCTCAGCCCATAGCCAGCCTCAGCCGTATAAAGCTGCGATTCGCTTACGCCGATAAAGCTTTCCTTAACAGGACTTGAAGCTGTGCCAAAGTCGAACTTCTTCACCAGCTGCTCCGCTTCGTTTGCGTATGCCGTCTGAACGCCAAGCGGCAGACCCTGCAAAACAGTGGTCCACAAAACCGCTGCGGCAAGCAGCAGAAACATCAGCCTTTTTTTACTACTTAACATATAAAAAAATCCCCCCATTTTCTCCAATGATTTGCTTGTCCGTTTCACAACAAGATTCGACTTTCGGTTAAACTGCGTATCCGTTTTTACCCTCATTTTAAGTAAGCGTTTACAAAATACCGCATCCTGCTGTACGATCCCAAGCTGTCTGTTCGTTATGAGGCCTTCATCCCTCCTTGCTTCTATGTTTAATGGCCATTGCGTATTTGTTGAATGCGCTTTCAACTTGATATTAACGTTCTTTTTTGTGAAATAATAGCAAAAAAACCGTCTTTTTTGATTAAAAATCCGGTTTTCATTGCAGAGCTGCCGCCAAAGCAGCAACTCCTGAGTATATGGTGGCTTTATATGAATACCTATATTGCAAAATGAGGGCCAACTACCTCCTGCCTGTTTTATTCACCCATATGCTGGATAAATCATTCCGATATCAAGCTCCTTTTCTAACCCCCCATCTGTATAACGAAGCTGTTCATTCCCCTTAATCTCCAAAGCGAGCTTCGCTCCATCGTAGTAAATAGCCCCTTTAATTGTCCTTACGCTCATCCCAATAATGCCGCTTAGCCTGCCAGCCCGATCCGTGACGACGCGAATGCCGGACGGGAAACGCATATGCTCCTGCCCATCCAAATAAATGATGCATTCCTCACGCATGTTGAGCAGCTCAAACGTCTGTCCATTCACCGTTCGACTGTAGGCCGTACCGCCGCCCGCAGGCTCCTCGCCATGATCCATCGCATAAGGCAGCAGCCCCGTAAACCACAGCATTTCATCCGGCGTAGGCAAAATACCGCACAACCGCTCCACATAATCCAGTACGCTCAAAATCGCCGGCGAATACGTTTCCGTATAGCCCTCCACCCCAGTCCATGGGCTAAGCGCTTGTGAAAACCGCGTCATATTGGCCATCGCCGATACGAGAGGATACATAACCCACGTCAGCTCTACATGACGCTGATGCTTCTCAAACGCATGGGGAGCGCGAATGATGCTCAGAAAGTTGGACGGGCCACCCCAGCTGTTATAGCTGGAAAACGGATCAAAGCGCGGGTCATCCATCGCCATGGACGTGAAGGGAAATTTGGCAAAAAACTTTCTCGTATTGAGCAAGTAGCGCCTGAGCATCGTATCAAAAAAATCGCGGTCGCCTACCTCACAGGCCATAACCCGCAGCAGCACATCCGACTGGACCTTAACCAGCTCATCCTGGCGGTCGCGATCATAGAAGAAATGGTCCGCTTCGTCAAAGCAATATTTGAACAGGCTTGCAAGCGAGGCATCCGCCTTCCGTTTCCATTGCTCCGGGGAAAGCCCCAGCTCCTCTGCTATTACAGCCAAATACTGCCGCTGGCAGTATACGTTAGCCGTCAAATCAGGAGCCAAAAATGGCAAAATCGGCGAATCCGGCTGACAAAGCGCGGCATCTCCCAAATGCGGCGTATCTGGCACATGCCAGAAGCGGGGCGACAAATCATGGCCCGTATCGAAGGTGCTAAACGCTTCTACGCAGCCCGTCCCTCTCGTATTGCGGTGAGCCGCCAGCCAGTCGTCATAACGGGACATAGCGTCATACATCGTTTTCAAAAATGTCTTGTCACGCCCATGCAGCGCGTAATGATTCCAGACGCTGCGGGCAAGCGGCGTCACCAGTTGAATTTGCCGGTAAGACGGCCCATTTTCCGTTATTTTATACGGAAGCAGGCCATCCTCCCGCTGAAACACCGCAAAGGAGAGATAAGTCGTCTCCGATACAGAAGGTATAAACCGGGACAGCAGCTCTGCGTTAATCGTACCCGTGCTTTCCAGCCAGCACCCTAAGTAGACGCCACCCTCATGCAAAATCGGCTCCGGATTACTCCCCGTCGGCACGATACAATCCAGCAAGCGGCGCATAGCCTCCTCATGTACGCCCTCCAGCCTCCCTTCAGCCGCAGCAAATTTCACGCCTCCGGCCTCCCATTCACTTTTCAACGGCTGATCGGAAGCCTTGCCCTTATCCTCGCCCCGCTGTCCAAAAATTTGCTGCACAGACTTGCTCCTGAGCCGCTCCAGCAGCTGTTCCCTCATAAATTCAGCCTCGCTTTCTCCTCATTAATGATTATCCGTGTGCTGTTCCCATGTTTGATTGTATGAATGCTTGGACTTGGCATACTCACATTCTCAGACTTGGCGTCCCCACTGCCTTCCGCTTGCTCTGACAGCAGCAGGCTGCCTAACGGCAGCCTGCTTACCACTTATTTAAATTGCAATTAGAAGGTTAGCGAGCCCTTCGCCAATGCACTTCATTGCTTATTGATTTTTCGCAAAAATTTGCAGCGTGCCGTTGTAGAAGTCGGCAACCGCCTGCTCCACCTTTTTGCGGCCAAAACCGATTTCCTGAACTGTCGTCTCCGCCAGCTTGGAAAATTCGGCGAAGCCAGGAGGATTGTAGCTGACCGCGAAAGGCTCCGTTTTTGTCGCTTCCGAAACACGGCTTGTATAGTCGTAGACGATGCGGTCTGCGTCGCTTGCTTCAGCCTGCAGCGCCTCTCTATTTTTGGATGTAACAGGAACGCCGCGGTCATTGCCGAGCACCTTGGCTGCCTCTGGATCATTAATGAAGAAGTTGACCAGCATCGCCACTTCCTTCGGGTGCTCTGTTTTTGCATAGCCTGATAGTCCTTGGCTGGACTCGAAAACGACGCCCGTTCCTTTCGGACCTCTAGGCAGCTGCACCATCGTCAGCGTGTCCTCGGTCAAGCCTTGATAAGCGGCGAACTGGTTGGACGGAATAAGGCTCATCGCTACCTTTCCCGTTATGATTAACGATTTGCTTGGATCGCTCGGCGGGTTCGATACCGCAAGCTCCGGTGTCACGACACCGCCGCCCGCTGTTGTTGCCTCCCAGTATTTAAACCAGCTCAGCGCCTGCTCTTCTGTAAAGCCTGGTTTGCCTTCTGCCATATTGTAAAGCTGCGCGCCATTTTGCTTAAGGGCAATATCCATACCATCTACCGTAAAATTGTAGGTACCATATACGCCATCGCCCAGCTTTTCAGACAGCTCCTTGCTGATTGCGGCGTAGTCGTCCCAGCTCCAGCCATCCTGAGGCACCGGAATGCCCGCTTGCTCGAACAGCTTCGTGTTAATCAGGATGCCTCTCGCATTCGCCCCTGCAGATATATGAAGCAGCTTACCGCCCAGTGTACCGTATTCCACCATCGATTCATCCATATCGGTCAAATCGAGCTCGCTGCCTACATACGGGTCGAGCTCCAGCAAAACTCCTTTATTGGCATAATCGACAACGTTGCCGCCGAGGAAAAAAACATCCGCCGGTGTACCCGATGCGAGCTGGGTATTCAGCTTGTCAAAATAACCGGATGAAGGCGCGAACTCGCCCTGCACCTTAATATTCGGGTATTTTTTCTGAAATAGCTCCAGCACCTGGTTTGTACGGTCTGCCCGCCCCTGGTCGCCCCACCACATTATGCGCAGCTCTACCTGCTCCTGTCCTTTACCGCCACTGCCATTGCCCGTTCCATCTGTTTTGCCTCCATTAGTGCCGGATGCCGTTCCTCCTGCTCCCGTACCTCCCGAGCATGCCGTCACAATTACCATTAATGCTGCCAGCATTGAAAATAGAATACGCCGCTTCATGCCAATCTCCCCCAATTTCGATATTTTTGTTCGTATAAAACGCTTACAACGCCATCTTACTGTAAACCTCGCCCGCCAGGCCTTTCATTATTTCGGCAGTTCATTTGCAATTTTTTCGGATGCTGGATGGCCTCACTCGCTACTTTAAGCCTGTTGTAGCAATCCCCTCCAGAAAATAACGCTGGAACGTCAGGAAAACCGCCGTAATGGGGAGCAGGGATAAGGCGGACATCGCCAGCAGCGCACCCCAATCCGAGGAGCCCGATGGATCAAATAGCGCCCGAATGCCAAGCTGGACGGTGAACAGCCGAATATCGCTCAAATAAATCATTTGGCTGAAAAAATCATCCCATGTCCATATAAACGTAAAGATCGCCGTCGTAATCAGTGCGGGAACGAGCAGCGGGAGAATGATGCGAAAATAAATTTGCTTTTGGCTGCAGCCGTCAATCGTCGCGCTTTCATCAAGCTCGCGCGGAATACCCCGGATAAACTGAACCATGAGCAAAATGAAAAACGAGTCCGTCGCGAACCATTTCGGCAGCACTAGCGGATAATACGTATTAATCCATTGCAGCTCGTTGAAAATGACGTATTGCGGCACCAGCGTCACATGGTAAGGCAGCATAATGGTGACGAGCATTAGCGAGAACCACAGCTTGCTGAACTTAAAGGTCAATCTGGCAAAAGCAAAAGCAGCAAGCGAGCAGGTAATCGCATTTCCAAGCACGCTCGTGAGCGATATCGCAAAGGAATTAGCGAAAAAACGGCTGAAGCTGATACCTTGAAAGCCGCGCCAGCCATTCACGTAATTTTCCAGCGTAAAAGAGCTTGGCCAGATGCCCGGATCAGAGAAGATAAGCTGGTTCGGCTTGAAGGAGCTGCTGATCAGCCATAGAACGGGATAGATCATTAGCAGACCCATGATGATAATCGGCACATGCCTCAGTACTTGTCCATATTTTATACGGTGTGTCATCTTTTACGCTTACCTCCCGTCCTTGTTGTCCCCATAAAACACCCAATATTTCGAGGTGATGAATATAATCGCCGTCAGCAATCCGATAATGAGCAGCATGATCCAAGCGAGCGCTGAGGCATAGCCCATATCAAAGAAGGAGAAGCCCTTCAAATACAAGTACAGCGTATAAAACATCGTCGCATCCAGCGGCCCGCCGCGACCGTCACCGATGACGAAGGCTGGTGTAAACGCCTGAAAAGAATGAATGACACTCATAATGAGGTTGAAAAAAATAACCGGCGTCAGAATCGGCAGCGTAATGCTGACGAACTGGTTCCACTTCCTCGCTCCGTCCACTTGGGACGCTTCGTAGAGGTCTGCGGGAATTTGCTTTAGCCCTGCCAGAAAGATAACCATCGCTGAGCCGAACTGCCACACCGACAGCGTCACAATCGTATACACAATGTAATCCGGGTGGGCGATCCACGACGGCCCTTTAATGCCGATCCAGGCAAGCGCCTTATTTACCACTCCCGTACCGTCAAAAATTTGCCGCCATACGATAGCGATAGCAACACTGCCGCCAAGCAGGGAAGGGATATAATAAATCGTCCGATAAATGCCCAGTGCCCGGATGCCCTTATTGAGCGCCATAGCTACAAGCAGTGCAAAAGCCAGCCTGAGCGGCACGGAAATGAATACATACTTGAAGGTGAGCCATAACGAGCCGGTAAATGTGCTGTCATTCGTAAAAATTTGTACATAGTTATCCATCCCGATCCAGGATGGCGGGGACAGCAAATTGTACTTGGTCATGGACAGGTACAGCGAGCCGAGCATCGGCCCAGCCGTCAGACAGAAAAAACCGATCAGCCACGGCAGCAGAAACAAATAAGCGGTTTGGTTCTGCTCGCGGGCCAGTGTTTTGCGGGAAACGCCCATGGCAAAAATCCCTCCTAATGATTGATGTACGCAAGCAAGCTGCATTCGTACACCAATCATACGCAGGAATAGCATTTGGCAACATATCATTTCTTCGGGAGTTCGTTATCACTTTTTTCAGATAGACGCTGGCGAAATTCGGACGGCGTCATACCGTACAGCCTTTTAAATTTGGAGCTGAAATAGCTTGCGTTGGAAAAGCCCGACAGCTCGGATATATCCCATAGGCTTAGCCCGGTTTCCTCCAGCAGGCGGGTCGCATGCGCCATTCGGACATCAGTTAAATAGTGAATAAAGGTTTTTCCCGATTTCGCCTTAAACAGCTCCGAGAAGTAGGATGAATTATAATTAAATCGTTCTGCGAGCATCGTCAAATTCAAATCATACATGTAGTTTTCCGCGATATATTGCCTGGATGCCTCCAAAACCGAGTCAACGGCGCCCTCCTCCGCCCCTTGCAGCTTGTCATGGATAGCCGAGGCAAGCTGCATCAAATATTGGCAGGCTTTCTCCGCCGTGCTTAAGTTAAGCGCCATTTCCGGGCGCAGCCACAGCTGCTCGCCTCCCGTTATCGGCACCTGCGCTTCATGCGCCTGTGCCTCCAAGACGAGATTAAACTGGAAAATCGCCTTAACGAACCGGATTCGCGATACGCCAAGCGCCTCCTTCAGCTCGCGCTCCATCATTTTAACAAGCTGCTCCATTTCTCCCCGCTCCAGCAGCCGCTGAATTAAATCAACCGTCTCCTTCGGAAGCAGAAAGGGCTCCTCCGCTATCCGTTCACCTTGGTTAATTTGCGCCTCCGCCAAATTCCAGGCGATGAGCGAGGACATGCAGCCCTCCTTCCACTGCTTAAAGCCCTTCACGGCATTTCCTTTGCCGATGGATGGCGCAAATCCGAGATGCGCATACACCATATCCCGCAGCTTCTGTACAAAATTCGCTAGCTCCTCCTCTCCTTCCAGCAGGGCGATATGCATCAAGCCGTGATAATGCTCATCCCGAACGGCAAGAACCGAACCAGAGTAACCCTCTGCCAGCTCACGGCATATCAGTTCAAACGGGAGGCTGAATTGCTCAGGCATACGGCTCAGCCGACCAGCCTGATCCGCCTGATTCAGCTGCTGACCGCGCTGCTCTAGCCCTGCTGTAATAAATCTAACCGTCCGCTCCCCCCATTCCTCTAGCTGAAACAGCCTTGCCCGCTCTAATAACGCTTCCTCTCGTCCCGCCTCGCCCCGGATAAGATAACGCAGAAAATGCTCCTGCATTTCCTGATAAGACTGGGTCAGGCGCCATTTCATATCCTCGGACTGTCGATGGCTCTCCTGCTCCCTATCCAGCTCCCGTCTAACCTTCAGCAGCGCCTCTGTCAGCTCATCCCGTGCAACCGGCTTAAGCAAATAATGGCGTGCCTGATGGCGGACAGCCGCATGCGCATAATTAAAATCCTCATAGCCTGTAAGGATAATCAGTGTAATTTCGGGATAAAGCTTACGGCATTCGTCCAAAAAAGACAGCCCGTCCATCACTGGCATGTTCATATCTGTCAGGACAACATCGAATGCATCGCGCCCCAACTGCTCCAGCGCCTCCATGCCATTCGCCGCCTCACCCGCAATACATAGGCCCAGCTCCTCCCAATCCACCTTGAGCCGCAGTCCTAGCCGGATTTCTGGTTCATCATCCACGATCAGCACCTTATACATGCTTACCCTCCTCCTGTATCGGCAGTGCCAGTACGATTAGCGCACCACCCCATCTGCTTGCATTGATCTCAATATCAAACAGCTCGCCGTAATACAGCCTGCATCTGGCTATGACGTTGCTCAGGCCAATCTGACTGTCCCGGCTGCTTAGCAGCATGTCCATACGCGCGGCGGCCGAGCGTTCCGCAAGCTGGCCCTTCATTTCGTCTGCGATGCCTGGACCATTGTCCGCTATGCTGATAACAATGCGGCCGTCTTCCCTGCTGACCACGATTTCTACTCGGGCCTCCGGCTGAAGCTGGAAGCTGTATTTCACGGCATTTTCAATTAGCGGCTGCAAAATAAATTTAATAATGGTCAGATGCGCAAGCTCGCCTTCCTCCCTCAAGATCAAGCTCAGCCGCCCGCCGAAGCGGATTTGCAAAATCTCCACGTAATCCTTCACATATTTCAGCTCCTCGCGCAGCGGCACCACATCATCGCTCATTCGCAGCGAGAAACGCATCATTTTGCCAAGCGACTCGATGACCTGCACCGTATCATCGGTCCGCTTCTGCATGGCGAGGCTGCTCAGCAGCTCCAGCGTATTGAACAAAAAATGCGGATTGATCTGCATCAGCAGCGCCTTGTATTCCGCTTGCTGGCGCAGCAGCTTCAGCTCAAATTCGCTTTTGATATGCTGCCGGAGCTGCCGCACCATATTGCGGAAGGTCACCGTCGCAAAGCCTACCTCGTTGCGGATACTGATTTCCGGCGGCAGGCGCAGCTCCGCCTGATTGAAGTCGCCCCGCTGAACATGGCGCATGGCGGATATGAGGCGGGATAGCGGCCTCGAAATGCTCTGGGACAGCCAGATGGCGAGAAAAACCGATAATACGAGCAATAGGGATGCGAATAAAATAATGCTGCTGCGCAATTGGAACAGCTTCGCATACAAGTCCTGTTCAGACACGAAGCCAACAAGAATCCATCCTGTTCTTTGCAGCTTTTTATATACGACAATATCTGTTTTCCCCTTATCCGAATCCATATAAATAACGCCCTGCTTGCGTTTATCTCCGCGAATTTTCCCCATAGCAGCCTGCATATCGGTCTGTGCGCCAGCTTCAGGCGGGGAAAGCAGCAGCTGCCCGCCCTGATCCATCAAATAAATGGTACCGCTTTCACCAAGATGAATCCGATTGAGCGGCTGCTGGAAGTAGTCGCTGCTCACATTAATTTTCATTACGGTTCGGGCACGGCTTGGCTCGAAGGTTCCGATTGGCATTAGCATGCTGACAACCGGATGCGTGTTATTGTAGCGCGCCTCCACCGGGTCCAAATGGCTGGCCACCCAGTGGGTTCCCGATGCTTTAAAATCGCTATACCACTGCTGCTCAAGCAGGCTCGGGTCGGATACGACCTGATTGTCGCTGCTGATCCATGTGCCGTCCGAGCGGTAAAAGGTCACCCGCGACACGCTGGTGTAGCTGTTCATCGCCTGCGTGAGAAAGCCGCTCAGCTTTATATTGGCCAGCATCTTCTCGCCCGCCGCAAGCTTCGGGTCCGAAACAGCCCCTTCCCAGTTTTTCGTCGTATCGCTATTGTACACGAGTGAAGCAAGATCATAGATTTGCATCTGGACCATGTCAACGTAGGCGCCGTATTCCTCCATCTTCTCCAGTGCCGAGGATTCGATATAAGAGCGGATAATGGAGCGTGATTCATTAAATAATAGATAAGACATAGCGCCAAAAGAAAGGACGAATAATAAAATAAAGACGGCAATCAGTCGGCTTTTTAATGAGTAAAACACAGCTAGTCCCCTTTTCTGTCAGCATCGTGCACGATTTGCCAATATAGTAGCACAGTGCTTGCTAGGTCCGCTCTTTTTTCTCTAAAAAATGCTCCAAAATAATACCTTGACCTTGCAGTATACTTCAACCTTTATACTCTGTTTATACAAGATTTCCGGCCTGCTGGACGGAGAATACAGAAATAAATGGAGGTATTGTATAATGAAAATAGTAGAGGTCATTTTCATTCTGGTTATTTTAGCGGCGGCGGGAGGCCTATTATTCGCAAGAAAAACGAAGCGGCTCGATGCCGGGATGCTGGGCGCGGTTGTACTGGCAGTGCTGCTGCATGGTTTAATCGATCATTTCCGTATCCAAATGGTTGCCGCCTACGCTGTAGCTTTCGTTTTGATTATTGTCCTAGTCCGCCGACTGTTGAAGCCTTACGATGATCATATCCGTTCCAGGTCTCTTTTCAAAAAGAGCCTTCTCTCCCTTACCGTCATCGCACTTAGCGGATTCTCCGGATTTGCGAGCATGCTGCTGCCGATTTTCACAATGCCTGAGCCTAGCGGCAGCTATGGCATTGGCACCATCGCACGCCATCTAACGGATGAATCCCGCGACGAGACGCACAGTGATGATTCGAATGACAAGCGCGAACTGATGATAAATATATGGTATCCGGTAGATAAAAATAATACCGAAGGTGCATCAACTGAGCATTACCCTTCGGAAATTGGGGAAGCGATCAGCCTCGTATTCGGCATACCGAAGCAACTTTTCAGCCATGTGACGAACATTCCGACGCATGTCGTAGAAGGGGCCGAGCTATCCGCTGCTGAAGCGAGCTATCCGGTTGTCCTATTCTCACCCGGTATTCGCTCGACCCGCTTTCAGAGCATGACGGCCATTGAGGAGCTGGTCAGCAATGGCTACATCGTCGTAGGCATGGATCATCCTTTTACATCAGCGAAGGTTGATTTTCCAGATGGCCGTTCGATTTTATACGATGCTGAACCCGAATTTCCAACTACAGCGGAGCTTTACGACAATAATATTAAAGAAGTCGCCATTCGTGCAGCCGATGCGAGCTTTGTGCTCGATACGCTGACAGCATGGAATCAGGAGGACCCCGATCACAGGCTTGAAGGCAAGCTGGATCTGAGCCGCGTCGGCATTTTCGGCCACTCCTATGGAGGGGCGACAACCGCGGAAACACTGGCACAGGATGCCCGTTTCAAGGCGGGGGTCAGCTTGGAGGGCGGATTTTGGGGCGATGTAGCCCGTAACGGCTTGAAGCAGCCATTTATGTATTTGATGACGGGCGACACAGCCAAAAACCTTGACCCAGCGACTACGGAGAAATCCTATGTCTATTTCGAGGAGTTCCCTTCCGATTTGGATTCGGTCATGACGAAGAGCACCAATGACACCTATTATATGATTGTGGAGCCTTTTATCCATCAGAGCTTTACCGACATCGCGCTGCTGTCGCCTAAGCTGTTCGCCAAGGGCGTCGACCCCGTCCATACGGTAGATATTACCCGCTCTTATGTCACCGCCTTCTTCAATCAATATTTGAAAAATGAATCACAGCCGCTGCTGGCTGGGCCATCGCCGGACTATCCCGAGGTTATTTTTGACCCTAACTATACGAAAAAAGCAGCTGCCCAATAAACCTATGGACAGGATCAAGGAGGGAAACACGCATGGAAGGCATGACACGCGGCGAGCTTGCCAAAAAAACCGGGCTCAGCATGGCGACGATTCGCTACTACGAGGAAAGCGGCATCCTTCCGGCTCCCCGCCGCAGCCAAGGTGGCTACCGTCTGTACTCGGACGATTATTTGGTCAAGATCAAATTCATCAAGGACACCAAGTCGCTCGGCTACTCCCTCAAGGAAATTCAGGAAGTGCTGCATCTGCTAGGCCGTGATATGGATGCAGAAACCTTAAAGGAATATGTGCGGGGCAAAATAGTTGAGATTGATCAAAAGGTCGAATCGCTGCGCTCCATTCAAACGATGCTGGCGACCTTGCTTGAGACGCCTCAAGCAGACATTCACAACTATCTGGATTCGTTTCGCAAGTCCGAAGATTAATGACTGTAGGCCGCGAATACTGTACGTGAAAAAGCCCGATTCGCACTCTGGCTATACAACTTTAAACCGCAATGATATATTCTACTAAGAAAATCATCTATTATCCGGATTTTATTTTCAATAGGAAGGTTGAATGGCATCATATGCTGCGTGTAATTGCCTTATCGCTCCTGTCTTTGGTCTATCTTTTTGTGTATTGGATTATGTTTTATATTTTAATTGATAAATTTGCTTTTCATTTATCAGCGACCTTTCCCTTCTTTGCCTCACGCGAAATTGTATATGATATGTTTTTACTTAATATCGTTGTGAGTCTGGTTTTAGCTCAATTAGTTGTAGGACTAAATCTATTTTTAAATTTTAAAAATGCTAAGCATTTCTACAAAATGCAGCTTGTACACATTCCATTAATCGTTCTTGCCATTTACCTTACGAATGCAACAACTACTGTTATACCTTTTATTAAAAATTGGCATGTCTCCTTGTTGGGAGATTGGACTTTACAATAAACAAGGGAGGCCCGCATAGGGCCTCCCTTGTTTGCCGTTACATTCGCAATTACTGCGCCTTAACCTCATCCAAATAAACCTTAGCTGCGCCTGTCGAGCCGCTTGGTGTAAACACCTGAATGCCCAGCGCCTGGACATTATTTTTGTCCACCACGCCTGACAAATCATAGCTTACCGTTACGAATCCATCACCGCTGTAAGAAACCGTCTCATTCGGTGCAAACCAGCTCCAGCCGCCGCCCGTTTGCAGAAACAGCTTCGCGGAAACCGCTCCTCCGAGCGTTGCATTCCCATCCGCCACTACTTTGAACTTGGCAGACAGCGTGCCCGCTGTGCCCAAGTTCAGCGCACCAAGCCGTCTGAGCTGGAACTCGCCGCCGTTCAGGTCAAAAGCCACCTTCAGCGAGCTGCTTCCTGATGACGCCGCATCGGTCGACACGACCATATCACGGGCGTTTGCCGTATTATAAGCATTGCTAGCATCAGCGTTAATAGCCCAGCCTTCTGCTCCGCTTTCAAAATCATACGTGAGCCCACTCGTTCCTGGCTCCCCGCTACCTTCCACATAAACATCATCTACATAGACAGCTGCTGTACCGATCTGTCCGGCTGTCGGCTCGATTTTCACGCCGATTGCTTGGACGCTCTCGAGTCCCGTCAGGCCGGAGAGCGGGAGCGTCAACGTTTTAAATCCGCTGGAATCGACGACCACGCCCGTTCCGCTGTCATGCCAATCCCATGTGCTGCCTGTTTTAATATATAGACGGGCATCGGCGGTACCCTGCGACAGCTTCACTTTGACGCTGAGCGCCGCAGCTGCCGATAAATCGGCTGCCGCAACCTTCGTCAGCTCAAAGCCTGCTGGACTTGCCAGCGAGAAGGTAGACGTCAGCGAATGGTCGCCCTCCGTCTTTTCATCCGCTGTAATCGCTGCATCTGTGGCCTGTGCCTCATTCGAGCTTACGGCCCAGCCTGCTGTGTCCGCTTCAAATCCATACAGCGTTCCCGATTCTGCCGGGGAGCTTCCCGGGCCGGAGCCTCCATTCGGCACACCGCCCGTTCCATCGTTGATCGCTTCAATGTCGTCAAAATAAAGCGTGCTGTTGAGCGTTGCTCCGTTGATGGCATTCACGTACACGGAAAACTCCTGTACATTTTTCAAGCTGACCTTGTTAATTTTTTTGCCCGCATTTCCTGTATCCCACGGAGCAACGGTAAACTCATTAAAGTGCAGGCTGACCCATTGTCCCGCTGTGCCCGCGAGCGATGGATACGCTTCATAGGAGACGCCATCCACACGCAGCTGAATAACGAGCTTCTGATTGCTGCCATCCGGCACCATCCAAAATTTCAGGTTGTTGAACGTGGACCAGTCTACTCCGCCCAGCACCTTCGTAATGCCTGCATAGCCGGAAGTTCCCAGCGTGTAGTCCAGCTTCATCGCATAGTTGCCCGAGCTTTTATGCACGCCGTCCAGCACTACAGCTGTCGCATCACCGCCCGCATGAATGAACTTCGCTGCAAGAGCGGCATCGCTGCCTTGGTACGTCTCGAAGTTGTCCACTACAGCCGGGTCTTTCTCCGCTTCTGCGAATGTGCTGTAAAGGCTTAGATTATCGATGTAGATCGGAAAATCACCTGCTAATCCGCTGCCGACAAAAGAAAGAGCAAGCCCCGTCGCCGCTGCGGATTTCTCTACCTCATTCAAATCGATGACCGGCGAATATTTCGCATACACCGTGCCGCCCACCGTTACTTGCGGGAGTTCGGACAGCTTGATTTTGGTCGTCGTCATCCCATATTTCGTATCCCAATCCGGGGCAAGCATCGCAATGCTGCTAATTGTCGCATTCGCATCTCCCGCGCTTAGCGGAATCCATGCATCCAGCTTGATGCGCTTCACATCCGCCAGTGCATTTCCGCCATCAAGCGCCGGAAGCGCCAGCTTGAATTCCTGCCACGTATCGGCTGCCGCCGCCTGCTGGGCATCCAGCTTCAATACGCCGTTGCCGTCAAAAACATCATGCTGAACGGTCAGCCCCATCGTTTCCGGGTACGTGCCCGGATCGCCATTTTTGACTACGCCTTCTGTATCTTGGTCAAAGCTGTAGGTTTTCATTAAAATCTCGCTTGCCTGCACCGATACCGTCGCCGTTTGCGTCAACACGACCTGATTGCCAACATAGACTTTGACGTTCAGCGCCGCCGTCTTGCCATTTAAGCCTGCTGCTGGAGACCAATCCGCCGTATAAAAAAATCCGTCGCTATTGAGCGCCATTGGATATTCCGTATCCGACCCCTGTACCGTATAGACGACCTTCGTCGGTGAGATTTCCAGCGCCCGCGCGCGAATCGTGACGGAGCTGCCCACAATACTGTTATCCGTTGGCGTCGCAATATGCAGGAACGGCTGCTCCGGCGCTGTCACAACCGTATGGCCGTATACGCCCTGCACCTCATTGCGGAATGTTGTAAAGGAATCGTTATAGAAGTTTATAAAATCGGGCAAAAGCTCATGATCGCCGAGCCCGTTTGGCGCATTTTTATAAGGAACATACAAATTGTTGCCGAGGCCGAAATTCGCCCATGTCTGCATATAGGCAATGCGCGAAGCGTCCTCATCGGACTTAATCGCATTCAGCAAATCGGTGAACCAGGTCGTATTATTGTTCCCGGTTGTCTTCATCCCCTCCGGGCTGTAGCCGAATTCGGAGAACGTCGCGATTTTCCCCTTGCTGTCGGCCATCCTTGAAATCATGCCAAGATCATTTACCAGCCCGTTAAAAAAGCCTTGCGAACCCGCATTTTCCTTGTTATCGTATTGGTCCATTCCCAATATATCGACGTAATCGTCGCCCGGGTACGTCGTCAAATACGTGCTTTCTGCGCCGCCGAACGAGCCATTTGGCGAGAAAACATACAGGAAGTTGCGAACGTCCTTCTTATCGCGCAGATATTCAACCGTATAGCGGAAAATCTCCTTGTATTCGCTTGTGGTTGTCGTTTTCGCGCCCCACCAGAACCAGCCGCCGTTTTGCTCATGGAAAGGACGGAACAGGATTGGGATGAGCTTGCCATCATCATCCTTCACATTATTCGCGAAGTTCGCTATCGTATCCAAAAAGGCATTAAATTCCGCATGCTTGTCGCCGCCCGGCAAAATATGAGCAACTACATTGCCTGACGTATCATTAAAGCTGCCGCCGGTCACAAAGTTTGGAAAATGGGTGCTGAGCGCCACAATACCGCCGAGCTCGTGGGCGTTCTTGACCGCAGCAGTGAGATTAATTCGGCTCTGCTCGATATTGTTCGGCACGCCCGGTTTCTCTTTGCCTTCCAGGCTAAGCGTATCCCAGCCGAACACGGCAGGGTAATCGCCGACCGAATTTTTCACCTCGGATTGCGAGCCATCCGTAGAGGTCAGTGTCACGCCTTCATCCGTTGCATGCTGGTGGCCGAACAAAATTTCATGGCCGCGCACGCCATTTAAATAGGCAAACAATGATTTGGTCTCAGCCGTTGCATGCTGATCGACAAAATTGACCGTCTGCTCCGTATTTCCGCTGTTTCCACCGCCATTGTTGCTGCCTCCGCTGCTGCCATTGCCGCCTGACGATGTGCCCGTTCCCGGCGTTGTGATTGTGCCAACTGGCGTCAGCGTACCATTTTTCAATGCATAGCTGCCTTTAGCTACCGATTTTCCATTAAAAGTGACAGAATCGGCTTGCACCGTCAACTGCCCAATCGTTGTGCCCGGGCCGGTGATCAGCTCCGTAGGCTGATTCAGCACGATGCTGTCTGCCTCCGCGTCGTCGCCCAGCTCTAGTATGGCCTTGCTATTAGTCACGATGCTGTCGATCTTGGTTTCACCGTCTGCCTCAACATGCACCTTGCCATCCTTGCGGTTAATTTCCAAGCCTGCCAGCGTAGAATCATGAAAGCTAACCGTATGCTCGCCGCCGCCCGCGATAAACGTCGTCCCATTCACAATGGCATGCTCGACCGCTGCCTCACCGTCTCCAATACCAGCAGTCAAATAAAGGTTGCCGGCAATTTGGGCATCTTTGAGTGTAATGCCTGCATGATTAATGATCGCATGGCCCGAAATCGCTTGCGCCGCTGTATAATCCCCGGCCTTGGCATACAGCTCGGCCACCAGCTTGTCCACCAAGGTTATGACCTCGGCACGAGAAATTTTACCCGCGGGCTGGAAAGCGCCATTTTCGTAGCCGCTGACAGCACCTTGCAGCGCGTTGATTGCATTTTTCGCATAGCTGGAAATTTGGCTGCTATCCTTGAAGGAGCCCGCGTAAGCCGCATTCTCCGCCGCTTTCAGCTCGAAAACACGCGCCAGCAGCGTCACCGCATCCTGCCTCGTTATAGGCTGCTCCGCTCTTGCCTCGTTACCCGGAAACCCGTCATAATATCCCGCAGCCCTCGCTTTGCTAAGCTCGCCCGCATACCATGCCGTCTCCGGCACATCGCTGAAGGCGGAAGCAGACAGAGCCGATAAACCAAATACTCGATTAATAACCGCGACAAATTCCGCCCGGGTCATGCTGCCATCGGGATGGAAAGCTCCGTCCGAGTAACCGCTTACAATTCCGTGTGCACGCCATTTCTCTATCGCAGCTTTCGCCCAATGCCCCTGAATATCGGAAGCAAACGCCTTAGTTTCCGCCCCTGATTGAGCGAAAGCAGCAGAAGAAAACATTGAAACAACGATAGCTGGGGCCATAGCGGCCGCGATCCATTTGCGTTTTTTATTCATGCGAACCTCCTATATGATAAATAGATTTGAAAGCGCTTCACATCATTATAGAGGAACTACTTGAAAAAAATAGGAGATTCAATTTGTTTTTATAGTTCTCTTTTGTCATCTATTTTGTTATGTTTCTTTGCTCTAAGCGTAAACGGCTGCCGCCGTCCTCTGGCGGCGCAGCGCGTTTCATTCCGAGAAATATGGAGAAAGGATGGGAAAATCATATCCTTTCCTATATTTCAAAAAATGCAACCAAGCTATCGCTTCGCCGTATCTAATCAGACATCCCTGCTGCAGAGGGACTGTAAAACCATTAACAACTACAATGACAATCTGCTATACTACAAATAGTTTCATATCCTTACACAAAATCGACAAATTTCACCATTCTGGCCTGTTAAGCGCTTCAAGGTGATCAACTGTCGAGGCAGATGGTTCTCTTATTTTATATTTGAGGAGGCAATACAAATGGGTATTGGATCGAATTCAAACGGTGGAAACAATTTTGGTGGACAAGGCGGCATTCAGGGCGGTATCCAAGGTGGTATACAGCAGGGTGGCATTCAACAGGGCGGTATTCAGCAAGGCGGTATTCAGCAAGGCGGTATTCAACAAGGTGGCATTCAAGGCGGCGCTCAGCAGGGTGGATTCCAGAACGCTGGAAATGCAGGCTCGTTTGGCGCAGCTTCTGCTCCTCAAGCTGGCGGCTTCGGCGGCGGACTCGTATTGTCCAAAGGACAAAAGCTCGATTTAACGAAAAATAACCCCGGACTCGATCACTTAAAGGTTGGACTCGGTTGGGATACAAATCGCTTGCAAGGTCAGAGCTACGACCTTGATGTTGAAATCTTCCTTTTAAACCAAATGGACAAGCTTCCATCCAACGGTCATATTATCTTTTATAACAATTTAAACAGCCCGGATGGCTCGGTTCGCTATAACGGCGACAACCGGACCGGGCAAGGAAACGGCGACGATGAGTCCGCAGAAATTCAGCTTTCCCGCGTGTCTCCTGACATTCAGAAAATTGTATTTACCGTGACGATTGATGACGCTGTTCGCAAAAATCAAAACTTCGGCCAAATCGGCAACGCCTACATTCGGATCGTCAACCAGGCGAACGGAGCTGAAATTTGCCGCTTTGATCTGTCCGAGGACTACTCCACTTCCATTTCCTTGCTAGCGGGAGAAGTATACCGCCACAACAATGAATGGAAATTCAATGCGGTAGGCACAGGCCTTACGCTTGATCTGGCTGGCATTTGCGCGCATTACGGCGCTATGTAATTCACTACACATCTAACTGGAGGTCAACTCATATGCCATTTCAATTTCAAGTGGAACGCGAGCTGTTTCTGAAAGCTGAAGGCCAAGGCAAGTTTTTCGCTAAAAAGGGCTCTATGGTCGCTGATCAGGCTTACAACGGCAAATTTAAATATTCCAAGCGCTTGCTTGGCACAAACTCCGGCAACATTGTTGGACAAGTATTGAACCACGGCATGCGCCGTATTACAGGCGAAAACCTTGAAATTATGGAAGTCGAAGGACAAGGCTCCGTATATCTTGCTGATCAGAATACACATGTGACTGTCATTAATCTGGAGCAAGGCGGCCCTTGGCAGCACGTCAGCGTTGAAAGTGAAGACCTGCTGGCATTTACTGAAACTTGCCACTACGGCGTTACGGTCATCGGCTCCGGTGTCATTTCCCAGCGCGGACTTTTCACCTCCAAGCTCTCCTACAACGGCCAAGGCGCTCAAGTCGCAGTGAAAACGAACGGCAACCCGCTCGTTCTGCAAGCTCCATGCCGCGTCGATCCCGATGCAATCGTTGCATGGACAGGCCCTTCACCTAAAGTGAAGCTTGACGTGAACTGGAAAACTTTTATCGGACAAACCTCCGGTGAATCGTATATGTATGAGTTCAATGAGCCTGGGCAAGTCGTTATTATTCAGCCTTTCGAGCGTCAAAGCGGCGTGAAATTCGGCATTGATGACAACCGCTACCAGCCGCAAGAGCAAGGCAGCGCCTTCCAGAACACCTTTGGTGGCAACGGCGGCAATGGCGGCAATGCTGGAAACGCTGGCAATATGGGCGGAAATGCAGGCAATAACAACAATAATGAAGGCGGGATCGGCGGCATTATTGGCCGAATTTTGCGTTAAGCCCTTTGTAATCGTACATCCGCTAAAAAGATTAAGAGCATCTCCCACTCATCATTCGTGATGAGTGGGGATGCTTTTTTTTACATGCTTATGCCAGCTATTCCTGCCACTCCACGAGCTGTGGATTGACATCTAAAATGGACAGGTATTGCTCCTTCCAGCCATACTTGGCATCGGGGTCAAGCATCTGGTAGCGATGCAGCTTCTCCCGGCGGTGCTCGTCTTTCGCCCAGCCATAATGCTTAAGGCGAATATCCGACAGCTGATGAGGCAGCTCCAAAATATTAGCGGGAAAACGCCCGCAATGCTGCGGTGTATTTTTCCACTTATAATCAAATGTTGGATCATAGCGGAGCAAAAAAGGGCGATAGCTTTCATGTGCCCGCCAAATCGCATCCGATCTATAGGAATGAAGGCTCCAGAAATCGTATAACCGGAAGCAAAATACATTCGTAGTACGGTTTTGCAGCAGGGTTTCGAGCTCCTGAACGAAGCTTTGCTCAAACCATTCATCCGCATCGAGATTCAGAATCCACTCCGGATTTACAGCCAACGTCTCCTCCCACTGCTGCTGCCGAAGCGTAACTTCATTGCTGAAGCGCGAAAACTCGTTGCGGATCAGCTTAACCGGAATGTCTTCCAGCGCCTGTAGGCACACATCGGCTGTGTCATCCGTACTGCCATCGTCAATAATGACCGCGTCATCAATATACTGGCGATGCTGCTCCAGCGCCTGGCGCAAATAGCGGCTGCCCTCATTCCTTACGACCATCGACAGCGTAAGCCGTCCTCTAGCCTTAGGCTGGACTTCTATTTCTTTCTGTAGAAACCGCTCCGCCCCAGCTAAATCCGCACTGCGGTAAATATGATAGGCGGGATAGTGGGTATCCACAAACAGGCGCAAGCCAAGCGCAGCCGCCCTAATGCAGAAATGCCGGTCTTCCCCCCAGAAGGTTAAATTGCTGATGGGGCCAAAATGCACACCTGCTTCCAGCGCACGTCTGCTCAGCAGCGTACATGCGCCAAGACCGCCTACCTCATACACGCCTGGCTCGCTTACATTGGCGTAAAACTGCTCCAAGCGTACCGCAATTTCTTCATCGCTCAGCTGCTCGCCTCTGCCTCGCTCCCACTGTCCGTATTCGTCATGCAGCCATACTTGCGGCTGAGGGCGAGCATCCGGCTGCCAGCGGGTCCAAAAAATTTCCGAAACAATATCCTTGTCGTCCGATACTAGCTGCTCCAGCGTTCTGGCATGCAGCAGCAGGTCGGAGTCAAGCAGAAATACGTAGTCAAACTGACGTTCTATTGCATGCTCAATAATTCGATTCTTAAAATGGGCAACCTTCCAAATGAGCTGCTCACTCCAGCAATGCGTCGTATCGGTGCGTACATACACGTCAGGGCTATCGGAGGATTCTGAACGGGTAATAATGGTTACACCCTCGCGAGCAACAGCAAACTGCTCCAGCAGCAGGCTGCTCGTAACATCCGTATTATCGTCAATGAAGAAGTAGCTTAGCTCCAACTGGTCTGCATGGAGACGCTTCAGCGAAGCGAGAAACAACGCCAGAATCGTCGGCTGCTGCTGAACGGGACTAGCAATGAGCACACGCTTTTTTTTCTCAGACAAGCACGACCCCTCCCTCATCCCTCTTGCTTAACCGCTGGGTCAAATATTCCCGGTTCGCTATCATTCGCTCATCCTCGGGCCGATAGCTGGCCGCCTGCTCATTATGCAAATGGGCCGCTTCATAGTCACCCAGACGGTCGTAGCAGACACATAGCTGAAGCTGCGGCAGCCAGGTAGAGCAGGCTATATTCGCAAAACCCCAGCCTGTTGTGTCCGTGTTCTCCGCGTGAAGCGCCTGCTTATACCAATAAACAGCCATCTGAAGCTCATCCCGCTGCAAAAAATAATACCCAAGGCGGCAGCAAAATTCTGCCCGAGGCTTGTCGTAATAGAAGGAGCGCAGCACGGAATCCATCATGTTACGAGGCTCGTTCAGCTCGTGGTAGCAGTCCGCAAGCCGTCCGCAAGCGAGAATATTATCCTCGATCCAGCCTTTTCCGGTAGCGAGAAACTTGTCATAATAACGAATGGCCGAATCGTAACGGCCATTGTCTTTCAGCTCGTTGGCGTAATAAAACAAGTCGCGCGGGGTGAAAATCTCTCCTCTGCGGAGCCGATTTTCATACATGGTCAAATTGCGGTCGCTGTCATGCCCGAGGCTTTTATGTGTAACGGCCACATCACAATGAACGATGTTTCCGTAAACCTCCAAGTATTCATGTACTGCGCCAATCCACTGAAAGCCCCGCTCACGCTTAACGATGCGATTGCGCCGCAGCTTGTTAACTACGTTGCCGAACTCGTCAAATGACAGGTGATAATCCATAGAGACGGAGTCCACCGTATCGTCGAGCTGGTGTTTGAGTGCCTTCAGCTTGTGCAGCTCGGATACCTCCAGTACATCGTCCGCATCCAGCCACATCATATAAGGCTTCGATGCAAGCGAGAATGCAAAATTACGGGCGGCGGCGAAGTCATCCACCCAGGCAAAAGACTCGACGCGAGCGTTGAAATCGGCGGCGATTTCCCTTGTAGCATCGGTCGAGCCTGTGTCGACAATAATAATTTCATCTACAGCGGGGGCGATAGAGGAGAGACAGCGCGCCAATGTTTTTTCTTCATTTTTGACTATCATGCAAAGACTGATCGCGATCAATGAAACCACACTCCTGCGAGTTGATTCTATTGACCCATCCTATTCATTCACACTTGCCTTGGTGCCCAACTAGCGCATTAGCTTAATTGGATAATGGTCAGTGCCGCCCCAGCGCTGCCTCCAAGCAATGTTGCCGCACCCAAAAGTCCAAATAATTGAAGGGTTACGGTCGAGCCTCCGGTCAACCCAATAATGATATCGTTATTGAAAGCAGATAAGCTCAATACCGGCTCCAACGTTGAGGGCGTACTTGCTACCCCGTTTATTAATAAACGCGAGCCGACCAGTAACGACGCTGTCAAATTAATTTGGTACGTAATATAATATCTGCCGGTTGCAGCAACTGTGAACGTATCGTTAGCCCCATTGACCGTTATGCCTGCGGCGATATTTTGAGAGCTTGGGAGCGGTACATTCGTACCTCCAAGCACAACCGCAATAATGCCTCCCGTCGTATTGGCTGCAAAAGAAGAAACAGCTGTCGTACTAACACCCGTAGTGCCGGTAGTACCGGTAATGCCAGTCGCTCCTGTTGCGCCAGTGGCTCCTGTTATACCCGTAGATCCAGTCGCTCCGGTTATTCCCGTCGCTCCGGTTATTCCCGTTGCCCCGGTCACTCCGGTTACACCTGTTGCACCAGTGACTCCGGTTGCACCTGTTGATCCAGTCGATCCAGTCACACCTGTTGATCCAGTAACTCCAGTCGCCCCGGTTATACCTGTTACTCCCGTCTCTCCGGTCACTCCTGTTGCACCGGTCGATCCAGTCACACCTGTTGCACCTGTGACTCCAGTCGCCCCGGTTATACCTGTTACTCCCGTCTCTCCGGTCACTCCTGTTGATCCGGTCGTTCCAGTCACACCTGTTGCACCTGTGACTCCCGTCGCCCCGGTTATACCTGTTACTCCCGTCTCTCCGGTCGATCCAGTCGTTCCAGTCACACCTGTTTCTCCAGTGACTCCGGTCGCTCCGGTTATACCTGTTACTCCCGTCTCTCCGGTCGCTCCTGTTGATCCGGTCGTTCCAGTCACACCTGTTGATCCAGTAACTCCAGTCGCCCCGGTTATACCTGTTACTCCCGTCTCTCCGGTCGCTCCTGTCGATCCAGTCACACCTGTTGCACCTGTTGCACCTGTGACTCCGGTCGCCCCGGTTATACCTGTTACTCCCGTCTCTCCGGTCACTCCTGTTGATCCGGTCGATCCAGTCACACCTGTTGATCCAGTAACTCCAGTCACTCCGGTTATACCTGTTACTCCCGTCTCTCCGGTCACTCCTGTTGATCCGGTCGTTCCAGTCACACCTGTTGCACCTGTGACTCCCGTCTCTCCGGTAACTCCTGTTGCACCGGTCGATCCAGTCACACCTGTTGCACCTGTGACTCCAGTCGCCCCGGTTATACCTGTTACTCCCGTCTCTCCTGTCGATCCAGTCGTTCCAGTCACTCCTGTGGCGCCAGTGACTCCAGTCGCTCCGGTTATACCTGTTACTCCCGTCTCTCCGGTCGATCCAGTCGTTCCAGTCACACCTGTTGCTCCGGTCAAGCCCGTCACACCTGTAAGCCCAGTTACACCAGTCGCCCCAGTCGAGCCTGAAGCTCCTGTCTCTCCGGTAATGCCCGTTGCCCCGGTTACTCCGGTCGAGCCTGTAACCCCTGCCCCTGTAACGCCAGTTGCCCCGGTCACTCCAGTTGTACCTGTAGAACCAGGCGCTCCGGTCACTCCTGCCCCCGTAGCACCTTTCGTACCAGTCGTACCAGTAGCCCCTGCACCGGCAAGCATCCAATAATCTGCCGAGTTTCCTGGTACTCCGCTTGGAGGTGCCGTGTTAACGACGTACGTGCTCCCATTGAATGTAACTGTCTGATTTACTGGATATGTTGGGGCGACCAGCGGATCAAAAGCCACCATCCCTTCCAGTCCCACCCCCGTTGCGCCAGTCGCTCCCGTCGCTCCGGCGGAACCAGCAGCCCCGTTTGCTCCAGCTGCACCAGCGGCTCCTGCACCGGCAAGCAGTGTATAGTCTGCTGAGTTCCCTGGTACCCCGCTAGGCGGCGCCGTATTCACAATATATGTGCTGCCATTGAATGTAACGACCTGATTTACTGGATATGCTGCAGCAACTAGCGGATTAAAGGCCACTATTCCTCCCAATCCGGCCCCTGTTCCTCCAGTTACACCAGTCGCTCCTGTAGCTCCCGCAGCGCCATTCTCCCCGGCTGGCCCAATGGCTCCCGCAGCTCCTTGCACGCCAGGCAATCCCGCTGGACCCATCGCACCGGGAAGGCCCATCGCTCCAGGCTGCTCTACTACGCCAGGAGTTCCTGCTGCTCCCGGTGCTCCTGCCGGACCCGTTGCTCCAGTTGACCCATCCGTTCCAGCTGAACCGCTAAAACCTCTAACTCCCCTTGGCCCCCTAGCGCCCCTCGGGCCGCGTTTCCCCCGTCTTGCATGTGTTGACCAGTGAATATGGCTATGCCGAGGTTTCCTATTACGTTGCTCATCGAGACATTTCAGTGCCTCTGTCAGCAGCAAAATCGAATCGATCACTTCGCGTTCCGCCCGGACAATATTATTTCTACCCGCCAGCCTCCGCGCTAATTTCAATTCAAGAATGGCGAGATTTAATTTACGCAAACAACTTGCTCTTCTTTTCGCCAACCTGCTCATCTCCCATTATTTTTTAGCATTAACGCTTTTTACTCACTGTGCGCCTGCATGCCGAAATGACATGTCGAATATGTGCACTAGCTCGTTTAACACGATTTTGACGTATTAAACCTTTTACGTGTTGGAGCTGCTTAATCCATTTGCTCAGCTCTTGCGATTTCCGTCCCCTGTTCATCTTCATCCCTCTTTACCTGGTTATTTGCTTGCTTCCTATTCAAAAATATAAAAAATAGACTTTTATCATCGTTACACCAGTCTATGTTTGAACCCAATATGCAACACGGTATTCACCCAGCCCCTGAATATAAAAAAAAGCCCAATCCTCTGCAGCAACGCAGACAATTAGACTTTAACCTACAATAAGTGCTTTCTTATTTGATGACAAAAGCAATTCTAGATCCATTAGGATATTTCTCCAGCTGGTTGCTCACCCATGACCCTGCCCCGCGATTATCCGATGGGTCAATATAAGCAATATGCGCTCCGCTCCCGCCTTCTGCGCACATAGCCATTGGCCATTCATCGCGATCAAAGCCTTTTTTCACTTTGACGCCCTGCAAAGATTTCTTCCGATTCTGATCCGCGCCTTCCCGATCAATCGTACAAATGGGGGATTTCCCTGCTGCAATCGCATCTTTGATATGCTTGCCTGTCTCCGGGTATCGATCCGTTGGAAAATATAATGTGTAATCTGTTCCTTCTGCCGTGTTCCAATCTTTCGCCAGCTCATCGAGCCAGCCCATATACGACGCTCCGGCCAAGGCCAGCATAATAAGCAAGGAAATAAGGGCATTTTTCACTTTAAACTTCTTTTTACGGGACTTTCTTTTCAACGCGCACAGCCTCCTGATGCTCTTTTTCCTCATTTTCTCATCATAAAGGCCAGAGGACAACCCTCGGACAAATTATATTTTTGACCCCTGCAAGGTGATACCTATACATTCTTATATTTCAAAAAAAGCTGAAGCAGCGTCACTTGCCCGCCACCCCAGCCTTCACTGAAATCCGCTTCTATTTATAAACTCCGCTATATATAAAATTACGCCTTGTCTGGATTAGCATCCTGAGCCGCCGAGGGCGCACAAGTGCCATCTGAGCAAGCTGCGCCATCCGCATCATTCGGCAAATCATTGATGACGGTCAGAGCCGGATAAGCTTCATCCCAAGCCTGCTTAATGGCATTCAGGAACACTTCATTCGGCTGAGCACCCGATATCGCGTATTTGCGATTAATGACGAAGAATGGCACGCCACGCACGCCTATTCGCGAAGCCTCCTCCTCATCGCCACGAACGTCCTGTGCATGAGCATCGCTTTCCAGCACAGCAAGCGCCTCTTGACGATCCAGTCCAACCTCGGCAGCCAGATCAGCAAGTGTATCGCGCTCTCCCAGATGCTTGGAATCGGTAAAATATGCACGGAAAAGTCTTTCCGACATCTCGTCTTGCTTGCCGTATTTTGCTGCAAAATGGGTTAAGCGGTGCGCATCAAACGTATTCGTCAGCACCAGCGTATCGAAGTTAAAGGTCAAACCAACAGATGCCGCCTGCTTCGCCAAATCGCTGTTCATCTCGATTGCTTTCTCGCGTGGCATGCCGTATTTGCGGGACAGCATTTCATGCACATCATGCTCGTAGCTGATCGCGGCGTTAGGGTCCAGCTCAAAGCTGCGGAACACAACCTTCACATGCTTGCCATGCTCAAACTTTGCTAATGCGCCCTCCAGTCTCTTTTTACCAATATAACAAAACGGACATGCGAAATCTGACCATACATCTATTTGCATTACAATTCCTCCTTTAAACTCATATACGTATAGTAATATACTTTACTTTTTAAAGCAATAGTATCATTAAGACTACTGCCACAGCGTTATAAAAAAACCGCTCATTCGCTTAGAATGGGCGGCTCCTTTTGTATCATTTTAAGCTATAAAGTTACAGACCTAGTCCCATGCCAGACATCAGCTCATCCATTTTAACTGCGTCGGTCGGAATTTCATACAGGAATTTAGGCGCTTTATTAATGTTGTGATATTCAGCTGTTAACGAACCGCCAATTTTCACGATACCGCCGCTTTCATCCGTAAAGTCTACGTTGATTTTAGCAGTCTGCTGCGATAAATAACCATCTTTAATGGCTCCTACAATAGAGAAATCATTGATTTTCAAGTTTGCTTTCAGTTGATCCAATGTTTCTTGCTTGTTGGCTTCAAAATCTGCCTTCAGCTTCGTTACATCCTCATTCGTGCTATCTATCATTTTCATGAAATCTTCGTTTTTCGTCAAAGTGTCGATTAGCTCTGGAAGCACTTGATTAACGATGGTTTCTACAGCCTGCTGATAGTTTCCTTCATTAATTTGGAAGCGAACCACTTGATCAGCCTCTACTCCTTCAGGGAGCGCTGCATCTTCTTTTTTCAGCGTAGAAAAATACGTTTTCTCATCAAAATGTTTTAAAATAATGCCGCTCACTTCTTGACCAAGCTTCTGCTGGGCAGCCGTGTCCATCATGGCTCCTGTTTCCGCTTGCTTTGACAGCTCCTCCAGATCAATCTCCACAAATTTGTCCGTGTATTGCTCTGGCAGCATAAGCATCGGAAGCGCTGGAATTTTCACATACATCTTTTTGTCAGTCAAAATCATCGGAATTTTAACAGAAAGGCCAGCTGCCGTAATATCCATTTCCATATCTGTGCGCAGCGGTTCTTTTTGATATACTGCTTTAACATTTACTTTAGCGCCTTTAAGCAGGTTGATGGCGTATTGCGCTCCAGCTCCCTCCCCCTGCAGCAATTCGTCTGGCACCGTAAGCTCATCTATCCCAAAGGACATTGTGGACTCATATGAGGTGACTTCCGTCATTTTTTGAGTAGCTTTCTCCAAAGATTCTTTAGGCGACGCACTCGCGCTGCAGCCTGCGACAATAATTAAAGCAGCAGCGATAAATAGCATAGCCACTTTATGTAGTCTGTTTTTCATTCTAGTTGATCCTCCCTATTTGTATCTCTGATTGACATCCCCCCTATTTTATAACAAAACGACCGCACATAGAAGCAATATCCAAAAAATCCCGAATCTTCGAGAAGAAACGGGACTTTTGTATGATTACCTCGATTTTAAGATCCTTCCGGATTTAGGTGCGAAGTATGGTTTTTCTTCTTTGTTTTTTTCGATCCGGACAAAGGCTCCTGCTGGGCTGAGTCATCATTGCGGCTTCTTTTGTCTTGAGATTGACGCTGCGCCTCAGGTACAGGCACGCTGTCTGGCTTGCTCATATCATCGTCCTCCTTTTAAGCGTGTGTAAGCTGCCCAAGCGCTTGGGCGCATTCATGGATATGACGCTTATAATCATGAATCAGTTGTTGAAGAATATCTGTGCGTTCATCCACAGCCTGATGATCCTTTTCCACATCGACAAGCTCTACTTTAATTTCACGGCTATCCACATAGGTTACCTTAAAATCAATTTCATACGACTGGTGTCCCGCTGACTGAATCGTAATTCGCAGCGATTTTGGATCTGCCTCATCGGCTGCTACCTGGCATTTATCCGGCTTGTTCATCATTTCCGGCAGCGTTCGATTCCATGCCTCCACCAGCTCTGGCTGGCTGTAGGTCAGCTCATCTTTTTTAGCCATCTTTATCAACACCTCCACATCCTATAAGATGCGGCGCGAGCCCGCCAATTATTCAGGCAAAATCCAGCATAATCACACGCTTAAGCATAGCGTTATCCACAGTTTTATACACATTCCATGCTAGTTATCCACATTATATACATTTTGTCCACATGGCAATAGTGGATATTGGGGATAACTCTTACTCAAACGTTATCCCCAATCCCAGACAACAAAAAACGCCCAAACCGTAAGGTTGGACGTTATCATTTATTAAGTTGGCGGAGAGGGTGGGATTCGAACCCACGTGGAGTTGCCCCCTAACGGTTTTCAAGACCGCCCCGTTATGACCGCTTCGGTACCTCTCCGTACATAAAATCATCACAAAAATTATTATACCACAGGTTAAAAATGAAAATCAACCCCATCTTTAACCTGTGGATAGTATAGCTTTAAAAACTTTAGGCTTTAGGTCCAATTACGCTGATTCCGCCCATGTAGGCACGCAATACTTCAGGAATGACAATGGATCCGTCCGCCTGTTGGTAATTTTCAAGAATAGCCGCAACGGTACGTCCTACCGCAAGACCTGAGCCGTTAAGCGTATGAACGAATTCCGGCTTGCTCTTCACGTCTCTGCGGAAGCGAATGCCTGCACGGCGCGCCTGAAAGTCCTCTACGTTCGAGCACGAGGAGATTTCACGGTATGTGCCTGCACTAGGCAGCCATACTTCAAGGTCATAGGTTTTCGCAGCGGTGAAGCCCATATCGCCTGTGCACAAAGCGAGTACGCGATACGACAAGCCCAGCAGCTCCAGCACCTTCTCCGCATTCGCCGTCATCTTCTCCAGCTCATCGTAGGACTCTTCCGGCTTCGCAAGCTTAATCAGCTCGACTTTGTTGAATTGATGCTGACGAATCAAGCCGCGTGTATCTCGGCCTGCTGCACCCGCCTCTGAGCGGAAGCAAGAGCTATAGGCTACAAAATGCTTCGGCAGCTCTTCAAGCGACAAAATCTCTTCACGATGAAGATTCGTAACCGGAACCTCGGCCGTTGGAATCAGATAATAATCCGAGTCGGAAATTTTGAACAAATCCTCTTCGAATTTCGGAAGCTGTCCTGTTCCAATCAAGCTGTCGCGGTTGACCAAATAAGGCGGCAGTACTTCCTCATAACCGTGCTTATCACTATGTAGATCCATCATAAAGTTAATCAGCGCTCGCTCTAGACGCGCACCTAAACCACGATAAAACGTAAAACGAGAGCCCGTCACCTTAGCTGCACGCTCGAAATCAAGAATGCCAAGCTCTTGTGCAAGATCCCAATGGGCTCTCGGCTCGAAATCAAATGCTGGCTGCTCGCCAATCCGGCGAAGCTCTACATTATCATCCTCGGATGCCCCAATTGGCACGCTTTCATGCGGCACATTGGGAATCGAAAGCATAAGCTCGTCCACTTGTACCTCTACAGAGCGAACTTCCTCGTCCAATTGCTTAATCCGATCGCCCACTTCACGCATTTCGATAATCAGCGCATCGGCATCGCCGCCTGTCTTCTTCAGCTTCGCCACTTCCTGCGATACGGTGTTGCGGCGATTTTTCAGCTGTTCCGTTTCCTGCAACAGGTCACGGCGCTTTGTATCTAGAACAGGGAAATCTGCGATTAAATCAAGCGATTTACCGCGATTTACCAGCCCTTGCTCTACTTTTGCGTATTCATTACGCAGCCATTTTATATCTATCACGCTTGGGTGGACTCCTCTCTGCTACCGGCTCACTGCCAATTGTTTAATCATATCTACAAAATAGGCATGCAAACGGTAATCATCGGTCAACTCAGGATGAAAGGATGCTGCTAGCAAATGTCCCTGCCGAGCCGCCACAATTTCTCCTTTGTATTCCGAAAGCACATCAACCTGCGATCCAACTTCTTTGATCAAAGGAGCACGAATGAATACCGCGCGAACCTGTTCATCAATGCCTTTAATGTCGAGATCGGTTTCGAAGCTCTCCCGCTGTCTTCCAAAAGCATTGCGCTCCACCGTCATATCCATGAGCTTCAGATGCGCATCCTCTTGTCCTTCAATACGTTCAGCAAGCAAAATCATTCCCGCGCAAGTGCCAAAAATCGGCTTGGATTGCTCAGAAAAAGCTTGAATCGCTTCTAAGAAGCCGTATTGGCGGATCAGCTTGCCTATCGTCGTGCTTTCGCCGCCTGGAATAACAAGACCCTGCAGCTCATCAAGCTGCGAGGTTTGTTTAACGGCGACCGCTTCCGCGCCCGCCGCCTCCAAACTGCGTATATGCTCTGCAACTGCGCCTTGAAGCGCAAGTACACCAATTTTCATCGCCTACACGCCTTTCTTAAAATATAAGAATTTATAAGTTTCCCCTTATAAATGGGCTTATATTTCTCGGACTGAAACGCGCCGCGCCGCCAAAAGACGGCTTTCGGCCGTTTCACCTTATCCAAGCTTGTTGCTTAAATTCCGCGATCCTGCATACGCTGCGAAGCGTCCAGCTTGGAAATTTCAATACCCTTCATTGGCGCTCCCAAGTTTTTCGATACTTCTGCGATCAATTTGTAGTCTTGGTAATGAGTTGTAGCTTCTACGATAGCACGAGCAAATTTCTCCGGGCTGTCGGATTTAAAAATACCCGATCCTACGAACACGCCGTCAGCGCCCAGGTGCATCATCAGTGCTGCGTCAGAAGGTGTTGCTACGCCGCCTGCTGCAAAGTTAACGACTGGCAGCTTGCCGCTCTCGTGCACGCCCAGAAGCAGGTCATAAGCAACGCCCAGAACCTTCGCTTCATTATACAGCTCGTCCTTCGACAAGCCTTGAATTTTACGGATTTGACCATTGATCAGACGAAGGTGGCGAACAGCCTCAACAATGTTTCCTGTTCCCGGCTCACCTTTTGTACGAAGCATTGCTGCTCCTTCTTGAATACGGCGAAGCGCTTCGCCAAGGTCTTTAGCGCCACATACGAAAGGAATCGTAAATTCATTTTTGCTAATGTGGAACACTTCGTCTGCCGGAGTCAAAACTTCGCTCTCGTCAATATAGTCAACGCCCATTGATTCAAGCACTTTCGCTTCTATATAGTGGCCAATACGCGCTTTCGCCATAACTGGAATCGATACGACTTTCATAACCTCTTCCACGATGGTTGGGTCAGCCATACGGGCAACGCCGCCTGCTGCACGGATATCCGAAGGAACGCGCTCCAGCGCCATAACTGCTGTTGCACCTGCCGCCTCTGCTACTTTTGCTTGCTCAGCGTTCATAACGTCCATGATGACGCCGCCTTTTTGCATTTCAGCCATACCACGTTTTACACGCGAAGTTCCTGTTTCCATTCTAAAAAATCCTCCTCAAGGTTTTACACAGCGACCTTCATTCTGAAAGGTTTACGCTTAGCTCCCAATATAATATCGATACTTGCTCTAGGCACTAATTTTACAGGAACGCTCCTTAATCGACAACTATTGTTTTCCCTGTATTTATGTCATTAAAACAGATTCACAATATCATTGAACAGTCCGACGAAAAATTGGCCGATAGCGCGGAACATCAGACGCAGCCAGCCGCCTTTTTCCACATCCTCCGAGGCAATCAAATTAACCGTTCTGTCCACTTTGTTTCCTTCAGCATCCGTGTACTCATAAGTGACCGTTCCTAGCTTCTGACCAGCTGTAATGGGAGCAACCAGTTCTTCCTCTTTCAAAATGTTGCTTTCCTTCAGCTCAATCTTAGGTTCAGCACCCTTTTTCACCGTAAAAGTGATGTCGGACTCGGTAACAGCTGGGACGGTTTTTTCGACACCCTTCTTAATTTTAACCGATTCCAGCGTTTCTACTACAGATTTTGCAGGAAGCACCGATTTCTTCTCAAAGTTGTTGAATGCATAGTCGTACATCTTCGCTGTTTCAAAGAAACGGGCTTCTTTTGACTTTGTATTCATTACGACGCTGATATAACGCGTATCGCCTCGCTTAACAGTACCCGTAAACGTATAACCAGCTGCCGAAATATAGCCGGTTTTCATGCCGTCCACGCCCTCATAGGCATACGCACGTAAATACGTATTGCTTTTGTTCGTTTCCAACATCCAGTTATAGTTCTTCATGGTCGCTGTATCCCGCTGACGAAATTTGTATTCCTGAATTTTCGAATAATCGAGAAAGTCCGGATGTTTTTTCAAAATCGTTTGTGCCAGCTTCGCCATATCGCGAGCCGAAATAAGGGTTGTATCAAGCAAGCCTGTCGCACTTGTAAAATGAGCCGTCGTCAGGCCCAGCTCTTTCGCCGTTTCATTCATCTTGGCAACAAAGCTCTGCTCACTACCGCTAATTTGCGAAGCAAGAGCAATCGTTGCATCATTCGCCGAGCCTACTGCCATAGCAATATATAAGTCCTTTACCGTATGCTGATCGCCTTGCGCCAAATAAATTTGCGAGCCATCTGCAGGAGTATTCGCTGCTTCTTCACTAACGGTAACGACCTGATCCCAAGTTAATCTTTTATTCGTAATTTCCTCAAGTACGATATACTCCGTCATGAGCTTCGTCATGCTGGCAGGAGGACGCGGCGTATCCGCATTGACTTCATAGATGACTTGTCCCGAATCTGCATCTATTAGAATGGCTGATGATAATTCCATGCCCAAAGTGTTATTGACCCAATCTTCCTTACCTGCAGCCGCTGCTGCACCAGACCCTAATGACAGAATAACCAACCACATCGCCATAAAAGCGGCGACAACCGATGTCAGTTTAATCGGCTTTACCTTTGCCTTCAACGTCTTCTCCCCTTTTCATCCGAAAGTTTGTCGTTGTTAATTGTATCACATGCAAGCAGGGGAATTAAACCTCTACTGCGCTTAGCCCCTTTCTCCAGCTGAGCCCTTGCAGGAAGCCCATTTGAGCAGCTAAGACCCCTTGAAACTGTCCTGGAGCAATAATTACCATGTAAAATAGTGGATCTAAATCAATGCCTGCTTTAGAAAAAAAGACAGACCCGACAAAAGCGAAGTTCCGCTTTCTTGTGGTCTGTCTCTGGCCCGTTAGTCGGGATATTAAAGCGAGTAGTTAGGCGCTTCCTTTGTGATTTGTACATCATGTGGATGGCTTTCACGAAGTCCTGCACCCGAAATGCGGATAAAGTGAGTATCGTTTTTCAGCTGCTCCAGGTTTGAAGTGCCGCAATAGCCCATACCGGAACGCAAGCCGCCAAGCAACTGATGAACGGTATCCGACAAAGGACCTTTGAATGGCACACGGCCTTCAATGCCTTCTGGAACTAGCTTGTTCTCATTTTCTTGGAAGTAACGGTCCTTGCTGCCTTCTTTCATTGCGCCAAGGGAACCCATACCGCGATACACTTTAAAGCTTCTGCCTTGGAAAATCTCTGTTTCGCCAGGGCTTTCAGATGTACCTGCAAACAAGCTGCCGATCATAATTGCGCTTGCGCCTGCTGCAATTGCTTTCGTAATATCGCCGGAATATTTGATACCGCCATCAGCGATAACCGGAACATTGTATTCACGAGCAACGGAAGCACAGTCATAAATCGCTGTAATCTGTGGTACGCCGATACCAGCGATTACACGGGTTGTACAGATCGAGCCTGGACCAATGCCGACTTTAACGACAGATGCGCCTGCTTCAATCAAATCACGTGTAGCTTCGCCTGTAGCCACATTACCTGCAATAATCGTCAATTCTGGGTATTGCTTGCGGATTTTGCGAACTGCCTCAATGATATTGATATGATGGCCGTGTGCAGAGTCTACAACGAGAATATCGATGCCTGCTTGTACAAGTGCTTCCGTACGATCCATTGTATCTTTAGAAATACCAACAGCTGCTCCGCAAAGCAAGCGGCCATGGGTATCTTTTGCAGCATTAGGGAATTGAATCGCCTTCTCAATGTCCTTGATTGTAATCAAGCCTTTGAGCGTATTCGAATCGTCCACCAATGGCAATTTCTCAATTTTGTGCTTTTGCAGCAATACTTCTGCCTCAGTAAGCGTCGTGCCGACTGGAGCCGTTACTACATTGTCACGTGTCATGACTTCATGGATTTTAATGGAATAATCATGTATAAAACGTAGGTCACGATTCGTCAGAATACCAACAAGCTTCTTGTCAGCATCTACAATCGGTACGCCCGAAATGCGATATTTACCCATTAATTCTTCCGCATCATACACATGGTGATCTGCTGTAAGCGAGAAGGGATTCGTAATAACGCCGCTTTCCGAGCGTTTCACGCGATCTACTTCTTCCGCTTGTTGTGCAATGGACATATTCTTGTGAATAATGCCGATTCCGCCCTCACGCGCTATTGCAATAGCAAGAGCTGCTTCCGTAACCGTGTCCATCCCTGCGCTGATCAATGGAATATTCAGCTTGATGTTAGCAGAAAGTTTTGTCGAAATATCCGATTCTCTTGGCAGTACTTCCGATTTCCTTGGAACGAGCAGCACATCATCAAATGTTAGGCCTTCCTTGGCAAATTTTGATTCCCACACGAATATGTTCCTCCCTTAAATTGAGCCGTCTTCACGTATATTATTGCAATATTAGCAGAGGGGTCATGGGCTGTCAAGGCTGGCACAAGGCTAGCTTTTCCCGTTTTGCAATAAGCTTTTTGTCTGAATTTTCTCACTAAATAGAAGCATTACGCTTACATGCAGCAGCTTTGTATTTAAAAGCAGCGGATTGTCTGTAATAAAAGAGGTTACAAGTTTAACCTTCTGCACGGTATTAAGCTAAGCGTTTGAATGAAAACATTTCAATTTCTTTTCAGCTCCTAACGGCAGCACCGCTCCACCGATTGTCCTACTCGCCGGGTAAGGTGCGGTGAAATCTGTTTCATAAACGGCATTCATCGCTTTAAAATCATACATACTCGTTAGAAACACATTTACTTTGACGATATGTTCTAGACCTAGCTCCGTCTGCTCCATTATGTCATTGCCGATTAAATATATTCAGGAGCTTGCTTAAACGCTGCAAAAACAGCAAACTCATGCTGCTTATAGACACAATCAGTGGCTGCAAAGCCACTATCGTGCAGCCACTTCAGCTGATCATTGACCGTTGCGTTCTGATCCAGCTTTCTGCGCTCAATCGCGGACTGTATGGCCTGCTCAGTCAATTCCCCTTTGCCAATCTGCTGCTCCCATATGCTCTTATAAGCGTGATCAAAGCAAGGCAAGCTTCCAGCAGCTTGGTCAGCATTAATAAAGCTGCCATCCTCCTCCAGAAGCCCATACACGGTATGAAACAGCTCCTGCTTGGACTCGTGGCTTAAGTGATGAATAGATAAGGACGAAATAATGATGTCATATTTTTGCTTAAATGTGTACTTCGTATAGTCCGCTGCAATGTACTCGAGCTGCTGACTGTCATCAAATCTCGATCGAGCCACTTTCATCATTTCTTCACTTAAATCAATCAAGGTAAACTCAGCATGCGGGTATTTTTGCTGAACCAACGCAGCGAACAAGCCAGTACCAGCACCAAGGTCCAAAATACGAGGCTTCTGCTTCGTTGTGTGCACCCAATTCACAGCTGTTCCATAAAACTCATCAAAGCAGGGAATCAGCTGATGCCGCTGTACATCATATTCCTTTGCAACTTGATCAAACAACGTCTTAATAGACTGTTCCATCCCCAAAACCTCCTGCTGCGTTCCGCATTTTTAGAAAGCTCAGCAAGTCCATATTACCGCCACAGTATTTGTAAAACAAACTAAAATACAGTCGCTTTAGAGCCGAACGCATATATTCATACTATAATAATACTTTACAAAATCAAACAGATATTTTAATTAGAATATTATCAAATAGGTTGGATATCGATAGCTCATCACTATCACTATTTATATTTTGTAGTTGAAATTGCGCTAAGGAAGTTATTCATTCCCATAAACGAGATATATTTTCAGAAATATTATGCTACTTAAAAATTCGCTATTTGCTACTTATTCAAAAGTTAAACTGCGTTTATTTCGCGATAAATAATATTATAAACTCAGTAACAATCGTCACGGAATGTCCTTATTTAAAATCCTATCTCCGATAATCATTAGGTAATTTCCCTTCCAAACACGAGTAAACAGCTAATCTATATCGTCTATAAAGCTTAAAAGACCTATATAGGAGTTATGCATACGGTAGGTAAGCATATGAAATATAAAACGCCAAAGACCCTCTGAACAAAAGGTCTTTGGCGCGATCTAAATTATTGAATAAAAAACGAAACAAAAAACCTGCCGCAAACTGCGACAGGCTTCTCGTGCTTGGCGACGTCCTACTCTCCCAGGACCCTGCGGTCCAAGTACCATCGGCGCTGGAGGGCTTAACGGTCGTGTTCGGGATGGGAACGCGTGGTTCCCCTCCGCCATCGCCACCAAACGGCTTACATACGGGTATTGCTACCCTCAAAACTGGATGCGAAAGACAAAGTGTAAAACATTTAGCGTGTTGTTTAGGATAAGCCCTCGACCGATTAGTATTCGTCAGCTGCACGCATTGCTGCGCTTCCACCCCGAACCTATCAACCTCGTCGTC
>NZ_JBXENU010000014.1:0-135594 GCF_059383715.1 Paenibacillus sp. J31R34
TAGCGTGCGCTTTGTTCCTTATTAATAACCGTCCTCGAAAGTGTCTAGGATGGAAAACCGCACACGAAGCTTTTCAGGTTGAAGTGTCGCACTTGGCTTGACAATCTGTCTCACATAAGAATGTATTCAAAATAACGCCATTAAAGTCACATGCGATATTTAAATAATAGTTTTTCAATACTCATACTTTCCGCTTTTACAGTCAAGCTGGAAATAGATAAGGGGATACCACAATGAAATATTTACTGCTTGACACCAACATCTATATCGACATGATCGTGTCTAGAAATAAATCACATACTGCAGATTCCTATGAGACGTTGAAAATGTTGCTGGATCATGATCAAGTGAAGATTTTGTTACCTGCTATAATTGAAACTGAAATAAAGAGACATGTTGCTGGCGAGGTTAAGAAGGTTGGTAAATTAGTGCAAGATGCAAGAAAATCCATAAGTAACGTGTATTGGATCAATCACGTTGAGGAAATCACAAAGTATAACGAAAAGATCCGACCACTAAAGCAAACTCTTGGAAATATGGTTGATGAGTTTGGAAGAAATGAAGATAGATATATAAATGATGCTACTCAAAAGATAACGGATTTAATGCAGTATAGAAATGTGATAAGAGTTGAGGAGAATAGAGACTTATTACTTAACGTACAGAAAAAAAAGTTATATAAGCAATGCCCGTTTCATATCGAGGGTAAGGAATCTTGGGCAGATGCTCTGATTCTTGAGACGCTGATTAATATACGTGATTTTGTGACCGTTAATGATGAAGACCAGATTTATTTAATCACTAGAAATCACGAAGATTTTTCACAGGGAACTGATAAAACGGAAAAAGAACAGATTCACCCACATATCGAAGAGGGACTAAGACAAAATAACTTACTTCAGTTATTCAACTACAGATTACACTACAGCAAAACTTTAATTGAGGATTTTTCTGAAGAGACTCAAGAAGCTAACATTTATCAACAATTGATAGAAGAGGAGCAAGAGGAAAGAAGGCAGATGGTCGAGGATTCTCGTCGAGATTTGAATAGAATGGAAAGAGAGTCGGTTGGGTTGTCTTCAATATCCTCGGATGATGTATACATAGAAGGTATTTGTGAGAGCACTGAGGTAGAAGAGCTAATTAATACCATTGAGTCTTTGCTTTCTTCTTTAGATGCCGAGATTGAAGATGCCATAGATGAGTATTACCAACTTGAAACTGATAGCAATGTCAAGCCCCTTGCGGACTTAGTTGCAAAGATTCAGACTTATAATGTAAACTCGCCGTTCTTACAAATCAATCATGAAGTTAGTTTCACGGAAGAAGAAGTAAGAGATGCAGTTATGGAATTCGTGAATGGACACTTGTGTTCAGTAGAAGATCTAGAAATCACTCGAGATAGTATAAAATACAAAGATTATTTTGAGGTTGATGAATTGCTTAGCTTTACTGATCTTGATGGGAATCATGTAAAGTTATTTGTGCAAGGTCAACTCGATCCGAGGGATGACGATTCAGATTCCTTGTGGGTTGTGCTGAATAAGAATACAGAAAAAATTTCAGAAGGTGAGATTGAAGTGTATTATGGATATATAAACTTCGATGAAGACGGTGGAGCCGCTGATGGTTCAGTTGAATCAACAACATATTACTTTGAAAGAGTCATTCGTGATCTATCAGAAGTTGTTCAGAAAAGTAGAGATTCTGTAATCAAGATGAGGGATGGTATGCAGATTATGAGGGGTCTTCTTACTTTATAATTTTATTAAGTGGTGGTGTCTCCTGAGGCACCACTTTTTTTGTACTACGAGCGCTATAGGTACAATGGATTGCTTTATTTTTGGAAAATAGAGGAATAAAGTCCCTGTTTGTCGAAATAAATGCATCGTAGGGAATATCAACAAGTGTTAAGTCGGTAGGATATTTGTCTGTTGGGTTGTGTAAGAGAAAAAAATCAAAAGGGGCTAGAGGTATGGGACTTTCTGTATATAGAATTGATACTGGAGTAATTGGTAAGATTTTTGGTATATTTCGTAAGACTGATCTTCCGACTATGCCGGAAGGACAAGGATTTGTGGAAATTCATAAAAGAATTGCATTATCAACAGTAGACTATCTCTCCTTTGAAAATCACTACGTAATTCATTCTATAGATGAACTCAATCGTTTTGAGAATCCTTTAGGTAACTCATGGAGCAAATCGACAAGTCAATATTATATCAGGCATCCTAAAAAGTCGAGGGAACGTTTTCTCATTGAAGCAGATAAATTTCATGAGTACATATACAGGGAGCAGATCTCGGACATTATTGCTTTTTTAAGAGCTAACATTTCAATAAAGCATCTTACTATTTCTTCAACTTCAGAAGCAGGCTTTTCAGCTTTTGTAAATTTGCCAGTTGAAAATTTACAGATCGAAGGAAAAGCGGAGGTAAAACTTAATTCAAAGAAGGAATTGGTCATTAATTGTCCCGAGGGATTGAAGATATCCGAGAAGAGAAAAGAGTATGTGTGGATCAATGAATTTCAAGAATTATTAACGGTTGTAGATGGATTTCCAGGTGGAGACTTCCGGCATACCATTGAAATTTCGAATTCTTTTGGTATGACATTGAAGGAAGCTAAGTTTTTGTGTATTGGAGGTTCTTGGCTCAACAAGCGTAAATTTGAAATTAAATTTAGCTGTTAAAGAGATTGAGATCATATATCGATTCTATGCATGGAAGGGGTATAACTCTTAATGAAGAACAAGTATGCTCCGATAGATGAAGGGACTTCACAAGCGCTATCCAGTTTGTTCACGGATCTATTTGGAGATAGTGATCCGTTTGCGGATTTTAAGCAGGAGTCTGATCCTATCCCCTTAAAGAAAAAGGGTGATATTGAATATGAAGTTCAATGGCATACTTCGGAATTTGAGAAAAAGGGATATAAGATACTGTACGTTGGTCAAAACCGCTTTGGAGAGAGTGTGATAATTTACCAATTATTACATGATGATGTTATGGATAATGAGAACATTCATTTTAGAGTGAAGGTCATTTCAGTAGATGGGGTAATGGCTCCTGACTCTAATGTCCACTTACATATTAACATTGAAAATAATCAACACATGCGTATTGCGGACATAAAAATAGAAGGTAATCGTGTAAATCGAGGATATGGCTCTCTTGTTATGGACGAAATCTTGAAGCTCGCTCAACAGATGGAGATCAAGTTCATTAGCGGTGGAATTTCAGGTGTAGATTGGGATCATATTGATCGGTCTGCGTATTTTTATCGGAAGTTCGGTTTTGATGTGGAGCTATTTCAGGGGTATGGAAAGATACTTTGGTTAAATAAAGCGCTTAGTGCTACAAGGGATGAATATGAGAAGATGTCACAGGAAATAATATAGTTAGCTTGTAAGCAGTAAGGGGAAGATATTCAATGGATAAAGTTCAACCAAAAAATAAAGTGACACAAGATATGAGAATTACATCTCTATTGGGGTTGGACAAGAAAAGCATTAATTATGATTCGGATTTAAGTATGTACAAAAAGAGATTAGGTAGTATTAAGAAAGATCTAAAATTAGAAGTAGAAGAGCATGCAGAACTAATACTCCTGTTCTTGAATTTAAAAGGGGGAAGTTTGAAATCACTCACTGCGAAAAAGAGGGAGAAGCAAGATTTTGAAACCGATCTTTATGATGTTCTACAAATGCAAAGAGACTTCTATAATTCAGAGATATATCCTTCAGTGCTTAAAGAAGCCTACAAAACTTGTAGAAGTAATTCTGATGCAGATATATTTCTAAATGAAAATGCATATCGATATTCAATTCCATTAGCTGATGAGGTATCGGAATTATTTGAAATGGATAACGTTTTGTATTCTATCAGTGAGAAAACGATTGAACTAAATCAATTTATTGATAGCACTCTCAGATTGGTTTTTGTAGATTATCTTAAAACTCCTGTTGAATTTATGAATGTCCCGCAGTTTGGTGATATCGTGAAGGAAGCCATTGATCGATATAGTCTTGTAAAAACGAATAAATATAACAGAGACAATCAGCAACAGTTGAATCCATATGTTAGACTTTATCAATTGATGAGAGCTAAATATATTAAAAACTATTTCGATCTTCAGTTGCCCGATACAATGTATTTTACAGACTGCAGGTTTGATAAAGTTAATTACGAAGTGAAGGTGGCAAACGGGTTAAAAGATGTTGCAGTTGTTCTTGCAAAATTAATAACGGGTATAGGTGCTCCTACTGCAACAGAGATTGATCGTAAATACTCGATACTTAAGAAGTGTTTCAACGATAACCAACTACTTCAGAATTATAAAAATCAGAACGGAGTTTATTTGTTTCCTGAAGTATATACTCCCTTGTCATATTATCTGTTTTACCGTAAAAAGAATAATCAGAGTGTGAAAGAAGCAGGTCTTGCAGAAGTTAATAGATTTATATTGTACAGGATACAACCCATTCTACAATCGATACTCACTGGTGAGAAAGACAAGTTAAAATCGGTGTTTACGTATATTGATTTTGTTAGGTCCGAATTCGCGAATATTATGTCCGAGTTTGAACATGGGTATCAACTTACGATGTTGGATTTTTGGTTTGAAACTATCGTGAATATTTATTATAGAACAAAGGGACTCGACAGTGAGTCAGTTTTTGTTAGATATCCAGCGGGGAATATTCTCGATTAAAACTTTCCATGATAATCTTGAAAGCCCTCAGTACAATAAAAAGAAAAACACTGAGGAGCGATTATTATGAAAAGCCGTCATAAAGGAAGAATCTTGGAGATCGAGAAGAATGTTCATCAAGTAACAAACATTCTTACGGGCATAAAGCAGAAGGATCAAGGGAAGTATCGCCATCATAAAGGTTCTCATGGTACTGTAGTACTGGGTTCTGAATACCACGGAACCACAATCGATGTGAAGATACTCGTTTATGATTACGAGAAATGCTTCTCGTTTGACATACGAGACCATATTCTTCAGGCGAATAATAAGAAGAAAATCTCATCTCGTATTCTGGATCATGTAATTGATGCTAATAAGGGTACGAAGGTGACCGTCGAGGTGATTGATGGTCGTCTAAAATTCAACCCGAATCAGTTGGATATAGTACCACGAAAAAAGTCCAAAAAATAATCCCAAGGCAGTCCTAATTTCAATCCACTAAGGATGAATTGGTACTGCCTTTCTTATCAAGACGTGATCTGTTTTTAATCAGTGTCCAGATAATCTTCTCTGAAAGGCTCTCAAATCGATTAAATTGCACTGGGTGCTATACTGGTCTTTGAGCGCTTACAAGCCGTTTCACGTCAATGTCTCTTATTCTCCCCTGTTCGGGGTACTTACTTGCATTACAATAGAAGGAACTAAACTGCAGCATTACCGGCATGCTTTACTAAAAGAACACTTCCCGCCATCACCTTTTTACCTATCGACCGTCAGCAGTTTGCCGTTCGGCTTCGCTTGTAAGTACCCAACTGCCCTTTCAAAAAAAGATTCAGTTAGTTTATCAAATGACTTCAACTATTCCTACACCCAAGGTATCATAAGAGACCAAAACTCTTAAGTTTTGCCCTCCCAATCCTTTACCTATTATCATCTGTTTATATTTTAGGCTAATCAATATGCTGAACCGAATCGGGTTAAGGTATGTTATACAGATGGGTGTGATCCAGAAGCAAGTAATGGGACTTCTAATCCCTTGTTGACTTGGCTCTCTTAGTCAGAGGTAATACTCTATTCCGCTTCAATCGAGGATAAGGATGCGACATTCGAGAGGCTTCTTATGAAAGATCATCGGAAAGCCCGAAGGTGGATGGATTATTACTATAAAAGGAACCGGTTAGGGGCGTACCAACTTTCCTGAATTGATCTATAACTATTACCAAGTGGAGCTACCAAGAAAATCGGTAGCTTTTTCCTATTTAAATGAAGTATCATCGTCTCATAGAAGATATGACACTTGGAGGTCAATCATGAAGTACTTTTACGGTTTAGACATCAACGTGAGGAGCAAGAGTTTAGCAAACAATAATACTGGTTGGGTAAAGCTAGACGAAAATGGAGATCTGTATTGTAGTCCTGACTTTAATAAGCCAGGAGTCTGTATGCCTGTGAAAGGTAAGCGTCATGATGGTAAAGCAGGCTTCAACATTAAGATGTTAGCTGAAGTTATCGCCAATGATTTATTGAATGGTCATAAGGTCGCTTTGGGGTTCGAAGCTCCGATGTGGTATCCGGTTCCGTATGTAGACGATGAGGGCAGGTTTCAAATGACTGCTCGCTTTGCAGAAGAGGAACTAGTTGTTACCAATAGTAAAGGAAACAACGCTTTATCTAAGCGATGGTACATCGGCGGCAGTCAACCTATGGTTAAGGGGTATCCATTGGGTTTGTTGCTGTTTGAGTGGATGGTTAATGAGTATGACATGAAAAAGAAGGCTTCACATCCCCAAGTTATTAATGCAACCGCAAGCTACGAGGAGTGGAGTCAGGATAGACCGCTATACTTGTATGAAGGTTTCGTGACAGGTGCGTATAAACCGACACCATCCGACTTTGATACGATAAAGACGAATAATACATCATTAACTAATAACGAAGTTATTGATGCATTTATTACCGCGAGTGCTCTTCGAGCTTTTGTAGTGAAGGGACTAGCAATGCAATCTCCGCTTGTTTTACCTAACAACCTTCATCCACTGAATTGGATAGAGCACATGCGAGTTTGTGTAGATGAAGATCCAAATAACAAGTCACATGTTTTTGATGTAAACTCCTGTCTTACTGATCCAGTAACGGGAGTATGTAATTGTACTCCTTATATTCCATCTAAAGCAGGGTTACATAAACCTGAAAGAGTTATGTCGGTTTGGGAACATTTAATTAGAGATATTAACGATCTTCAGAATAAGACGAGTATAATGCTCACAGATAAGAGGGCTTGTGACGTCTACGGATTCAAATTCCGTTGATTTGTATTTAAGGGGTTCCCGCAGCTGCCGCGAAAATCGGCAGTTATTTCTTTTGATATGGATAAGTTATTGTAGGTAATGCAGCCTGAATGATATCTTTAATCACAATCATCGACTCACATAGTTCAACCACAACTGCTGAATTACATATCTCCAATTACTTATGCAAATGCTTCCCGTCCAGTATAATGAGCTTAAGACTAACCCCAAGGAGGTTAACCAGATGAAAGCATCACAGGACTTTATCAAGCAATTAGAGTTATTGTATGAACAGTACGAACAAGAAGTAGCGGAAAAGCAGAAAGCTGGAATTCTTGAGGAAATAACAGCTAAGACGTACCTTCGCCATTCATCTACGTTTGTCAGATGGTGTCGAAATGATTTTGAGCCAGGAATTCGGAAGCTCAAGAAGTAAAGTATCAGGCACATATAATAGCAAATTTTTTAAGTCTGTTGTTATTTAGCGTATTCTCAAGTTAAGATCACGAATCTACTATGGGGGTAATGAAATGTCTATTCCTGACAAGAAATCCGTTGTTGATGCGCTAGTACGTAAATATAGTTGTCCCCTATCCACTATTAGCAGGAAACAGATTATGTTTCAAGGTGTCAGCGACGGAAAGCGCATCGTAGTCTGCACTCCATCATCAAAGATTCATGCGAACGGCAAGGGTTGGTTCGACCTTACGATCAAACAGGTAGAGCTTTTGGACGAAGCAACTGTTTCAATATTAGCAGTTAGGTTGGAAGGTAATAAGATTTATTACATAGACTTCAAAGAACTACGTAAATTCATGCAGCCAAACTTGATGCTTAAGAACGCTAACGAAGGTGAACACTGGAAATTATTCATCTGGGGCAGTTTCATTCAAGTACAAGGTAACACTAACAAATTCACCGTATTGCCCGATCAGGAGCTTAAAGAAATCATTTAACAAATTAATTGTTTTTGAAGTTGGTTATGCATTGGTGTACTACGCAAACAAATCTTAAATTTACTGAACTTGAATCAAGTCATTCCCATTAATATCGAGCAGTTCATAAGCCTGTCCGACCATATCTTTATCCCGACCGAAGAGCGGTATAGTTGGTATGCCGCTTTCTTGGGTAATTCTATTTAATTGCTGAACCTGAAATTCTGAATTACAGAGTACTATGGCTTTACTGCTGTATAACAGCAGATTTCGTTGAAAAGCTATTGCGCGCTCTGACACTTCTGGGGAGTAGACCACCGGCTCTCCGTCAGAAGCTTTCATATCTCTATGATCAACAAAAACATTTAGTGCTCCTTTCCCGAAGGCACCACAAATGCCCATGAGTGTCTTAGACATAAAATCCACATTATCTCCAGTTAACAGTCCATGAGCCTGAAAGGTAAGGATCTTATTGTAAGTATTTAGTTGATATTTAAAACGATCTGTAAATGGGATAGTAAAATCACTTGATTGGTATGCAGGGGTTGCCGAAAAGCGTTCGCTTGAGAACGTATATTCAACCGAAACATGGAGGGCTGAAGCAATCTTTTCGATATTTAACAGACTCACATTACGATCTCCCCGCTCGACACTTGAAATATATGTACGATCTAGCCCTGCTCGATAGGCGAGGTTTTCTTGAGTCATTCCACTTCTAGCGCTTAATTCCCTTACTCTTTGACCAAATTCATTTCGTATATCCACAATTAAGATGATCCTCTTCCCATATTTCTCATAATAAGTATATCGGTATAGTAGGTCGAAAGTTATAGATTTATTGGATGAGATTGATGGCTATTTATCTGGGTTCAAAGAGACAAGCTCTCAATATCATCAGTTGTAACCGTTTAGTAATTCTAAAATAAAGTTCATCAAGGGTAGAATATAACTGTCGAAAGTTGAGCTTTGGCTTGTAAGTTCGGATGATGTCTGTTGACATCATCCCTTTGTCTCGTTGATAGGAGACCTGATGGTATTAAAAAATGAGACCTTTGGAGGAGTTTTGAATTCAATGTAGAATTATGTAAGTACAATAGATCGACAAATACTTGTAAATTATGCATATGGAGGGACCACTGTGACTTTAGCTGTAGATAAAAAGTGGATTAATCAACTAGACCCGAATGAAGTGATTTTGTATCCACTTCAGTTTGCTAATACCGAACGATTAAACAATCATGGTAACGATGCTGTTTACTTGTTTGACGAAGTCGGTAGTGGTAAGACAATAAGTAGCGGTATCATGGCACTTGATTTTCTGGAGAGTAATCCAGGTGAAGATGTCTTAGTCATTACGACCAATGCTTTAGCTCGGAGTAGTGATGTTAAACCTAGAGGTCAGTTCCTCAATGACTGGTTCGACAGGCTCCCCTTCCAAGAGTTGGGGTATGGTTCTAGGGTTCGGGTCGTTAATAACCACCACTCTAAATTCAAGGTTCCAGAGAAATACGGACTCGTAATCATTGATGAAGCGCACCTGTTCTTGGGTGAATGGACTCAGCGTTATCTCAATTTGACTAATAATATCACTGCTAAGAAAGTGGTATTTCTAACTGCCACGCCGATTAAGCAAGGAGTTAATGATTTACAGGTCTATCCCCGAATTGCAACAGCCTTGCTTAAGAAGAAAGTCGATACCAGTTGGATTGAACAACTAAAGACAGTTGGTAAGCAACCGGAGGAGTTGATCTGCAGCCAGTTTGATGTGAAGTTTCCAGTAACTCGATATTTCAAGGATACGATTAAGTCCCTTGAGACTGAGGGGTATGTTAAAACAAATGTTAAGCGCTATGAGTCCTTGATTTGGGAGTACCAATCACGTAGCAACAAGAACGAAGTACTGATAAATAATTTGAAAACCTTATATGACAAGTCCAAGACAAACCGCTTTGTAGTGTTCACTAGATACGTGTTAAAAGAAGCTGATCTTATAGGGGGTTATCTTGAAGAAGCGGGTTTCGTGAAGTCTGCCACAGAACTCCACGATAAGCCGACTTATTATGTAGTCACAGGGCGTAACCCGAGAGAACTGACGGACTTCTCGAGATCAGATAACCTTCCCACCGTTCTTATTCTGACATATCAAATTGCGGAGCAAGGCATTAATTTGCCGGGCTATAACCATATTGTAAATTATCACATCTCTGCTTATCCATCGGCATTAGAGCAGCGTTACGGACGGATTGACCGCTTAAACAGTAAGAGCGATGCAATCTACAACTGCTTCCTTATAGGTGCTAAAAACTATTATGATACGAATACGCTTAACTTTTTTAATGCTATCTATACGAGCCTCGGCTCATTGTTGAGTTATTTACCATCGAGGAATACGATTCTGTCGATTGATATTTTAAATAGATATACGACGATGAAAAGTGATTCAGAGAGGTATCTCAGTCGGCTTATTGACTCACTTGAGACTCAGGGAGTAAGCGAGCTTTATGATTATCTTGCTGCATGGGAAGCTGAATCGGAATCAGCCGAATCCGAATCCATTGTAGAAGCGGAAGGGCGTGGTGAAGTATCCCTCAATATCACCCCTGTAATAGCTGATGAGAGCCTTAGTGAGTTATTCGATTTTTGTAAAGATAGATTGTCTCTCGATCAAGATCTTAGATTTACGAGGGGAGAAGCCGAGAAAGCATTGTTAGATGATGTTCAAAAACATTTAGCGTATTTCAAATCAGACTTTTCTCAAAATAGTGCCGAGAAGGAAAAAGTAATTGATTGGCTTTTAAGAACAGAAGGTATTTGGGATCACATCTTTTATGTTAATGAACGTTCAGTTGATTGGACGCAGCTTGATGTTGGTCGCGTCGATGCCGTTGAGGGATGCGCGAATTCTATCTCGAGTAACAGTGATTATGTGACGTACCTTGCCATGTTTAACGAGCAGATTCGTCTGCCTAGGGAGTTCCAAAAGTATCGTGCTCTCATCAACAGGGGGTTCGAGGAAGCCTTTGAAGCGAATAGGTTTGATATCTTATTCCCTACGATTGTAAATAGCTCTTACTCAGAGAAGTTTAAAGCAAATCTAAAACCGATTCTAGATGCTAAGCTAGAAGCCCAGGCTAAAGACAATATTGAAGCCAAACTCATACCTAAGCCCGAATCCAACAACAAGATAAGCGACTTGGTAATTGATAATATTGACCAGTTAGTCCCTACTCTTCCTCTGTTTAAGCTGATGGAGCTATACAAGCAGGAGCTTAAAAAGTTAGCTCGAATCGAGAATGGAGCTTTGAGGGATAAATTTCATGGCGAGGTACATGTCTTTGCGACAGCAATGGGTCGCCTAATAAATAGTCGTGTAAATGTCTCAAACGAATTCTACAATAAGTACTTTGGGCATGTTCGGGGTAAGGAATACTTTTCCTTTAAGGAGGAGCTCAAGTCCTTCTTTGAGGTTGCCTTCACCCAAGAAATTGTTGAGGATGGAGTAGAGAAGAGGATTAGCGCAGCAAGTAATTGGTTGAAGTTAGCATACCATATGTCGCGCAAGGAATCTGTATGCTGCATGTTGGACTATTTTGGTGGTGTTAAGAGGCTGTCAAAAATAATTGATCTTGGGAATGGATCCATTACTCCACCACTGGGAAGTCGGTCACTCTTTAGGTATTTCATTGAGCGGAATAGCAGCAGCGGTTTCCGTACATGGGCTGAGAGACATTTTGTTGATGATATTACTAAACCTGACTATGTATGGTCTAATGATTATTGGACAAAAGGCATTCTAAGAGAAGTAAAAGGTTGGAAATATGGTAACTAGGTTAGAGAAATAATGAGATCGATAAAACTGCTGATGCCCTCAGCAGTTTTTTATTCAAAGGTGAAAATCGTCGAACGCTGTTAGCATAGAACCTCAAAGTACATCTTTAAGAAAAACCTGAGTTAGCCGGAAGCAATAGGATCATTAATCGCCGCGCAGCACCTAATCAAGAACCCTTTGGCTGATCTTAAGGACAAGGTTGCTATTTATAAGGAAGATGCGCCCTTGTTATTAGAAAAGGTAGATATTGTATTTGTGAAATAATGTTACTGAGGGTGGGGATAGAATGAATGAGGAATTTGACTTATTGTATGACTGTATTGTAGATTGCCGCCAACTAAACGATACGACCCAAGAGCGTATTGTTTTATCAGACCCGCTCACAAAACGGGTCTGTAGATTTTGTATGAAAAGTGCAGACGAAGTGAGCTTTAGAGATAACACACATATTATCTCAGAGACACTTGGCAACAAGAGATTATTTTCAAAATATGAGTGTAGTAGATGTAACAAGGAGATATTCGGAAGCAAGTTTGAAGATGCGTTAGGTAAATATGTTCTTCCGTTAAAGTTGATTTCTGAGGTCTACGGGAAAAAAACTTCATTAACAGATAAGGATATGAGAACTGGTCATAGGATTGAGTATCGTAAAAATGACCCCATCTTGCCTGAGTTTGATGGGAATGCTCGAAAGCTAATAATTGATCGTACTGATGAGATGAGAGTTACTGTCGATAATAATGAAATGAAAATCGAATATAAACGACAAAAGTATAATCCAATTGACGTATACTATGCTTTATTGAAGATGGCACTTACTTTAGTACCATTCTTGGAACTAGAGCGATTTATGGAAACTTTAGCTGTTTTTCAAGCAGGTGGGCATGAGATTGAAATTGATAGAGGGGTTGTGGAATTTCAGTCAGGAATCGATCCTTTTAATGGAACCAATGCTCAATTGTTTAGACGTAAGCAGGAACAGCCATTAGACACAAGCTACCCGTACATGGTATTCAAAGTTTCATTTGGGAACTTTTCTATTCAGATTCCTGTTCTGACTACTGAAGAATTTAATCAGAGAAAACATTCCTTTATGTTCCAAAGGAGTTTTGAGGATTCTACAATTAGAGTCGTTGATTTTGAAAATATGGAACCGTATTTTACGGCAGTTTTTTCTGTTCTGCAAAGAGAATTAGATGAAGACCAGAAACGAATGTTGGAAGAAGCACTTAAGAAGAACGGTTATTTAAACTAAGTGACGATATGTCGGTTTCATTGCAACTTGAAGTGGACTTTCAAATTTTCATTAGAGTAGGAGATGCACATGACTAGTAATGAGATATTGCATTATCTACCCGAGGAAGTACCTGATCACTTATTTACTCAGAGTAGGTTGAGTCGTATGGGACTAAAGCCAACCACTGATCCAGTTGCATATGTTGTCTATCCAGAGCAGAAGACTAAGTACAAGTTGTTTCATATCAACGAAACGCTGCAACGTAAGCAACAGAAGGGGCTTTCTTTAGTACAGAAAAATGCAACAGTTGAACAAATTCTAGCTGATCGTAAACATGAGATTGAAGTTAGACGCTTGCAGTTGGGGTCGACAACTAAATAGCTGATTTCAATGACTGACTTATAAAGGTGGGTTAATGAGCTTGGAACTCAGAGACGAAGTATTAATGCTAATCGATTCTGAACGTGAAGATGATTACTGGGACTTTAAAGTGAAGTACCATACTAATTCGGTTGATCTTTTATACGACATTATTTGTATGGCGAACAATCGTGTAGATAGGGATGCCTATATTATCTTTGGAGTTGTAGACAAGACTTACGAGGTTGTCGGGGTCAGCAATGATGAAAATCGAAGAACTCAGCAACAGATGATTGATTTGTTAAAGGATAAGAAGTTTGTATCAGGTATCCGACCCAGAGTAGAGTTGCGGAGCTTAAAGATTGAAGGTCACGAGGTTGATGTGTTGGTCATTAAGAACAGCACCGACACTCCCTACTACCTAACCGAAGACTGTGAATATCAAGGTAGAAGGGTTCGAGCCAATTACATCTATACTCGGGTAGGTGACACAAATACCGATATCAATAAGAGTGCTGACATCAACAACGTTGAGTACCTATGGAAGAAGCGCTTTTTATTAACCCGATCACCCTTTGAACTGGTTATGAAACGTCTTGAGAACAAGAGTGAATGGAAACATGATGATGATACATATTACAATGTCTTTAATCCTGAGTTCACTATCACAATAAGTGATAATGATGAGGCAAGGACAAAATCCGAGTTCTATGCGTATACAATGACGGATTCGTCTACTACATATCGAAATCTCAGTATTAAATATTTTGGAACGCAGCTTTATAGTGATGTAGTAGCTCTTCTTGATGGGGCGCGATATTGCACTCCTACCCCTGAATGGGGGTTCCTTTTCTTTGGAGAAAATAGGATAGATCCCGATTACTCACTAAAGTATTTTACAAAGGATAGCCCTTCTTATAAGCTAAACAAGTTTCTCTATGATGATAACGACGAGGAGGCGTCTTTCTCCAGAAGACGTTTCTTTGAAGTCGTTCTGTTATTTGAAAATGATTATGAGAAGGATGCATTCCTTGCGCATGTTGAACATGAAATGAAAGTCTTTATCAATAAATTTAAAAGTCATACTAGAGAATTTTCATGGATAGAGGCAAATACAGAGAAGCATCGAGAATATATCGTATCTCGCTTGAAGACAGGCGAAGTATTGAATCAAATGCTTTATGATTTCCGCTCAACCCATTGCTAGGGGGCTATTCTGGATATTTTGGTTGGAATGAATGACGGACAAAGGAGTTTAACTTATGGACATTGATCTGATTAAGAGTCTAAAGCCAATTGGTGATGGCACCTTTAATAAAGAGTCTTTTGAAGAATATAAGAAGCGCGCGGCATCGTTACTTCCTAATTTTCCTGAATGTGCATTGGAGAATTGGATCTACAGACATTATGCAGATATTGATGACTACGCATTTCTGGGCTTTGAAAAAATGCTCTTCAAAGAAGAGCTTTGGTCAAAGGACGAGATCTACAACAATATAAAATCTTATGACGATGAAACGATCGATTCTTTGGGATATCAGATTTACGAACGACATGATAAAACTTGGTTGCAGAAGTACATGTTAAAGCACAAGATATGGAATGCACCGATAATTGTATTTCAAAACACTACTCATCCTGATATGGGAAAACCGTATCACCTGTTAGAAGGTCACCTGCGACTTAACTACTTTAGGACAATTTACCGAAAAGAAAAAGAAATCCTACTGGATAAGCATAGGGTTTGGTTAGTCACAATTTAGATGGCTTCTTAATTACCGAGAAATTCGGAAGCTAGTTCTCTTGTTATTGATGTTTCTTCGGCTGTCGATCCCTTTGACAGCTTTTTTTATTGCTTCAGCTCAGGATTATCCACGACTGCCTTAGAATGCGTTGATCCTCAATATTTAACTTGCTTCTATTCCAAATGTACGTTAGAACAAACAACAACCTCAATGAGGGGCGCTTCCCGCTTATTCGTTGATTATGTCAATCCTATTTGGAGGTTGTTATGAACAGAAAAGACAGAAAAGAAATCGTCAAAGCATTGGGTAAACACTTCAACGTACAGCCCAAATACATGGGAGTCCCTAGTTTCACTTACGAAATTGAGACACCGAATGGTATCTACGTGGTTGATCAGGCAGGAAAGGTGACCAATCCCGAAGGTAACGAGGTCGAGCTTAAAAGCCTGTTAAACGGCGCTTCTATCGAGGGGGTAACCGATCCCTCGGTCCTTTCCGATTCTGTCGATATAGGCGCTCCTGCAGCTCCCGCAGCACCCGACCTCCCGAGCCCACAGGAAAGCCCTGTAGGTGCTGATGCTCCTTCCGATGCTGCTCCACCAGACGTTGCCGTTTATACCGAGCTTAACGCTTCGGAAAAGTCTGCAGCTTCTGCTGAACACGACATACCCGCAGATCCTGAACCGTCGGTAGAACTGGCAGCTCCGTCCGATCAGTCCGTACTACCAATCACCGACCTTGAGATCACTGTTCCTTTGGAGGGGCATACGGGGCAGACCTTGAGAAACTTGGTAAATCTGATCTACAGCCGCCAAGCACTCCTTGCGAATGCACTCGGTTATAATGGGAACATTATCGAGGAGCCTTTCATCGCGGCGATCCATGACCCCACAATCGACACAAGTGAGAAGTTAATGACGAAAATCTCGGAAGTGGGCAACTTCTGCCCAGGCATCACTTTCGATTTTGATAGTAGGAAGCTCACCTTTAAATTCTTCCAAGGCGAGCCGACCGCTGAGAAGATCCAAGCGTACAGTCAGTTGGTTGAGCTGTTGAACCAAACTGCACAGACATTGAAATACACTTCGAAGAAGTCCAAAGAGACGGACAATGACAAGTTTACTTTCAGGCTTTTCCTTATTCGGCTCGGAATGGTTGGAGTGGAGTATAAGTCAGCTCGGAAGATCTTGCTGGATAGACTCGAAGGCAACTCCGCTTTTAGAAATGGCAGTAAGCCCGAGAAGGCGGTTTCCGAGGAAGAAGGCGTATCGTAAGAGTAACGAACTAACTTCAGTAAGTTAAAGAACCTCTCCCGTACTTTAAGGAGAGGTTCTTGCTTTTTGCCTTTACGGGGTATTGAAGCCAATGTTGACGTCGAAGACGAATGCGACAAGGTCGCCATCCAGCCGTTCACAGTTACGTTGCATTACATCGACCACCTGATTAGGATATAGGTCGCTGTAGAAGTCGAAAATTTCATCTTGAGCTAGTTCACTGAACTCATCCTCAGTTTGCTTCGGGTTGATCTTCTTGATGATGACCACATTTCGCTTGTTCTTAGCGTAAACGCCCCATCCTTTAGAGAGCAGATCCATAGCGTAGTTGACCGCGACCACGTCGAGCGTGTTCTCGGGGAAAGAAGGTACAACCTTTCCTGCAACCTTGCCTTGGTAGACCATCTGCGTTTTGCGGATGGAGACTTGCGTGTCCCACTGTTCGTATCCGCGTCCGACCCGATATTCAGTTTGCTTCGGGTGTGGGTTGGATGCAATTACGTGGAGGGTGAAGTGAGGAGTAAACACCTGAGCCATAGAGCATCACCTTTCAATATGATTTTTCGGTTATTAACCATTGGTAGTTACAACAATAGTGTATTATATACTTCTATTGGTTTCAAACCGAAAATATTATTAAAATATTTATACGTAATATATTTGAATGGATTTGTTGAAAATCCTTTTTTTCGGGTTATAATCGTAAATACATTAAACTAAATGGAGATGTTTTATTTGAGAACTCGCGACTGGTCGGAAGTTGAAGACATCATTATGATATCGTTGTTGTTCGAATGGCGCAGAATGCTCGAAGCAGCCCCTCATGGCAAGAAGCGCGAGGAGCAGGATCGTTTTTGTCAGCGTATCATCGATGTTCGCCCCGAATTCGAGGATCGCACAGCGGACGCGCTTCGTCAGCACTTCCTGTTGTTTGACCGCATCACCTTGAAAGATATCGACTACGACAAGCTTCATGACAAGCACAAGGTTTTCTTCGGGATTCACACTGATTTGGAGCATTAATAAATCAGATACTCATTCAGTGGAGGAGAGCGAACGTATGAACAATGGAGATCAGTACAGTATTCAAGAGGATTTCTGCTATGCCTACATCGTGAACCGGCACGGTATGGGAATGACAGCTAAGGCAATGGTCCCGCTTGTCCATGCAAAGCTACAATCAGCAAACCTTGTAACGAAACGGACACCTTATGCCGCCGCGCTTCACGTTAGCTTCATAAGACGCCTATTGGCAGGAAAGTGTTCAAAGTATCCTGCCAAGTATACCGACACAGTCATCGCTCAACTGAAAAACGCATAATGATTGAAGCCTCAAGTCTCCTATTGGAGTTCTTGGGGCTTCTTTTCAGTTAGTTACTCGTAGCAAACACCACGAAAATCAGCAGTTTGAACTATCCGTATGATGTCTTATCCTCATCACATATGGATAACCGACAAAATAAACGGTGTGGTAAAATGTGTTAAGAACTAGATTGTTAATGTAGGTGACCTTTGATGAAAATGACCACAGAACTCTATAAGGCTAAGGTTTTTGATTTGGTTGGAGACGAGTACACAGTTATTGGAACTTATATAAATGCTAATGCCAAGATCACCTTTAGACATAACAAGTGTGGTTCGGAAATATCGATGAGACCGTACTTGTTTATCAACGGCACACGGTGTAGATGGTGCTTCATTGAAAGTAGGAGAAGGACTCAGGATCAATTTGAAGATGAGGTTCGTAAGCTCGTTGCCGATGAGTATCGAGTCATCGGACAATATGTTGCAAGTGGCACAAAAATAGAGATGCAACATAACAAATGTGGTCATAGCTTCATGGTCACTCCCGCTCACTTCTTGCATGGAACTCGGTGTCCTCAATGCTTTGGGGCACATAAAAAGTCAGCTGAACAGTTCAAGAAACAAGTATACGAGTTGGTTGGTGATGAATACACCTTACTCGGGGCATATACGACAGCTATTTCTAAAATACCCGTTTTGCATCAGTTATGCGGCAAAGAGTATTCCGTTTTACCTAACGACTTTATCAAAGGGAAGAGATGTCCTTATTGTTACGGTAATATTAGAAAAACTACCGAAGAGTTTAGACAGTCTGTCAGGGATAAATACGGAGAAGAGTATCTTGTTTTAGGAGAGTACAAGAACAATCGAACAAAGATTGAACTACAGCATACTGTCTGCGGTCACGAATATAGTGCTTCACCTGATAATGTCCTTGCGGGGTATGGATGTCCGAGGTGTGCAGGTAATATTCAATGGACAACGGATGACTTCAAGAAGTATGTTGAGAAGCAAGAAGGTTCAAATTACGAAGTGCTCGGAGAGTATGTTAATTCAAAAACCAAGTTAATGATGCGTCATGTGAGTTGCGGCTTTGAGTTCAAGACTACATTAGATGAATTCAGAAATGGTAATAGATGTCCTTACTGTAGGGAATCCAAGGGCGAAAAGCGAATTACGGCATACTTAGCTCAAAAGCATCTTAGCTTCGTTCGTCAGTATAGATTCGATGATTGCCGCTACAAGAAACCTTTACCTTTCGATTTTGCAGTATTTAAGGAAGACACTCTGCTATGTCTTATTGAGTATCACGGTAGGCAGCATTACGAAATAGTCAAAACATTTGGTGGAGCAACGGGTCATAAGGAAGTCCTCAGGAATGATTCGATTAAGACAGACTATTGTATAAGCAGGGGTATTCCTTTGATCATAATCCCTTACTTGGAGCTTTCCCGTATAGAGTGGATACTGGAAGAACAATTAGGCGGTATAACAAAATTTTGAGATGGAGAAGTAGTCGATGACAATTACAAGCATTCCTACGGGCAAAGATCCTGTTGTAAACTCATGGCTACACAAATTAGGGCAGGAACGAGCAGAACAGTGGTTGAAGGATCACGGCGCACTGATGACTCGGGATGATCATGGGCAAACCCATTTCGTTCATGGGGATAATGATGAGTCAATAAAGATAACGGTTCGATGGCACTACGAACCTGTAGATAAACCGACTGATGGATCAACAGTTAACGCTTCGCAGAATCTTTCGTCCAAAGTAAGCCATGTCTTATTAGTTCGAACATACTACGATCATAATGGATTCCTCCCTGAATACTGCTACTTTACCTTTATTCCGAGAGCGTTGGCATACAAACAGCAAGTGGTGGCTTATACGGAGTTGAAGAAGGACTTTATTTATGAATTGATTCCGGTAAAGCAATTAGACACTTTCCCTTACAGTAACCAGAGGTTACAGCAGGATACGGTAAAAGAGATGGAGGACGTAGCTAAAGAAGTTGAGTCCATGCCGTTATCTGCGACCGAAAAAGAGCAGTGGATCAAAGTCCGAATCGGTCAGGGTAAGTTCAAGCGAGACCTGTTGAAGCTAAGCGATAAATGTAGTCTATGTAGTATTTCCGATGAGCGGTTCCTAATTGCAAGTCATATCAAGCCTTGGAGTAAATGTAATTTGTCGGACGAGAGGATCGATCCGTATAACGGATTCCTTTTCTGCCCAAACCATGACTCCCTGTTTGATAAGGGGTTGATCTCGTTCAAGGACACAGGTGAGATAGTGATCTCCCCTTCACTTAATACAACAACAAAACAGTTCATGAACATTTGGGACACTGATGTTATTACCTTAGACCAGAAGCATTTACCGTACCTGCAGTGGCATCGCCATCATCATAAAGATAAACTTAACTAGAAACACGATACATGCTTCCTATAAAGTAAGGGTGTCCATGCTCTTTTATTTAGGCAAAGAACATATCTCCAACTCTTTAGAAGAGGTGAGAAGGATATAAAGAACCACCTGTAGAATACTGTAAAATCCCTGTGTATTTATCTGAAGGGATTTAGAGATTCTAAGGAGGTTCTTTTTTGTGTCTTACCAATCAGAAGCTCAACTTGAGAAGAATTTGATTGAGCAACTTGTGCGTCAAGGTTATGAACAGGTGACTATTAATGATTATGACTCGATCGTCCATAATTTTAAGCAGCAACTGAATAAGTTCAACGAGAAGAAGCTGAATGGTCAGCCACTGACAGATTCTGAATTTAGCCGATTCTTGACCCAAATTGATGGAAAGAGCATCTTTGATTCAGCGAAGATTCTTAGAGACAAGCAAGTGTTCCAACGTGACGATGGAACTGAGGTTTACTTGGAACTAATGAATACTCGCGACTGGTGCAAAAACAACTTTCAAGTAACAAACCAGACCACTGTCGAAGGTAAGTACAAAAACCGCTATGATGTAACATTGTTCATAAACGGACTTCCTGTAATTCAGATCGAGTTAAAGCGCCGCGGCTTAGACTTCAAGGAGGCGTTTAATCAGATACAGCGGTATCGGAAACATTCATTCCGTGGACTATACCGTTACCTGCAGATGTTCATAGTAAGTAACGGGGTAGACACGAAGTACTTTGCCAACTCCGATGGTGACATCTTGTTCTCGCATACATTCTTTTGGTCGGATGCGGAGAATAGCCGAATTACTAACCTTAGTGAGTTCGCATCAAGCTTCTTAGACAAATGCCACATGTCGAAAATGATTGCCAGATACATGGTAATTAATGAGACAGAGAAGCAGCTGATGGTTATGCGACCATATCAAGTCTTTGCAGTCGAAGCGCTTGTCAAACGTGCTTTGGAGACGAAGAACAACGGATACATCTGGCATACTACAGGTAGCGGCAAGACCTTGACTTCGTTTAAGTCAAGCCAGATTCTAGCCAACGAACCACACATTAAGAAGGTGTTTTTCCTTGTTGACCGTAAGGACTTGGATAGTCAAACTTTAACTGAGTTCAACAAGTTTGAACCTGATTCAGTCGATATGACGGATGATACAAGTAAGTTGGTAACACAAATTTCGGACCTAACGAAGCCATTGATCGTTACTACTATTCAAAAAATGGCGAATGCCGTAAAAAACCCTCGTTACGAACAGATCATGAAGTCTTACCAGCAAGAACGGGTGGTCTTTATCATCGACGAATGTCATCGCAGCCAATTTGGTAAGATGAAACGACTCGTTGATAATCATTTTAAGCAGGCACAGTATTTTGGATTCACAGGCACACCGCTCTTCGAGGTGAATAAGAGTCAGGATGGTCGAGTAACTGCTGATATTTTTGGAAAATGCCTTCATACGTACTTGATTAAGGATGCAATTAATGATGGGAATGTCTTGGGTTTCTCAGTGGATTACGTGAAGACGGTTGATGTTAAGGTCGATGAGAACGATAAGACTAAAGTGAAAGGCATTTTGACTGATGAGGTATGGATGCATGACGATCGTATCAGCAAGATCACTGAAAACATCCTTACGCATCATGATCGCAAGTCACGCAGTAAGGGTTACACCGGCTTGTTTACAGTAGACAGCATTCCAATGTTGATTAAGTATTACGACACCTTCAAATCCCTGTCTCACAACTTTAAGATAGCCGCTATATTCACTTATGGTCAGAACGAAGACAACGAAGGTGATGGTCAGGACGAGCATTCTAGGGACAGCCTTGAACGTATCATCAAGGATTACAACGGAATGTTCGGCACGAATTTCTCGACCGATAAGTATCAGGGATACTTCGCTGATGTCTCCAAACGTGTAAAAACGGCTCAGATCGATATCTTGCTTGTGGTCAATATCTTCTTGACGGGGTTCGACAGCAAGACGTTGAACATCCTCTACATGGATCGCTTCTTGAAGTACCATAACTTGGTGCAATCTTTCTCGAGAACAAACCGTACTGAGAAGGCAACCAAGCCATATGGTAACATCGTATGCTTCCGTAATTTGAAGGAAGACACTGATGAAGCGATTCGGTTGTTCTCGAAGACAGATAATGTCGACGATGTCTTGATGAAGAGCTATGACGAGTATCTCGAGCTGTTCAAAGCCGCACTCGCCAAAGTGAAAGCATTGGCTTCTACACCAGCTTCTGTAGACAGTTTAGAGCGTGAGGAAGAAAAGCAGGAGTTTGTTGTAAGCTTTAGAGATCTCACGAAGTACTTGAGTCGCTTAGAGACTTTTACCGAGTTTGAGTTCGATCCGGATCGTCTAGGTATCGAAGAACAAACGTATCAGGATTATAAGAGCAAGTACCTTCGCATTTACGAGGAAGTTAAGCATGGTGGGGGTAAAGAGTCGATCTTGGCAAACGTCGACTTTTTGATTGAGTTAATGCACACTGATCGGATTAATGTGAGTTACATCATGAATCTGATTAAAAACATTGACTTTGATAATGAGGAGCAACGTAATAAGTCTATTAAGGATATCCAGGACGAGATCGATCGGGCAGACAACGAGGAACTTCGACTCAAGGCAACCTTGCTTAAAGCATTCTTGGAAAAAATCGTACCAACACTTACGAATGCCGATTCAGTGGATGATACTTATAACGCCTTCGAGCAAGAAGAGCGCATGAAGGAAATCGAATCGTTTGCCAGTGAAGTTGGATTGCAGTCAGAAGAGATACAGAGCTTTGTTCAAGAATACGAGTACGGTGGTTTTGTTAACCAACAGGAGATAAGTGATACCGTAAAGCTGCCGTTCCTTCAGAAGAGATCGATGATTCAACGCATCATTGAGTTTATCACGGAGCATACAAAACGCTATTCTTAGTGCTATTTTGATTAATAGCAGAAAAGGTCTTGCCTTTTCTGCTTTTTATTATTATTATGGAGACATCAAGTTGATGCTATTTATTCAAATAGCAATAGTGGGAGGGTTGGTTTGAATCTTGAACAATGTGCTTTGGTTACGCAAGGAGCATTTCTGTCACGTGTTCAGACAGTTCCAGTAACAGAAGAGGAAAAGAGCACCCTTAACAAGTACTTTTTGTATTCAATGAAGGAAATGAACGAGTGGCTGAGTCCAGATTCTAACTTCATGCCGGAAGGCTCCCAGGAGGTGTATGTTTCTGACGACCGTGTCGGAACATTACCAATTGGAAAGGCAGGTTTGGTCTTAATAAGTCTTACTGGACAGCGTGCTGTTGCATTGCAGCAGGAGCATAAGGGTAAGCTTATACCGTCAAACTTTGCAATTATCGAGCCATCTGGGGTGTTGTATGCCGATTATCTAGAGTGGTTTATGAATGAGCATCCGGAATGTAGGAAGCAACTAAAGCTCGCCACTCAAGGTTCTAGTGTCGCAGCATTATCGATTCAAATGCTCAGGACATTAGAGATTATTTTGCCACCTATGACAGACCAGATAAGGGTTGGTAGTGTTTATAGGTTATTACATCGGAAAAATCGCTTGCTTCAAGAGAAAATTGTACTTGAACAGCAGTATGCCAGACAAATCATATTGGGGTATATCAAGGAGGAGCATAAATGACTACAACTGAATTACAGCGTCAGCAACAAGCTGATTTGCACAAGAAGCTATGGGACATGGCTAATGACCTGCGTGGTCAGATGGAAGCCTACGAATTCAAGAATTACATACTGGGGTTGATCTTCTACAGGTTTTTGTCCGAAAAGACCGAAGTTCGTGTGAATAAGTTGCTTGAGGAAGATAAAATCACCTACAAAGTAGCTTGGAAGAACGAGGACTACCGCAATGCCTTAAAGGATGAGCTCATCCAGCAGATTGGTTATGTAATTGAGCCAGAGTACCTTTTCTCAAACATGATTGAAGAAATTGGTAAGGGTGAGCAAGGAAAGTTCGATATCGAAATGCTCCAGAAAGCTGTCAATGCAGTAACCGAATCGACCCTTGGAGCGGCAAGCCAAGAAGACTTTCAACACCTGTTCGACGATATGGATCTTGCATCATCGAAATTAGGTCGTGATGTAAAGTCCCGATCTAAGCTCATTGCTAAAGTCATGGCGAATATTAACGAGATTCCTTTCTTGCACGATGATATTGAAATAGATGTACTTGGTGATGCATACGAATATCTAATTGGTCAATTTGCCGCAACAGCAGGTAAGAAAGCCGGTGAGTTTTACACCCCTCAACAAGTTTCGAAGATCTTAGCAAAGATCGTTACTGTTGGTAAGAAAGACTTGAGAAGTGTATATGATCCAACTTGTGGTTCCGCATCGTTGTCTTTGCGTGTGGGTAAGGAAGCTAATGTTAGGAAGTACTTCGGGCAAGAGAAGACATCTACAACATATAACTTAGCTCGCATGAACATGCTACTACATGATGTGTCTTATCAGAACTTTGATATTCAAAACGCTGATACTTTGGAAGAGCCACGTCACCTAGATCTTCGTTTTGAAGCGATTGTCGCAAATCCTCCATACTCTGCAAAGTGGTCTTCAGATGAAAAGTTTTTGAACGATGAACGATACAGCGCATATGGCAGAGTCGCGCCTGCGTCTAAAGCGGATTTTGCCTTTATTCAACATATGATTCATCAACTTGACGATAATGGCACAATGGCGGTTGTACTTCCTCATGGTGTATTGTTCCGCGGGGCTGCCGAAGGTGTTATCCGCAGATACTTGATTGAGGAAAAGAACTATTTGGATGCTATTATCGGACTACCAGCAAATATCTTCTTCGGCACCTCTATCCCTACCTGCATTCTTGTATTCAAAAAATGTAGGAAAGAGGATGACAATATTCTATTCATCGATGCATCCAATGAGTTCGAGAAAGGAAAGAACCAGAATCGGCTACGCGATGAAGATGTGGAGAAGATTGTTGAAACATATATGAGCCGCCAAACAATAGAGAAATACTCATACGCAGCAAGCCTTGAAGTGGTTAAGTCGAACGAGTATAACCTAAACATCCCTCGTTATGTGGACACATTTGAGGAAGAAGAGTTAGTAGATATTCAAACGGTAGAATACCGTTTGAATACTATTGATAAGGAAATAATGGACATCGATAAAGAGTTGCAAATCTTTTTAAACGAATTGGAGGTATAACTTTGGTTGATTTAGCAAACGCAGTTCCTAAACTAAGGTTCTCAAAATTCACTAAAGACTGGGTTAAGATGTCACTAGGTGAAGTATGTAAAGTGAATCAGGGTTTACAAATACCAATTTCTGATAGATATCTGGAGCCAGCGGCTAATCGACATTTTTATATTACTAACGAATTTTTGAAAAAAAATAGCCAAAACAGATATTATATTGAGTCACCGAATAGTAGCGTCTTATGCGATACAGAGGACGTTCTTATGACAAGGACCGGTAATACTGGAATGGTTGTGACTGGAGTAAAAGGAGCTTTCCATAATAATTTTTTCAAAATAAATATTAATAAAAAACTCCTGAACAACGCATATTTGGTAATCTTCTTAAGACATTATAAAACACAACATAAGCTGTTATCCTTAGCGGGGCAATCTACTATACCGGATTTAAATCATAGTGATTATTATTCCATAACGCTATATGTCCCACCACTTGAAGAACAACAGAAAATAGCTTCTTTTTTCTCCCTACTCGATCAAAAGATCGAGAAGCAGCAGGAGAAGATCGAACAATTGGAGTTGTTCAAAAAAGGCATGATGCAGCAAATCTTCTCACAAGAGATCCGTTTCAAGGATAATGGGCTTGATTTCCCTGCGTGGGAAGAAGTAAGCCTTGGTGACCTTGGCGAAACGTACGGAGGACTGAGTGGGAAGACAAAAGATGATTTTGGTAAAGGTGATAGTCATTTTATAACTTATATGAATGTTTTCAGTAATATTAGTGCAGATATTGAAGGTATTGATAAAGTATCAATAGCAGAAACGGAAAGGCAAAATGAAGTTAAAGCAGGAGATATATTGTTTACGACTTCATCGGAAACACCTGAGGAAGTAGGAATGGCTTCAGTTTGGAAGCATGACTTGAGTAATGTTTATCTAAATAGTTTTTGTTTTGGATTTAGGGTAACAAAAGATATTGATTCAGTTTTTCTAGCTTATATGTTGAGGTCTAGCACATACAGAAAAAACATCACTTTATTGGCTCAGGGATCTACACGGTATAACTTATCAAAAGCTAACTTAATGAAAATGCCTGTATATATCCCATCATCCAGAGAGCAGGTTATGATCCGAGACTTCCTCGTAAAACTTGATCAGAAACTAACGAAGGAAGTCGAAAAGCTTTTTAATTTACAAGCCATTAAGAATGGCTATTTACAACAGATGCTAATAATATGATTTCAAAAGTGACACATGATCAGTCTCGATCTACGTGTCACTTTTTTTAACCACCCAACAATGTCCCTTAACATCTACATAAAACTCCCAGGATTCAGGATCGTAATCAACTCCATTATTCCTCGCCCCAAGAAAGTACACTGCTTCCGTAACCATTTCTTCATACACAACCTGTAATTCCTCGTACTCCAACATCATCTGTTCAATTTGATTCATCTTAAACTCCATCATATCAATCGTTTTCCGCAGCGACTCAGTCCTCTGTTTGGTCAATACCCCGATGTATTTCCCATGTTGTTCGACGATCTCATCATTTTGCTTAAAGTTATGCTTAACAAATTCAAACTGAGCTTTCCGAGATAGAAAATCGTATATTTCTGCCACCTAAGTCAACTCCCTATTGGGTTTTTATTTACTATACGAGTGTAGTTTGATTCTATTTTAGTTCCTGCAACATATAACGGCTCTCTCGCGGTTGATAGGTGCTAATTTGTTTTAGTAGTATAATGCAATTCCGATGCCCTACTTATCGCCCTTATACGGCTTCAAATCGCTTAAGTTATTCCTCCCATAAAGGAGTTGCAAGATTTGTAAGGATAAGCTATTGTCAACAACCAACGTTTGAGGATTAATTATCCTAGATGGGGGGTGCTCCGATGATCTGTCAAAATTGTAGTGGTAATAATGACGTAACTGATTTCCGTAAAGGAACAGAAAAATTGGTGCTGTGCGCCGATTGTCGCCTTAAGCTGTTGGCTCCGTATGTTCAGGTTCCCGAGAACCGGTGGAGCAATAATGCATGCTTGGGATATGCGATATTGGGCGCTCAAAGGCTTGGATATAGCCAGAAGCAGATAAAGGATTTAGTCAGAGCCATTAACAGCGAGTTCGACCTGACAAGTCTCGAAGAAGCAACAGTCGTATATGAGCTTCAATCGGTGTGATCATTCTAATCAGCACTATGAGCAGCATTCCTTGATCTGCTTTGTCTGTAAGCAGTCGGATTTGGAACAGCATTTGGAACCTAATGACTTCACCGCTTCTTTCACCGAGGTTCGCCTTCAATGAAGAGACAGGCTTCTCGGTCACTAGAATCGACAATCATGTTGATAAGGTAACCTTCTTCCGTTGCTTCGACGGAAAAGCCGATTGTATTGGAGAGTACCACGATCTGAAGGAAGTGTTCCGCTTGGAGGGGGTAGCGATTCATGTTTCCGAATAATGAACAGGTCAAACAAGTGCGGGAAATGAACCCGAAAGGAACGAGGGTCGAGTTGGTATCGATGTCCGATCCTTACACTACTCTAAACTCAGGAGACCAAGGAACAATCAACTTTGTGGATGATACAGGGACGATCTTCGTCAGCTGGGACAGTGGCTCTACCCTTTGTGTGGTCTATGGTGTAGACGTAATCAAGCATATCCGCAGTTGAGAAGTCTTATAAAAGCAGCGACACTTTTAGAACGAGTCCAATATTTTTATGAAACCAAAAATTTTATAACTGGTAGGATACTTTTATAAAACCCGAATAAACAATCAAAATAGTACCTATTCTGTGCAGCATGACTGGTTATAGGTCTGCCAAACGGAGCTGGTGCTTTTTTTTCGGTAAAATTGAGGTTGATGATTACCGATATTATAATTATATGAGGTTGGTGAATAATTTAGCGAGGTGGCAGCATGGATAGAGAACAGAAGCAGTATGGGAAATCGGACACTAAAAAAAGAGTCGAGCAATTAGGTAAGCAAATTATTAAGAAAGATATGAGTCCCGAGGAACGTGAGTATCTCGGTAGTAAGTGGGACACTCTACACTTCAAAGAGCTTTATGGACTAAGCTCTATCCAGACTACCAGAAATGAAGGCGGCACTGATATGAAGCCGGTGGCTATCCTCTTGGAATCAGATATCGAAATTATCAATGTTCCCGTTATCGATGTCACCATAGACAAGGATACGGGTATAAACCTTAAAACAGAAATCGGGTCTAGGAAGGTAATGCCAGGAGAAGAGTTTTGTCTTTCTTATTACGAGTTCATGTTTCTAGTGATTCGTGATGAGTATGCGGGATTTGTGAGTTATGGAGGTTGCAGAGCAGTATGTCTCTCCGTAAAGACTGCTGTTAAATTTGATGATAATGAAGGTAAAAAGTCGTATGAGTTCTTAGAAATACATGAGGATTTGGGTTTTAAACTACTTGAGGTTGAAAACAGCCCAGGTAAGGTTAGACTTCCGATACCAACTATCACTTTCGTACAAGGTAAGGACGAAGAGGGTAACGGCTTTAATTTTGGTGCAATTCGTGATCACCTTGAGGCTATTGATGAGAAGATCAAGGATGGTAACTGGAAGATAAAAGCGATGTATATGGACAACGAGGATATCAGTCGTTTTCAAAATCTGATCGACAAACATGCTAACTGAACTAAGAAGAGCCGATTTTACTCGGCTCTTTGCACATATTTATAGTGGATTGGTGTTTTACCTTTTTTGATGAAGTATTCGTCAAGATACTTATCTCTGTTATATTTTACTTCACGATCTTCAAGTACAGCAAAAATGGTATCAGGAGTATCGAGCTTTTCAGCGATGAGCTTATTATCCTTATCTTTATACCATTGGATTGATTCATCTGACTCCAAAAACGGTTTGAAGATAACGATGTCTTCGTGATATGTGCATGTCTCAACCCCAATTTCAGTTAAAGAAAGGCGCTTCTGACTCGATACGGTGCGCTCATAATCTTCAGGGGTAAAGAATTCTTCAAGACCTTCGATCTTGTCGACGAGTTGTTCCATTCTTGTCCTTTGCGTCAGCTTTGTCTCAATGGTGCTATAGTACCTTAGAACAATAGCTTTTTCGTCATAACCCTCAATCACAGCGGGGTAGCAAGACTTTAAGCTCCCTATTGTATCTCTTTTATTGCGAGGATTGAAAGTTCTCGAGTACAGTAGGACTACATCTCCCACCTCTAATTCAGCCAGCAGATAAGTATACTTCTCTTTCGCAGAGTATTCCCCGTTCATTAATCCTTTTTTTCGATTGTCTTTCACAAATGTTTCCCAAGGCAACTGAACTACACCCTGAGTTTGAAATTTGATTTCGAGTATGTTTTTGGGGAGAATACCGCTTTCCTGTAAAGCGATAAGATCTGTATATTCGCCATCTTTCTGTTCGTAATCTTCGTGGTCGATAATCAGTTTACGGTTCGGTTCATCGTCGATGAAGTTCTTCACCAAGACAAAAGCCATTAAGCTTACATAGGCAACTGAACGACTTTTACCACGAAAATCCCTGTTAGCTTTTACATCGGATTTGTAATTGAAGTACACATGATGATTTTCAAACTTTAAATCTGCTTTCGCAACACTTTGGGTATTAAGTAAGAAGTCACCATAGTTATACTTTGCTAATTGGACACTGTCGTAAGGTAGGTCATTTACGAACTTAGACTGGATGACAAAACTAAAGTGACTGGTCTTTTTGAGTTCATCCTCGACATTAACGTCTTTAACTGACAAGTCCTCATGTAACAGCGATTTCGTGTATTTCCCTAATTCACAAGCTAAAAGTAACTCCGATCCGGTCTTAAATGCAGGAATGCTAACCCCGTTGGGTAGCAGTTTATTTATATGTATGGACATGATGTATTCCCCTCCTATGACTGAGCCTGTTGTAAGTAGCTCATCGCAGTATCAACATGACTCCATTATAGCAAAATTTTCTCCCCTGGGTTTTCTACGTACGAGGTGTCGATAAAACCGGCACCTCTTTTACCAAGTGATTATTTGATTGTATCAAAATAAGCATCAAACAGTGGTTTTACAAATTTAATGCGGGACATGAAGAGTGTTGCAAGTGATGAAAATATTGTTGAGGGAGTTGGAGTTAGTAGTTGTCGGTGTTGAGGTTTTTGGCATCAAGAGGTTGCAGACCTATAGGTATGGGGTGAAACTCCAAATTTAACTAGGTGGAGTGACGGGCATGTCAAAAATTAATATGCTAACAGTATTTGGTTTATCGAACCTTACAGATGGGGTTTTGAATCATGATTAGGATAAAGGAGGATGTGAAAAACAAACTAATCATTGCTTGGATGACAGAGCAGGATATGAAGACCGATGAATTTGTCGAACTAAAAAAACGGACAAAAATTAAAAATTGCAAATTAATTACTTTTATATCAGGAGTCGAAGATTTGAACCGAGAAATCGAAAATCTTGTCCTTGGAAATGTCTTGAAACACACAGTTGAACAAGCCTTATACAGCAAGGTAGAATAGGAAAACTAAAAATATAAGAGGTGTTAAAACATATGTTGGTTAAGGAAAATGAGTATACAGAGGTATCTTCAAACACATTGTATTTAGGTTATACACGTTTAAGTCGGGACGAGGATAAGTCAAAATACGCTTCAATAATAGCGCAAAAGCAAATGATTAAGTCTCATATCAAGGAGAAGTTTAATAGTACCATTACCGATGAAGCAATTTATGAAGACGATAATGTCAGCGGCTATATATTCGACAGACCTGATTTTAATCGACTTGGTATAGATATTGCTAAAGCAATTGAAAACGGAAAGCGAGTTGTACTAGTAGCAAAAGATTTATCGCGAATTGGTAGGAATAATCCGTTAACGTTAATTTTTCTTCAGAATATGAACAGTAAAGGGGTACGCATAGTATTATTAGGTGATGATTACGATTCATTCGTTAATGATGATTCGATGATTGGTATAAAATCGTGGTATAATGAGTTTTACGTGAAGGATATAAGTCGGAAAGTCAAAGATGGTATCGAAACTAGAATGATAGATGGAATTTATCTTGCACCTGTCCCTTATGGTTACAAGAGAAACCCCCTGGATCAGAAGCAGATAATAATTGACGAAGAAACTGCCCCGATTATAAAGACAATTTTTCAGATGTACCTGCAAGGTGATGGCTATAGGAAGATTTGTATCTATCTAACATTAAACAAAATTCCAACACCTTCAATGATCATTCGTCAAGAAAGGGAAGCTGTTGGTAAGACTAATAAAAAGAAGGTTACAGATGTTTGGGTCCAAAGAATGGTTCAACGTATTATCCGTAATGACTTTTATATCGGGGTATTGAGGCAGGGCAAGTTCAAGTTAAACGGAATCAAAGGTAAAGTACTTAAGACTGACTTAGAACAACACCACGTATTTGATAACAATCATAAGCCAATTGTCAGTAAAGCTGATTTTAACATGGCTCAATCGATCGCCGATAAACGACGTGAAAGTAACTATAGGGGCAAGGGATACAGGCACATTAATCTTTTTTCAGGCTTTTTAGTTTGTGAGGACTGCGGAAAAGGGATGGTTGCGCTTAATAAAGAGGGCAAACATAAATCGTATATCTGTAGTACCTACAGGAGAGTAGGAAAGATTGCTTGTTCCACTCATTATATCCTTGACCGGACCTTAATGCTTGCGATTAAAGCTCACCTTGTTTTAATTCGTGAGAACTTAAGCGTTGCAATACAACAGTTTGATAGTAAAGTTCAGGAAAGTGTCAAAAAAGCTGAAAAGGGAAATAAGTTTAAAACTTCGTTGGCTCGATTAGAAGAAAAGCGGAGCCAACTGTCAAATGAATTAAAGGTTGCTATTAAGCAGAAAATAATAGCTATAACCTTAAATACTGAAAAATCGGTGGAGGTGTATGCTGAAATCGAGGTTGAACTGCAGCAACAATTAGCTGAAGTTAACCGTCAAATAAAAGAACTAATTTCTATACAGGAACAGACCTTTCAATTTCAAGCGAGAGCACATACCGGACTCAGTGTCTTTGATGATATAATATCTAAAGAGATGCTGGATAGAAAAGACTTGGAGTTACTGATTGGGAAAATAATAATAAGTAAAGATGGAGAGCCGACAATATATTTAAAAGCAAATATTGAACAGTTACTTCAACCCAATAATGGTGGAGATCCTGATGGTAACGGTGGCGGCAACAAAGCCACCGTTATTTACATGGCAGGAGCGGTAAAAAAGAAGTTTGTTTCAACGATCGCAATAAACTCTTTTCAGATGTCAGGATATGAGTCTATGTCTCATTCGAAAGAACCATTGTGCACTATAAAGCCGGGTCTTATGGCATTCAAGGTTATGGGGCCACGCTTGTTGAGGGGATCGAGGGCTGTTATTTCAACGTTGTCGGCTTGCCGCTGTCACTGCTGTCAGATATGCTCGCAGCGTATCGCATACATGTATTTTGATCCACGTATTTCAAGCTAACTTACGAAAGCAGGGATGGGCATGGAGCCGCAGCGCCAATTCATTCGTGATGTCCCACAGGAAGAACGTCCAAGAGAGCGATTAATTAAATATGGGGCCGAAGCGCTCAGTCACACGGAATTACTGGCCATTCTTTTGCGAACAGGCACGAAAAAGGAATCAGTTGTCCATCTTGCGGGTAATATCATGAAGGAATGCGGCAATTTGCGCAACTTGATGGATATGAGTCTGGAAGAGCTGACAGCCATTCGCGGCATCGGTCCGGCGAAAGCGATTCAATTGCGTGCGGGACTTGAGCTTGGACGCAGAGTGTCTCGTACGGGCAATGGCGAGGTTGTTACGGTGAAGAGGCCAGAGGATGCGGCGAATTATGTCATGGATGAGCTTCGTCATTTGAAAAAAGAGCATTTCGTCTGTCTTTTTCTCAATACGAAAAATCACATTATTGCTCAAGAGACGCTTTCGATGGGCACGCTGAATGCCTCGCTCGTTCATCCAAGGGAAGTATTTCGTGCGGCTATTAAATGCAGCAGCGCCTCGCTCATTTGTGTGCATAATCATCCGAGCGGCGATCCTACGCCAAGTCCTGAAGATATTGCGCTAACGAAGCGGCTCGTTTCTGCTGGAGAGTTGGTAGGCATTGAAGTGCTGGATCATCTCGTTATTGGTGATGGAAGGTTTATTAGTTTGAAGGAACAAGGCTACATGTAATATAATAAGAAGGATTGTGGCATTTCAGAAGGGAGCACTAACATGTTTGGTGGTTTATCGAAAGATCTTGGCATTGACTTGGGAACAGCTAATACTCTTGTATACGTAAAAGGAAAAGGAATTGTCGTGAGGGAGCCGTCTGTGGTAGCCCTGCGTACCGATACGAAAACGATAGAAGCAGTTGGCGAGCAAGCGAAAAAAATGATCGGCAGAACGCCGGGCAATATTCGCGCCGTACGTCCAATGAAGGATGGCGTCATTGCTGACTTTGAAACGACAGCAACGATGATTAAATATTTTATTCGTTCAGCGCAAAAGCAAAAATCTTTGTTTCCGCGCCATCCGAACGTCATGATTTGCGTGCCCTCTGGCATTACTGCAGTTGAGAAGCGCGCGGTTGAAGATGCAGCGAAGCAAGCAGGTGCACGTGAAGCTTATACGATTGAAGAACCGTTCGCAGCAGCGATTGGCGCCGATCTTCCGGTTTGGGAGCCTACGGGCAGCATGGTCGTTGATATTGGCGGAGGAACGACAGAGGTTGCAGTGATTTCGCTCGGAGGGATTGTAACAAGCCGTTCGATTCGGGTCGCTGGGGATGAAATGGATGAGTCCATTATCCAATATATTAAGCGCTTCTACAATCTGATGATTGGGGAACGTACGGCAGAGCAGCTTAAGATGGATCTGGGTACAGCACTGCCGCTTGATCCGCCGGAATCGGTGGAAATTAGAGGCCGCGATCTTGTATCCGGCTTGCCTAAGACACTTGCCATAACATCGGATGAAGTAAGCGAAGCGCTTGCGGATACGGTGACCGCTATTGTGGATGCCGTTAAAGTCACGCTTGAAAAATGCCCGCCAGAGCTGTCTGCAGATATTATGGATCGCGGTATTGTACTGACAGGCGGCGGAGCACTGCTTCGCAATCTGGACAAGCTGCTGCAGCGCGAGACTGGCATGCCGGTCATTGTAGCGGACAATCCGCTTGACTGCGTAGCTATAGGTACCGGCCGTTCGCTTGACCATATTCATTTATTCAAGAGCAGAGGCGGTTCAGGCGGCCGTTCGAAACGCTAGAAGAGCTTCCTGCCAATTTGGCAAAAAATGAAAATGTGATTAGAACAGGCAGGTGATCGAGCTGTTTAAGCTGTTTAGAAATAAGCGCATGTTTATGCTTATGTTCGGGTTTATTCTGTTCATTGTGGTCATCGGCTTCTCGCTAAGTGACCGTAAGGAGCTGAGTATGCCGGAGAAGTTTATCGGAGATTCAGTCGGATTCGTTCAGCAATGGTTTTATGTGCCCGCTGCTTCAATAGCGGGTTTCTTTGAGGATATTGGCAATCTCCGGGCGATTTATGAGGAGAATGAGTACCTTAGACTGACAGCAGCGGCTTATGCCCGCGACAAAATCGGCTATAACTTTCTGCAGGAAGAGAATGAGCGTTTGCAGAAAGAGCTGAATTTTACAGAGCAGCAGAAAAAAATAAACAATTACAACTACCGAATTGCCCATGTCATTGCCGTTGACAATAATCCGTACAGCAAGACGCTGGAAATCAATTTAGGCTCGCTGAATGGCATCAAGCAGAATATGGCGGTTACAACCATTGACGGCATTATCGGTATTGTCAGCCAGGTAAGGCCGAATACGGCAACGGTAATGCCGATTACGGAGCTAGATGAAAAGTCGCCCACTTCCAATGCGATTGCGGCGACTATTCTTGGCAAGAGCGACTCTTTCGGAATGGTTACCAGCTACGATGATGAGACGCAGCGATTGATTATGACGAGAATCGGCGAAAACGACAAAATGATCGTCGGTGATCTGGTCGTTACCTCAGGGAGCGACAGCGTTTACCCGCGCGGTCTTGTTATTGGAACGGTAGAGACAAAGGAAGTAGGCAATTTTGGCTTGACGTACACAGCTTCAATTGAGATGGCGGCAAATTTGAACCAGCTTAAAGAAGTGTTTGTCGTCGAGGTGTCTGCATCGGAGGATGCGGGGAAATGAGTATGATGAGCACGAATCGGCTTATCCTGCTGTTGTTTTTCCTTTTTGTTATTGAAGGCAGCGTCATGCCTTGGATCATTCCGGTCGATTATGCTGGCAAAATTATTCCGCATTTTAGCTTTGTCTTTGTATTATATGCTGCTCTGTATAGCGGTCGCCATCGGGCACTGATGTTTGGTATAGGTATTGGACTTATTCAGGATATCGTCTACTATGGTCATTTGCTCGGTGTACATACGTTCATGATGGGGCTAATCGGTTATTTTGCTGGACTTCTGTTCGATCGCCGCCGCAGCACGCTGCTTACATGCCTGTCCGTAATTGGCTTTGCGTGCATTGCTTACGATTCAGCCGTTTATTTTATTTATTCGCTTTTCCGGTTGACGGAGGAGTCGTATGCTTTCGCGCTGCTGGATCATATTTTGCCTAGCTTATTTTTGCAGCTTGCCTTTGCTTTGGTTATTTACGTGCCTGTTCGCAAGCTGTATGAGCAGGATGCGAAGCTAAATCAGGACCAGGATGAGGAATAAATTGGCGGTTAAAGCAGGAATTCGATTGTTTCGAAAAGAATGCAATACGTTGGGGAGGGACAATCGTGGCCGAAAAGCAGCATATTATGATTAAAGGCGTCAAGGAAGGTCTCGTGTTCCTTCTCGACGATAGTTGTGAGCTTGATTTATTACTCGATGAGCTGCACTACAAGCTGGAGAAAACCCATCAGCAGCTGCTCACCGGCCCGCTCGTGCACGTCCATGTCAAGCTAGGAAGCAGGCAGCTTGACGATGAGGATAAAGAACGGATTCGATCGGTTATTCGCGCGCAGGGTAATCTGATTGTACAATCGGTAGAATCGGAGCCGGCGGCAGGCAGCCAGCCACAGGCTCCGCCACCTGGCATTCAGCTCATTAGCGGAATTATCCGATCGGGTCAAACGATAGAGCGTGAAGGCGATTTGCTGCTGACGGGGGATGTGAACCCGGGAGGAACGATTATCAGCACCGGTGATATTTATGTGATGGGCGCGCTGCGTGGTGTCGCTCATGCTGGTGTTAACGGCCGAACGGATGTTATTATTGCGGCATCACTGATGCGGCCGACACAATTGCGCATAGCAGATATCATTAGTAGGCCGCCGGAGGAATGGATGTCGGGCGATCCAGCGATGGAGTTTGCTTTTTTGAATGAGGGAACGATGCAGATGGATAAAATTTCGCAATTATACCGTTTACGCAATAATCCGATTATGTTGAGAGGGGTGTAACTTATGGGAGAAGCGATTGTTGTCACATCTGGAAAAGGCGGCGTTGGTAAAACGACTACGTCTGCCAATCTAGGAACGGCACTGGCTCTGCTTGGCAAGAAGGTATGTATGGTTGACACCGACATCGGACTGCGTAATTTGGATGTTGTTATGGGACTTGAAAATCGCATAATTTATGATCTTATCGATGTGGCTGAAGGCCGCTGCCGCTTGAATCAAGCGCTGATCAAGGACAAGCGTTTTGATGAGCTGTACATGCTGCCGGCTGCCCAAACGAAGGACAAAAACGATGTATCGCCCGAACAGGTCAAAGACATGGTGCTGGAGCTGAAGAAGGAATTTGATTATGTCATTATTGATTGCCCAGCCGGAATTGAACAGGGCTTCCGCAATGCGATTGCCGGCGCAGACCGGGCTATTGTTATTACGACGCCAGAAAATGCTGCCGTTCGCGATGCGGACCGAGTAATTGGCCTGCTTGAGAAAGAGGGCATCGCTGCCAAAATCATCATTAACCGTATTCGTCAGAACATGGTGAAAAGCGGGGAAATGCTTGATATTGATGAAATTTGTCAGGTGCTCGCCGTTGATTTGCTCGGTATCGTGCCGGATGATGAGAAGGTTATCAAATCCGCGAATACAGGCGAGCCGACGGTGATGGACCCTTCGTCGCGCGCGGCGATTGCTTACCGCAACATTGCCCGCCGCATTTTGGGCGATATGGTTCCACTTATGCTGCTAGATGAGAAGGCAGGCGCCTTCAAACGGTTCCGCAAGTTTTTGGGAATAGGATGATTGCATTGTGCTGAATAAATTCAAAAAAATTGACTGGGGCATCGTCGCAATTTTAGTTTGTCTCATGGTTTTTAGCTTGTTTGTAATATATAGTGCTACTTGGGACAATTCGCAATATGCTACATCAACTGAAAAAATGGCTATTTTTTATGGTGTTGGTTTTTTTATCACGATTTTTGCCGCTCTTTTTGATTACCGGATTTTGCTCAAAACCTGGCATATCTTATATGGCTTTGGCGTCGCTTTGCTGGTCACCGTGTATTTTTTTGGATCTGTTATCAATGGAGCAAAAGGCTGGTTCAAGCTCGGAAGCTTCTCCTTTCAACCGGCTGAAATCATGAAAATTTTTCTGATTATCGGGATTGCCTACATTATGGGCCGAAGAAAAGGCGATAGATTAGGCTTTTCTCAAGATTTATTACCGATAGCAGCTTTTTCCCTATTGCCGTTTGCGCTTGTCATGATGCAGCCTGATTTAGGAAATGCGATTATTTATCTCGTTATCGTGCTCGGAATGCTTTGGATTGGCAATGTTAAATATAAGCATGTTCTTGTAGGGCTTGCTGTCGTTGTTGGCGGTTTGATCCTGTTCATGACGCTGTTTAATATGTTTAATACGGAAATATATACTTATCTGAAAGAAAAAGAATTAACGCACTGGTACAATCGGATTAATACGTTCATGCATCCAGAGGAAGCATCTGCTGATGCGAGCTATCAATCTCAAAATGCCAAAATTGCCATAGGCTCAGGCGGGCTTACGGGTGATGGCTATCTGCAGGGCGAGATGAAAAACGGGAAGTTCATCCCTTATCCGTACTCCGATTCCATATTTGCTGTTATCGGCGAGGAATTTGGTTTTCAGGGTGCAGCCGTGTTGTTGCTGCTGTATTTCCTGCTCATTTACCGAATTATCATAATCGCCTTCAAATGTCATGATTTGCGCGCTGCCTATATGACGATAGGCATTGCCTCTATGTTCGTATTTCAGATATTCCAAAATATCGGCATGATGATTGGACTAATGCCGATTACCGGCATCACGCTGCCATTCATCAGCTACGGCGGCACTTCACTGCTGCTGAATATGATTTGTATCGGCATTGTATTCAGTATAAAGGCTCATCAGGAAGTTTATGAGCTGGCTGAATAACCACATAGCTGCTGCTTGGAAGGGCGCTGCAATTCTCTGGGAAGAGAAAGCAGCGTTCTTTTTCTTTTTGCCTGCTGAATTTGCATACTTGTCCGTTTTTCCTCATAAGGATGTAGAAGGAAGCAAGCTCTCTGATAAGCGAGAGGGGGAGGAACGGATGATGGATACGAAGGAAGCGGTGCGAAGGCGCCGTGAAGAGAAAATTAGACGATTAATGGAGCAGCCCGTTCGGGATGGATTCATGCAAGAGCGGCTTTCAAGAGCGGAATACAGCGTGCCCGCTGTGCCTCCGCTCTATCCGCTATTGGAGGAGGAGGAGCGGGACCCAGAGAAAATGTGGAAGGAAAGTCCTAATCCTTGGGATGGATGGACGCAGATACAGGATGATCAACGAAGCCGGACGAGCCGCATGGATTATCGTTATGGACATCAGTCAGGAGAACCGCCGTATGCGGAACCGCCAAAAGGTGGACGACCACACCCCTTCTTTCGCGAGCTGCGCTGGAAAATAATTGCGGCTGCTGTATTGTTCGCTGGCATATGGGGTTTATACCAGATTGATGAGAAGTGGGCAATGGAGAGCCGAGCTTATGTAGCGCAGGCGCTTCATGATGAGCTGGATTTTGCCAGTGCGGCAAAATGGTATAAAGAAACGTTTGCCGGAGCGCCGACGTTTATTCCGATTTTCCAAGAGGAGCAGAAGGAGGCAACAGCTGCGGAAGGTGCAGTCAAGCTGCCTATCGTTGCTCCGCTTGAGGGCGGTGCTATCGTACGTACATTTGCCGAGCTGCTAAATGGTGTCGAGCTTGCTGGCTCATCGGAGGAAGCGGTAAATGCGGTAGAGACAGGCAGAGTGCTTGTTGTCTCGGAGCCATCGGATAATGGAGTAACCGTCGTAGTCCAGCATGCGGATGAACGAGTCAGCGTATATGGCAAGCTAGGGTATGCATCAGTTGGCGTGAATGATTGGGTGGAAGCGGGCGATCAGGTCGGGAGCCTGCGCAGAGCAAGCGGTGAGGAGCCGAGCCTGCTTTATTTTGCAATTAAGCAAAACGACCGCTATATTGATCCGGTAAGCGTGATCCCGCTTGGTTAAATGGAGGGGCATTCGCTGGTCGGTGCATCCGTTGTTTGTGCTGGTAATGGCGGCCTCCGTATTAACAGGTTATTTTGTCGAGCTGTTCACCTTGTTTTTAATCGTAATTGTCCATGAGGCTGGCCATGTGCTGGTGGCGCGTTATTTCGGCTGGCATATTCGCGAGGTTAAGCTGCTGCCTTTCGGCGGTGTGGCTGAAGTGGAGGATGCGGGCAGCCTTCCAGCGGGAGAGGATGCGCTTGTAGCGATAGCCGGACCGCTGCAAAATGTATGGATGGGACTAGCTGCTTGGGGCCTGAGCCAGCTGGGACTATGGGATCCCGAATGGTCGGCCTATGTCGTTCAGGCAAATATGATGATTGGCTTATTTAATTTATTGCCGATTTATCCGCTTGATGGCGGGAAGCTGCTGCAAGCAGCCCTTAGCTATAGCTTGAGCTTTTTCAGCGTTATGCGCTGGACGGCACGCATCAGCCTTGTGCTCAGCAGCTTAATGATCGGCGTTTCACTGCTAGGGCTGCTGCGTCCCGGCGGCGCTATTCAATTCAATCTGCTCATCATTGGAACATTTCTGTTTATGACGAACTGGACCTATAATCGGAGCATTCCGTATTTATTCATTCGGTTTCTCATGCATCGCGACCAGGTAGCTATCCGCAAGATGGCGCAAGGCGTGCTTGCCAGCCCTATCGTGGTGGATGGCAGGCAATCTGCGGTATATGCCGTTCGTTTGCTTTGGCGCGAGCGGTATCACTTGTTTTATATTATGGAGCGAGGCTCCAGCATTGCCAGGGTAGCTCCAGAGCAGCGTGTTGTTGACCGTTATTTGCTTGAGCGCAATCCGAACCGCCCTGTTATTGAGCTTCTTCCTTAAGGGGATAAAAAACAGATAAGGAACTCCCGCTGCGACTTGTGTTAATATAAAAGAAAACGTGAGAGCTGGCGGGTGATGTTTGAGAGATGAAGCAAATGTTGATGCACAGTGACGGAGAAATGCTTCAAACAGCTGTTTTGCAGGATGGCCGGCTCATGGAATTTTTTATGGAACGGTCGGAGAAGAGCGGCCTCGTAGGCAACGTCTACAAAGGGCGTGTCATTAATGTGCTGCCTGGCATGCAGGCGGCGTTCGTAGATATTGGTCTAGGCAAAAACGCTTTTCTCTATATAGATGATTTATTGCATCCCAATTTGGAGAAACAGCCGGAGATAAAGCCTTCAATTGAAGAGCTGGTGCGGCCAGGTCAAGAGCTGATTGTACAGGTGATGAAGGAGCCGCTTGGCGGCAAGGGAGCCAGGGTGACGACCCACTTCACATTGCCGGGGCGCTGGCTGGTGCTCATGCCGCAGGCTGGATATGTAGGCGTTTCACGAAAAATCGCTGCCGACAGCGAGCGTGCCAGACTGCGCGATGTAGGCGAGCAGCTGCTTCAAGGCGAGGAAGGCATCATCCTCCGGACGGCTGCCTCAGGTGAGTCTGAGCAGTCGCTTGCGGCTGATGTTGCCCAGCTTCGCGCCAGCTGGGAGCGTATAATAAGCCAGGCCGCGAAAGCGAAAGCACCAGCAGGCCTACATATGGAGGCGGGTCTGCTGCGGCGAATTGTCCGCGATACGCTAGATATGAAAGTGGAAGAGGTATGGATTGATGATGCATCCCGCCTGCAGGAAGCGGCTGCGCTGCTGCGGGAAATGACGCCGCAGCTCGAAAAACGGCTCAAGCTGTATGACCGGGGTGCTTCGCTTACTCTATTTGATGCTTTTGACGTCACTCGGCAGGTGCATGAAGCGTTTCAACCGAATATTCGGCTGGCAAGCGGCGGCTCGCTAGTATGGGGAGAGACGGAAGCTCTGACCGTTATTGATGTAAATACGGGCAAATTCACAGGCGCTACGAATTTAGAGGATACCGTCTTCCGTACGAATATGGAGGCGGCTGATGAAATCGCCCGGCTGCTGCGGCTGCGTGATGTGGGCGGCATCATTATTATTGATTTTATAGATATGGAAAATGAACAAAACCGCGAGCGGATTATCGCGCGCCTGAATGAATGGGCGAGGCTGGACCCGACAAAATGCTCGGTCGTTGGCTGGACAAGACTAGGGCTTATGGAAGTGACCCGCAAAAAAGCGCGGGAGGGTGCTGCGGGCCAGCTAACGGAGCGCTGTCCGTGCTGCGGAGGAAGCGGCAGGCAGGGGCAAGTTAAAGTCTAGCTGTGCAAAAAGTGGGATAGCGTTTGGGTGCGCGACAAATAGAACGACCGATGAAGAGGAGCCTTCATCGGTCGTTTTTGCTTAGGTTTGGCGAGCTAAGCGCCGGTTGCTTCTTTTTTCAAAATCGGAATCCATACTTCGCTCCGGTAATCTTCAGCGCAAGTATCCCCTTCGTAATAAACCTCCAGCTCAGGGCCTCCGGCATGCTCATAGCCGGTTCCGGGAAACCACTCTTGGAAAATCCGGCGAAATACATTTTGAAGCGAATCAGGCAATGGGCCTGTCGAGGTGAATATGGCCCAGGTAGCTGCGGGAACGGTACGGACCGTATATTTCTCTTCCTTGTCAGCCACATTGGCATCAACAGAGGTAGCAATCATATAGGTGAATGTCTCCTTATCGGGCTGGCCGTCAAGACAGACGCCAATAATTGCCCCATCCCCTTTGGCATAAAGCTCGGCGGGCGCTTCGCTTTGGTTGAATGCCTCCCACAGCTTAGGAATATCGATGAAATTTTGTCCGTCCTTACAGCTCACTTCATAGGACAAGCCTGCAATTTGAAAAGCTTCTTTTTCCTCAATACGATAATCCATGTCCTTGTCTCCCTTCAACGATAGCTGGAATGAAATGCGGGGGAATGCTTTCAATGTAACGCCGGGTGCTCTCGCTTCCGAAGGCGAAATGCCATGAATGCGGCGAAAGGCCTTGGAGAATGACTCGGGAGTATCATAACCGTATTTAAAGGCAACGTCTGCGACCTTTATGGTGCTTGACGTCAGCTCCTGCGCCGCAAGTGTCAGCTTGCGCTTACGGATATATTCCGCGACTGTCATTCCAGTAAGCATGTGGAACATGCGCTGAAAATGAAACGGCGACACATAGGCGGCCTTGGCGATATCGGCGATGTCGAGGCGTTCCTCCATTTTTTGCTCCATCAGGTCGAGTGCATCCTTCATTCGAAGAATAGCTTCCATGCCGCATCAACTTCCTTTGCTCTCAATATTGTAGCATCATTTAACAGAGGGCTGCCTGTCATTGCGTGCTGACTTCAGACAGATTAGATTAAATGGTGATCGTCGTAATCCGTTCCTTAAGACTGGCCTTATTATACAAAATAAAAAAAATAGAGACAATGGAATGTGCTGCAAGAGGGTATGCTATAGACAATCGTGTGGAAAAGAGGTTGCTTGATTCCATTTTGTATGCTAGAATGTTCAAGTATGTCTGATTGTTTTATACAGCGGACTTGCAGATACCGCTCCGATCGGGTACAAGCAATGGCAGCCCATGCTGCAATTCACCTGGATTAGGCGAGTCTTCGACAATAAGGAGGTGCACTCACAATGTTCGCAATTATCGAAACTGGCGGCAAGCAATACAAAGTTCAGGAAGGCGATGTGCTTTTCATCGAAAAACTGAACGCCAATGCAGGCGAAAGCGTAACGTTTGATCGCGTGTTGGCTGTATCCGGTGCAGACGGTCTTGTAACTGGTACTCCAGTTCTTTCCGGCGCTACTGTTTCTGCTACTGTTGAAAAACAAGGCAGAGGCCAAAAGATCATCGTTTACAAATACAAAGCCAAAAAGAACTACCGTCGTAAGCAAGGTCATCGTCAACCGTACACAAAAGTAACGATCGGCAAAATCCAAGCATAAGAGGATTATTATGATCACGGTTACGATTGTACGAAATGCTGACAAGCGGATTACATCGTTTAAGATTAAAGGACATGCGAAGTATGCGAAGCTCGGCAAAGACATTGTCTGCGCTGGCGTGTCGGCTATATCAGTCGGTACAGTCAACTCGGTTGAAGCTTTGGCAGATGTGAAGCTTCCTTATGTAATGGACAATGGATGGTTATCATCGGATATTCCGGTGTTAGCTGATCAGGAAACCGATCATAAGGTGCAGCTGCTGCTGGAGTCGATGATCGTGATGCTTAATACGATCGCACAGTCCTACGGAAAATATGTTGTGATTAAACAACAATCTCTTGAATGAGGGAGGGAAATCTCATGTTGAAACTGAATCTTCAGCTTTTCGCTTCGAAGAAAGGTGTAGGTTCCACAAAGAACGGACGTGACAGTCAATCGAAGCGTCTTGGCGCTAAACGTGCTGACGGTCAAACCGTATCTGCTGGAAGCATCTTGTTCCGTCAACGCGGAACAAAAATTCACCCAGGAACTAACGTAGGCATCGGCAAAGACGATACGCTTTATGCGAAAGTCGAAGGCGTTGTGAAGTTTGAGCGTTGGGGACGCGATCGCAAAAAAGTGAGCGTGTATCCAGTGGACCTGGCTCCAGTAGCCGCAGCAGTAGAAGCATAATAGCAGCAAATGCCCCGGCCTCGCGTGTAGGTCGGGGCATTTGCTGCTTAAAGACCTATCGGCTAATGCAGCGACATGTTATACTGAATTAGCTGGGAAACATGCGGAAGAAAGTGGGATCAATAAATGGATCGCATTAAATCGGCAAAGCACATCGCAGCTTTTTCTATTGTGCTACCGGCTGTGGCTATGCTTGTATGGCCTTCGTCAGTCTGGCTGCTAGTGCTTTTCATGCTTTGGTTTACGGCTGCTGCAGTCATCTGGATTCGCTCGGAGCGGCGTGAGCATGCAGAGCAGCTTGCACTTACGATACACAGCCTCCAGGCCGCAGGGATGAGGACGCTAAACCATCATCGGCATGACTGGATGAACGACCTGCAAGTGATATATGGCTACACGCGGATGCAGAAACCGGATAAAACGGTGGAATATGTGGAGAAAATAAGGGCAAAGATGCTAACGGAGAGTCAAATTTCTAAGCTGGGGGAGCCAGCGCTCGTCAGCTACATTCAAGGCTTCCGTACACTGACAAGCTGCCTTGAGCTGAAGGTGGACATAGAGCAGGACTTGAATTTAAATGAGCTGCCGCTTGCCAGCCACGAAATTTCCGAAGCATTAATTGGCATAATGAATAGCTATCGTCTGGCGGTTAAGCCTGGTTTTGGCGAAGTCGCCGTGCTTACACTGGTACTTGATTGGGACGGGCAGCAGCTTCACGTTGCTTTCGAACTTGAGGGCGAGCTAATGGATGAGCAACAATTGAAGGATCAAATAAAACAGCAGTTGAAAGGCGCGACTCTGCAGGCGGTCGATATTGAACATCCGCAGGAGGAAATACGGCTTAAGGCGGAAAAGCGCGCTTGAACGGGGGCACAACATGTTTGTCGATAAAGCGAAAATATTTGTAAAAGGCGGCAACGGCGGCGACGGAATCGTTTCCTATCGCCGTGAGAAGTATGTACCGGAGGGCGGACCTGCCGGTGGCGATGGCGGTAAAGGCGGAAATATTATTTTCCGTGTGGATGAAGGCTTGCGTACGCTGATGGATTTCCGCTATCAGAAGCATTTTAAAGGCGAGCGCGGCGAGCGTGGCAAAGTGAAAAGCATGCATGGTGCGGGTGCGGATGATATGATTGTACGCATTCCTCCAGGCACGATCATTATTGACGATGACTCGCAGGAAATTATTGCCGACATGACACGTCATGGCCAGGAAATTATAGTAGCAAAGGGCGGACGCGGCGGACGCGGCAATACGCGTTTTGCAACGATTAACAACCCGGCTCCGGATATTGCCGAGACTGGTGAAGAAGGCCAAGAACGCTGGATTGTGCTTGAGCTTAAGGTAATGGCAGACGTAGGTCTTGTCGGATTTCCAAGCGTAGGCAAGTCCACATTGCTGTCGGTCGTATCCGGGGCCAAGCCGAAAATTGGCGCATATCATTTTACAACGTTAACGCCGAATTTAGGGGTTGTAGACGTTGGCGATGACCGCAGCTTCGTGATGGCGGATTTACCGGGATTAATCGAAGGCGCGCATGAAGGCGTTGGTCTGGGACATGAGTTTTTACGCCATGTCGAGCGGACCCGCGTCATCGTCCACGTGCTGGATATGTCCGGCTCCGAGGGTCGCGATCCTTTTGAGGATTGGCTGCAAATCAATGAAGAGCTTGTGCTCTACAATGAGAAGCTGGCCGACCGTCCGCAAATTATTGCGGCTAACAAGATGGATATGCCGGAAGCGGCAGAGCATCTTGAGATGTTTAAGCAGCAGTTGGATGAGGTGCGCGGCGAGAAGGAATACCTTATCGTGCCGATGTCTTCTTTAACGAAACAGGGTGTACAGGAGCTATTGTACAAGGCGATGGATACGCTGGAGTCGGTTCCAGATGAACTGGAAATCGAAGAAGTGAAGGATGTCACGGAGCGTAAGGTGTTTACGTTCGAGAAACGCGAAGAATCCAGCTATACGATTCGCAAAGAGAACGAGCTGTATGTTGTCGAAAGCGAAAGCATCGAGAAATATTTGAAGCGTATGAAGGTTACTTCGTATGACTCGGTCATGCGATTTGCCCAAATTATGCGGAAAATGGGCGTTGATGCAGCGCTGCGCAAGCACGGCGCTAAAGATGGCGATACGGTGCAAATTGGCGATTTCACCTTTGAATTTTTCGAAGGCAGCGACTATATGGCTTAATCAAATATGCAGCACAAGGAGACGGCGCAAGCCGTCTTTTTTTATATGCTCAACCAGCCCTATTTTCACAAAATGGCGCTAAAGCTGTTATAACCTGCTGAAAAAGGTGTAATAGCTATACAGAGCAGCATATTGATTCGGCCTATCTAAGGCATAAACAAGTGGAGATAAGGGTTAGGAGGTATGCTGAATCAGTAGCGAGCATGGCTTAGGCAGCAGAGACTGCGAGGCTATGGAAAACTGTAGTTGAAAGGATGTTTAACGTAATGAGAAGAAGCAAAGTACTCTCCTTAATTACGATGGTGAGTATTTCCGTATGGCTCAGTGCTTGCAGCGACGATGCGGGGGATGGAGGCAGTGGCGCCCCAGCAGTGATGGACCGGACATGGCCTGAGCAGGCAGCGGCGGGTCAGCACGAGAGACAGGCAGAACCGAAGCAAACCGAGCTGCCAGATGGCAGTGAACCGTCTTCGGCTCTTGCAAAACCGGCTGATCTGCCAAACGATTTTCCGATTCCCGATGACGCTGTTATCATGACCTCCTCCAATTCGGTAAATGAGGGCAAGAAAGTGATATTGCTCAATTTTACGACAAAAAAGTCGATGGATGAGCTTGCTAAGCTTTATCAAGCCTATACGATAGATAAAGAGCTGGAAAATGGCAGCGTGACGTTTACGGATTCGAAGCTTATGATTGAGGGCTCGATTGATAAAACGCATTCGATTTGGCTGCTGGGCACCACACTTTCAGAAGCGGGCGTTTCACAAATTACAGTAACCTGGTCGGAAAATTGACAAGCGTTTAGCAGCAAATATTAAGCTGGATGCAGCCCTGCTTGAAGCTTCCTTGCATGAGCTGCTGTGATGATGATTTTTACTTTGAGTGAGAGGATGTTAAAACATGAAAAAAAATAAAAGGTTTTCTTTATTGTCGGTCGTTATTATAGCGGGTGTCGTAAGCGCCTGCGGCAATCATGCAGCAAATGGGACAAATACAGCTCCTCAGGAAACAACGAGTGCAGCTCCGGGAAATACAGCGGAAAGCGCAAGCCCTGGAGCGGAAGCGACGCCAAGCGATGCCGCTGCAGCATCTCCGTCTCCATCTCCATCAGATGAGGGGAAGGGCGGCGGTGAAACGTCCGGAGCTGTTAGACCCGAATATTTGCCCGCCGATTTCCCGATTCCCGATGATGCGGTTATTATAAATTCGACGGAAAATATCGATGACGGCAAAAAATCGGTTTTGCTTGTTTTCAAGACGAAGGAAAGCTTCGACAAGCTGGGCCAATTGTATAAAGATTATGTAAATGAAAAGAAGCTGAAGGACGGTGCCCAGACGATAGATGATAAAAATATTGTGATTCAGGGAACGATTTCCGGCTCCGAATTCATATCGATCATCGGCGGCAAGCTGGCTTCTGAGGAAGGCATTTCCGAGCTGACTGTCACTTGGACAGAGCAGTAGGCTGCGCAGCGCGCGAGGCGGACGCTTTGCCGTGATAACCACAAAGTAATGATGAAATTGAATGCGTTCCCTGCGAAGCTTAACTTTGCGGGGAACGTTTTTTTGAGGACGATTCGAGATAAAAAGCGGATTATCATTTAAACCTATTGCCCCAGCCCTATGATTCCGCTATAATGTCCTTTATAGAAGAACAAATGTCTTTTTAGGGGGGACGGAAGTGACGCAGCGGTATTTTGCTGTACGGGAGGATATGCTGCCGGAAGCCATTCTCAAGACATTGCAGGTGAAGGAGATGCTTGCCAGAGGCGAAGCGGCAACGGTGCATGAGGCGGCCGAGAAGGCGAACCTGAGCAGGAGCGCTTTTTACAAGTATAAAGATGGCGTTTATGCGATGCATCAAATTAACCGTGAGCGGCTAGTAACCATTTCCATGGAGCTGGAGCATCGATCGGGTGTGCTGTCAAAGGTGCTGTCGCTCGTGGCGGCGCATGAAGGCAATGTGCTGACGATCAACCAAAGCATTCCCCTGCAAGGACTTGCCCATGTGGTCATTTCAGTTGACGTTTCCCAGCTCAGCGGGGATTTGGACTCTTTAATGGATGTTATTCGCAGCCAGCAGGGTGTGCGTAAAGCCGCCGTAATCGGGCAAGGCTGATGAAATAGAACGTTATTTTATTGAAGTATAAATGGAGGGAATCATATGAAACCAATTAAAGTAGGCTTGCTAGGGCTTGGAACAGTAGGAACAGGTGTCGTCCGCATCGTGGAAGGACATCAGGAGGATCTGCAAAGCCAGACCGGTTCGGCAATTGAAATTGCGAAGGTGCTCGTCAGCAACAAAAACAAAGCGCGCGATATTTCAATCGATCCATCCAAGCTGACAGAGGATCCTTGGGAAATTATCCACAATCCCGAAATTGATGTAATCGTCGAAGTCATGGGCGGAATTGAACAGACGAAGCCATATATTATTGAAGCTTTATCTCGCGGCAAGCACGTCGTGACTGCCAATAAAGATTTGATGGCGCTGCATGGCACGGAAATTTTGGCAGTTGCTCAGGAGCATGGCTGCGATGTGCTTTATGAGGCGAGCGTAGCTGGCGGCATTCCAATTATCCGTACTTTGATCGAAGGCTTCTCCTCCGACCGGATTACTAAAATTATGGGTATCGTTAACGGCACGACGAACTATATTTTGACGAAAATGAGCCAGGAAGGTGCTTCGTACTCCGATGTGCTTAAGGAAGCTCAAGCACTCGGCTATGCGGAGTCCGATCCGACCTCTGACGTTGAGGGACTGGATGCTGCGCGCAAAATGACGATTTTGGCGACACTTGGCTTCCGTGCCAAAGTGGCCTTGGATGATGTATCCGTTCAAGGAATTTCATCGGTCAGCCGTGAAGACATCCAATATGCGAAGCGTCTGGGTTATGAGCTTAAGCTGCTTGGCATCGCAGAGCGTCAAGATGATGAATTCAGCATTAGTGTACAGCCAACGATGGTGAAGCAAACGCACCCTATCGCGTCGGTTAATGGCGTATTCAACGCTGTATATGTACATGGCGAAGCAGTTGGAGAAACGATGTTTTATGGCCCGGGCGCTGGCGGCATGCCTACGGCTACCTCGATTGTTGCCGATCTCGTGGCAGTTGTGAAAAACTTGAAGCTTGGCGTTAACGGCAAGCAAGGCATTATGACGTATAAGGAGAAGAAGCTCAAAACCGATGAGCAAATTTCCTCAAAATATTTCCTGCTCCTCCATGTAGCAGATCGCGCAGGCGTGCTTGCCCGTATTACTCAAGTATTTGCGGACTTTGAGGTGAGCTTGGAATCGGTGCTGCAGCAGCCGAACCCCGTCAATCCAGAAGCAGAAATTATCGTCATTACGCATGATGCGAATAAAGCAGCGATGCAGAAGGTGTTGCAAACCTTTGAAGAGCTCGATGTTATCCGCAAGGTGAAGAGCGTGTATCGCGTTGAAGGTTAAGCCAACACTAGTAATCGAAGGAGCTTTATAACGTTATGAATAACCGTCGTGTAATCGTAAAGGTGCCTGCGAGCACCGCTAATTTGGGTCCAGGCTTCGATACGCTGGGCATGGCGCTATCCCTTTATGCCTGGGTTGAAATGTCAGTTGCCGAGCGTACGGTGCTGCGTCTATATGGAGACGAAATGACAGGCATCCCTGAGGATAAGTCGAACTTGATCTATAAAGTGGCGCAGCTTGTATTCAAGGAAGCGGGCGTACAGGTACCAGAGCTGGACATTGCGATGTACAGCAATATTCCACTTACACGCGGACTTGGCAGCAGCGCTTCGGCAATCGTAGGTGCGCTGGTTGCCGCCAATGCGTTAATCGGCAGTCCGCTGTCTGATGATAAGCTGTTTCAGATGGCGACAGCGCTGGAGGGCCACCCGGACAATGTTGGCGCGTCGCTGTTTGGCGGCATTGTCGTGTCCGCTTGGGATGGAGAGCGGGCAGATTATGTTCGTCTGGCGCCGCATGAGAAGCTGGAAGCGCTCGTTGCAATTCCCGCATTCCAGCTGTCTACGGAGAAGGCGCGTCATGCGCTGCCGAAACAAATCAGCATGCAGGATGCGGTATTTAATGTGAGCCGCAGCTCGCTGCTCGTTGCGGCTCTTGCCAGCGGCGAGCTAGGGCTCATTCGCCATGCGATGCGGGATCGCCTGCATCAGCCATACCGGGCAGCGCTTATTCCCGGCATGGCGGAAATTTTGGCCAAAGCGGCCGATTATGGCGCGCTGGGAGCAGCTTTAAGCGGCGCAGGCCCGACGCTCATCGCTTTTGTAGAGTCGGACAGCCCTCGCAAGCAGGAGCTGGAGCATTTTCTGCTGGGAACGTTGAAGCAGGAAGGGATTGAGGCGCAGACGCTATGGCTGAAGCCATGTGCGGAAGGGCCGGTAGTAACGATAGAGCAGGCAGAGGCTGGCACAGAATCGCTGGGCTTGCTTGAGCGGATTAGAGGAGAGGCCGTATGAGTACGATTAAATCGGTTGCTTTACTGCCAGCGGGTTCTGTATCAGACGAAGCGGCACGGCAGTTTTTTGCTGGAGAAGAAGTAGCGTGGAAGCATCATCGACTCATTGCCGATGTGTTTCTGTCGACGGTTAAAGGGGAAAGCGGCTATAGCATTATTCCGATTGAGAACACAATTGAAGGCTCGGTTAGTCTGCATATGGACTGGATGGTTCATGAAGTGGACTTGCCGATTCAGGCCGAATGGGTGTATCCTTCCATTCAAAATTTAATCGGCAGGCGTTCAGAGCTGACGAATGAGTATGGCGCTGTAGATTATTCCCGTGTGAAAAAGGTAATCAGCCACCCGGTGGCAATGGCGCAGTGCTTGCAGTTTCTTAGAAGCGAAATTCCGCATGCTGAGACCGAGCATGTTGGCAGTACATCTGAAGCGGTGCGTATCGTACGCGACAATCCGGGAGCAGGCTGGCTGGCGATTGGTACGTCAAGAGCGGCAGCAAACAATGAGCTTGATATTTTGCAGGCGAGCATTACCGACCACAGCAACAACTATACGCGATTTTTACTCGTGGGTGAGCAGCCTTATACGGCGCGGCAGTCGGATTTTAAGAAGACGAGTATTTTGGTGAATTTGCCGGATGACTATCCAGGTGCGCTGCATCAGGTGTTGTCAGCTTTCGCATGGCGCCGCATCAATCTGTCGCGTATTGAATCGCGTCCGACGAAGAAAAAGCTGGGTAATTCCTATTTTTATATCGACATTGAGATGTCGCTTGATACCGTGCTGCTTCCAGCTGCGATTTCTGAAATTGAAGCTATCGGTTGTCAGGTACGCGTGCTGGGCTGTTATCCAAGTTTTACGTATGAGCAGCTCCAGCAGTCGAAAGGATAATAGCTCGGGTAACAGATAGGGGGAATGCGGCAAGTTACCGCATCTCTTCTTAGCTGTAAGGATAGATTAAATGGCTGAATTAGGCCGAGGGAATTGATTTTTGCTAATAGCGAGACGCACAGCTTCTGGGAAGCTGGCTGCGGCTTGCTATTTTTTTTGCAAAATTGGGGACACCTGCCCATGTGCTGCATAGGATATAAAGATTGATAGCAAGCAAACATGCACGGCAGTATTTATGCTTGTTATTTAAAGAACGTGACAGGAGGTTGTCGGCAAGTGAAAATTTATGTAGTGAAGAAAGGCGATTCCCTCTACTTAATCGGTCAGAAACATCATGTTACGGTTGAGGAGATTTTGAAGCTTAATCCTTCCATTACGAATCCAGACGTCATTGAGGTGGGCATGAAAATTAAAATCCCATCCTCATCCCATGGAACTGGTGGAATGGACATCATGCACCAATATGTGGTGAAGCAGGGGGATACGCTGTGGAAACTGTCCAAGGCATGGGGAGTTCCGCTAGCCGATATGATCAAAGCGAATCCTCAACTTAAAAATCCCAATGTGCTTATGACAGGCGAAATTGTTAATGTGCCAAAAGCGGGCCATATGACGACTACACCGACTACAGGCGCGGGGACTACAGGAGCAGGGATGACTGCAGCTGGAACCGGCGGTCATGCAGGACATCATGCCCTGCATCCGCTGTCGGTCATGCAAGGGGTACAGCAATGGGTTGGAGGAAAAAAACCGACAGGGCAAATACCTGGCAAAACGCCGACTGCGCCAGTAACCGAAAAAACGCCAACCGCTCCTATTGCGAAGACGCCAACTGCCCCAATAACGAAGACGCCAACCGCTCCCATTGTGACGCCTACATTGCCGGAGGCAGCACCTGCGCCACAGCCAAAACCAAAACCGCTGCCAATTGAGAAGCCAGTGGAGAAAAAGACGTACCCGGTTTATTCCCATCATCAGCAAAGCGTTGACTTGTTTATGCAGTATGGCACGCCTGCGGTAGAAGCCTCATCGACTTACCCGACTACGACTGTATCTCCCGCTGCAACTGCTCCTACTTGGCCGCAATACGGTGGCTACGGCATGCCTACGATGGTATCACCTGCCCAAACAGGCGGTTACGGTCATTGGGAGCAGCCAACTATGGTTAGCCCTGCAAGCCAGGGAGGAGGCTATAATCCATGTCCTCCAGGCATGTATCCGATAGGTGGTATCGGCGCCGGTGGCTACGGTTATGGCGGTCAAGTGTCGCCAACTGAGACGCATGGTTACGGTTATGGCGGAATGGTATCGCCTGCAGAAACACAAGGCTACGGCTATGGTGGAATGGTATCACCTGCGGAGTCGCAAGGTTACGGCGGAATGGTATTGCCAGCAGAAACGCAAGGCTACGGCTATGGTGGAATGGTATCACCTGCGGAGACGCAAGGTTACGGCGGAATGGTATCGCCTGCAGAAACGCAGGGCTACGGCTATGGTGGAGCCGTATCGCCAGCAAGCACGCAAGGTTATGGCGGAATGGTATCGCCTGCAGAAACGCAGGGCTACGGCTATGGTGGAGCCGTATCGCCAGCAAGCACGCAAGGTTATGGCGGAATGGTATCGCCTGCAGAAACACAAGGCTACGGCTATGGTGGAGCCGTATCGCCAGCAAGCACGCAAGGTTACGGAGGAATGGTATCGCCTGCAGAAACACAGGGCTACGGCTATGGTGGAGCCGTATCGCCAGCGAACACGCAAGGCTATGGCTATGGCGGAATGGTATCGCCAATTGGCAACAACTGCAACGGCTATCCCGTTTCAGCATTTCCTCCGTTCCCGCCGTACGGATATTATCCTATGCAAACCGCTGGAGTAGAGACACAAAAACCATGCAATTGCGGCTGCAAGGATAAGCGCGAAGAAGATGAGGAAGTAAAAGAAATAACGACAATCAATGTAAAAAACGGCAAAAACAATACGCAGCGCAAATCCAATAAAAAAGCGGTTATTCGCACCGTTGCCCCTCGCTCGAGAACGAGCAAGCAAAACAGCAGCCCTTGGATTAGCCGTTAAAAAACGTAATAAAGCACCTTGTCTCCTAGTCAAGTCTACAACTGGCAGATAATTAACAAGAGCGCTGCCCAATAAGCTGTCTTCGGTATCGAACCGAAGACAGTTTGTTTCATTTTCTTTGCGGACCACAACGGTTGAGAAGCGCATGTCATTTTCGTTTCTGCTTAGTTTCATTTATTTAATTCTGTTCATGAGGTTGATGCTATAATCAAGTCATTAGAAAGCTCAAACCACTGTAAATGGCGGCATTCTACTTGGACAACTGACAGAAGCTTCGTTGACTTGGAGGTTAGCATGGTTGCAATGAATAAAGGTGAAAAAACGACAGGAACAAACAGATTGTTAAAGGATAGAATTGAGGAAACGGCTCTGTATATGGAAGCGCATTTTGGCGATAGATTGACGAGGAATCAACTTGCACAAATGGCTGGGCTAAATCCAGAGCATTATTCAAGATTATTCAAAACATATAAGGGACAATCTCCCGTTGACTTTTTGACGGAACTGCGAATACAGGCAGCCAAGCTGCTGCTGCAGCGTCCGGGCATCACAGTCAAACAGGTTGGACGAATGGTTGGCTTCGACGATCCCTATTATTTTAGCCGCCGCTTTAAGTTAAATTCGGGCGTCGCACCTTCAGCGTACAAACAAGAAAAGCCATTGCGTGTTGTAGCGGTTGACTACTATGGGCATATACGAGCGCTTGGTATTCGTCCTGTAGGTGTCAGCGCAGGCATGGTCGGACTTAGAGGGCTGCTTGCGGACTGGTCTGATGATGCTCTAGATGTAGGAATAGATGAATTCCCCTATTATGACTCTGATGCAACAGATCAATTAAAGCCCGATATTGTTGTAGGTCCAACTTCCTGGCTGCAGCGTGGTCAGTGCGGAGCGAAGGTTATAGAGGTGGATGACAAAAAAGACCCTTTATATGTTCAATTCAAAGCAATTGGAAGTGCTTTAGGTTTGGAGCGACAGGTAGAGGAATGGCTGCGGAATTATGAAGAGAGAGCTCTTGAGCTTAGAAACAGGTTGTTTAGGAAGATGGAAGGGCAGACGATTGCGGTTTTCCGTGTTCGGGCTGAATTTCTTCAAATGTATGGAAACCAAATTATGGGCTATTCGTTGTACCGTTCGCTTGGTTTGACACCACCTTATAAGCTTGCGAAGCAATTCGAAATAAATGATAGCTATCACTCCACAGTCATAACTCTGGAAGAGCTGCCTTTTTTCAGGGCGGATCACCTTATCGTCGTCGTGCAGCCTGATGAGGAGACTCGCCAAGTATGGGCCGACATTCAAGAGTCTTCTGTATGGTCATCCTTCCCCGCCGTGCGCAGCGGCAATATTTATCTAGTTGATGTACACCAGTGGCTGGCTTATGATCCGTTGTCCATTATGGCGCAAATGGAAGAAGCGGCTGTGTTGCTAGGCGTAGGAATTGAGGGAGAAGAATATGAATAAGATACATAACAATCCATCAGCAATCATGATAGTGTATGGATATTATTAAGAAGGAAGCCCTATAATCGATTATGATAATCATTATTAATTATAAGACTGAAGGGGAATAAGAAGAAATGAAACAGTTAAGCAGCAGTAGAGGCTTGTACATGGCAGGAATGCTGGTCATTTTATTCGTTATTGCGGCATGTGGTTCAATGGCAGACAAGCCGTTGGAGGACGGAGGAAGCAACATGGCTCTGAACGCAGAACAAGCCGATGTGACTGCGGGGACAAGAATATTCACCGACGATATGGGGAGGGCTGTGGAAATTCCAGTCTTGCCGCAAAAGGTTGCTGTATGCGAGTTTTCTTCGGTGGCCATAACGGTTGGCATTCAGCCGATTGCGGTTTGCGATAATGATTTTCTTAACTCGTTCATAAAACCATCACTGGCAGGCGTTGATTCTATCGGTGATCCGCCAAATGTTGAGAAAATAGTAGAGCTTTCACCGGATTTAATGATTTTTAGTTCTGTCTATCCGGAAATTTATCCTGATATTATGGATAAATTAGAAAAAGTATCTCCGATTGTGTACATTAAGTTCAGCGATCCAATTTATGATGTTTTTCCTAAAGTAGCGGATGTATTGGGAAAGAAGTCATTAGCGAGTGGTTGGATTAAAGATTACGAGGAAGAGAGGGATGTTTCGCGAGCGAAGGTGAAGCAAGCCATTGGAGATGAATCGGTTTCTATTCTTCTTATCGAGGAAGGCGGACTGCGAATTTATTTGAGTACTAACTTTGGTGGGTATGTCGTGAGGACAGCCTTACAAGCCAAAGCAGTAGATAAGGTTCAGGCAGAAATGAATATGGATCGTTGGAAAAATGCGGTTGTCGTCTCGCAGGAGCTGCTTCCAGAGTATGTAGGGGATCATCTACTGCTCATTGTAGAGGATGAGGAAGACTACAATGAGCTTCAGAAATCAGGCTTATGGCAAGGATTGCCGGCAGTCAAGAATGGAAAGGTACATCTACTCGACCAAGACAAATATTATCTGGCAGACAGTATTACAATTAGAGAAACGATGAAAGAAGTGGCTGACTTGCTAGCTTCTGGTGGAAAAAAGTAAACTCGTCCATGCTCACCATTCACTTTGCCTAAAGCGTCAAGAGAAGCCATGCAGTCACCATAAACGGTATGGCTTCTATTAACCATCCTTCAACTGGTCCACAACCTCCTGCAGCAAACCCATTTCCGTCTCCTTTAATTTATGCAATTGCTCCATTTGCTTGTACAAAGCGTCCGAGCTTCGAGTAAGCCAATATTTTAAAATGGAATTTCTTACAGCATGCACAGCCGCCTCCAGCTTTCTCCATCTGTTCAAAATTTGATTATCATCAATCAAATGCTTGTTATTAATCATGTAGTCTAATCGCATAGTCATACATTTCTTATGGTCGTAAAGCAGGTGAAACGATCTAATATCAAATACAACCTCCTCTTGAGCCAAATATTTTAAATAATCGGAGGCCTTGTCGTATACATTAATGCCGAAGGTTAGCCCGGGTGTGCCTGTAGCTTCGTTGTAATATTCATCCGTATGTGCCCTAGATAAGAGATAGGCTTTCATCGTATTTTTCACGTATTTTAGAGAAAAAGCATAGTCGTTATTTTCGAGAGGCTTCAATAAATAAAGATGCTGTTTAAAATCATGGGCTTCGATTTCCAATAAATGAAACGCTCTGCTAAAAGCCTCGTAATCACAGGTGATATTCGTTGAGTATTTTCCATTGGCATTATTGTCACAAAAATATAGCTTTTTATTGGCATCATCATACCCATTTATCATGACTTCATGTGGGGATTTCGCAGAAATTTCATATTCTTTTATATAAAAACGGTCGATCATAACGATCACATAGTAGCCGCCGTCAATCGATGCTTTAATAAAATCAAGCAGGTCATTATTCAAAATAGTCGAGCTTCGCCTGTCTATCGCTATCCGCTGAAAATCAATAAAAGGGCAGTCATAAAACTCAACCATTTTATCTCTATAATAACCATTGTAGAAAAAGGTATATAATTGGTTTGGATCGGGAATATCGAATAAATTAATATAATTATTCATAAACCACATTTTTTTCGAATCTACGCGAGATATAATCGAATAAAAATCACTGTAAAACCAATAGGAATCAATAATTTGTTTTACTTCGACTGGAAGGATTTTCACCGGCAATGTGATCATTCCTTTTCTATTTGATAGAGTATCTATTGGACTAACTTAATAAATAAGCTCATCATGCGTGAAGTATTTTCAATATATCATTACTGGAAAAAATATGAAAGTTTTATATTGAAAAACCTTTCATTTAGCTTGTTTAAGACACTGGGGCGTGTGCATTATGATGGAACTAAAGCTTATCTAAATCAAAATGTTGACAGATCAGCACTTCCTCCCTAAGATTAAGAGTGGATTACGGACAAGATAGGCTGATTAGCCTGCAAAACTTCATAATTGTATGAAAATAGGTGCGGCACGAAGGCAAGGACATATAGGCCTTAGTTCGCTTAAAAGGGAAGTTCGGTTAAAGGCCGACACGGACCCGCCACTGTATAGGGCAGCAGCTAATCAACTCATTAAGCTGCGCTCCCCTCACAAATGAACCACTGGCTGATGAGCTTCTTTTCGTCGCAGGACGAATTGCAGATGCTCGCCCTAGCCGGGAAGGGAAGAGAGGGAGGCCCCAAGTCAGGAGACCTGCCTGTTTTAACATCACTGTTTGACCTACGGTGCTTAGGGAGGTGGTTGGTTATGCCCATTTATTGCAAAATGTCTAACGATTATTTGCTGCTCCATGACGAGCAGACGCAGATAAGGTTTAGTTATTTATCATAAAAGCATTTCTGACTGCTTTCTTAAGGGTCGGGGATGCTTTTTTTAAAATATAGGAAAGGATATGATTTTTCTATCCTTTCTCTATATTTCTACGCGAAACGGTAGCTTTGCCGCCACAGGACGGCTTTCGGCCGTTTACGCTTACTAGAAGGGGAGACAAAAGAAAAATGAACAACACGAAGAAGCCATTTAGCTTGTCACTTGGAATGATGATCGTTTGCCTGATGCTGGTGCTTGCAGGATGCAGCACGAATGCTGACTCAAACGCAGGGAAGGGCACCAATGCTGCCGGGGAAAACAATGCTTCTGCCGCAAATAAAACACTGACAATGGCGTACACCTGGAACCCAGCAGGCGTTGATCCGCATGGCGATGACAGCTGGGACGTTATGCGCTCTGGCGCAGGGGAAACGCTTATTAAATTGAATGAGCAGCTGCAGCCGGCCGCTTGGCTTGCGAAGGAGTGGAAGCAGGAGGATGCTAACACGTGGACGCTCAAGCTGGAGAACAACGTAACGTTTCACGACGGCAAAAAGATGGATGCAGAAAGCGTGAAGGCTTCGCTGCTTCGTTCCATTGAAAATAGCCATCTGGCGAAGGATTTGCTGCTGGTGAAAGATATGGAAGTGGTTGCACCGGATGAGCTGAAAATTATAACAACACAGCCGAACTCGGCTATCATTTCCAGCTTGGCTGATCCAAGCACGATTATTCTTGATGTCGACAGCATGAAGGAAGCGGGCAGCTACCCGGCCATGACGGGAGCTTTCAAAATCAAGCAGTTTACGAAAGACGTATCGCTTGTTGTTGAGCGTTATGATGGTTATTGGGGACAACCGGCGAAGCTTAAGGAAGTGACAATGAAGTTTGTAACCGATGGCAATACCCGCCTGATGGCGCTGCAAGCTGGCGAAGTAGATGTTGCAACGGACATTCCGATTGACAGCATTGAGCTGGTAGAGAAGGACAGCAAGCTGGAAGTGCTATCTGCACCATCGGTTCGTACACATATGGTATTATTTAATATGAATTCTGCTTTGTTTAAAGAAAAAGCAAACCGCGAGGTTGTAGATCAAGCCATTCCGCGCGAGGCAATTATTGAATCGGTAATGCGTGGCTATGGCACGAAAGCGAAAAGCCCGTTCCCGGAAATTTTGCCATTTGGCAAAGTAGCGGAGCAAGCAGCAGGAGAAACGACGGAGCAATTGCTGACCGCTGGCGGCTGGCAGAAAAATGCGGCTGGCATGTGGGAGAAGGAAGGCAAGCCATTCGAGGCGACGCTCCTTACGTTCCCGCACCGCCCAGAGCTGTCCGTAATGGCAGAGGTTATTCAGAACCAACTGCTTAATGAAGGCATTACCGTGAAAATACGCAAGGTTGAAAATATTGATGCTGAGCTGGCGAAGTCCGATTGGGATCTTGCTATGTACAGCATGCTGACGGCACACACGGGCGATCCGCAATATTTCTTGAACATTTTCTATCAATCAGCTAGCGAATCGAATGTCAGCCATTATGTATCGAAGCCGCTTGAGACGGTTATTAACAAGCTGAACGAAACGTCTGCTACAGAAGCACGCAATGCGCTTGCGATAGAAGCTCAGGACATTATTAATGAAGATTTGCCGCAGTCGTTTATCGTACACCCCGACAATGTATTTGGCGTGAAAAAAGGGGTAACGGGCTTTATTCCGCATCCGATAGAATATTATTATGTGACAGCTGAAGTCGATATCACCTAAGTAAAGGGTGTACCTAAGTATGCTTCGTTTTTGGCTCGAACGCGCCATGCAAATGCTGCTTGTCATTTTTTGCGTAGCGACGCTTACCTTCATTTTAATGAGGGTGTCTCCGGGCGATCCGGCGAGAATTTTGCTGACCACGCACAATATCCCGGCTTCACAGGAGGCGATTGACGCACTGCGGGAGGAAATGGGGCTGACAGACTCCTTATGGAGCCAATATATACGCTGGCTTGGCGATGTATTTACATGGCAGTGGGGGACATCTTATATGTCCAAGGAGCCAGTTGCTGGCGAACTGCTTAAAAGGCTGCCCGCCACACTGGAGCTGGCCTCTGCTGGTGCATTTGTCATGCTGCTGGCAACCTGCCTCATCGGCCTCGCCACCGCAATCTTTTCAACAGGGCTGCTTGACCGGATGGGCCGATTGCTGGCGCTGCTTGGCGCCTCGATCCCCTCCTTTTGGCTCGGTTTTTTATTGATTTATTTTTTCTCGGTCCGTCTTGGCTGGCTGCCTTCCATGGGACGCGGCGGCCTTGCTCACCTCTTAATGCCGGCGGTTACGCTTGGGCTCGGACTTGGTGCGGTATATGCCCGGGTTTTGCGGACGAATATGCTCGAGATGAACAGCCAGAATTTCGTCAAGGCATCGCGTGCGCGAGGCTTGTCCAAGGGAAGGATTTTAATCTTCCAAGTGTTTAAGCATGCGTTTTTGCCGATTTTATCGATGCTGGGGACAAGCTTTGCTTTTATGCTGGGGGGGAATGTGATCGTTGAGACGATCTTCTCCTGGCCCGGCGTAGGCAAATATATTATTGAAGCGATAACGGCGCGGGATTATCCGGTCATTCAAGGTTATGTGGTATTCACCTCCTTCTTGTTTGTCGCGATCCATTTGGCGGTTGAAGTTTTTTATGTGCGCTTGGACCCGCGGCTGCGGGCAAGCTAGGAGGTACCCTTTTTTATGCGGACCCTTTTTAAGAAAAAGAATACAAGCCTGCTGCTTGGCATCGGCCTATTTGCAGTCATCGTACTGCTGGGCTTGCTTGCCCCATGGCTCGCGCCTCATAACCCGCTGCAGGTCAATTTATCCAATCGGCTTCTGTCGCCGAGCGGCGAATACCCTTTTGGCACCGATCATTTGGGGCGCTGTATTTTATCTCGTATTTTGTACGGCATTCGGACGACTGTTTCGATTGCTTTTGTTATTTTGGGATTGAGCTTATGCATTAGCTTGCCGATCGGGCTGTTGACCGGCTATTTTGGCGGACGCACCGATCATTTTTTCATGCGGCTGATGGACGGCACGCTCGCTTTTCCCGATTTTGTGCTGACGATTGCGATTGTGGGCATTCTCGGACCCGGGTTTACGAATATGATCCTTGCGATTGTTATCGTGAGGTGGGCCAATTATGTCCGGCTTATCCGCGGGCTTGTGCTTAAGGTAAGCAAAGAGGATTACTTAATTACAGCCCGCATGTCCGGTAATTCTCATTTGCGAATTATGCGCCGTTATATTTTGCCGCAGATTGCAGCGCCAATTGCTGTATTTAGTACGCTGGACATTGGCAAAATCGTGCTGCTCATCGCCGGTCTATCTTTTCTCGGCCTAGGCGTGCAGCCGCCGACTCCTGAATGGGGCGTCATGCTGCATGATGCTACGCGTTATTTTCAGCTGGCGCCGCATGTCATGATTTTTCCGGGGCTTGCGATCGTGAGCTTCGTGTTATCATGCCAATTAATTGGCGACCGATTTAAAGAGCAGAACGCTTACGTTCCGAAAGAGGTGTAAGATGGCGGAAAGCAGCACGAACATTATCAACAGCGCCAACCTTAACGATGCACCGCTGCTCTGCGTTCAAAATATAGAAATTTCCCGGCAGCAGGCTGGAAAATGGTGCCCTATCGTCCAAAATGTTTCCTTGGAGCTTCATGCTGGTGAAATGGCTGCGCTTGTAGGGCCAAGCGGCTGTGGCAAAAGTATGACGGCCCATGCGCTTGTCGGACTGCTGGAAACCGGGCTGCGCCTGACAGGAGGGCAAATTTTTTACGGGGGCGATGATATTTCCCGTTATGATGAGCGCCGCATGCAGCAGCTTCGCCGAGAGGAAATCGCCTTGCTCATTCAGCATTCTCTAAGCGGACTTGATCCGATCCGCACGGTGCGGAGGCAGATGGTCGAGACGCTGAAGCTGCAGGCGAAGCGATCGCGCAAAGAAATGGAATCGTATTTGTATATGCTGCTGCAACGTATTGGCTTTGCGGACCCGGAACTGATATTGGACGCATACCCTTTTGAGCTAAGCGGAGGCATGCGCCAGAGGGTGCTGCTTGCGATGATGCTGAGCACGGAGCCGACGCTGTTTATTGCCGATGAGCCAACGACGGCGCTGGATGCCCTCAATCGCGACCGGGTGCTAACGCTTCTGAAGCAGCTGCAGGCGGATTTTGGCCTGACGGTGCTGCTCATTTCGCATGACGAGCAAAGCGTCCGCAAATTCGCGGATCGTGTGATTACGATGCAGCCCAGCGGGATAACCTCAGTCCATGCGAAAGGGAGCGCCCTATGATCATATTGGAATTGCGTCAGGTGTCCAAGGCATATCCGCTGCGGCTGCTGAGAAGGCGAAGAGGGCTCAAGACGCAGGACGGCAAGGCGTCCGTTCAAGCTGTGAAGCAGGTAGATATTGCGCTGCACCTTGGTGAAACGCTTGGGCTTGTTGGAGAAAGCGGCAGCGGGAAAAGCACATTAGCCAAGCTCATTATGAAGCTTGAAACGCTGAGCTCCGGGCAAATTTTGCTCGGCGGCCAGTCTATTCATGGACCTCATATGAAGGATCTGCAGGTATACAAAAGCGTACAGCTTGTGCTTCAGGATTCCGCATCCTCGCTGCATCCCCGAATGCTTGTGAAGGAAGTGCTTGCGGAGCCGCTGCGCAATTTTGACGCGAAGCGTCCGCCGGAAATTCGGGAGGCCAGCGTGCAGCTTATACGTGCCGTCGGCTTGGATGAAAGCTTCTTGGAGAAGCTGCCGCATCAGCTAAGCGGCGGACAGAAGCAGCGTGTATGCATCGCAAGAGCGCTGGCCGTGCAGCCGGATTTGATTATTTTCGACGAGTCGTTAGCCAGTCTCGATCCTTTATCACAGGCATCTATTGTGGAGATGCTTCAGCAAATTCAGCGGCAGCAAGAGCTGTCCTACTTATTCATTACGCATGATCTGGGGCTTGCCCGTCAGCTGTGCGACCGAGTTGCCGTCATGTATCAGGGCGAAATCGTAGAAACGTTCAGTCAGTGGGAGGAAGGAAAGCTCAAGCATCCGTATACCCATGCTTTATTTGCGACGCTTGCTGAGGCTGTAAATGTGGGATCTGCTGAATGCGCGAAGAACGCTGAGTAGAAGGTTGTCGGTAGAACGAATAAAAGCTAGCTCGCATGCTGCGTTTCTCTTACGCGCATAATATTGGAAGCTCAGTGGAACCCTATGCAATAAAAGAGCACAAAGGGGTTCAATCATAATGCTAATGAGCTTATGGAAGCAGCTAAAAAGAAAGCTTCGCCGCCGTCCGCTATGGACGCTGGGCAGTATCGCCTTGCTTGCTGTAACGCTAGCGGGTGCTGTCTGGCCTCCTGGGAAAGCGGCTGCGGCTGTCCGATTGACAAGCGTCGTCGCCAATTTTGCCGATTCAGCGTCTGCCGCTAATGCCGTAGGAGCAGCTTTTAGTTCAGGAGCTGTCAGTGGCCCCTCTGCTGACTTGCGTCGTGAGCTGCGAGAGCAGCAGGAGCCAGTGAGCGTCATGCTGCGCCGCTACTATTTATGTGGGCAGGAGAGCAGGCCGCTTGGCCGCATGACCTCGCTCCAGCTAATCCGGCTGCTGGAGGCAAATAGCGGTTGGCACGCCACCTTCGATAAAACGAAGAACCGGGTGCTGGTGGAGCAGACGGTGGATGAGTTTTCGAAGCATTGCCAGAATGAAGCGTATATGGGCGTGGATAAGCAGGGGAATTTATCGCTGTTTGAAGGGGCGCCCCAGCAGGAGAAGGTGCTGCGAACTTTTTTTCAACTGGATATTCGGTATTTGGAAAGCAGCTTGCCTCGCGATAAAGTAGAACAGCTGTCGCATGGGATTAAAATTAATGACATCGATGAATTTAACAGCGTCCTGTCTACCTTTAGCGACTATGAGCTGGGACATGGCAAATCCACTAAACGATCCGCTTATTAGATGAAAATAGCAGCCCGGAGGACGTTCTTATAGAGGACGTCCTCTTCTTGTTGTATAATGGATGATGGTGCAAAGAAAAGCGACTGCTCCTAAGCACTTTCCTCAAACGCATGTTCTCATCCTTTCTGTCTTTTGGTATAATAGGAGAAATAAACGGCAGGAATAAGGAGTTGGCGGTTTGCGCGTTCTAGGCATAGATCCCGGTATTGCGATAGCGGGTTTTGGTTTCATTGATAAAGAGGGTCATAAGCTTAAGCCCGTTCAGTATGGCTGTATTCAGACGGAGGCGCATACGCCGCCCGAGGAGCGGCTCATTCAAATTTATGATTCGGCTGTCGCTCTAATGGATAAGTACAAGCCCGATTCGGTTGCGGTGGAGAAGCTGTTCTTTAACCGGAACGTATCAACGGCGTTTGCGGTTGGGCAGGCGCGTGGAGTTATTATTTTGGCGGCGGCGCAGCGCGGGCTTCCGGTTGCGGAATATACGCCGCTGCAAGTCAAGCAGGCCGTTGTAGGCTATGGCAAGGCGGAGAAGCGCCAAGTGCAGGAGATGGTTAAAATGTTCTTGAATTTATCGGCCATTCCGAAACCCGATGATGTAGCAGATGCGCTGGCAGTGGCTATTTGCCATGCCCATTCGGCGGTTTTAGTCCAAAAAATAAATGAGGCGGGACGATCATGATTGATTTTTTACGAGGTATAGTGTCCCATGTCGAGTTGGAGTATGTGGTGCTGGATGTACGGGATGTCGGTTACCGGGTGTTTACGCCGAATCCGTATGCGTTAGCGAAAAAGGAAGAAGCCGTCACCCTTTATATTCATCATTCCGTCCGTGAGGATGCGATTTTGTTGTACGGGTTTGCAACGCGCGAGGAACAGACGCTGTTCCGCAAGCTGCTGGAAGTATCGGGCATTGGTCCGCGCGTGGCGCTGGGCATACTCGCAGGAGGCAAGCCGGAAACGGTTATTGCTGCCATTCAGCAGGAAAATATTACGTTTCTTACGAAGCTGCCCGGTATTGGCAAGAAGACGGCGCAGCGGATGATTTTGGACTTGAAGGACAAGCTTGCGGGCATCGCAAGCGATGCGGCGGTGCTGTCGGCGGCGGGCGCTTACCTGGAGCCCGATTTATTCCAAAGCGGCAGCGGCCAGGGAGCGGGAACCGCTTGGGAAGAAGCGCGTGAGGCGCTCGCAGCGCTCGGTTATACAGCTGCGGAGCTTGATCGGGCTTGGCATGGCTTGCAGCAGACGGTGGTTCCAGAGGAGACGGTCGATTCCCTCATGAAGCGCGCTTTGCAGCAGCTGTTTAAAGGTTGACGAAAAGGAGCTGAGCACGGATGGACGAAAGAATTATTTCCGCCAACCTTATGATGGATGATCAGGCGGTGGAGCTAAGTCTGCGTCCTCGTTATTTGGCTGAATATATCGGTCAATCGAAGGCGAAGGAAAATTTGAAAGTGTACATAGACGCAGCAAAGCTTCGCAAGGAGGCGCTCGATCATGTATTGCTCTACGGACCGCCCGGACTTGGGAAAACAACGCTGTCGAACATCATCGCCAATGAGCTTGGCGTAAACCTGCGCACGACATCGGGACCAGCCATTGAGCGACCAGGCGATCTCGCTGCTCTTCTGACGAATTTGCAGGAGGGCGACGTGCTGTTTATCGATGAAATCCATAGGCTGCACCGTACAGTGGAGGAAGTGCTTTACCCGGCAATGGAGGATTACGCGCTCGACATTATGATTGGCAAAGGCCCAAGCGCAAGGTCCGTACGGCTTGATTTGCCGCCATTTACACTGATTGGCGCGACGACAAGGGCGGGGCTGCTTTCCGCTCCACTGCGGGATCGCTTCGGCGTCATCAGCCGGCTGGAGTTTTATACGGTCGATGAGCTTGCTTATATTATTTCGCGCTCGGCGGAAATTTTTGATATTTCCATCGTAGGCGAAGCCTCTCAGGAAATTGCGCTGCGCTCCCGTGGAACACCGCGGATTGCCAACCGCCTGCTTAAGCGGGTAAGGGATTTTGCCCAAGTGCGCGGCGATGGCATTATAACAGACGAAATAGCAAGCTCAGCTCTGGAGCTGCTGCAGGTGGATCCGATGGGACTGGACAGCATCGACCATAAAATGCTGCAATCCATGATGACGACATTTGCCGGGCGCCCGGTAGGCTTGGATACAATTGCGGCTACCATTGGCGAGGAAAGCCAGACGATAGAAGATGTGTATGAGCCTTATTTAATGCAGATCGGTTTCCTCCAGCGAACACCGCGCGGACGGATGGCAACTGAACAGGCTTATCGCCATTTAGGGATCCCTTATCCGGAGAGAAATTAGAATGGCTGGTGCAAGGCAGCGTTCAGCAGAAAAGCTGTTTGTCGTCTATGATGGCCAGTGCAATCTCTGCATTGCGACGGTTGCAAGGCTCAAGGAGCTACCGTCGCGGGCTGATTTGCAATTTGTGCAAATTCAGCAATTGGAGCAGCAAGGGACGGTGAGCGTCCCCGGCATTCAGCAGGTGAGTGTGCAGCAGCTTTATGAGAAAATGCATGTTGCGGATAGCAATGGCGCGCTTTATGCCGGAGCAGAAGGCGTTATTCGTGTGCTGCGCACGGTTAAAGGCCTGGGCGTGCTTTCTCTGCTTTACCGAATACCAGGCATGAGCCGAATAACGGATGCTATTTATCGCATCATTGCGAGCCGGCGTTATGAATGGTTTGGCAGAACGGAGCAAAGCTGCTCGGTGGACGGCTGCGAGTGGAAGCCGCCAAGGCAGAACAATAATCACCCAGAAGGGGGAAGGTGAGATGAACACCCGCTTTTCGATCAGACGGCTGTCGCTTCTAACTTTAGCTGGGTTATTGCTCATTTCAATGTGGCATGTACAGCCTTCTCAAGGAGCCGTACCTCAGCTTGATTCGATACGAGTCGCTATTTTTTTGCAATTTCCGGGGAAATATCAGGTGAATACGACCGCGGCTACACTCAGCTCCGCGGGCGGCTTGTCCATTGGCATGAAGCAGCCGTCCGGCGCGGAGGAATGGCTGCGGGAATCAGGCAATGTACAGGCCCGCTTTGCGAAGGATGATTATAAGGTCAAGGTGCTCGAAACGACCAGCTTCGAAACGGCCCTAAGCGCATATAAACGAGTGCAAGCGGCCAAGGGCAGCGGTTTTATTACTTCCTTAACGAAGAAAAGCAAGACGGTGTACCAGGTAACAGAAGGTACCTACAAAACCGTTGATGAAGCAAAAACAGCGCTAAGCAAATGGAAGTCAGACAGCGAGCTAACGAAGCTTGCAGGCGGCTCCCAGCCGGAGCTGCAAGGTCCGCTTCATCTGGAAAGCACAGGCTACGCTTCTAAAGCTGAGGCTGTCAAGGCGGCCGCAGCATTCGAGGCAGCAGGTATTGATACGTATATCGCTGTACGCAAGCCTGCAAGCGGGCTGCGTTATTCGGTTATGGTAGGTGCTGCTGCCAGCAGTGCTGACTTAGACCTTATTAAGGTAGCGACTGGAGCAGCTGGCGTCAGCCTGCTGCAGGCCGATGTCAAAACGCCGTATTTGCTGCTGAAGAGCGATCACACGCTGACAGGCAAGACGGGAAGCCCGCTTACGATGTACACGTTCCCTGTAACAAGCGCCAAAGTGTGGGTAGAGCCGGCAGGTAAAGAAACCATTAAGCTGACGGAGCGTTACAGCCGCACGTATCGCGGGGCGTTTGAATTCAGTGATTTTAATGGCAAGCTTGCAGTCGTAAATGAACTTCCGTTTGAGCAGTATTTGTATTCGGTTGTAGGTGCGGAAATGGTTTCCTCTTGGCCGCAGGAGGCTTTGAAAGCCCAGGCGGTAGCCGCTAGAACGTATGCACTCTATCAGGGCTCAGGTTTTCAAATCGCCCATGTGGTCGATAGTGTGAGCAGCCAAGCCTATGCTGGCACAAGCACGGAGAAGCAATCAACGATTCAAGCGGTAGATGCGACGCAAGGCGAGGTTGTGCTGTACAAGGGCAAGCTGATCGAGGCGCTTTATTCCTCTAATGGCGGCGGGGCTACAGCGGATGCGAAGGAAGTATGGGGCAATGCAGTCCCCTATTTGACCAGCGTCAAAAGCCCGACCGACAGCTCGGCGGAAAAAGGGCTGTTCAGCTGGTACCGCGTCGTGCTCCCAAGCGGCTTGACAGGCTATATTCGCGAGGATTTGCTTACGGCAACAAGCGAAACGAATCCCGCAGGAATTAAGCTGATGAAGGTTAACACGGACGGCGTAAAGGTACGGAAAATACCGCTCATTCAGGATGAGGTTCCGCTAGTAGGCCAGGTTAATTCGGGCGCTAAGGTTGTTGTTTTGGAAAAATCGGTGCAATCGGGCCCGATGTCTTGGGTACGAGGCCCGTTCAGCTCAGAAGAGCTGGTCGCTTCACTCAAGAGCGTCACCACGATATCCGGACCGATTTATTCGCTTCAAGTGAGCAAGACAGGACAGTCTGGACGCGCTACGGAATTGCTGGCAAACGGCAAAAAGCTTGAGGTTAAATATCCAGATATGCTGAGGACGGCGCTTGGGAGCTTGCCAAGCACCCTGTTCCAAATTGATGAGACGGCACGTGTGACCGTACTTGGAGCGAATAAGAAAACGACAACAAAGCCGGAGAGCGCAGGTACGATCTATACGGTTGGGGCAGGCGGCGAAGTGAAGCAAATGGATGCCAAGCTGTATATTATGGGCGGCAAAGGCCAAGTCCGTGAAGCAACCAAGACGCCGAGCTTCCGTTTCGTTGGTACAGGCTTCGGTCATGGCATCGGTTTGTCCCAATATGGAGCGCTAGGCCTTGCCGAGCAAGGGTATGACTACTCTTATATTCTGAAATACTATTATAATGATGTAACTATCGCTAAGGAATGATGACTGACAGATGAACGTAGAAATGTTTGATTTTGAACTGCCGGAGCATTTAATCGCCCAGACGCCGCTGCTGCAGCGGACCTCATCAAGACTCTTGACGCTGGATCGCAGCAAGGGCGCGGTGAACCATGAAAGCTTCACCGATCTGGCTCAGCATTTGCATGCCGGCGATGTGCTGGTGCTTAATGACACTAGGGTACTGCCTGCTCGTTTAATTGGCGCAAAGGCGGATACGGGGGCAAAGATCGAGCTTCTGCTGCTTAAGCAGCTTGAAGGAGACCGCTGGGAGGCGCTCGCGAAGCCAGCCAAACGCATGAAGATCGGTACAGAGGTTTGGTTTGGCGACGATGGCAGCGGCCAGCCTCTGCTGCGTGCCTTTGTAGAAGAGGAAGGCGATATGGGCGGCCGCACGATTCGGTTTGCCTATTCCGGCATTTTTCAGGAGCTGCTGGAGCGGCTTGGCGAAATGCCGCTTCCCCCCTACATTCGGGAACGTCTGGAGGAGCGTGAGCGCTATCAGACCGTTTATGCCAAGCATGATGGCTCGGCAGCCGCACCAACGGCGGGGCTGCATTTTACAGCCGATTTTTTGAAGCAGCTTGCAGATAAAGGTGTGCGAATTGCCTATGTGACGCTGCATGTAGGACTCGGAACGTTTCGGCCGATGTCGGTAGACGTTGTGGAAGAGCATGTCATGCATTCGGAATATTACGAGCTTAGCGAGGAGACGGCGGCGCTGCTGAATCAGGCGAAGGCCGAGGGCGCGCGAATCGTTGCGGTGGGGACAACCTCTGCGCGGACGCTGGAAACCGTTGCGACCCGCTTTGAGAATGAATTCATTCAGGCATGCAGCGGCTGGACTGATATTTTTATTTTTCCGGGCTATTCCTTCAAGCTTGTTAATGCGCTGCTGACCAATTTCCATTTGCCCAAGTCGACGCTGGTTATGCTCGTCAGCGCGCTTGCTGGGCGCGATGCGGTGATGGGCGCGTATGCGGAAGCGATTCGTGAGGAATACCGCTTTTTCAGCTTCGGCGATGCGATGTTTATTTATTAATAGTAGAGCAACAAAATTAAAGAGGACAGGAAGCGTGAATTGTGGCTGTAACCTATGAATTGTTAAAAGTGTGCAAGCAGTCTGGAGCGCGGCTCGGCCGCGTCCATACGCCCCATGGCGTAATAGAGACGCCGGCTTTTATGCCGGTGGGAACTCAGGCGACGGTAAAGACAATGAGCCCGGAAGAGCTGAAGACGATGGATGCTCATATTATTTTGAGCAATACGTACCATCTGTTTTTGCGTCCCGGACATGATTTGATTAAACGCGCAGGCGGATTGCATAAGTTTATGAACTGGGACCGTCCGATTTTGACTGACAGCGGCGGCTTTCAGGTGTTCAGCTTGAGCGAAATGCGTAAAATTACCGAGGAAGGCGTCCAGTTCCGTTCCCATTTGAACGGAGATAAGATGTTTTTGTCACCGGAAAAGGCGATGGAAATTCAAAATGCGCTCGGCTCTGATATTATGATGGCATTTGACGAATGCCCGCCATATCCGGCTGAGCATGCTTATGTAAAACAGTCGCTTGAGCGCACGACACGCTGGGCTGAGCGCTGCCTTGAATCCCATGCTCGTCCACATGACCAAGGTCTGTTCGCAATCGTCCAGGGAGGCATGTATGAGGACCTGCGCATCCAGAGCGCGAAAGATTTGACTTCCATGGATTTCCCGGGGTATGCTATTGGAGGACTAAGTGTCGGAGAGCCGAAACACTTGATGTATCAAGCACTTGAGTATACGGTACCGCTGCTTCCAACCGGCAAGCCAAGGTATTTAATGGGAGTTGGTTCGCCCGATGCGCTGCTGGAAGGTTCCATTCGCGGCATCGATATGTTCGACTGTGTGCTTCCTACGAGAATTGCGCGCAACGGAACTACGATGACAAGCGAGGGAAGACTCGTTATTCGCAATGCCAAGTATGCAGAGGACTTTGGGCCACTTGATCCAAAATGCTCTTGCTACACATGCACGAATTATTCACGCGCTTATATTCGCCACTTGATGAAGGCCGATGAAACATTCGGTATGAGATTGACGACTTATCATAATCTACATTTCCTGCTTCAACTCATGAGGGATGTGCGTCAGGCGATTACCGAAGATCGGCTCCTTGATTTTCGCGATGAGTTTTTTGACAGCTATGGGTTGCGGGATAACGATAAAGGATTTTAGAAAGGGGGGATTTCAATGTCACTATGGTTAGCAGATGCAGCTGGAGCGCCAACGAATAGCATTTGGGGAATGGCATGGCCGATACTACTCATGTTCGCCGTGTTCTACTTCTTGCTTATTCGTCCGCAACAGAAGAAACAGAAGCAGCGTACAGCGCTGTTGTCGCAGCTGAAAAAAGGCGATAAAATTTCAACAATCGGCGGTATGCACGGTACAATCACAGAATTGACGGATGACACAGTCGTACTTCGCGTCAGTGATACGGTTAAGCTGACGTTTGAACGCAGCGCAATTAGCTCGGTCGTTAGCAGTGCGCCTACGATTTCGAAAGATTAGTAGGGTAGCTCCACAAAGCTTGCGCCTTGAAGGTCTAACCTTCAAGGCGCAAGCTTTTTTTAAGATATAAGCAAGTATAAGTTACTCCCTTATAATGGGCTTATATTTCATCCTCGAAACGTTAGCATTGCCAGCCACCGAATTACTTCTTGAGATTGACGCCAATAACGCCCCCGAAAGCACCAAGCAGCAAAGTAATGCCAAGCACAATCGCGGTATGCAGGGAAAAGCCGGCATCGGCAGCAAGAAAGCCGATTAACAGTATGGTCACACCATAGAGCAGCCCCAGCAATCCGCCCTGGTACCAGCCTTTCATACCGGAACGCTTGCCCGACGTTAATCCGCCGGCAAAAGCGGACAAGCCATGAATACACGTTGCGAAGGTGGGCAGGCTGCTTTCCTTCATATTGCCGAAGTGCAGCAGAAGCGAGAGCAGCAAAGCGCCTAAAGCAAGCCAAACGATGGCATAAAGGAGACCCGCCAGCATAGGCGAAGCGATCTGGGGCGGCCGCGGCACATGTTTAATGGGATTCATCGATTTCCTCCTTAAATTCCTTTTACTTAAACCATATGGCCAGGCTGTGTGGAATAGTACAAACAAGTGGGAGGGTGGACGAAATTCTATCCGATTACGTATAATGTGAGGGATAAGAAAGGGTGAAGCGAGATGGAAACCAAGGCAGCAGGAATGCTTTACAATCCGGCGGCTTGGCAGGTTATCGCAGTAGCAGTTATTTTTTTGGTAACCTATGCCTTTGTCATTACGGATAAAATCAATCGGGCAGCGGCGGCGCTGGCAGGCGCATTTCTCATATTGGTGCTGGGCATATTGGATCTGCGGTATGCATTTACGGAGGCGGTCGGTTGGCGCGTTATTATGCTGCTCATCGGCATGATGCTGCTTGTCGGCATTTTGAACCGGGCAGGCGTCATCCCATACATAGCGATTAAGCTGGCCCAGTGGGTCAAAGGAAGCTCGTGGAAAATATTTATACTGCTTGTTGCCTTAACTGGCATTAGCTCAGCGTTTTTGGACAATGTAACGATTATGCTGCTCGTTATTCCGATAACGATGTCGATTACAAAATTGCTGAAGCTGAATCCCTACCCGTTTATTTTTGCAGAAATTGCGGCTTCGAACATTGGTGGAGCTGCTACTTTAATCGGTGATCCGGTTAATATGATTATTGGCGCTGCCAACAAGCAGCTGACGTTTAATGCCTTTATCGTCCATTTAGGACCCGTTTCGTTGTTTATTTTGATCGTTACTATTGGTTTATTTTTGTTTGTGTACCGCAAGCATTTTAAGCCTACGCATAAAAGCAAGGAAGCTAGCGAGCTGATGAAGCTTTCCGCCAGCTCCTATATTAAAAATCGCCCGCTGATGATCAAATCAGTCATCGTATTTTTGCTAACCATCATTGCCTTTACGCTCCATTCCATATTAGGCATAGAGCCGGCGGCTATTGCGCTCGGCAGCGCGGCATTGCTCATGGTTATCGGTCTAAAGCGCAAGGAGGCAGAAATCGCCTTCCGCATGGTGGATTGGGGCACGATTTTATTTTTTATCGGCTTATTTATTATGGTAGCGGGGCTTTCGGCGACGAATTGGACAAGCCAAATCGCTTTGGTTCTACTGCAAATGACTTCCGGTAATGCGGATATAGCATCAGTGCTGCTATTGTGGATTTCCGGTATAGCCTCCGCTACGATGGATAATGTGCCGTTTGTGACAGCAATGGTGCCAGTCATTCACGCGATGGGTGCTGAGCTTGGACTGAGCGCGAGTCAAATGGAGCCGCTGTGGTGGTCGCTGTCGCTTGGTGCAAATCTCGGCAGCAACGGCACGCTCATTGGCGCCTCCGCAAACGTAATTGCCGCTGGCCTTGCTCTTCGGGAAGGCAAAAGCTTTCATTTTAGAGCTTTTCTTAAAGTTGGAGCGCCGATTGCATTCATGTCGCTGCTCGTCTCCACAGCTTACGTGTATTTTATTCTGATTCCATAATTTTATGTTTTCCCGCCTTTACCATAAATTCGTGCCTGGCCGTTTCGTATGAGGGACATGGCGGCAGGTGAGAATACGTGTACAGACTGCTCAGGCCAAAATGCAGCAGGCGCGAGCGATGAAGGAGGCGGGATCACTTGGAATTTCTGACCCTTGTGCTGCGTACCGTATTGATTTATTTCATCGTATTTCTCATTATGCGGTTTATGGGGAAGCGGGAAATCGGCAAGCTGTCGGTTTTTGACCTGGTTATCTCGGTCATGATTGCCGAAATAGCCGTGATCGTTATAGAGGATTTGGATCGAACGATGTGGGAAGGCATTGTGCCGATGGTTATTTTAATGCTCGTGCAGGTAGGCATGGCTTTTGTGGCGCTGAAAAATCGCAAGCTGCGGCTCTTGTTTGACGGAAAGCCCAGCATCATTATGGCGAAGGGCAAGCTCAATCGCGATGTGATGCGCAAGCAGCGCTACAATCTGGATGATTTTATGCTCCAGCTTAGAGAAAATCAAATTACAAGGATCTCGGATGTGGAATTTGCGATTTTGGAGACGAGCGGCAAGCTGTCGGTTATTCCTAAAAATTCCGATGGGGCCCCGCCGGAAATGTCGGAGGAGCATTTGTTTGCTGAGCCGCAGCTGAGCAGCAGCGAAGCAGAGCAACAGCAGCAGATGGAAGAAGGCACCAGGACTGAGCAAATTCCGGAATTAACAAGCAAACTTAGCGCGAGGCAAGATTCAAAAGTCATTCCCCCTAAATATCGTTTTGAAATTTTGCCCATTCCGCTCATTATGGATGGCAAAGTACAGGATGAAAATTTAGAGAAGCTGGAGAAAACCCGTTTTTGGTTGAAAAATGTGCTGCAGGATGAAGGTGTGACCGACTTCAAGGAAGTATTCCTGTGTACAATAGACCATAAAGGCAAGCTGTTTTTGGATAAAACGAAAAAGCCGCGAAGGTAGTTTGGGAGCCATAATGTCCCAACCTGCTCGCGGCTTTTTTTTGTACATGTATGCCCCTAGGTCCGCGAAAACCAATGACCAATTTTGGGCAGGCGGGTGAGGTCATGCCGGTCAATAATGTTGGTCCATACCATTAGCGCCAAATATACAATAGCCCCGCATGCACAGGCAACGAGCAAATTCACCCATTCCGTGGCGAGCGGCTCACGGTTCATGACGAAGCGAGCAGCAGCCCCCATAATCACCATAGCAGAGATGACCTTCATAAAATCGCGCAGCTTCATGCGGAAGCCGATTAGCTTGAGAACGCTAATGCCATGCAGCGCAGTGACTAGTACAATATTCAAATTAATCGCAATCAAAGCGCCGTATATGCCAAATTCGGGCTTGGAGGCGAGATAAATAATGAAGACCAGCTTAATAGCGGCCCCTATTAACGTGTTCATAAGCGCCTTTCCCGGTTTATCCAGCGCCTGGAGAGTGGCTTGCAGTGGAGCCTGCAAATAAATAAAAAGGCCGACAGGGGCAAGCAGTTGCAGCATAGGAGCAATTTCACTGTGGTTGTACAGCATCCGGCAGATCGGCTCGGCAAATAGGCCAAGAATAACGACGAAGGGTGCTCCTGCGACAAGTGCCAGCCTCATGGATTGATGCAAACGCTTATGAATTGTAGCCATATCCCCCCTTGACGCCGCTTCGGAAAGCGACGGAATAAGCGAGGAGGCAAGGGAGTAGGTCAAAGCGGTAGGCAGCAGGATGAGCGGTATGACCATCCCTTGCAGCGCCCCGTATTGCGCTGTAGCAATGCCTGTAGCGATACCTGCCGTAGCCAGACTGCGAGCGGTGAAAATGGATTCCAGCAAATAGGAGAGCGAGCCGACAAGGCGGCTGGCTGTAACGGGTATGGAAAGGCTAAGCAGCTTGCCCATAATGGGTGCCTTATCTTCAGTTGTAGATGGCTTGCTTGCCTCAGCCAGCTGAGCGGGAGTTCTTTTTTCCCTTGCATATTTCCATAGCAGTACAGCTAGGCCTCCTATTTCTCCAACCACAACGCCAAGCATGGCGCCGGCCGCTGCCCATTCCAAGCCTTTGGGCATGAGGAGCATCGCGAAGCCAAGCGAGAAAATAATGCGCAGCACCGTCTCCACAATTTGGGAGGCAGCAGATGGAATCATATTTTGCTTGCCCTGGAAGTAGCCGCGAAATACAGATGAAATCCCGACGATCAGCAGCATCGGAGTCATGAACAGAAACGTGCGCTGTACACGCTTGTCCGGCAGCAAATGCGCGGTTATCCAAGGCGAGAATAGCAGCAGCAGGCTGGTCAGCGTAATGGCAAGAAAGATCGTAAGCAGCATGGCACTGCGAAAAATATGGCGGACCCGTCCCTCGTCCCCGTTTGACTGGGCTTCGGCAATCCATTTGGCAACGGCGAGCGGAATGCCGCCGGTAATAATTGTCAGCATGACGGCCAAAAACGGATAGCTCAGCTGATACAGCCCCACGCCTTCGGCGCCTATAATGCGCGGCAGCGCGATGCGCGGAACGAAGCCGAGAATTCGATTGATGACGCCCGCCGCAAGTAAAATCATGGCCCCTTTTATAAACGTTTGCTTGGTCATACTCGCCCCTCATTCCATTAGCCGTATTGTTGCAGTATCATAGTTATGCACGGCATGTCCGAATCATGATTGGATTATGAACATCTCTTCGTGTGCAGGAATATGCGCCCTAGGCAGCGAATAGTAGCAGTCAAGGCAAAAAAGCACGGGAGGCGCGGCTATGGAGGAACAGGACCTGGCTCAGGTAATTGAACAGCTGTGCAACAGCAAGGCAGAGGAGTTTCAGCTTATTGGCTATGAACATGCGAATGGCAAAGATATTTGGGCATGCGTAAGCGCGGGTTATAAAAAGAGCGGGCAGCCGGAGCTGCACAAGCTGGTCAACGACATTTTGTCGCTGAAGGTGACGAGCTTTATGAACTTTTTGACGATTAGCGCTTACCGGGGAACCCATTTCTAAGGGAAGGGTTTCTTTTTTTTGACTCAAAAATTGCTCGCAAGTATAATAGGAATATTGAGATCATAAGGGGGACTTAGGAAATATGAACGGGAAAAGATTATTTGCCTTCCTTGGGATCGTAGTCATCATGTTTGGCGTGATCGCTTGGACAAGCCCATCGCTGGTAAACGGCATTCGGCTAGGCCTGGATTTGAAGGGCGGATTCGAGGTGCTTTATGAGGCTGAACCGCTTACGGCCGGCGATAAAGTAACGCCTACTTTGCTGAAGGATACGGCGAAAAGCCTGGAGGCTCGTGCCGACAAGATCGGTATTTCCGAGCCGGAGATTACGACTGAAGGAACGAACCGCATTCGCGTCAGGCTTGCTGGCGTGACGAATGAGGATGAGGTAAGAGACATCATCAAGAAGCCGGTTAATCTGACATTTAAAGCGCCAGATGGCACGGTAGAGCTTCAAGGTGATGATTTTGTGCAAAATGCAGCTACGGTCGAATATGATTCGCTGAATAATCCGGTCGTTTCGATTAAGCTGAAAGATGCAAAGAAGTTTGAGGATGTTACGAGGAGACTGACAGGCAAGACGCTAGCGATTTATCTCGACGATGAAATGCTGTCGAATCCGAACGTCAACCAGCCAATCAGCGGCGGAAGCGCGCAAATTAGCGGTAACTTCACGCTTGATGAGGCAAATAACTTGAAAGATACGATTAATTTGGGCGCACTGCCGCTTAAGCTGACTGAGAAATACACGCAAAGCGTAGGCGCAAAGCTTGGACAGCAGTCTCTTGAAGATACCGTTCGTGCCGGCATCATCGGCTCGGCGATTATTTTGGTGTTCCTGATTATTTTGTTCCGCATACCGGGCGTTGTAGCAGGTATTACGGTTATTACCTTTACTTGGATGCTGGTTCTCGTATTCGAGATGTTGAATGTGACTTTAACGCTGCCGGGTATTGCCGCATTTGTTCTCGGGATCGGGATGGCGGTTGACGCGAATATTATTATGTATGAACGGATTAAAGAGGAAATCCGCAGCGGAAAAAGCTTGCTTTCCTCGCTTAAAGCCGGCTCCAAAAACTCGTTCCGCACAATTATGGATGCGAATATTACAAACATGATTTCCTGCGGCGTACTTTATTACATCGGCAACGGTGCGATCAGAGGCTTTGCACTGACGATGATTTTGAGTATTTTGGTCAGTATCGTTACAAACATTTTCTTCTCACGCCTGCTGATTCATTTGCTGATTCGCAGCAACCTGTTTACTAAACCTAGCTATTTCGGCGTGAAGGAGGCGGACATCCGTGAACTTTAAAACAACGGTGCATTTTGACTTTATCAAGCATAGCAAAAAGTTTTTCATGGCTTCTATTATTTTAACGGTAATAGGGATTATTTCGCTGTTCCTGTTCAATCTGAACTATGGCGTCGATTTTAAAGCGGGTACGAATATGGATATCGTAGTCGGCAAAGCCCTTACTCAGGCGGATGCGAAGGAAGTTTTGGGCACAGCTGGCATTACGAATGTTACACCGACGGTTGGCGGCACGAACGGGGACCGCGTTTCTGCTCGGTTTGAAGAAGTATTGGAGCAAGCGAAGGTAACAGAAATTCAAAATGCCTTTAAAGCAAAATTTGGCGATCAAGTATCGGCAGAGGTCAGTGTCGTATCTCCAGATATGGCGCGTGAGCTAGGCTTTAAGACGATTTATGCCGTTATTATTGCAAGTATTGCGATCATGATTTATGTGATGATTCGTTTCGAATGGCGCTTTGCTTTAGCAGCGAACATTGCCATTTTATATGACGCTTTTGTTGTAGTCGCTGTGTTTTCCATTTTCCGTCTGGAAGTCGACCTGCCATTTATTGCGGCGGTGCTCACGACAATCGGTTATTCGATTAATGATAAAATCGTTATTTTCGACCGAATTCGTGAAAATCTTCGTTTTGGCAAGCTGAAAACGCGTGACCAGCTCGCAGAAATGGTCAATCAAAGCCTTTGGCAGACGATGGCGCGGAATATTTATACGGTGCTTGCCGTTCTCGTTATCGCGGTCTGTTTGTTCCTGTTCGGAAGCGAGTCGATCAAGCTGTTTGCCTTGGCAAAAATTATCGGTCTGACAAGCGGCGCATACTCGTCGATCTGTATTGCGAGCCCGCTTTGGCTTCTTCTTAAAAGCAAACAAAAGCCTAAAGCAAAGCAGCCTGCCAAGACTGCGGTCTAACAGCGTAGGAGGAGGCAGTCATGACAATGAACCAACGATATACAAAAGCAGAACCGGCCAGCTGGTCAGGAATATGGGGTAATGCGGCGTTGGCGTTGTTGAAAGGGGCAGCAGGCTGGCTGTCCGGCAGCAAAGCATTGCTTGCAGATGGTTGCCGATCTGCTGCGGAGGCGGCGGCTATTTTCGCGGAAAAGGTCGTTTTGCAGCGCGGTGGCAATGGCAGCGAAACATCTTCTGGCAGCGCTGCTGCTGTAAAGCACAAGGAAACAAGGAAGACAGAAACCTTCATGAATGTTGTTTTAGCAGCAGCCCTGCTTCTAATTGGTTTGGAGATTGGCATTTCGGCCGTTCGCGACATTGCTGAGGGGATCAGCAAGCCGCCTCATTGGAGCGCGCTTGCTGCTTTGGCTGGTTGCCTGCTCGTGAAGGAGCTCATCTGGAAACAGAGAGAGCATGGGAGCAGCTTGTATGCGACACTTGCGGTATTCATTGGTGCAGGGACCGCGTGGCTGGGCAAGCTGATTTCGCTTCCGGTGCTTTATTATTTTGATTCGGCAGCAGCTATCGTCATTTCGGTTATCGTCATGAACGGCGGCTATCGCATTATTGTGCCGTCCTCTCGCAAGGAGGAAGCATCTACAGAGGTATATAGCGAAAATACCGAGGAGCTCATGCAGCTCGTTCAACGGGTGGAAGGCGTCGTCACGGTACAGTCGCTGCACGCACGCGAGCAGGGCCATTATGTCGTTGCGGAGGCCGTTATCAGTGTTAATCCGCGCGTGACCGTACTTGAGGGCCATGAAGTGGCAAAAAGGGTGAAACGACTGCTGCTGACACGCTTTACCCACTTAACGGACGCAACCGTTTATGTCGAGCCGTATGACCCCGGTTATCCTTATAAATCCAATCACGATCCGAATCAGGAACATATGCCTACGCTGCTGCAATAGCGCAGCAAGGCAGAAAGGAGTTGAAGTCGGCGTGATTCAAGCTAAAACACGTTGGAATCTTGCACCTTGGGACGAGCAGGCAGACGCGGCGGCGCAGGAGCTTTCGACAGCTCTGCGCCTGTCGCCGCTTGCCGCCAAGCTTTTGGTGCAGCGCGGCTATAGGGAGGTTGCACAGGCGGAGCAGTTTTTAAGAGGCGGCTCTGAGCATTTGCATGACCCGTATTTGCTAAAAGATATGAGGGAGGCTGTCGCCCGTATTCGGGAGGCGGCCTCAGCTGGCGAAAAAGTACGTATTTATGGCGATTATGATGCCGACGGCGTATCCAGCACCTCGCTGCTCGTGCATGTGTTTCGCGAGCTCGGCCTTCATTTTGATTATTATATTCCCCATCGGGCACTCGAGGGTTATGGATTAAACAAGGCGGCACTGGAGAAGGCGGTCGCTGAGGGCGTTGGCTTAATTGTGACCGTTGATACCGGCATTAGCGCTTACGATGAAATTGCTTACGCTAAGGAGCTTGGGCTTGATGTTGTTGTCACCGACCATCACGAACCGCCAGCACGTATTCCGGATGCCTGCGCCGTTGTTAACCCGAAGCGGCATGATTGCACTTATCCATTTGAAGGGCTGGCAGGCGTTGGTGTCGCATTCAAGCTGGCGCAAGCGCTGCTGGAACGCCCGCCTATGGAACTGACGGACATCGTTTGTCTGGGAACGATTGCTGATTTAATGCCTTTGACTGGCGAAAACCGGATTTTAGTCAAAAGCGGGCTGGAACGGCTTCGCCAGACGACGAATACCGGATTTCTCGCGCTTGCCGAGTCGACGGGCATAGAGCTGCCGTCGATTACATCTACGACTGTCGCCTTCGGCATGGCACCGCGCATTAATGCGGCTGGCAGGCTCGATCATGCTCGGCGCGCTGTAGAGCTGCTCATAAGCGACAACTACGACGAGGCTATATTGGCAGCAACTTCGCTCGATATGCTCAACCGCGAGCGGCAGCGCATCGTGGAAGGCATCGTCAAGGAAGCGGAGGAGCAATGGGCGCAGAAGCGAGCGCAGGCTGCGGATGCGGGCGAGGCGGAACCGGCGGTTATTGTACTGGCGGGAGAAGGCTGGAATGTGGGCGTTATCGGCATTGTTGCCTCCAAACTGCTGGAACGCCATTACAAGCCCGTCATTATTCTAGGCATAGATGGAGATAGCGGCATGTGCAAGGGGTCTGCGCGCTCCATTGACGGCTACGACCTGCATGCAGCACTTACCGCCTGCGATGAGCTGCTGGACCATTACGGGGGCCATCAGGCGGCGGCAGGCATGAGCCTGCATCGTGACCAGCTGGCTGATTTTGAACGCCAGCTGAGCGAGCTTGCTTTGGAATGGCTCAGCGAGCAGGATTGGATTCCAAAAACGGGCATTGATCTAGAGTGCAAGGTTGAAGAAGCTAATTTGCAAACGATCAATGAGCTAGCGCAGCTGGAGCCGTTCGGGGCGGGTAATCCATCGCCACGATTGCTCTTTCAGGGCGCCGCGCTTGCAGACAAGCGAACGATGGGCAAGGAAGCGAAGCATCTCAAGCTGACAGTGAAGAGTGGGCAGGCTGTGCTGGAAGCGGTAGGCTTCAGCATGGGAGCCATCGCCGACCGGCTAATTGCGAGCAGCACGGTTGATCTGGTAGGCGCGCTGTCTATTAATGAATGGAACGGCCAGCGCAAGCCGCAGCTGCATATTCATGACCTGTTCAGCGGAGGAGCGTATGCAAAATTTCCTGAACGTGAGCATTTCGGTCAAGTGTATCAACTGCTGCGGAGAATGAAGCAGGCACCGCTTGAGGGGCTTGCGAAGCGCCTCGCGGAGCTGAGCGGATGGCCGCAGGAAATGACCGAGGTTATGCTGCGCGTGTTTACCGAGCTTGCGTTTATAAGCATTGAAGATGGAATTGCAATTGTAGCAGAGGCACCGGAGAAGCGAGAGCTAAGCACAGCGCCTTCCTATCAGGAGGCAAAAAGTAAAGCAGAGCAATTGCAATCTCCACTCTTTGCAGCTACAATATTGGTTTGACAGCACCAGAATGGCGATAGACAGAAGGGACGAATAATTGATGAGCGAGTCACAAATTAATTTTAAAGATTACATTCGGGTCATTCCCGATTTCCCACAGCCAGGCATTCGCTTTAAGGATATTACTACTTTGCTGAAGGACGGCCCAGCTTACCGTGCTGCCATTGAAGAAATGCGCAAAGCGGTTGAGCATTTGAAAATTGATATCGTTGCAGGACCGGAAGCGCGCGGCTTCGTTATCGGCGCTCCACTTGCCCTTGCACTAGGCGTAGGCTTTGCGCCCATTCGCAAAAGCGGCAAACTGCCCGGCGAAACGATTGAAGCGAGCTATGACCTGGAGTATGGCAAAGATGTGCTCGCTATGCACAAGGACTCCATCCAGCCGGGACAGCGCGTTCTGATTGCCGATGATCTACTTGCAACGGGCGGCACGATCGCAACTTCCATTAATTTGATTCGTCAGCTTGGCGGGGAAATTGTCGGTTCGGCTTTTCTCATCGAGCTGTCTTATTTGACAGGCCGCGAGAAGCTTGGCGATATGGACGTCGTTTCACTCGTTACTTACTAGAAATAGCTTAAAGGATGAATTAATATCGTTTGAACGTTTAAGCCAACCAGCTGCTGCTGGTTGGCTTTTGCATTATAAAGTCTGCATTACCGGTTGGGAAATTTGAATTTCCATGACTTAAATCGACACTTCAATCGACAGCGTAGTTGACGTCATGCTATGCTTACAGGCATAATATTAGAAAACTCGGAAAATGCGCGAAGGGGAGCCGAAGCAGGGCTCATTTCGGAAAGGGATGTTCATGGGCATAGAGCAGTTAATTGAAAAGGCATCGGCCTATATGAAGGAACAGGACTTATTACGCATAAGGGAAGCCTATCATTTTGCAGATCAGGCTCATCATGGACAAGTGCGGAAATCAGGCGAACCTTACATTTTACATCCGATTGCCGTAGCAGATATATTGGTGGATATGCAGATGGATGTGCTGTCCATTATTACAGCTTTACTGCATGATGTGGTTGAAGATACGACAGTCGATCTGGAGACGGTTCGGGCGAAATTCGGTGAAACCTGCGCGATGCTGGTTGACGGACTGACGAAGCTGGAGAAAATCCGTTTTCGTTCCAAGGAAGAGCAGCAAAACGAAAATTATCGAAAAATGTTTGTGGCGATGGCACAGGATATTCGCGTTATTTTGATTAAGCTTGCCGATCGCCTGCACAATATGCGGACGCTGAAATTCCAGTCAGAGGAAGCGCAGCGTCGGATTGCGTATGAGACACTGGAAATTTTTTGCCCCATTGCGCATCGGCTTGGTATTTCCGCGATTAAGTGGGAGATGGAGGATATTGCACTTCGGTATTTAAATCCGCAGCAATATTATCGCATCGCCAACTTGATGAAGAAAAAACGGGCAGAGCGCGAGCAGTTTATTGCCGATGTTATTGAGCGCATTGAAGAGAAGCTTGGCGAAATGGGCATTGAAGGCGATATTTCCGGGCGCCCGAAGCATTTGTACAGCATTTACAAAAAAATGACCGACCGCAACAAGCAGTTTAATGAGATTTATGATCTCATGGCGATCCGGATTATTGTCGAAAATATTAAAGATTGTTATGCGACGCTCGGCATTATCCACACGCTGTGGAAGCCGATGCCGGGAAGGTTCAAGGATTATATCGCGATGCCGAAGGCGAATATGTACCAGTCGCTGCATACGACGGTTGTAGGGCCGAATGGCGAGCCGACCGAAGTGCAAATTCGGACATGGGATATGCATCGTACATCAGAATACGGGATTGCGGCGCATTGGGCGTACAAGGAAGGCACGGTCGTGCCAAACCGCAATTTTGAAGATAAAATGTCTTGGTTCCGCGAAATATTGGAGCTGCAAAATGACGCTCGCGACGCATCGGAGTTTATGGAATCGCTGAAAATGGATTTCTTCTCCGATCTCGTATTTGTATTTACGCCGAGCGGTGAAGTCATTGAGCTGCCAGCCGGCTCTGTGCCGCTGGATTTTGCTTACCGCATTCACACGGAGGTTGGCAACCGCACGATTGGCGCCAAGGTGAACGGCCGTATTGTGCCGCTTGATTGTAAGCTCAAAACCGGCGATATTATTGAAATTCTCACCTCCAAGCATTCGTACGGACCGAGCCAGGATTGGGTGAAAATCGCACAATCTTCGCATGCGCGCAGCAAAATCAGGCAGTGGTTTAAGAAGGAGCAGCGCGAGGAAAATGTGGCGAAGGGCCGTGAGGCTGTCGAGCGTGAGCTCAAGCGCCTTGGTCTAGAGCCTTCGGCTTGGCTGACCGAGGACAAGCTGCAGGAGGTTGCGTCCAAGTTCTCATTTAACGATGTGGAGGACATGCTGTCGGGCGTTAACTTTGGCGGCGTGACCGCTGCACAGATTTGTACCCGTCTAACGGAGAAGCTGCGCAAGGAAGCTGAGAAAAACAATACGATTGAGCTCGGTACGGATAAAGATGCGAAATCGGGAGTCAGCCGCAAAAATCGCCAGCACCATGGCGTTACGGTACGAGGTATTGATAATTTGCTCATTCGCTTTGCTCGCTGCTGCAATCCGGTGCCTGGCGACGCTATTATTGGCTACATTACGCGTGGACGCGGCGTCTCGGTGCATCGTATGGATTGCCAGAACATTCCGTTTGGCATGGACGGAGAGGAAGCAGATCGCGTCATTGAGGTGGAGTGGGAAGAATCTGTCGAGGCAAATTACAGCGTCGATATTGAAATTACCGGTCATGACCGTAATGGTCTGCTCAATGAAGTGCTGCAAGTCGTATCCGGAAGCAAGACGAATATTTCAGCAGTGACCGGGCGTTCCGTGAAAAATAAAATGGTCATGATTCATATGACCGTGCTGATTAAGAACGTTGAGCATCTCTCATCTGTGGTGGAGAAGATTAAACGGGTGCAGGATATATATTCCGTCCAAAGGATTATGAATAGCTGATTTTGCTGCTGTAAAAGCCTTGGTGGGGAAGGGCGGGGGGGCGCTGCGTGAAAGGTTTGGGTTTCGGTCGCCATTGCTGATGGATTTTTGTAATATAACCGTAGCGGTTAAAATCCATCAGCAAAAGCGAACGCTCCGCTCCTCAATTCCAAACCTTTCACTCCACTCTCTCCCCCTCCTCTTCCCCAAAAAGGTTTTAAAAGCAAGTTTTGCTATTGCCAGTAGGCAACAAGCTAAAGATAAAGATAAAGTCAAAAGATAATCACTACACTTAGTTGACTGTTATTGTGTAGTTCAACAGGCATACATTGATTACACCTGCTTCGCATGCGCGAAGCAGGGATGAATGACAGAGGGATGGCGGCGTACTTAGCCGCCTTCTTCTTTTTTAAGGGAGGATGGGAAAGCATGAAGGTTGTGATACAGAGAAGCAAGCAGGCGAGAGTGACCGTCGAAGGTGAAATAACAGGAGCAATCAACTTCGGATACGTGCTGCTTGTTGGGATTACCCATGAAGATACAGAAGCAGACATCAAATGGATGGCCGATAAAATCGCGGGCCTGCGAATTTTTGAAGATGAGGCTGGCAAAATGAATTTGTCCATCGTCGAAACCGGTGGCGCTATTTTGTCCGTATCGCAGTTTACATTGTATGGAGACAGTCGCAAAGGCCGGCGACCTAACTTTATGGCTGCTGCGCGCCCAGAACAGGCTGAGCCGCTCTACGAGCAGTTTAATGCCTATCTTCGTCAGCAGCATGGGCTGCAAGTGGAGACGGGGCGTTTTGGTGCTATGATGGATGTGTCGCTCGTCAATTGGGGTCCTGTCACATTGATTTTGGACAGCAAGGAATAGAGCCGTAAAGAAGAATTGCATTCGCAGAGGGATTCCTTAATTCATTTCCTCTTGGGCAGCAACCTCCGTTTTAATTTCTGTAAATAATTCTTCTTTAGTCATACCGGTTATTTTATCAATAGAGGCTAGCTCAATCTGTTCCGTTTGGAAATGGATCGTATCGTTTTGCTCAGTTGTTAAGGAAAGCTCCTTGTTTTCTGTATTCACTTTCAAAGCAACGCTGCCAAAAGAATCCACTTCCACTTGAAAGGGTACTGAAGAGGGGCCGAACACATCCTTAGTCTGTGCTTTTTTCAAAAACAAGACATACGTTTGATCAAAATCAGGTTTGCTGTAGTTGGGCGAATTGAGCACCGCTTCATATTCCACTTCATCTACCGTATGTTTTAATAAAATGTTATGTGGAATGGAAATATGAATGGTGCCTTCAATCTCGCCTAACAAGGCTTCCTCGACTACAAACGAATACACCTCGCTAAAATGGTTTTCTCCCATGTTCCAATTCTCAATAAATTTCTCGTAGCGGCCGGATACCACATAATCGGAATGATGAACTAATCCTGCAACATCCCCGCTTACTGCATAATCCGGTGCATAATTTACATTATACGTAGCTGGCATTTCCTGCTCTTTTGTTATAAATAAAACCACTGCGGTCATGAGCGCTGCGCATAACACTGTAATTAGGATCATACGAAGATTCCATCGTATCGTCATTATGATTTCCTCCTTTAATTATTTTGGATAAAGGGTATTTATTCCATTTTTATCATCGGTTTGCGGCAAGTATATGTTTTCCCTGTCTCTGCTTGAATTCATAAGGGCCGTCACAGGAACAGAGCTATGACCCAGACCAAGGGCGTGCCCTAATTCATGTCCTGCAGTGCTCCTTCTTGTTTGGGGATAATTTACAACACTTGGGTTCCCTATATTGATATCCGCGGTAAAGTAGCTAGTTGAAGCTGTACCTGGGCTCACATAAGTAATGCATACCCCATACATCGAAGGATCATCGACATTTTGAGTGCCAACGGTGCTGAATGTTGAAGTGTTGAGCGCCGAAAGATTAAATTTTATTTTACTTTGGGCACTATTCCAATCAGAGACGGCGGAATCAAAAGCAGCTTTATAAGTCGTATTAGTGGTAGCGTATTTTACATAAACGTTGTAAGTATTATTAACGGACTTGGGCCATTTGTGACCGGTAAACGTATAGGCGAAAGCGGTTGACGTAAAAATGAGAGCCGATAGTAGTAAGGTTGTAGCGGTCAGCAAAGATTTTTTCCTCATCATTTCATGCCCCTTTTTTGATTTTTCTTACTGATAATTCTTTGTATACCATTTTCTTTGCACGACTAAGCGCTTTAAGGATACGATTGCGTACGAATTGGACGTAACTTTATGACGATCAAAAAACAGAATATGTTTCATATTTTGGATTTTATTTCAAATAAATAAAAGATGAAAGGTTCGAGGTGTATCTTTTCCAGCCGCATGAATGGCAATTGGACAAGCAATCATGCTGGGATGAAGATTAGTGGGGAGACCTTCTGGATACAATAGGGGAGAGAATGGGCGCGCTTAAAGCATTCGGCAGCGATTGGCCGTGGCTGAGCGCCTATTTATTTTGTACCGGAGGCGAATGAACGCATGCATCAATCCCGCAAGGAGCAAGGGCTGGAGCGGATTAGCCGCAAGCTGCTTCATGCAGATCGGCATGAAGCCATCAGGCTGTCACAGCTGGAGGAAGACATGGAGGCGGCAGAGGAATGGGCAGGCTTTCCAGCTACTGCTGGCAAGCGGAGCGACATAAGGGACACATAATATGGAGCCGAATGCAGATAGGGTACCCGCGCGGCAAAGAATTGGAAGCAGGGTACAATACGATGCCATAAGCCATAAGCCATAGGCTAAACGCTTGTCCGCATACGCTGGCGCAAAAGCAGGGGAAAGGTCGAAATAGCAGGAAATAAAACGCTTTCTAAACTGTAATGTTACTGTAATCAAACGATAACGCTATTTTAACATCGCAAGCCTATAATAGAACTCGACCCCCTTTTTTTAAATATAATTTACTTTTGGACCTGCAATGTGATTGCAGGTTTTTTTCTGTCTTCTGGCGGGCATACGGCTGTTTCTATACAATCGGGCTGATTACAGCTGAATCGCATCTTGACTTTCTGACGACGCCCAAGTAAAATGAAGCATCAGCACCATTCACTATAATGATTTCATGATGGAACAAAGTAATCCATGCGCATATATGCAGAGAGGAATGCCTTAGGCTGCAAGCATTCTTATAATGGCGGGATGAACAGACTTTCCGGAGAACAGACGGTGAACGTCAGCCTGCTGGGGCATAAGTCCTAGGCAAGCGATTGTTTCAGTAGCCGTACTGCGGGTGACGGGCGTTAACCGTCTTCAAGCGAGCTTCTGCCTTAGGGCAGCTGTCTCGGAATGTGGGTGGTACCACGGGAGCTATACTCTCGTCCCTGACAGCAATATTTGCTGTTCAGGGGCGGGAGTTTTTTGCTTTAAATATAAGACTTTATAAGTTTTACACTTACCACTGGCTTATATTTCACCGCAAAATGAGCCCTGCCGTCATCACACGGCGAGTGCTGTTTTGCTTGTTTTCATGTTTTTCAGCAGCAGGTCAGGAGGAAAATGACATGGCATTTCAAAAATTACCGGGAACGCAGGACATGCTGCCGGGCTCAATCGACAGCTGGCAGTTCGTCGAGCAGAAGGCGCGCGAAATATGCCGCCGCTTTAATTTTCGTGAAATTCGCACGCCGATCTTCGAAGCGACCGAGCTGTTCCAGCGCGGCGTAGGCGAAACAACGGACGTTGTAGAGAAAGAGATGTATACGTTCACGGATCGCGGAAATCGCAGCGTGACGCTGCGTCCAGAGGGCACAGCCGGTGTCGTTCGGGCGTTCGTTGAAAATAAACTGTATGGCGAGCCTGATCTGACGAAGCTGTATTACATCGGTCCTATGTTCCGCTATGAGCGCCAGCAAGCGGGGCGTTACCGCCAGTTTCACCAGTTCGGCGTTGAGGCGATGGGCTCGGTGAATCCGGCGCTTGATGCCGAGGTTATCGCTTTGGGCTACACGTTTTATACCGAGGTTGGCCTTAAAGGGGTACGCGTCGAAATCAATTCCGTCGGAACGCCGGAAGTAAGGCTTGCCTTCCGCGAGCGCCTGCTTGCTTTCCTTGAGCCGAAGCGCGAGCTGCTGTGCAAAGATTGCCAGTCGCGGATGGACCGCAACCCGCTGCGCGTGCTGGACTGCAAAGTCGACCAGAAGCATTTTGAAGGTGCTCCGTCGATTTTGGATAGTTTGGATGAGGAATGCTCAACGCATTTTGAAAAGGTTAAAGCGTATTTGACGGCGATGAATATTCCGTTTGATGTCAATTCGAAGCTGGTGCGCGGGCTTGATTATTACACGCATACCGCTTTTGAATATAAAGCGGAGGGCATCGGTGCCATCGATACGATTGGCGGCGGCGGACGCTACAATGGGCTCGTTGCCGATATTGGCGGACCGGATCAGCCGGGCGTCGGTCTTGGCCTCGGGCTGGAGCGGACGATATTGCTCCTTGAGCACCAGAAGACGGAAGGCATCAAGGAAACGAGCCAGGTTGACGTTTATGTCATCAGCCTTGGCGAGGCAGCAGAGCGTGAGGCGACTAAGATCGTACATGACCTGCGTGCAGCAGGCTTGCGCGCTGACCGTGACTACACAGATCGCAAGATGAAGGCGCAGATGAAGTCAGCGGATCGCTTTAAGGCACGTTTTACCGCCATTCTCGGCGATGACGAGCTGGAGCGCGGCGAAATTGCCCTGAAAAATATGGAAAGCGGCGAGCAGCGCACCGTAGCAATCAGCGAGCTTGCAGCAGCGATTCAAGCTTAGAGACTGCGACGAAATAAAGTACCGCACCGGGTACTAATTTCCTCTCAGCTCCTGAGTTTACTAAATCTTTTAAATAAAAGGAGCATAACCATTATGTTGAAAACTCACCCATGTGGAAAATTAACAAAAAGCGATATTGGACAAACGGTCATTTTGAACGGCTGGGTACAGCGTCGTCGTGACCTAGGCGGCGTATTGTTTATTGATCTTCGCGACCGTACAGGTATTGTGCAAACGGTATTTAACCCTGATTTTTCCGGCGATGCGCTGGCGATTGCTGACCGTGCCCGCAACGAGTTCGTACTTGCTGTTCAAGGCACAGTTGTTGAGCGTGACCCAGAGACCGTTAACGCGAACCTGGAAACAGGCGAAATCGAAGTGCGCGTTGAAAAAATAGAAATTATGAACGCGGCAAAAACACCGCCATTCCCAATCGAAGACGGCGTCGAAGTTGACGAGTCGCTGCGCTTGAAATACCGTTACCTTGATCTGCGTCGTCCGGAAATGCAAAAAACATTGCTGCTCCGTTCGAAAGCAGCTAAAATTTTCCGCGACTTCCTTGACGGAGAAGGCTTTATTGACGTTGAAACGCCAATTTTGACCAAGAGCTCACCAGAAGGTGCCCGTGATTATTTGGTACCAAGCCGCGTGCATGAAGGCGAATTTTTTGCCCTGCCGCAATCGCCGCAAATTTTCAAGCAATTGCTAATGGTCGGCGGCATTGAGCGTTATTATCAAATCGCTCGCTGCTTCCGCGATGAGGATCTTCGCGCAGACCGTCAGCCTGAGTTCACACAAGTCGATATTGAAACTTCCTTCCTGTCGCAGGATCAATTGCTGGGCATGATGGAGCAGCTTGCTGCAAGATTGTTCCGCGAGACAGTAGGCGTGGAGCTTGCGCTTCCGTTCCAACGCATTACGTATGAAGATGCCATCAATAAATATGGCTCCGATAAGCCTGACCTGCGCTTCGGCATGGAAATTCAAGATATTACCGATATTGTAGCGACAAGCGAAGTGAAGGTATTCGCAAGCGTAGCAGCATCCGGCGGCGTCGTGAAGGCATTCAACGCTAAAGGCTGTGGCGGCTGGAGCCGTAAAGAGCTTGACGATCTGCAGCCGTTCGCTGCTCGTTATGGCGGTAAAGGCCTAGCTTGGATTACGGTGAAGGATGGCGAATGGCGCGGTCCAATCGTGAAATTCCTGAAACCGGAGGAAATCGCGGCATTGACTGAGCGTCTTCAAGTTGAAGATGGCGACTTGCTTACATTCTCTGCTGACAAGCAAAAAGTTGTTGTTGATGTTATGGGCAATCTGCGCCTGAAAGTGGGCCGCGAGCTTGGCTTGATCGACGACACTAAATTTAAGTTCGTATGGGTCGTAGACTTCCCGCTTCTTGGCTGGGATGAGGATGCGCAGCGTTATGTAGCCGAGCATCATCCGTTCACACGTCCGCATGAGGATGATTTGCACCTGTTTGATACAGATCCAGGCAAAATCCGCGCACAAGCTTATGATATTGTCCTGAACGGCTATGAAGTAGGCGGAGGCTCGATGCGTATTTACAAGCGTGAAGTACAGGAGAAAATGTTCAATGCGCTTGGTTTGTCGCCAGAAACAGCACAGCAGAACTTCGGTTACCTGCTGGATGCTTTTGAATACGGTACGCCTCCGCATGGCGGCATCGCTTTCGGCTTCGACCGTCTCATCATGCTGCTGGCTGGCCGTACGAACCTGCGTGAAACGATTGCATTTCCGAAAACAGCGAACGCAACCGATCTGCTATGCAATGCGCCGTCCGAGGTTGAGCTATCCCAATTAGAGCAGCTTCATATCCGTACAGTGCCTAAGCCTGCAAAACAGCCTGCACCGGTAGGAGCAGCACCAGAAGCGCCACAAGCACCACAGGCACCACAGGCTTAATGGAATGGGCGGGCGAAATTGCCCGCCTTCTCACCCTAGATGCATGGAATAGATAACGGAAGGGACGGCGATTTTTAGATGCTGCACCAATTTTCACGCACGGAGCTGGCAATCGGGCCGGAAGGCCTCGAGCTGATGAAAGGGAGTACGGTAGCGGTGCTTGGTATCGGCGGCGTGGGCGGCATTGCTGCTGAGGCGCTTGCCCGTACAGGCATTGGCCGTATTATTTTGGTCGATAAAGATGTTGTCGATATTACAAACGTCAATCGCCAGATCCATGCGCTTACGACGACCGTTGGCGAGCCGAAGGCAGACTTGATGCGCGACCGCATTAAGCTCATTAACCCAGAGTGCGACGCGGTATCTCTGCGCATGTTTTATACGGAAGAGACGTTCGAGAAATTTTTTGAATATCCGATTGATTATGTGGTCGATGCTTCCGATACGATTTCGTACAAAATCCATTTGATCAAGCAGTGCCTGGAGCGCAAAATTCCGATTATTTCGAGCATGGGCGCCGCTAACAAAATGGACCCGACGAAATTTGAAGTTGTGGATATTTCCAAAACCCACACCGATCCCATTGCCCGCGTTGTGCGGCAGAGACTGCGCAAGGAAGGCATTCATAAAGGCGTGAAGGTTGTGTTCTCCTCGGAGACGCCGAAGAAGCCGCGTCAAGATGTGACGCAGCGCATCGTGCCCGAGAACGCGCCGGAAATTCGCAAGGCACAGCAGCCGCCAGCGAGCAATGCATTTGTTCCTCCAGTGGCGGGACTGATTATGGTCAGTGTGGTCGTGCAGGATCTGCTGGCGAAGGCAGATATTACAGTCTAGGCAAGCCCGGCTTACAGCCAAATAAAATAAACCAGAGCGGATATGCACAGGCATATCATGGGCTCTGGTTTTTTTGTTGCATAAGCATGCTTATTTCTGAAACTCCTTCGGCGTAAAGCCCGTCATCTGCTTGAAGATGCGGCTGAAATAAAACGGGTCGCAATAGCCGACCTGCTCCCCGACCTCCTTAACGGACAGATGAGCATGATTGCGAAGCAAATATTTCGCTTCGTGGATACGCAGCGACATCAAATAGCGGGAAGGGGACTCCTCCGTATGCTTCATAAAAACTTTGCTCAAGTGGGAGGCGGTAAAATTGAAGCTGCGGGCAATTTGCTCCAGGCTGAGATTCTCCCTGTAATGCTCGCGCATGAAGCCTTGCACCATTTGCACCAATTCATCCGTATCCGTGTCCGCTCCGCTTTGCTGGAGGCTTTTCACCGGGGGGGTATAATCAGTCCGTTCCGCCTCAATTAGCGTCTTTACGCGATTGTATACCCGCGCAAGCTCAGAGGTTGCAATCGGCTTCAGCAAATATTCAATGACATTGTACCGAATCGCTTGCCGCGCGTATTCAAAATCCGCAAAGCCGCTTGTAATAATTTTGCACATGCGTGGATAATAGCGGTGGATGGACCCAATGAGCTCAATGCCATCCATGACGGGCATCCGAATATCGGTAATGAGCAGATCCGGCTGCTCCCGCTTCACAAGCTCGAGCGCTTCTTTGCCATCCTGGGCGGAGCCGACAATTCGAATGGCCTGATCCAGACCTTCGAGCTTGCGCACCAGCGTACCTCGGATGATATCTTCGTCTTCGGCAATAACAACTTTAATGACGTTTGCTTGAGCCATGAGCGAATGCCTCCCTTTGCCGGTTTTGTTTGCCACCAATTCTAATAGCGGCCCCGCCTTCAGAGCAATTGTAAAGTTGAGGACCAAAGGTATGCCATACGACTAATAAAATAAGTCCAGCTGTTCACGCGCACCGTTGCTGCTTTCATTTTGCTGCTAGGCGGACGTTTTGTCAAAGACTTTTTGTAAGCGCTTCACAAAAAACTGGCAAGTGTTAAAATCCAGCAGTGCATTCATCCCTATAGGGGAGCGATATGACAAAAGCCGTGCCTGTGGTGGAGCCTATTTTGTGCCAGCTTTTCAGTAATGAGCAAAATGAAAAGCGCATACCGATTGAATATCGGTACACGCTTTAGGTAAACCCGTCTTTAAATTATCCGATTACCGCATCAATGAACTTTTCTAGTGCGGCCGTATCTGTAATGTTTTTATTGCAATCATCGCTTTTGGCGCACATATAATTTCCGACGGCTTTGTAGTAGTCGGGTGATGTGCCCGCGGGCCTTTTTTTCGTTATGGCGGAAAATAAAGCAAGCTCCTCGAACCGATTGCACACAAAGCAATAGTTTTTCTTGTTCGCCCGGTTGTAGCGGCCTTCGACGCCAACAAACTGCCCATTTACCGGATAAACGATAAACAGCTTATTGCTCGCAATATCAATCCAGCTTAAATAAGTGACATAGCGATAGTCGATAGCGGCTAGATCGGGCAGCCTGAGCTTTTTATTTTTGGGAAAAAGCTTCTGTATCTGTTTGGCCGTAATGGCTGGAAACTCCGTCAAATAGGCTTCCAGATCCCGCAAATACTTGGCAAAATCCTCTTTCGTCCTCAGCGTTGAAACGGCCTCAAGCATGTGCTTCTGCTCGGCGGTGGCGCCTGGGAACATCTCCACAATTTTAGATTCTGTCGTATATTTAACGGACTCCAAAATTTTCAAATCGACAACTGTGGCAAGCGCATGCTGCAAAATGCCGGCTTGTTTTTTTATCTCATTATATTGATGGTTTCTAATAAATGGTTCACGCATTTAGGTTCAGCCCCTTATTTGTTTTGATCATGCAGAAAATAAGGTGCAAAGCCAAGTATTAGAAACGACATAAGCGTGGCTGGGAGATAACGTATCAGTTATGAGTACGCCCTTGCAAAGTATCGCTTCTAAAACAAGCTCTGCAGTGGGCTGTGCCAATCCGGCAATCTCTTATTGCCATCCATACCGACCCCCTTTTCAATGAATTACCGTTTATTATAATCAAAAAAACCTTCTTTCTCAACAGCCAATCCCATGGCGCAATAAAAAGCGAATATGCTATGATCGATAGGAATAGAAAAGAAGGTTGTGAGGCATATGGATTTATTTTCTTATCAGGAAGCGGAGACGCCGCGGGCGAGGCTGCTAGCCGACCGCATGCGGCCGCAGACGCTGGATGAATATATTGGGCAAGAGCATATCATTGGAGAGGACAAGCTGCTGCGCCGGGCGATTGAAGGGGATCAGGTGTCGTCCATTTTGCTGTACGGCCCGCCGGGCTGCGGCAAGACGACGCTTGCCAACATTATCTCCAAGCGGACAGCGGGCGAGTTCGTCAAGCTGAACGCCGTTGACGCTTCGGTGAAGGATGTGCGCGAAGTTATTGAGCAAGCCCGTCTGAGCAAGACGATGTATGGCAAAAAAACAATTTTGTTCCTCGACGAGGTGCATCGCTTCAACACGGCAAGACAAGATGCGCTGCTGCCAGCGGTTGAGCAGGGCATCATCATTTTTATTGGCGCGACGACGGAAAATCCATTTCACCATGTAAATGGAGCGCTTCTGTCACGCTCGACACTGTTTCAATTGGAGCCGCTCGGTCCGCAGCATGCGCTGGAGTCCATGAAGCGGGCGCTGGCCGATAGAGGCCGCGGGCTGGGCTTTATGGAGCTGCACTGCGACGAGGAGGCGCTGGCACATATCGCGAATATGGCAGGCGGCGACATTCGCCGCGCTTTGAACGCACTGGAGCTGGCCGCAGTGACGACGCCTTCTGAGCCGGACGGCTCGGTACATATTACGCTGGAGGTGGCGCAGGAATCGATACGCAACCGTGCGGTCAAAGCGGATCAATCGACGCAATATGATGTGCTGTCAGCGTTTCATAAAAGCGTTCGCGGCTCCAGCGATGCAGCGCTGTTCTGGTTTTTGTACGCGGTGGAGAAGCTGGGAATGGACCCGATGACGTTTATCCGCCGGCTGATCGTCGCTTGCAGCGAGGACATTGGCCTTGCGAATCCGCAAGCGATGGTGCAGGCGGTAACGGCGATGGATGCTTATCACAAAATCGGCTGGCCGGAGGCGAAATACAATGTGTCACAAGCGATTTTGTTCGCGGTAGAAAGCCCAAAATCGAATGCAACAGCGATGGCCATCGGCAAGGCGATGACGATGATGGAGGGGCTGGGCGCAGCCGAAGTGCCGCTGCATTTGCGCGATACGCATTATAAAGGCTCGGCGCAGCTTGGTCACGAAGGCTACAAGTACCCGCATGATTATCCGGGGCATTATGTGCAGCAGCAATATTTGCCGGACAAGCTGCGAGAAATGAGCTTTTATCAGGCAACCGAGCAGGGCATGGAGGATAAAATCCGGCAAAACCAAGAGCTGCGGAAGCGTCCGAAGGGGAAGAAGTAGCCGTTTGAAGGATAGGATGGAAACCTTCTAATGCCGGCCTTCGTATGGAGGCTCAGGCAAATTGCAAAGCGAGAACCACAACTCTTTGTCGAGTGGACTCTGTTGTATCCCGTTCCCTGTTCTTTTCTCTTTGGTTTATTATTATATTGAGGTGTTTAAAATATATTATATGTGGTTGCTTGTATCTTTTTTAGTTTCTTTATGGATGGTGTCTTTTTACCCGAATTACAATGACAATGAGTTCGTGCTTTTTACTGATATTACAACCATATTGTTTTTTTTACCTGGTTTCTTTCTTATGTTTTATTCTATACTCGTACAACTATTGTTATTAATAGTGAAAAAAGCAGAGGCAATAGCTCCAATAGCGATTATATTCTATATCCTGAATACAGTGGTCGTATCTTTTATTACTAGCTATTCGAGTATATTTTTGAATATAGCGATTTCTATTATTTGTTCATCGCTATCCATCATTCATTTTTTTATTTCACTGTATTTAAAAAAGCGTTTGGCTCCGATTTAGGCAGGCCAAGCACGATCTGCGAAGGAATAGGAACGAAGCAGACGGATCGTGGGGATGAGGTCTACACTTTACGCGGGTGCGACCAAGATGACACGGCAGAAACCTTTTTCTGGGCCGCCGACCCGGATACCGCAAAATAATACCAAACAAAGGAGCTGTATAAACCTATGAAGCTGTTAACATTTACGGAGCAAGGTGCAGAGCGTTTGGGAGTAAAGACGGAGCAAGGCATTCTCGATGTGGCGGCAGCCAGCGTAGCTTGTAAAGGCAGTGCATCCGTACCTCAAAATATCCATCAGGTCATTGAAGGCGGGGCGGAGGCCGTTGAAGCCCTTCACCGTCTGGCGGACGAAGCGTTAAGCCGTGCCGCTGAGCTTGGTCCGGTATTTCTCGATGAAGCGGAGCTGGTGTTTGCCCCTGCTGTGACAAGCCCTGGCAAAATCCTTTGCATCGGCCTCAATTACCGCAAGCATGCGGAGGAGTCCAATGCGGCCATTCCCGAGGTGCCGATTCTGTTCAGCAAATTTAGCAATACGCTCGCCGCCCATGGAGAAGAAGTACCGCTTCCTATTGCCTCCGAGAAGGTGGATTACGAGGCAGAGCTAGCGATTGTCATTGGCAAAGAAGCGAAGCATGTGACGGAGGAGGAAGCGCTCAGCTACGTATTCGGCTACTGCGCTGCCAATGATTTGTCGGCTCGCGATTTGCAAATGCGGACAGGCCAGTGGCTGCTGGGCAAAACCTGCGACAAATTTGCACCGCTCGGCCCTTATCTCGTAACAGCGGACGAGGTAGGCAATCCGAATGAGCTGGAGATGAAATGTATCGTAAACGGCGAGGTGCGCCAGCACTCGAACACGAGCGACATGATTTTTAACTGCAAGGAAATCGTCAGCTATGTTTCGCGCCATATGACGCTGTCGCCGGGCGATGTCATCTTGACGGGTACGCCTGAAGGCGTCATGCTCGGTTATCCGGTGGACAAGCAAAGCTATCTCAAGGCAGGAGACCATGTTACGATCGAAATCGAAAAGCTTGGCAACTTGACGAATCTAATGGTTCTGGAATCATAACCAGTATAAAAAAGCAAGGAAGCCGAGGCTAATGCCGCCAGCGTCCTTGCTTTTTTTCGATAAAACCGATAAGTGCTTCAGAGGTCCATCGCCTTACGCAATGGCAAACAGGAGTGCGCCGTAGCCAAATGCGGCAGCCAGCAGTCCCATCGCAAAAGCAGGCATCAGCGAATTGCTGCGGTACATCCGGAAAAAGCCGACAATCATAATAGCAGCTGATGCAAGCAGCAGCCAGCTATCAAGTCCAAGCGAAAAATGAAGCGTAATATCAGGGCTGAAGCTTCCTTTATAAATCGTTGTGAACAAAGAAGATGGTGCTGTTGTTTGCAGCGTTTCCTTCACATCATGAGGCGGGGCCTGCTGGCCCAGCACGCTTGTGGCGATAAAAATCAGCAAGGCGATCAGGCTTTCTGCCTTTAACCAAGGGAGCGGGCGGAAAGCGGCATCTTGCTTGAGCTTGTTTTTGTAGCCAAAGCTGTTCGTATACGCGAGCAGCAGCAGCGGCAGCAGCAATAAATGCTTAATCAACAGCATTTGCCCGTACGGCAGCATCCAGGCGTTAACATATTCTGGTGTCGTAAAGGTCATTAATGTAATGCCCGCTGATATCGTTACGAAAAAACAGCCGAAGGCGAGCGTTGAAAACCATGATAAAAACGGCTCCCAATGGTTTTCGTCCTTCGAAAACCAGCTTATCGTAACGACAATACCCAGCCAAATGGTGACGGCTATAAAATGGGCGCTGTGAATGACGACCCCTTTCAGCCCATAGAGCGCTGAGGCATGGCTGGCATAACCGAGCCATACAGCCAGCAGCAAGGCTATGAACAGCCCAACCTTCGGCATATGGCGGTCCTGCCGGAAGGATTTCATTGCGAGCAGGACGGACAGGCCGAGGGAGCTAAGCAGCGTCCACACGAAGGCTTTGCCTGCTACGGCATCAAGCAGCAGGCTTTTCATCATTTGCCCATAGCTAAGTTCAAAGTCGGCGGCGAAGGTACGTGCCGTTTGATCAAGCGGAACAAACGAAAGAACAGGGATAGAAAGCGTGCAGGCCAGCAGCAAGCGATCAGGGACAACAACCTGCGGACGCTTGCCCTCCGGCACGAGACGCAAAGTAAATGCGCCCATTAACAACGCAAAGCAAACATAAAGAAGCGTCTCGCTCAAATAAATCATTTTTTACGTCTTCTCGCAGCGGCAGCGATAACGGCAATAAGCAGAATGACAACGACAATAATGATCACGCTCGTTGTGGAGCTGCTATCCTTACCTTCCGTAGGGGCTGCAGGATCTGCTGTTGGAGCAACGCTTGCCGCAGGGCTTGCCGTTTCAAGGACAGGCGACTCGGTAGCCGCAGCTTCAGGCGTTGATGTGCTTTCAGGCGAAGGGGATGCCGATGCAGGCTGCTCGCTTGCAGCAGCTTCCGGCGCGTTGACGGTGAAGCTGTAGTCGCCCTCAATCGCATGGCCATCAGCGCCGATAATCGCCCATTTCACCGTGTATATCCCGTTCTCCAGCGCCGTTGGAACCGCACCGCTCATCGTTTTTCCGTCTACAGTTACTTCATCGGTGGCAATTTGCTCGCCAGCCGCGTTCAAAAGCTTGAATGTACTGAGCTTTTCGATATCCGTATTGAAAGAAAGTGAGATTTGAGCAGGTGATGCGGTTACCGTCTCGTCTACGGCAGGTGTGGCCTGCTCGATTTTGGAATGGGCAAAAACGGCACCGGGAACTAGCCAAATAACAGCCAGCATAATTAGAATAATACGTTTCATATTGTTCCTCCTTGTAAGCTGAAGCTTAAGTATGTTGTAGCAAGCTGTTAGCATTATATCAGATATTGGGGTGTGACAAACGGCCTGCTCTGCGGCAAATTATAGGCGACTTTATGAACTTTTGCAAAAAAACGCTAGGTCTATGCTGAATAATGTACGGACTACGATGAATAAACATAATTACCGTCACTTAAAAACGGCGAGAGATGGACGAGGGGGTGCGCCTACCGTCACCGGAGCATATTCTGGGGCAGGGCAGGCGAAGCCGCATTGGGTGAAACGATTCAGTTTGTGCTGTTTGCAGGGTTATTGCTGGCTAACGGTTTTTTCACAGCGGCGGAGACGGCTATGCTGCGTTTGCGGCCTGATCAGCTGCATAAGCTGCAGAGCGGGCGCCGTTCATCAAAAAGGGCAACTGCTTCTGCTGCGATGCTGCGTGAGCCTCAAACTTATTTAACCATATGCCAGCTTGGAATAACTCTCGCGTCGCTGGGGATGGGCTGGATGGGTATTCCGGCATTCCGTCTGCTCTTCGATTCATGGCTGACTGGAATGAGTGGGCGAGTCCCCATCGCTCCAATCGTAGCGGAAGTGTGCGCTGTCGCAGCCGCTTTGCTGCTGGCTGCCGTGCTGCACAGCGTTTGCGGCGCACTCGTTCCGAAAGCCATTGCGGGACACCGTGCGAAGCGGGTCGTTGCGCTCGCGGCCGCACCACTGTTTTATTTTCATAAAATCATGTATCCGTTGGCACGGCTGCTGGACGTACTGTCCAACTGGATGGTTCAGGATGGTGAGGCCCGGGTGGGCGCAGGTACAGCCCATGCATATTCCAGTCAAGACATTCGACTGCTGCTCAAGGAAAGCCAGCGTTGCGGACACATTCATCATACGGAGCTGCTGCTTGTTGATAATATTTTCAAATTTACAGAAACGCATGCGAGAGAAATTATGATTCCAAGGCGAGAGATCATCTGCTTGTACACCCAGCTGTCGCTTGCGGAAAATAAACAGATGGCGCTTGCCGAAATGCATACGCGTTATCCCGTCTGTGAAAGCGACAAGGATGATATTATCGGCTTTGTCCATATCAAAGATTTATGGAAGGATGCGCAGCATACGCTGACCGACATCGAGCAAATTTTGCGCCCAATTATGACGGTGCCGGAGTCGATTTTCATACGGGAGCTGCTTGGGCAAATGCAGGAGAGCAAAACGCAAATTGCGATTTTAATAGATGAATATGGCGGTACGTCAGGCATTGTAACGCTGGAAGACATTATGGAGGAAATCGTTGGTGAAATTCAGGATGAGTTTGACGAGGAGCGAGCGATGATTGAGCAGCTCGGCGAAGGGAGCCACTCGATTAGCGGGATGATGCTCATTGAGGAGGTAAACAGCTGCCTCGGCACGAATATTAGCTGTGACAACTTTGATACGATTGGCGGCTGGATGTATTCCCAACTGGAAAACCTGCCCCGCAAAGGCAATCGTGTAAAAGAAGCCAATCATTTCGAGTTTGTCATCGAGGAAACGGATCATTACCGCATTTCCCGTATTCGCGTGAGCCGGCTCGCTGCTTATCCTTCAGACAAGGAGCAAGAGGATGTGAAGGGAGACGCTGGTAATGCTGACGGCAAGGGGACAGGGACGTAAGGGCGCTGTGCATATAAAAAAAGGAACCTTCTCCTCCGGGCGCTGCCCATCAGTGAAAAGGTTCCTTGCCTTGCCTTAACTTGCCCTGTTTGATTGGGATTGAAGCTCTTGTTTCAAAGACTGCTGACTGCTAGTCGTTCAAGCTGGGTAATGTTTAACGAGCGGCAAGGAATGCCGCTTCGTCGACTTCAATCTTCTCTACGATATCGATTGTGCCGCCTGCGAGACAAACATCGCCATCATAGAGAACGACGGCTTGGCCTGGCGTGATCGCCTTTTGCGGCTGATCGAACTTTATATGTGCGGTTCCGTCAGCGCCAGATGTCACGGTAACGCCCTGATCTGCTTGGCGGTAGCGGAACTTGGCCGTGCAGCGAAAAGGACCTTCCGGCTGCTGAGGTGCAATCCAGTTCATGCCGCTGGCGATTAGACCAGTCGAATACATGCTCGGATGCTGCTCGCCTTGAACCACATACAAAATGTTGCGCTCAAGGTCTTTGTCCGTTACGAACCAAGGCTCGCCATTGCCGGAGCCGCCAATGCCGAGGCCTTGGCGCTGTCCGAGCGTATAATACATCAGGCCGTCATGCTTGCCCTTGACTTCACCGCTGCGAATGTCGACCATGTCGCCTTTCTGGGCTGGCAAATAGCCGCTCAGAAATTCCTTGAAGTTGCGCTCGCCGATGAAGCAGACGCCGGTGCTGTCTTTTTTCTTCGCGGTGTACAAGCCTGCCTCTTCAGCAATCCGTCTTACCTCTGGCTTCGGCAGATGGCCAATCGGGAACATTGCCTTCGCGAGCTGCTTCTGGTTCAGCGCACTGAGGAAATAAGTCTGGTCTTTATTACTGTCCACGCCGCGCAGCAGCTTCGTTTCGCCATCCGGCGTTCGTTCTACGCGCGCGTAATGGCCTGTCGCCAAATAGTCGGCGCCTAGCTCATTCGCTTTTTTGAGAAAATCGCCGAACTTGATTTCCCGGTTGCACATGACGTCGGGATTCGGCGTACGGCCGCGCTTGTATTCATCTAGAAAATAAGTGAATACTTTATCGAAATATTGCTTCTCAAAATTAACCGTATAATACGGAATGCCGATCTGGTCGCATACGCGGCGAACGTCTTCCGCGTCTTCCTCTGCTGTGCAGTGACCAAATTCATCGGTATCATCCCAGTTTTTCATGAAAATGCCGACAACATCATAACCTTCCTGCTTAAGCAGCAGTGCGGTTACGGAAGAGTCTACACCGCCGGACATGCCGACAACGACTCTAGTTTCTTGTTTGGATTTTTCCATTTGCTTACACCGCCTTGTATTCAAACTCTAAAACGAGTATCTCTCATTGTAGCATATATTTATCGCTGCACAAAAAACTTTTTTAAGAAGAATAACAAGCTTTTCTCGCATGTTGAACGCACTATATGCTAACATAGAAGCTATATGGGAATACCATGATTTAAACCGAGTCATGGGTGCGCAAGGCAACACAACTAATGAAAACGAGGTGCCCTTTTATGAAAATATCAACCAAAGGCCGTTACGGCCTAACGATAATGATGGAGCTTGCGGGGAAATTTGGCGAGGGACCGATCTCTTTGAAAAGCATAGCTGAACGCAATAGCTTGTCCGAGCATTATTTGGAGCAGCTCGTTGCGCCGCTTCGCAACGCTGGACTTGTAAAAAGTATTCGTGGAGCCTATGGCGGTTACATTTTGTCCAAGGAGCCTGAGCATATTACAGCTGGTGATGTGATCCGCGTGCTGGAAGGGCCAATCTCCCCAGTCGATTTTACCGAAGAGGATGATCCGGCGAAGCGCGATCTGTGGCTGCGTATTCGCGACGGCATCGCCTCCGTATTAGATTCGACCACACTTCAGGACATGGTCAGCTTCCAAGATCCAGGCAAAGCAGACAGCTATATGTTCTACATTTAATATAGAAGGAGCTAGACAAGCTATGCACTATTTCGATCATGCCGCAACGACGCCAATGCATCCAGAAGTCGCGCGCGCGATGCTGGAAGTGATGCAGGGTCCGGGAGGCAATGCATCGAGCATGCATGCCTTCGGACGCGCGGCGCGGCAGCATATTAATCGCTCCCGCGACCAGATCGCGGCAGCTGTCGGCTGCAAGCCTGCTGAGCTCGTATTTACGTCTGGCGGCACAGAGAGCAACAATATGGCGCTCAAGGGTGTTGCCCGCGCGCAGGCGCTGCTAGGCAAAAACCATATCATTACAGCGGAGGCTGAGCACCATGCGGTGCTGCATCCCTGCGAAGCGCTTGAGCGCGAAGGCTTTGAGCTGACGCTGCTGCCCGTTGATGAGCAAGGTCAAGTGTCGCTTGCTGATGTAGCGGTGGCAATAAAGCCAAATACGGCGCTGATTAGCATTATGCACGGCAATAATGAGGTAGGAAGTATGCAGCCGATTGAAGACATCGGGCGCCTGGCGCATGAGCGAGGCGTTATTTTTCATGTCGATGCCGTTCAGGCACTGGGTACAGCGAGCTATCAGCTAAGTGGGCTGCCAATCGATTTAATGAGCTTTTCCGCCCACAAAATCAACGGCCCGCAAGGGGTTGGCGCGTTATATATCGCTGCTGGCACGCCATTTGAGGCGAGCTCGCAGGGCGGCTCGCAAGAACGCAAGCGCCGTGCAGGCACCGAAAATGTCGCCGGCATCGTCGGCTTCGCCAAAGCTGTTGAAATTTGTGTGAAAGAAGCGCAAAACAAGCAACTTTTTCTGAGCGAGCTTCGTATGGTATGGGTAGAGCTGCTCAGGAAAAATGTGGATATAGATATAGTCATCAATGGCGCGGCGGAGCAGGCACTTCCGCATATCGTCAATATCAGCTTTATCGGGATCGATACCGAGACGATGCTGATGAATCTCGATATGGCAGGCATTGCAGCCGCAAGCGGCTCGGCCTGCACGTCAGGGGCGCTGGAGCGCTCCCATGTGCTGCGGTCGATGAAGCTGCCGGAGGAAAGGCTGGCTTCCGCCGTAAGATTCAGCTTCGGTTTGGGGAATACTAAGGAGGAACTGGGTGCCGCAGCGCAAAAAGTTGCAACGATTGTGCAGCGCATCCGTAATAACGCCTAGGAGGCTTCCCGGCCGTGATTAAACTACAGCAATTGATCGGTCTGCCCGTGCTGGTTATTCATTCCGGCAAGCGCGAAGGCACGATCAAGGATGCGATTTTCGACTCCCACTGGAATGTTACAGGACTCGTGCTCGAAAGCAACGGCTGGTTTGCTAATGTCGTCAAGACGGTGGACTGGAATGCGGTGCTGACATGCGGCGTAGACGCGATAATTATTTCCGACGAAGCAGCTGTGCAGAAAACAAAGCTTGAGCAGCTGGGCAGAACCTTTTGCACCAGTAAAGTCCAGCTCAAGGGTATGCCTATGGTGACGGTACACGGCGTGATGCTTGGACAAGTATCGGACGTTTATTTTCATCCATTTATGGGTACACCAATAGTAGGCTTTGAGCTTACGGACGGTTTTATATCGGATCTAATGGAAGGGCGCAAGTGGCTCAGAGCTCCTGAAGATTCAGATGCCGTGCTGCTCGGGGAAGACGCGATTATCGTTCCTGCTGTCAGTGAAGCAGAATTGGAGCCTGTCGCAGCTTCCAATTCGAAAAATAGGGAGAAATGAAAGATGATGAGATGTCCCAACTGCAATTCGAAAGATATAGGAAAAATAGGTTCCCATCAATTTTATTGCTGGGGCTGCTTCATTGAACTGACTGTCAACGGAGAGAAGATGTCCGTGTACCAAGTGGAGGAAGATGGGACGCTTAGTTCACTTGATGATCTGTTTTTTGAAGATGAAATGCCACAAATCCATGCAACCTAGTGTTATGCATGGTTACATACTGACATACAATTAGAAGGGAACAGTCATGTGGCTGTTCTCTTTTTTAATGATATAGAAGGGCGAGGAGGGGTTAAAGTGGCCGAATTAAATGAGGTGCAGGCCCAAATAGCGAAGCTTGCAAGCGAAAATCCGCTAGATGCGCTTGCAGCGATCCAGGCGCTGAAAAACGAAGGCGGAAAAATCGTACCCGAGTTGCTTGTGCAGCTGCGGGCTGCAAAAGATCCTGTGCGGACGATGCTGGTTATTGTGCTCGGCGAGCTGGGCCCGCTGTCTGGAGCTGCGGCTGAACAGGTTGCGGCGCTGCTTGATGCAGACAATGAGAAGCTGCGTATGGCCGCCGCATTGACCTTGGTTAGAATAGGCAGTGAAAGTGTTAAACCGCTCCAGCAGATCTGGACTGCCGAGCAAAATCAGGAGAAGCCGAGCTTCTGGGCAGCCTGGGCGATATCGATTATTAACCCGGCATTAGTGGAGGACTCCGTAATCGAAAGACTGAAGCAGGTACAAAAAAAGCCGGATACCCCGGTAGAGGCTTCCGCAGCAAAGGAAGCGCTAGACTGGATAGCGGCTAATCAAGTGGAGTCTGAATAATTTAAAGCTGCTGGGCATAGCGGCTCATTACCCTAGCTCATGCCCAGTGGCGAACAAATACAGCACAAGGAACAGGTTTAGCGCTGTAATAACCCCTACGCATAGCCAGGCAAGCACTTTGACCCAAGGCTTGTTGGCGAACACACCCATTTTGGCTTGGCTGCTTGTGAACAGCACAAGCGGAATAATGGCGAATGGAAGCTGCAAGCTCAGGACGACTTGGCTCCACAGCAGCAGCTCGCCCGTTCCGCGCGTGCCGAACAGCCAGGTGACGATGAGCGCTGGAATGACAGCAAGCAATCGTGTCACAATACGGCGCAGCCAAGGCGGGATCGAAAATTTAATAAAACCCTCCATAACGATTTGCCCCGTTAAAGTCCCCGTAATCGTCGAGCTTTGGCCAGAAGCGAGCAAGGCAACAGCGAATAAGGTGCTGGCAATGCTGACGCCAAGCGTTGGGCTAAGCAGCTGATAGGCGCCTTCGATTTCCGTTACATTCAGGCCCGTTCCATAAAAGGCCGCAGCTCCCAGAATCAAGATGCTTGAATTAATCAGAAAAGCGATGGTCAGCGAAACGCCGGAATCCCATTGGGAATACTTAATCGCTTCCCGCCGTCCCTCCTCCGTCCGCTCATATTTTCTCGTCTGAATGATGGAGGAATGCAAATACAGATTATGCGGCATAACCGTTGCCCCAAGGATGCCAAGTGATACGAACAGCATGGCGGGGCTGCTCACGATTTCAAACTTCGGAACATAGCCGGAAAGCACCGCTGATATATCCGGCCGCGAAATAATGACCTCGAATACAAATACCCCGAATATCGTAGCCATCAGCACAATAATAAGGGATTCAATAAGCCGAAAGCCTTTCTTCTGCAGCAGCAGCAGCAAAAATACATCTAGCGTCGTAATAAGAATACCGCCTATTAAGGGGAGGCCAAACAGCAAATTTAGGGCAATGGCGGAGCCGATAACCTCGGCAAGATCGGTTGCAATAATGGCAAGCTCGGCCAGCAGCCAGAGGATGACAGCGCCTTTCATGCCGACGGAGTCGCGGGTTGCTTGGGCAAGGTCGCGGCCGGTAACGATGCCGAGCCTTGCCGACAGATTTTGCAGCAAAATCGCAATTAAATTGGCGATCAGAATAACGGCCAGCAGCGTATAGCCGAACCTTGCGCCGCCCGCAATGGATGTTGCCCAGTTGCCGGGATCAATATAGCCGACGGCGACCAGCATGCCGGGGCCAGCGAAGGCGAGAAATTTTCGAAAGCCGCTTGCATTTTTCGGTATATGAATAGAGGAGTTCACTTCTTCAAGGCTGACATTTCCACTCGCGCGGAGCCAGCCTGATTTTTTATCCAGTTGATCGGACTGTGTGCTCATAAAAACCCTTCTTTCGTTTACGCTCAGATGTGTTGGCTGTTGCATTTGTTTGTGCTATGAAACAATATTGCTCCTGGGAAACATTTTTGTCAATGGATTTGAGTATCCCTTGTTCATTGCTGGTAATTTCATTAAAGAAAATCGGGTATTTTGGAAATGAAAGTGCTTGTTTTTCCTGCAAATACAAGTCCGAGCAAGCATTCAACAGTTATTTTGATTTTCCAATTCTCAGCTATAAAGGTACTGGGGAAATTGTCGATATATTTATAGTCCCTTCATGTTTAATTGAATTTTTAAGGGCTATACAAAATGAGAAAAGAGGCGTAGGAATGACGCTTAAAGTGAAAATTATTGTGTTTGTAACGGCTATTTGTATTTTGCTCGCAACTCCGCTCAGTTATTTTGCACTGTATGTAATTGAAAAGCAGGCAACGAGTTCGGTAAATGGAGAAATTCAAAGCTCCGTCCAAAAAGCGGTTGCTGAAGTAGATGGCTGGGCGCAAAAACAGGCCAAAGTAATCGAGACCGTAGGCAAAGTGATTGAGGATACCGTACCGCTGAACGAAATCGGCATGGACCATTTGATGGCCTTTCAACTGCCTGATAATAAAGAGGATATCGATACGATCTATTTTGGTCTGGAAGACGGCACCTATATGGATGGCGCGGGCTTTATTCCGGATGCTACGTTTGATGCTCGCCAGCGTCCGTGGTATTTAGCGATTAAGGAATCAGGCAAGCTCACTTATAGCGATGCGTATATTACGAAGGCGGGAGTACAGGCTATTTTTATCGGCGTGCCGCTGCATGACCAGAATGGAGCTTTCCAAGGCGCCATTTCAGAAAATATTTCTCTCGATTCCATTAAGGAAAAAATCAGCTCGATTAAAACGGAAGACGGCTTTACCTTTTTGCTGGACCGGACGGGCGTCGTTCTTTCCCACCCTGATCAAAGCCTGCTGAACACGCAGCTTGCGGAGCAAAATGACTATAAAAATGTGGTAGAGCAAATGCTCGGTGAGCCTTCCGGCCGGGCAGAATACATGTATAACAATGACAAGCAGCTGTTGTATTTTGAAAAGGTTCCAAACACCAATTGGTTAGTAGCGACCTCCATTTCCAAATCAGCGGCCTTTGCTGAGCTTACGAGCTCCAAGCAGCTTTATATAAGCTTTATCGTCGTGTTCACCTTACTGCTGGCTGCTGTCGCCTATTTGATATCCCTTAAAGCGCTGAAGCCATTGCTTAATATGAAAAAGAGTGCACAGCTGCTGGCCGCCGGCGATCTTACGGTGCAGGTGCCTGTTAAGGGCAAGGACGAAATTGCCCAGCTGGGTTCTTCGTTTAATGCAATGAGCGCTTCCCTCAATCAGCTTATTCAGCAGGTTGATCAATCTGCGCAGCTCGTACAAACATCCTCCAAGACGATGTACAAGGATGCTTCGGGCAGCAATGAAATTGCTGGGCAAATATCGACCGTCATTGAGGAAATTGCCAAGGGAGCTGGTGATCAGGCACAATCTGTGCAATCGGGTGCCGAGATGGTATCCGAAATTAATACGGTCATTGACCAAATCGCGGATGAGACCCGCCAAGCATCGGTAACGATTTTGGATGTTAATCAAGCGATGGAAAGCGGCAAAGGCGCCATTGCCCGTCAGACGGATCTTTCGGAGGCTGGGAAGGAATCTACCGAGCGGGTGGAAGAGTCCAATGAGCTGCTGCTGAGTAAAATCGGTGAAATTTCTAAAATTACCGGTAGCATTCAGGCCATTGCCGCACAAACGAATTTGCTGGCGCTCAATGCAGCTATTGAGGCGGCCCGCGCTGGCGAGAATGGCAAAGGTTTTGCTGTAGTTGCCACTGAGGTCCGCAAGCTCGCCGAGCAGTCCTCGCAATCGGTGAGCGGAATCGATCAACTGCTGAGTGAGTTGCATGCAGCGGGTGAGCAAAGTGCAGCTGAGCTTGAGCAGTTCCGCCGGAACAGTGCAGCCCAGCTGGATTCTATGGAGGAGACAGCGGCTTCTTTTGACCGCATTCGGGAATCTGTAGATGAAATTATTCTAAAAATTAATTCGGTGACCTCAGGCATTACGGAGCTGAAATCGGGTGCTGCACAGGTCTCTGATGTGATTACGGGGCTTGCGGCAGTTGCAGAGGAAAGTGCGGCTTCGACGGAAGAAGCGGCATCCTCCACAATGGAGCAGTCGCTATCGATTGAAAATATTTCCGATGCGGCCAGAGAATTGTCCGATCATGCGGATCAGCTGCTGAAGGAAATTAGCCGTTTTAACACTCGTAAACAATAACTGGCCAGCAGCATGGATGATTTTCCCCGCTTGTACATATACTGTAGCAGATTGGCCTAGGGGCCTCTTTTGAAATATAAGAATTTATAAGCTTCACACTTATAAATGGACTTATATTTCTCGGACTGAAACGCGCAGCCGCCGTCAAAGGACGGCGACAGCCGTTTCACCTTGGTAAGCGAGCGGGGGTGAGGGAAAGTGGAGCGGTTCACAAAAAGCCGTTTGTTTGTATGGCTGGTATACATTATTCTAGGTTTGCTGGCGCTGTATTTGCTTATATTGGTCAAACCAATGTTTATGAATATTTATTTTTTCCTCAAGGCGATTCTTGCGCCATTTATCGTTGCCATGATTATTTCCTACGTGCTGAACCCGGTAGTGACGATGCTGCATGAACGTAAAGTTCCGCGTACGATGGCGGTGCTGCTCATTTATACGGTATTTTTCACAGCTCTGACCGTCTTGCTCGTCAATGTCATTCCAATGCTTGCCATGCAGGTGCAGGAGCTCAACGAGCGGGTGCCAGACCTGACGATGAAGGCGCAAAATTTGGTGACGGATATCAACAATACATCGTTTCTGCCGGACAGCCTGCGCGATGGGATGAACCAGTCGCTGCTTCATATGGAGCGGAAGCTGTCGGAAACGCTGATCCATTTTATCAACAATATCGGTTCGGTGCTGAATACGGTGTTTATTGCCTTTATTGTGCCGTTTCTGGCATTTTACATTTTGAAGGATTTTGAGGTGTTCGAGCGGACGATCATTACGTACGTGCCCAAGTCGCATCGTCAAAACACCGTCCGGCTGATGAAGGATATTGACTCGGCGCTCGGCAGCTACATACGCGGGCAGTTTCTCGTCTGTCTGATCGTCGGTGTGCTTGCCTATATCGGCTACACGATTATCGGAATGGAATATGCGCTGCTGCTTGCCGGCATTGTAGCGATTACGAACATTATTCCCTACTTGGGCCCGTTTCTGGGGGCGATTCCAGCAATTCTGATGGCCTCGACCATATCGGTCAAAATGATGATTCTCGTCGCGGTAATCAATACGCTATGCCAAATTTTAGAGGGCAATATCATTTCTCCGCAGGTGGTGGGGAGGACGCTGCATATGCATCCACTGGCGATTATTTTTGCCCTGCTGGTTGGAGGAGAGGTAGCGGGCGTCGCGGGGATGATTCTCGCCGTTCCGATTTTCGCGGCGCTGAAGGTCATCGTCCAGCATATGTTTGCCTATTATGTGCGGAGAAAGATTATTTGACAGCGGGCCTTGCTGCCGATATACTCATTTTTAGTACAACTCAAGCGTAAACGGCTTTCGCCGTCCTTTGGAGGCAAAGCCTCCGTTTCGCGATGAAATATAAGCCCATTTATAAGTGCAAAACTTATAAATTCTTATATTTTAAATGGAAATCGTTGATGAAAAAGAAGTAAGCTATAGACCGTCAAACAGAGAGGAAGCTTCTTCGCCGTTATCCGGCGTTGGCTGCAAGAGCTTTTATGGCGAAGGATGGCTGAAAGCTGCTTTCGGAGTGTGAATGAACTTCACCGGGAGGACCCGTTATTGTCCATACGAGGAGATTGCTGCGTAAGGCTGTGCCGCTAGAAATAGCGCAAGGCTGAAGCTGGCGATAACCAGGGTGGTACCGCGAGTTTTCGTCCCTGTCATAACTGACAGGGACTTTTTGATGTTTTAAAGCAGGTTTAGCTGCAAAATGCAGGCGTAAATAATGAAACCTATTGGAGGCGTATCAACTATGAAGGCTAGTGAAATTCGGGCAAAATGGCTTGCTTTTTTTGAAAGCAAAGGACATACAATCGAGCCGAGCGCATCGCTCGTGCCGCACAACGATCCATCGCTGCTATGGATTAACGCAGGCATGGCGCCGCTGAAAGCTTATTTTGACGGACGCGTCATTCCGGAAAATCCACGGATTACGAATTCGCAGAAGTGCATTCGCACCAACGATATCGAAAATGTCGGCAAAACGCGCCGCCACCATACTTTTTTTGAAATGCTCGGCAATTTCTCCATCGGCGATTATTTCAAGGAAGAAGCGATTACGTGGGCTTGGGAGTTTCTAACGGGCAAGGAGTGGATCGGCTTCGATCCAGAGCGCCTATCGGTTACCGTTTACCCGGAGGATGAGGAAGCATACGAGTTCTGGAATAAAAAAATCGGCCTGCCAGAGGAGCGCATCTACAAGCTGGATGAAAACTTCTGGGATATCGGCGAAGGTCCTTGCGGGCCATGTACGGAAATTTTCTATGACCGCGGCGACAAATACGGCGATTTGAATGATCCGGAATGCTGGCCGGGCGGCGAAAACGAGCGTTTTCTGGAAGTATGGAACCTCGTATTCTCGCAATTCAACCATAATAAAGACGGCAGCTATACGCCGCTTCCTAACAAAAACATCGATACAGGCGCAGGTCTGGAGCGTTTCGCTTCGATTTTGCAGGATGTAGATTCGAACTTTGATACGGACCTGTTCATGCCAATTATCGAGCGTACGTGTGAGCTTGCTGGCGTGAAATATCATGTGAACGCTGAGCACGATGTGGCGCTGAAAGTTATCGCTGACCACATTCGTACGGTTGCTTTCGCTGTCGGCGACGGCGTTATGCCTTCTAATGAAGGACGCGGCTACATTATTCGCCGTTTGCTCCGCAGAGCGGTTCGTTACGGAAAATCGATCGGCATCGACCGTCCATTCCTGCATGAGCTGACCGCTACTGTCGGCGAAGTGATGGGCGTATACTATGATGAGGTTGTGTCCAAGCGCGAATTTATTGAGAAGGTTATTCGTACAGAGGAAGAGCGTTTCCACGAGACGCTATCCGACGGCCTGGCTTTGCTCACGACGCTGGTAGATTCCGCTCGCGCAGCAGGCGGCAAGGAAATCGGCGGCGAGGATGCATTCCGCCTGTATGACACGTATGGCTTCCCGTTTGACCTGACGGAGGACTTTGCAGTGGAAAACGGCTTGACCGTTGACCGTGCAGGCTTTGACGCAGCAATGGAAGCTCAGCGCGAGCGCGCGCGGGCAGCTCGCCAGGATACGGGCGGCATGAAGATTCAAGGTGGCGCACTAGGCGAATTCACGGTTAAAAGCGAATTTGTTGGCTATAATGAATTGGTAATTGAATCGGCCATTACGGCGATTGTGCAAGAGGATGCGCTGATTGACAGCGCAAGCGAAGGCAGCGAAGTGTTTGTGCTGCTTGACCGTACTCCGTTCTATGCGGAGAGCGGCGGACAAATTGGCGACCGCGGCATCATTTCGGGCCAAGGCTTCTCCTTGCAGGTGAAAGATGTGACGAAAGCGCCGCATGGCCAAAGCGTGCATCATGCGCTCGTTGTATCAGGCACCGTGAAGACGGGCGAGAAAGTACAGGCGGCTGTTGCGAAAGCGGTTCGTGAGGATGTCATTAAAAACCACACCGCAACCCATTTGCTGCACAAAGCGCTCAAGGAAGTACTGGGCACACATGTTAATCAGGCCGGTTCCCTTGTTGAGGCGGAGCGTTTGCGTTTTGACTTCTCCCACTTTGGCAGCATTACCGATGAGGAGCTTGTAGAAATCGAGCGCCGTGTCAATGAGCAAATTTGGAACAGCACCGATGTGACCATTACGAACAAGTCGCTTGCAGAAGCGAAGGAAATGGGCGCAATGGCCTTATTCGGAGAAAAATATGGCGATGTCGTCCGCGTCGTGCAAGTCGGCGACTACAGCCTTGAGCTTTGCGGCGGCTGCCACGTAGCCAGCACTTCGCAAATCGGCGTGTTCAAGCTGATCAGCGAAAGCGGAATTGGCTCCGGCGTGCGCCGGATTGAAGCCGTTACAGGCCGCCATGCTTACAGCTACACTGAAAGCCAGCTTGATTTGCTGGGGCAAGCAGCAGCATTGCTGAAATCGAGCAATGGAGATGTGCCTAAGCGTATTGATGCGCTGCATGCACAGGTGAAGGAGCTTGGCCGCGAGAATGAATCGCTGCAAGCGAAGCTGAGCCGGATCGAAGCAGGCTCGCTTGAGCAGCAGGCGAAGCAGATCGGCGAAATTACGGTGCTTAGCGCTCAAGTAAATGCACCATCCATAGACGCGCTGCGCGGCATTTCTGATGAGCTGAAGCTTAAGCTGCCTTCTGCGGTTATTATTCTTGGCGCTGTTCAAGAGGATAAAGTCAGCCTTGTAGCGTCGGTATCGGCCGATTTGGTGAAGAAGGGTCTTCACGCTGGCAAAATTATTAAAGAAGCAGCAGCTGTGTGCGGCGGAAGCGGCGGTGGCCGTCCTGATATGGCGCAGGCTGGCGGCAAGGACGCTTCCAAATTGGAAGAAGCACTGAAACTTGCGGAAGAACTGGTTCTCGCCCAAGCAAATGTGATATGATAGGAATGTGTATCGATAGTAATCTCATTGAAATGTAGTTGGAAAGCGAGGTGCTGGCGATGAGTTCCATGGACAAAACGATGAAGTTTGATGTGTTGCCGGAAAGTTTGGAAACCTCCTCACAGGACATTTTGCTGTCTGTGCATGAGGCACTTCTGGAGAAAGAGTACAATCCGATCAATCAGATTGTAGGCTATTTGCTCTCCGGTGATCCCGCGTATATTCCGCGGCACAACAACGCCAGGAGCCTGATTCGCAAGAAGGAACGCGATGAACTCATTGAAGAGCTTGTCCGGTTTTATTTGAACAATAAGAAAACATAATAGTCAGGAGCCGGACAAGCAATGAGAACAATGGGACTCGATTACGGCGATCGCAACATTGGTGTTGCGGTAAGCGATCCTTTTGGCTGGACTGCGCAAGGGCTTGAGGTCGTGAAGAAGCGCCGGGACAATGGCGAATTGGATCGGCTCGCAGAAATTGCGCAGCAGTATGAGGTTAGTGAAATCGTCTTGGGACTGCCGAAAAACATGAATAACACCATCGGTCCGCGAGGCGAAATTAGTATTGAATTCGCAGAGCAGCTTCGACAGAAACTACACTTGCCTGTTCACCTTTGGGACGAACGGTTGACTACTGTAGCCGCAGAGCGTACTCTCATAGAAGCGGATGTCAGCCGTAAGAAGCGAAAGCTGGTAGTGGACAAAATGGCGGCAACGCTCATTTTACAAAATTATCTCGATTCTAAGGGCTTGCGTTAACAGGAGCGAAAGCTATTTTGGCGCAAATTACAAAACGAAAAGGTGAGGGTTAAGATGACAAAGGATGATATGCAGTTCGAAGAGCCGGAAATTATTTATATTCCGGATGAAGACGGCAATGAAGAAGAATTCGAAGTCATCATGAAGTTTGAAGTGGATGGCTCTGATCAGAAATATATGATGGTCGTTCCGCTCGTTGGCGAGAGCGAAGAGGAAGATGAGGTTTACGCCTTCCGCTACGAGGAAGATGGCGATGATCTCCAGCTGTACACGATTGAAGACGAAGAAGAATGGAACATCGTGGAGGAGACGTTTAATACGCTGCTCGGCGAATTGGAGGAAGAAAATTAATGGATCAAGGCGAGGTACTAATCCCGCAGCCGCTTGAGCGGCTGCGGGAAGCCTTCGGTCCTCAAATCGAGCTGCTTGCGGGCGGCGGCGTTATGGAAACATTCGTCATTAAGGCTGAGTTTAGACTCGGTTCCTACGTCTATGCGGCGCTCCAGTCGGAAGCGATGAAGGGCGAGGATGAAGTGGAGCTTTTCCGCGTCATTGGCGAGCTTGGCGAAGAGCCGGAGCTGGAAACGATTGAGGATGATGAAGAATGGGAACTGGCGTCCGAAGCTTATGACGATTTGTTATTTGCTGGCGATGAGCGACCTTAAGCAAGCTTTATTATACGTATACATCGAGAAAAAGAGCGGTGCACACCGCTCTTTTTCTCGACGTATTGGGGAATTAGGAGGAAAGCAGGTTGGACAACGCAAAGAGGCAGTCATCTAAGCCTAGCAAGGTTCGTATCGCTTTTTACGTATTTTTAAGCATTTTAGGCGTCATCACTACAGTGGTGGGCGGCGCATTTATTTATTTGTGGCTTCAATTAGAGCCAACCAAGACGGCAGAGGCCAAGCAGATTGTCATTCCAAACAGCGCCTCAGCGAGCCAAATTTCCGATGTGCTTCAAGAGGAAGGGATTATTAAAAATGCCCTGATCTTTAAATATTATTTGAAGCTGGAAAAAGAAGGCGGCAAATTCCAAGCGGGCACGTATTCGATGAATCCCGGCATGGATAAGGCAGATGTCATTGCTATGCTGAACAGCGGCAGCACCGTCAAGCAGGAGACGATCCGGTTTACGATTCCAGAGGGGCTTACGGTACTGCAAATTGCCGATAAGCTGGCGGAAGAGAAGCTGATCGACAAGGAAAAATTTTTGGAGCTTGCCGATAAGCAGCAAACGTGGAGCAATGCGGATGCGGTCAATGAGATTTCCGCTGATGCCAAGCTGCATCACCGGCTGGAAGGGTATTTGTTTCCTGAAACCTATGAAATGAAGAAGGGCAGTACCGAGCAGGAAATATTGAACCGTATGATTTCTGAACTTGATGTCAAGCTTGCCCAGCTTCCCAATGATTGGACGATTCAGCTGGAAAAACGCAAGCTGACGATTCATCAGCTGCTTACGATTGCATCCCTGGTCGAGCGCGAGGTGGTCGTTGACGAGGAGCGTCCGATCGTTGCGAGCGTTATATATAATCGCTTGAACAAGCCGATGAAGCTTCAAATAGATGCAACGGTGCAATATGCACTCGATAAGCCAAAGGAACGTTTATATAATAAGGATCTCAAGGTAGACAGCCCTTATAACACCTATTTGGTAGATGGGCTCCCGCCGGGACCGATTGCAGCCCCAAGCCTTAGCTCGATCAAAGCGGCACTTTATCCGCAGGAAACGGAATATTTTTTCTATGTAACCAAGAAAGATGGAACGGGACAGCATCTGTTTGCTAAAACCTTTAGCGAGCATAACAATAATATTGCTAACAGCAACAAGACTGCGCAGTCTAAGTAAGGAGTGTAAGGAGCATGGCAGTAAAGCCAGAATTATTAACGACAGCTTCATCTTTGGAGGAGCTGGAGCGCCTAATTGCTGCCGGGGCTGATGCTTTCCTAATTGGAGAAGCACGCTACGGCATGCGTCTTGCTGGACAATTTGATCTGGAAATGATCAGGCAAGCGGTGGAGCTGGCGGCGCCTCACGGCGTAAACATTTATGTATCGGTAAATAATTTGATCGAAAACAAAGTCGTGGAATCTTTGCCTGGCTATTTGCAGGCACTGGCCGAAGCTGGTGTAAACGGCGTTATGTTCGGTGACCCCGCTGTATTGATGGCTGCACGGAGTGCCGCTCCTGACATGCCGCTGCATTGGAATGCCGAGATGACTTCAACGAATTATGCGACAGCAGAATATTGGAGAAAGCGCGGCGCTACGCGGTTTGTGCTTGCCCGCGAGCTGAATATGGATCAGGTCATTGAAATCAAAGAAAACTCCACGATGCCAATCGAGGTGCAGGTTCATGGCTTGACGAATATTTATCATTCCAAGCGTTCGCTTGTGAACAGCTATTTGGATCATCAGGAAGACTCCGGCAAGCTTGGCAGCGCCAGCAAGGAGCAAGGGCTATACGTGATGGAAGCTGAGCGTAAAGATGAGCGTTTCCCTATTTTTGAGGATGCCAACGGCACGCATATTTTGAGCTCGGATGATATTTGCATGCTGGAAAACCTGCATGAGCTGATGGAAATCGGCGTGGAGAGCTTGAAGATTGAAGGGCTGCTCAAGTCGATAGAATACAATGAAATCATAGTAAGGGCTTATCGCAATGTCATTGACGCTTATATGGCTGATCCGGAGGGCTACCGTTTTCAGGATGAGTGGCTGGAGCCGATTCAAGAAGCGCAAGATCCGCAGCGTGAGCTGAGCTTTGGTTTCTTTTATAAAGAACAGGTGTATTGAGGTATGGAGCAGGAGGTGCAGCAACTATGACAGTTGCAGAAAACACGTATTCAGGGGCGACGAGCCCGGTGAAAACCCGCTATCAGGGAAAACGCCATAGACTCGATCGTCCCGAACTGCTTGCCCCGGCAGGCAATTTGGAAAAGCTGAAATTCGCCATCCATTATGGCGCTGACGCCGTATACATTGGCGGACAAAAATACGGCCTTCGTTCCAACGCAGGCAATTTCAGCTTTGAGGAAATGCGAGAAGGCGTCGAGTTTGCCAATCGTTATGGCGCTAAGGTATTCGTGGCTACGAATATTTACGCGCATAATGAGGATATCGGCGGGCTTGAGGAATATTTGCGCAATCTGGAGGAAGTCGGCATTTCAGCGATTATTGTCGCAGATCCGATTATTATCGAGACGGCTTCGCGAGTAGCTCCTAAGCTGGAAGCGCATTTGAGCACCCAGCAATCCACGCTCAACTGGCAGGCGGTACAGTTTTGGAAGGAAGAAGGACTGCCACGCGTCGTTCTAGCCAGAGAAACAAGCTTTGAAGAAATCGCCGAAATTAAAAAGCATGTAGATATTGAAATTGAAGCGTTTATTCATGGCGCGATGTGTTCTTCATTTTCTGGCCGCTGTGTGCTCAGCAATCACTTTACCGATCGGGACTCCAACCGTGGGGGCTGCTCGCAGTCGTGTCGCTGGAAATACGATTTGTTCGTTGATGATATGCCGATGTACACCGAAGGCGAAGATCAATTCACGATGGGGTCTAAAGACCTGTGTATGATTGAATATTTGCCAGAGCTGATTGATGTTGGCGTAGACAGCTTCAAAATTGAAGGCCGCATGAAGAGTATTCACTATGTTGCTACTGTTGTGAATGTGTATCGTCAAGCGATTGATTCCTATTTTGAGGACCCGGAAAATTTTGTACTGAAGCAAGAATGGCTGGATGAAATTTTCAAAGCGGCGAACCGTCCGCTCAACACGGGATTTTTCCTCGATACACCGGGTGCAGAGGATCATATTTATGAGCCGGAAGATAAGCCAGCTCCTTATGATTTTGCCGGAGTTGTTCTGGAATACAATGAAGAGACGGGCATTGCGGTTGTACAACAGCGCAACCACTTCAAATTGGGACAAGAAGTTGAGTTTGTAGGACCCGGCGGCCGCTTCTTCAAGCAGACGATTACGCGGATGACCGATGACAAGGGACAAGAGCTGGATGCAGCAAGACACCCGCTTCAGCGCATCCACATTAAGACTTTTGCACCTGTTGAGCCAATGGATATGCTGCGTAAACTAATGATAAAAAAATAACTAGGACCACGACACTGTTTTCGTTTTTCGATAACAGTGTTTTTTTTATTATTTATTAATTATTTGTGAGTTGAAAACCGATATATAGAATTAGGGGCTACATAAGAAAAGAGAGTACAAGGATTCATTGACAACATATTGAACGCTTCTAGAGACCTAGTCTGTAACAAATAAAAAAGGCGGTGTCATCATTGAAAAAAAATGAGGACAAAACTCAGTCGAAGAAAATTACGATGAAAAAAACAGAAGCAGGGAAATCTATGAAAGCCCTTTCTGGACTTTGGGGCAGCTCTAAACCGATTATAAAAAAAATCGCCTCTAATACGGGCAAATACGGGAAAAGCTCCTCCAAGCAGCTGCTCGCGCTGACGAAGGAAATGAAGCTGAACCAGGTCAATAAATCGGTAGGTACGAAGCTGTTTTTAATTATTTTTGCCAGCATTGTAACCTGTGTTTTGGCAGTAGGTCTAATTTCATATTCACAGACGAAAACGATTGTCGAGCGCAAAGTTTCCGGGGCTAGCTTTCAGACAGTCAGCCAAGTAACGACGAATTTGAACATTATTTTAGACAACTATGAAGAAATGACGATGCAAATTTTAATTAATAAAGACTTACATACGTTGATCGGTAAAATGCGTGACGGCGAGGACGATTATACCCGGTTTGAAGCAAGCCGCGAGCTGTCTAGCAAAATGCAGGATTACGCGCTAGGCAACTCCAGCATTAAGGCAATCTATTTGCTGCCGTTGGACGACAAGCTGCCAGTCGTAACAGCAGGAAATGCTTCTTCTGTTGCAACCGCTGCGATGAAGCAGGAAGAGTGGTTCAGCAAGGTGCAAGAAGCAAATGGCAAGGCGCTATGGATTGCGACCCAGCCGAAGGGCTTTGGCGGTGCGAACGGTGCGCCAACGGTTGGCATCAGTCGTCTTCTGAAGGACAGCACGCTGAATGAAGTTTCCTATATGCTGCTAATTGAAATTAATTTGGCTAGCCTCCAAGATTCAATAAAGGATGTATCCTTGGGACTAGGCAGTGAGCTTTCGATCGTAGATGGTCAAAACAACTATATTTTGCCTCCTAACAATGACCTGATTGGTCAGCCGGCTCCAGTAGCTCTTCCGACTGAAGGAGACGCTGCAATAGAAGGATCGGAAAAGCTGAATACTAGCGATGGCGAATCCATGCTGACGGTCTATAAATCATTTGATTCCGTAGATTGGAAGCTGCTCGGTCTTATTCCGGTAGATACGTTGGTCGAGGATGCAAAAGTTATTCGCAATATGACCATTATTACAGCGATTGTAGCTGTATTCATTGCAATTGCGATTGGCTTCCTTGTCATTAGAACGATTGCACAGCCACTGACGAACCTGCGTAATTTAATGAACGAGGGACAACGGGGCAATTTGACGGTGCGTTCTACGATTCGGAAACGTTCCGATGAAATCGGTGAGCTGAGCGACAGCTTTAACGATATGATGACGCAAATTACCAATTTGGCGAAGCAGGCTACACAATCTGCGGATACTGTGCTGCATACGGCAGGCGAGCTGACGGATGTATCGCGGAAAACAGCCATTTCTTCACGGGAAATATCAGTCGCAACCGAAGAAATCGCAAATGGCGCTTCAAGCCTTGCTGTTGAAGCAGAGCGCGGCAGCGACTTGAGCGGCAATATTTCGACCCAAATGGAAACAGTGAAGCAGGCGAATGCGGAAATTGTGCGTGCAGCTGGTGAGGTTGAGAAAGCGAGTGAGCGTGGAGCGGCCTACATGGGCGAGCTGAGCCACAAAACGGGACAGACCGAGCAAATGACACGCTCAATGGTTGAAAAGGTAGACAGCCTTAAAGACAGCACAGGCTCTATCGTTAAAATATTGGATGTATTGAACAATTTGACGAAGCAGACCAACATTCTTTCCCTGAATGCGGCGATTGAAGCAGCGCGTGCAGGTGCAGCGGGCAAAGGCTTTATGGTCGTGGCCGATGAAATTCGCAAGCTGGCCGATCAATCCCGTCAATCGATTGATGTGGTAGGACAAATCACGGAAAAAATCCAAGAGGAAATTGACAATACGGTTAGCGTATTATCGGATGCTTATCCTTTATTCCAAGAGCAAATTGTTTCTGTGAAGCAGGCGACGGATATTTTCGTAGGTGTTCAGGAGCAGATGGTACAGTTTGTACACAAGCTGGATTCAGTAACGGACTCCATCGGCGAGCTGGACAAGTCGCAGGAAGTGTTGTCTGAGGCGATGACGAATGTCAGCGCAGTAGCACAGCAATCCTCGGCAACATCAGAGGAGGTAGCTTCCCTCAGCAGCGAGCAGCTTAGCATTAGTGACGGTCTCGTCAGCCTGTCGGAAGAGTTGGGCAGCGTATCGCGTGAGCTGAAGGATTCGCTTTCGAAATTCAAAATCGAATAATATCGACTTTCATTCAGCCGTTTGAACGGGGTACTTCCCCGTTCAAACGGCTTTTTTTCAAACATGGTGAAAAATACGTAACGAAAATGAAGAGGTTGTGCTGGAGTAATGGCGATCGCGATCGGAAGCCAAGCTTTTCATGCAGTGAAGCCATATTTCACCCTAATACACATATTTGCGCTGGGCCCAATAACTGAAAAGAAAGATGGATGCCTCGGTCAGCAATTTGGCGATAACAAGGGGAAGGATAAGGGTTTCATTGTAAAAATACAACAGTCCATAATTTAAGAGCAGCACAAGAATGACCAGCGAGAAATATTTAGGCAGCGATTGGTGTACCCTGGATACTTTGCCGCCCGTGAACACGTACTTTCTGTTCATTGTATAGTTGAAGATGGAGCTGCACAATCTTGCGGCTACTACGGATAAGAACAGGTTGTGGCTAATGCTTTGAACAAGGAATAATAGCGTGAAGTCTAGTATTGCTGACAGCAGGGAAGAGGTGCTGAACATTATAATCGGCAAATAAATGCGGAAAGAGTCGATCAGCGGGCGAAAATGGGATGATTTATTATGATCCAAATAGACGGTATCAATATATTCCTCGGTAATCTTATAGCCATCCCGGTGAGCGGTCAGCAGCATGTTCATTTCATATTCGAACCGCTCGCCAGGAATTTGGCACAGCCAGTCCAGCATGGAAAGTGAAAAGCCGCGCAAACCGGTTTGCGTATCATAAATTTTAGTGCCCGTAGTGAGAGAGAAGACTGATCGAGTGACCGAGTTGCCAAAGCGGCTGCGCAGTGGAATGGTTCCGCTAAACCGGCGGCTGCCCAGCACAATGCCCGGCGTTGCCTGGCTGAGCAGCTTCTCGAAAATCCGCTTTATGTCATGGGGCAGATGCTGCCCGTCGCTATCTGCACAGACGACGTGGCCCGGCAAACCGGCTTTTTGTATATAGCCAAACCCCGTTTTTAAGGCACGTCCTTTCCCGAGGTTGACCTCGTGGGTCAGAACGGTGCAGCCGGAGGCTTCAGCCGCTTCAAAAATGTCACGGTAGCTTGGCCCGCTTCCGTCATCGACAATGACGATGGGCTCAAGCTGGAACGCATGCAGCTGCTGGATCAAATCAAGCAGCCGATTATCAGGCTCATAGGCCGGAATTAATATAGTCATGATGAATTACTCCTCCCCAATATATAAGATGTCGCTGACGCCGCGCTCTTGATTTTTACCAAGCGGATTATTGACAACTCTGCCCATGAAATACATCGTCGATGAACCGCCGCCGTCCAAATTGTAGGCTTCTGTAGCTCCGAGGCCAGCCATGACATCGGCAAGCTCGGTAAGTGTCATTCCGCGGCTGTAGCCTTCCTTCCGCCCGTCTACTACGACAAATACATAATGGTTTGGTGCAATCATTCCGATCGCGGTTCTTGGATTCGCATTTTGGATCGAGCGGTTTCCGAAATTAGTATCGATTTTGACACTGCTGAAATCACTTGTGATTTTGCCATCTTGTATCAGTATGGGGCCGAATGACAACGTATTGGTGACGCCGTCTGCAAGCAGCTCGGAGGAGGAAATCTCTGTTTCATCATACGTTTGGAGCGATCCGTCATCGAATAGTGCCAGCGCATCCCGCACCGGATCATCGCGGTATACGGTGCCGTTGCGAATAATGACGCCATCATCACGGAAGCCATAATAATCGCCGTTGATTGCAAAAATGGCATTATTGCTGGAAGCGATGACCGAGGTATCCTCTATAATATTCGTTCCAAAACTGTTTTCGGCGAATGCAGAGCGCAGGCTGCTGGCATCTTTAACCGTGACATCTGCGACAAAATACGTGATCAAATCTGAGCCAGAGCCACTCTGAACCTGCTCAATTTTAATTTGTATATTGTCGCTGCTGTAGTTCCAATCATCTGATGCTGCTTGAACTTCAGCAGTTGAAGCAGCTGTATCGCTTGAGCTGTTGGACGTTGCCGCTTGGTCAGTTACCACGACTTCGACGTGCTTGATCAAATAACGGTCTGCGAGACCATATGTCAATGAGCCAAGGCCTAAGAGCGTTGCGATCGTTGCAATCATCCATATCCGTTTCGTTTTTTTGGCTGCCTTTTTGTGCGTCTTCATAATAGAAGCATCACCTCTTCATGTAGGTTCTTGAGGGTTATCATACTTGGGCTACCTTAAATGAAACTGAACTATTTTTGGGGCAGCTGGAACGAGTGCTTGCGGGCTTAAGGGAAGGGCGATGCGGTTTATACGTTGGCATTAAGGCCATACTGAGGGGAAGGAGGCTAGCTGAAATGATCAGGCGGCGTGCAGCAATTGTAGCAATACTTTTAACGGTTATAATGGCAGGTTATTTGATTAGGCTGGCGACGCTGCAGCTGATGCCAAGCTTGGGTCAGCCCGCTGCCCAGATGCTCAGCAAACATATCGACTGGCAGCATAAGGCAGCTATTCAGCGGCAGCGAAATTTGGTGCTGGATTCAGGGCGCGGCGATTTTATTGATCGTTACGGGAGAGCCATTACGGGGGAAAGCTATTCAGCATTGGCACTATTTCCAGTAGAGAGCAAGGCACGGGGAGAGACGACGGAGCTGCGCAAGCTGGCGAAGCTTCTGCAGGTGTCTTACGAGCAGCTGGTGGAAAAATGGGATGCGCTCAAGAGTGCTGATTTTTGGCGGGAGGAAGGGCAGAAGGCACCCTTGAGCCTTTCTGCGAGCCAGTTGGCAGGACTTTCGCAGCTCCATATAAATGGAGTCAAGGTGCTGCCCTATCACAATCGGTATTTGCCGCAGCTTAATGCCAGGCAAGCCATTGGTTTTATAAGCCAGCATCCGGAATGGCTGGAGCAGGCTTATGGAGCGGATCTGGCGTCAGGCAAGCGCAAGCTGACAGATGAAATCGGCGGTGCTGGACTTGAGAAATCGCTGGATACGCTGCTAAGAGGCAATGGGCCAACGTCGGTATCTTTTTATGTTGATGGGCAGCGGCATCCGCTTCAGGGGCTGGGTCTGCGGGTTTTTCAGCCGGATAGCGCCTACTATCCGCTGAAAGTAAAGACGACGCTGGATGTACAGCTCCAGCAGCAGCTTGAGCTGTACGCAGATGCAAATGGCTTGAAGGCTGGAGCAATCGTCGTGCTGGATGCGCAAAATGCGGATATCGTCAGCATGGTGTCCAGACCGCAGATGAACCCGCAGCAGCTGGATCGGAATGAAGAAAACGATTGGTCGAATCATGCGCTCCAAGCGGTTGCCCCGGGTTCGATTTTTAAGCTTGTAACAGAAGCGGCGGCGCTTGAGGCTGGTGTTGTGGACGAAAAAGAAGTGTTCACATGCAGGGGGCAATACGGCAAATATGGTTTAACATGCTGGAAGCAGGATGGCCATGGAAGTCTAACGCTTGAGGAAGGATTAGCTCAGTCCTGCAACATTGTGTTTGCAACGCTTGCGGAGCGGTTGAGCGGCTATGAGCTGTATCAGACAGCTACGGCCCTTGGCATTGGTGATCCATCTGGCTGGCATGCCGAATCAGCATTTGGCCCGTTTGCCGGACGTTTGCGGCTGCTTGGCGAGGAAGAGGGCGGACAGTTGTTTGCTGCGAGCATTTGGCAGCAATTGCAGGACAAGCCTACTCTTGACGTAGACGGGGGCATTATGGCTCAAAGCGGTATCGGCCAACGGGATGTCAGGATGACGCCGCTGCAGGCGGCGAATTTGGTCGTGACGATTTTACATGGCGGTCAACGGCTGGAGCCGCGAATCGTTAGTGAAATTCGTTATGCGAACGGACAGCTGATGGTGGAGCTGAAGCCCCGGCAAGCCCGGCAGGCGGGAACGCCGATACATGCGAGAACCGCTGGCACGCTGCTGGAAGGGATGAGGGCGGTCACTGAGTACGGAACGGGACGTTCCATTCGTGATGGCGTATGGCCCGTTGCCGGTAAGTCCGGTACGGCGCAGACGCTGGTCAGCGGCAAGGAGCGCGTTCACCAGTGGTTCATTGGCTACGGGCCGACAAATACGCCGCGATACGCCGTCGCCGTGCTTGCCGAGAACAGGAGTCCCGGTACAAGCAATCAGGCGACGAAGCTGTTTCGCGGCGTCATGGATATTATAGCGAAGCGATAAAACAGATTTAAACGCTTGGAGGAGCTGGCGGGTTGCCTGTGCCTTCTCCGGCACCTGGAGGAGGCACCTGGCTGTCGAATTCGCCTTGCGGCGCTCTGATCCAGCGATGGAAAAAACCTTGGTCATACAAGGTTTTGAGCAAAATGATGAGCACGGGCGATAAGATGACGCCGGCAATGCCGAACAGCTTGAGCGAAATAATCATAAATGCCAGCATCGTAAATGCAGATACGCCGAGCGTGTCTCCGGTAATTTTTGGCTCCAATAGCTGTCTGGCCAATACGACGACGATATACAATACGGACAGCCATACCGCTAGGGAAGTATGCCCCACGATAAACAAATAAATGATCCAAGGGATAAAGATCGTTCCTACCCCAAGCAGCGGCAGCACATCAAAAATAGCCGAGATGACGGCGACTACAAGGGCATTTTTGACACCGAGCAGCAGCAGCGAGATGAAGATGACGAAAAACGTAATCGTAATCATCTTGGCTTGCGCCTTCAGGTAGCCGGAAATGCCCTTTAATACATTTTCACGCAAGAAGAAAAAGGCTTTTTTAAACGTTTTGGGCGTTTTATCCGCCGCTGTTTTTTTCCAGTCATTAATTTCAATACTTAGGAAATAAGCTAATATAATACCGACCAGAAAGTTAAACATAAAGCTGGAGAACGAGGACACGTAGCCGACGGTTCCAGCAAAAATCATTTTGACCAAATTCGGCACATATTCGGCAGCGCCCTGGATGTATTCCGTAATTTGCGCGACGAGCTCAGGCGGGAGGGCCTGAATTTTATTTTGCACCTGTGACGTGCTAAGCTCCACCTGCTCCACAAGAATAGCCTGATATTCCGGCAGCTTGTCCAGAAACTCGGAACCCTGCTTCGAAATAATGTAACCGAGCCCGGAGAAGGCGGATAGAATAAGGATGGAAAACAATAAAATCGATATGCCTGACGCGATGGATTTTTTAATGCCAATCTTGTTCAGCCTGCGTGCCAGCGGCTCAATGCACATGAAAATAACAAAGGAGAAAATGATAGGTGTAGCCAATTGATAAAAATGACTAAAGGCAAACATAATTAAATAAACCGTTAGCGCGATCAGTGCAATGTCAAATGCGGTTCGCCAATATTTTTTATAAAAGGGTAGCATAGCTGAAAACCTCTCTTTTCCAATTTCGTATATCTCGTTTTGATTGTACTATAATTTTAATTTTGCTGCCTATTTTTTGTAGCCATATGATACAATTAAAGTTATCGTTGTTTGTTTATCGCCGATTACATCCAGCTAAAAATTTTAATAACGGTGGGGAAAACATAAATGGAGAACTTAGTTGTCTGGACTCTTTATTTTTTCTCGTTCTACGCTTTCCTCCCTGCGTTTATCAGTCGTACTTTCGGATTTAGGGTTTTTAAGAAAGGCCTGGTAAAGAAGGAAATTGCTCTTACCTTTGACGATGGCCCGGATGCTGTCTATACGCCAAAGCTGCTTGAGTTGCTGGCTCGCTATGATGCGAAAGCGACTTTTTTCATCGTTGGTGCACATGGCGAAACGCAGCCGGAGCTATTGAGCAAAATACATGAGGAAGGCCATACGCTTGGCATACACAATTATGTTCACAAGACCAATTGGTTCATGCGGCCAAGGTCCGTCAAGCGTCAGATCGAGCGTACATGCGAAATAATACGAGAGGCGACGGGGAGCCGTTCCAATTATTATCGGCCTCCTTGGGGCATTATCAATGTGTTTGATTTTGCTGGCATTGGCCATTTGCAAATCGTATTATGGTCGTCAATGTTCGGAGATTGGAACAAGAGGCTGGGGGCGGAGCGCCTTAAGCGAAAAATGCTGAAGAAGCTCCGCCCCGGCGAGGTGCTGCTGCTTCATGATTGCGGGCAAACGCCTGGCGCCCATCAGGATGCTCCTGCTAATATGCTGATCGCACTTGAGGCTTATTTGCAGGAAGGCGTAAGGCAAGGCTATCGTTTTGTTACGATTGAAGAGATGATAAAGCTGACAGAGCGAGCCAAGGAACGCCAGCTGTCATGGTTTAAAAAATCACTTATAACGCTATGGCTGCAGTATGAGCGTTTGTTCCATCTCGCGTTTCAGCTTAAGCAGGTAGGAGTGGAGTCGCCGGCGCTGCATTATCGAATGATTTCCTACAGCGGCCAGCCAATCGAGCTAGCAGAGGGCGAACGTTTAAGCAAGGGAGACCGGGTGGTGGAGCTGCATTTTGACAACCGCAAGCTGTCCGGCATTGCGGCAGAAGCGGCATCGCCAGTAGCTGCTGGAATTAGAATGCTGCGGGAAGTAGAAGCGGCATTGCCTATGCTTGCCCATCAATTGGCACATGATCCTGCGGCGGCTGATGCGAAAGCATTATACGGCGTTACAATGATTCATCGAGGAGCGGATCGGTTTGGCTTTGAGGTGATCCCATTGCCGGACGGCTTATTTGCTCGTACGACCCGAATTTACTTGCGGCTGCTTATGCGCGTGTTGACGAAGAAACCGAGGAATGCGAAAAGCAAGGAGCGCAGGAAAGCGATTGATCCATGTATGCTGCTATATCCGATGAGCAAAATACAAGCTTTTCAAAATACGCAAGCAGCACTGCTGAGGGTAAGCATAGGGCAAGAGGCGAGCTTGCAGGCGGCGCCAGCAGGTGCTGTGGATGCTGTTCCGATGGAGGGCAGTACTTCCACCATATAATCGAACTCCGGCGTCTGTTTACAGGCGGCCGGAGTTTTAAAATAGAAAAAAAGGCATTCAAAGGACAGCATTGCTATCATAATAAAGATCACTTAATTATTGAGGAGGCTATCCCAGCATGGGGGAACCGACATCTGATGAATATTTAATTCAACTGATCGCACGGCAGGATGCATCGGCGCTTGAGCAGCTGTACGATCGCTATGAACGGCCCGTCTACTCATTCGTTTATCGAATGCTGAAAGATGAGATGGTATCGGAGGAAGTGGTGCAGGAGCTGTTTGTGCGGATATGGAATGCGGCTTCTAGAGTTGAAACCGAAGAAGCCTCTGGAAAAATTAGCACCTGGATTTTTGCAATCGCCCGCAACCTTGCCATTGATTGGATCAGAAAGCAGGGCAGACGTCCGCAGCAGGTTCAGGCAGAGATGATCTTAGAGCGAACGGTCGATCCGCATACAACTGAGAAGGTTGTGGAGGACCGAATGCTCGGCGAGCAGATGAAAGAGGCCATTGGACAGCTGAGTGCTGACCAGAAGCAGGTTGTTGAATGGATCTATTATATGGGTTATACGCAGCAAGAGGTGGCGGACAAGCATCAAATTCCGCTTGGTACCGTTAAAAGCAGGGTAAGGCTGGCGCTAGGCCAGCTGCGCAAACGATTCGAGCATACATGGAAGGAGGGAGTGCGGCAATGATTAAACCTAATGATTCACTTTGTGATGACGTGGAGATGTATTCACTTGGAGGCCTTGATGCTGAAGCAACGCAGCAGTTTGAACATCATTTGTCGCATTGCCAGCAGTGCAAAAGGAAGACGGAAGAGCTGCAGCCACTTATCTCTCAATTCCCTCTGGCAGTTGAGTCGGTAGAACCGCCAGCTGGTATGAAGCAGCGTATACTGGCTGCTGTATTGCAGTCTGCGCCAACGCCTGTACCGATGTCGACATTAACAGCCGCTGATGAAAGCATTCGCCCAGAACGCCAAGAGAGCAGCGATAATCAGGCGAGCAGCCCTAACGATTCTAACAGTGAAAACAAGGCTGGCAGTGAAAAATCCGCTCATCATCGCCCGGGGGTAGTCCCATTACGAGCAGCAGCAGGGGAAGCAGGCGCGGCGGACAAGGATCCGTCTCCAAGCCAAACAGAGCAGCGGACAGCAGCTCTACAGGCTCAGCTGCGCAAACGCTGGGTTGCTCGTGTGATGACGGGTGTTGCGGCTTCGTTTGTTATTCTTTCCGGCTTTTTATTGCAGCAGGTTAACCAGCTTAGCAATGAAACGGCTGATTTAACGAGCCAGCTGGAGCAGCTGCAGCAGCAGATTGCGGCCTCCGACAGTCCAGCTGCTGCTTCACAGGTAAACGGTGTTGTATCGCTTAAGCCGGCGGAAGCAGGCATTGTAGCCGAGGGCCGCGCAACGATTAGCGTAGACAGCAAAGGCATGCATTTGATCGTTCAAGTCGAGCAGTTGCCTAAGCTTCAAGGAGATGAAGCCTTTCAGGTGTGGCTGCTTAAAGATGGCAAGCCGGTTAATGCAGGGACGTTCCTACCAAATGAAGGCGTAGGAGCACTGTATTTTACATTTAATCCGGATGACTACGATCAAATAGCCATTACGCAAGAGCCGGATGCCAATGGGGTAGAGCCAAGAGGCTCGATGGTGCTTGCCGGGGCATTAAGCCAAAGCGTGAAATCAAACTCTTAATTGCAGGTTTAGCTTGCTAGCAAGCCAGTTTGCTAATCTGCTTGTTATTAACTCATTTTAGCGGTAAATAGGAAAGACCGTGCAAAAAAGCACGCTTGCTCGCGGTTAACGCGGTTGAGCGTGCTTTTTCTTCTTTCATTCACCCGCTAGTCTAGCCAGCTGCTGTTTCTGATTGAATTTAGCGCACAAGTAAAGGAGCTTGCTTACTGAAAGGTCGCTTCGTGCAAGGTCTTTAAGCTTGGTGGACACAGCAGCCGCATTTTCATTCGAATCCCGGGTTATGGCAGAGTCGGCGGACTCCGGAGACGCTAATTGCCGCCAAACGTTATTTTGCGGGGGATAATGAGGACGATAGCGGATTTCCTGTCCGCGTACAGCCTCAAATCGTCTAAAATGACACAATAGCGGAACCTCAGTCCTTCAAAAAGGAGGTAGCGCCTCGAGCTGTGTTGTTCCTGCACCACTCGCATGCCGCAGCTCATGAGCCATGAACCGTTAGATTAGATTGGCTTGGCTTAGGATTAACGTAATGTAAGAACAAGCAGCTCGATTCTGATTAGAATAAACACCTAGGGCAAAAAGAAAAGCAGCGCCGAAGCGCTGCTTGAGGTTAGACTACATTTTCATTACGCCGCCACGGCTGGCGTTAGTAACGAGGTGGGAATAACGCGCGAGATAACCGCGTTTGATTTTTGGTTCGAAGCCTGGCCATGCGGCACGGCGTTTCTCGAACTCCTCGTCGCTGATTAAAACGTTCATTCCACGGTTGTTCATATCCAGCTCAACGATGTCGCCGTCTTGTACGAAAGCGATTGGACCGCCTTCAGCCGCTTCCGGTGAAACGTGGCCGATACTGATTCCGCGAGAAGCGCCGGAGAAGCGTCCATCGGTTACGAGACCGACTTTAGCGCCTAGGCCCATACCAGCGATTTGCGAAGTAGGAGCAAGCATTTCTGGCATGCCTGGGCCGCCTTTAGGTCCTTCATAACGAATGATGACAACATGTCCTTCTTTAACTTTGCCGTTAGCGATGCCCGCAAGAGCTTCATCCTGGGAATCAAAGCAAATAGCTGGACCTTTATGATAGCCGTTAACCGATTTGTCGATCGCGCCGACTTTGATGATTGCGCCGCCTGGAGCAAGGTTGCCGAACAGTACAGCAAGTCCGCCACGCTCACTATGCGGATTGTCAATCGTCCGGATAACGTCGGTATTTTGAATTTCACAGCCCTCTACGTTTTCACGCAGCGTCTTGCCTGTTACGGTGATGCAATCGCCATGCAGAGTGCCTTCTTTTTTGAACATTTCATTCAGTACGGCACTTACGCCGCCAGCCAGATGCACATCTTCGATGTGGTAATCGGAAGCCGGGGCGATTTTAGCCAAATGTGGCACGCGCTCAGCAATTTCATTGATGCGCTCGATTGGGTAGTCAATGCCTGCTTCATGTGCAAGTGCGAGCGTATGCAGAACGGTATTTGTGGAACCACCCATTGCCATATCGAGGGCAAAAGCATTATCAATCGTATCTTTCGTTACGATGTCGCGAGGCTTGATGCCAAGCTCAATCAGCTTCATCAGCTGGGTAGCCGATTGCTTAACGAATTCTCTACGCTCAGGTGCTACGGCAAGAATCGTGCCGTTGCCTGGAAGCGCGAGGCCAAGGCCTTCAGCAAGACAGTTCATCGAGTTGGCAGTGAACATGCCTGAGCATGAGCCGCAAGTCGGACAGCCGAACTGTTCAAGCTCCAGCAAGTCTTTATCATCGATGATGCCTGCTTGGTAAGCGCCGACACCTTCAAAAACGCTGGAGAGCGAGATCGAGCGGCCGTCAGATGTTTTACCCGCCTTCATTGGTCCGCCGCTGACGAACAGCGTCGGAATGTTGACGCGCAGGGCGCCCATCATCATGCCCGGAGTAATTTTGTCACAGTTCGGTATGCAAACCATACCGTCGAACCAGTGCGCATTTACAACGGTTTCTACGGAGTCGGCGATAATTTCACGGCTCGCTAGCGAGTAGCGCATGCCGATATGTCCCATTGCAATCCCATCATCAACACCAATGGTATTGAATTCAAAAGGAACGCCGCCAGCATCGCGAATGGCTTGCTTAACCAGCTTGCCAAACTCCTGCAAATGAACGTGACCAGGTACAATATCAATATAGGAATTACAAACAGCAATGAAGGGCTTGTCGAAATCTTCCTCCGCAACTCCTGCTGCACGCAGCAAGCTGCGGTGCGGTGCACGGTCAAATCCTTTTTTTATCATGTCGGAACGCATCTTCTTAGGTGCCATTAAAAATCCCTCCAGTATGAAAAGTCGATACCTTTGAGTTTAACACAGAGGACAAGCATTGGCTAGTAATGTTGATGGACTTATATGCTTAATACGGCTTCTGGCTTGGCTATCAAGGAAAAACACGGTATAGTAGTAGGAAAAGTATAATTATCGTGCCGTGAAGAAATCCAGTATCGCGAGGGGTATAAATGAATCAGGAAAATACGGAGAAAAGAATAGAAAAAATGCGTGAGATGGACGAGGCCTTTCGCCAGCTCAGACGTCTAATCCATGCTGAATGGAATCGGTTTAATGTTCAAGGGCTCGGCATGACAGATGCAAAGATGGTTTTGCTGCTGTCGGAGCATGGCCCGCAAAAAGCGTCGGTTATGGCGGAGCTGCTGCAAATCACGAGCGGCGCGGTCACTGGCATCGCAGACCGATTAATTAATTTTGGCTACATTGACCGCGAGCGCAGTGAAGAGGACCGCCGTATTGTGCTGCTCACAATCACGGATGAGGGGCGCAAATTGGTGGATGGCATTATGCGTGTTCGCGAAGATCTCATGCTCAGGCTCTATGAAGGATTTTCGCTGGAGGATATGGATATTACCGTGAGCATGTTCACGAGAATGAGTGAAAATTTGGAACGCAAGCGCGAGGACAACAGCGAGGCTTAGTCCTGCTTACTGGCCCTTGGTGCTGCCTTTGCCCAGTAAGCTTCCAATGCGTTCATATCAAGGTGAAACGGCTATCGCCGTCCTTTGGTGGCGCAGCGCGTTTCAGTCCGAGAAATATAGAGAAATATAGAGAAAGGATGAGAAAATTATATCCTTTCCTATATTTCAAAAAAAGGGATTCGCTTCGTTTGCACGAAGGAATCCCTTTTTTAACAATAGCTGGTTTGTTCTAAAGCTTATAGACCTTCGCCATTCAAGTAGTTATGGAATGGCTTGTCTACCCAGAACGTATAGGAATCAATGTTGACCGCTGGATCGAGCTTGCGGAAGCCTTCTACAATGTCTTTCGATTGATCATTCAGCGAGAAGGACTGAGCATAAAAATAGCCGCTGCCTGTAATTTTATTATTCGTAATGACCTCGTATTCATCGAGCTTAGTCGAGGAATAATAAAGCGGCTGGAACCATGAGCCATAGATGAGGCCAGGCTGATCGGCTTTATCTTTTTTCGCATATTGCAAAATAATAGGCTGGAAGCGGGCTTTATCCGCTGAATTCTTGAATTCAAAGGCGATGTCGAATTCCTTCGCATACGTAATATAGTTGCCGTTCTCGATTTGGACAACTTTATAATTTTCAGTATCCTTTGTCGGAGGCTCGCCCCATTCCTTCATGAAGACGAAGGCGGATGTTTTAGGCTCCAGTTGAACTTTGGCGTCAATGCCTTCGCTGCGCAGCAGCCCGATAAGCTGGATGACATGCTTGAGGTCACTATGTCCATAAGTAAGGGATAGCGATGGCGTGAAGTTGGCGTCGAATCGCGCGTCCTTCAGGTTGTAGCCTGTCACCAAATTATTTTTGAGCGCCGCATCTACAATCGTTTGCAGCTCAGGTGCTTGAATAATGTTGGACGTTTTGAAAGCATCATTCAATTGGGCGTAAATAGTGCTGTCGCTGATGTTGCCGATGAAGTGCTTGTATTCTCCTTTAAAGGAAAGAATTTGCACGATCAGTGTTTCGGCAAGCTGCGGCGTCAGTCCTTTGCCTTTAATGGCATTGTACTGGGAGGCTGGCAGCAAGCCTGTATCAACGGCTGCAGCGAGCTCTTGCGCTGCTGCTGTTCCAAGAGAGGACGCAGGGATATTCAGCTTCTTCAGTCCAGCTGTAATTTTCGCCTGCGGGTATGTATGGGCCAGCTCTTGCAGTCCAGCTGCTTTAACGGCGATATACAAAGCGGAAGCTGCTGTCAGCTTTTGCTCGGCGTTTACGGTTGTTGATGTGAGAATTCCTTGTTTATGAAGGGCAGCTGCTGCGGTATAATAAGGACTGGTCTCCGTCAAATCGGTGAAGGCAGGAAGCTCTTCCGGTTGCTCCAGCTTAAGCGCACCCGCTACTGCTTGAATGAATTGTCCTTTTGTAATCGTGCTGGTAGTGAAGGTGATGCCGAACTTCTCTTTAAGGAACAGCTTAGCTTCGGATGAAGCGGCAGTCGTTGCCGTGCTTGTTGCTGTAGTAGTAGAAGTAGCTGCATAAATAGGGACAGCCGATGATAAAGCGATGGATAGGGCCAGAGATGCGGACAATAAGGATCTGGTTAGTGCAGGATATTTTGTGCTCATAAAGTTCCCTCCGGTATTGGATATTATTTTCCAAAACATATTAAATGACTCGGAATAGTACGATTATACTAGCATTGTTACAATTTTGTGTCAACATCGTATTTTTATAACTAACTTTCATGAAAATAATGTAGAATAAACGAGAGTTTTGTCGAATATTCACTATTGACAAAATCCGATAAGCTTACTAGGATAAAGAGAAAAATACAAGCTATTTAAGGGAGAGAAACGTACACAGATGAAAAAGACACTGGCGTTAACAATTTCATTATTGATGGTAGTCGTTTTACTAGCGGCCTGCGGCTCGAATGGAACAAATAACAGCAGCACCGGTACGAATGGCGGCACGGCTACAAATGAAGGAACGGCAACAGCTGCTCCTGAAAATGAAAAGCAAAAACGCGTTGCGCTCGTGCTTCCTGAGCAAATCGGTGTTAACCCGTTTTTCGCATCGATGGATGAAGGCTTCAAAAGAGCTGGTGAAGAATTTAATGTAGAAGTGAAAACGATTGAGTCTACAGACCCTGCTGCATTCGAGCAAAACCTGCGCGCAGCGGTAGCAGACAATTACGATCTGATCATTACAGCAACCTTCCAAGCGGAAGATGCCCTTAATAAAGTAGCTCCAGAAAATCCGGACAAGCCGTTCGCGATTATCGATACAATCGTGAATCAGCCGAACGTTCGCAGCGTCGTGTTCCGTGAACAGGAAGCAGCGTACCTGCTAGGCGCAGCAGCTGGCCTTTCCACTAAAACGAATGTAGTTGGCGCAGTAGTAGCGATGGATACACCGCTGCTTAAGAAATACACATTTGGTTTTGAGCAAGGGCTTAAAAGCACAAACCCAGATGCAAAATTTTTGACTAACTATGTAGGTAATTTCAATGATTCGGCAAAAGGCAAGGAGCTTGCACTGCTGCAATACTCGCAAGGTGCAGATTTTGTAGCCGGCATGTCGGCAGTAGGCGATCTTGGCGTATTTGAAGCAGCGAAGGAAAAAGGCCTGTACGCTTCGGGTCAAGACGTTGACCGTACGGAGCTTGATCCTGAGCACATCGTCCTCTCCCAATTGAAAGGTACAGATGCAGTAGCGTATGAAACCGTTAAAGCATTCGCAAACGACCAATTCGACTTTACAGCAACTGACTATGGCTTGAAGGAAAAAGGTGTAGGTCTTACATTCGTAACCCAAGACAGCAAATCAGCACTTAGCCCATTTGTTGGCGAAGACACAATTACTAAAGTGAAAGCCATTGCTGAAGATATTATTTCAGGCAAAGTCGTCGTAGAGCTTCCAGCGGCGAAATAAGAAGATGCACCGGCTGCCAGCGGGCAGCCGGTTTGCTTGTTTTTGAAATATAGGAAAGTATATGATTTCGCCATACTTTCTCTATATTTCTCGGACTGAAACGCCGCGCGCACTCAAAGAACGTCGCCCGGCCGTTTGACACTGGTTTAATTTGGGAATGAAACATGCACCAAGAGTGAGGCAAATT
>NZ_JBXENU010000015.1:0-134607 GCF_059383715.1 Paenibacillus sp. J31R34
CAACTCCGATCATGCGACCAAGTTGTGTATCCGGTATTAGCATTCGTTTCCGAATGTTATCCCAGTCTTACGGGCAGGTTACCTACGTGTTACTCACCCGTCCGCCGCTAAGTATCAGGAGTGCAAGCACTCCATCAACTCCGCTCGACTTGCATGTATTAGGCACGCCGCCAGCGTTCGTCCTGAGCCAGGATCAAACTCTCCATTTAGGTGTTTGACTTGCTCATTACTTTTTTGTATCGCTTTACATTAACCGAAGTTAATGTGGCAGTTTCACTCGTTGTTCAGTTTTCAAAGAACAATTTCTCTTGCTTGCGTTTCGTTCTTGTCTGCCGTATGTCTCAGCGGCGACTCATATAATATATCACGGGTGCCTAGAGGATTGCAAGTGTTTTTTCAAAAAAACTTTTAACTATTTCATTTTATTTAAAAACTGCGCTCGAACTTCCGTTCATAATACCTCACTATAATGAAGTAATTATTTTAAACAGCCTATAAATGACTAGAATTTTAATCAAATACCTTTAATTATCATAGTTCCTGTCTACCTCCTTTCTCCCGAACAGTATTCATATATCTATTTCATTCTCTAAAGCTGCTCATACAACCGGAGCTAGAGCATCAATGTTCGGGTATTTCAATACTCTTATTAAACATTGATAAATGGCAACGTATACATAAATACTGCAACAGCCAATACGTGCAAGATTTTAGATTTAGCGAAAAATCATACAACCCCTGTAATCCGCTGAGCAGGGCGCCGTTAATGCGCAAGCCGGTATTCGATCACCGCGTGCATGGACAAGATGGACTCGGCGATGCGCTCAAAGAGGTTGCCCCCTCCACCGAACGAATAAGCAAAGACAGCTTCGGTTCTAGTTTCCTAATTGAGCAGTTGCAGAAGTATTCTAGCGAAGTTTCGCTGATATGCTGATTGCCGCGAATACGGTGATTAAGCAGCAGGGAGGATTTTGCGTTGTAGATAATGGACAATTGCTCGCTAACCTGCATTTGCCTGCCGGGGGTATTTTGACCGAGGCTCCGCTTGAAGAAGCTGGCCCAGCTGTCAAGCAGCTGCGTGAAGCGATGCAGTTGATCGATTATCGCCATTATAATCCGATTATGTCGATTGCTACCCCTTCCATGCCTGTCAGCCCTTTTCTGAAAATGACAGACTATGGCCTCATTGATGACAATGCAGGCAAAGTCGTTTCTTTAATTGTCAGCTAAAGGCTCATAAGCAGCCACTATAGCAAAAGCAACAAGTATCGTTCAGCATTCATCTGCTTGGACTAGACTTGTTTTGCTTTAGGCAGGCGGATATCGCGCATGCTCTGAAGGAAATATTTTTCACCAAAAATGTTTCCGCTTCCAAACTACCATACAAGTATGGTAGTATAGTGAAAACGTAGCTTTTAGCTTAAGAAATGAGCCTATCTACCGAGGAGGTGAACGATGGATTTTACGATAAAGCCCACTGCCGTATCGACGCGGGATGCGATTTATTTGACGCTGAAGGAGCAGATTTTGAGCCTTGAGCTGCCTCCCGGCACGAGCATTTCGGAGAAGGAAATCTCCCTAAAGCTTGGCGTCAGCCGCACCCCCGTTCGGGAAAGCTTCGTTCGGCTGGCGCAGGAAGGATTGCTGGAAATTTTTCCGCAGCGCGGCACTGATGTGTCGCTCATTGATTTGGAGCTGGTCGAGGAAGCACGCTTCATGCGCGAGCAGTTGGAGACTGCGGTTATCCGCCTCGCCTGTATCAGCTTCCCTGCCGAACGCTTGACGGCGATGCGTCACAATCTCGCCTTGCAACGGGCTTGCGTAGAAAGCCAGGATTACAAAACGATGTTTGATCTGGACGAGGCTTTTCACCGCACGTTGTTCGAAGGCTGCCGCAAAAGCAACACTTGGGCCGTCATCCAGCAAATCAACGTCCATCTCAACCGCAGCCGCATGCTTCGTCTTGCTGCCGATCACCATTGGGAGCATTTGTACGAGCAGCATTTGCAGATGGCACAGGCGATTGAAAGCAGCGATACTCAGCTTGCCGAACGGCTGATGAAAGAGCATTTGAACCTGACGATTGCCGATCAGGCGCTATTGAAAGAGAAGTTCCCTACCTACTTCAAATAATCGGAGGCGAAACGCATTATGAAAATGGTATTTCGTTGGTTTGGCGAAGGCAATGACACCGTCAGCCTTGACCAAATCAGACAAATTCCCGGCACGGAGGGCATCGTCTGGGCGCTGCATGACGTTCCAGCTGGCGATGAATGGCCGATGGAAAAAATTATGAAGATTAAAGAAGCAGCGGACAAAGCCGGCCTGCACATTAAGGTCGTTGAAAGCGTCAATGTTCATGAGGACATTAAGCTTGGCCTGCCAAGCCGCGATTTGTACATCGACAACTATAAGAAGACAATTGCCAAGCTTGCGCAGGTCGGCGTCAAAGTCATTTGCTACAACTTCATGCCGATTTTCGATTGGCTGCGTACCGATCTTCATAAGGAGATGGAAGACGGCTCGACGGCACTTTTTTATGAAAAAGCGATGATTGATAATGTCGATCCCTTCGAACTCGTTAAACGCATCAACGAAAACTCCAAGCTGACGATGCCGGGCTGGGAGCCGGAGCGGCTGCAATATTTGACCCAGCTGTTCGAAGCCTATCAGGGAGTTACGCAAGAGCATCTATGGGCAAATGCGAAATATTTCCTCGATGAAATTATTCCATTTGCTGCTGAGCATGACATTAGAATGGCCATTCACCCGGATGATCCGCCTTGGCCGATTTTTGGCCTGCCGCGCATTATTACTGGGCAAGATAATATTCGCCGTTATCTCCAATTGCATGACAGCCCTTATAATGGTCTTACTTTATGCAGCGGATCGCTGGGCGCTAATCCAGAAAATGATATCGTGTCGATGATTCACGAGTTTGCCGACCGTATACCGTTCACGCATATTCGCAACGTACGCGTCTATGAAAACGGCGATTTCATCGAATCGTCACACCGGACACAGGATGGTACAGTCGATATCGCTGGTGTTGTGCAGGCCTACCATGAGGAGCAATTCGAGGGCTACTGCCGTCCGGATCACGGCCGCCATATTTGGGGCGAAGAGTGCCGTCCAGGCTACGGCTTGTATGACCGTGCACTCGGCATTATGTACCTTTGGGGCTTATGGGATGCGTATCAGAAAGCTGCCGCCGCGGAAGGAGCTGCTGCGAAGTGAGTGAAACGATAAGTTTACCGAAGCATGCCTCTATCGAGGGCAAAGTCGTCGTCATTACAGGCGGCGCAGGCGTATTATGCCGCGCAATGGCGCTGGAGCTCGGACGGCAAGGAGCGAAAATTGCCGTGCTTAACCGCACATTGGAAAAAGGCGAGCAGGTTGCCGCAGATATTAAAGCCGCAGGCGGACAAGCTATTGCGGTCGCATGCGATGTTACCAACCAGCAAAGCGTTGCGGCAGCGGCGGAAACGGTGCTTGCCCAGCTTGGTCCGTGCGACTTGCTCATTAATGGCGCGGGCGGCAATCATCCGAGCGCCAATACGACGAATGAGACGTTCCAGCCGGAGGATTTGGACAATCCCGACGTTACCTCCTTCTTCGACTTGAAGGTGGACGGCTTTCGCAATGTGCTTGATTTAAACTTTGTCGGCAGCCTGATTCCGACTCAAGCTTTTTCCAAGCAGATGCTTGGCAGGGCTGGCGCAGCCGTTATTAATATTTCGTCGATGAGCGCACCGTCGCCGATGACGAAGGTTCCGGCGTACAGCGCAGCCAAAGCTGCCATTAACAATTTCACGCAGTGGCTCGCTGTCCATTTAGCTGATGCTGGCATTCGCGTAAATGCAATTGCTCCTGGCTTCTTCCTGACCCAGCAAAACGAGCGGCTGCTGCTGAATGAAGATGGCTCCCATACGGCGCGGGCAGGCAAAATCATCGCCCACACGCCGATGCGCCGCTTCGGATCGCCGCAGGATTTGCTAGGCACGCTGCTATGGCTGGCGGATGAGCAAATGTCCGGCTTCGTCACCGGCATTGTCGTTCCGGTCGATGGCGGCTTTATGGCCTATTCCGGCGTCTAGTCTATCCAGCTCTTCAAGCGTAAACGTCTGTCGCCGTCCCTTGGCGGCAAAGCTAGTGTCTCAAGGATGAAATATAAGCCGATTATAAGGTGAAACTTATAAATTCTTAAATTTTAAAGAAATAAGTCGGGCTCCTTCATCACCTATGAAGGAGCCCGACTTATTTGACTAGCTCAGCTTGAAATCAAGCTGTCGATCGTATTCTTTTTCAACAACTGCTGCATATTATTTCAGGGCTTCATTGATCTGGTCTAATACTAGGTTAATAGCAACCGGACCATAATAGGCAATCCACAAATTCGTATCTTCTTTGTAAACATGGCCGTTTTGGACGGCTTTCATGTTTTTCCAAATGGCCGAGCTCTCGAATTCCTTCGTCAGCTCCAAATTGCTGCTGTCCTCCATCAGAAAGAGATGGTCGACCTCAAGCTCAGGAAGCTTCTCAAGCGACAGCGACGCACTGCTGTTCTCTGCATCTACCGCCATTACAGGCGGAGTCAGCCCCAGCTCATTGTACAAAAGCGCAGCTGTACGATGGGCTGTTGTATGCAGCCTCACAATATTGTCACGCGGTCTTAGCAGCGCAAACGTCTGGCCTTTGTATTTTTCGGATAGCTCTGCCTTCAGCCCGGAAATTTTGCTATTGTATTGATCAAGCACCTGCTGGGCTTCCTGTTCCTTGTCCATAATGAGGCCAAACGTATTCAGCGTTGTCTGCCAATCCTCATTGCGTTCAAAAATAAGCGTCGGCGCGATTTTCGTCAGCTGGTCGTAAATTTTATCCTGAAACTCCGTACCAATAATAATATCCGGCTCAAGAGCGATAATCGCTTCCAAATTAGGCTCATCCTTCGTGCCGAGCGTAACGACATCTACCAGCTTGCCCGCCATGTAATCCGGAAATTGCGATTTTTCCGATTCTGTCACTACGCTGCCGGAAGGCTGCTCACCAATGGCAATGAGCTGATCCATGAACTGGGTATCCAGCACAGCAATTCGCTGCGGCGTTTGCTCCAGCTTCAGCTCGCCCTTCATATGAGTAATGGAACGCGGCGCACTTTCCTTCGAGCCCGTGTCCGTTACGCTTGGCGACGCAGTTATGCTATTGGATGGAGCTGACACTCCTCCTCCTGCGCTCGTGTTCGTACCGGCCGCGCCTGAGCATGCAGCCAGCAGCAAAGTTAGACTAAGCAGCAGACTGACCGTCCATCCTGCTTTAAAGCTTCTGTTTGTATACATCGTTCCAGCACCCCTAAAATGGTATTGATAATGATTTTCATCACTACCTTTACCACTATACGGACGCCGCTTCCTTGCAGCAATTGCATATCGCGACAACTCGGATGGATTATGACGACTGTCCGCCACAGGCTCACGGGCGATTTTAAAGCTGCTGGGGGAGCACCCCACATGCTTTTTGAAAATGCGGCTGAAATAGTAGCTGTCCGGATAACCAACCGCAGCTGCTATATCCTTCAATGAAGCATCTGTACCTAAAAGCAGCTCACGCGCCTTCTGCATCCTCACTTGAATCAAATAATCGATGGGCCCTGCCTGATAGCGGGCTTTAAAAAGGCGCTGCAGCTGCCTTGGGCTGCAATGAAGCAGCTCGGACAACAGCGCAAGCGTTACCGCCTCGCCATAATGCTCATCCAAATAACGGCTGGCCTGCGCAGCGATATCCGGCACTGCCGCTGCAATCTCTTGGTGATGCAGCTGCCCCAGCAGCTCACAAATGAGCTGGTAAAACAGCGATTTCGTCTGCAGCTTCTCCAGAGCGCCCGCTTGCTTCCATTCCTGCTCCATACGGGCGATTTTCAAATAAATAGCGGCATGATGCAGCGGCGCAAAGCCATATTGCATGTGAAACGGCTTGCTGCGCTCCAGCAGCTGCACATACTCCTTACGTACAGGCAGCGGTAACGACGCTTTATAAAATATGAAATAATATTCGAGTCGACCGGAGGTTGCCTCCATATCAAGAAACGCCCCTTTGCCTGCATGGCAAAGATAACAATACTCGGCGCGATGCTCCATTCCATCAAGCATGATCCGCCCCTGCCCCCGCGAGGTAAAAAGAAAAGCGCTCGCAGGCAGCTGATACGAGCGCAGCTCCTCACCTAGCTCCAGCACCGCATGCCGGATATCAAGCACCTTGATGGAGGCTTGGTTCCACAATTGAATGTGTTCATTCAAGTTCATCGCCCTTGTTCAACTCCTATGGATCAAATAGGTCAGACCGTAAAGCTCCTCTCCCCATTATAGTGATAACAATTCTCATAGTCGATTGGAAGATGTGAGGAATACAGCACAAAAAGCCGTCAAATCACTCATTGATTCGACGGCCTTTAATTATTAAAGAACAGCCTTAAAAGCTGTTCTTGTTGCTCTTGTTGCTCTTGTTGTTCTTGTTGTTCTTGTTGTTCTTGTTGTTCTGTTGTTCTGTTGTTCTGTTGTTCTGTTGTTCTGTTCTGTTCTGTTCTGTTCTGTTCTCTTTTCTTTAATTGTAGGCGGAAGTATGTTTGAGTTGACTGGACTTTTGGTAGTTCAGACGAATGTGACTCAGCCTATGGCTGGATTACATTCGTAGAACGGACAACGGCCAGGCAACCAATCATACTGTAGCGAATCATACTGTAGCAGCATCCCACTCTTGCTTGAGGCCCATAGGCTCCGCTTGGAAGAGTCTTGCATCCATCAGCTTGAGCTCCGGTGAAATAAGCGGCTCAAACGCCAGCAGATCAAGAACATCCCGCTGCAAATCGATTCCTGGGGCAATCTCGCAAAGCATCAGACCGCGAGCTGTAAGCTGGAACACCGCTCGCTCCGTAATAAAAATAACTTCCTTGCCGTTTTGCGCCGCCTCGACTCCGTTGAAGGAAATGTCTGCGAGCGCGGGCACGATTTTGCGGAAGCGTCCTTCCTTTGCAATGTCGACCTGGCCATCCTTTACCTGGACGTCGAGGCCTCCGGCGGTAAAGGTGCCGCTGAATACGACTTTTTTGGAATTTTGGGCAATGTCGATAAAGCCGCCCACACCCATAATTTTCCCATTGAACTTATGAACATTCACATTTCCCGCTTGGTCCATTTCAGCAAAGCTCAAGAAGCTGACATCCAGCCCGCCGCCATCATAAAAATCGAACTGGTACGGCTGGTCAAGCACCGCCCTAGGGCTGATCGTCGCTCCAAAAATAATGCCTTTCGCTGGTGTGCCGCCTATCGGACCCAGCTCCACCGTAAACGTCAGCGCTTCGCCAACGCCCTCCTCGGCCGCCACATAACCAACACCATCAGATATGCCAACTCCAAGATTGGCTACGGCTCCAGGGAATGCCTCCATGAGCGCCCGCCTTGCGATAATTTTGCGTTCAGTTAGCTGCAAAGGCTCGATACCGCCCTGTACGGCTAGCAAATCACCGCTCATATAGCGGTTGCTTTCCGTCTGGTACGTCTGCATTTGCTCTGGAACGACGACGACGGCATCGACCAGGAAGCCGGGAATTTTGATCGTCTTCGGATGCTGCGAACGAGCTTGAACCATTCGCTGCACTTGTACAATGACAATGCCGCCGCTATTTTTCGTAGCCTGTGCAATGCTGAGCACATCCAGAAAAGTCGGCTCATCCTCCATCGTAATATAACCGTCTGTATCGGCAGTCGTACCGCGAATAATCGCCACATCCGGCTTAATCGACGGATAGAACAGCCATTCCTTGCCGTCGATTTCCATCAGGCGGACAAGCTCCTTCGTCGTGCGCTCATTAAGCTTGCCGCCTTGCTGGCGAGGATCAACGAATGAGCCAAGCCCAACATGGCTCAAAATACCGGGATGCCCTGCTGCCGTGGAACGGAACAGCTGTGTAATGACACCTTGCGGGAAGCAATACGCTTCGATTTGGTTCGTCTCAGCCAGCTCCGACATCCGCGGCGACTGCCCCCAATGCCCGCCAATCGCTTTGGTGCAAAGGCCGGCAATCGCGATCGGGCTCATCCCTCTATCTGCCCGGTCACCGAGACCGGTTGTGTGAAGATAAGTCAGCCCGCTTGGCTGCTGCTCTTTGTGATAGCGATCAGCGAGTGCTTCAATGACAGCAGTCGCCTCGACAATTCCGCCGCCGGCGCCGCTAAAGGCGACCGTGGCTCCGTCAGGAATGAGGCGCACGGCCTCATCAGCGGTCAAAATGGGAACCGGACCGGTTCTTTTTTTCAAAGTTGCATTAGACATGATGGATAATTCTCCTTCTTTGGCTGCTTTCGTCTGTGCTGCTATATAAGTTGAGCAAATCAGCGGTTAGAATGTTACACTTTTTGGACGGTATCACCTGCGAAAACAGGAGGACGCTTCTCGAAGAAGGCCTGCATGCCTTCCTTAAAATCTTCGCTTTCCGCTACCTTTTGCGAAATATCGAGCTGCGTTAAATCAAGCCATGACTGCTCTGGCATAAAAATGCGGGTAAGCGCCTCCTTTACAGCGCGTACGGCCGAGCCGGATTTTGCGGCAATTTCCTCTGCCCAGCGATAGGCCAGCTCATAAGCGGTTCCTTCGTGTGCAATCTCATTGACTACGCCCAAGCTAAGCGCTTCCTGCGCACTCATCGGCTTGGCAAGCAGCATAAACTGCATCGCTCTTCCTGCTCCGATGAGGCGGGTGATGCGGTAGGCGCTGCCGCTTCCCGGGAATGACCCAATGTTTACCTCTGGCAATGACAGCACAACATGAGGTGCAGCTACCCGCATATCGCAGCTAAGAGCCCAGTCAAAACCACCGCCATAAGCGGAGCCGTCCAAAGCGGCAATCGTCGGAATCGGCAGTACGGACAGGCGGGTGCGCAGCCGAATCTCGCTTTCCATTTTGTCGCTGACATACGTATCTTTTTCCAAATGCTGCTGTATTTCATTCATGTCTGAGCCCGCCGAGAATACTTTGCCATTATGAGTAAGCACAACAACGCGAAGCTCGCCATCCGACTCAATATCGGCTAAAATCTTCTCAAGCAGCGCAAGCCCGTTATTCGTTCCCAAGTTCAGCGGAGGATTGTTGAAGCGGATAATTCCGATACGGCCTTCCTTGTGAAATTCAATTCCCGGATTTGCTGACATGACAATAACCACCTTATTATGAGATTATAAATTATCATTGCTGTCCAATTGAACAGCTGCCGTTCGCTATTAGATCGATCTAATCTTTCCATTGATTATAAAAAACGGCATCCCCCCTGTCAACAGCAAGCCGGGGAATCTATAGTCATTCCATATGCTGCGATTATGTACTATAATTTTCACTAATGAAAGAGGTGTGACTGATTGTGGGCGATAAAAAAGAAAAACGCGTAACGCTTCAGGATGTCGCGAAGGATGCAGGCGTGTCACGCGCCACGGCATCGCTCGTTGTCAGAGGCAGTACGTCCATTACTGAGCAGACGAAACAGAAGGTTCTTGCATCGATGAATAAGCTCGGTTATGTCTATGATCGCGTCGCAGCAAGCTTTCGCTCCAGACGCTCTTCTACTGTGGGCATTATTATAACGGATATCGGCAATCCCTTCTTCTCTGAGCTGCTCGCCAACTTGCAAGATCGGCTCGATGAACTCGGTTATACAACGCTGCTTGGCATGACTTTTGAATCGGATAGCAAGCAGGAGCGCATACTCGAGACGATGCTGGAGCATCATGTTTGCGGCATTATTATGGCTCCCGTTGCGGGGACAAACCCTGCCGTATTTGCCCGGCTAAAGCATTTAAACGTCCCTTGCGTCCTTATCGGCCGTGAAATTTCCGGAGCACGCGTTGATTATATCGGCACCGATTTCCAATGGGGCACGAAGATGGCTGTCCGGCATTTGGCCGACCAAGGGCATAAGCATATTGCTCTGCTTGGCGGCACGCCTCATACATCCGCTTATAACGAACGGCTCGCTGGCTATTTGGAAGGACTTGAGGAATCCCGCATCCCGACCGATCAGCACCACATTATTCCTGGCCCGCCTACACGCGAAAGCGGCGCTGTCATTATTAATCAGCTCATCCGTCAGAACAAGCTGCCTACAGCGGCGCTGTGCCATAACGATATTGTCGCGCTTGGCGTCATCGTCGGACTTAGGGAAAATCGGCTTGTCGCCGGCAAGGATATGGCTCTCGTTGGTTTTGACGATATTAAAGAAGCAGCTACGGCAAATCCTGGCTTGACGACGGTTGCCGTTGGGTCTGGCCAGTGGGGAATCGAGGCGGCAAACCTGCTCCACCAGCGCATCAGCGCCGAAACACCTACAGCGGCTGCTCAGGAGACGGCTAGAATTATTTTGCCGCCAAAGCTTGTTATCCGCGAATCCTCAACACATTTTATGGGCGTGCATTAATCGATGCACCCCTGTCATTTAGCTGGCGAAATGGTCATTGACATTCAATTTTTAACTTGCTATAATTCCAACAAAACTAATAGGAAATAGACGTTACGCGTTTATTTACTAATAGAATCAAGCGCGAACGGTTTCGCTGGCTACAGCAGCACCCGGACACGTTTGGCTTATAATTAGATCGATCTACTAAGAGGAGGCTTTTGTCAACATGTTTGGAAAAAAAAGTGTGGTCTTATTAATGCTTGCCATGACGTTAGTACTGGGAGCGTGCGGGTCGAAAACGACTAATGATTCTGAAAGCGCTAGCTCTGGCAACAAAACAGAAAGCAAAGAATTAAATCTGGCAACGTTTGGCGTCAGCATCGGTTTCTCCAAGAAAGATGGGGACAAGCTGGAAGGTTATGATATTGCTGTAGCAGAAGCTGTTGCCAAATATTTGGGCTACACGAAAGTAAACTGGACGACTGCTGATATGGCGGGCATGTTCGGCATGCTGGACGCTGGCAAGATCGACACGATCGCCAACCAAGTGGAAGCTAACGAAAAACGTAAAGAAAAATACATCTTCTCCAATACTTATATTTATTCCGGAGCACAGCTGATCGTCCGCGCTGATGATGATTCCATCCAATCGCTGGCTGATTTGAAGGGCAAGAAAATCGGTGTTGACGTTGGTACAAGTAAGGAAGCTTACTTGCGCGCCAATGATCCTAACAACGAGCTGAACATTACAACTTATGAAGATCCTAGCGTAATCTTGAATGATGTTGCTCTGAAACGCCTTGATGCTTATATTATGGACCGCGCCGGTGCACAGCTGCTGATCGACAACTCGGGCCTTGCTTTGAAGAAAGCGGGAGACCCGGTTTACACTTACGAGGAAGCATTCCCGTTCCCGAACACCGAAGACGGCAAGAAGCTGCGTGATTCCTTCAACGAAGCACTTGAGGCCCTTGCAAAAGACGGCACGCTGACGAAGCTATCGAATGAACATTTGAAACAAGACATCAGCAAGGCTAACTAAACGATGAATTTCGATACAGCGTTTATATTCGAAGCGATACCCAAGCTGCTGAAGTATTTGCCGATGACGCTGATGCTGGCGGTCGGCTCCATGCTTCTGGCTTGTCTTATGGGTATTGTGCTGGCGCTCATTATTAACAATAAAATTTTTATTTTGTCACCAGTGGCAAAAGTATATATTTCCTTCTTTCGCTCGGTGCCTACTCTTGTTACGCTGTTTATCTTTTATGTGGGAATTCCGCAAATTTTTCCGGAATTCACCTTTATTGATGCAATTACCGCAACAATCGTTGCTCTCAGCTTTAAAAATGCCGCCTATTTGGCGGAAGAATTCCGTGGGGCGCTGAATGCGGTCGATAGCGGGCAAATGGAAGCCTGCCTTTCAGTCGGCATGACCAAATGGCAGGGCTTCCGCCGAGTTATTTTGCCGCAAGCGATGCGGATTGCCGTTCCAAGTCTAGGCAACTATTTGATTATGCTGGTCAAGGAGTCCTCGCTCGCCTTTACAGTTGGTGTGACCGACATTTTCGCGCAAACGAAAATTTTGGCCAGCAACTCCTTCCGTTTTTTGGAGAGCTATATTGCCGTTGCCCTCATTTATTGGGCCGTAACGATCGTGCTGACCATGCTGCAGGGAAAATTGGAAAAGGCAATGAGCAAGCCTTATCGATAGGAGTTCTGTTATGCTAAAAGTGAGCGGGTTAAGCAAGCATTTCGGCGATAACGAGGTGCTGAAGCAAATCAATCTGGAAGTGAAGCGCCGCGAGGTCGTTGCGATTATTGGACCGTCCGGTTCGGGCAAATCCACGCTGCTTCGCTGCCTCAATCTGCTGGAAACGCCGGATGCCGGCCACATTGAAATTGATGGTTTCGAGGTCGATGCAAGAAGGCTGAAGAAATCAGATGCCTACGCCCTGAGACAGAAATCGGCGATGGTTTTCCAGCATTACAATTTATTCAAAAATAAGACGGCGCTGCAAAACGTCATTGAAGCGCTTATTGTCACCAAAAAGATGAATAAGCCTGATGCCGAAGCACTGGGCCACAAGCTGCTGGATCAGGTTGGGCTAGCAAGCAAAGCAAGCAGCTATCCTGCCATGTTGTCCGGCGGACAGCAGCAGCGCGTGGCCATTGCTCGTGCACTGGCCGTCAATCCTGCGGTGATTCTACTCGATGAGCCAACCTCGGCGCTTGACCCCGAGCTTGTTGGGGAAGTTCTGCAGGTCATCCGCTCTATCGTTGCTACGGACACAACGATGCTGATTGTGACCCATGAAATGTCCTTCGCCCGGGAAATTGCTGACCGCGTCATATTTATGGCGGACGGCTCGATTATCGAGGAAGGCGATCCGCAAAGCCTGTTCGGACAACCGCAGCAGGAGCGGACGAAGAAATTTTTAGGAACGGTCTTTTCCAAAAACTGACGACAGGGGAAGAGGCAAATGATGACTCGCACACATAATTTTAGCGTACAGCTCGATCGACGTCATACCGATTCACAAATGCACACCCTATTTCCGGAAGATGTGCTGCCCATGCATTTGGCAGAAACAGATTTTACAACGGCACAGCCCATAATTGATGCACTCGCTGCACGGGTAGAGCATGGCATGTTTGGCTATGTCGCCGAAAGCGAGGGACTGGCGCTTGCTGTCCAGCATTGGATGGCAAGCCGCTTTCAATTTCCAATAGAGCCGAAATGGGTCGAGTATTCTCCCTCTGTTGGCTCTTCACTCGTATTTGCCGTGCAAGCTTTCACACAGCCCGGTGACCGGGTATTGATTCAGACACCTGTCTATCATGCTTTCCACAGCTTGATTGATAATAGCGGACGCATTAAAGCGGAAAATAAGCTCAAGCTGCACAATGGACGCTACGAGATCGATTTTGAGGATTTGGAGCGCCAGCTTAGCAACCCGCGTACGAAGCTGATGCTGCTTTGCAATCCGCATAATCCGGTCGGACGCTGCTGGACAAAGCTAGAGCTGACAAGAATCGCCGAGCTTTGCCTGCGCTACAATGTATTCGTTATCGCAGACGAGGTACATGCTGATCTGGCTTACGAAGCGTTTACTCACATTCCGCTGCCAGCTATTTCGGATGAAATCGCTCAGCAATGCATCGTCACCGTCAATCCAAGTAAAACGTTCAATCTCGCTGGCATGCGCGCCTCTGCCGCTATCATTCCTAATGAGCGCTGGCGTGAAGCTTTCCGTATTGCCCTTATCAACAACAAAGCGATTGACCGTCCCGTGTTCGGCGTGGTGGCGCTGGAGGCCGCCTACTGGCATGGCGGCTACTATGTTGATCAGCTCGTTGCGTATCTGGAGGAAAATGTACGGTTTGTAGGGGAATATTTGCGGAAACATATTCCTCAAATCAAGCTCATTCAGCCGGAAGCAACCTATTTATTATGGCTTGATGCCCGTGAGCTGGGCTTGCCTCCGGAGCAGCTTGCCCCTTATTTTATGCGGGAGGCAAAAATTGCGTTCAGGGATGGCTCCTCCTGCGGCAACGGCGAAGGCTTCCTTCGCATGAGTGTCGGCTTTCCCACAGCTGTGCTGGAACAAGCTCTTCACCAAATGAAGCAAGCCGTTTCCAAGCTGGGGTGAACTACTGACTAATTAGGCATTGGCTGCGCGCGAAGCTGCGTCGTTTAACTTTCGCTATAGCGTTCAGCCACCGAGCAGCAATAAAAACAGCCATCCTGCATGGCAGCCAATAGGCTGCGCAGGACGGCTGTTTTTGTATTTAATCCTCTATTGATTTCCGTGTTTATTGTTTATTTCTTTGTCTACGCTAATCAGGCGTGCATCGTGTTATCGCAGCTTACAGTTTAAAGCTGCCTACTTTGTTTTGCAGCTCGGAAGCAATTTCCGACAGGCCGACTGCAGATGAGGAAATGCCCTCCATCGCATCAAGCTGCTGGTTGCCAGCCTGTGTCACTTGGCGAAACGATTGTGACGATTCGTTCGCAATGCCCGAAACCTCGTGAATGGACGCCGCCACTTCCTCGGCACTTGCCGACATCTCCTCCGTCACCGCCGAGACATCATGAATTTGCTGGACAATCAGCCTCGTGGAATGTTCAATGCTTGCCAGCGCCTGTCCTGCTTCCTCCGTTATACGCAGTCCTCCCCGCATATCCTCGGAAACTTTGTATTTCATCATATCGTAAGTAGCTGCAACCAGCTTCGTCATTTGGCCAATCGTATCCAATATTTCATCGGCTGTCGTCTTCGTCTGATCTGCCAGCTTCTGCACTTCCTGTGCAACGACGGCAAAGCCTTTGCCATGATCGCCTGCCCGCGATGCTTCAATGGCCGCATTAAGCGACAGAAGATTCGTCTGCTTGGCAATGCCTGCAATCGCTGTACTCATCTGCGTCACCTGTGCGCTAAGATCATGCAGCTGCTCGATCTGCTCGGAGGACTGGTCGATGGATTCGCCGATTTTTCTCATTTGAACCGTTACTTCCTGTACTTTATCGCTGCCTTCCGCAACATTCTGCTCCGTCTCCTTCGACGATTGCACAATTTCAGACGATGCTTCAGCAATTCTCGTAATGCCGATCGCCATTTCCTCCATCGTTCTGCGCGTCTCGTCCGTCATGCGCGCTTGATTGTCCGCCCCTTGTGCCGCTCCGCCGATCAGCTCCGATACAAGCTCCACCGTCTTCGTATTTTCAGTTGTGCTTGCACTAAGCTGCTGGCTGGCAGCCGCCAGCTGATTCGACGAATCCGCCACTTCCATAACAATACCGCGGAGAGAATCGACCATCGCGTTGAAGTTACCCGCAAGCTCCCCGATTTCGTCCCGGCGCTTCGTCTCGACTTTTTCCTGCAAATAACCTTCGCTTACCCGTCTGGCCGCACGGTTCAATTGCTCGATAGGCCTTGTAATGGCCCGGATAATAAAGAATAAAATGCCGAATGCCGCAACGAGCGAAATGACCATGACGAGCAGCGAGTTAAGCAATATAGGCAGCGCGGCCTCCCTAAACTCCTCGGTTGGCAGAGCCCCGACCAATTTCAGTCCGGTATCCTTGTTCGTCACGTAAAAGGCTTTGCGTTCCACATTGTTAATCGGATCATTGTAGAAAAGCTCCCCGCTATCCTGCCCAAGAATGGACTGAATACCTTCATTATTAATAGGAGTTCCTACTTCAATCGTAGGATGCGCCAAAATAACGCCCTGCTGATCCATCAAATAAACAAAGCCCTCCGAGCCGATTTTAACATTTTGAATTAATTGCCCGATTGCCTCTACGCTCAAAGCAACGGTAACCCCGCCCTGACCATCTGCAAACGCTTGAGACACAGTAATCGTATACTTATTCGTCGTTGCCGATAAGCCCGGCTGGGATACGACAACTTCTCCTGAAGCCGCCATAATCGCCTTGTACCAAGAGCGCTCCCGCGGGTCGTAATCCTCCTGACCCGGATTCGGCGATTTCATCCAGCTGCCGTTCGCGTTGCCAATCGTTACAATTTCCACCTCGGGATGGTTTGCTGTAAAATTGTCTATAAGCGCCTGAGTAGTCTCAGCCTTTTCATCTACTGCTGCCGATGAGAGCAAGTAGGCTAGTTGCTTCACATTGGCTTTCTCAAGCCCAATGATCTGATCGATCGACATATCAAGCGAGGATACCGTAGAGGCTGCTGTTTGTCCCATTTTATCCTGAAGCTGAATTTTAGCATTGCTGTAAGAAAAGAATGTAGAAACGGCAAGTGAAAGAATGAGCATCAAGGAAATATAGAGAAGAAGCCTGCTTCTAAGCCTCCTCATATAAAACTTTTGCTGCCATTGCGTTTTTTTCTTCATCTCTCTCTTCTCCTTCATGATGTAATCTCCCCAGCTTGCATTTATTGTATATGTAATTATAGTCGACAGACCTCATTTGAAAATTGATAGATTTTTCATTGTATTTGTAACAAATTTTCAACAAAAAGATTATTGTATCCGTCTCATCTCCAATTCACGATTGAAATGGTTGCTAAATCATTCCATACTAAAGGAATTCTTTCCTTTCTATTCCTTTTCACTTATTTAAAATAAAGAAAGAGGAGCAAGATTTGCTCCTCTTTCCGTTGTATACTCATTCGTTTATGTTCGGATTATATGCCAAAATAGTCGTTTCGCGGGCTAGCGGTTATCGCTTATTTCACGCATTAAGGTATGCGCTTCTCGTAGCGATGCTCCTTGCCCGTTGAATCGGTAATGACAATCGTCATATCCCATATATCGCCGACCGCAGGCACGGGAGCCTTAGACAAATACGTATATTTGTCAAAGCCTTCAAAGCCATAAGGATCTGGCCCGCCCTTATTAAACTCGAAGGGAATGTTCCGCATATCCCCCTGCTCGCTATCATCCTTCGCTTGTACCGCGATAAGCGTTGGAGCGCCCATACCAGTCGGCAGCCACACATCCAGCTGATAGATCTGCTCTTCTGGCTTAATTCGCATAGACATATGGGCTTTATCGCCCATCACATGCCAGTACACAGGTTCAGCAAAAGCAGGCTGCTCTGGTGGCGCAGTGGAAGACAGCATGCCAGCTACGATAAAAGCAGCCAGCGCCAGCAGCGCCTCTACACGCACCGCTTGCACAAATTTAGGAGCAGAGCTGTTGTCTGCTACCCCCTTTTTCATCCCTGCCGCCAAACGCGGCATTAGGGAAAAACGATGATAAGCGCCAATGCCGATAACGGCAACCAGCAGCAGCGTTTTTAGCACAACCAAACGTCCATAGCTGCTGCCTGCGAGCTCCGTCCATGCGTTAAGCCGCTGCAACGACAAGATGAGACCCGTTGCGGCCAGCAAAATAATAATAGGCAGCGCGGCCTTTGAAAATCGCTTGATCATGAGCATTAACGCGTCTCGCTGCTCTTCGGCGCTAGGAAAACTAGTCTTCCAAGTGGCCCCAATAATGGCGAGGATGCCGCCGAACCATATGGCTGCGGTCCATATATGCACAATATGCGACAGTACCGCCACTGATAGGAAACTAGAAGCATTAGCATGACCCGTTAATGGGTAAAGCACCGTTAACAGCAAAGCCATCAACCACTTCAACGGCGCAACCCAGCGTTCATCACGCTGCGGCGCATAGGCCAGCAGCAGCATAAGCGCCGCCAATGCAGGCCGCAGCCATGCTGCGCGTCCCACCATCGTCGTGGATAAAATCTTTTGGTACAGCGCTCCGCCGCTTCCCATTTCAAATGCGCTAAGCTGCTCTGCTAACAGCCATACGTGGAAAAATCCTGTGGCGCCAAGCGCTATCGCCGCACCTATAAACAAGAGGCGCTCGCTGCGCTTGCTAAGCAGCCGCGGTATCGCTGAGCTATCCGCACGCGACCAAAGCACATACCTGGCATATAAAAAAGCAACTATGCACGCCGCAGCAATGACCTCAATAATTCGCAGCAGCGTGTAAATAACTGTACGCCAATCGCTCTGATGTCCAGCATCATGGTCATCCGAATGGCCGATCATATTGCCGTTCGCATCCATGTCCATGTCCATGTCCATATCGTGATTGGCTCCATGATCGCCAGACATGGAATGCCCATGCGATTCATCCGCTGCTTGCGCCGCCTCGCCCGCTGCTCCATCTCCTTCCACTGCAGTAGGCGATTCGGATGCGGTGTTTGATGGGTCAAGACCGGTTGCAGCTTGCTGCTCACCGTTAGCCAATGCAGCAGAATCGCCGCTTGCCGCTTTCCCGTCGCTCTCTTTAAGAGAGCCTGCAGCCTCTTCACTTCCCACGGATACTTCGCTGCTCCCAGCTCCAGCCGATCGATCCGGCTCCGCTACCGAGCTAGTACCGCCTGCTGCGCTGCCCGTTCCGCCTTGACCGGAGCTGCTGGAGCCTTCCGCTTCCCCAGCGCCCGATCCAGTGTCGCCTCCTACTGCTCCACCGCTTCCTGAACCAGCACTTGATGCAGGACTCGCCGAGCCGCTTCCACCGCCATTCGTCTTGGCTTCTGAGGAAGTGCCACCTCCCACCGCGCCTCCAGAGCCGCTGCCGTTAGCGTCAACACCACCCTGCGAGCCGCCGCCTTTACCTCCAGAGGTGCTGCTGCTACTGCTGGTGCTTCCGCTACCCGGCTGGCTAGCCGCTCCCGATGAAGCGTCCTTGCCCTGGCCGACGCTCCCGCCTCCGGCACTCGGCGAGGCTGATGCACTAGGCTTCGCCGTCGCTGTCGGTGACGGCGAGGCATTGCTGGCACCGCCATCAAGCGAGATCGTATCGCTTGGCTTCGTCGTCGCGAGCGGCATGCCGACTGCAAAGCGAAAGGAACCGTCCGTGACATGTGTATCCACGGACAGCACCTGCCATTTCACCTTATAGATACCTGGCGACAGCTTAGGAATCGTATATACAAGCCATCTGTCCTTCTCCGCAGACAGCTTGCCTTTTATCGTATTGCCAGCCTCATCCTCCAGCACAATCCGGCTTAAATCCGGATCGAACTCTTCTGTATACTGAATGCGAATGGATGAAGGCGATTCGCTGAGCTCGGCATCCTGGAGCGGAGTCGAGCGCTCCATATTCGCATGCGCGTCCGCAAGGGCCGGGCTGCAAAGCATGAACAGCAGCAGCGCCGCCAGTGCAAGCAGGTTTATTTTCAACTTATGAGGAATCATTCGCCTCTCCTTCCTTCTCATGCAAACAGAGCCGCCTAATGATGGCGACCCCGCTATGCGTAAGCAGTGCTGCGCGTTTAGGGCAGCTGCTTTCAATTGTTGTTCACTGGCAGACAAAGCACTATTGCTCGCTGCCGGTTATGACCTTCTATTTTTTCGTATAAATCAGCACGGCTGCACGTGTATCGCCAACTGCCGGCAAAAACTCGACAACCGCTCCTGCTTTTTCAGCTGTTTGACGCAAGGAAGCGGCATTTTTGCTGCTGTAGCTCGGGTCAATATATTGCTTCAGAAAATCGGCGCTCGCGTTCGTTGAGCCTTTCACAATGGTTAGGCTGTCGCTGGATACGAGTTTCCCATCGACATATACATAAGGAATAGGGCTAGCTTTGCCCGCTGGCAGCTTGACGCCTGCATTTTGCACCGTGTAGGTCATCGTTGCTGTATAATTGACCTTCGTATATTCGCCCTCTTTGCTCTCATCCGTAGACGTCGAAGCACGCAGCAAATAATAGTCGGCTGCTCCCGTCTTATAAGTCACAAATCCATTGTCATCCGTTGTCAGCGTCTGCCCTTCGGAGTTGCTGCGGCGAATGAGCGATACTTTAGCATCCGCTACCGGCTCGCCTTTGAGCAGCAATTGCACCTTTACATCCTGACCTGGCACGGCAGCTGCCGGATTGAACTGCGGGACGAACTCCGCACGGTCAAGGCTCACTGGATTCGCAAAGCCTTTCAGCGCGCTGACTCGGGCAATAAGCGGAAGATCGCTGATGGCTACGAACGATTTCGCGCTGCGCAACGAGCGGCTGAGCGAGGTCGTACTCACGCTGTCCGATTCACCCGTTACGATGTAAGCGCCTGGCGATGCCGCCGAGAAGGAAGCGACAAAACCATTGTTTACGGCTGGCTCCGTCTCTGTAGCTGCTTCACCTGTGTAAAACCGCGTTGACGTAATGTCCGTCTTCACGCCTGCCGGAGAAGTCACATATACCTTCGAGCTGTCTACACCCCATTGGCCGGTAATGCGATAGCTTTTGTGATCATTGGAATGGTTGCCGAAAAGCATATCCACATACGCAACCTCACCCTGCGCGATAATCGGCGCATTCGTCTGTGTCCAGCCGTCATGGGCGAAAGCCGTCGCCGAAACGCTGAATGTTAATACTGCGGCAAGCACTGCGGCTGCCAGTTTCTTTTTCCAAACGATCATTAAAATAGCCCCCTGAGCATCGATATTGGATAACTAAATCCTATTATATCGACCTGCCCTCAGGGAAAGAATGACTACAAAGGGCTATTTCCGCACCCGCATTGTCGCCAAGCTGTGAACCTTTGATGACGCTTCGCCAGCATGGCACAAGCATCCTTCCAAGCTTTAGTCCCGCAAATACCCTTGCTCGAACGCATATTTCGCCAGCTGTACGCGATTGTCCAGATGGAGCTTCTGCAAAATGTTTTTGAGATGATTTTTCACGGTATGCTCGGAAATCATCAGCATGCCGGCAATGTCCCGATTGGCCGCCCCCTGTGCCACACAGCGCAAAATCTCCTGCTCCCGCGCCGTGAGCGGACTTTCCTCAGCCTGCTGCCTGCCCGCTCCAGCAAGGGCAAACTCCTGCAAAATGCGCTGCGCCAGCTCCCGCGACAAAGGCGCTTCATCAAGCGCAATCGCCTTCAAATATTCGCGCCAGGCGCCGGGATTTAAATTTTTGAGCAAATAGCCCTGCGCACCTTTCTTTAGCGCCTCAAACAGATGCGTTATATCATCCGATACGGTTATAATCACTATTTTTACATAGGGGTAACGGGCTTTGATTTCCTTCGTCGCTTCGAGCCCGTCCATCTCTTTCATATTAATATCCATCAAAATCAAATCCGGCATCAGCTGCTCCGTAAGAGCAAGCGCTTCAAGCCCATTGCAGCCCTCGCCGACAACCTCAAACAAAGGCTCCGCCTGCAAAATCGCCCGAATGCCCTCGCGCGCATGATGATGGTCGTCCACAATTAATATTCGAACCGGCTGAGTCACGCCGCATCCCTCTTTTCTCATTGACGTCTGGCCCTCGCGCCACTGTCACTCTATCCTACTCCTGTATATTGTACACCTTTTATTGTGGCTGAAAACAACCCGCTTGAATATGGCTCGAAGGGGCTATGCCATACCTTGTGAAAAAGTTCACAATTCCGACCTTGTTTTCAGGCATCGAATGTTTTATGATAATACCAACAACACATTGTGAATCATTTCACATTAAACATTATGGTTGTGAAAACATTCACATATACTCGAGGAGGCCCCTACTATGAAGGTTACCGTTATTGGATGTACACATGCAGGAACTGCCGCTATTAATCAAATGATCAAGCTTCACCCTGAGGCGGAAATTACCGTTTTCGAGAAAAATGACAACATTTCCTTCCTGTCGTGCGGCATCGCCCTTCATGTCGGAGGCGTCGTCAAAGATCCAACGAAGCTTTTCTACGCTTCGCCTGAGCAGCTTGCCGTCATGGGCGTTCAAACGCATATGCAGCATGAGGTGCTGAACGTCGATACCAATGCAAAAACCGTAACCGTCCGCAATCTGCTGACGAATGAAACGTTTGAAAATAGCTATGACAAGCTCGTCGTGACAACTGGCTCGTGGCCGATTATTCCAAAGCTTGAAGGCATGGAGCTTGAAAATATTCTTTTATGCAAAAACTACAATCACGCCCAAACGATTATCGAAAAAGCAAAATACGCCAACCGCATTGCCGTCATCGGCGCTGGCTACATCGGCATCGAGCTGGTGGAAGCGTTCGAGCAGCTCGGCAAGCAGGTGACGCTGATCGATAATATGGATCGCATTTTGTACAAGTATTTGGATCAAGAATACACCGATGTCATTGAAGCCGATCTCGCCGCGCATGGCATCGAGCTTGCGCTTGACCAGACCGTTACCGGCTTCAAGGGTGCGAATGGTGAAGTGAATCAGATTTTGACGACCAAAGGCGAATACGAGGCTGATCTTGTCATTATGTGCATTGGCTTCCGTCCTAATACGGAGCTGCTGAAAGGCCAAGTCGATATGCTGCCCAATGGCGCAATTATCGTCGACGAATATATGCGCACCAGCCAGCCGGATGTGTTCGCTGCCGGAGACAGCTGCGCGGTGATGTACAACCCAACTGGCCAGCATGCCTACATTCCACTCGCAACGAATGCGGTTCGGATGGGAACGCTCATCGGCAAAAACCTGCTGCAGCCGCGCGTGAAATATTTAGGCACGCAAGGAACGTCGGCGATTAAGCTATTTGACTACAATATTGCTTCGACGGGCCTAACTGAAACGGCTGCGCTTGCTGCTGAAATGAATGTGAAAACTGTCACAATCATTGAAAACTACCGTCCGGAATTTATGCCAACGTTTGAGGAGGTCACGCTGAAATTCGTTTATGAAGCGGACAGCGAGCGTGTCGTCGGTGCACAAATTTTATCGAAAGCCGATCTGACGCAAATGATGAATACGATGTCGGTGTGCATCCAAAACCGCATGACGATTGATGAGCTCGGCTTCGTCGACTTCTTCTTCCAGCCGCATTACAATAAGCCGTGGAGCTTGCTTAACCAGGCAGCGCTTCAAGCGATGCTCGCCCCTGCTGAGCAGGTCGAGACGCAAGCTCAGCCAGCACGTGAGGCTGACCCAGCCGCTGCGGGAACACCGACAGCACCCGTCAGCCCGGTGAAATAACAATTCGTACCGATATCTCCCGCTCAACCTTCCATTTACCTGCATGATGCAGCAAGGGATGTCCCCGAGCCTAACGGTCGGGGACATCCCTTTTCACCTTCACCTTCACCATTACATTAATTACGTTAATTGAACAAGCTGCACCCTGCTCCTATACGGGAAAAAACTTAACCATAAAATTTTCACGTTGACTTGAAGGTACCTCACAAATATAAAATGTATTTGAATCATAATAATCTATTCTTGAACCATTTTTGACGTCATTATATTTCGTAACATCGTTTCCATTATTAATATCAATAGCCATGCTGAATTTAATATCATTATTAATTTTACCATTTACGCTCACTTCAACCTCCATATATTTACATGAGCCAAACCATTTCGTCGAAAAATTACCACTTGTGCGACTTCTTTCATCATTTAAAACGGTATTACTGGATACAACAACAGCGATTGGTCTGCTCATGATTCACACTCCTAAATTTAATGGACTATCTTCATAAAAATTCATTTTGAATGATTTACTTGACATAAGGTTTAAATGTAATCATAAAATTCTTATTCACTGGACATCTAACCTCACAAATGTATAACGAGTTACTTCCTATATACCCCACTTGATCGTTATTCTTCACATTTTTAGCTCTAACGGGATCACTGCCACTTTTATCTTCAGCAATACTGAAAGTTATCGTATTATCAATTTGACCATCAACCGTTACTTCAACCAACATGACATGGGCTCCTCCAAACCAATCCGTAGAGAAGTTTCCACTTGAACGACTACCTTGCCCTGCTAAAGCATGCGGTTCTGACACAATAATCCCAATAGGCCTTTCCATAAACGATCCCTCCTGGTAATAAGCTCTAAACCATTAAGTGCAATTAACACTATAAATACCATCTCAATACTAAATGGCATATATACCCAGAGTATGATAAAGGTATCCAAAATTAGAACAGGAAGTCCTTTTTTTTGGACATCATTTCATCAAGAACACCAAACCCGCTCATCCTTTGAGCAAAAAGAGAAAAAGCACCCCTTCGCTCTCATAGAGAGAGGACAAGGGATGCTTCGATTACGATTGATAATACGTTCTGAAGTAAGCGCCTGAGTCGGTTTTAAGGTGAGGCGGATAATAGTTGCTTTTAAGATAGGTGCCAAAGGTCCAAAAACGTCTGACGCTATCCTTAGTAAAATAGGTGGAAGTAGCCATCGGGACGGTAGTCAGCCCGTTTTTATCCATCGTTTCGGGAGCAAGACGGCTGAACTTGAAAAATCCGTTCCCATTCCCATTGCCGATGGCGCTATAGAAGCCCATGAGATCCATTTTTTCCGCATGCGTCTGGATCGTCATTTCAGTGAAGGCCATATAAACACTATTATCAAGCTTGCGCCAAGATGCTATGGAATCAGCAAAATAGTTGGCATAAACACCCTTCGCCTCCCCCTTGCCCGTGACGGGAACATCGACGAAAATCATCCGGTGCAGCTTGACCGTAGCGACCTTCTTGGCCTTAATCGGGCTGTCGACCACGTCGGCGAAAGAGGTAAACGGCATCCGGCTCTGCTCTATATTAATATAGGCATCCTCGTGGGACAGCAGCAATTTCAAATCTTTTGGGCTAAGCTGGCCAGGCTCCTCCACTCCGAGTCTAGGAGAATATCCGCTAGCATAGGCATCGGCGACAGCTTCCTCGAGGCTCATCTCAAGCTCCTCCAGCTTGACGAATTTATAACGTTGGCTATAGCCATTTACATAAACATGGTAATCCAGTCCGATGCCAGGAATGCTGAGATAAGGCTCTAATGTACGGGCATCAATATGCTGATCCAAGTCAATTCCAACCTTGGCAACAGCTTCGAGCCTATAGCTTCCGTCATCGTTGTAAGGAGATTCCCGCGAATATTTATATTTCGTAATGCTGGTCAGATTAGTGCCGGTTAATCCCACTTCGCGCAGCTCATTCAAAGCCTGATAGCTGTCAGCTTTGGTACCCTCCACTCGCTTATAGCGGAGCAGAATGGCCGCCAGTTCAGCTTTCGAAATGGGATCTGCTGGCCGAAACGTGCCGTCCTGCATCCCTGTAATAATGCCGGTACCTCGAATAACGGCAATGTACGGAATTTGCTTGTCCGCAATGCCGCCTTTATAAGTCTCAGGAGTAGGCAGCAGCGTGCTCGCAGTATCCGCCAGCGCTTGCTTGAAGCTTTCATCGGACGCCGCAAGTCCGCTGGCCATCCACTTCATCATTTCAAAGCGAGTCACTGCCTTGTCAGGCTGGAAGCCTTTGGGGTAGTCATTTTTCGCAATCATTCCAAGTGCAACGAGCTTGCGCACATCACTGCGGCTGCTATGCTTGTCCAGATCAGGAAATACCGACGCGACATCCGCCATGTTGGGCTTTGGCAATTGGGTCACCCGGCTCAGCATGCTGGCCGCCTCAGCTCGTGTAAGGGCGTTATCCGTCTTAACGGCTGAGCTTGCGGCAAACTCTTGAATAACCGCTCTCGCCGACACCACTTGCTCCCTAGGCAAATAAACCAATGACATAAGGACAATAATCAAGCCTGTTATACCGATACGATAATAAAATTTAAAAATGATGATTCAACCCTCTCAACTTTAGTTCTTTATACCCTTCACATTCATTTCACTCACCCAATTCTACCACTATATAGGTGTCTTTTATAGTTTAAAAGTAGGACAATATGTAACTTAAAAATCAGCTATTAGCTTTTAGTTTGCGTTAATTTATATAACATATATATGCCACAAACTAAAAGTGAGCTAGCGAAAAAGACTAGCATTTATACGTATAAGCGCTAAATTCAGTTGAAATTCTGAAAAACCTTTAAAAAATCGTCATTTCACTCCACTCAAAAATAACTATTGACTTATAAAGTGCTTTTAATTTACTATTCATGTTATAAAACATAACAAACATTTTCGTATGACTGATCCACCTTATAAAGGAGATGTTCCCAGTGGGGGTAGCAAATGAACTTGATATTTATATAGCAATCAAAGATGCCATTATTCAGCAAAAGCTCCGCCCCAGCATGCAGCTCGTCGAGGAGGTTATTGCCGAATCGTTTGGCGTCAGCCGCACGCCCGTACGCAATGTGCTGCGCAAGCTGGCCGGAGAGAAGCTGGTGACGGTTATTCCATACAAGGGAACATTCGTTGCATGCCCTACCGTCGAAGAAGCCAAGGAAGTTTTCGAAATGCGCAGAGTCATTGAAGCTTCCGGGGTGAAAAAGGTAAGTGGAACGCTGACTAAAGAACAGCTCAGACAGCTGAGCGAGCTGCTGGATGAGGAGCACGCGGCTCACCACAACGGAGACCCTTTGCTCGCCGTTCGGCTCTCGGGCAACTTTCATCTAAAAATCGCCGAGTTCACGGGCAACAATTATTATTTCCGCTATTTAGAGGAGCTTATATCACTCACTTACGTCATCATCGCTCTATATGGCATGAGTAAGCACATGCACTGCAGCGATCATCGACGATTAGTGCTCTTGATTGAGCAAGGCGAGGCGGAGCAGGCGGAACGGTTGATGATCGAGCATTTAAAGGAAATCGAGGATACGCTTCAGTTTGAAGAAAAAGGAACGGCTCCTCAATCCTTAAGCGAGGTTTTCCGCGTGGCAAACGGTCATTACGCCAGCGTGAAGGGCTGAATCAGAAGCCATCATTTTTTTTGATTAGGATTGTATCCAATCTTGGATTAGATGTTGTGTGGGATAGGCTCATAAATCGTGTACAACGCAGGACATGAATGGGAGAAAGCGAGGGACAGCTATGAAGTTGATGGTGCGTAATGCAGGAAAGCGCTTTGGGGACCGGACGATTTTGAAAAATGTCGATTTGACGGTGGATGCTCATGAGTTTGTATGCATACTCGGACATAGCGGCTGCGGCAAATCTACGCTGCTTAATATGATCGCTGGCTATTTGCTGCCTGATGAAGGGGAGCTGCTTGTAGATGGCGAGCTCATTCGTGGACCTTCCAAAGCCCGCGGGATGGTGTTTCAAGATCATGCCCTGTTCCCTTGGTATACGGTACTTGAAAATATCAGCTTCGGACCAGAGGTCCAAGGAGCAGGAAAAACAGAAGCGAAGGAAATCGGCAGACAGTTTTTAAGCCTAGTAGGCTTGGAAAAATATGCAGACCAATACCCTGCCGAATTGTCAGGCGGCATGAAGCAGCGGGTGGGCATTGCCCGGGCGCTCGCAAGCTCACCGGATATTTTGCTAATGGATGAGCCTTTCGGCGCTTTGGATATTTTAACCCGCGATATGATGCGCAGAGAGCTTCGCCGCATATGTGAGAAGCTAAAGCCGACGACTTTGTTCGTGACTCATAGCATAAGCGAAGCGATCTATCTAGCTGACCGTGTCGTAGTCATGAAGAACGGTGTCATTGCTGATGAATTCAAGGTCGATATTCCGCATCCCCGCACCTTCGATATGCCTGGCTTCGGCGAGGCTATGCAGCGAATCGAGCACGTATTGATGGAGAATGAATTGGAGGAGGCGCTACAATGAGCGAGACATCGGGTTCTTTCACAGCCGAGGGGGCGCAAGTGGGCAAGCTTGGAGCGCATAAAATCGCACGCAAGGCGAAGTCCAAAGCAGGCTCCGGCTTTATGAAAACATCGAATTTCATTCCATACCTGACCTTTTTCATCCTATGGGAAGTTTTTTCTCAAATGAATATGAAGCTGGCCTTGTTCAATCCGCTTTTTCTTCCACCTCCTTCACTCGTTATTGTTGATGCTTGGGCACTTGCGCAAACCGGGCTTCTCTTTGACAGCTTGCTATCCAGCACCTTGCGTATTGCAGCCGGTTTTGTAATCGGATGTGTGCTGGCAGTTTTCATGGGTGTATTAATGAGTAAATTTCGCCAGGTGGAGCGCTGGATGTCTCCCCTACTTAATCTAGTAGGCCCAATCCCAGCGCTCGCCCTGCTCCCTCTTATTATTATCTGGTTCGGCATCGGTGAATTTCCGAAGGTACTGCTCATTGCTTGGACAACATTCCTTCCAGTATTGGTGTATACGGTAGACGGATTCAAGACCGTTCCTTCTACCCTTATTCGCTCGGCAATGAGCCTCGGCGCTTCGGAGCGGCAAATTTTCAGAAGAGTACTGCTTCCCTCTGCCATTCCGAGTTTCATTGTCGGAGCCAGAGTCAGCCTTGGCTTATCCTTCTCCGCGCTAATCGTCTCTGAGATGATGGGAGCCAAATCCGGACTCGGCTATATTATCGTAGACGCACGGAATTATTTTAAAATTTCCAATATGTTCGTCGCCATTATTTGTATTGGCTTGATTTATAGCATTTTCTCGGCGCTGCTTAAGCTGATGGAGAACAAAGTTCTTAGCTGGCGTAAAGGAGGGATGAACGAGGCGGTTGAGAAATAGCGTGTGCAAATAGGGGAGCTTGATCCGCTTAAGGCAGCTGGAAGCCCCGTGTATTTAGAAAGTAGAGACAAAAAACATTGGGTATAGGGAGAGATTACGATGGCTAATCAAAAAAAATGGGTTCAACAATTAATGGTCGTTTCCGCTTTGGCATTCGTTTTAACGGCATGCGGTGCGAAGGAAGAAGCTACGAGCGCAAGCAGCGGGAACGCAAGCTCTGCTCCAACTGCCGCGGCAGCAGAAACGAGCTCGCCTGAGGCTGCTGCCGATGACACTCCCGAGACGACAACCGTTACGCTCGTCGGCGTGCGCGACGCCCAAATTTCCTCCCAGCAAATCATTGCCGATAAGCTTGGCTACTTCAAGGAAGCAGGCCTCGATGTAACAAGCCAGCTCATTGAAAGCGGCCCGGATATTGCTCCATTGGTTGCAGGGGGCAGCGCTCCCGTCAGCATTCAGACGAACTTTATGGATATTATTTTGAAATCCTCCAATATTCCCGTGAAAATAGTAGCCCCGCTAGCTCAAATTGCCGGAACACAGGCAGTCGTTGGCTCCAGCAAGCTCGAATTGAAAAGTGCAAAGGATCTGGAAGGCAAGACGATCGGCATTCCAAGCGGTGCAGATGTCAAGTTCGCCATTGATAATATGGGCAAGGAGCTCGGCGTCGACGTAAGCAAGATTAAATATGTTAACCTCGCGCCAAGTGACGCCGTTGTTGCGCTGCAGAACGGGTCTATCGATGCCATGGCAGCTTGGGAGCCATTCATCACGAAGGCGATTCAAGGCGGCGGCAAGTTTCTGTTCAGCGGTACGAAAAGCGAGCTCCCAGATAAAACTGGCGCTGTGAACTGGATGAGTGTACACACAACGGTGCAAGTCACTGATGAGTATTTGAAGGAAAATCCGAATACGATCAAAGCGATGCTCGGAGCCTTGGAGAAGGCGACGGCTTACATTAATGACAACCGGGAAGAAGCGATTAAAATATTGGCGCCTGAGCTGCACTTAACCGAGGACGAGCTCAGAGAGATTATGAACCGCAATGTGTATGCCATGGAAGTTAATGATACTTACATTAACGGAAGCAACGGCCAGGCTGTAGGCGAATATTTGAAAAGTGTAGGCAACATTAAGAGCATACCTGAATTCGCATCTTACCATGATCTAAGCTTGCTCAAAGCGCTTGATCCTGCGCTAGTGACAGAGTAATAAAGTAGTAATAAAAATAAGATGCGTACAACAGGAAGGCTGAGCCCTTGTGGTTCTGCCTTCTATGTTTATATTCTCATAATAGGACAGAGGTGAGCTTATGAAGGAACCATTGGATTTAATCATCCGGGATGGCTCAGTTGTTTTGAGCAATGACGTACGCCAAATGGATATTGGGATCAGCAATGGGCGAATTGTACAGCTTGCCAAGCGACTGACGACTCCCGCTAAAAAAACGATTTCGGCATCCGGCATGATTGTAATGCCCGGAATGATAGACGCCCATGTCCATTTGAACGAGCCGGGACTTGGAGCTTGGGAAGGCTTTGCTAGCGGCTCCGCGGCTCTTGCAGCAGGCGGCTGTACCACTTATATCGATATGCCTCTAAACGGCATTCCTCCTACCGTTACCGTTGCTGCATTAGAGCAAAAGCTGGCTGCTGCGCAAGGAAAATCTGTTGTGGATTATGCATTATGGGGCGGACTTGTGCCGGGGCATCTCGATGACTTGCGAGCCTTGGCTGAGGCCGGAGTTATCGGCTTCAAGGCCTTTATGTCTTCTCCCGGCGATCCGTCCGAGGATGCCTTCCGCGAGGTAGATGATGCGACGCTGCTGGCAGGTATGAAGATTATCGCAGAGCTTGGACATGTACTAGCGCTTCATGCAGAGAGCGAGCCTATCGTAGCTGCCTTGACGAAAGAAAAGCTGGCCAATGGCGCCGTATCCGCGGCAGATTATACGGCTTCACGTCCAGTGCGCGCTGAGCTTGAGGCGGTTAATCGGGCTCTCCTGTTCGCAGAGAAGACGGGATGCGCTCTGCATTTTGTTCATATCAGCAGTGCGGATGCCGTCCAGACGATTGCCAATGCCAAACAGCGCGGGCTCGATGTGACCTTGGAAACTTGTCCTCATTATTTGGTGCTTACGGACCGTGATTTGGAGCTGATTGGTCCGGCGGCCAAATGCGCACCCCCATTACGGAGCCCATATGAGCAGGAAAAGCTGTGGGAAATGCTTGCCGCTGGACACATCGATATGATCGCCTCCGACCATTCCCCCTGTCCGAGCGAATTGAAGCAATCGGACAATTATTTTACAGCGTGGGGAGGCATAGCTGGAGCACAAAATTCACTGGAGCTAATGATTGACGAAGGCTACACGAAGAGGGGAATTCCACTCCCCGTGCTGAGTCGCATGCTTTCGTCCGCGCCCGCCTCACGGTTTGGCCTCAGTGATACGAAGGGCGAAATACGGCTCGGAGCGGATGCGGATATTGTGATGCTACAGCTCGACGCTCCATACACGCTTGAAGCGCAGCATCTTTATCACCATCATAAGCATAGTCCTTATATCGGCAGAAAATTTGCCTGCCGTGTTATGGCTACCTGGAGCAGAGGGAACATGGTATACGAGGTTAAAAGCGGCATAGCTCAGCCATTTGCAGGACAGTGGCTGAACGGCGCTCCTGCTTGCACGAAGCAGGAGGTGTGACTTCTATATTTTCTTGGCCCGCAAAAAAAGAAACTGCCCATCAGTTATCTCGCAAAATGACTGATGGGCAGCTTTCTGTTGTATGCTGTTCACTTAGAAATCTGGCCGCTTACAAAAAAATTAAGTTTTAAGAATTTAATCTTGTTGTATTGCCATTTTTCACTTCTCGTCATCTTCCTCATAACTTTCACCTGCGGCGGCCTCACTAATACTCAGTTGTAGATCCTTAATAATTGTTTCAAGCCTGCTGCTGTAGCTGCTATCTAACTCTATGGCTTTCTCATAATCCCTTAAGGCCTCCTCATGCTTTCCTAAGTTTTCATATACAACCCCACGGTTAATATATGCAGAAGCATCTTCGGGGTTTAACTCTATTGCTTTCGTATAATCCCTCAAGGCCTCCTCATGCTTTCCTAAATTATCATATATATCCCCACGGTTATAATAAGCAGAAGCGTTTTCGGGGTCTAATTCTATGGCTTTCGTACAATCTTTCAGTGCCTCTTCATGTTTTCCTAAGTTATTATACACACTCCCACGGTTATTATAAGCCTTAGCATAATCTGGTTTTATCTCTATTGCTTTCGTATAATCCCTCAAGGCCTCCTCATAATTCCCTAAATTTTCATATACAACCCCGCGATTATTGTAAGCCTTATCATAATCTGGTTTTATCTCTATTACTTTCGTATAATCTCTCAAGGCCTCCTCATGCTTTCCTAAATTATCATATACATCCCCACGGTTATAATAAGCAGAAGCACCTTCTGGGTTCAACTCTATTGCTTTCGTATAATCCTTTAATGCCTCTTCATATTCTCCTAAACTATCATACACATTCCCACGGTTATTATATGTAGAAGCATCTTCTGGGTCTAACTCTATTGCTTTCGTATAATCCCTCAAGGCCTCCTCATGCTTTCCTAAATTATCATATAAAACCCCACGGTTATAATAAGCAAAAGCATCTGCTGGGTTCAACTCTATTGCTTTCGTATAATCCCTCAAGGCCTCCTCATGCTTTCCTAAATTACTATATACATTCCCACGGTTATTATAAGCATTAGAATAATCTGGTTCTATCTCTATAGCCTTTGAATAATCTTTTAATGCTTCATCTTTATTACCAATATTACTAAAAATAACACCACGATTATTATATAACACAGCTATTTCAGGTTTTAACTCTATTGCCTTAGTATACTCATTTAGAGCTTCGTGCTGATTTCCCATACTCCCGAGTATCTCCCCACGATAAGCATACGCCTGGAAATAATCAGATTTATACTTTATTGATTCACTAAAATCAGCTAATGCTTCGTCTAGTCTACCAAGTTTTCTAGATGCATCACCACGTAGAGTGTACGATCTAGATAAAATAACAGGATCTTTTTCTACCTTAATAATAGATGAGAGTTCTTGAATTTGATCTCCTATTGAATGGAGTTGACTGATTTGTTCAAACCTAGTATCCCATTCCTTTTGCTGTTCTACCTTCTTGTTAAGACTTTCATTTTCATCTTCAATTTCTTTTATTTTTTGGTTTTTTCTGGATAAGCTAAACAAAACAAGCGCTAAACTGGCGATTGTTAAAGCATTACTTATTGATGCAGAGCTTATATCAAGGCTAAGAGTACTATTTAAATAGTTTAAAAAACATTTCAACACTTGTTTCATAGTTTCAAACTGTAATACTTGTGGAATTGTAATTGTAAAAAGTATTCCTAGAAGCAGCATGCCCCCACTTTTTCCAGTCGTCATATCATATAAAGTAAAAAACAATCCAGAGAAAGCAAATGAAACTAAAAATGATACATTATTGAATGCTCCAGCAAAAGCAAATGGGACCAGCACAAAAAAGGAGAGTGCTACATAATGAATGAACGCGGTAGCGGAATTCTCATCTTTCTCTAATAATATTATTGCTTTCATTAAAAATATTTTCTCCTTCATTCCAGCAAGAAAATTCATCTGCATGCTTCCTTTCAGAATATGTAAAAATATCAACAATTTCAATTTTAGCATAATTCATGCTATTTTTTTAGCCTGAAATTGAGATAACAAAAAACGGAGTCCTATCGAAGTCCGCTCTGTATGTTACTTTTATATAAAATCATGTCTATGAACAAATTACTCACTCAGTGAATAATTTCTAATCCATTATTTCTGCCCCGTAACCCTCAACGATTGCCTAAATTCCTGAGGCATCATGCCTTCATACTAGCGGACAAGGCGGCTGAAATATTCAGGATCTCGTAGCCGAACAAAGAGTTGATTCCTTGTACGGGTTTCTCGGTATCCAACAACTGCTGCGAAGCTCGTCTTAGGTGGAGACCCGTGAAATAAGGTTCCGGTGCCATACACATTCGTTCTTCAAACAGTGTGCGGAAATGGCTGTTCGGAGAAGCTGCTTTCCTAGCGTAGCTTCTCAAACGCCGCAACCGAAATTGGCTGTTCTTCGATAAGCAGCTCCATCTGATGCGCGGAAGAGATCATATCGCTGAATTACTTCTGCTTAGCATCTTGCTGATTTTAGGAGTGCTACAGCGTTTGAATCTCTTGCGCGCCACCTGTTATATTTTCAACCAGCTGCACAATTAAGTTCAGCATTTCCGCGTCGGTACGCAGCCGCTGATAGACACCGCCCTGCTCATAGGCGCGCAGCGTCCAGCCTGCACAAGCAAACAGCTCGTCTGATGCCGATTCAAGGACCGCCACATGCGGCAGCCAAATGGAATTCGGTGCTAGATGTGATTCTTCCGATACTAAAGCTGATGCCGATGCTATCGCTTCCGCCTCCGCACCGGATGCCTCATTGTTATCCGTTAAATTTAATAGCTCCTCATGCGCCTGTGCCTGAGGCTCCCAATCGAAATGAATCGCGATATGCAGCTCATCCTCATGTTCTTCCTCCTCCTGCTCCTGCGTTAAGCTGTAGGCAACGCCCGGTGGAATCATAATAACCGAGCCTTCCTTATATGCCGCTTGCTTGCCTTCAGAAGAAACGATACCGCTCCCCTTCAGCACAAAAATAAACGCATGCTCGTAAATGGTTGTTGGCACTGCCGCTATCGTGCTGACGCACAGGTGGGCGAAGCGGACCAACGGTCTAGCCGTTCGGTGCTGCAGCAGCTCTATGAAAGGAAGCAACCGCCTCTCCTCCTCTTGCTTCTAAGTTTGGTCTAAGCTTGAATGCTCACGACGAAGGGGACGATAAACGTCTTCCCGCCGCGCTGAAATTGCCCCCATATTTTATATAAGCCCGGCTCTGGGAACTCGGTGGCAAAAACAGCTTCCGGACCAGCTGATGCCTCATCCAGTGGATGCACATGCAAATATTTTTCCAAATCGCTGCTAATAATGACGACATGGCCAACCGCGCCCAGATAAGGCTCTAAATCTTTAACGGGCTCACCTGACGCCGCATCCTCAAAGGTGTACGTGAGCTTAGCTTCCTCTCCCGCTTTCGTCGTAGACAGCGCAAGCTTCACCTTCTGGCCTTCAATCGTTTGCACAAGCTCATCGTCTGCCTTCAGCTCGACTTTAGCAGCAGCCTGTCCCGATGCTTCCATATCTGTACTCACTGTCTGCTGCGCAGCTCCCGTTGGTATAAAATCGGCAAACAGCTTGTATGAACCTGCCTCCGGGAACGTTTCCTTTACTGTAAACTTGCCGCCACTTTCATAACTCGGGTGTATATGCGAAAAATAGCTGAGGTCGCTGCTTACCGCAATTAAATGCATGAGCTTCTCATGATTCAAGTCAAACTTCTCGATGGGCGCATCCGCAGCATCGGTGACCTTAAGCTCAATAACGGTTTCCGAGCCGGCTGCCGGCTGCCCACTTTGGAAGCTCCACTTTACCTGGGCGTTTGCCTGCTCATGCTCCATACCGTCCATATCGCCATGCCCGCCATGACCGTTATCGCTCTCTGCCTTCTCGTTCCCTGCTGTATGCCCACTATGCGTGTCACCTGAATTCGAAGCCTCCGGCGCAGCTGCCGGGCTCGTCTGCTGATGACCCTCATGTTCGCTTGCGCTTGCATCGCTTGTGTTAGCAGATTTTTCTCCGCATCCTGCCAGCATGCCCGCAAGAGCGATCATCGTCATATAGAGCGCTGCTTTTCTTTTTGCCATCTTCCTTTTCCCAGCTCCCTGCCCCTATTTTTAAAAACACAAAAAAACCGCTCCTTCTCCAAAGCCCAAACCATCTTGCTATGTTCGCTTCGGAAAAAGAGGGCTGTGCAAGCTTAGCTTATGCCCTTGTTATACGACGTCGAATCCGGTATTTTCAATCGCTTCTTTAATGGAAGCCAGCGATACTTTCGCTGTATCAAACTCCACCGCTACTTGTCCAGCTGCTAAATCGACTTTGCCGCTTGCTCCCGCTTCATTTACAGCCTTCTCTACCGTGCTCACGCAGTGCCCGCAGGACATGCCTTCTACTTTAAGTGTTACGTTTTCCATCTTAATTGCCTCCTTGAGTGATGTTTTATTATTTCAATAATTTCTTAACGGTAATCAACAGCTCGTCGATAACTTCATGCTCACCTGCCTGAATACGATCCACAATGCAGCTCTTCATATGGCCTTCCAGCAGCAGCTTGCCTACCCCGTTTAATGCCGATTGCGCAGCCGCTATCTGAGTAAGCACATCATCGCAATACGTATCCTTCTCAATCATCGCCTTCACGCCGCGGATCTGGCCTTCCACCTTGTTCAGACGCCTGATCAAATTCGCTTTCATTTCATCGGAATGATGGCTCAAGCGCTCCATGGACTGGCCGTCGCCTGCACCGCCTGAGTCCATATGCTGATGCAAACAAGCCGATTTCGTTTCTTTGTCCATCCAAATACCTCCAGGGGGTATATCATAAGCTTATTTTTATATTAACATACCCCCATAGGGTATGTAAAGCCGTATATAAAGGATCAAAAAAAGCAGCAGCTCCAGACGAGAAATACGCGTCCAGAACTGCTGACTTGGGGAGAAATAAGATCATATAAGATTGTACATTTATGTGTTAGTGAGTTAGTGAATTTCTTTCTTGCTAAAGTTGCCACCGCTAACATCAGATACATGCTCAATGGCAACGAAAGCGCGGGGATCGATGTCATGGACGATCGATTTAAGCTTCGCCACTTCCAGACGGTTGACTACGCAGTAGATCATTTGTGTTTCTTCTCTAGAATAGCCGCCTCGTGCTTGAATATACGTAGTGCTTCTGCCCAAGCGGCTCATAACCGCTTCAGATATTTCCTCGTATTCGGCGGAAATAATGGTGACTGATTTGGACTCGTCGAGACCCTCTACTACAATATCCATTACTTTCGTCGCTATATAATACGTGAACATCGAATACATTGCGGAATCCCATTGGAAGACGAAGCCCGCCAAAATAAAAATGAACACGTTGACGATCATAATAAACTGTCCTACCGGCATGGAAAATTTCTTCGAGGCTAAAATCGCCAAAATTTCCGTGCCATCCAGCGATCCGCCAAAACGGATAACGAGACCGATACCGCCACCTAGAATAATACCGCCGAACAATACAGCAAGCAGCTTATCCTCTGTAAAAGCGTCCACGTGATGCAGCAGCTGCGTCGTTACGGACATGACCACGATACCGTATAAGGTAGATATTGCAAACGTCTTGCCAATTTGCTTGAAACCGATGAACAGGAACGGCAGGTTTAAGAGGAAAATAAAAATACCCAGAGGCTTATCTGTCAGGTGAGAGACCATAATCGAAATACCGGTAATTCCTCCGTCGATGACGCTATTGGGGACGAGGAACAGCTCCAGCGCGACGCCCATGAGGACGGCTCCGATTGTAATAAACATCGCTCTTTTCAAAATTTCAAGCTTTGAGAGTTTCTTGTGTGCTTTTGCCATGCTTTGCCTCCGACTATTTTCTTTTAAGACTAGCATAGAAATGGATATTTTTCAAAACAACGGCTGGAAATCTTGCAAGTAAAATTTCAATCCGCTATAATTAGACCGATCAGTCGGTCTAGTAGGAGGTAAAGCAAATGGTCAAAGGACGATCAGATGGCGAAGAAACAAAGCGCCGCATCGCCAGTGCAGCCAAGCAATTGTTTTTGCATAAGGGCTATGGAGCCGTTTCCATGAACGAAGTATGCGACACCGCTAAAGTCAGCAAAGGAAGTCTCTATCACCATTTTCCGAGCAAGGAGCAGCTTTTCCTTAAGGTGGTTGAGGAGGATAGTGAGCAGTGGCGTTTGGCATGGGATCGTAAACGAGAGAAGCTGGCTACTGTTGAGGAACAGCTTTATGCACTTGCAGAGCATTACGCCCATGACTTTCAAAACCCGCTCATGAAAGCTATGGAAGAATTTTCGCGCAGCCAGGTGTTTACCCAAGATGTATTAGATCGTCTGCTGCTTATTATGAACAATGCTTCGCAGGCATGCCGCGACCTTATACGTGAAGGGCAGGCGAGCGGGATCTTTGTCTCCGGTGATGAGGAGGAGCTTGTGCTTATTGTCAGCAGCATGATGGAAGGCCTCGGAAAAGTCTACTTTACGATAGACTCTGAGCAACAGCCCGAACGGATATCACAATTATTCCGTCAAGCAGCTAGTCTGCTCTTAAACGGAATACGCGCTAAGTAAGGAAGTACTGGCGCATTTTTTTGGAATTTAATTAGACCGGTTGGTCGGTCTGCAAAGGGAGATGAACATGTTGCTCTATCAAAACCGAACTTTTCGCATTATTCTTTTTTCGGATGTTATTCAGCAGCTCGCGATTTGGATCCGCAATATGGCCCTTCTCTTTTTTGTCATGGAAAAGACGAACGGAGATAAGGTAGCCGTATCCTTGCTGTCTATTTTGGAATATGCGCCAATTCTAATCTTCTCGATTATTGGAGGCGTGCTTGCCGATCGCTGGAATCCGAAGCGCACAATGATTGCCAGCGATCTTCTCAGTGCTGTGTCGATCGGCGTCATTTTGCTCATGCTCGCTGGTGGCTGGTGGGGCGCGCTTTATGCGTCGGTATTCGTGTCGGCCATACTCAGCCAATTTTCGCAGCCTTCGTCGGCAAAGGTGTTCAAGCGGCATATTTCGGAAGATCAGATTCCTGCGGCTATTGGCCTCTCCCAAAGCATGTCGTCACTGTTCCTCATACTCGGCCCTATTATTGGAACGGCGATTTATCAGTGGGCTGGACTCACGATGTCTCTTCTGGCACTGCCTGTCTTGTTTCTCGCTTCTGCAGCCGCGCTGGCTATGCTGCCTAAAGAAACACGTACCGAGGAGCAGGAGAAGTCAACATTAAAAAATGATTTGTCCTCCGGCTATCGTTTTATCGTTGCAGAGAAAGGACTGCTGCGGTTATTTCTAACCTTCGCCTTCATCGGCCTGGCGGCTGGGCTCGTTCAGCCCCTTGAAATTTTCATCGTCACGGAGCGGCTTGGCCTTAATAAAGAGAATGTGCAATGGTTCGCAGCTGCTGACGGAATCGGCTTGCTGCTGGGCTCTCTAATAGCCGGTCTATTCCCCAAGCTGCTTAAGGCCAAATACTTGCTGCCGCTTGCCCTAGCCTTCCTCGGCATTACCTTTTTAGTAGAAGGCTCCTCCATTTGGCCGCTTGTGACCGGGGCATTTCGTTTTGGCAACGGCCTATTGCTGGCAATCTTGAATACGGCAGTGGCCAGCTTCGTCATTACCCGAATTCCAGATACAATGGTCGGCAAAGTGAATGGACTAATGACACCGCTATTTACAGGGTCCATTTTGCTAGGAACGGCGGCCTCTGGACTGCTGGCGTCATCCCTCGGCTTGTTTGTCGTTTATGCGCTGTCTGCTGTCCTTTGCTTTATTTCTATCGCTCCGTCACTGAAGGTCGGCTTGCAGAAGAAAACGGCCTAGCTCAATCCCCATTACAGCACAGCGTAGAGTCACGCTTGTTTTTTTCAAAGGACGCTTAACCCGTTCATAAAACGGGCTAAGCGTCCACTTTGCGTATGATTCTGCTCGTCAGCCTTCCAGCCACTCGCTCGCCTCCAGCTCCTTCATCGCCCATTCGCAAAAAGCTAAGGACGTCCGCGTATCCATCTTTCGTTTGCTAAGAAGCAAATATCGCCCAAGCAGCCGTGCGTTTTTCTTGCGCGCATTCTCTCCGCTTACCCGCTTCTCCTCCAGAGCACGCATAAGCCCGTCGTAACGTACCAGCTCGCTCCTGCAAAACGCTTCGCGCGTAACCAGGAGCGCCTTCGCCTTTTCCGGCTCTGACAACCATATGCCATACAGCTTAAAATGCAGCTCATCCCGCAGCACGGGATTTTCCGCAGGCAGCTCAACCCATCTTCCCAGCTCAACCAGCCCTTTATCGGTAATGGAATATTCCTTTTTGTCCGGCTTATCCTGCTGCTCGATTCGCTCAAAAGCGATATAACCGTTCTGCTCCAGCGCAGCCAGCAGCGGGTAAATTTGGCTGTGGCCCGCCTGCCACAGCGGCTTTATTTTTTGTGCCAAATCATAGCCTGTCAGCGGACTTGCACTTAGCAAAGCAAGCAATCCGTAGGATAAAGTATTTAATCGCATCGTATAACGGCCTCCCAATATGTCATTATTGACATATAAAATGCATAGGTGTAACATGAATAACACAGATTATTATATGTAAAAGTAGACATATAAGCAATGACAGGAGGACATTTGTTTTGGAGGAGCCGACGAGTACGATACGATTTTGGCCGATTATGATTGCGATTTTCTTCGGAACGTTCCTTTCCGTGCTAAGCACAACGACGATTAATATTGCGCTTCCGCTGCTGATGGAGCATTTTCATTCGGATCTTTCCACCATGCAGTGGATGGTGACGGGCTTTATGCTGGCAACCGGCGTTATTTCACCACTCGTCGGGTATTTGGGAGGACGATTCAGCTATAAACGATTATATTTATACGCGCTGGTCGGCTTTACGCTGTTTTCGTTTTTGTGCGCGGCCGCATGGGATACGACGTCGCTGATCGTATTTCGAATGCTGCAAGGGGCATGCAGCGGACTGATCATGTCCTGTACGATGACGATTATTTTTCAGGTCGTGCCGAAGGAACGCCGAGCGTTTGCAGTGAGCCTATGGTCGCTGTCGGCGATGGTCGCGCCTGCGATTGGGCCGACTTTCAGCGGCTGGCTGCTGCAGCAGGCAAGCTGGCATTGGCTGTTTTTGTTCAATGTGCCGATCGGGCTGATTGCGATTATTTTGACCCAAAAGCTGATTCCTTATTATCGGATGAACATCCCGAAGTCGCTCGATATTCCAGGCGTCATGACCGTTATTCTCGGCAGTCTGGCGCTGCTTGTCGCTTTCAGTGAAGGCAACAGCTGGGGCTGGAGCTCTTGGAAAACGCTGCTGCTTATGGCTGTAGGCGTCGCCTTGCTGGTGCTTTTTGTTTGGCGGGAGCTGACAGCTAAGGAGCCGCTGCTGAATTTACGCGTATTTCGCATCCGCCGCTTTACGGTCATGCTGTGTATCTATGGCATGGTGACGGTCGCGCTGTATACAGGGACGTATTTGACGCCGCTGTTTTTGCAGCAGGTGCAGCTCCAAAGTCCGCTGGCAACAGGGCTGATTTTGCTGCCCTCCTCCGTCATATTGGCACTTCTAAGTCCGCTAGCCGGAAAGCTCTATCCAAAGCTTGGAGCGGTGAAAATGATCAGCATCGGCATCGTTTTTATTTTCGCAGGGCTGTTTATGCTGAGCTGGCTGCATGTGAATACGGCATACAGCTTCGTGCTATGGGGTATGATCATTCGCAATATCGGTCTTGGCTTTGCTTCCGTTCCGAGCAGCACCGCCTCCATGGAAGAAATTCCGCCCGAGTGGTCCGGTCATGCCGCTTCCATTAGCAACTGGCTTCGCAATGTGCTCAGTTCGTTCGCTATTGCGGTGTTTACAGGGCTCATCTCCAGCCGTTCCGCCGTTCACAGCAGCGAGCTTATTCAGTCTGGAGCTACCGACACAAATGCGATCCGCCTGATGTCGTTTACAATGAGCATTAATGATGTGTTTGTGGTTGGAGCTATTACGGTGCTGATTGGCTTCCCTCTTCTGCTGCTGCTTAAACAGCGGAAGGGTCGGGCAGCGGTTTTGCAGACAAGCGGATAATGAGAGTGTATTGCACCCCTATAACAAAACACCAATGAAATAGGCGATTATGCCTTCTTCATTGGTGTTTTTCGATTCAAAGCTTATTTTATGGAGCATTTCATTCCATTAAAGATGCTATTGTGCTGGATTGCTCTAAAGAAGCAGTTGCTTTACAGCTCAAGCAGCTCACGTTTTTGAGCATCAGGATCAGCAATAACCTGAGTAGCATGGTTGAAAATGAACGTCGAACGCTCCTGCTTGCTATATGCAGGCCACGCAACATTTTCAGCCTCAGGCGTGCCCTGTTTGGCAAAAGTAATCCACGCATCCTGCATGCGCCAAGCGAGCTTCCTCATGGATTCATCAGGCGTCACGCCCATGCTCTGCATATGCTCCAGCGTGTTGAACACAAAGAAGATTTCAATGCCATGAATTGATTTATGGAGCAGCGGATGCTCCGGCAGCACCCAGTCAAAGCGATACATCCATACCGGCGCATGCTCGCTTTGAGCGGTAGCGAATTGCACAGATGAACGCCAGAAGAAGGCTTCGGTCATCATTTTGGCCTGCCCGTCGGTCGTTGGCGGATAAGCTGCAGCGGCGGCGGCGACGTTTTTGATATCCGGCGCCATAAAGGTTAACGCTTCAGACATATCGATGTTATCATCAAAAGGCATATCGGGCCTGATGAACAAATGCCCTTCATCTAAATTCGTCCCGATTAGCAGTGGGATGTCTGCTGCAGCCCCTTTATGAATCGCCTCAAGCGGCGACTGCGGGAGCGTTGCCTCGTCGAGCACCGGTTGAAACAGCAGCGCCAGCCGGTTCCCCGCCTGCTCCTTCAGCTTTTCCCCCGCTGCAAAAATCTGCTCCGCTGGCACAGTTCTAAGCTTGTCCAGCTCGGACGGACTGATGCCAAGCAGCTGAAGCAGGCCCGCCCGGATACCATCTGCTTGCTGCTGAGGAATGATTTGCGAGGCTCCGCTTTGCATAATGGCACGGCTGTACAAGCCCTTTGCCTTCGTCATACCCAGCAGCGCTGCAATACTCATGCTGCCTGCCGATTCTCCAAAAATAGTGACAGCAGCGGGATCTCCGCCGAACGCCGCAATATTATTTTTCACCCATTCCAGTGCAGCTATTTGATCGAGAAGCCCTGCATTGGACACGAAGGAGCCACCAAGCGGCGCGAGATGCAGAAACCCAAACGGCCCCAGCCGATAGTTGATCGTCACGACGATCATATTTCCCCGCTTCGCCAGCTCCGATCCATCATAGAGAGGCCAGCTTCCTGCTCCGGTCAAAAAAGAGCCGCCATGAATCCATACCATAACCGGAAGCGGCGCGTCTGCGGCGTCTCCAGCAACGACTGATTCCGGAGCCCATACATTCAAATAGAGGCAGTCTTCGGATTCGAGGCGCGTACCTGCGGCAAGCTCCGCTGCTGCCCCATTTTGCCGAGGCTGTATATTTTCAGGGCCAAAATGGAAAGCTTCTTTGACACCCTCCCACCGCTCTGGCGGAACTGGCGCTGCAAACCGCAGCTCATCTACTGGCGGCTTGGCATAGGGAATCCCCTTCCAAACGGAAATTCCGTTCAACTGTTGACCTCTAATCGCGCCATCCTTCGTATTTACCTCGATCGTAGTCATGCTTCACTCTCCCTCATTGCCCATTATTAAACGTTAAAATAGTGAGAACTAACGAAATGACTGATTTGTTCTTTTGGTCACTTTCTTCCTATTTATGATAGCAAATGAGCGTTAGCTTATCAATTTTATCCTCGTTCAATTTAAAACGGATTAATTGTACAAACGAATAATGATTTATTTGAAAAAGAAAAAGCCGCCCTCGCCATTTCACTGACGGATGGACAGCCCTGTTATTATTGCAGATTAATTGATGGCGTCCTCTAAAATTACGCCGCTTTCTGACCTGCCTTCTGATCCTTGCGCTCCAGCGCCATGCTCCAGCCTGTCAGCAGTACCGCTCCCACCACCATCAACGCGCCAATCCAAGTCGTATGAATAAGCCCAATAGTAGCAGCAATAATGCCGCCGAGATAAGCTCCAATGGCAATGCCTGCATTAAAGGCAGCAATATTGATCGCCGATGCCACATCAACTGCACGCGGAACGAATCGTTCTGCCAGCATCACCACGTACACCTGCAGTCCCGGCACGTTCATAAAATGCAGCAGCCCCATCGCAATAATCGTTACCAAGCCGATGATTTTGAAAGGCGCTGTAAAGGTCAGAATAACGAGCACAACCGCCTGTACCATAAACATATAGAACAAAGCAACAATCGGGTTACGGTTGGCCAGCCTTCCGCCAATCATATTACCGAGCGCAATCGCAATGCCGTATACGAGCAAAATGACCGTGACCGTTCCCGATTTAAATCCGGTTATTTGTTGCAAGAGCGGGGATAAATAAGTGAATACGACAAATGTGCCACCGTAGCCCAAGGCGGTGATGGCGAATAGCAGCAGCAGCCGGCCATTTTTGACCAATTGCAATTGATCTTTAAAGGAAGAACGAGCTCCTTTGCGCAAATCGCCCGGAATGAGCAGCATGTTCGCGATAAACGCAAGAACGCCGACAATCACAATAGCGACAAAAGCCGTTCGCCAGCCCCATAGCTGCCCGATAAATGTACCGAGCGGCACACCGGTCACCGTCGCAACGGTCAATCCGCTGAACATAATCGAAATCGCACTGGCGCGGCGGTTCGCCGGAACAAGGTCAGCCGCAATCGTCGAGCCAATCGACATAAATAGGCCATGCGAAAAAGCGGATATGACGCGCGCGATCAACAGCACTCCAATGCTATTAGATGCGGCTGCTACGCTATTGCCGATAATGAAAATAAGCATAATCCACATGAGCAGCGTTTTGCGCGACAAGCTGGACGTTAGGGATGTAAGAATCGGCGCACCGACCGTTACGCCTAGTGCATATAGGGAAACGGTCAGCCCCGCTGTCGGCAGCGATATATGCAAGTCCTCTGAAATCAGGGGCAGCAGCCCAACGCTTATAAATTCCGTCGTACCAATGGCAAATGCGCTAACGGCGAGAGCCAACAGTGCCAATGTGCTTCTTTTTTGATTAATAGTCATGCTGTATTGCCTCCTATCCTATCGTGTATCTAATGGGTACGGTTCACTTCACGAGTAGCCGCAGTGGATCGATAAGTGCTATGATAGGTTATATCTATCCAAAAGAATAGTACGTACTTTTCAGTACTGTAGGTACTAAAAAGTACCTATACATACCGATCAGCAAGGAGGAATACCCATGACGAAGAAGAAATACAATATTTCCGTAGAAGCAACGCTTGAGGTCATCGGAGGGAAATGGAAATGCGTCATCCTCTGCCATCTCACCCACGGCAAGAAGCGGACTAGCGAGCTAAAACGGCTCATGCCAGGCATTACGCAAAAAATGCTCACTCAGCAGCTCCGCGAGCTGGAGGACGATGGATTCGTGAACCGGATTACGTATAATCAGGTCCCGCCTAAAGTCGAATATGAGCTGACCGATTACGGACTCAGCCTTGATAGCATTCTCAGTGCCCTCTGCAACTGGGGCGAAGAGCATATTATCCGAATTTATGGTGACAAATATTCGATGTTAGAGGAAAGTGTTTTGAATAAATAAGCATGTATTCTTGTAGTAATGGAACAATCCTAATTTCAATAAAAAGGAATCAAAAAACAAGCCCCCTTTATACACGAATGGTGTATAAAGGAGGCTTGTTTAGTAGGCGGAAGCGGCTTGTGCCTACACTAGCTGTTGTCCGTTTTGCCGCTATATTACCGCTATTTCCCGTTCCTATTCCTATTCCTATTCCTATTCCTATTCCTGCTCCACAGGCGTCACTGCATAATGCAGCTCCTGCTCCAGCTCAGCAGCATAAGCTGCACTCGTATCTTCCGTCCAGCCAAACAGCGCTGCCATCTCGGCATGCACCGCTTCCTTCCACTGCAGGACGCGAGCGCGATCAAACAGCAGGTTGCCTGTACGGCGAATCCAGAAATCCGCCGGCTTCGTCGTCAGCTCATATTCCAGAGCATACATCAGCTCGATGCGCAGACTGAGCGAAAGCTCTTGGCCGCTAGCCGTTGGCTGGTCTTTGTATTGCGGGATAAGACCAAATACTTGATCCACATTGGTGCCAAAATGGCGGGCAAGCCGCTCTGCCTCTTCACGAGTGAGCCCAGCACGAACGCCTTCCTCCGTTTTCTTGGCAACGAAGGCCGGGAAATGGGAGGAGCCGCCGAAGTCGCCGCCTGACAGGGGCAGGTTTTTCGTTCCGCTTGGGCGAATGCCGCTGCGGCCTTCGGCTGTGAGCTGCGTGCTCACCGTGTTCACGACGCTTTCTGCCATTTTGCGGTAGCCCGTCAGCTTGCCGCCTGCAATCGAGATGAGCCCCGACCCGGCGACGAACACCTCATCCTTTCGGGAAATTTCCGAAGGGTCTTTGCCCTCTTGGTGAATGAGCGGACGGAGGCCAGCCCAGCTTGATTCCACATCGGAGGCTTTCAGCTTGATCGAAGGGAACATGAAATTTGCCGCCTGCAAAATATAGTCCAGATCCTGCCTCGTCATGCGTGGAAGCGCCTTATCTGCCTTGTAGTTCGTATCCGTTGTGCCAATATATGTTTTGCCATCGCGCGGAATCGCGAACACCATGCGTCCGTCCTGCGTATCAAAGTAGACCGCTTGATGCAGTGGGAAACGCGATTGGTCGAATACCAAATGCACGCCTTTAGTCAAATGCACCGTTTTGCCTTGCTTCGAGCCATCCTGTTCGCGCAGCGTATCGACCCATGGGCCTGTCGCATTGACAACCTTAACGGCACGCACCTTGTTCTCGGCTCCAGATAGCAGATCGCGCACATTAGCGCCAACAACTCTGCCATCCTCATAAATGAACGATTCAACCTTTACATAAGGGATCGAAAGAGCGCCCATGTCCACAGCCTTCTTCATCACTTCAATCGTCAGACGCGCATCATCGGTACGGTATTCCACATAATAGCCGCCACCCTTCATGCCTTGGCGCTTCAGCAGCGGCTCTCTGCTCATCGTTTCGTCTACGCTGAACATTTTCCGGCGCTCGCCGCGTTTGACGCCTGCCAGAAAATCATATACGCGGAGGCCGAGTGAGGTCGAGAATTTGCCGAAAGTTCCGCCTGTATAAAAAGGCAGCAGCATCCACTCTGGCGTCGTTACATGTGGTCCGTTCTCATATACAATCGCGCGCTCTTTGCCAACTTCCGCCACGACGCCGATTTCCAGCTGCTTCAAATAACGCAGACCGCCGTGAACGAGCTTCGTCGAACGGCTCGATGTGCCTGCAGCAAAGTCCTGCATATCCACAAGCGCTGTCTTGAGGCCGCGCGTCTGGGCATCCAGCGCAATGCCTGCTCCTGTAATGCCACCGCCAATAACGAGCAAATCAAAGGTTTCCTCACCTAAACTGCGGTAAAGCTGTTCCCTATTTAATGCGCTAAAAGCACCCTGTTTTGCCGTTCCTGTCTGTTTGCTCATCGTCTTCTCCACCTTTTCAGCTAGTTCTTGTCCAATATCCCAATTAAAAAAGGAAAACGAAAAAACCGCAAACACCTTAAGCTGCGCAACATCTAGCGCGATGCAAAAGGTTTCTGCGGTGTCTCCGTTTCTCCGACCGAATATTAACTTGTGCCCACATTATAGCATAACGGGGCCTGCTCGTAAACAGGCTGAAGAGGGGAAGCGCGATGGGAAGCCAAACCTTTCACGCAGCAAAGAGCCTTGTTCATCCTGTTATTATACTTCCGAGCAGCTATTCCTAATCGTCAAAGCCGTCGGAATCACGACCTTTTTCGGAATGGATCGCTTCGTGGTCAGACGTTCCGCGAGCAGCTCCACCGCCGTCTCGCCCATATATTCCATATGCACCTTGACCGTCGTCAGCGGCGGCTGGACAAATTCCGAAATCGGAATATCATTGAAACCCACTAGCGACACCGTACCTGGAACCTCAATTCCCGCCTCATGCAGCGCCCGCAATGCGCCTACGGCCATGGAATCATTTTCGATAAAAAAGGCTGACGGCAGCTCCCCGCTCTCAATTGCACGGGACATCTGAACATAGCCATCCTCCGAAAACAAATTTTCACCGGTAAATATATATTGGGGATGAAATATATTTTTACTTATCAAATAGTCACGCAGCGTCATTTCACGTTCATCCCGTACCCGCTTATTATTGACCATATTATGCCCGCCAATGTATCCGATTCGCTGATGGCCCAAATCTACAAGATAATCCAGCACTTCCGTAACTGATTTGCGCAAATCAATAATGACAGAATCAAAACGCTGATCATCTGGCGAAGAATCGACGAATACGATTTTGTCCATAGAAGCCGGGAACATATCAAGATCTTCCTTCTCGAAACGTCCAATCGCAATCATGCCGTCCAATTCGCCAACCCATTCGCTATAATACGAGCGCTCCTGACGGAACAGCTTGACGACCTTCATTTGACGCTGAAAGCATTCCCGCTCTACTCCAAGACGTACTGCCATATAATAAGGATCAAGCATCTCTTCCTGATCGGAATACCAGTTCACAATGCCGATCCGCGTTATTTCTTTCGCTGCTGCGCCATTACGCTCGCGCAGCGTTTTATAATTCAGCTCCTGTGCAATTTCGAATACCCGCTTGCGTGTATCGTCTCCAACCGATAGCGAGGGGTCATAATTCAATACCCTTGATACCGTCGCAATGGAGACGTTCGCCAGCTGCGCAATATCTTTAATTGTAGCCACTTCATCATACCCTTTCCTGCCTCAAGATCCAGTGAATGTACATCCGCTGCATCATCAGGCTTTACCGCCACCTAACTAACAGGGATCTATTACAATACTAGCATATGGACTCAGGTCATGTCCGCGAAAATGCTTAGGCTCAGCCATATGATTCATAATAAACCACAACTGGCGGTTCCCATGCTCCCGCGAATAAACTTCCACGCCCTGTCACTTTCAATATGCCAGATATCCTGTAAAGTTACAATGTCTTTGGGGATTTGCTCTAGCTGTCTATTCCTTGACGGAGCTTCCGAGCATCCCTTGAATGAAGTATTTTTGCAGCATTAAGAAAAAGAGAATGATCGGGAAGGTTGCGAGCGTCACACCTGCCATAACTTGACCATAATCAATACGCGACAAGCCGAACAGGCTCGATAGCGCGACAGGCATCGTATACATATCCTCAGAAGTTGCAGAAATGAGCGGCCAGAGGAAGTTGTTCCACTGGTACATGAACAAATAAATCGCCGTTGCCGCTAGCGCAGGCTTGGAAGACGGCAAAATGATTTTAGTGAAAAGTCCCCACTCGCTCACGCCGTCAATTCGTCCTGCTTCCATCATGGCGTTAGGTACAGCCATCATGTTCTGACGCATCAGAAAAATCGCAAATGGATAAGCAATGTTCGGCAAAATCAATGCTTTGTAGGTACCCAGCCAGCCCCAGGCCGCCATCATTTTGAATACCGGAATGACGATCGCATGGTAAGGAATCATCATCGACAGCAGAAATACGCCGAAAATGACCGCCTTGCCTTTAAAATTGAACTTTGCGAATACGTACCCCGCCATCGTTGAGACGATAAGCGCCAGCACCGTATAAATGACTGTAACAAACAAGGAGTTGAACATCACCCGGCCAATGCCGATGGATTCGTTCAAATTCCGGATATTTTCGAACAAGTGGTTTCCTGGCAGGAGAATCGGCGGTTTGGCGAAAATTTTGCCGCTCTCGTTCGTTCCTCCAATAATCGCCCAATAGAAAGGGAATAAGGAGATAAAGGAGCCAATAAGCAAAATCAAAGTTGTTATCGAGACGCGTACACGTTTGGCTACCATTTACTCATCCCCCGTTACTTTAAATTGAATGTAGCTGAGAATGCCGATCAAAATAACGATGACATACGCAAGCGTTGAAGCATAACCGAAGTTGAAATAACGGAAGCCCGTTTGGTACAAATACATGCCGATCGTAATCGTCGCATCACTTGGTCCGCCCTTGGTCAATGTATAAGGCTCCTCGAACAATTGCAGCGTACCAATCGTCGACAAAATCGCCGTGAACAAAATGATCGGCTTCAGCTGTGGAACCGTAATGTTGAAAAATTGGCGCACGCGGGTTGCACCGTCGATGCTTGCCGCTTCATATAGGGATTCCGATACGTTTTGCAAGCCTGCCAAATAAATGACCATATTGTAGCCCGTCCATCTCCAGGTCATGGCGATAATAAGCGATACCTTCGCCCACACGGGATGGGACAGCCATGGAATTGGATCGATGCCTAATGCTCCCAGCAGTTGATTCAAGATTCCGTCATTCATTAAAATAATCGAAAAAATAATCGATGCCGCAATGAGAGACGTTACAGCCGGCATGAAAAAGGCCACTCTGAACAGCGCCTTGAAGCGCTCAAGGGAGTTAAGCAGCGTCGCGAGCAGCAAGGACGTGAACAGCATGAGCGGCACTTGAATGATCAAAATAATAAACGTGTTTAACAACGCTTTGCCAAATATTTTATCGCTGAACAGCTTAGCGTAATTGTCGAGACCAGTAAATACGAGTTCTCCGCTTACGCTGGTCTGGAAGCTCAGCAATAGCGAATAAACGATTGGGTAACCCATAAATATCGCGAATAGCACGAGTGCCGGGGTAAGAAACAAATACGGAACAAACGCTTTTGTTCTCATACTCACCCTTCTTTCTATGTTAGTTTTTAAACCAATGGTGAAAATGAGTCTGCGCTGCGTGAAAAGCTTGGCCTCCGATCGCCATTACCCTTGAATTTCTTCGAATTCATTTCCCCCAAGGTGAAATTCAAGGGTAAAAGCGAACGCTATCGCTTCTCCAGCACAAGCTTTTCACTCCGCTCCGACTTTTCACCATCGTTTCGTTTTGTAGGCAGTTGAAAAACAGGGGATAACCTTCCTGTTTTTTAAATTTTCAAAATAAGGGAATAAGGGAATAAGGGCGTAAGAACGTAAAAACATAAGAGCTTAAGGGCATAAGAGAATAAGAGATCCAGGCGTAAGCGCTGAATCTCTTATCGGACTGCTATTTACTGCTTATTTAGTTCGTCATTTGCATGCTTCATTTAAACCAGATCATGCAGCCGGCTAAGCGCCGAGGCTGAATTAACCGCCGTTCACTTCGCGGCTTGTGCGGTCTTTCAGACGTGCCGCCGCTTCTTTCAAAGCATCAGCCGGAGCTTTGCCGTTGAATACGTCGGATTGTGCTTTTACCGATTCATCAAGGGCCACGGAATAATCTTTCGTGTAGTAAGGTGTTGGTACGGAATTCATTTCTTGTGCGAACAGCATCCAGATGTTTTGGTTGCTGAAAAACTCAACGCCCGTTGTGAAAATATCTTCGTTATATACGCTAGTCAGCGATGGGAACAAGCCGTATTTCTCCATAGCTACCTTTTGAACATCTGGTGTCAGTGAAAAATATTCCATGAAGCTGTAAGCTGCATCCACATTTTTGCTTGTGGAAGTCAGAGCCCAACTGCTGCCTCCAAGGTTAGCTGCGCGGTTGCCGCCTTTTTCAAAGGCCGGAACTTGGAATACGCCCCATTTGCCGCTCAAATCCTTCGCTTGATCAGATATTGTACCTGTATACCATGCGCCGAAAGCAATGGAAGCGATCGAACCGTCAACCGTTGCGGAAACGGTGCCATCCCAGCCGTTAACGTCTTTGATCAGGCCAGCATCATCAAATTGCTTTAATGTTTCCAACGCTTTCACATATTTCGGGTTGTTGAAGTCGATATTGCCGTCTTTGTCAAAATAGAAGGCGCCTTGCTCATTGAGCATAATACGAAGCGTTGCATCATCTTTGAATTTATCTACAGGGAACAGCTGTGCTCCTGTTTTTTCTTTAATTAGCTTGCCTGCTGCGAGATAGTCATCCCAAGTTTCAATCTTGGTAGCATCCACTCCCGCTTGCTCAAACAGATCCGTACGATAGAAGACGCCCGTTGGACCCGCATCAAAAGGGAAGGCATAGCTTGCGCCGTCTTTTTTCGTCAGCTCTTGTTTAAACGTCGGGAACTCGGAAAGCTTGGCATCAAAGCCTTTTTCCGAAAGGTTCACGAAGCCTTTAGGGAAAGCATCCAGATACCCTTGCAGCCTGTCGTCTTCCACGAGCACGATGTCAGGAAGGCCAGCACCGCCTGCTGCCAGGCCCGTGGACAACTTGTCATATACATCAAGGCGACCAATGTCTTGAACCTCAAGCTCAACATTCGGGTGATCCTTCTGATAAGAAGCAACCGCTTCATTTAAAGCGCCTACATTTACGTTCCAAGCCCAAGCCGTCAATTTCACTTTCTCTCCGCTGTTAGCGCTTTCAGGACTTGCATTTCCTGCTGTGCCTGCATTTCCTGTACCGCTGTTGTTGCCGCCGCATGCCGCAAGCACAACTGTCAACAGAAGCAAAGTGATCACTGATTTAAAAGATTTCTTCATGTGTAATTCCCCCTCATAAATAATGTGTCTGTATTTTTGTGCAAATAGATGAACGAAATGGATGCGGTTTGCACCCTTCCACTCTGAGGCAAGCTTTCTTTTTTTGAAACCGCTTGCATTACCTGAGTAAAATATTATTACGTTTTTTACTTAAAGTCAACTTAAAATTTTACTTGTTTTTATTGGTTATTTACCTCGTTTTCATATTTATCGCGCCCAAAACAAACAAATATAAAGATATTTTCGAAAAATAGGCTATACTGAACAGAGTACAAGCCTATACATTTCATAAATGGGAAGGATGCTGCACAATGGCGAAGCTCACGACTTATTTTTTCTCAGAGGATGCTAAAGCACAGGCTGATTTTTATATTCAGGCGCTTGGAGGGGAAATAATCTCCATGATGAAATTCGGGGATTTACCGGATACGCAAGAGGATGTAAAGGACAGAATTCTTCATTTGGAGATGAAGGCCGCCGGTGTTAGCTTCATGCTATGCGATGCCGTGAACCAGACGCTGACCCATGGAAGTGCCATTAATTTAAGCTTGGAATTCGAAGGCGAAGCGGAAGCACATGACGCATTCAATAAGCTGTCAGAGGGCGGAACGGTGAAAAAAGAGCTGAGTCCGGAATTTTGGGGCTCGCTGTTCGGACAGCTGGAAGATAAATTCGGCATCCAGTGGATGATTACGACTGCTGCGAAGACAAGCGCGGTTTAGCTCCTTAGCTCTACTTTAAGCACAAATTTAATGATAAAAAAAGCAAGCCCCTCTCACTTAATGAGAAAGGGGCTTGCTTTAATGTTATTTTTTCGGATAAATTATTTCTTCTTATATCCTTCATCCACCAAATCAAGACGTCCTGTCTCTGGATCGATAACGAAGCCATGCACAGGAATATGGGCAGGCATCAGCGGGTGGTTGCGAATAATGCCGATGCTGTCCATAACGCCTTCCTCCACCTTGTCGAATCCCTTCAAGAAACGGTCCATCTTAATGCCGGAGCTCTCCAGCGTCTCGATAACGACTTCTGAAATGCCGTTTTCCTTGAATTTATTGACCATGCCCTGCGTATCCAAATTGTTCATGCCACAGCCGTGATGCCCGATAACGAGCACTTCCTCTACACCCAGCTCATAGACAGCGACTAGTATACTGCGCATCGCACTGCCGAACGGCTGAGTCAAAATCGCACCTGCGTTTTTAATGATTTTGGCATCGCCATTGCGCAAATTCAGCGCTTGCGGCAGCAGCTCAACAAGACGGGTATCCATACACGTCAAAATCGCTACCTTTTTCGCCGGAAACTTGTCCGTCAAAAACTGTTCATAACGCTTTTCCTCAACAAATTTTTCATTATATGACAATAAATCATTTACAATACTCATTCTTCATCTCCCTCTCTGCTATTGCCAGATATACCTCGTCTATTATTTATAAGGCCTATTCATATAAAAAAGGAAGAGCCGCAGCTCTCCCTTCATTATCATTCCTGTACAGCTCACGCCATCTACGTAAGCTTAGCTCACACAGGATCAGAAAAGCTAAACTTACTTTAGCATAAGTCGCATTATCTGGGCAATAGCAAGAATTAGGTTACAGCTCAACCATCGCTTTAATGACTTTCGACTCCGGTTTCAGCCACTCGTCGAACACGCCAATCAAACCTTCAAAGGACGAACGATGCGTAATTAATCGGTCTACGTTAACACTGCCGCTGGCTACCGCTTCAATCACGATGTCAAAATCCTCACGGGTTGCATTACGGCTGCCCATCAGCGTCAGCTCACGTTTATGAAATTCTGGATCATGAAAGGCAATGTCCGCTTTCACTAGTCCAACATAGACCAGCTTGCCGCCATGCGCTGTCAGGCCGAAGGCATCCGTCATAGAGCGGGTATTGCCCGTTGCGTCAAAAACGACGGTTGGAAAGTCTCCCTCTGTCAGCTCGGCGATCCGCTCTTTCGGCTGCTGCAAAGCTTGAACCGTTTCATCAACATCAGCCCAATCCTTGCAAAAAGCAAGCCGCTCCTCATTAATATCCATCGCAATGACCCTTGCTCCCCTGTGCTTGGCAAACGCCATAACACCAAGCCCTATCGGCCCTGCTCCGATGACAAGCACGGTCTCGCCCGCTTCAAGGTCCGCACGGCGTACGGCATGAGCACCGATGCTAAGCGGCTCCAGCATGGCCGCCATATCCAGCGTTAAGCCATCCGTCTTGATCAGATGGGTGGCAGGAACTGCGATCAGCTCGCGCATGCCGCCATCCTTATGAACGCCCAGCACCTGCATGGCGGTGCAGCAATTTGTTTTGCCGCGCCTGCATGCGATGCAAGTACCGCAGTGCATATACGGAATGACACTAACTTGATCGCCTGGCTCAAGCCCAGTCACCTTTTCGCCAACTGCTTCTACAATTGCCGCCAGCTCATGGCCGAGAATGCGCGGATATTGGAAAAAAGGCTGGTTTCCTTTATACGCATGCATATCTGTCCCGCAAATGCCGATGCGGCGGATGCGAATAATGGCATCCCCTGGGCCAGCCGCTAGTGCCCCTTCACCGCCGCCGCCAAAAGCAGGCTGCTCCTGCTCCGTCAGCTTAAGACTGTCTGGCTGCTCACACACAATGGCTTTCATCATGTAGCGCTCCTTTGCCCAGCGCCGCCGCTGATGTGCTCATTATATTCCGGCAAGCCGCTGATCCAGCTTACATCTGCAACGGGTGCCAGCAATTGAAGCACTTCCTTAAGCAGCCGCTCATCCATAGGCTCCTCTATCCATGCCGCATTGCGGCGGATATTTTCCGGATTCGCTGTGCTAACCAGCGTCGTCGGAATTTGCTCATTCGCTACGGCAAACTGCATCGCCAGCTTCGCAATATCTGTCCCTTGCGCCGCACAATGCTCGGCAGCACGCAGACAGGCGGCCTTCAGCTCAGCGTTTGCAGGATGCCAGTCCGGCGTTCCTCTTGTGCCAAGCAGGCCCATCGACAATGGTGATGCGCTCACCAAACCGACATTGTGCTGCTCAATAAGCGGCAGCAGGCCCAGCAGCGACGTATCATTTAAGGAATAATGGCAATAGGATAAAATAACATCGACTTCCGTATGCGGCAGCCATTTTTCGAATAGCTGCAGAGGCAAGCCGGAAATGCCATAGTGACGGATTTTACCCTGCTCCTTGAGCTTTTGCAGCGCTGGAATTCCCTGTGCTGCATGCTCAGGCGAAACAAACTCAATATCGTGAAGGAACATAAAATCAACGTAATCCGTGTTAAGCCGCTGCAAGCTTTCTTCAAGGGAACTCATCATTCGGCTCTCAGAAAAATCAAAGCTGTCCACGCCATATCGGCCCGCTTTAGTAGAGAGCAGAAACTGGTCTCGCGGCAGCTCCTTAATCGCCTTGCCGAGCACCGTCTCCGCCTTCGTCATTCCGTAATAAGGCGAGACGTCGATATAGTTGATTCCTGCATCCAAGGCGCTATGAACGGTGCGAATCGCTTCTTCCTCATTCGTTTCCCTGAATACAGAACCGAGGGAAGACGCGCCGAAGCTGAGCACCGATACATCCAGTCCGGTTTTTCCTAGTTGTCGATATTTCATCCTTTTCCCTCCGATTACAAAATAACGCCGTCTTTGAAAATGGCAATTTCCTTAAAGCCATTGCGTTCATTATTCGTCTTCGCTTCGCCAGAAGCGAGCGCCAGCAATTGATCCCACAGCTCATCGGTCAGCTCGTTCATCGTCTTGCCTTCGAGCAGTTGTCCCGCGTTGAAATCGATCCAATTTTTTTTGCGACCTGCCAGCTCGCTGTTCGTCGCGATCTTCACCGTTGGCACCGGGCCGCCGAATGGCGTTCCCCGACCTGTCGTGAACAGCACGATATGTGCGCCACCAGCTGACAATGCCGTTACCGATACGAGATCATTACCCGGCGCTTCCAGCAAGTTCAGGCCAGTATGCGTAATCCGCTCGCCATAAGGAACAACGTCCTTCACCAGCGCGTGACCGCCTTTTTGCGTACAGCCGAGCGACTTCTCCTCCAAAGTACTGATGCCGCCAGCCTTATTGCCCGGCGAAGGATTCTCATAAATTTCCTGATCATGACGGATAAAATATTGCTTAAAATCATTAATCAAATGCACGATTTTCCCAAAAACCTGCTCATTGTCTGCGCGATTCATCAATATCGTTTCGGCGCCGAACATTTCCGGCACCTCGGTCAGAATCGCTGTGCCGCCCGCTTCAATTAAGCGATCCGAAACCGTTCCGACAAGCGGATTGGCGGTAATGCCGGACAAGCCGTCCGAGCCGCCGCATTTCAGCCCCAGCTTGAGCTTCGCAACCGGTACCGGCTCCCGCTTGAAGCGCTCTGCGAATTCGACGAGAGCGTCGATTTCCTCAAGCGCAGCCTCCAGCTCGTCTTCAACCTCCTGCGACTTAATAAACTTGACGCGCTCCGGATTGTAGTCGCCAATCGCCTGCTTAAACAGGTCGATCTGATTATTTTCACAGCCGAGACCCATTACGAGCACGCCTGCCGCATTCGGATGGTTCACAAGCGAAGCGAGCAGCTTCTGCGTGTGCTGAAGATCGTCGCCAAGCTGCGAGCAGCCAAACGGATGGGCAAAATGATAAACGCCATCGACGCGTCCCGCATACATCGCATCAGCCCGCCGTGCTACGATTTCACAGGTTTTGTTAATGCAGCCGACCGTATTAATAATCCAAATTTCGTTGCGGATGCCGACCTCGCCGCCATCCCGCACATACCCTTGAAACGTCTGGTTGGCACGATTCGCCGAGCTCGCAGCTGGCGCTGCCGATTCCTCGCGGCCCTTGGCCGGGTCATACGAATATTCCAGAAAGCCTTTCAGCCCGGTTCCAATATTATGGGTATGCACCCAGCTGCCTGCCGGAATATCCAACTTGGCGATGCCGATGGAATAGCCAAACTTGAGCACATGCGCGTCCTGTGGAATTGGCGTCGAAGCAATTTTATGCCCTTTGGGCACATCCTCGAGCAGCTCCAGCTCCCTGCCGTTTTCAAGCGTCAGCTTATCCCCTTGGGAAAGCGGCGTAAGCGCAATAACGACCTGATCCTTCTCATTAAGCCGAACCCAGTTATTCATGCTGACCACGCTCCAGTTCCTCTAATTGCAAAGCTACCGCTTCCACCAAGCCCGGTACTGCCTGCAAGTCGCGTCCCCATAGCTCACTTAAGGCCAGCAGCCGCTCTGCTTGCGCTTGTGCCGAGCCTTCTGCTGCTGCGCCTTGACCCGTTCCTTCCGAAGCCCACGCCGCTGTAAGCGCCGCTAATGCTCCAGCATCGTCGCGTACGGTATACACATTGCCGAGCAAATCTGTACCTGTATATGCGCCTGCTCCATCGCTCTCTACTTTATAGTAGCGCAGCAATCCGGCAAAAGCGCGCACCAGCCGTGCTGGCACTGGCTGGCCGCGATCTGCGTAATCCAGCAGCGATGGCAGCAGCCTAACCTTGAACTTGCTGATGCTGTTCATCGCAATATCAGCAAGCCGGTGGCGAATGAACGGATTGAGAAAGCGCTCATAGACCGCAGCGGCATAATCTTTCAGCTCTTCCTCGGGCAGTGGCAGTGCCGGAATAATCTCTTTCTCTACGGCTTCACGAACGTAGGGGCCAAACTCCGCATGCTCCATTACCTCGCGTACCTGCTCCAGCCCATGGACGAGCGCAAGCGGCGTCATCAGCGTATGGGCACCATTCAGTATCCGCACCTTCCGCAGCTGAAATGGCTTCAAATCCTCCACAAAATGTACATTCAGCCCTGCGCTGCGCAGTGGCAGCTGCTTATCCAGCTCCGGCTCCGCCTCAATCGCCCAAAAATGGTACGGCTCCGCTGTCGTCAGCATCGGGTCCTCATAGCCCCACTCCGCGAACCATTGCTGTGCCTGCTCCTCATCAGGGTAGCCGGTCACGATTCGGTCTACAAGCGAGTTCAGGAAGCGGTTATCCTGCTCTACCCATTCATTGAACGCCTGCGGGAAGCCCCAATCCTCGCTATAGCGCAGCACACAAGCCTTCAGCTCGTCGCCATTGCGTTCCAGCAGCTCGCAAGGCAGGCAGATCAACCCGCTGGCCGCAGCGCCTTCGAAAGCGAGAAAACGGCGATACAGCAAATAAGCAAGCTTGCCCGGGTAAGACTGAATCGGTTGGCCTTCCAGCAGCGGCTCCGGCCTGTAGGCAAGTCCCGCCTCTGTCGTGTTGGAGACGACGAAACGCAAATCCTTGCTTTCCGCAAGCTTCACTAGCGACTCCCATTCCGAATAGGGATCAAATGCCTTTGCAAAAACGGTGACCACTTCCTTGCGCTCAACAGCAGCACCATTTTCCAATCCGCGAATGACCAGCGTATAAAGGCCGTCCTGCTTGGCCAAAGCGTCAATTTTCGGCTTGCCGCCTGGACGCGGCTGCGTCACCGCGACTCCGCCGTCGAACAGCCCCTGCTTATGGCATTCCTGAAGCATCCAATCCGCAAAGCCGCGCAAAAAGTTGCCTTCGCCGATTTGCAGCACCGTTATTTTGCCTGCTTGAACCGCCTCATAGCGTTCATGGTCTTCCTGTCCCAAAAGCGTCTTATTTAACTGGCTCATAGTTTATAAAACTCCTTTGCATTTAGTCCAAACAGCTTGCTTCGCTCCGCATCTCCCCACGAGGCTGGCAGCGCCTGCTCCAGCACATCCACAACCTCATCATAGCCCGCCGCCAGCAGACACACCGGCCAATCACTGCCAAACATGACTCGGTCAGGTCCGAAAGCCTCCAGCACATGGCGAATATACGCGATAAAATGCTCCGGCCGCCAGCTGTCGTGGCTCGCCTCTGTGACCATTCCCGATAGCTTGCAATACAGCTTCGGATAACGCGCCAGCTCCGTCAGCTGGCTGCGCCAAGGGTCAAGCTCGCCCGCAGCGATCCGCGGCTTCGCCAAATGATCAATAACACCGCGCAAATTCGGCACCTGCTTCATAACCTGAACGAGCGAATCAAGCTGATGCGAGGTGAGGAGCAGATCAATAGGCGTATCCCGCTGCTCATACTCCTTCAGCGCCTCAACGAACGTCTGCTGTAAAATCACACCCGCATCCTGCAGCTCTTGAATCATCACGCGGAACCCCACGAACCGCTGATGACGTTCAAATCGTGCAAAGTGGCTTAAATGCTCGGGATCGAACAAATCGAGAAAGCCGACAACCCCGGCAATCGACTCCGTGCGGTCGCTTAAGGCGAGTAAATAATCGGTCTCTGCCAGCGTTGGAGCGGCTTGGACCGAAATTGTATGGCTAATGCCATGCCGATTCAGGCTCGGCTGCAAATGCTCCGGCCCATAATCGCGGTAAAGCACGGGAACCTCTGCTGTAATCCAGCCGTAATCGCCCCGCTCAATTGCCCAATAATGCTGATGCGCATCAATCCTCATCGTTGCTGCCTCCTATAAAACGATATTTTCACACAAGGTGAAACGGCTTTCGCCGTCCTTTGGCGGCGCAGCGCGTTTCAGTCCGAGAAATATAGAGAAAGGATGGCGAAATCATATCCTTTCTCTATATTTTAAAACGAACGTGTAATTGTTAACGTTTTCAAAGCAGCAGCCGCTCTAATGCCGAAACCTGCGCCCACTGCTGTTTATCCCTTTGCTCTTATTATAAATGCCAATAATGATATTAAAAATAACGTATTCCTGCATATTTGTACTGTATTTTGATTTTTGCTATGCTGGACTATAGAAACATAACGCGCTTGGCCTAGACTGGCGCAAGGAGGAGTCGTTTCGCTTATGAAGCCGTTTCGCAAGCCGTTCGAGGTTGGCAGCTCTTTCCCTTTCGATTTCGTCTACCGTGACCGCAAGCATTGGCAGACGGAGCTGCCTGATCATCTGCATGACTGGTATGAGCTCGTCTACATTTATGAGGGCAAGGGCACTTTTTTTATCGACCAAACCTTTTACGATATGAAGCCTGGCGATTTATTCATTATCCCGGGCAATACGATACATCGCTCGTTTCCCGACAAGGAGGAGCCGGTGACGTCGACGGCGATTTTCTTCAGCACCTTATTCGTCCAAACCGCGTCGTTCGGGGACAGCTTCTCTTATTTGCGCTGCTTCGACCATGCCAAAAAGCATAAACGCTACAAATTTGAGCCGACTATGCAGGAGCAGCTTAAGCTGGAGCGGCTCATTGATGAGCTAGAGCTTGAGCTGCGTGATCAGCAGCCCGGCTATCGGCAGGCGATATTGCTGCAGCTGGAGCATATATTGCTGCTGATGAACCGCCGGATTATTGCGAGCAGCCGCGAATATGCCAAGGCGGATAGCCCGTTGATCGGCCCGCTATGGATGCGGAACATCCTTCACTATATCGATGAGCATCCCGAAAGCCCGCTCGGCTTGTCCGTATTGGCGCAAATGGCGGCGGTCACGCCGGCCCATTTTTCCCGCGTGTTCAAGCAGCTCACCGGCATGAATGTCACCGACTATGTGACGGCGAAGCGCATTATTCGCGCCAAGGAGCTGCTGCTGGCAAGCGACGAGAACGTTCGGCTCATTGCCGAAGCCTGCGGCTTTGAGAGCCTACCCCATTTTCACCGCATGTTTAAAAAAGTCACCGGACAAACGCCGGCCGCTTATAAAAAAGCGACGCCAGCCGATCAAGCGTAAACCCCATTATAAGAGGGAATCCGCAAGTAAGCGGTTTCCCTCTTTTTTCAAAATATAGGAAAGTGTATGTTTTTTCATCCTTTCTCTATATTTCTCGGAATGAAACGCGCCGCGCCGCCAGAAGTCGGCGAAAGCCGTTTCACCTTGCCAAATTTATAATTGACAGGGTGAAAGGTGAATGCTATATTACATTTCGTACTCTAATACTTAGTAAACAGGTAGGAATTATACATTATTCTTACTCGTCATAGCAGAAGGGATGTTGGCAATGGAGAACAATTTAGTATCCGCTTTTCAGAACAACTGGCTTACGCTGCTCATATCGGCAGTCATTCTCGCCGTGCTTTATTATTTGGCGAAGAAACGCGTAGGCTTCGGCACGAGGGTGCTGCTGGCGCTTGGCCTTGGACTTGTCGCCGGCATTATTTTCAATAAATTCGAGCTGCAATTTGAAGGGGTTGGCACCATCGGCTCCATCTATATTAGCTTGATTCGCATGATCGTTATTCCGCTCGTCTTTGTGCTCGTCGTGAACAGTATTATTTCCATCACCAATATCGCTTTCCTGAAAAAAATCGGCATCAAGACCGTGTCATGGTTTCTCGCTACTACGGGTGTCGCCGCTATTATCGGCCTGCTCGTCGCTGTAGCCCTGAATCCGGCCGGTACGTTTGAAGCCACTTCGCCTGAAGGCTTTGAGGCTAGAGAAGTGCCGAGCTTCTTCCAGGTTATTTTGGACCAGGTTCCTTCCAATCCGATTAATGAAGCCGCAACCGGCAAGGTGCTTCCGGTGCTAATCTTCGCCATCTTCATCGCTATTGCGATCGTCAAGGTTGGCGCGAAGAAGCCCGATGCCGTTCAGCCCGTTAAAGCGCTGTTCGCCTCGCTCACCGAGGTGCTGCATCAGGTCGTCAAATTCGTGCTTCGCTTCACGCCATATGGTGTTTATGCGCTAATCGCCGTGATGGCTGCCAGATATGGCCTTGAAACGCTGAAGCCGCTCGGCATGCTCATTATCGTCACCTACATTGCGTTGATTTTGCATTTCGTGCTCGTATTTGGCGGACTGATTTCCTTCGTCGCCAAGCTGAATCCACTGCGTTTTTTCAAGAAGGCGTATCCGACGATTGCCGTCGCATTCACGACGCGCAGCAGCTATGCCACTTTGCCAATCAATCTGGAGGTCATTACGAAGCGCCTCGGCGTATCTCCTAAAATTGCCAGCTTCGTCGCCCCGCTCGGCGCCACGATGAATTTTAACGGCTGTGGCGGTGTGTGGCCGGCAGTGGTCGCCGTATTCGTTTCGCATATTTATGGCATTCCGCTCGGCGTTACCGAATATATCCTAATTGTGCTTGTCAGCGTCATTTCGTCGATCGGCGTTGCTGGCGTGCCAGGCCCTGCATCCATCTCGACAACGGTCGTGCTCACTGCCGTTGGCCTGCCGCTGGAAGGACTTGCCCTTGTTGTCGCTGTCGAATCGCTTATTGATATGGGCCGCACAGCCGTCAATGCAACGGGAACGACGGTCACTTCCGTGCTCGTCGCCCAAGCCGAAGGCGAGCTGGATCGCGATGTGTTTAACAGCAACGATAATGATGAGCTTGAACTAAGCCCCGCTTAATGCGCCTATGAAAAATAGCCCCGCATGATCATGAAGCTTGCCTTCATAATCATGCGGGGCTATTGGCATTTACTCCAGCGATCGAAACTATCCGCTCAATGGTTTAAGCTATAAAATAACGGCAGAGGCATTCCCGGCATTAGACGGAAACAGCTCTGCCGTTATTCAAGCATCAGCTTAGCTGTTCTGCGCCAAGCCCGATTTTTTTGAGCAGCTGGATCAGCAGCTCTTTCTCCGAATCATCAATGAAGGACATGCTGCGTGAAATCATCTCCGCATGCTTGGGAAAAATTTCATTAAACAGCTGTGTGCCCGATTCGGTAAGCGCGGCATTGGAAGCCCTCCGATCGGTCGGGCTGGGATGCCGCTTGACGTACCCTTTTTTCTCCAGCTTGTCTACGACATAAGTGATGCTTCCGGTTGGAATGGAGAAGGTTTCGCTGATTTTCGTAATCGGCTGTGGCCCCTTGCTGTATAATAGCTCAAGAATAATGAATTGCTCCGGCTCAACGCCGTGGCTTGCGATGTCTTTTTTGACATTTCCAAATACAGCCATAGTAGCTTTGCTCCAAACACGGAACAGCCGCAAGTCCAGCTCGGTGCGCTCATCGGCTTGATACATATATACCCAACCTCCTTTCCCGTCTAAAATAAACCCGTTATCGCGGTTTGTTGTACAGCGGATAATCTACCTCGGCCGGAACGTCAATAATGCTGAAACGCAGCAATGCCTGACCTTGATTACTGATACGAATTTCTCCGCCATCCTCTGACTGTACCACTATAAAATCTTTATTTGCAAATGAAATCTCTTGCTCGCCTGCAAGCATGCCGTCCCCTCTGATCGCCAAAATGCCCGCAATGCGGCTTCGTCCCAGCGAATAGCTGTACGTATGCGATGCTCCAGCTTCCAGTTCCACCTCGACCATTGCAGCATCGGCTACGAGCTCAATTGGCGATTGCCCGCCCAAAATCGTTTTAACCGATACCCCGTTCTCGGATGTACGAGGAAATTGCTCATGCGTATATTTCGCATATATCGGCTCTCGTTTCACCGCCTTGCTTAGATGCGGCTCCAGCCAAATTTGGAACAGCTCTGCCGGGCCGTCCGAGCCTTCTGCATGCCACATCCCGGAGCCGGTCTGCATCACCTGAACGCCGCCTTCGCTCACGACGCTTTGTGTGCCAAGCGAGTCCCGATGGGAGCTCTTGCCCCCCAGCACATACGTTAAAATTTCAAAGCCCTTATGCGGATGCTCTCCGATTTCGCCCGCTTCCTCAATATGGGCCCATGCCCAATAAAACAAAGGGCCAAGCCGGTTAAAAATAGAGCCCTCGCCAGAAAAGCCGATTGGCTTCTGCTCTTTTATTTTGCCACCGTCAAATTCGCCTTTGCCCTGCTCGTCTGGACTTACAACCCGAATTTTCATTTGAATGCATCTCCTTTATAAGAATGAAAATGTAATAGCGTTAACGAATCAGTTACGCCCATTACATTATTAGCCCACCAATGTGCTCCAGTTGAGCAGTAATACGACCAAACCAAGCACTAGCAATACGAGCGGCATGCCGATTTTCGAGCCCGGGTCTTTGACCTTAAGGTGTGTCGCGACAGCCCCTGCCATAATAACCACGATAATCAGGCCACCCCAAGCAGCCAGACTGCTGTACCAAATACCCGCCATAACAAGAGCCGCCGCTGCAATTTCAGCCAAGCCTGTGAACAGTCGAACACCCGAAGGCAAGCCGTAACGCTTAAACTCATCGACCATTTGCTTCGAGCCCAGCTTCATAAAACCAAACATTAGAAAACCCAGTCCCAACAACACTTGAATGACAATAGATACGATACTCATTTTAATTCCCCCACTAGTCGTTTTTTATTCTTAAATTATTTAATCTAATATTAGAATATAATTACTCTAACATTAGAGTAAACGACTGTCAAGGGGCTTTGAAAAAGAAAGTGGCTGGCGCATATTAGGCTGTTTAAGCAAAGATAAGCCAGATTAGATACAGATCAGATCCTGATCAGGTCTTGAGCAGGTCTTGAGCAGGTCTTGAGCAGGTCTTGAGCAGGTCTTGAGCAGGTCTTGAGCAGGTCTTGAGCAGGTCTTGAGCAGGTCTTGATCAGATTTGGATTTGATCTGGATAAAAGGCAGCGTCTAATATACCCCCTCTTCTATCAGCAATGATCCCCCCTCATGAATGTGAACCAACGTACCGAAGTATAGCTTCATCCTTTTCGTTTCAGGGATTTGCTTACCGTACAAAAATAGATTTACTGGATACAGCAGCCGCTATTTCATCAAAATCTGGGATTATGGCACTGGCTGCGAACCACGGAGCCTCTATTCGTCAGAATCGCGGATTATGGCACTAGCTGCGAACCCAGGAGCTTCTATTTGTCAGAATCACGGATTATGGCACTAGCTGCGGACTCAGGAGACGCTATTTCCATAGAATCATAGATTTTGACATAGGCCACGGACTCAGGAGACGCTAATGCGCTGCAAATCACCACTTTGACGGGAGAATGAGGGCAATAACGGATCTCCTGTCCGCTTACGGCCTGAAATCAGATCAAAAGCCAAAATAACGGAACCTCAGTCCTCCAAAAAAGGAGGGACGTTCCGAACTTCGAGGTCTCGGCAACAATCCCATGCTGCGGTTCCTTAAGCCTTGAATTGTCAGAGGTGATTGGCCTCAAATATGCGTTAAGCAAGTTACAGCAGGCGAGTCCTTTTTTTTGCATACTCTAGAACGATTTCCTTCCATAAATTTGATATATTAATGCTTAATCCAGCTAATTAAATGAGGAATAGGCGAGGTGAACCAAGATGAAAATGAAGATGAAGCTGTATCATTATTACGATGAATCTACTGGCCCATTTCGCAATCTATCCGCTCTAGAACCGCAGGAGGCTGAAAAGGTTCTTCGACAAATTCGATCTCAGCAAAGGGGATTTGCAAGTAAATGTTCCAAGGATTACATGGATATTAGGCGTCAACTTGAATGGAGGGCAAGAGAATTATTCGTAGTTAAGGGAGGCAGGCCTTTGCAAAACTTTCCTCACTACATGACTCTTGGAGAGTGCACCTGGCTTCTGGATTGGTATCCACAAGGCAAAGTGATTCCCTTTTCCATGTCTGACTTTGAACCTGATATCCTTAGCTTTACATATGGCGATTTATTTCCTGCAATGAGATACAACGACGGAAAGCCCTATCGCGGTCAAGTCTATACGCTCAGTGAGATTGCCGATATCCTATCCAAATACGATCTGCCCCAAGCATGGAATGCCCAAGGAGACAAAGGTCCGGAAAGATATATAGAAGTGCAATTATGGGATGATTCCCTGATAAAACAGTTATATTCTTAAAATGAAACAGCGGCTGCCGCCAAAAAGCTCACTTGGCTGCAACCGCGCTATGTGATCACATTATGCTTAAGTTCATTCTAGCTATTACACTTGTGCCCGATATGGTGGCATTGTGTCCAGCATGGTGGCATTGTGTCCAGCATGGTGGCATTGTGTCCAGCATGGTGGCATTGCGCTCGCTGTGGAACCCTATGCCCTATTATATGCCAGCCAAATTTCCTCTTCTTCTTTCGTCATGCTGCCGATCATTTTGCTCATATCCACCTTTTGCACAAAAAGATCCTTCAGCACATGAAATTGTGCGAAGCTGCCGGCGAATTGCTGCAGCGAGGCCGATTTCGCCACCGCCTCCAACTGGCCGAGCTGCTCACAGCCATTCAGCTCGAGCTCCTTCAAACTTTTACACGCGGCTACAGCCGACACGTCCGTAACGGACGTATCCTTCAGCTTCAAGCTTTCCAGCTTGGAGAGCTGCGCTGCGAAAGTGAGATCATCCAGCTCCAGCTGCTTCAACTGGAGCGACTTCAGCTTTTTCAGCTTGCTGAGCAGACCGATATGCTGCTTGGCCATGCCATCAGCAAAGCCTTGTATCGAAAGCTCCTGCAGCTGCTCCAGTTCACAGATCGCACGGAGCTGCTCCCCATTGATGTTTGAGACGGCGAGACTGCGCAGGCTTTTGGACTGTGATAGGGGTGAAAAATCGACAATCGGCACATTTTCAGCCTCCAGCTTTTTAAGCTTTGGCAGCTTAGCCAGTGGGGAAATATCCACGACACCAGTTCCCGTCAAATACAGCTCCTGCAAATAAGCAAGCTCCGACAGCGCGCTCACATCCATAATTGGATTGCCGCCAATGTACAGCACCTTAAGCTGCGTACAGCCGCTGAGCGGAGCAGCATCGCTAATTTCATTGGCGCTTAACACCAGCTCCCGCACCTCGCCGCAATAAGCGAAGGGCTCCGCATCCGTCAGCCCCTCCTTTATAAAATAAAGCTGCTTCGCCTTCAAAAAGGCAGCGACCGAGCCCGACTTTTCCCTAATGCGCGCCAGCCAGCCGGCATCCAGCAAGCGCTCCAACTGCTCTGCCAAATTGGTTCCCACTGCTCCATCCTCTTCAGGTCCACTCAAACCAGCTTCTAGAGCTGAACGCCCCAGTGGCAGCGGCAAAGCACGCACGGCGTCATGGAAATGTCCACCCTCTTCCCGCCCATAGTTCCAGAATACCCACTCCTCCTCCCGATTGATGTTGAACTGCCCTTCCTTGATCGTATCCCGAATAAATTTCAGCAGCTCGCCGAGCGTTAGAGCAATCACATATTTCGTCTCCTCATCCCGGCCAAAATTAATGATCTGGCCCGTAACGCCGCTCGGCGCAGGCGCCATATCTACACCAAGATGATTGCCCCCGCCATCCTCGCTGATCGGCAGCCAGCCGCGATTAATGTATCGTTCCTCTATCCAGCCAAGCGGAACGGAATAATGACCGCTTTCCTCACCAAAGTCCGCCTCCAAATCCGCCCACACCTGCCACTGCGACGCAAGCTCCTCCAAGGACAAAAACCTAAGCCCCATGAACAGGCCCGGCCCCTCACTCTCCTCGCCGTTATGCAGCAAATACAAGCTCCGCAGCTCGTCAGGGAAAGAATGGCCCAGCCGCGACTCCACTTGGGCAATTTCCACTTCCGTTGCAGGACCGTTCAATGATGCAGCCAGTTCCGGCAGCACCTCCTTGAGAAGTTCCTTGATTTCCTCCATATATGTGATGACGCTCATCGCTTCTCCATCCTTCCGCTTGTCCATTTCAGCGCTCTATAGCTCTATAACTTTATAGCTCTACTATGCGCCTCTTTCCTTTTTCTCAGCTCCTACAACTCCTACAACTCCTACAACTCCAATTGCGCTATAAACAGCTGCTGGGCTTTGGCCGCACCATTCATCATCGGATAAATAATGACCCGATAAGCCTGATCACTGACGCGGCAAATATCGTTTAATACGAGCGATTCGCTGGCTGGAATAGGCAGCAGCTCGCCTGTCAGCTGATTCGTGTAGCCGCGTTCTCCGCTATGCGTAAAAATCGCGCGCAGCTCCTTATTTTGCACAATCGCCCACCCATTGCCCTCTTCAAAAGTAAAGCGGATAATATCCGTCCCGTCCGCAAGGCGGATGGGCTCCCACATGCTGTAAAACGGGCTTTGGAGTTCATACAGCGCATGCTTCTCCCGCCGCCCATCCGGCGCAACAACACCGAGATTCAGCACATTTCCCATCGTAAAAATAACCCTCATATCCCGTTCGCTTCCCAGCTCCAGCACCTGCAGCATGTCCGCCTCGAACCCGCTCAAACGCCGCTCTTCAATCACATTCCCTTGCTCATCTAGCGTACGGTGCAGCAGTTCCTCCTCTTGATGCAGGACAGCGAGCAGCCCAAGCCTGCCCTCCGAATCAAGGGAGATTTTATTGTTTTTGGGCATCGGCAGCTTAATGACCTTGCTTGACTGGATACTGCCGTCCGCAAATTCCAGCCGCAGCAGGCGGTCCGGCTTCTTCTCGCTGAACCAATCCTCATCGTGAAACCAAGCCAACGTCCCGCCCGCAGCGGCATATTTCCCCGGAAAAGGACGGGTACCCTTCGGAGCAGCATGCTCACTCCGCCCGTATAGCGGCAGCGCTATATCAAGCTCCTTGCCATGTGTCGTTCCAAGTGAAACCCAAACCCCGCCATCCGGGCTATGGAACAGCTCAGGCAAAACGCCCTCCTGCTCATGCTGCGTATCGAGAATAGTGCCGCTTCCATCCACATGGACATAGACGACATCATAAAGTCCGTTTTGATCGTCATGATAGGCGTATGCCGCTATCACCGTGCCGCCCTTTGGAGCGGCAATGGCTCCTTTTGGAGAGATGCCGCCCGGATGCTTCAAAAGGGTCACTTGACCAACCGAATTGGTTAACGTTTCGACATTCCAAGCTTTACTCCAGCTTTTCAATTCTTCCATCTGACTATCAGCCCCTTATTTCTATCGTACTTTGATTCAGGTAAAACATTACATAGGGAAATATACCCTTTTATCCGCAAGCTCTATCTATCGCCCATACGATTTTGGTAAGCTTTCCTCGCAGCGGGGTAATGGTTCAATACGACATGGTTTATGACAACTAACCTAATTCCAGAATGGAGTGTTCATGCTTATGTCCAATCACCTTAACGAACAGCTATCACACGCGCTAGAGCAGCTGCTGAACGAGCATCATCTTGCTCCCGCTGCCGAAAAATTGCTCCCGCATGCCCGCAGCACAGTGAAGCTGTCTGCAATAGAGCCTGATTTATATGAAAAGATCGGCAACTCCCGCGTCGGCGGCTATCCGGATCTTCCGCAGGCGATGGAATGGCCAACGGATGCGTCCGGCAAGCTGATGACCCCGCTCGTCCAACTGAATTTGGCGGACATAGCGCCTGCAAGCAGGCAGGGCTGGCTGCCGGAAACCGGGATGCTGTATTTCTTTTGCGGCATGGACGAAGGTGCTGCGAACATCGAGCATCGCATTATTTTTGTTGAGTACCCTGAGCAGCTTGCTTTCCGCCATCCCGGGACAGCAACGATTCTTGAGGATATATATGAAACGTCGTTTCAACCTTACAAAGCGGCAGCTGCTTCAGCGGTTGAGCTGCCGAACATGCCTTATGTGGATTATGAGGTCATTGATTTTGAGGAAGGCTCGACAGACCGCTATTTTGAGCTTGCCGCCGAGATGCAGGGGGATCGCAAAACCAATTGTGGAACGATGTTCGGCTATCCGGCCGGGCAGCATCATGACGCCGAGTTGGAAGCGGCGCTATTCATTTTGGCGGATAAGACGGCCGAGTATGACAGCGAGAAGGCGATGAAGCATTTGATGGACAGGCTCCGTGGAAGCCGAGAGCGTGCTGAAGCGGAAATCGAGGATATGATTATGCTGCTGGAAATTGACAGCAATGAACTTGTCGGCTACCAGTGGCAGAATGCTGGCGTCATACATTTTTTCATAAGAAAAGAAGACCTGCTGGCTCGCAATTTCAGCCGTACCTACTGCTCGCTGTATTCCAGCTAAATCTCATATTTATAGAAGCACATGGCGTATATAAATAGCGCGAAGCTTCGCCTCGCAGATTTTCTGCTGACGGCGAGGCTTCGCGCTTTATGTTGGGAATCGACAAGGTGGATTTCAAGATGATGCGGATCGCCAGCTAGGCTCGGTTCTAGGCTTGCAGCTCAGGAACAGCTTGCTGCGCCGCTCCGCCTTGCAAAGCTTCAAAATAAGCTTCTGCCAAAGCTTTAATGCCACGCTCGATCTGCTCCGCGATGCAAAAGCTGAAGCATAGCCGCAAATGATGCGAGCCCTGCCCATCGGCGAAAAAAGCATTGCCTGCCACAAAGCTGACCCCCTTCGCCAGTGCAGCTGGCGCAAATTGCCTCACATCTACCTGCTCATCAAACGTCACCCAGACGAAAAATCCGCCAGCTGGCGCCTGCACCGCAATATGCTCCGCAAATTCCCTTTTGAGCGCTCGAATCATCGTATCGCGCTGCGCCCTATACCGCTCGGTCAGCTTTTCAACCTGCTCGTCGAATCCATAATGCTGCAGCAATTCGCCGACTACCTCTTGGGTAAAAGGATTGAGCTGGCTTCCCAGCGACAGCGTCGCCATATGCGAAATGACCTCCGGTGCGGCAATTGCCCAGCCGAGGCGCAGCCCAGGACCCAGCGTCTTCGAGAACGTACTGACGTAGATGACCTGCTCCGGCGCAAACGAATAGATCGCGGGAAGCGTCTCGCCGCTAATGTTCAGCTCGGCATAAGCATCATCCTCAAGGATGAGGAAATTGTAGGCCACCGCCAGCTCCGCTAGCCTTTGCCTGCGCTCAAGCGACAGGCTGACGCCCGTCGGATTATGATAGTTCGGCATGCAGTACAGCAGCTTCGGTATCGGCTCATTGCGCTCAGCCGCCTGCTTCAAGGCTGCTTCCAGCAGCTCGACCTGAAGCCCCTCTTCATCAACGGGGATTGACCTGATGACGGCACCCGCTGCGCGGAACGCCTGCAGGCCATTAAAGAAGGTTGGCGCTTCTACCCAAGCCTCATCTCCCGGGTTAAGCAAAATTCGCGCAGTCAGATCAATGCCTTGAATGGCGCCAAAGGTCGGAATAAAGTTTTCCGCCCCGGCATGAATGCCGAACTTGCGGGAACGCGCCAGCACCCAATCCCTGACGCGCGCTGGCCCCTTCGCTCCCGAATAATGGAGCGCATCCGCCCTGTCCCATTTCAGCGCTTTCTCCGCTGCTGCTTGCAGCTCCTCAACCGGCAGCAAATCCGTTGCCGGAAAACCATAGGACAAATGAACATGCTGCGGATCCGTCACCTTCGTTCCGCCAATCGATCGTGCGGGCAAGTTGCGGGCAAAACGATACGCTGCTGCTTGATCTCCCATATGAAAAAGCCTCCTCATATATCCGATTATCCCGATTATTTTATATGAATTTAACTTATCACTCCATATATGCAGCGGTCAACGGCACGGATAATAGAGATTTTCTATTTCATCATTGAAATTTCAAGTATTCGAGAATAACGGGGTCTATCGCTGGCCAGAAAAAAAGCATTCAGGCGTGCTGCTTGCGCAGCAGTACCTGAATGCTTCTAGAAAGCTGCCTGACTTATAGGCTCGCCGTCAAGATGCTCTTGACTGCTTCCTTATCAAGGCTCTTGAAGGAGCCGATTGGGCCGAATACGGTCGCTTCCGCCGCCATCCGGTCAATGTTCTCGCCGTTAATGCCCAGCTCGCCGAGTGTTGCAGGCGCGCCAATGCGCGTAAAGTAGGCGCGTGTCGCTTCAATACCCGCAAGCGCCACTTCCTCATCGGATTTGCCGCTCGGGTCGATGCCCCATACCCGTACTGCGTATTGCACGAAGCGGTCGATACGCTCTTGATACACATGCTTCATCCAGTTCGGGAAGATGATCGCAAGCCCTGCGCCATGGGCGATATCATAAATCGCACTTACCTCATGCTCAATGCCATGCGACGCCCAGTCCGTCACAACGCCAATCGGCAGCGTGCCGTTGAGCGCAAAGGTGCCGGCAAGCAGCAAGTTCGCTCTGGCGTCATAGTCAGAGCCATTTTCGATTGCTTTTTCACCGTTTTCAATAACGGTTTGCAAAATCGATTCAGCGAAGCGCTCCTGCAGCGGCGTATCGGTCGTCAGGGAGAAATATTGCTCGAACACATGAGACATAATGTCGACGATGCCGTTCGCTGTCTGATCCTTCGGTACGGAATACGTCAGCTTCGGATCAAGAATCGAAAACTTCGGATAGACAAGCTTGCTGCCAAGACCGCGTTTTTGCTGTGTTTCCCAGTTGGAAATAACCGCGTTGCCGTTCATTTCCGAGCCAGTAGCAGCAAGCGTCAGCACGGTGCCGATAGGCAAGGCCTCTTGGATGACCGCTTTACGGATCGTGAAATCCCATACGTCGCCTTCATAGAGCGCCCCAGCTGCAATCGCCTTGGAAGCATCCAGCACGCTGCCGCCGCCAACGGCGAGCACAAATTCGATTTTCTCACTGCGGCAAATGTCGATGCCTTTATTAATCGTCGTCAGACGTGGATTCGGCTCCACGCCAGACAGTTCATGAACGGTTGCGCCAATGCTATTTAATTGGGAAATCACTTCGTCATAAAGCCCCGAACGCTTGATGCTTCCGCCACCGTATACGAGCAGAACTTGCGTCCCGTATGGCTTGACCAGCTCTCCAAGCTGCTGTACCTTCCCTGCTCCGAATACGAGCTTGGTAGGGTTGTACAATTCAAAATCTTTCATAGTAAGTGAAACCTCCCGTTAATTAAAATAAGTGAACGGTTGTATTATAACACTTCCACTGAGTTTTCTAAAGTTATAGACGTTTCGTACTTAACTCGCCTGTATTCAGCGCGGGCTGCTCCGCTTTATGAACCATACAAACGCATAAGCAGAATGCCTGCAAAGGCAGTAGATATCCCGATCGTCTCCAATTTGGAGAAGCGCTCCTTGACGACAAAGCGTGTATACAGCAGCACAATCAGTACATTAAGCGCCGTTACCGCCGACACCAGTCCCGCCTTCCCCACATCAAAAGCCGTCACAATAAACATCATGCCAACCGCATTGGTAATGCCGACCGCCATCCCGACGGAAAACGTGCGGCGGAAGCTCCAGCTCCTTTTGATCACCAAGCCTGCTGAATTGCCTGCTTTAGCTTCAGCAGCTGCGATTGGCTTAGCGTTTTGACTCGCATTCCCGTTTCTAGCGCCACCCGTGAAACCAGCATTTGCAGGAGTAACCGCCATTGCAGCGGACCCAGCGGCTATTTCTTGCGCAGCTTGGCCTGCTGCCAGGGCAGCAAAACGCATCGAGCGCATATCGCGCAGCCACCAAAGCCCGAAGCAGATCGAGCCGCTGCTGAACATGCAGACAAGCGTCGGAAACAACGGCGCATCCATCAGCGTCGACCATTTTCCCGACAGATCGTTTCCGGCAAACAGCAGCATGGCCAGCAGCCCCCATTGCGCTCCTTGCAAATTGCCACGGGTAATATCATTGGAATAACGCACCAGCAATATACCCGCGATAATGATAATAAAGGAGCTTAGCTGCGCCATATTCAGCGTCTCGCCCCATACCGCGAAGGCGACAACGACAACAATCGCCGAAGGCAGTGCGGTCAAAATCGCAACAATAGAAGCTTTGCCCACGGCAAAGCCCTTGAACATGCTCGCATTTGCCCCGAAAGAGAGCAGCCCCATCTGCACCCCAATGAGCGATGAAACGGTGAAAGCCGACCCTGTTGCCAGCGTACAAACAAGTGTAATCAGCGCTCCCGAGAAAAATACTCCACACAGCAGCGCATTGCGATTAAGCGCCTGCTGGCTCGTCCAATGATACAAAATCCCCCGCAGCCCAAAGCTCGTAGCCGCCAGCAAGGATAATACAAGCCACATGAATGCCATTCCTCCATCTCTGTCTGCCCACACATACTTTCCCTATCATGACAGCTGAAGGTTAGATTGTAAATGCACGAAAATAAGCGGTTTATCTCTATTCAACCTTAGGTCTTCCGACCTGCACATTGTGGACAATCCTCCCTGTTTACATGTGGATAACTATTGGAGGCAGCGGAAAATACTTAACTTGAACACTGTTGATAATGTGTATAACTCTGTGGATATGTTGAAAAACAGAGCCTGCACCTCCACTAGCTGGCAGATGAAAATGTGCATATTTTCACGCTTTTTCATCCATGTGACATAGACAAACATGGAATGAACATGGCCGTCACATGATGGGCTGGCTGCCGCATATAATAGCGTAAAGAGGTTAACGGCAGAGGAGATGCAAAAGGATGGCAAACAAAGCGCGCAAGGTCGCCATTGTAGGAGTCGGTCAGGTCGGTTCTAGCTGCGCGTATGCCTTAATTAACCAGTCGATTTGCGATGAGCTGCTGCTCATTGACCGCACGTTCGACCGGGCCTACGCACAGGCGCTCGATTTATCGCACAGCATGGATTTTGTCCATGGTCGGACGAAGGTCGCTGCTGGAACGCTGGAGCAGTGCGGAGATGTGGATGTGATTCTTTTATGTGCAGGGGCATATCCAGTGGGCAGCGATGATCGGCTGGATGTGCTGCATACGGTGCGCGAGATTTATGAAACGATGATTCCGCGCATTATGAACAGTGGGTTCAGCGGAATTTTTGTAGCGGCCGCCAATCCTGTGGATATTGTGACGTATGTCGTGTGGGAGCTGTCCGGCATGCCGCGCTGCCAAGTGATTGGCACCGGAACGTCCATCGATTCCTCGCGGCTCAAGACGCTGCTCTGCGAGCATTTTCCCGTTGATGCCCGCAGCGTGCAGGGCTATGTGCTTGGGGAGCATGGCGAGTCACAGTTTCCCGCTTGGTCGCATGTGACGGTTGGCGGCAAGCCGCTGCTGCATATTTTGGCTCAGCATCCCGAGCGCTTTGGACATGTGAAGCTCGGAGCGCTCGCTGAGCAGACCCGCAATGCCGGCTGGGAAATCTATACGCGCAAAGGCTCGACCAGCTTTGGCATCGGCAATGCGCTGGCGCATATTACCCGATCTATTCTAAACGACGAGCATCGCATTATTGCCGTGTCCGCCATATTAAACGGCGAATATGGCCAGCGGCAAGTATGCGCCGGCGTACCCGCCATTATCGCCCGCAGCGGGGTTAAGGAAATCGTCGAGCTCAAGCTGACGACGCGGGAGCAGCGGCTGATGGAGCGCTCATGCTCGATTATACGCCAGGCGATTGAGAGCCTGTCTCTCGTAACCGAGAAAGAATAGCCGACTAAAAACGGATTGATTTTTCTGAAAGGATTCGATATGATAGCTGTTAATTAACATCAAGGAACGGGAGAGTAACCTAAATAGGCGCCATTTCAAGCGAGCCGGAACAGTGGAAGCCGGCAATGGACGATTAGGTGAAGCGCACCCGGGAGATGGCGGCCTGAAACGAGCAATCGTGCTAGGGACGTCCGGTTCAGCACCGTTACAACGGCGAGATGCCCCTCCTTTATTTTGTGCGGAGGCGGCAACAAGAGTGGTACCGCGGGGATAACAGGCCTCGTCTCTTATTTTTAGAGACGGGGTCTTTTTTGCGTGCTGCTCTGCTCTTGCCTGAACATTTATTTTGGAGAGGAAGATGATGATGCTGTTAATGGACAAAATTGCGCTGGCTCTGGCGAATGCACTCGCTCTGCCCGAAGCAGAAATTCGGCCCTTGCTGGAATATCCGCCCGATGAGGAGCTTGGCGATGCTGCTTTCCCTTGCTTTACGTTAGCACGCACGATGAAACAAAGCCCAGCCAACATCGCTGCTTTGCTTGAGCCCCTGCTGATAGACGCGAGCTGGAGCGTTCAGGCTGCCGGCCCCTATTTGAATTTCAAATGGAATCGGGAGCTGACCGCAGCGCAGCTTATCGCAGATTGGCAAAGTGGAAGCCTTATGAAGGCAGCCATTGGGAATGGAGAGCGCGTCATTATCGACATGTCTTCGCCCAATATTGCGAAGCCGTTCGGCATTGGGCATTTGCGCTCGACGATGATCGGCAATGCGCTGTACCACATTTTGCGCAAGGTTGGCTATGAGACGGTCAGCGTCAATCATCTTGGCGATTGGGGCACGCAGTTCGGCAAGATGATTACCGCCTATCTCAAATGGGGCGACGAGCAGCAGCTTGCAGCCGATCCCATTAAAGAATATTTGGAGCTGTATGTGCGTTTCCATGAGGAAGCTGAGCAGCACCCCGAGCTGGAGGATGAGGCGCGCGGCTGGTTCGCCAAGCTGGAAGCTGGCGATGCTGAAGCGATTCGCTGCTGGAGCCAGTTTATTGCTGACAGCCTGAAGGAGTTCAACAAGCTGTATGACCGGCTCGGCGTGAGCTTTGACCATTTTCTCGGCGAAAGCTTCTATAACGATAAAATGGATGCCGTCGTGCAGCAGCTTCAGGAGCAACAGCTGCTGGAGGAAAGTGAAGGCGCACAGGTCGTTCGGCTGGATGAGCATGAGCTGCCGCCTTGCCTCATTCGCAAATCCGATGGTACCTCCATCTATGCGACACGTGACCTAGCGACCGCGATATATCGCCATGAAGAGATGAAGGGCAGCGAGCTGCTGTATGTCGTCGGCTCGGAGCAATCGCTGCATTTTCGCCAGCTGTTTCTCGTGCTTGAGAAAATGGGCTTTGCATGGTCAGCAGCCTGCAAGCATATTCCCTTCGGGCTCATGAAGCTGGACGGGCAAAAAATGTCCACCCGCCGCGGCAAGGTTGTGTTTCTAGAAGAAGTGCTGGATGAAGCGGTGCAGCGGGCTTTGCAGAAAATAGAGGAAAAGAACCCCGCGCTTGCAGGCAAGGCCGAGGTGGCCGAAGCCGTTGGTATTGGCGCCGTCGTATTCGGAGATCTCAAAAATACGAGAATGCTTGCGGTCGATTTTGTGCTGGAGGATGTACTGAATTTTGAAGGGGAGACGGGCCCATACGTGCAATATGCTTACGCCAGAACGCAGCGGATATTGGCAAAAGCGGCCGGCAGCGACGTGGCTGCTGCCCCTCAGCCTGCCGATTATGAGTATGTTACAGGCGATTATGCCTGGCTGATGATGAAGATGCTTTTGCGCTACACAGCCGCCCTGGGTGACGCTGCCAAGCGGCATGAGCCGTCCATTCTCGCCAGATATTTGATCCAGCTCGCGCAGGCGTTCAATCGTTTTTACCATCATGACAAGGTACTCGCTGGGGACGCTGGGGAGCGGATCGTTAAGCTTAAGCTCGTGCAGATTGCTGCCGATGTGCTTAAGGAAGGCTTGGAGCTGCTCGGCTTGAAAACGCCGAAGGAAATTTAGACGTAAAGCACAAAAAACAGGCATCCACCAGCCAAAGGCGGGGGTGCCTGTTTTTTAAATCTTTTTCAAACAAGTATTAGCTATTCGTCGGTTCCGGAATAAGATCCTTCTCGATGATCTGCTGATTGAAATGAGCAATGTTCTTCTCAAAGCAATTGCAGTAGTAGTCTTTCCGGCACAATGGACAAGGTACGTTCAGCATCCGCGTAACGCCTGTTAATCTCCATACTGGCTTCTGGCTGTAGAACAAACGCGCCTTGGAACCTTCACTAAGCGTCATGATGAACTGATATAACCCTGAGGCAAGATCTTTGTCGGCTAAAATAACGTTCTTAATCTGCAGTTTCGAATTCAAGATTTTCACCCTTACTGTTCGTATTCAAGATTGTGTAATAATACCCTTTATAGCGCCTTAAGTCAATATTTCTGCGGCCAGGACCATCGTTTGGGTATAAAAATCTTCATGCGAAAGTAAGGAAATCCCGCTTCGGCGTATCCATTTTTAAAACGAGACATGCATGTTTATGCTCTTACACTTTTTTTCTCAAAGCAAAGATAAATATCAGATAGGCTATGATTAGAGCAAGATTGAATAGGGGGAGGATCATTTTCCAAAGCTCATTCGGAGCCGTTACAAACATAAGGAGTCCCCCTGAAAACAGAAAGAAGATATTTTCTACTCTTCTTCGAGGCTCCCATCCTGCTTTTACGATACTGACAATAACCCATAATGTAATAAGCACATAAAAGATTAACGCAATTAAATTAAGCAAAAATTCACCGCCTATATTCAAGACGAATAATACGTCTCTATTTCTAATAATTCCGTTTGGCGTAAATGTTTATTAAAGTTTTTCAATATAACTATAAGCTTTACCTAAGTAACTCTTTGCACTACTCCATTGGTTTGCAGCTACCCCTGCTAGTATCGCAGCTGTTCCTCCACCAACAATAATAGCTCCTATCACGCTCCAAGATAATGCTGCTACCGTTCCACCCACTTCTATCCATAAACTCATTAAAGCAACATCAAACGTGCTGAATTGCATAGCGAACAAATCAACCCCATTTTTCGCGGTAGCAAACCATTGATTAGAAGCTGTAGCCTGCTTCTGAATATTGCTTCCTTCAGGATCAGGTTTTGCATGATCACCTACCCAATTATAATTCATGCTTTCATAGCAGGCAAAAGTATAGCTAGTCATTGAATTATTACTGTAATAATGACACACGGATGGTATACCCGCTTTATCAACGGCTCTCAGTCCCATGCTAGGCTCTTTATCATTCATTAGTTCCCCGTTTACATAAACCTTATAGTCATAAGTAGCAAATATCGTATTTACCGTTAGAGTGTCCGTAAATATCTCAGTATAATTTTTGTTATTCTCATATTCAGGATTAAGATTGAATTTCTTTGACTCTGTAATAACATTCTTTACACCTTGCGAGCCTTCGCTCCTTTCTATAGTCGTAACAGTGGTGACAGATCCTAAAATTTCTCCTTCGACTGTCTTAAATTCTGTTGTATCCGATATCACATGTATATTTGCATTCTCTGCAAATACTACTGAAACAGCATTTGAAAAAACCAACGTCATAATCAACAAAAAACTTATAAACTTTTTACTCAAAATCCAATCATTTCCTTTTTTACCAATCATACTCCACTCCAAATTTTAATCCAATAAGACAAAAGAACTATATTGAATTCATTGAATTTCTATTTCAACGTAATCACAAACGTAACAAAGTCGTTCTGCTCCTGTGAATAAGTCGCGGCGACGATTTTTTTGCCGGAAGGGCTCCAGCCGAGATCGTCGGATAAATACTGGACATCGAGCTTAATCGGCACCGTATCGCCGCTAATAGCATCCGCCACAAACACGCCGTTGTCGCCGCCAGTACCTTCCGATGTCAGGCTATAGGCCAGCTTCTTGCCATCTGGCGACCAGCTTGTGCCAAATACTTGCGTCGCGCTGCCCAGCTCAATTGGTTCATTGCCCTTCGCGTCCGTAAGCATCAGCGTCCGTGTCGTATTCGACGTTCGCTTCACCAACGCGAGCTGCTTGCGCTCTGGCGATGGAATGACCCAGACGACGTCCGTTGCCAGCTTCTCCCCCTGCTTGCTGCCATCAGGAAGAAAATACAGCACTTCATTCACGACATAATAAATGCCGCCTTCGCCCGGCATCGCCGTAAAAATCCTCTGCTCGCTATCGTATATCGTCTCCAATATGCCATCGACGCCCGCCTTGATCACTTTGCCCTCGATCGTCATGAACAGCACATGCGTATCATCCATCCACATGCCTGTTGTCGTATCGACCACATCTTTGCCCAGCTCCACTGACTTTCTCGTCTCCAAATTCATAATATAGCCGTGGGCACTTTCTTCGTTATTCAGCTTATAAAATAAATATTTTCCATCCGGTGACGGCTTCGCAAATCCCTGATGGGCAGGCTGTTCATACAAGGCTTCCTCCTGCTTCGTCACCAGATTATGCACATACAAATTATTGGGAAACATCATCTCCCCTTCCACCGCTATTTTCTGCTCATTCTCATTTCGCTTGACGGTGACAAGCTGATCCTCGGTAATAAAGCTAATCCCCCGCGTTCTATCCATTTGGGCAATTTGACTGACAGCTACCTTCGTATCGGTCGATTGATCCGGCTCGACGACGGTAATCGTTTTATCCGGCTTTTGTATCGTTTCGCGTGCTGGCGCATTACCGTCTCCACAGCTCGCGAGCAGCAGTGCAACAGAGCAAGCAGCCACACCTGTATTTATCCATTTAAAATAGGTTTGTTGCATCTCGTATTTCCCCTCTCCCTTATTGCTATGTGCTAATTGTAAACAGCGAATGTTTCGCCCTCGTCTCCAGCTTGTTTCGGGCCTGTAAACCTTTAACCATTATTAACCGTTATATAGCGGAAAATAGACCTTGAACGTCGTTCCATCCTCGCTCGACCTGACCAGCACAAGCTCACCCTGCTGCGCCTCAGCAAGCTGCTTAACGAGCGATAGGCCGAGCCCCGTTCCTCCCGAAATACGGGAACGATCGCGGTTGACCGTATAGAAGGGCTCAAAAATTTTGTCATGCGCCTCCGCCGGAATGCCGATGCCCGTATCCCGCACCACCACATTGGCCCGATTTCCGTCCACATGCAGCGCAACCACAATCTGTCCGCCAGGACGATTATATTTAATGGCATTATCAATTAAGTTGATGAATATTTGCATCAGGCTTTCCCGATCCGCCCAGATAACAGCAGACTCCAGCTGCGTATGCAGCATCAAATGAAATTTTGCCGCCTTGCCCTGCATGCGCGTGCACAAATCCAGCAGCAGCTCATCGAGCTTCAGCACCTCTGCCTGCTGCTCAAATTCATACTTTTCCAGCGCCGCCAAATGCAGTACCTTCTCAACCATATCGTACAGCCGCCCGGATTCCTTTCCCATGCTTTGAATGGCCTCATCAATGAGCTTCGGATCATCGCGGTACATATCCAGCAAATCCACATACGCTCGAATCGACGTGAGCGGCGTCTTGAACTCGTGGCTGATATTGCCGATGAATTGCTTCTGCTGCTGCTCCAATTGCTGCAGCTTAAGGATGGCGAGCGTAAGCTTGCGCTGCTCCTCCTTCATTTCCTCAATATGCCGTTCAATGGCGCTGCTCATGAAAAAAATATCCTGGCTTAAGTCGCCCAGCTCATCGCGCCTGCGTACGGGATTTTGCCGCAAATACCGTCCTTCGCGAATGCTGCCTGCTGCACTTCTCAGCCGGGAAATGACAGCGGCAAGCCTATAAAAATACCCATAGCCCATGGCCGCCCCTGCCACCACGGCAATAATGCCCGCGGTTTGAAACAGCTCGCGGATTGTCTGGGCGAACTGATGGTCATTTTTCAACGAGTAATGAAAGCTGACCACGCCAAGCAATCCGTCCTCGCCCTGCAAAGGTGCAAAATAAATCAAAGAATCTCCTGCCGTTTGATAGGCGATTTTGCCGTTAAGGGCGTATTGCAGCGTATCGGACAAATTTGCTCCTTTTTCTCCGCCAACGGGAATGGAGCTGCCGGCTTCTTTGCCCTGCGTGTCATAGAGCGTCGTCTGCATGCCGCTGATCATAGAGATATAGAGAGCGAGCCGCTGCCCTCTTAAGGGCATGAAGGATTCGCGCGCAAGCTGTGGTTCGCTAGTAGCGAAGCTTTGGCGAACGTATTGTGCCGCTACCTCGCTCTGCTTGGCCAGCAGCTTCTCGGTTCGCTCCTGCTGATCGCGCTCGATTCCGCTTTGCACCATCATGCTCAGTACGCTCACGGTGAGCGCCAGCAGCACGACCAGCACAATGCTCATCCGCAGCTTCAAGCTGATTTTCATGACGGCTCACCGGATTGCCCCGGCTCATTCGCTTTTATCGACAATCCTGCCTTCGATGCTTTGTAGCCGATGCCATATACGGTCTGGAGCAGCGTCTGACTCGTATCGCCAAGCTTTTTGCGCAGCCGCTGGATATGAATGTCTACCGTGCGCGTCCCGCCCGCGTATTCCATATCCCAAACCAGATCAAGCAGTTCCTCACGGGTATATACCCGTTCCGGATGCGACAGCAGCAGCGCTGCGAGATCAAATTCCTTGGGCGTCAGCTCAAGCGCAGCCTCGCCAGCCGTAATGAGCCGCTGCTGCATATGCAAGCGAATGCTGCCCAGCTCATACACACCTGACTCCTCCTCGCGGCCAGCCAGCTTCTCGACGCGCCGCATCAGCGCCTTCGCTCTGGCAACAAGCTCGCGCAAATCAAACGGCTTCGTCATATAATCGTCGGCTCCCAGCTCAAGACCCAGCACCTTGTCGACGATGTCATTTTTGACTGTGAGTAAAATAATGCCGACGCCATGACGATTTTCCAGCTTACGGCATACTTCATAGCCGTTCATGCGCGGCATCATAACGTCCAAAATAATGACATGCGGCTGGAAAACAGCGACTTTCTCCAGCGCCTCTTCCCCATCGCCAGCCGTCTCGACCAAATAGCCCTCGCGTCTGAACGCGTATGCAACGGCGCTAACGATACTCGCTTCATCGTCCACGACCAATATTTTTTTATCTATCATTTGACCTGTCATGCGTCACCGCTCCCCCCGCGTCTGTCTAACCCATATTACCCTTTAACACCTAGCATAATGCAGCTATACATCGCCAATATATCGAACTTGTTTCCAACTTGTAAACAACGGTGCATCACGCACTTAAAAAAATGAAATAGTTGGGTTTACCCAATGGGTTTAGGGTAAGAGAAATTAGATCATCTTAACAGAATACGGATTTGCAGGGTTTGTTCCCTGAACATAATTATACATTGCGGGAGGGTTTCGATAATGGCGAATGAACAAACGAAGACTGGCAGCGGCAGACTCGCGGGCAAAGCTGCCCTAATCACCGGAGCCGGCTCCGGTATCGGCCGTGCGGCGGCACTGCTGTTCGCCAAGGAAGGCGCCAATCTGGCACTGCTTGATGTGAATGAGGATGGGCTCGCCACAGTCAAGCAGGAGGCAGAAGCTTTCGGCGTCATCTGCGCAACAGCCGTGACCGATATTTCAAGCGAGGAAGCAATCGAAGCGGCATATAAAGTCGCGCTAGACAAGCTGGGCCAGCTCGACATCGTTTATGCCAATGCTGGCATTAACGGCTCCATGGCTCCCATTGAGCTAATGAAGCTGGAGGATTGGAGCAAGACGATTAACATTAACTTGAACGGCACGTTTCTAACTGTGAAGCATGCTATTCCCGCGCTCAAGGAAAAGGGCGGCAGCATTTTGATTACGAGCTCCATTAATGGCAACCGCGTCTTCTCGAATATCGGATTCAGCGCATACAGCAGCACGAAGGCGGCCCAGGTCGCATTCACACAGATGGCGGCGCTGGAGCTGGCCAATTACCGCATTCGCGTTAATGCCATTTGCCCCGGCTCGATTAAGACGAATATTGATAAAAGCACGAAACGCTCGCCCTATTTGGAGGAGGTGCAAATTCCGGTCAACTTCCCTGAAGGCGATCAGCCGCTGGAAAAAGGCCCTGGCTCGCCTGAGCAGGTCGCCCAGCTTGCCCTGTTCCTCGGATCGGATGATTCGCATCATATTACGGGCACAACGGTTTACATTGACGGAGCGGAATCCTTGCTCCACGGCTAGTTAGGCCAACCGCTTGATAGGAGAGGAGTAACGACTATTTATGCTAAGAGAAGCCATTCACCACACGCCAAGCCACAAGTGGGCCTACGCCTATGATCTAAGCACCTATCACATTCGGCTGCGCACGCGAAAAAATGATGTGGAGGACGTCGTCATGGTCGCCGGAGACAAATACGACTGGAACGGCAACCTCCAAGAAATTGTTATGGAAAAAATCGCCTCCGATCAGCTGTTTGATTATTGGGAAGGTGTTATTATTCCGAAATATAAACGCTTCTCCTACGGATTTCGCCTGCATGCCGGCACAGAGACGATGTGGAAGATCGAGACCGGCTTTTATGCGCAGCAGCCGACGCCTCCGGGCGGTTATTTTGAGGTGCCCTACATTCATGAGGTTGACTTATTCGATGCGCCAGACTGGGCGAAAAACGCGGTCTTTTATCAAATCATGGTGGACCGCTTCAATAACGGAAACAAGGAAAACGACCATGATTATGTCAGGCCATGGGGAGAAACGCCAGATATTCATTCGCATTTCGGCGGCGACATGCAGGGGATATTAGATAAGCTGGATTACATTAGCGACCTGGGCGTAAATTCCATTTATTTGACCCCCCTATTCACTTCGCCTTCCAATCATAAATACGATACGGTTGATTATCACATGATTGATCCACAGTTCGGCGATTTAGAGCTGCTTAAGAAGCTGGTTGACGCGTGTCATAAGCGCAGCATTCGTGTCGTGCTGGATGCAGTGTTCAACCATGTGAGCGAGCAGTTCCCCCATTTTCAGGATGTGCTGAAACACGGAGAAAAGTCCAAATACAAGGACTGGTTCCATCTGAATCACTTTCCGGTAGCTGTTCAGGATGGCAAGGCGAACTATGATACATTCGGCTTTTATGGCAACATGCCCAAGCTTAACACCGCCAATCCTGAAGTGAAAAAATATTTGCTCGACGTTGCCGTCCATTGGATTCGCGAAGCGGACATTGACGGCTGGCGGCTCGATGTCGCCGACGAAATCGACCATCATTTCTGGCGGGAGTTTCGCGGCGCAGTCAAAGCCGTGAAGCACGACACCTACATTATCGGCGAGGTGTGGGGAGATGCGCTGCGCTGGCTGCAAGGCGACCAATTCGATTCGTCGATGAACTATCCCTTTACGAACAGCGTGCTCGATTTTTTCTCCAGCAACGACAGACACGCATCGGATTTTGCCGAGGAGGTAAACCGCCTGCTCATGCGTTATCCGCAGCAGACGAACGAAGCGCTGTTGAATCTGCTGTCGAGCCATGACATTCCGCGCTCCTTGACCAGAATGGGCGGCGATAAGCGGCGGGCGAAGCTGGCAGCCGTGTTTATGATGACGTCGATGGGCGTACCTTGCGTCTTCTACGGCGATGAGGTTGGCATTCAAGGCGGCGGCGACCCGGATTGCCGCAAATGCATGGAATGGGATGAGGCCAAGCAGGATCGGGATTTGCATGATTTTTATCGAATCATCATTTCGCTCCGCAAAAAGCATGAGGCGCTGCGCTGCGGCCGCTTCCGTTTCCTGCAGGCGAGCAGCGAGAAAGGCACCTTCGTCTATGAGCGGATGAACAATAAGCAGCATTTCACCATTTGGATGAACAATACGGAGGAGGATGTATTTCTCGCCCACCCCATGCTGGCTGGCGGTTGGCGTGATGCGCTCACCGAGGAAGAAGTAGCGACATTTGAGAACCAGCTCCGCATTGAGCTTGAGCCGATGGGCTACCGGATTTTGTACCGGAACATTTAAAGTAGTTTGCATAGGACTTGAACAGGGCTTACAAAGGCAGCAAAAAAAGGACAGGCATCGGATTTTCCGGCCTGTCCTTTTCTTTATAGCTTAATCGCACAGATGCGAAGCATACCGTCCGCCACGTCCCTGAATAAACAGAAATTGCACATGGGGCTGAAGCTTGCCGAGTGCGATTACCTCATCCAAGGTCAGCGTGGAATGGCGCAGCTTGAAATGAAAATGCGGCTGGCGGATAAATCGGTCAGACGCGAACAATGCTTCATAGCTTGCATAAGGAATCGCATCCTCCGGCACCTCATCGATCGTTTCAATCCGCTCAGAAAAGTCCAGCTGCCGCAATTCAGAATAATAGGGACACTCGGCGAGACGGGTAATAAAGGATTCCTCTGAGAACCCTACCTGCAGTCTCAATTCGCGGAGCGGGTGGCCTTCAATCGCGAAAAAAGCCTCATCCGGCACAGTCGGCGTCTGGAAGGTGAGAACAGCTGGCATTTTAGCAAGCAGCTTCGTCACCATGCCATGCTCCTCATCATAGTCGCACCCGATAAAACGGACGTTATGATCGCCTGAATCTGTGAGCTGCACGAGGAAGGAACGCAGAGCCGAAAACTCCGCCTCGGAATGAACCATACGCGAGAAATTCCATTCATTCATGCCGTTCGCCCCTTCATCAGGCCCCGTAAAGGTGAGCGAAGCAAGATGAGGAGCAACGTCAGGCAAACAAATAAACTCCAGAAACTTTACAAAAGGATAGTTCGTCTCGTAGTCGAAATCATCTGCCGCAATCGTCGGATTTTCATCATAGCCGACGCCATAAAACAGGAGCTCGTACTGGTCGCCTACCTGGGCAAAGCTCACTTTAGCATCACGATAGGGCGACCAGACGGCATGATCCGGATCATAGCTTTGCTTAATGTCCATTTGATAATGGTAAATGCGCCTCTGCAGCTCCAATAAGCGCTCTATCATCGGCGGTCACACTCCTTTTGTCCCGAAACTTTATTGACTCAGCTCTTTATACAGGGCTATGTATTGCTCGGCCGACGCTCCCCAGCTGTAATCGCCGGTAAAGGCGGCTGCAGTCAGCTTGCTTCGATGGGACTCATTCCACCAAATATGAATAGCATAACGAATCGTACTCAGCATATCTCGGCTATTGTAATTGGCGAAGGAGAAGCCGTTGCCCTCTCCCGTCCACTCATTGTAGCTTTGAACGGTGTCCTTGAGCCCGCCAACCTCGCGGACGATAGGCAAGCTGCCATAACGCAGCGCCAGAAGCTGACTAATTCCGCATGGCTCGAATAAGGACGGCATAAGGAACATATCGGATGCCGCATAAATACGGCGGGCTACGCCATCATCAAAGCCGATCCATGAAACCATTTTGCCTGGATAACGATACTGAGCGGCGCGGAACGCGTGCTCCATCTCGGGTTCACCGGTGCCAAGCAGCACAAGCTGAATATCCTCTGTTTGCAGCAGCTCGTCCAGCACTTCCAGCACGAGCGGCAGCCCTTTTTGATCCACAAGCCTGCCGACCATGCCGATGAGGGGAATCGCATCGTTGACCGGCAGTCCGAGCTCCTGCTGGAGTGCCGTTTTGTTTTGCTTTTTCAGCTTAAGGCTGTCCTTGTATGGGAATGGAATGAACGGATCGGTCTCAGGGTTGTAGCTGCGCGCATCGATGCCGTTAACAATACCGAGGAGCCGCTCGCCTTTCGCCCGCAGCGTGCCATCCATGCCATAACCATATTCAGCTGTGCGGATTTCATTGGCATAGGTCGGGCTGACTGTCGTCACCCGGTCAGCAAGCTGAATGCCCGCCTTCATAAAGCTCACCGAACCATGATATTCGACTCCGTCCGGAGTGAACATCTCATTTTGCAGCCCCAGCCAGTCGCCCAACGCTTGATGAGGATAGTTGCCCTGATATTGCAAATTATGAATGGTGAACACCGTCTTCACGTGGGAATATTCCGGCCGATGCCAATAATGATGCTTGAGCAAAGCAGGAATCATGCCCGTATGCCAATCATGGCAATGCAGCACATCCGGGATGAAGCCCATCACCGGCAGCGCATCAAGCACCGCCCGGCAGAAAAAAGCGTAACGCTCGCCGTCATCCCCATAGCCATAAGCCGAGCCGCGATGGAAATAATGCTCATTGTCGATAAAATAATAAACGACGCCTTCATGGACAAGCTCCTTGATGCCGCAGTAAACATGGCGCCAGCCTACCGATACATAGATGAATCCAAGCTCCTTCATCTGCGCCCGATATACGTCCTTCACCGAAGCGTAAAGCGGCATAATGACGCGGACATCCGCGCCCTTCTCATTCAATGCTTCCGGCAGAGAGCCTGCTACATCAGCAAGGCCGCCCGTCTTCATAAATGGCACGCATTCCGCAGCCGCAAACAATACGTTCATGCTTTTCATCCCCTGCTCTTTGGTTTCATAATGCTGCAAGCCGATCTATCAGGAACGCTTCACCTTTACCCGCCGCAAAATAAGGACAGATAACGGCGGCAGCGGCAGCTCTACGCTGTTTTTCTTATCATGCCAGTTGATGCGCTGGGATGCAATAGTTCCACCTTCCCGCAGCAGCTCCGCTTGAAAACCCGACCCGCCATAAGCAGGCTCATCACTATTCAGCACGATCTCATAATCCCCTGCGCTCGGCACGCCAATACGATAAACCGGATGTGCGTAATCGGTAAAATTGCACAGCATGATAAGCGCTTCACCCTTCGGGCTGGCTAATCTGCGATAAGAAAGGACGCTTTGCAAATGATCCTCGTGCTCAATCCATTCGAAGCCCTTGTAATCATGATCCAGCTTCCACAGCGCTTTCTCCTGGGCATACAGCTGATTTAGCCTGCGCGTATAAGCCTGCATCCGCCAATGGGGCTCATAATCCAGCAGCAGCCAGTCAAGCTCCGCGTCGTCCTTCCACTCGATGAACTGGGCAAATTCGCCGCCCATAAACAGCAGCTTTTTGCCAGGATGGGTCATCATATAGCCGTAGAACAGCCGCAAACCGGCAAATTTTTGCTCATAGCTGCCGGGCATTTTGTTCAGCAGCGATTTTTTCCCATGCACGACCTCATCATGAGACAGTGGTAGCGCATGATTGTCCTGCCAAGCATACCAGATCGGAAAGGTCAGCAAATTATGATGATTTTTCCGATCGAAAAAAGACTGCTTCGCATAGCTTAGCGTGTCATTCATCCAGCCCATATTCCACTTGTAGTTAAATCCAAGCCCGCCTTCATCAACTGCCTTCGTAACGCCGGGATAAGCATGCGACTCCTCGGCCATCATAAGGGCATGCGGGTAATATTGAAAAACGGTCTTATTCAGCTGGCGCAAAAAAGCGATGCCTTCCAGATGCTCCTTGCCGCCGAATTCATTCGGACGCCACTGGCCTGGTTTTTTATCAAAATCATGATACAAAATGCTGGTGACCGCATCAACGCGCAAGCCATCAATATGAAACAGGTCAAACCAAAACAATGCATTCGAAATTAAAAAATTGCAAACCTCCGGCTTTCCGTAATCGAAGGCGAGCGTTCCCCAGCCGGGCTTCTCGGCAATGAGCGGGTCTTCATTTTCAAACAAAGCCGAGCCGTCAAAACAACGCAAGCCATGCGCATCCTTGGCAAAATGCCCCGGCACCCAGTCGAGAATGACACCAATCCCGTTTTGATGGCACCGATCTATCAGCTCCATTAATTGCTGCGGTTCACCGTAGCGGCTAGTCGCGGCATAATAGCCAGTCGGCTGGTAGCCCCATGATTTATCGTATGGATGCTCGGTTAGCGGCAGCAGCTCCAAGTGGGTATAGCCCATGTCCGCTACATAAGCGACCAATTGATCAGCCAGCTCGCTGTAGGAAAGCAGCGTATCATCCTTATGCCTGCGCCAGCTGCCAAGATGCACCTCGTAAATGTTCATTGGACGGGCATATGGCGTTTTTTTTCCGCGCATCCACGCCTCATCCTGCCATGAATAACCTTCCAGCGACCATACGCGGGATGCAGTTTGCGGCCTTACCTCGGCATATACGGCATAAGGATCGGCTTTGAGCAGCCTCTCCCCATTTTGGGTTACAATTTCATATTTATACAAAGCGCCCTTCGGCATATTCGGGAAGAAGCCTGTCCAGATGCCGGACTTGTTAAGCCGGTTTAGCGGCTCATTGCCGCCATGCCACCCGTTAAAATCCGTCGCCAGACGAACCTCCCGCGCCTCCGGCGCCCAAACGTTAAAGCGAGTACCTTCGATTCCATGCTCGCTTGCTTGGTGAGCGCCCATTTTTCGATAGCTATGCGCCCATGTTCCTTCATGAAACAGAAAAATTTCTTCTTCGGACAATGTGGAGATTTCCATCCATTTCACCCGCTTTATGTTCGCAATGAACGTATAGTAAAGCACACGAAAGCTAATATTAACCTTAAAAATTGGTTTTGACTCAATCGTTTCAAGCGCCCTTCAGTCGTTTAAAAATACCTTACAACAACCCGTCACGGACGGCCTGGAGGGAAAAAGCCTAATGCATAATACCGATTGCATCGCAATGCTGCTAGCTGGAGGACAAGGAAGTCGTTTAGCACCGTTTACAGGCCAAATGGCCAAGCCCGTCGTATCTTTTGGCGATCGCTTCCGCATGATTGATTTTCCATTAAGCAATTGCATTAACTCAGGCATTCGCACCATTGGCGTGCTCACTCAATATTGCTCCGATTCGGTTCACGACCACATTACGGATGGAGAAGCTTGGCTGCGCTCAACAACGACGAAGCATTCTGGCGAAATTACGATGCTGCCAGCTTCTCGGGTATCAAGCTCAGGCTGCTATACGGGCACGGCCGATGCGATTGTTCGCAACGTTGCTTATGTGGACGAGCATCATCCGGAGCATGTGCTTGTTTTATCAGGCGATCACATTTACCAGATGGATTATCGCCCAATGCTGGAATTTCACAAGGCAAGCAAGGCAATGGCCACCATTGCCGTCAAGCAGGTCCCATGGCGTGAAGCCCATCGCTTCGGCATTATGCATACGGACGAGCAGTCCCGCATTGTGAAGTTTGAAGAGAAGCCAGCAACCCCGGAAAGCAACTTGGCTTCTATGGGCATTTATTTATTCCGCTGGCAAGATTTGAGAAGCATCCTGCTGGAGGACGCCGCAAACCCTCATTCAAGCCATGACTTTGGCAAAGATATTATTCCTGCCATTTTGGCTGCAGAGGAAAACTTGAACGCTTATCCATATGAGGGCTACTGGCGTGATGTCGGCACCGTAGAAAGCCTGTGGGAAGCGCATATGGAGCTGCTTGACGGCGAGATGAGCTTGACTACAGAAACGTGGCCTCTGCGATCCAAAGAGGTTCAGCCGGTACGAAAACCCTACGTCAGCCCGCAAGCTGTGCTGAGCAATAGCATTGCCCACCCTGGCTGCACAATCGAAGGCCGGATTTCACGCTCAGTGCTGGGCGCAGGAGTCAGCATTGGAAAAGGCAGCGGCATCGCCGAAAGCATCATCATGCCCGGTGCAAAAATTGGGCGCAATGTTATTATTCATAGAGCCATTATTGGCGAAAACGCCGTTATTCATGACGGCGCAATCATCGGGGAGAGAAATCACGGAGACATAACCGTCGTCGCCCCCGGCGAAGCAATTGTGGCTCAGCTTATAACTAGCAGCGGCAGCAAATTGAAGGCGCTTGAACAATTAGAACAGTATGAGAATTCTGCGACAGAGCTTGTTGGTACAGGAGAAGAACGATTCAGCAATAGCGTCTTGCACTATTAATGTGTTGTATCGTGAGTGGATGTCTTGCAGCATGAACGCTGCTGTATCCCATTACTTTCGACAAGACGCACGCTTTACCCTGCTTGCCGAAGCAGCAAATTATATAGCGGCTTATGCAAGGTGAAACGGCTGTCGCCGTCCTCTGACGGCGCAGCGCGTTTCATTCCGAGAACTATAGAGAAAGGATGGGAAAATCATATCCTTTCCTATATTTCAAAAAATACCCCTCGGTCCACGAAGCAAGGTGGGCCGAGGGGTATTTGAGGTTGTTAAAGGGTTTTTCCTTTTGGTTAGATTAATGTTCTCTAATGTGAATAAATACAAATTTCACTTCAGTTAATCCATTTTCTATACATATTTTTAATAATATAATGAGGTAAATAAAGTGATTATTCACTTTGAGAAATCCGAAATTGCTTTGTCAGTATTATTTTATGGTTTCGCAAGGATTGCAAAACCATCTAAATATGGGCTTTTAAAACAGATGTTGTGCCATAGTTAGTTTTATGAAAGGAAGGTATAGGGTGAGTATTTATTACGCTTCAAGCACAGAGGATATCACTAAGGATGCACTCCAAGAGTTATTTCTTTCGGTAGAATGGGAGTCTGGCAAGTATCCAAACGAGCTTTTACAAGCAATCGGAGGGTCTCATTCCATTGTTACCGCTTGGGAAGGAGGAAAGCTTGTCGGTTTAATAAATGCTTTGTCAGATGGTGTTTTAACGGTATATTTTCATTATATGCTTATTAATCCGAGTTATCAGAGTAGAGGTATAGGTAAGGAAATGATGAATATAATGCTTGATAGATATAAAGGATGTAAAACAAAAGTATTAATTTCTTATCCTCATGCAGTGGATTTCTATAATAAATTTGGCTTTAATACAGAGGATGGCGCTACACCAATGTTTATCTCAGAGTTGATATGATTGAACTAACGGGAGACGTTAGTTCAATGACAACAGCGGCAGTCTAAGACTTTATTTTTCAAGTCTTGGTCCGCCGCTGCTTCTTTTAATGGATCAGTCTAAAATTTATTTTTCAAAAGCTGAAGATTCTTAATTATAAAAAAAACATTAAATTAACGATTTCAGTCTAACTCTTTATTTTCTTTCGACAACTAATTCGAAATTGTCAGCTGCTTAAGCTGCTCGTTCCATTGAACCGTGAGCCCCAAGCCTTGCTCCAGCAACTGGTACGGAACGGCCGTTGCACCGGAATAAACAATCGGAGCCTCTGGCAGCTCAAACGTTACATTGCCTGCTTTCGCCTGGGTATCGCCTATACGGAAGGTTGCTGAACGTTCCTTGTATTTAAGCGTATAAATCCTAAAGCCTTCTTTATTAAGAACGGAGCTCAACGTCATGCCTAATTCTTTGGCTACGTCTTTTATCGGCACATATACCGTCTCTCCTTGCGGAAGTGTAGGGTAAATGCTGCTTAACCATTGCCCATTTATGATGGTATCAACAGCCGGCCTTGCCAGCATAGGCGTGTAAACCATGCCATCGCTGCGCACGGATGGTCCGCCTGCTTCATAGAACTTGTTGTGGCCCCAGCCCCATGCCTTGCCATCCTCATCAATGGCAACGCCGTGGTCTTCCCCGGCTGCGATATGCTTGATCCGGGTGAGCCCTCGCACTTTGCCCTGCTTGCCAGTAGCGGTCTGTCCATAAGCAAAAACCTCGCCACCTGTCGTCAGCAAAAGCTGGCTGTCCTCATTCCCACTTATTTCCTTCAGCGTAAGTATCGGATACAGAGCTTGTTTTTCGCCATTTTCATCCATACTCCACGCTTTTCCTTTCATATCTAATGCCATCATACCGCCGCTATACGCGACGATGGAGGTTATGCCAGACAAGCCGGTTAATTTAGCCGGAGCGGTAGGCTTAATCGTCTCCATGCCCTCTCGGAGCGCCGCCACAGGCTGCCAGCTCCATACCGTTCCATCCTTCTTCACGGCGTAAGCCTTAGGATAACCGTATGCAACCTGCACGACTTGATTTAAGCCCTTCACGGCAGCTGGTTTTCCAAAGCTGAGCTTTCCGGTGTCGTCTTGCTGCTTCGTCCATGTTGAGACCGTACCATTTTTCAATAAAGCTATATCATAGCCATATCCGCCTGCCACCTTCGCTACGCCAGCAGCGCCCGCTACCTGCCGAAGCCCATTTGCATCTTTTCCGCTGCTGTCATTGTGGCCCCAGGTCCAGACCGTTCCGTCTGCCTTTACCGCCATATAGTTTTGATCACTCTTATTGATATGAATATAGACAATATCGGAAAGTCCGGCATAACGTACGGGCGCTACTGTATTGCGAAAACCTGGATTTCCCTCCAGCCCAAGCTCTCCCCACAAATTGCGTCCCCAAGCCCAAACCGTGCCGTCACTGCGCAGCGCAATCGTATAGTTATGGGCGGCTTCTATTTGCGTAAAGCTTTTGGGGACGGCCTCAGCAGCTTCGACAGCTTGCTCCTGCCCTTGCTTTTGCAATTGGCTTGCTGCTTGCTCCCCGCTGGCAATCGCTGCACTGTGCGGGCCCCCCGTCCATACAATCGCTGCTAGAAGCGTAAGCGCCAGCAAGCCGCGCCAAGCTTTCCCGCTCTTGTTAGACTTCCTTGTCGTCGTTGTGTTGAACATCTTCATCCCTACCCCCAATGACCATTTACAAGCTGTCTATATGGACGGTGTTTCCAATTGGAAGGTTGCAGCTTGATGGCTGCATGGCTATTTGTTCATTCAGTCATTAGGTTGATAGATGAGGAGGTTACAAAATCAGGCATCCATTTCCAGCACAGAGCTGTTGCTGATCAGCGTGCCGACATGGCTGCCTTGGCAAATCGCCTTCATCGAGCCCGGCTTGTCGAAATTAAACACATGAATCGGCAGATTATAGTCCCGCGCCAAAATAAAGGCCGACTGGTCCATCACCTTAAGCTGCTGATCCAGCACATCGTTGTAGTGCAGCGATTTGAATTTTCGCGCTCCCTTATGCAGCTTGGGATCGGCGTCAAGCACGCCGTCTACGCCCTGCTTGGCGACCAGCAGCGCATCGCACCCTACCTCAATCGCCCGCTGCACCGATGGATAATCCGTCGTCACATACGGCTGCCCGTTGCCGCCAGCAAAAATGACGATATACCCCTTCTCCAAATGATGCACCGCGCGCAAACGGATGTAAGGCTCGGCAACGCTGCTGACCGGCAGTGCCGTCATGACGCGCACTTCCTTCTTCGTTCTGGCTTTCAGCACGCCTCTGAGCATCAGACTGTTAATAACCGTCGCCAGCGTACCGATATTATCCGCCTCCGCACGCTCAATGCCCCAGCTCTCGCCCATATTGCCGCGAAAAATATTGCCACCCCCAATAACGAGCGATACCTCTACGCCCATCTTCACGACGGACAGCACCTCGCTCGCGATATGCTCCAGCTTTTCAGGCTCAAAGCCGAACTCGCTTCCACCTGCAACCGCTCCTCCGCTCAGCTTAATCAGCACTCTCTTATACCTGCTGTTCAACATTGATCATGCACCTCCAGTTAGATTAACGTTCGCAAGAAGCAGAACATTGGGGAGTATAAGGGGGAAACTTATAAAGTCTTATATTTTGAAAAAAGACATAAAAAAACACCAAAGCATCAAATGCCTTGGTGTTTCAAAGGAATGGAAATAGAAACGCGCTTCGGGCTGGACGGGCAAAACCGGCTGCACCATTGCCTTGGCTTTCGCTCCATACTCCCATCTCCTTCCTTTATTCCTGCTTTATTTTGTCTTATTCTACGCCAGCGCTATGCAAGTTGCAATAGTAGCTTAGGCTTAGGGCTTGCGATACGGATACGAAATGACGCTATTCCTCGTAAATCATTTTGCGCGTCATGCCGCCATCGACGATGAGATTAATGCCATTAACGAAATCATTGCCCGGATCGGTTAAATAAAAGCACGCTTTGGCGATATCATCCGGCTTGCCGACCCGCATGGACGGATGCTGGCCATGATCCTCCGGCCGCAGCGCTTCATAATCGCCGGTTTCAATCCAGCCGGGGCTGATGGCATTGACGCGAATGCGATCCGGGCCAAAAGAAAGGGCCAGTGCATGCGTCAGCGCAACAATGCCGCCCTTGGAGGCCGCATACGCCTCCGTATTGGGCTCAGACATTAGGGCACGCGTCGAGGCCATATTGACGATGGCTCCTCCTCCGTTGCCGCGCATCAGCTTAGCGGCTTCCCTTGCGCACAAAAAAGTGCCGCGCAAATTCGTATGGAGCAGCGCATCCCATTCTTCAACCTCCAGGTCGTATGGCGACTTCCACACCGCATAACCAGCGTTGTTAATCAGCACATCCAGGCCGCCGTAGGTCTCGCTTATAAAAGCGAACATCGCTTCAATTTCCGCTGGCTGAGCCAAATCAATGGTATAGGCGGCAGCTTTGCCACCCTGCTCTTGTATACTAAGCACCGCCTTCTTGGCTCCTTCGCTGTCGCGGTCTGCCGCAATAACGAAGGCGCCCTGCCTCGTATAGGCTTCGGCAACAGCAAAGCCGATGCCACGCGCGGCGCCGGTTACCAGCACTATTTTTCCACTATAGTCCATTAATCAGCTGCCTCCTCTCTACGTCCCTTTACCTCATTGTGCACAAACAGCCGATCAGATAGGCTCTGACCGGCTGCTCCCGCTGTTTAAGCGCGATTATGCGTTATAAAATTTCAACAGCTCGCTGACAATCGCTTCCTGCGTACCTTCAACGCGAGTCTGGCGCTGCGTTTTCTCGAACAAGGACGAAATTTGCTCAGGGAAGGTCTGCTCAATGCTGCAAAGACGTATCGCCTCATCAAACTTGGCGGGATGCGCCGTAGCCAGCGAAATCGTTACATCGCCGCTTTGTGCACATTGATCAGCTGCCGCCACGCCGCAAGCGGAGTGAGGGTCAAGCAAATAATCGCTTTCGGCGTTGTATTTGCTGATCGTATCGAGACATTCCTGCCCGCCAACGCCATGAGCGCCGAATTCGGCTTGAACCCGCTGCAGATCATCCCCAGAAATAACGAGCTTGCCTTCCTTGCGGAACTGGTTCATTAGCTCTGTAATCAGCTGCGGGTTTTCACCCAGCACATAATACAAATAACGCTCGAAGTTGCTTGCCACTTGAATGTCCATCGAAGGGCTGTACGTGCTGCGGAAATCTCCCGGCATGTACACGCCTTCCTTGATGAAACGCTCCAAAATGTTGTTTTCGTTCGTTGCCAAAATCAGCTTGTTCACCGGAAGACCCATGCGCTTCGCAAGGTAGCCCGCGAAAATATCGCCAAAGTTGCCAGTCGGCACGCTGAAATTGACTTCCTGCACATCCTGCTGCTTCGCAACCTGGAAGTAAGCATAGAAATAATAAACCGTCTGCGCCAAAATGCGCACAAAGTTAATGGAGTTAATTGCACAAAGATGGTTAGCGGACTTAAACTCCAAATCAGCAAACAAATCTTTAATGATGCGCTGGCAGTCGTCAAAATTGCCGTCGACCGACAGGTTCAAGACGTTGTCATCCGGCACTGTCGTCATTTGCAGCTCCTGCACCTTGCTGACTTTGCCATGCGGATGCAAAATGCAAATTTTGATGCCGTCTTTGCCACGTACGCCTTGAATCGCCGATGCGCCCGTATCGCCGGATGTCGCGCCAAGAATATGAATCGTCTTGTTCTGCTTGCGGGATACATACGTATATAATTCGCCCATAAATTGCAGCGCAATGTCTTTAAATGCAAAGGTTGGGCCGTGGAACAGCTCCAGCAAATACAGGTTGTCCTTCAAGCGGCGAACAGGCGTAACGCCTGGATCGCGGAATGTTCCGTAGCTGGCATTCACCATCGCCCGCAAGTCTTCCGCCGGAATTTCATCATTCGTGAAATAACCGAAAATCTCCAGCACCAGCTCCTGATAAGACAGGTTCTGCCACGCCTTCAGCTTTTCAGCCGAAAAAACAGGAATTTCACTCGGAACGAGCAAACCTCCGTCATCTGCAAGACCCATTAGAAAAGCGTCGATAAATCCGATTTTGCCTACATTTCCTCTTGTACTAATATACTCCACCGGGTAATCCCTCCGACATTCTTTTGTAACATCATATCATCGTTTCCAGTTAAAATCGAATGGATTATTGAAATCTCGCCTGTATTTCATCGCCTAAACGCCTTTGCTGCGCTATACGGAATTGCCTGTTATTTCCGCGCGGACGATACAATCAGCTCATACAGCTGCGACAAGGTGTCGCGGCGCTCCTCCTGCTCCATCCGCTTAATGTATGCGGCGCGATTCCGGTAGACGTCTTCAATCGCCGACAGCAGCGTATCAGGCGTCACCTGCTCCTCATGCAGCACCTCGCAAAAGCCAGAAGACTTAAACGAATCTGCGTTAAGCAGTTGGTCGCCCCGGCTCTGTGCTTTCGTAAGCGGAATAAGCAGCATCGGCTTGCGCAAATGCAGAAACTCAAAAATCGCGTTCGAGCCGGCGCGGGAAAGCACGATATCGCTCATCGCCAGCACATCGGGAAGCTGCTCATTGATGTATTCGAACTGCTTGTAATCCGCCGTTTCAAGGGCTGGCTCCACCTGTCCCTTGCCGCATAAATGCACGATGCTGAATTGGCGGGTCAGCTCGCTAAGCGCACTGCGCACCGCCTTATTAATCGCCCGCGATCCGAGGCTGCCGCCCATAATGAGCAGAACGGGCTTCGCTCCGCCCGTCTCTACGCGCGCCGCACCCTTTACCTCTACTGCTGCTATTGCTTTTGCTGTTTCTATCGCAGGCTCTTCTGCTCTCACGCTTTTTCCCGAAATGTTCACGACCAGCTTGGCAGGATTAGTCGCATAGTCGGCGCTTTCCTTTGACGCCTGCACTTGCGGCGCCTGGCTTAGCGTCTGTAAGCTGCCTGCTGCACCTGAGGCTGTTGAGGCTTCTGCATCAGCTGCTCCGGATGCGGGCAGCAGACCGCAATAGGCTCTGCCTCGCGAGGCTACGCCCTGCCTCAGCTCATCACGGATGACTGCGCCGACATAATGCGCCTTGCCTGAAGGCAAGTGCTGCGCTGTCTCGGGAAAAGTCGTACACACGCCTGTTGCAAAAGGGATCGCAATTCGGTTTGCCAGTCCTGGCGTCAGATCCGATTCATGAATAAGCACCGGCACCCGATTAAGCCACGCGCCCAGCACAACCGGGACGGAAACAAATCCGCCCTTGGAAAAAATAACGTTCGGCTTCTCCCGCTGAATGAGCCGATAAGCTTGAAAAACCCCTTTGATGACCTTGAAAGGGTCCTTCACATTTTGCCAGTCCAAATAGCGGCGAAGCTTGCCTGTTGCAATACCATGATATGTAAGCTGCTCTAGTGGAGCAGTAAGTTGCTTTTCTATGCCGTTTTCCGATCCAATATAATGGATCTTCCAGCCAGCCTCCGCGAAACGGGGAATCAGCGCCAAGTTTACAGTCACATGGCCTGCCGTCCCTCCGCCTGTAAACATAATTTTCCTGCCCATTGTCCATAACCTCCGGTTCCTTGCTGCCCATTCTCTTCCTTGCTCTATATATGTATGACGAAAAATCAGGAAATTGTCAACTCATCTGTCGTATACACCTATGCTCAGAGATCATATGGACGGAAGCATCGGACAATCGGAGCAGCCAGATGAGTGGAGCTCATGCTTCAATCCCGCTTCGCAGCTGGCTCTTTCACAACTGCTGGAGCCGAAAAAGCATCCGCTCCCTCCCCCTGACCATCTTCCTCTACGTAACGCTTAAGCGCACCGAGCCTATTTTCCCAATAACGCTCGTAGAAAGCGAGCCATCGCTTTAGCTTCTGCAAAGGCTCCGCATCGAGCCGGTAACGGGTTTCCCGGCCAACCTTGCGCTCCTTGACCAGTCCCGCCTCTGCCAAAATTCGCAAATGCTTCGATACCGCCGTCCGGCTCATCTCATAATGGCTGCTAATGACAGTGACGGGCATCTCCTCATCTACAAGCAGCCGAAGCAGGCTGCGGCGGGTCGGATCAGCAATCGCTTGGAACACCTCTGCCTTCGGCTCCTCCGCCGCCGCGTCGCTACTGCGCTTCGACATACGATGCCAGCCTTTGCTGAATGCCCCATTTGAAGGAGAGGCGGTTAGGCGGATCAATGACCGTCACCTTGCAGGAAGACTTTCCGAACGCGCCAGCTTCCAGCTGAAACTCGTAACCTTCCTCCGGCTGAAAATCATTGGGCATAAACCATGCGGCGATGCCCTCAGACGTCGCTACTGCCTTCCACACTTTGTCAATTGGCGCTTTAAGCACCAGCGTCTGCCGGATATCCGGCAGCGTATTTGCCGCTTCGCTGCTCATTGCTGATCGTCTCCTCTTATAATCGCTTTATCATCTAAGTATCATCTAAAGTTCTTGCGGACACCAAAGCCGTTATATACGCAAAATCATTGCAATTCCTATTCTCTCGGGCACCAGCGCTCTTATTTGTGTTTTTAAACGTCATTTTACGGCTCTATCGGGCAAATAACGCCTCTCCTATCCGCTGCCTTAGGGTAAGTTCACTTTCTATAACAAATAGCGGATTCTGTGTCCGTGAGGACGGGCAGACATTTGACTGCCTGTTGTCCTTTCATTCACTGCCTCATCTACGCCATCAGTTATGCAGCTAGTCATGCGTATACATACGAAACCATTAGGTTTCCCTTCGGATTATACGAAACCTTTTGGTTTCATGTCAATAAGTACGGCTCCACATAGCTTAACCAAAATCTCCCTGTATGATTTTGATTAGTGGCGCGTAAATATGGTTACATAGATAACATGAGACACTACAACAGCTGACACAAGCCACACATTGGTGAACAGCACAAACACAAAGAGAAAGGCAGTGATCAATATGGGTTTTTTATGGACATTAATTATAGGAGGCATTATCGGTTGGCTCGCAGGAATGATCGTTGGACGTGACGTTCCCGGAGGCATCATTGGAAATATTATTGCAGGTTTTATCGGCGCATGGCTCGGAGGCTTGATCTTCGGCGAGCTTGGTCCGGTCATCGGCGGCTTCTATTTCATTCCAGCGTTAATTGGCGCAGTTGTACTGGTGTTCATTCTTAGCCTGATCTTGGCTGGACGAAGAAGACGATCATAATCGTTTAAGACCAATATTTTTTGAACAAATAAATGTAGAATAACTAAACAACCTGACGCCAGAAGGCATAATGTCAGGTTGTTTGGTTTTTCAGGGTATTTTTTTCGCAAGCATTTAACGACCATTAGCGACAAAACGCCATGTCGAAAAACGAATATCGTGTCATAATTTGTAATAATATATACTTTATTTTTCACTATGCTCAAAAAATATATTTATTCAAGAAATTGTTCAAATTACAAGACTTGTGTTGCTGCTCCGAGGTTGTTAATCTAGACATAGGCCTAAATGATCAGCCGTTGAAAAATCTAGCCTTTTACGCCATTCGGTGGGGGCTGGAATCGGTTGTAATTGGTTTTTAATATCTGTAAAATGTTTGTAGTTACCGAAGGTTAATAGGAGGTCCTCATGTTTGCTAAACGCCTTAAACAACTCAGAAAAAAAAGAAAATACTCCATGCAGCAACTAGCGGATACCGTAGGCGTGGCTAAAAGTACCTATGCAGGCTATGAATCCGGCTATCGGCAGCCTACTTTGGAGACCATTCAAAGCATTGCGAAGAAATTAATTACGACATCCGATTATTTGCTAGGATTAACGGACTATCCTGACCAACAGGAGCCGAGCAACAATGCCAAGGAATTTTTCAACCATGAGCAGCTTCATTGGGACGGCGTTCCGCTGGAGCAGGAGGATTTAGAGCTTGTCCGGATGCTGCTTGAACGCGTTGTGCGCGACCGCACTTCATCCGGCGACCCTTCGCAAAATCCATCCTAGTCGGTGCCCCTTATCCGCTTGCTTGAACAGCGTTCAGTTTGTTGATGGCGCTGCTGCGAATTTCCGCTTTAATGGATTGATATTCCTGCGTCCACGTTGATTTTTTAGCAAAGGCTATACCAGCTTCCTTATATTCTGTTTCAGCCTTGTTAATTAATGCTTGGTATTGTTTATCGCAAGAAGCCTCTGCAGCAGCAATTTTCCCCAGCAGCTCCCCTTGCAACGCCTTTTCATCCAGTTCCGTGCTTTTGTTTATTGCCGCAACGACCTGTGTCATTAATTGATTGGCATTGCTGACGCATTTTCCTTTTAATGCGGATAGCTGTGACTCGTATTTGCTGCCCAGTGCTTTAGTCTTGCTTTGATCATCCTTCGCCGTGCTGGCAGTCTTGTCGCCTGTACCCGTATTCGCTTTCTCGCCTGACTGCTTGTCTGACTCATCCGTTTCAGCTGCAACGTCCGTCTTGCCTGTCGAGTCTGCCTGAGAGGAAGCCGTCTCTTGAGCATTCGCCTCCGCAGCTTGCTTGCCCTCGCCCTCCTCGTCTTTCTTAGCCTGCTTTGCTTTTTCCAAAATCGCCTTGCGCTTCGCATCGTCCTTCTCGCCAACCGCTTCAATCGGATAGTTCACATCCACAATCGCCAAATACTTTCCATATTGCTTCGTAATGGAGCGCAGGGCGTCGATTTCCTCCGTCGTCAGCTTTGCCAGCAGCAAATCGCGTATGGCCTGCTTTTCCTCCGTCGTCAGCTCCTCGTCCGATTGCCCCAGCAAAATATACATTTCGCGGAATGACAACCCGGAGTTTAGCAAAATAGCGGCTACGTCCAGCGCGTCATCGCTTTTGATTGTTTTGCCTGCAATTTGCTCCGCTTTGCCCACCGCACTATCCAGTGAGGACGGCAGCTCCACCTGATTGCCCGCCCCTCCAGAGGCTGGCGCCGCTCCATCCTGCTCAGCTACTAAAGCGGCACGTCGCTGCTGGATATCCTCCAAGCTGATTGAACTGATTTTCCAATAGAAAAAACCAACGGTGCCGATAAGCAAAATGGCGATCGTTGCTGTGGTTATTAAAATCGTTTTCCAAATGCGCTTTTTCATCCTGTATCCATCCTTTCTTACGCGAAAAGAGCCGGACAAAGGTGTTGTCACCTTTATCCGGCATTTGGGCCATCCTGCAGCAGGTTAAAACTTGAACAATAGCTTGCGCTATAGATTGATCAAACGATACAGCATGACCGCTGCTTCGGCGCGAGTCGTATTAGCATTGACCGGAAAGCTGCCCTGCTCCAGCGGCAGCAGGCTGTTTGCTGAAGCGAAAGCAACGCCCGCCTTCAACGATGGATGCAGATTGTCCGCATCTTTCAAATCGGCAAGCGCTGCTTTTACATCGGCTGGCTCTTCCAGCCCCTTCGACAGCTTCGCTGCCCTTGCAATCATCGTCGCCATTTCAGCATGCGTAATGGTCGCCTCCGGCTCGAAGCGATTGCCGCTTCGGCCTTGGACAAGACCTTTCTCCACGGCTGTGCCCACATACGGGGCATACCACTGGGTTAAAGGCACGTCTTTAAATGTGCTGGCTGATGCATCATTTTTAAAATCGAGCGAACGAACGAGCATTTTGGCAAACTCCGCCCGTGTCACCATTTTACCCGGATCAAAGCGCGAATCCTCCACACCGTCAATAATGCCTTTGGCTGCTATCGCTTCAATCTCCTTGCCTGCCCATTCATATACGCTGCCCAGATCTTGGAAGGATGGGGCCGCTTGATCTTCAATCACCGCTGCTTGCTGCGTCGGGATAACAATCGACAGCTCCGTCTCAGGCGTATCCTCCAGCACGGCTTCGGTTACGGCTTCGGTTACAACTTCTGCGGCTGCTTCAGCAACGGCCTCTGTTACGGTCTCCGTCGCAGCTTCAGCAACAGCCTCGCCAGCATCTGAAGGAGCAAGTGCCACTGTTTCATCGATCACGCTTCCCTCTTGCGCTCCCGCTGACGCTGCCCTGCCACTCAAATATTCGCTAAAATTGAAATAAGGCGTATTCACAATGTATCGGTCAATGCTGCTGCCTGTTTCCAGCTTGGAGAAGCTTTCGCCGAGCACCTTCCATACCGCTTCGCGGCGAGTCAAATAGTTTTGCATCGCCTCAACCGGCGGCTTGAAAATGATATAGCCCTTGTCCACCGTAATATATGGTGTAACATCGAATGTGTTTTCCTGCTTCCAGGTCGTCTGCAGCAGTTCTACCGCCTGGCCTAGCAGCACTTGCTGCTGCTCAGACGTCGACTGCGACCACTGCGCAATGATCGTATTCATTTCCTTGTGGTAATCGGCTAGAAGATCGTCCACCGGCACTTCGGGCTCTTCCTTGCCGAGCGTTACTTCCTTCTCGAAAAGCACTTTGCCGAGCAGGCTTGCCCGCAGCGTCGCTTTCGCAGAAACGACCGAGCCCGGTATCGTCACCACGCCCGACTGCGCAACTTTTACATCTTTGCTGCCTGCCGTTTTGGACCAGACCAGCAGCTCCTTTGGAACCTCACGACCAAAAATCGAGAGCTTGTACGTATGCTTTCGGCCCTCGTGGTCGATTTCCACCGTCTCCTTCGCACCTGAACGCATATAAGCAATCATCATGGAGCGGATAGCCGGAACTTCCTTCTTAAGCTGCTTGCGGAAGTTGGTGACCGTATCTACCATGTCTTTTTTCGTAATGTCCAGCTTGGCCAATACAGCACTCACTTTGTAGGTCGAGGTATCGGACAGAACCGTTTCCAGCGCATCGCCCAGCAGCTTCGTCTGCTCGCTCTCGCTCGCCATTAGCATCAGCAGCTCGGTATTGCTTTTCTCCGAAACGAGCGAAGTCGTTTTTTGCTCCAGCGCATTCATAAACTGCATGGCGTCATCGACTGTTAGATGATTTTGCCTCGCGAGTGCTGCTACTGCCTGCAAAGCGCCGCTATAGGCGGGATTTTTGCGAATCGCCTCCAAATTATCAAAAGAAGGATCATATTGCAGGCTTCCCGCCGCCACCATAAAGTCGAAAAGCGGCTGCTGAACGGAGGGGTCTATTTTGCCGGACAGCTTATTCCATATCGGTGCAATCAAATCGCCATTGGCTTCAAAGCTGAGCGTTGCAATTTCGTCACGCAGGTCTCTGACCTCCTGTACGTCAGCCGGATCGCCCATTTGCAAATACTGATGCAGCTCCAGCAGGCGCTTGACAAAATCACTGCTGTAAAAGGAATCAGCGGCACCCGCATGCGCCGTCTGGACAAAGCCGAGCTTCTCCAGCACGCCCCGCTCGCTGAGCGGCAATCCGGACAGCGCCGTACCCGCAACAGCTGCCGCCAGGGCAGCGGATACGATTTTTTTCGTAAACCTCATTACGTCCTCACCTCTTCTTTCGATGATTAAAAGCCTGATTAGAAGGCTGTTGAAAAGGAACTGCGCTGCGTGGAAGGTTTGGTCTCCGATCGTTATTGCCCCCTGATTTCCTTGAATTAAACCGCTTAAGCGGTGGAAATATAGGGCAAAGCACATGCTTACGAAGCTGCTTTCCTTCGGAAAGCTTTAACTCAACCCTCCCACTCCGCTTGCCTTTTCAAAAATCCTTCTAAGCCCTTTCTTTCTTAGTGCAATGGGACAGACCGTGGCGAGCAATTCTTATCGCCTGGTCAAATCTATTGAATTCGCTTGTTTTTCATCAAGCTAATCCAACTAATCTACTTAAATCAATTCATGTATCGCAATGTCTTCGATGTTCATCATAGGTCTGCCCACCGGATAGTAGGCAAACAGCGTGCCTTCCAGCTGCTCTTTGCTGATCGCATTGCGGCCGTCAATGAGAATGGGGCTCGCCATGACGCGCTCCACTTCCTTGAGATCGAGCTTCGTATAGTCCTCCCACTCCGTGAGCAGGCAGACAGCGTCGCATTGCTTCGCTGCATCAAGCGCGGAATCGCACCATTCAATAGATGGGTGATTCAGCAGGGAACGGAAATTTTCGACCGCAATGGGGTCAGTTACACGTGGAATTGCGCCAAGCGCAAGCAGCGATTCAATAATTTCAATCGCGGGCGCTTCTCTTACATCATCGGTTTCCGGCTTAAATGCAAGGCCCCAAATGGCAATGCGTCTGCCATGCATGCTGCCTAGCGCCCGCTTGAGCTTGTCGATTACGCCGTAGCGCTGATGCTGATTGACCTCTACGACCGACTTGAGCAGCTTGAAGTCGTATTCGACATTGCCGGCAATTTGAATTAAAGCCTTCGTATCCTTCGGGAAGCAGGAGCCGCCATAGCCAATGCCGGCGCGCAGGAAGGAGGAGCCGATCCGGCGGTCCAGCCCCATGCCGTGGGCAACCTCCGTCACGTCCGCGCCTACCTTTTCGCAAATGTTGGCAATTTCATTGATAAACGATATTTTCGTAGCTAGAAACGCATTGGAGGCGTATTTGATCATCTCGGCGCTGCGAATATCCGTCATAATCAGCTGGTCGGTAAACGGCTTGTGCAGGCTTGTCAGTACCTCTGCTGCACGCGTGCTCTCCGAGCCGATAACGATACGGTCTGGATTCAAAGTATCCTTGACGGCTGAGCCCTCGCGCAGAAACTCAGGAACGGAGGCAATATCGAACGGGTAATCGCTGATCGCTGCCACAATGCCGCGAACGCGTTCGTTCGTGCCGACCGGCACTGTGCTTTTCACAACAACAACCTTATAGCCGTTGAGCGCATAGCCGATTTCACGCGCTACCAGCTCGACGAACCGCATATCTGCCTCGCCATTCGGCAGTGGCGGCGTGCCTACCGCAATAATGACAACATCCGCCAGAGCCATCGCTTCTGTCAGATCATCGGTGAAGGAGAGGCGACCGGCCGCCGTATTGCTATCGGCCAATTCTTTGAGCCCCGGCTCATAAATGGGAATTTCTCCGCTGCGAAGGCGTTCGATTTTGCTTACATCCTTATCGACACAGATGACATGATTGCCTTTCTCCGCATAACATACGCCCGATACCAATCCTACATATCCCGTTCCTATCACTGTTACGTTCATCAAGCTCCAGCTCCTATCGTTTAATTTGAAATGTTCTATTATAAAATCTTCTATTATAAAATCGTCTCCATATCGTAGAGCAGCGCCGTACGAATGGCTGCCAGCCTGCGCCTGCAGCGCACCTCGCTCCATTCCTTCGCTCCGTAATAAAGCCGCAGCGACGTTCCTGCTCCGGTAGGCTGCAATGCGCACCAAGCTCCATCCTCGAAAACATATTTGATCACATTTGCTCCCAGCTCCTGATTCGCGGCTTCCTTGCTGAAGCCCAGCACTTTCACACCGTGCTCCTCGGAATCATAAATACTGAGAAGCCGCAGCGAGGAAAGCTTCTCCGGCACTTCGCCCCGCAGCCTGCGCATCACATTGCGCAGCCGCTGCGAGCCTTCAAGGCCGGGAAAGGACAGGCTGACCTGATCCTCCAAATAAAAGCCATATGCCTCATAAAGCTTGTACAGCTGATCCCATAATGTCAGGCCGCGGCTTTTATAAAAAGCCGCCATCTCTGTTGTGAGCAGCAGCGTCTGCATCGCATCCTTATCTCTGACGAACGCCTGCGGCAGGCAGCCGCCCGTCTCATCAAAGGCGAAAAAAAACTTTCTCGCCCCGAGCTGCTCTTCTTCCGCTATACGAGCAGCAATATGGCGGAAGCCCGGCGGCGTCTCTACGATATGAAGACCGTAGCGCCTTGCTATCGCTGTGCTAAGCTCCGTCGTTAGCAGCGACTTGTAAAACGTAGCTGGGTAAACCGGCTCATTGGCCCGCTTCTGCGTACAAAGATATTCAAGCAGCAGACTGCCCAGTTGGTTCGCAGACAGCAGGCGGCACTTGCCGCTTTTGTCCCTTGCCATTGCGCCAAGCTGCTGCGATTCGGGATCGGTCGCCATAATCAGATCCGTCTGCTTCCGCTCGGCCAGCAGCAGCGCCTGCCTGTAAGAATCGGGATTGTTAGGATCCGGCTCATCGATGGTCGGGAAAAGCGGGTCTGGCTGAAACTGCTCTGGCACGCTCTCCACATCGCGATAGCCCATTTGCTTCAGCAGCGCAAGCGGCGTCTGCCCTCCGCTGCCATGCAACGGCGTATAAATGACGCGCAGCCGCGTGCGCCCCGCTCGAAAGGCAGTTGGGCGAACGATGATGCCCGCAAGCTTGAGGTGGTAAGCTTTGTCCACCTCCGTACCGACGAGTACAAGAAGCCCCTGTCGCACCGCTTCCTCCGCATCCATCAGCGGGATCGCAACCTCCTCCTCGATGCCCTCCATGCGCCTTGCTACGAGCTGGTTGTATTCCGGCGCCATAACAGCGCCATCTGAGCTGAACAGCTTGACGCCATTGTAATCATAAGGATAATGGCCGGCTGTAATCATCAGCCCGGCTGCCGCATGCAGAAAACGGACAGCGAAGGAGAGCTCTGGCGTAGGACGGGCCTGCTCGAAAAGATAAACCTTCACTCTGTTTTTGGCCAGCACGAGCGCTGCCTGTTCCGCGAACACCCGCGATAAAATTCGGCTGTCAAATGCAATCGCAACACCGCGCTGCTTCGCCTCCTCGCCGCCGCTGCGAATTTCCCCAGCAAGCGCCAGCGCGATGCGGCGCACCGTATAGATATTCATCCGGTTCGTTCCTGCGCCCACCTTCTCCCGCACGCCTTCCGGACCAAGGTGAAGATGCTTGTAGAAGCGGTCGGTCAAATCGCCAGCTCCAAGCTCTCCGAGCTCTTTTCGAAGGTAAAAGGGCAGTTCTGCTTCCCTCCAGCGCTCGTATCTCCGATCAATCGCATAATCCAGTTGCTCTGCAATAGCATTCATCATCCTGTTAGCTCCTTCAAATCATGCAATATTGCATAATGTCATTCCAATCCGCTTCCAGCCTGACGCTCTCCTCTTCTACAAGCTGCGTTCCTCTCATCACCTCGATCATTTCCATCGGTGTCCGGGCAAGCAGGCAGTGTCTGCTGCCCAGAGGGATGTTAATAATGTCGCCAGCCTTTAAAGTCCGCAGTTGATCATCGAGCATCATTTCGCCTTCGCCGGACAAAATCGTCCACACCTCGCAGCGATTGTTATGATAGTGATAGCTGAAGTTTTTCCCTCTATCGAGGCAGACGCGCTTCGTCATGACCTCGCTGCCGTCCGGATATTTCAAATAATCAAGCACGATATAGTAGCCCCATCTGCGTTCCTCGTACATCGGGCGCTTGTCGCGATTTTTCAGCACTTCTTTAATACGCGGGCTGGACGCCTTGTCGGACACCAGAATGCCGTCAGGACTTGCAGCAACGATGGCATTTTTGATGCCAAGAATCGTAATCGGAATACCAAGCTCGTTAATGACATGCGTATCCGTTGCAAGCTCTGTTGTAATATGCTCGCCAAGCTCCGACGTTCCCATCTCTTCCGTCAGCGTGTTCCAGGTGCCAAGGTCTTTCCAGCAGCCGTCAAAAGGAAGCACGGCGACCTGCTTCGCCCGCTCCACGACCTCGTAATCGAAGCTTGTCTTCACCAGCGTGCTGTATTGATTGACGAGCTCATCGTATTGAATTGGAATCCGCTTCTCGATCAGCAGATTAATCAAATAGCCCAGCTTGAAGGCGAACACGCCACAGTTCCAAAGCGCTCCGCGCTGCATCAGCTCGGATGCCGCATCCTCGCGCGGCTTTTCAGTGAAGTGCCGGACAAGCCGGTACGAGCGGGCGCTACCTGTCACGGCGTTGATGGCTTCCGCTTCCGTGACGTCGCCTGCCGCATTAATAATCAGCTTAGGCTCGCCAGTCTCCGGCACGATGTAGCCGTATTTTTCCGATGGGAAGGTCGGTTTGACGCCCATCAGCGCCATATCGCAGCCAGAATCGTGAATGACCTGCGCAAGCTCGCTTATTTTATGGAAGAAGGCATCCTCCACATAGGGGTCAACCGGGAGAATCGTCACGACTTCATCCAGGCTGACTCCAGCAACGGAGTACAAATAAACCGCCGATAATGCGATAGCCGGGAATGTGTCCCGCCGCTCCGGCTCAATAATGAGCGGCACCGACAAGCCGGCATGCACGCGAATCATTTCCTCCTGCGCCTTGCCGGCGGCGATATAAGATGAGCGTTGCAGGCCCGTCTCGCCAAGCTGGCGCCATACCCGCTCGACCATCGATTCCTTAAGCCCGCCGGGCCCATCCAATATTCGCAAAAATTGCTTCGACCTTGCATCATTAGACAGCGGCCACAGCCGTTTGCCTGAACCGCCGGATAAAAGAATCAGCTTCATTGGTTTTGCTCCTCCTTTTGCAATTGAAACTGTGGTGAAAATAAAGCTGCGCTGCATGAAAAGCTTGGCTTTTTCACCACGCTTCAAAATGCTTCAATATAGCGGCACTTGCTTTACGCCGCTTTCTCTACCTTTTTCTTCACCTGCCGCAGCAAGAGCAGCATCGACAGCATCGCTTTTTTGCCGCCCTCGAAACGGGTCAGCACAGCCAGCAGCCCCGATAACACACTGCCTCTTACCGTCCAATTTTGTTCGAGACTGAGCTGTACGAGCCGCTTCGCCTTATCCATGTCCCGTTCATTTACAATGGCGGAAACACCGAGATTAAACAGCTTGAGCGCGAGACGCTTCGATCTTTTCAGGAAAAATAGGGCATGCACGCCGTAGCGGTCAATCAGATCGCGCCCTTCGCGAATACGAAGCTCAGCGCACTGTCTGCCCAGCTCAGCAAGATATTGCTGCACCATCATTTTTTCAACGGAGCCGCTTACGCCGTCAGGCAAGGTGTATCTGCGATACAGCAGCTTCTCGACGAGCGCAAACTCCGTGACGAGCCCCATCCGCAGCCATAAATCGTAATCCTGCGTGAACTTGAACAGCTCGCGGTAGCCGCCCGCCTGCTCGTAAGCATCGCGGCGGAACATAACCTCGCCGTGGGTGTAGAAGTTATTTTGCAGCAGCTGATCGATGCCCTTAATGCCCTGCTTGTACTTGTTATAAATCGTCGTTGTGTTCGTCACCTTGTTGACGTTCTCGACGATACAGCCAACGACGCCAACATCCGGCCTGCTTTGCAGCACCTTTACCTGCTCCTCAATACGCTCCGGGAACGAAATATCGCCAGAGCCATGAATGGCTACGACTTCGCCCTTGCTCTGCTTCACCGCTTCAATGACCGAACGGGTGAAGCCGCGATTGCTGTGGCTGATCAGCCGAATGCGCGGATCTTCAAAAGCTTCCAGCGCCTGCAGCGTGCCGTCCGTCGAACCGTCATCAACCAAAATAATTTCCGTATTCGCATACGTCTGGTCAAGCAGGCTTTGAATCGACTCCTTCACTTGATTGACCCGGTTGTAATACACCGTGATGATCGATACCAGCATGTCCTCATCTCCGTTATCCTTGGCCCTTTAGCGGCTTCGCAGCTTCATGAAACGAACGCCGATTGAGCCGATTTTACTTTTGATTTGCGCCCAGTCCTCTTTGTTTAAAATTAAAAGCCTGCTCAAGCTGATTGATTCACGCCTTGCGTAAAAAATAATAAAAGCGACGCCCGCATACATGTAGCTGATACTGGAGGAAATCGACGCCCCAACCGCCCCGTATTTGGGAACGAGAATGAAATTAAGCACGACGTTCATAATGAGCGCAATAACCGATACCCGCAGCGAGAACAGCGGCGCGCCTCTGCCCGACAGGTCCGAATGAATCAGCTTGAACAGCACCATCGCGATAATACCCGGCAGCAAGTAGCGAATAACCTGTCCCGATTCGGCAAAATCAGCGCCATACAGCAGGCGGATAAACAGCGGCGACATGAACCAGAAGAAGACGCCGAACACGATAAGCACAGGCATAATGACGCGTATCAGCTTTGCCGTCCGTTCTACTGCTGCCTGACTGCTGCTTGAGCTTGCGCTGCGTGAAAATAAAATGAGCCCAATAGCAGCCGGCAGCTGCCAGATCAGCTCTGCTAGATTCGTGCCAACCGAATAAATGCCGACCTCGATGACATTCGTGAACCGCTCCAAAATAATGACGTCCACCCGGTAATTAAGCTGAATAATGAACAGCGCAAGCGCAAAAGAGAAGCCCTGCCGCATCATCTGCTGCGGAATGGGGTGAATGTATTTGAACTTGAATTTCACTTCGCCCAGCAGCAGCTTCATGGAGTAGCCTAACGTGAACGCCGCCATCAGCAGCTGCGTCAGAGCCGCTCCGAGAACTCCCATGCCAAGCGCCCAGACAAAAATAAGCAAAATGATGAAATTAAGTGCCGTCTTAATAATTTCCACCTTATTAATGCTGCCAATATTGCCTTTGCCCTGCATAATGCCGCGTAAATATTGAATCGCTAGATTGACGGGCACCGTCAGCGTACAAATGACGAGCAGCTCCCAGCTGTACTCTCCTCCATACTGGAGCAGCAATATACCCATAACGACAGCCACACTGAGGGAGGAGGAAATTAACCACATAAATAATAAGGTCGATACAATATCGTTATAGTTAAATAATTTTTTACCGATGAGATAAGCAGCCGCCTGCCGGATGCCAAGATCGGCGATTGTCACAACGAGCGTAGGGATGACGAGTATGGCTGTTATCATCCCTTTGCCTTCGGGACCCAGCAGCCTGGCTGTCAGTACCGAAACGATAAAAGCTCCGAATAATACAAGCAGCCGGGTGCCGATCGTCGTTAAAATCTGGAACAGCATGCTAGTGGTTCACCTTCATAATCTGCGCGCCCAGCGCTGTGAAAATTTCAGTGAAGTTGCCGTAGCCCCGCTCCAGCTGGTACAAATTCGTAATCCGGCTTGTCCCAACAGCTGCCAGTGCAGCAACCGCGACCGCTGCTCCGCCGCGAATATCGGTTGCAACAAGATCGGTGCCATACAGCTCATCTACGCCGTGAATGACAGCTGTCTGTCCCGCTGCCCCATTGACGCAAAGGAAGCCGCCATCCTTCACCTCGATGTTCGCGCCCAGCTTGTTCAGCTCGTAGCAGTAGGAGAAGCGTCCATCGAGAATCGTCTCCTTGAGCTCGCTCGTGCCGCTTGCATTCATCATCAATACGGTATGCAGCGGTTGAATATCGGTATGGAAGCCCGGATAAGCAGCCGTCGTGACGTTCACTGCTTCCAGCGGCCGATTCCATTCCACATAAATGCCGTTGTCGATCTCTTCTATTTTCAGGCCCGCCTGCCGCCATACGGCTACTTCAGACTCCAGGATGCGGGTCGTTGCATTGCGAATCGTTGCCGAGCCTTTCGTTGCACCAACTGCCGAAATAATCGTTGAAGCGATAATACGGTCGCTCATCACTGTAAAGTCTGCGCGGTGCAGACGATCTACACCCGTAATTTGCAGGCTGTTCGATGACAGCCATTCAATATTTGCCCCCATATCGTTCAGCAGCTTGATGACATCCAGCACCTCGGGATTGCGGGCGGCGTTATGCAGTTCAACAACCGCATTCGAACGAACGGATGCGAATAAAACATTCAGCGTCCCGCCAAAGGTTGGATACGGGAACGTAATAACCGTCCGTTCCTTCGGCTGGCTCTCGCGCAAGTGAAGCCCCAGCTCGCTCTCCTCCATCGCGAAGCCAAGCTCCTGCAGCGCGCTGACGTGCATGTCATGCTTGCGGCTGCCAATGTTGCAGCCGCCCGGCAGCGGCAGGAACAGCGAGCTGCGCCAGTGCGCCGCCGCTCCGAGCAGCAGCAGGGAGTGGCGGATTTTGCCCGCCAGCTCGGCATTGAGCGTGCCGCCCATCCACGCGCTGCCCTTGCAGTGAAGCTCGTCGCCTTTGATTTCGACGTTTGCGCCGGAATCATTCAGCAGCTTGATCAGCTTGGCTACATCATTTAGCTCAAGCGGCACATTATGCAGCACGACCTCCTCATCGGAGAGGCAGGCGGCCACAATAGCGGGCAGCGCCGAGTTTTTGGCACCGGGCAGCGACACTTCACCTGAAAGGGGATAACCTCCCTCAATTAATAAATAAGGCTCCGAAATCCTTTTTGTGCCGAGCGCTCTTGAATGAGCTTGTACCATATGCTTTCTCTCCCTTTTTAAAGGGGGCAGAAAAAGGAACATCGCTGCGCGAAAAGGCTAGTTTCCGACCGCTGTTGCAACTTCATTTATTGAATCAACCGCTCTAGCGGTATAAATCAAGCTGCAAAAATCGGACGTTCCACTTCTCCAACCAGCCTTTTCACTCCGCTCGCCTTTTCCCTCTCCCTTTTGTTTTATTTATACGAACAACACTTCTGGCTCCATTTGGATGCCGAGCTGCTTGGCTACTGTCGTCTGCATCAGCTCAATGAGCCGCTTTACGTCGCTGGCTGTTGCACTGCCTTGATTAATGATCCAGTTCGCGTGCACCGTACTAATCTGTGCGCCGCCAATAACAAATCCTTTCAACCCGACCTCTTCGATCAGTCTGCCGGGATGCGGGCCTTCGGGCGGGCTTTTGAAGGTGCTGCCTACCGTTTTGACATTGATGGGGAACTTGCCCTTGCGGATGTCCGCCGCCCGCTTCGTTGCTTCCATCACCTGCGCTGAATCCGTTGCGGGTTCAGCCCGGAAGCGCGCGCTCACAATAATGTGCCGCCGATCCAGAAACCAGCTCCGGCGGAAGGAAAACTGCAGCTCCTCGGCGCTGCTCGTAATCACCTCGCCCGTGTCGCTGACATGCGTGACGCTGCTGACGACATCGCCGATTTCCTTGCCGATGCAGCCAGCATTCATGACGAGCCCGCCGCCTACACTGCCGGGGATGCCAGCCATAAAATCAAATCCGGCGATGCCTTCGTTCGCCATGGAATACGCCAGCCTTGGCAGCGCTACTCCAGCTTCGGCGTACAGCTCGCCATCCTTAAGACCGTATTCCTTCAAGCCTTTGCCGACATGCATGACGACGCCATCAAAGCCCTCGTCGCCTGCAAGCACATTCGAGCCATTGCCGATAATGAGCAGCTTCCAGCCAAAACGCTCGCAGATCGCCGTTACAAAACGAATGTCCTCCACGCTTTTCGGAACGACGTAATAACGGCAAGGGCCGCCAACGCTCATCGTCGTAATGCGGCTCAGCGGAACATTCGCTTCGTGCACAATATGTTCGAACAAGCTCTCCACTCCTCTGTCCTCGTCTTTTTCGATTAATATCGCTGCGTGATAGGGCACAGCTAGCACAAATACAGCAGCTGGCCGCTGATGCTAGGCTGCAAGACTACGCTTTGCTGCCCAGGCTGCGAGCGGCTTTGCTAGTTTTGCTGCTTCTTGGTGAAGCAGGTGCGCCCAGCGCCGCTGCTCCTGGCAAGTTCGCTGCCCGCAGCGCCTCTGGTGCGCCTGCACCTTTGATATGCGCCTCCACGACGGCAAGCATCGTATCAATGCGCGCTTCCCAGTCATGCTTTTTCGCTTCGGCGACGCGATCCATGATCAACTGCTCGTAATTGCCAAGCAGCCCCTCATTCAGCGCCAGCCCCAGCTGCTTGTCGAAGGCATCAGCATCTGCCGCAACATAGCAGTAGGAGTAATAATCCCGAACCGCTGGCAGCGGCGTCATGACAACCGGCTTGCCTGCTGATAAATATTCAAAAAATTTCATCGGAAACATATTCGTCGTGTATTCGTTAATGACGTTTGGCAGCAGGCAGGCATCGAAGCCTTTCAAATAACCCGGCAGCTCGCTGTACGGCTTCGGCCCGATCAAATGAATGTTCGGCGTCTGGCCAAGCCGATCTGCATCGGTCCAAGGATCGCCCTCTCCCACCTGTCCAATGAACACAAAATGCACATGAGGGTTGCGGGACGCGACCTTTTCAATCAATGCCAAATCCAGCTTATAGCCGCTAATGGCTCCAATGAAGCCGACCTTGGGGCCCTTCATCTGCAAAAGCTCCGCGGGAATGTCCGTATCCGGTGACAACGCCTTGTTAAAATGATTGAATTCCGCTACATTCGGGCTATAATAGGTGCTTTCGTTAATCGCCTTGCGCGTCTCATACAGATTGGGAGCCGTAGCAAACACGACATCAACATCCTCCACCAGCCGCGCTTCCTGCTCCTTAATAATTTGCTCGGGCATGCCGGGCTGCGCGGAAATTTCATCTACACAGTGGTAAACCGACAGCTGCTCGCGCATATTCAACAGCGGCTGCGTCAGCGGATTGTATGTCCATAGCACGTAATCCTCCATCCCAAGCTTCCGGGCGAAATGCTTCACATACTGCCGGACAATAAAAAAGTTCAGCTTCCGAACGAAGCTGAACCGCTGATAAGGGATGACAACTGGCGACCATACCCATAGATTTGTTTTTTTCTGCTGCAGCCCGCTAAAAAATTGACTGAGCCGCTTTATAATGCGCTTAATATCCTTGCCATTGCTTGAAGGCTTGCGGAGGCCGAGCGAATTCAGATACAGCACCTGATGTCCGCGGCCCGCAAGCCTGTCGGCAATATGCTGCTTATTCGTCCAGAAGGGGTTATCCCAATCGGCGGTTGACACAATAATAAATGGCTTAGACATGCTGCTTCTCTCCAATATATTGTTTATAGAGCTGCTCCAGCTTCTCCGTCTGCAAGCGCAGATCGAACTGCTGCTCAACAAAGGCGCGGCCATTTTGTCCAATGGCTGCGCGCAGCGGCTGGCTGGTTACGAGCATATCGAGCTTTTCTTCCAGCTGGGCGGCGCTGCGCTCCTCTACCAAATAGCCGGTTTTTCCATTTTGCACCGCATCCTTAATACCTCCGCTGCTGGTGGCAACAACAGGTAGACCCGTTCCGGAAGCTTCCAAAATGACCATGCCAAGCCCTTCCTGATCGCCATCCTTCGCCGTTACGCTCGGCAAGCAGAAAATATCCGAATCGCTGAGCCGCTGCAGCACCTCATGGTGAGGTATGCTGCCAAGGAACGTCATTCGCCCGCTCCCGGCTCCCGATGCAGCAAGCTCAGTCAGCTCCTGCCTCAGCGGTCCGTCTCCGGCAATGACGAGGCGCACATGCTTGCGCCGGGCTGCCAATCGGTGGAACGCTTCAATTAAATAAGCGATGCCCTTCTTCTCGGTCAGCCGGCCAACGGTCATAATCGTAATCGTGTCACGGTCCGGTGCTTCCCGATAAAAAACCTTATTCAAATCGATGCCGATGTAATGGATTTTGATCTTTTGCTCGGGCACGCCATGCGCCATCAGCTTCTGCTTAATATGGTTCGATACGGCAAGGAACAACGTCGTGTCCCGCACAAGCCGCTTAAACTTCACAAAATAGACGAGCCAGGAAAGCGGCCCAGGCATCAGCTTCGGGAGCCGTGTAATATCGTACCCGTGAAACGTAGCGAACAGCGGAATGCCGCGCTCCTTGCAGACGGGAACCGCATATACCGCATCTACCCCGAAGTGGGCATGCACAAGCTCAATCTCGCGCTGCTCAACAATTCGGTTAATATGACGGGTCGAGGTCAATGTCAGCGTGTAAAGCAGCTTCGTCAGCTTCTTCTGGAGCGACGACCCTGCTGCGCCCACAATCGTGTTAATGCTCCATTGATTAGGGAATTTATCGCGATTCGCGACCTCCCGGGTAATGACCTCCACCTGCACATTCCGATATTGATTCAGCTGCTCATAAATAAACGTTTCCGATGCAGGCAAAAAGGTATTTCTCAGTACGCCAATCCTCATCTTTTCCCTCCAACTTCTGCCGTCTTCGGCGTCAAAGCCCGCTCCTGAACCGCTTGGCCATTGCCGCTCCCCGCCTGCTTTCCGCTCTGGCTTCTGATATCGTTGCTGCTTCGCTCTCCTTCGCTATCCTCGCGCTGCTCGTACAAAATAAGCCCCGCAAGAAAGAAGAACACGGAAGCGACCCGCAGATCATGCAGGAAAAAATTATCAAACATTCCTTGCACGATAACGAACAGTGCTGCTCCTACTACACAGCTGTCAAGAGCCGAGCCCGTGCGATAATAACGGCGAATGCCGCGCCACAAAATGCCGAAAAGCAGCAAAATGAGGGCAATCAGTCCGAACAAGCCGCTCCAAGTCCACATAATGACAAACAAATTATGCGGCGGATATTTGCTGCTGAAGCCGACTGTCGCTGCGTAGAAAGGAAAAATTCGCTCCCAGCCGCCATAGCCAAGGCCCAGCAGCGGATGCTCGGCAAAGTTTTGGAAGGTGAATTTCCAAATGTAAGTCCGGGGATCGCCTTCGATCGCATCGGCATTCAGCCTGCTCGTCAAATTCGTAATAATGTCGCCTGTAACGATAAAAGGTATGATCGCTGCGGGTATGACGAGCAGCAGCGACAGCTTGAACAGCTTTTGCACGCGGAACCGGATGCACACATAAGCCAGCACCACAATGCCAAGCGCGAGCACGCCAGCTCGCGATTGCGTCGCCAGCATAGCGCCTAAATAAATGAAGCAGATGCCGAGCTGCAGCAGGCCGCCCTTGCGAAGCAGCAGAGACAGCGCAATACAAAGCATCATGCCGAAAAAAACCGAAGCCACATTCGTATTAACGAACAAGGTTCCCGCTTTAAAGGGGTCCAAAATATTAGCTTTAATATCTACATTAATCAACGCCGCCAGCGTGTTCGGCTCGATCAGGAAGCTCGCGATCTTCGACCTTAAAAATTGCAGCTCCTGGTCAGGAGCAATAATAAAATAAATGTTCAGCAAGCCAATCGGCAAATACACATGCTGAATACCGCGCAGCGTCTGCTCAACGGAGAGCCCGCGAGCCCGGTAATAGTAGCCCGCAAGCAAAGCGAGCAAACCTATGATGGAATAGGCAATCAGCTTAAAGCCGAGTACCCGGTCCGGGGCATAAATAATGCCCACCGCCATCGCGATAAGCAGGGCGACATAATATTTAACAAGCCGCTGTGTGCGAAAATAATGCATCAGCTTTCCTTGCGACGCCGAGCGCAGCAGAAGCATAACGAGCACGAGACTCGACAGCGTTACCGAAACCGCAAGCGGCAAATACAACTGGTAGGCCAGCAGCGCCGGGATGACGACATAATAAATGGCGTCTTTCCTAATCGCGACATAAGCAAGCGCTCCAGCAGCAACGAACAGCAGCACGTAAATATGCTGCACGGAAGCGAGGCATATAACGCCCAGTGACAGCAGCATTGCGGCATAAAGCGCCAGCTTGTTCGGCAAACGGGCAAGCATCGAGCTAGGCCTGCACTTTCATCGGATTAAACCGTTCATTAAAGCTGCCGCTGACAATGCTGGAAATATGGTACAAAAATGCCTCCACCGAAAACTGCTGTGCGTTCTGGCGGCAGTTGGCATCCGTAATCATCCAGGACAGCAGCTCAAACTGCCGTACCGCGTCAATAACCGATTCCGCATCCTGCTTCTCAAAAAACAAGCCGGTAGGATTGTTTTCGCCCAGTCCTTTGACGATATCCTGAGCACCGCCTTTGCCGTAGGCAATAACCGGCGTTCCCGCTGCCTGAGCCTCGACCATGCTAATGCCGAAGTCCTCTTCACCTGCAAAAATAAAAGCTTTGGCCTGCTGCATATGCTTAAGCAGCACAGCATTCGGCTGGTAGCCGAGAAGCTTGACGTTCGGCGTTGCCAGCTGCTTCAGCGTCTTCATCTCCGGGCCGTCGCCAATGACGATCAGCTCCTTATCCGGCATTTTGGCGAAGGCCTCGACGACCAGATCAATCCGCTTATACGGCACAAGTCGCGAGGCGGTAAAATAATATTCCTTCCGATCCTGATTGGAATGATTGCCGAACGCCTTCACTTCAACTGGCGGATACACAACCTGTGCCTGGCGGCGATAAATTTTGTGAATGCGCCGGGCGATATAAGACGAGTTCGCGAGAAACACGTCTACTCCGTTCGCTGTCCGCACATCCCACATGCGAATTTGGTGCAGCAGCAGCTTGGATACGAGCTGCTTCAGCTTGCCCAGCTCGCTTAAATATTGATGCTGCAAATCCCAGGCATAACGGATCGGCGTATGCACATAGGAAATATGAATTTGATCAGGCCCCGTAATAATGCCTTTCGCGACCGCATGCGAGCTGGAAATGATGACATCATAGCCGGATAAGTCAAACTGCTCGACCGCTAGCGGCATAAAAGGAAGATAGGTTTTGTACATTTTTTTTGCAAAAGGCAGCTGCTGAATAAAAGTTGTAATTGGCTTTTTTCCCTTCAGCATATGGCGGTCCTTCTCTTCCAGAAAATCAATTACACAGAACAGGTCCGCATCAGGGTAAATATTCAGCAGTTGTTCCACTACCTTCTCTGAACCTGCATAGGTTACCAGCCATTCATGAACGATAGCCACTCTCATAGGGCAACTCCTTTGTCTTATGGCATATAGGGGAAAGCTGCGTGAAAAGGTCGGTCTCCGGCCGCTGTTGCAGCTTCATTTTCTGATTAAACCGCCTTTGCGGTAAAAATGAAGCTGCAAAAATCGGACGCTAACGCTCCTCCGACCAACCTTTTCACTCCGCTAATCCTTTTTGCCATTTTTTGATTTCAATAAGCGCCTTTACGCAGCAGCACAATAATGACTGTGCGATATAATATTTTCAGATCCAGCCATACGGACTGGTTGTAGACGTAAAAAAGCTCCAGATCGACGCGCTCAGGATACCCAACGTCGCTGCGTCCGCTTACCTGCCAATAGCCGGTTACTCCCGGCTTGACCGATAGGAAGGGGACCGCCTTCTCTCCGTATTCCTTCAGCTCGTCACGCACGATCGGGCGTGGTCCTACCAGGCTCATCTCGCCCTTCAGCACATTGATGAGCTGGGGAAGCTCGTCCAGGCTCGTTTTGCGCAGGAAGCTGCCGATTTTGGTTACGCGTGGATCTTCGGATGGATCAAGCTTGTAGCTGTTGTCGATGTATTTTTTGTACAATACCGGGTCGGCGCGCAGCCGCTGCTCGGCATCATGCAGCATGGAGCGAAACTTGATGATGCTGAACGTATTGCCCTTATGTCCAATCCGCTTCTGCTTGAAAAATACCGTGCCCTTCGGATCGCTGATCTTAATGAGCAAAGCGACGAGCATAAACACCGGAAGCAGAAAAACAATTCCCGCAAACGAGCAAACGACATCAATAATCCGCTTCGCTGCGGCTTGCAGCGAGAGAGTCAGCGTGCGGGTTTCCGACTTGTATTGTGGCCGATTTACACTCATACGCTATCCCTCCTCAGTGCTTGGAGCTGGCTGGCCTGCTGCTGCTCGACAATTTCCTCAAGCGCCGTCATCAGCGGAAGCTTAAGCTCCTTATTGCGCAGAGCGAAGTCGATCGTCGTTAAAATAAAGCCAAGCTTTTCTCCGACATCATAACGTTTGCCTTCAAAATCATAAGCAAAAACGCCTTCGCTTTCATTCAGCTTTTGAATCGCATCTGTTAATTGAATTTCATCGCCGGCGCCCTTCTCCTGAAGCTCCAGAAAATCAAAAATTTCCGGCGTAAGCACGTACCGGCCCATAATTGCCAAATTGGACGGGGCATGTCCTGGCTTCGGCTTCTCGACGAAACGGTTAACCTGCACGAGCCGGCTGCCTTCTACTTCCATCCCTACCGGATCGACAATTCCATATCGCTGCGTCTGATCGACAGCTACGGTCTGAACGCCGATGACCGATTTGCCCGTCGCATCATATTGTTCAATGAGCTGCCTTGTGCAAGGCACCTCGGATTCGACAATGTCATCGCCAAGCAGAACGGCGAATGGTTCATTGCCAATGAATTTGCGGGCGCACCATACAGCATGTCCCAGCCCCTTTGCTTCTTTTTGACGAATATAATGGATCGTTACATTGGAGGAACGCTGTACCGCTTGCAGCAGCTCCAGCTTTCCTTTCTCAATCAACGTATGCTCGAGCTCAAATGCGATATCAAAATGGTCCTCAATGGCCCGCTTCCCTTTGCCTGTTACGATAATAATGTCTTCGATACCGGATGCGATGGCTTCTTCGACGATGTATTGAATCGTCGGCTTGTCGACAATCGGCAGCATCTCCTTCGGCATTGCTTTCGTTGCAGGCAAGAAGCGCGTTCCAAGTCCAGCTGCAGGAATAATTGCTTTTGTCACTTTTTTCATCATCCATCACCCTATCCTTCTTCGATTTTTTTATTTAATTTGGAAGCAGTTCATGGGAGTTAAAAGTTCCAGCTATACTCTCGTGTGTCTGGCTCCTCTCCTATACATGATCGTATAGCTCGAACTTCTAAATGCTTTCACTCCTTTTCGCCCGTTTTTCTGCACGTAATTTGGGAGAGGAGCTCGGTGAAAGGGGATCTTCGCTGCATGAAAGGTTCGGATTACGATCGCCATTGCCCTTTGATTTCTTTGAATTAAACCGCTCAGCGGTAGAAATCAAAGGACAAAAGCGAACGCTACGCTTCTCCATTCCAAACCTTTCACTCCGCTTGCCCCTTTCACCAAACTCCTCACAAATAAATTAAAGGGCATCTAACCCCTCCTCACCCCACACCACCGACGCTCAACGTCTAAGGCCGTTTGCGGCCCACAGCATGATCGAGTGCCTCCAGTGATAAAGGTGCAGGAGACATTACCCAAGGTGAAACGGCTGTCGCCATCCTTTGGCGGCGCGGCGCGTTTCATTCCGAGAAATATAGAGAAAGGATGAACAATCATATTCTTTCCTATATTTCAAGGTGAAACGGCTGTCGCCGTCCTTTGGCAGCAAAGCTACCGTATTGCGATGAAATATAAGCCCATTAATAACTGTGAAACTTATTAATTCTTATATTTTCAAAAAAACAAATGGCTAGCAGTTGTTGAATCGCTTCACTTACGGTTTAAAAATAGTGATGAAAATGGCGAAGCGGAATGAAAGGCTTGAGCTGGAGAAGCGTGAGCGTTCGCTTTTACCCTTGCATTCCCCCCTATTAGGGGCTCATTCGAGGAATGCAAGGGTAATGGCGATCGGAAGCCAAGTCTTTCATGCAGCGGAGTCTTTTTCATTCACGCTTTTAAACTAAACAATTAAGAGATTAAAAATACTCTGAACGAGATTCACCACTCACTGATAGTAATATAAATACCCTTCCGAGCTGCTCCGCTTGATTTTATTGAGCACTACCCCTAAAATCCTCGCTTTCACATGCTCCAGGCTCGCCTTCGCTTTAATCGCGGCTTCCTTCTTCACTGTGCCGGAATCGATGACGAGGACGACGCCGTCGGACTTGGATGCTACGATTTGCGCATCCGTCACGACCATGATTGGCGGGGTGTCGACAATGATAATGTCGTAATGCTCCTTCATTTTTTCCAGCAGCTGGTCCATCCGCTTGGATGCCAGCATCTCCGAAGGATTCGGCGGAACCGGACCTGCTGGTAAAATGCTGAGCCCGCTCACCGAGGTGGTCTGAATCGCGGCCTCCCATTCCTTCTGATTGCTCAGCACCGAGGTTAATCCAATCTGATTGGATACCCGGAACAGCTGATGCTGCGTCGGCTTGCGCATATCGGCATCAATTAGCAGCACCTTCTTGTTCGACTGGGCATAGGTGACGGCAATGTTCGCAGAGGTTGTGCTTTTTCCTTCATTCATCTTCGTGGAGGTCACCATTAGGGTGCGAATTTCTTCCTCCAAATTGGAGAAATCAATATTCGTTCTAAGGATGCGGTAAGCCTCCGATATCGGCGACTTGGGGTTCGTTTCCGTAATGAGCGGCCAATTAGGCTTCGAACGTGACATTATTTTTCCCCCTCATCGGTTGGTCTATCGAATTGTCCTTGTGCTTGCCTAGATCAACCTCGCGGATTTTCGGGATGAGCGACAGCGTCGGCAAGCCAAGCACCGCCTGAATGTCTTCCTCCGTCTTAATCGTATCGTCGAGATAATCGAGCAGCAGTGCGAATCCAATGCCTACCAGCATAGAAAGTGCAATCGCAATCGCAATATTCATCGTCGGCTTAGGCGACACAGGAGGCGGAGTGAGCGTATGATCGGCTTCGTATAAAATCGATACATTATCAACCTGCATCAAGCTCGGCAGCTCCTGCATGAACACCTCCGATACGGCATTCGCAATGTTTGCCGCCCGGCTGTACGAGGAATCCTTTGCAGTGACCGACATCACCTGCGTGTCGTTCACCGAGGTTACGCTAATCCTCTCAATCAACTCGCCTGCCGTAAGGCCAAGCTCAGGATGCTTCTGGGCAACCTTACCCATCACCCTTGGCGTCCTTATAATTTCCTTGTACGTCTTTACCAGTTGAATGTTGGAGTTGATCGTGCTTAAATCCAGCTTGGCGATAATATCGTTTTGACTGCCTGTCTGATTAACGATCAGCTTGGTCGACGCCTCGTATTCCGGCTGTTGAAAATAATAAGAGTAGATGCCTGTGGCTGCCCCTGCCATGCAGACGAGCGCTGTTATCAACCAGATTCTTTTTTTCACAACATGCCAATATTGTTTTAATTCCAATGCATATACCTCCATAAAAGATTATTCAAATCGCGACCTATTAGGTAAAAAAAAGAGGTACCTACCATTTTCGCCGCCCAGCTGCCCGGCCCTTATAAGCAACTTTCAGCATCGGGTGAGCAGCCATTTTGCACCTTTCTCTATCATTCGACAGTTTTATCCTTTTGCGAAAAAACTCGATATGAGCTTTTTCGACTTGATTATATTCATAAAGAATAACTTTTTCAAGGTGTTTTGAAAATTAGTTTTCTGAATTTTCAAAACATTTATTTAAAATATTAGGAAAGGATATGATTTTCCCCATCCTTTCTCTATATTTCTACGCGAAACGGTAGCTTTGCCGCCAGAGGACGACTTTCGGGTGTTTAAGCTTGCATAGAGGTCCTTTTCGCCAGCCGGCGCTCCGACAAAAACTGTTGGAACGAGCCGCCTTCAAGGACGTAATCCATCATATCTTCAAACGTGCCATTTATTCCTTTTTTACGCAGCAGCAGCGTCAGCAATTCGGCTAAATCAATACGAGGCCTCGCCTCAGAAGGCACATAACGCCTTTCTTCATAATCGAATACCAGCTCCTGCTTAATCGGATATTGCGCCATAAGCAGCCATTCCGTCAGGCTTTTCCCTGCGGTTCTTCCTGGTTCGGGTGCAAACATAGGGTCGTCAGCAAGCTTTTTGAAAAAGGCCCTCGCCTTTAGGGCCCGCTGCTTTCGCTGCACAAGCTCGTGAAGATCATCAGTGATTTGTTCGGGCTGCTTGCCCATAACGCCGTAATCATCCACCCGTCTGAGTGATTGTTGATTCGTTACCATCCTAATTCCTCCACCTCTTTTTTGAAAATATAAGCGGGCAACCTATCCAATGCGCTCTTTTTAGTGTGTCGTATATTACGCGTATTGAATAAGTATAAAAGAAGAAAAGCGAAAAGAGTGTCAGTTTGTGTCGAATTAAATAAATTGATCATTTAGCCCATTAACTGCCCCACGCGTCCTATATCCAATTTCAGTAAATTGTTGAGGTATTGTATAACCGTGCTTTATTGTCTACAAAAGGGCATTTTCAACATAGGTACAGCGGTTAAGCTGCATGACGCAAAATGAGAACTTTATTGCGTCTTATTGACGCAATAAACAGCTCTTGCTTTGCTGCCTTTTGCCAGCGAAGCATGTCAGTTTATTTTATAGGCGCCGTGCGGCATGACGGCGTTTTTGACCTTTGCTTTATTTTCAGAAAAATGAACAAAAAAACGCTTGCGCTCTGAACCAATGTTCTGAGCTTTGCAAGCGTTCTAATGTTTCAATACTCTATCCCGAATTGCCTGATTCAATAGCCACATAAGGCTAGTTAATTAGTTTGAATAATAACCAAATGAAGAGGATCCAGAAGGGCAGCGCGAGAAGAATACCGTTTAATATGCCGACTTTTAGGCTTCCTTTGCGAAAGATCATTGTATGCCGCCTCCTTCTATTATACTGTATAGTTTTATTATACCCCATTCCTTTCCTCCTATACCGATCCAATAAGCATGCGTGACTATTTGGAAACTTTAGGTAGTCGCGAAGGGTATAGGCGTATGGGCCGCATGACTCATTATTTTAAAATGGCTCTTTCTTGTCACCAAATTAGTGAGAAACCGCACCGAAAAGTTTGACCTCTATGCTGTAAACTATCTATTATAAATGTCTACTTGCTATGCATATATATATTAGTCTGTCTGCGCCCCACTTTGCCAGTGAAATTCTACTGGGGGTAAATCGGCGCTTCTCTACGACTATAGTTGTTTGAAAGATAGAGATTTAGGGTATAAGCTTATGGGTCATATGGCTCATTATGCTATAAATATTGGAATTGCATGTATGGAAAATAGTAGAATAGTTAGGACGATGTAAACTAAAACCCTTCTATATTAAAGGAGAATCCGATGAGCAACGAGCAGGAGTATCGCTTTCAGGTTAATTTAAGCGGAATGATCAATATACTTTCCAACCATTTATATAGTAGTCCTAATGTTTATTTGCGTGAGCTTCTGCAAAACGCGACGGACGCTATTACAGCACGCGGACAGCTTGAGCCTGGTTTCACCGGAAATGTGACGGTAGAAATTTCAGGCAGCGGCAGCCAAATGACGATGACGGTTGAAGACAACGGCGTAGGGCTGACCGAGGAAGACATTCATCAGTTTCTAGCAATGATTGGACACTCCTCCAAGGTCGGTCAGGATTTTATCGCAAAAGAAACCTCATTCATCGGCCGCTTCGGCATCGGTCTGCTGTCCTGCTTTATGGTCAGCGACGAAATCGTCGTTCTGACCCAATCGGTGAAGGGCGGACCTTCTATGGAATGGCGCGGCAAACCGGACGGAACGTATACGATCCGTCAGCTGAGCACCAAGCTATCGCCGGGAACAAAAATTTATTTGCGCTGCAAGCCAGATAGCGAGCCTTATTACGAGCCGCAAATGGTTGAAGATTTACTCTTCTATTATGGAGCCTTGCTGCCCTATCCGGTTAAGCTGCATGCAAATGGGGTCGCGAAGACGATTAATGAATCGCGGCCAGACTGGATTATGCAGCCGGAGCTTGCGCGCGGTCGTCGCCGTGAAGTGCTTGCCTTCGGTGAAAAGCTGCTAGGCGAGCCGATGCAGGATTTCATTCCGCTCCAAACAGCGAATGGCCGAACGGGCGGAATCGCCTTTATTTTGCCGCATAGCGTGAACCTGAATACCCGCCGTTCCCATAAAGTATATTTGAAGCAAATGCTTGTCTCGGACAAAGCGGAAAACATTCTACCGGAATGGGCATTTTTCGTCAAATGCCTTATTTGGACGGATGAGCTGCAGCCGACGGCCTCCCGCGAGCATTTTTATGAGGATGAACGGCTGGAAACGGTGCGCGAGGAGCTTGGACAATCGATTCGCAATGAGCTTATGCGCATAGGCGACTATGAGCCAGACCGATTGAAACGCATCATTGAGCTGCATGCTTTGTCGATGAAGGCACTCGCTGCGCAGGATGAGGATTTCCTGCAAACGATTTACCGCTGGCTTACTTTCGAAAGCACATACGGAGAACGAACATTTGGCGAGCTGCTGGCTGAAAATAAAAAAATATTTTATACCGTATCTGTTGATGAATATCGTCAAATTACCCATGTTGCCGCAGCGCAATCGATGCTCGTCCTCAATGGCGGCTATATTTATAACCATGAATTGCTTGAGCGCCTGTCGCTTCTTCTTCCTGAGCTTGATATGGAAAGGCTGCTGCCGGAAGATGTATCGCTGTCCTTCGAGGATTTAACGAACGAGGAGCGCAATCAATATTACGAGCGCATTCGCCTTGCCGATGGAGCTTTGCAGCGCTTCCGCTGCCAAATTCAGCTTAAACGGTTTGCTCCAGCAGAGCTTCCCGCCCTATATACACTGTCGAAGGAATCGTCATCGCTGCGCTCCTTGGAAAAAGCGAAGGAGAACAGCTCCGACCTGCTCGCATCCGTACTCGGCAACCTTGGCACAAGTTTTACGGAGTCGGCGTATTCGACGCTTTATTTCAACTTAAACAATCCGCTCGTGCAGAAAATTTTCAACAGTGCCGATAATCAAATGTTCGCGACCGCTACCCAAATGCTGTACACCAACGCCTTGCTGATGGGACATTATCCGATGACGCGCCAGGAGCTTGGTGTACTGGGACAAGGCATGATTAAATTTATCGACTGGGGACTTTCCTCGAACGCCTAAAAGCTTATTACACAAGGAGGAACATAAATGGAGCTCGATTTTGAAGATTTAATGGATCAGGCCTATGATCTGCCCCCCGGCGCCGCTAAGCTTGAGGTGCTGGAGGCTGCCGTGAGAATCGCAGATGCAGAAGGCGATATCGATAACGCCTTTGAGGCGAGAGGCGAAATCGTGCAGACAGCTATTTTTCACGGTTATCCGCTAAAAGCGATTATCGCTTTCTCTTGGCAGCTGGGACAATATGACCAAGAGCCCGACAATTACGACAGCAGTGATTTAATGTGGTCCTACAAATGGATCGTCGGCAACATTTCCAACTTTCCGGAAGTGCCCATGTCGCAAATTCAGGAGCTTGTCGAGGATTTGGGCAAACGCTATAAGGAGCATGGCTACAGCCGCCGCACTTATTTATATTACCGCTCTCGCCTTGCCTTAAGCCATGGAAAGCTGGATGAAGCAAAGGATTTTCTCGAGCAGCTGATGAAAGTCGAACGGGACTATATGACCGATTGCATCGCCTGCGAGCAAAATCATATCGTTGAGCTCTATGCGCAATTGGGCGAAGATGAACAGGCTTTAAAGGCGGCAGAGCCGATTTTATCAGGCGAAATGAAATGCGCTGAGGTGCCTCATATTACGCTGCCGCATTTGCTTTCACCGTTAATGCGTCAAGGCTCTCCAGAGAAAGCCCAAAAGCTTCATACGAAAGGCTATCGACTGGTCAAAGGCAAGCGCGATCTATTCGAAAGCGTCGCACAGCATATTAACTATTTGACGGATATTAATCCGGCGAAGGCGGTCGAGGTCGTCGAGCTGCATTTGGCATTTAGCCTTGATCATGAGAATCCTTATGAGATCATGAGATTTAATTTATTTACAGCACGGCTGCTGAAGAAGCTGCTTGAAGAAGGCTCCGAAACGAAGCTGCGTCTGCCAGCTTCCTTCCTCGCTGCGCACGAGGATACAAGTCTGCCCGCGCTTGCTGCACACTTTGAAGCTCTTGCCCTATCGGCGGCAAAACGTTTTGATATACGCAATGGCAATGATTATTATAGTAAAAATGCCGCCAGCTATTTCCAAGTATTTAACAAATAGACAGAGGAGCATCAATGGAAATGGATTTTGAGGATTTGATGAACCAGGCGTATGATCTTTCTCCCGGCGCAGCCCAGCTGGAGGTGCTGGAGGCTGCCGTTCGACTAGCTGATGCGGAGGGCGATATCGAAAATGGTTTTATTGCACGCCATCAAATCGTGAAAACGGCTTGTTTTCACGGTTTCCCGCTGAAAGCAATTATCGCCTTCTCCTGGCAGCTAGGCCAATATGATCAACACCCTGAGGAATACGATGGCAGCAGCTTGTTATGGCGATATAAATGGATCGTCAGCACGATATCGAATTTCCCAGAAATTCCGATGTCGCAAATTCAGGAGCTGCTTGAGGATTTGGGCAAGCGCTATAAAGAGCATGGCTACAGCAAACGCACCTATTTATATTTCCGCTCCCGTCTCGCCCTTGATCATGGGAAGCTCGATGAAGCCAAGGCTTATCTTCAACAGTTTACGAAAGAGGAACGGGATCATATGAGCGACTGCCTCGCCTGTGAGCAGCATTATATTGTTTGGCTTCATGCAAGACTAGGCGAGGATGAGCAAGCATTAAAGGCGGCAGAGCCGATCCTATCAGGGAACATGAAATGTGCTGAGGTGCCTCATATTACGCTGCCGGAGCTGCTCTTGCCTATGCAGCGCTTGGGCCTTCACGAGGAAGCGAAAAAAGCGCATACGAAAGGCTATCGCCTTGTCAAAGGCAAACGCGATCTGCTGGAAAGCGTCGCCCAGCATATTGAATATTTGACGATGACCAAGCCCGCGAAAGCGGTCGAGGTCGTAGAACTGCATTTGCCGTTCACCCTCGACCATGAGAACCCTTATGAAATTATGCTGTTTCATCTAAATACGGCACAGCTGCTGAAGAAGCTTGTTCAAGAAGGATCGCAGGTTAAGCTTCGGCTTCCCGCCTCTTTCCTTGTGGTGCATGAAGATACCAGCCTTCCGGCGCTGGCCGCTCATTTTGAAGGTCTCGCCATAGCATCGGCACAACGTTATGATGCCCGCAACGGTAATGATTTTTATAGTAAGAAGGCAGCAGATAAGCTGCTCGTATAGAGAGTCAAATGTAACTGCCTTATGTTCAACACCTTGTTTTAGGCAAAAAAATCCCCGCAAGCGAACACTTTTTCAAGTGATCGGCTTGCGGGGATTTCGATTTGTGGACGGTTTGTCTTACATTGCTTTTGTCAACGTAATGGAATGATCGGCTTTGCCCCATTGTACGTTCCAGCCAAGCAGTTCCGTAATGAAGCGAAGCGGAACGACCGTTCTGTTGTCGGAGTTGACAAATACTTTAGCGCCAACGGATTTTTTCATGCCGTTTACTTCCATGAAGTCTTTGTTGATCCAAAATTTCAGCGTGTCACTGCCTGCTTTAATCGTAACTTGCTGCGCTTTTTTATCCCATTTCACGTCAGCGCCAATGCCTTCGCTCAGGTAGCGAAGCGGAATATAAGTCATGCCGCTCCAGATGAATGGCTCTGTATCCATTTTTGTTACGCTGCCGTTAATGTTCAGGACGTTGCTGCCTACTTGCATCCAAACCTTTACCATCGTGGCAGGATCAGTTGGTGTTGTCGGAGTTGTAGGTGTAGTTGCGTCTTGGAATTTGTCGTTAAACTGCGTGACAATCGCATTGCCGAGCGCTTGACCAACACCGAACATCAGCTTGTAGCCTTCGCGGTTCGTTTTGTACGAAGCCGTGTAGTCGCCAGCTGCATATTGCGTAAGCACTTGCTGTACTTGATTTTCATGTGCGGTCAGAGCGACCTGGCCCGCCTCTTTAGGGAGATTGCCTGCTGTTGCCGAATCCAGGAATGTCGCAAATTCAGTCGTGAAGCCAGCGATACGCGCTTCGACTGCTGCTTTTGCTGCTGCATCATTATTTTTAACTGCCGTTACAAAATCAGCTTGGGCATTTACGTGGTTCGTGACCCAAATTTTCTCGAATGCGGCTGCGCCATCCGCACCATAGATGGAGGCGATTGCTGCTTTGAAATCGGCTGTGTTCATCGCTTCTGCCCAGATCAAAGCGTCTGAAGCAGCTCTTCCATCATATTGCTCTTGCATTTGCAGGGCAGACAGGGCAAAATGCTCGCCAGCCAATTGGTTCAATGCGGATCTCAGATCAGCTGCTTTGGAGTCTGCTTTAGTGTTTTCGAATTTTGCCGGCATTTGGGCTACGATTGCACTGGACAACACTTTGCTAATGCCGAACATTTCGGCGTAGCCTTTACGATAAGCCTCATATGCACCTTTATAATCGCCAGCTACATAATCCTCGAATACTTCTTGGACGTGATCCTCATGGCTGCGAATCGCTTGCTTCGCTGCATCCGCTGGAAGCTTGCCTTCTGTTGCTGCTCCGAGGAAATTGCCGAACTCGTTCACAAAGCCGCTTACTTTATCTTCCGCCGTTTTAATCGCTGCTGCATCCTTTTTCTTCGTTGCTTTTACCAAGTCGTCCGTATACTGATTGTGTGCGCGGAAAATTCTTTCGAATTCAGCTGCGCCTGCATCGCCGTAAAGCGAAGCAATCGCCGGCTGCATATCCCGTGCATTCTGGTCGAGTGCTTTGTAAGCAGCGTCTGCATCTTTAGTGCCGTCATAGGCTTTCGTCATTGCTGATACCGCTAGGGTGAAATGCTCGGAGAGCAAATAATCAAGTCCCGCTCTCAGCTCGGCTGCCGGTGTGTTCACCGATGCCTTCACCGCTGTAGCTGCTGGCGCTGCTGCACCTGCCATAGTCGGCATTAATAGGGTCAAGCTTAACATGGGAACGATTAATTTTTTCATCTTCATCTTGCTTCACTCCTTAGAATCGTTTTATGTGTTTTCGTTGTCCGCTTGTTCTTTACATACATTAACACGCAGGCTGTTTACGTTTGGATCACTATTGGATCAAAAAAGTTTTAAAAAGTTTTTTAAGACGTTTATTGAGGTGTTTATTGAAAAACCTGAGTACTGTAAGTCGGCTCCACTTCATTCTCTTCGCTTCAGGAGCTTAAACCTGCAAAATGATATGCTTGGCGGACACAGCAGCAGCTATTTTCAAAAGATTCACGGTTTTCGCACAGGCTGCGGACTCAGGAGCCGCTAATGCGATGTAAATGACCATTTTGACGGAATATGGAGGGCAATAGCGGCTCTCCTGTCCGCTTACGGCCTAAAAGCACAGTAAAAGCCAGAATAGCGGAATCTGTGTCCTCAAAAAAAAGCATCCCCTCCTGCTGTTATACAGCAAGAAGGAATGCTCAAATTAAGCGCTAGGCTCTGCCATGCCGCGTTGGGCGGAACATGCCTATATTAATATAGAAGAAAGATATGGCTTTGTATATCTTAAAGCTTTAGATTAAACCGGATGTTTTCAATAGGCGCTCGATGATTGCCGCTACCTCTGCGCGCGTCATATTCGCCTTTGGAGCCAGTTGCATGCCGCTTCTGCCTGTAACAATTTCGGCTTGCAGCACATCAGCAATACCCGCAGTTGCCCAAGCGGATGTTTTTGCAGCATCCTTATAGCGGCCTAGCAATACGCCTGACTCTATTGCCGGGAGCGTGTCCTTCAATCCTGTGATCTTCATTGCTTTGGCGATAATCGCCATCGCCTGCTCACGGGTGATTTTGTCGTTCGGACGGAACGAGCCGTCCTCAAACCCATTAATTAAACCATAAGCGCTCGCTGTTTGAACAGCAGAGCCATACCAATCAGCTGATTGGACATCGGTAAATGAGGCCGCACTATTTTCAAGCTTAAGCCCCAGCCCCCTCACGATAATCGCCGCAAACTCTGCACGCGTAATATCTTTGTTTGGACTGAATAGCTCATTGCCCGTTCCATTGATGACAAGACGCGAGCCCATATTATTGACCGACTCCTTGGCCCAGTGATTGGCAACATCCTTAAATTCAAGCGGGTGCCAGACAATCGAATAAGCACTATTGGTCAAGCTGTTGATTTTGGCAAAATATTGGCCCTTATCCTCTAAAACTTTAGTTGGAACGTGGCGAACCGTACCGTCCGGCTCGACTACGATGCCGGTTGTAATTTTATTCGGATCAATGCCAGCAGGCAAGGCGACAGTCCGTTCTACATATGCACTAAACCTGGTAATAGGGATGATCTGATTGTTGTATGCCGCGCTCACTGCAAAATCAAGTGAAGGTGCTGCCAACGTAAATCCGCCTTTGTCTGCTGATCCCTGTACAATTTTCATCATATTATCCGTTAAAGTACCGATCTCAAGCCGAAGCGTAATATCGTTCAGCGATACTGCTTGACCCAACTGTTTGGAGATTGCATCAATGTTGATCTGCTGTGCAGGCACCGTATAGGTTGCCCGATCGGTTTTGAGCTCAAGCACAGCTTGCTTTTGCTCCATATTTTTAATCATTTGACCCGTCAGCTCGCCAATTACGACGTTTGAGCTGTTGCCTAGCAGCGGAATCGTAATAATCGCACCTTGACCTTCTGCGGCCAGCTTCTGCTCCAGCAAGGCTTGATCGACTGTAATCGTAGACGTAGATCTGCCATTTACAACCGAGGTAGCTGCACTACCGATTCTCTCCAGACGCCCATTAATCCAGATGTCTACTCCTGTACCAGATGTTCCTGAGGATGAGGAAGACGAAGAACCTGGCTGTGTCGTTTCACCGCCGCTTGTAGGCGCTGATGGCGTAACGGTATTGGATGATACGGATGCTTCACTAGAGCCTGCACCACTAATCGCTTTTACCGTAAAGGAATAGCTCGTCCCGTTCGTGAGACCTGTAACGGTGATCGGGCTAACGAGTCCCGTTGCTACTGTATGTCCCTCTGCATCTACAACCTCATAGCCAGTAATGATACTTCCGCCGTTATCTGTTGGTGCTGTGAATGAGACCGTTGCTTGACCATTTCCAGCTGTGGCGGATACCAATGTCGGTGCTCCCGCAACCGTTATTGGCGTCACCGACCGCTCATTGGAAGCATCGCTCAAATCGCTTGCAAAAACGGCTTTTACTACAAAATAGTAGGTTGTGCCATTCGTTAAGCCAGTTGCTTCATAGCTATATACCGACTGTCCAACAGTGGTTACTTCTGTATTGTAGGCCCCAGATTGGAGAGCCATGTACACTTTGTAGCCATTTGCTCCATCTACTGGATTCCATTGCAGATTTGCCTTGGCATTACCAGAGTTAATAGCTTGCAGGACAGGTGCCTCGTAATTGGCAGGCGTCGTATCGCTAATGGTAACCGCCAACGTCTGCGCTGCTCCCGCGTTAAAGTTAAATGAGAGATTTGTTGTACCTTCTGCTTGTTGTACCAAATACGATTTATTGATCGTTATTACATTGCCAGTAATCGTATAGTCTACCATTGGCATCAGAGCTGACATACCGTTTGTGATACCGCTCAATGTGTTGCCGTTCAGTGTTAGAGTGATGGACACATCTGCTTGCAACGATGTTTCTTTATCGAAGCTCGCTGTCGTCTGGCTCAGGCTGCTATCCTGTGGTGCCGGAATGGTAGAGTCACTGATCGTAACTGCTAGTGTCTGCGCTGTGCCTCCACTGAAGTTGAATGACAAATTCGATGTGCCTATAGCTTGTTGTGCCAAATATGTTTTGCTTATGGTCACTACGTTGCCCACAATCGTATAATCTGTCATTGGCGTTAGAGCAGACATACCATTTGTGATACCGCTCAATGTATTGCCGTTCAGCGTCATCGTTACAGCTACATCCGCTTGCGACGATGCTTCTTTATCGAAGCTCGCTGTCGTCTGGCTCAATTGGCTGTTTTGCGGCGTTGTGTCACTCACCGTTACTGCCAACGTCTGCGCTGCTCCTGCGCTGAAATTAAACGCGAGGTTCGTCGTGCCTACAGACTGCTGCGACAAATACGACTTTTTAATCGTTACCGTGTTGCCCGCAACTGTGTAATCGGTTCCCGCTGTCAGCGTCGCTACACCATTCGTGATGCTGCTCAGCGTATTGCCGTTCAGCGTCAACGTTACAGCTACATCCGCTTGCGCTGATGTTTCTTTATCAAAGCTTGCTGTTGTCTGGCTCAATTGGCTGTTTTGCGGCGTTGTGTCGCTCACCGTTACCGCCAACGTCTGCGCTGCTCCTCCGCTAAAGTTGAACGCTAGGCTCGTCGTGCCTACAGCTTGCTGAGCCAAATATGCTTTGTTGATCGTCACTACGTTGCCCGCAACCGTGTAGTCCGTTCCCGCTGTTAGCGTTGCTACACCATTCGTGATGCTGCTCAGCGTATTGCCGTTCAGCGTCAACGTTACTGCTACATCCGCTTGCGCCGATGTTTCTTTATCGAAGCTCGCTGTCGTCTGGCTAAGTTGGCTGTTCTGCGGCGTTGTGTCACTCACCGTTACTGCCAACGTCTGCGCTGCTCCTGCGCTGAAATTAAACGCGAGGTTCGTCGTGCCTACAGACTGCTGCGACAAATACGACTTTTTAATCGTTACCGTGTTGCCCGCAACTGTGTAATCGGTTCCCGCTGTCAGCGTCGCTCCGCCATTCGTGATGCTGCTCAGCGTATTGCCGTTCAGCGTCAACGTTACAGCTACATCCGCTTGCGCTGATGCTTCTTTATCGAAGCTCGCTGTTGTCTGGCTCAATTGGCTGTTTTGCGGCGTTGTGTCACTCACCGTTACTGCCAACGTCTGCGCTGCTCCTGCGCTGAAATTAAACGCGAG
>NZ_JBXENU010000016.1:0-106989 GCF_059383715.1 Paenibacillus sp. J31R34
AGTTTTCAAAGAACAATTTCTCTTGCTTGCGTTTCGTTCTTGTCTGCCGTATGTCTCAGCGGCGACTCATATAATATATCACGGGTGCCTAGAGGATTGCAAGTGTTTTTTTAAAAAAACTTTTAACTTTTATTAAACCCGCATTACAGCGGCTTTTTCCGGCGTTGCAAAGCCTTATTTACCGCGGAAAACCCACTTTTTGCTGCCAATAAAATTGAGCACTGTCGTTACCCCCGTAACGAGCAGCTTTGCCAGCCACTCGTTAACAAGCATCTTTTCAGACACGAAATACAATAAGGGCAACGACAGACCGAGTACCGTACAGCTCAAAATAGTAAACCTTATTGCCTGCGCTTTATCAAATTTGCGTTCTCTTCGCTGCTCCGGCCCTTTGCCGAACGTCAGCCATGAATTCATAACATAGCTGTTCACAATACCTGCTCCATAAGAAATCACCTGTGCGCCAACGAAGTACACACCCAGCCATACCAAGAGGCTAAACACCATAAAATCGACAGCCGTATTTACAAGCCCTATCATATTAAACATTATAAACTGCCTGATTGTTTGCCTCATTGTACCTTGGGACATGTTGCCGCTCCTTTGTCTTCCTAAACTTCTTCGTTTAAATGCTTGCATAACTCAGCTTTCTGGCACTAGCCGCTGTAGAGCACCCAGCTCGGGAACCAGCGTAGAATATGAGCCACATAGGTTTTGCTGAAAGGCAATCCAGATAGCACAGGATAAAACATAATGAACAGCACGACTGCTGCCGCGACGTAGATGCCTAGATATTTTCTCCACTTCGGATTTTTTTCCTCTGCCGTCTGGAACATATAGAGTATCGCCATGATCATGAACGGCACCATCGCAAAATAATGATAAATAAACGTCAGCCTTGGCACAAGCATCCACGGCAGGTATTGCGACAGATAAGCGATCCAGACTATATACATGCGTTTATCCTTGCGCTTAAGGCTTATATAGAAGGCGCCTATTAGCGCAAACAGCCCCGTCCACCAAATAAGCGGATTGCCGAATGCGGAAATCGACGACACATCGTTAGGGTTTTCTAAATCCTTGCCGCTGTAATACCATACCGGCCGCTTCATAAACGGCCACTCCCACCACTGAGAGGAATAAGGATGCGTAGCAACAAGCTCGCTGTGATAAGAGTACATATGCTCCTGCTGACTTACAAGGCCTTCAATTGTATACTTGCCATCGCCTGCGTTCAGCACCGGCATAAAGGATAGGCTGTAAATGACAACCGGAATGGCGATGTACGTAATCAAACAGCTCGCGAGCGTTAACAGCGCATTGCGTGGGAAAGCCTTAATGACGCGCTTATACGTTTCCTTCTGCTCAGCACTCGCCGTACCAGATGCAAGCGCACGCTTGGAGGCTGCATACTGCTTATACCGGTCGAACAAGGATAAGCCAAGCATAATGGCAAGCCCTGCCCCGCCGTAAATGACGATCCATTTGGACGCTGCGCCGATACCGAATACGACCCCCGCAAGCGAAAGCGGAACGAGCGTCTTCCCTAGGGCCACTAAATAGAAGTTCATTCTATAGTAACGGTACATGAAGTAGAACATCAGCATAATGAAAAATACGGCGTACACATCGATCGTCGCAATGCGCGTCTGTGTGAAATGCATGAAATCGGCCGCCAGCAAAATCGCGCCAGCTGCTGCATAAACCGTGCGGTAGCGGAACAACCGCAGCACGAATATATACATAAGCGGAATCATCGCAATGCCGAACAGCGTTCCAATGATCCGCCAGCCGAATGGGCTGAGCCCGAACAGCTTGATGCCGATGGCGATGAGTATTTTGCCCAGTGGCGGATGTGTATTTTCATATACTGTCAAATCCTCAAGGAACTCATACGCAGTACGTGCATGATAAATCTCATCGAAATATGAGCCGTTCCAATAGGTCGACTTGTAAGCTGCCGAGCTTTGCTCATCAAATAGATGCTCCACAAGGCCAAAACGCGGGTCCTCGACCGCTGCCGCATTAGAGCCGATATAAACAATGTCTCCAATAGGAAGCGGCTGATCGCTTCCACTTGGATAAAAGGCCATTTCCTGCAGCGAGAAACCCGTTGAGGCGACAGTCACCTTGGCATATCTCGCGCTCACGTTAAGCGGCTGGACTACCCATTTTAAATTATCGCCGATTTTCAGCTCGACATCTACACCGCCGCTCCAGGCATCCGGTGAATTTCCAAACTCCAGCTTGAGCTTGCCGGAGCCCACGCCGCCGAACATGTTGACCCGCTCCAGCTGCTGTGTTTGACCAAGGTCAACATAAAAGCTCTGGCCATTCTGCTGCGGCTTCCAGCCTGTATTCAGGCTGTTAAACGAGCCCAAATTAAGCAGCGCCACAATTGCATAGACAGCGGTAATGCCGCCCATCCACCACCAGTCCTTGCGAGTGAGCTTATTGCCGCTCTTATCAGAGGAAGAAGCTTGAAGTTCCTTGCCCTTAGGGACGCTCTGCTGCTCCAGCTCCTTGAGTGCCTGAAGGTCTGCTTCGCGCAATTCTTCCTGTGTGAGTGGAGGAACTGGTTTTTGATCATTTTTCACATAGAGTGAATAGCCGACATAAAGCAAATAGGCGAACAAACACAAATTCGTAATCGAGCACAAAATGACAATGCCGTCGGTCACCGTATGCTGGCCCGCCTCGCTAAATGCAAGCACGTAGCCTACATTAATGAAATGCGTGACACTGAAGCCCATCAAGAGATGGAGCAGTCGCCGATCCTGAGACTCGATATAGGCGAAAACATACAGCAAGATGACGGGGAACAGGTAACGCTCATGCATCTTTGTCGCAAACAGAAAGACGATTGTGATGAGAATGATCGCAATAAAATAAGAGATGCCCAGATTGCGCTTTGGCTTGCCCTTAAAGGAGAACCAAAGTGCGGCTATAACCGCTAGTGCTATGGCAATGTTGCCCCAAGTTTTATAGGACAGCGCAAGCCAGCTGCTCTCCAGCGGTGCCCAATTCCCTCCCGTAAGCGCATATAGGTTGAACGCATTCAGCGTTGCGTAAGGATAGGAGGACAGCGTCGCTTTGTAAAGCTCAATAACACCGATCAAACCGCCATTGGTTAAGAAAAACGGAGCGGCAAACACCAGAAAAGCGATTATGCCATAAGCGACGCTCAGCAGGGCACGCTTCCAATCGCGTTTGTGCCAGTAAGCGAGCAATACGACCGGGGCGAAAATCAACGCCTGCGGTTTAATAAGTACGGCAAGCGCGAACCAGATGCCTCCTCGTTCCAAACGTTCCCCTGCCATGCTGCTAATGGCCATAATAAGGAACAGGGTGAAGAAGGAATCCACCTGTCCCCAGCCCGCTGAATTGATCCAGATCGCCGGGTTCCAGACATAGAGCAGGGCAAGACCTACCGCTGCCGCTGGATTGAGCTTTGTTTTGGCAAAACGGTAAATGAGCCAGCTGGAAGCCAAATCAGCCACGATGGCCGGGAGCTTGAACAGCAGCGTTGCTCCGCTTGTATCCGGATTTATGCTGAACCATGACTTGATGGCAGCAAGAACATACAAAATGTAGACGTAGCCCGGCGGGTAATCTGCAAAGACTCCTTCTTCATAAAAATGCTGTACGCCATTCTGATAGGCGCGATCCGCCCAGTACATAAAGGTTTTAATATCGTTGACGTAGCCGGGCACCTTAATCGCAACCCATAGCCTGAAAATAAGGGCCGCCGCCATAGCGGCAATCAGCCAGCTACGGTAGGAGATGCGAGGCTTGCCGAGTGGCTGTGTCCGAAGCATTTTTCGATAAATAAAAACAAACAAAAGGCCGAATAGAGCCGATATCGATAATACGGGAAAAGCAGATATCTTTTTCGGGTCCAAATTATCAGTTCCTGAAGCTGCTCCCCCGCCGCCTGTCAGCTTCGATGGTTCGAAGGAGATGATTTGGACGTTTTCCGGCTTTGCTGGAAGCTGTTCCATTTTCAAATCATCAAACAGCGCTGTTCCCGTATTCAAGCTTCCGTAGCCGCCTAGGCTGATGCCCATTTGCAGCTCTTTTTGCTCCGGGCCTGTCTGGCCGTAAAATTCGAGCAGCTTCCATTCGCCCGCAGTATCGGTCAACTGAGGAAATGGATCACCAACTCCTACAATAAACAAATTAGCGCCGATTGCATCGCTCTTCGCATCTGAAACCTTGACCCAGCCACTCACATGGTAATAGGCGTCCGGACTAACCGTCAGCTTCTGTATCCACTTGGCATGGTTCGGTTGAAAATTTTGAATTTTAGCTGCGCCGGTGCCCGAATAAACATCGGACTGTTCCAGCGTGAAGCGCGAAATGCTCTCGCCCGCTTCCCATACATCCTGCGTCCATGACAAAGGCACGCCAGACTCCGTACTTTCGAAGCCAGCATTATGTATAATATTAAATTCCTCCGCGAACACCTGCTTGCTGCCATAAGGCAAAAAACTGAATAAGAGCATTACCATGCATATGACCAACCGCAAACTTCTCATCGAACCTTTCAGCAACGTCTGTTCACCTCTGATTTCTATAGTCAATACCTCGCTAAGATAGCTTTTTTTGTCTGAAAATACATATTCACTTTAAAGGAAAATAAGGCACGGGTCAATGGATGGAGGCGGCATCAGCCTATTGCCTAGCCTAAAGCACGCTCAAACAGCTATTCTAGCCTATTTACAGAAAAAAACCTGCTGAAGCCTTAGGCCTCAACAGGTTAGTAGAAAACTATGATTGGCTATTCGCCTGCCAGATTGCGCATATGCGGGAACAGCAGCACGTCGCGGATGGAAGGCGCATCGGTCAACAGCATGACCAGACGGTCGATGCCGATTCCTAGTCCGCCAGTTGGCGGCAAGCCGTACTCAAGCGCACGGATGAAATCATCATCCATCTCATGCGCCTCGTCATTGCCTTGCTCCTTCTCCAGCAGCTGCGCCTCAAAACGTTCGCGCTGATCGATCGGATCATTCAGCTCTGTAAACGCATTGGCATGCTCGCGCGCCACGATAAACAATTCAAAACGATCGGTAAAGCGCGGATCAACCGGGCTTTTCTTCGCCAGCGGCGAAATCGCAACCGGATGTCCCGTAACGAAGGTCGGCTGAATGAGCGTATGCTCGCAAAACTCTTCAAAGAATGCATTCACAATATGACCGAACGTCATATGCGGCTCAACTTTGACGTTATGCTCCTTCGCAATGGCATGCGCTTCTTCATCCGTCATTTGAACGCTAAAATCAACGCCTTTGATTTCCTTAACCAGATCAACCATTGAAATACGGCGCCATTGCGGCGTCAGGTCGACTTCCTGGCCTTGGTACATGATTTTGGTTGTGCCGAGCACATCCTGTGCGATATGCGCAATCATGTTTTCAGTCAATGCCATAATGTCCTTGTAGTCAGCGTAAGCCTCATACAGCTCCAGCATCGTAAACTCTGGATTATGGCGCGTCGACATGCCTTCGTTCCGATAAACGCGGCCAATTTCGTAAACCTTCTCCATGCCGCCAACAATGAGGCGTTTTAAATGCAGCTCAATCGCGATACGCATGTACAGCTGCATATCAAGCGCATTATGATGCGTGATGAAAGGCCTTGCGGATGCTCCGCCTGGAATGGTGTGCAGCGTCGGCGTTTCCACTTCCAGATAGTTCTGGTCATCCAGGTAACGTCTCATCGATTGAATAATGCGGGAGCGGGAGATGAACGTCTGTTGAACATCAGGATTCACAATTAGATCAACATAACGCTGGCGGTAGCGCAGCTCGACATCCTTCAGTCCATGGAACTTGTCCGGCAAAGGCAGAAGCGATTTCGTAAGTACGATCACTTCCAGCGCTTTTACCGATACTTCGCCGGTATTCGTCTTGAATACCGTTCCCTTCACGCCGATGATATCGCCGATATCAAGCAGGGTGAACGCTGCGAATTGATTTTCCTCAACCGTATCCTTGCGCGCATAAATTTGAATTTTGCCGCTTAGATCCTGAATGTGGGCAAAGCTCGCTTTCCCCATGCCGCGCTTCTGCATAATCCGGCCCGCAATGCTAACCTGAACGGCTTTCTCCTCCAGCTCTTCCTTCGTAAACGACTCATATGCGGACACGATGTCCTTCGCATTATGCGAACGCTCGAATTTGCTGCCGAATGGATCAATGCCGAGTCCTCTCAGCTCGTCCAGTTTGTCACGGCGGATTTGCAGCAGCTCGCTTAGCTCTTGTTCTTGTTCATGACCTGTCTCGGTGTTCTGATGTTCCAACTTGATTTCATCTCCTAAGGCACCGCTTTAACGTTCAAAAAGCTTCCGCTTAAGGAAGCTTTCTGAATCAGACACAGTGCAAACCTTATTTTTTAATATCGATGATTCTATACTGTATAACGCCGGCAGGTACGCTGACATCAACGACCGTGCCTTCCTTTTTACCCAAAATCGCTCTGCCAACAGGGCTCTCATTGGAAATCTTATTGTTAAGCGGGTCCGATTCAGCAGAACCGACAATCGCATATTCCATTTTATCGCCAAATTCTAAATCTTCTACGGTTACTGTGGAGCCGATGCTGACCACGTCCGTATCGATTTCATCGCTATTGATGATTCGAGCGTTGCGGAGCATCTTCTCCAACGTAATGATACGACCTTCGATGAAGGCCTGCTCATTCTTAGCATCTTCATACTCGGAGTTTTCGCTAATATCGCCGTAGCCAATCGCGACCTTGATCCGCTCAGCTACTTCGCGACGCTTGACCGATTTCAGCATCTCCAGTTCGTCCTCAAGCTTTCTCAAACCTTCCTGAGTCAGAATGATCTCTTTATCGCTCATCTTTCCGATTCTCCCGTCGTGTGACCAATTTTCATACCAGGTATGAATTCACTGTTAATTAATATATTACGCTCCTCTTGCCTCAGACCAGCTGAGGGAGCAGATAAGCCGTGTTGACTATAGTCATTAAGGTTATATTGCACGATTATATGCAATGTTCTCCTGAATGTCAATCAAAGCCAAACGACTGGAACGACTTTCGCATTAGGCCCCTTGAAAGCGTTGCCCACCATATATGTATACCTGTCTGGAAGGAACTCGAAACTTGTAAAAGCGCCTGTGTCTGTGCCCACTATTGCAGTTGGCGGGATAACCGCACGGCCCTTCTTTTTTATTCGTTATAAAACCGCACATTCCTTCCTAACTCGTTTACAAAAAACACAAAGTTCCAAATATATAAGATTTTTTACATAACCTTTCCATTTTAAGGAGAAGCGCCTTTATCATCTTATATTTTGAAAAAAGGCAGGCCTCTGAACGTTCTCAGATAACCTGCCCGTTTATTTCATTTGCAAATCAAGTTTGACAATGCTCGGCATGGCGCACAGCCGTATCTGAACAGCCCGCTATTTCAGACTACAGGCTCGCAGCAGCAAGGCCCTGCTCTTCAAGCGACAACACATATCGATCCAAAATGTCCACCATCCGGTCACGGCCGGTTTCTTCCATAATAACATCCTTGACGCGCGCACCGCCCGGCAAGCCTTTCAAATACCAAGCCAAATGCTTGCGCATTTCCCGTACGGCAACCGCTTCGCCTTTTAGATCAATGAGACGGTCCAGATGCAAGGTAGCGACCAGCATCTTCTCACGCGGCATAGGATCGGGCAGCAGCTCGCCATTCGTCAAATACTGAATGGTCCGGTACAGCATCCAAGGGTTTCCAAGTGCACCGCGTCCGATCATGACGCCGTCACAGCCCGTATGCTCCAGTAAGCGTTTGGCATCTTCAGGTGAAAAAACATCCCCGTTGCCGATTACCGGAATCGACACCGCCTGCTTCACATCGCGAATGATGTCCCAATTCGCTACGCCTGTGTACTGCTGCTCGCGCGTACGACCGTGAACGCTGACCGCTTTGCCGCCAGCACGCTCAACGGCGCGCGCATTTTCCACCGCATAAATATGCTCGTCATCCCAGCCAATACGCATTTTCACCGTTACCGGCTTATCAACAGCTTCCACTACGGCAGAAACCATCTCGTAAATTTTGTTCGGGTCAAGCAGCCAACGTGCTCCAGCATCGCATTTCGTTACTTTCGGTACCGGGCAGCCCATATTGATATCAATAATATCAGCATTGGTTTGCTTATCCACGACCTTCGCCGCCTCGACCAGCGATTCACGGTCACCGCCGACAATTTGCAAGCTAAGCGGCTTCTCACGCTCGTCCACGAACAGCATTTCCATCGTCCGCTTATTGCCGTGCAAAATCGCCTTGTCGCTCACCATCTCCGCGCATACAAGACCTGTTCCAAATTCCTTTGCAATTAGACGGAAAGCGGGATTACACACGCCGGCCATCGGTGCAAGCACAACCCTGTTCTTCATCTCGATGTCTCCGATTTTCAGCATGTTTCTCCTCACTCCTCCTTCTGATTTGTTTCCTAGTACGTTAGTTTCTTACACGTTTCCGTTCGAACCCGAATCCGTCAACTCTTCATAGCTAATGCCAAGGGTGTTTGATATATGAATCAATAACTTGGCGTCTGCCTTGCGGGTGCCACGCTCAAGGGAGCCTAACACCGCTACCGACACGCCAAGTACTTTTGCTAATTCCTGTTGTGTGTAGCCCTTTAGCTTACGAAATGCCCGGACTCGCTGTGCCAATTGATGATTTTCCATAACATGATGCCTTCCTTTCCATCCTGAAGCGCTGAAGCCGCGGCCGCAGCCACCTGTTCCTTAAGCGGATGGGACTGCTCGATCACATCACCAAGCGGAACGAGCACGAAGGAGCGTTCCATCATTCGTGGATGCGGAAGCGTCAGCTCCTCGCCATCCATCACGACATCAGCATACAACAGCAAATCGAGATCTATAGTGCGCGGCCCCCATCGAATATCTCTGACACGCCCAAGCTGCTGCTCGGTATCCAGCAGAATGTGCAGTAAAGCAAGCGGGGACAGCGTAGTTCGTACGGCGATAGCCATATTCAGAAAAGGGGGCTGATCCGTATAGCCGACCGGATCGGTCTCGTATACGCCCGAAACGCGAAGCACTTCGATGTCTGGGCGGCCACTTAACTGCTGGATCGCTTGCAGCAAGAGCTGCTGCCGATCACCTACATTTGAACCTAGAGCCACATAAGCATATGCGGGCGAGTTAAACGGTGACAACGCGTCCATCAGCATCCCGCTTTCTGCGCAGCTCTACCGTCACGCCATCAAAATGAATGTCGAACGGCGGGTTCGGCTTCGTCACACGAACCGTTACTTCATTTATCATAGTATAAGCCGACAGCAACTGGGTTGCAATGCTACCTGCTAAAGCTTCAATCAATTTAAACGGCGTTCCTTCGACAATTTTCTTCGTTAACGCATGCAATTCGGCATAATTCACCGTTGCTTCCAAATCATCCATCGTTGCCGCCTTCTCCAAATCCAGCAGCAGCTCCAGATCGACGCCAAATTTTTGACCCAGCCTGTTCTCTTCTGCAAAAACACCGTGATAACCGTAAAACTGCATGCCCTTCACAAGCATTCTATCCATAAGCTTACGCCCCTTATACTTATATCTGAATCTATGAATAACGCGGATAGATAATCGCATCCGACATCACAGCTGTTCTTTTATTCGCGCGGACATCATGTACCCTAACGATTTGGCAGCCTTGCGCAATGCCAAGGGCCGTTGTTGCTGCCGTACCCTCTACCAGCTCTTCCCTTGGCAGATCCAGCGTCTGCCTAATGAAGCTCTTGCGTGAAGTGCCCAGCAGCACAGGATAGCCCAGAGCGTGCAGCTCGGCGAGCCGTCCTAGCAGCTCCATATTTTGCTCATAGGTTTTGGCAAAGCCAAGCCCTGGATCGAGCCAGATCTGCTCTTCATTCACGCCGGCATGTCTTGCGATTTCGATGCTTTCTTTCAAATCGGCAATAACGTCCTCTACAAAATCAGCGGCCAGGTAGACGGGATTCGTGCGATTATGCGTTAAAATAACCGGGCTGCCGTATGCTGCTGCGGCTGCCGCCATATCTGCATCGTATTTGAGTCCCCAAATATCGTTAATGATCGTAGCTCCTGCTTCGAGCGCATGGCGCGCTGTCTTTGCTTTATACGTATCTATCGATATCGCGATATGCGGCAGCGCGGCGCGGACAGCTTGAATGACCGGAATCACGCGGCGCAGCTCCTCCTCGGCATCGACCGGCACAAAGTCTGGACGTGTGGACTCGCCGCCGATATCAATAATATCCGCGCCCTCTGCGGCCATCTCCACAGCGCGGCTGACAGCCGCCTCCACTTCATTAAATTTCCCGCCATCGGAGAAAGAATCCGGCGTCGCATTCAATATGCCCATAATCAGCGTGCGCTTGCCCAGCTCCAGCCGATTGCCGCAAGCCAGCCCATAGCTCCTGCTGTAATATTCAAGCTTGCCTTCTCTTGCTGTATTCATAAGCTACGCTCACACCTTTAGCTATACTAGTCTTGATATGCAGTCGCCTGACGCTCCCGCCTTACTTGCTTCTCATCGTATCGGAACGATAGGCCTTTAAAAGCTGACGAGTGATCGGACCAGCTGCAGTCCCAGCTTCTGCTTCGGCTTCAAGCCTAGCTGCATTTCTTGCCGATTCGTAGCCCACACCGATTCCCGCACCTGTCCCTTTGCCGACCAGCACCTGAGTACCGTCGGTACCAGATAACCGCGTCACCGGCACCAGCTCCTGTACGGAGCCCGTCAGCCATATTTCATCTGCCCCCAGCAGTTGATTCCAGCTGTAGTGTCCTTCTTCTGCCTGAAAGCCAGCCGCACGGGCCAGCTCCAGAACACGCTCTCGCGTAATGCCGGGCAGGATGCCCGTATCTACCGCAGGCGTCCGAATAATACCATCCTGGGCGAAAAAAAGATTGCTGACGATGCCTTCCGTCAGCAGGCCGTCGCCGCTCAGCATCAAGCCTTCTGCTCCCGGCGAGGCATCGCTCGCGGCAAGCTCGCGCTTCGCTATAATATTATTCATATAATGCAGCGATTTAAGTCGAATCTCGCCCTCTGGCGTATTGCGCTTCGTATGCAGCAGCCTAAGCTCTCGGCCATGCTCATAAAGCGCCGCCTGATAGGGCGGCAGCGCCTTCATCAGGATCAACTCCTGCGGCTGCTCGTAATCGCCCACTGGCAAGCCTAGCCCGCCATCGCCCGCTGTAACGGTCAGCCGGACATAGCCGTCCTTCAGCTCATTCGCCTGAAGCAGTTTGGCAATGCTCGCCTCCAGCGCGGTTTGATCCGCTTTGTAGCGGATGCCCAGCGACAAACAGCCCGCTTCCAGACGCCGCAAATGCCGCTCCAGCAAATATGCGCGGCCGCCATAGGTTCGAAACGTCTCGAACAAACCCAAACCGTACAAAAAGCCGTGATCATATATTGAGATCACAGCTTGCCCGGCATCCATGACAACGCCGCCCAACGCAACCTTCATCGCGGCGCGCCTGTACGAATTTTCAAAAAGTTGCGCAGCAGCGTCAGCCCATGCTCGGAAATAATCGATTCCGGATGGAATTGCACCCCTTCAATCGGGTATTCTTTATGGCGAAGGGCCATAATTTCGCCTTCCGCTGTTTCTGCGCTGATTTCAAGACAGTCTGGCAGGGTTTCTTTTTTCACGATAAGGGAATGGTAACGGGTTGCGGTAAACGGTGAAGGGATTCCTTCAAAAATCGTCTTGCCGTCATGCACCATTTGCGAAGTTTTGCCATGCATCAGGCGCTCTGCGCGAATGACATCGCCGCCAAATGCTTGTCCAATCGCCTGATGGCCAAGACACACGCCGAAAATCGGGATTTTTCCTTTAAAATGCTCAATGAGCGACAGGCTGATGCCTGCCTCGTTCGGAGAGCAAGGTCCTGGAGAAATCAAAATATGGTCAGGCGCCAGCTGCTCAATGTCCGCCAGCTCCAGCTCATCATTTCTTTTCACCACAATGTCCTCGCCAAGCTCGCCTAAATATTGCACCAGGTTGTAGGTAAACGAATCATAGTTATCTATTACGAGAATCATCGCATGCGCCCCCTCTATTGTTTGCGCCCGCTTGGCGCAGCCTGCCTGAACCGCTCACTATACTCAATCGCCTTCCACAGCGCCTTGGCCTTGCTTAGTGATTCCTTATATTCGCGCTCCGGCTTGGAATCAATGACAATGCCTGCTCCAGCCTGGATATGCACCATGCCATCCTTGACGACCATCGTTCGTATAATAATATTAAATTCCATATCGCCATTATAGTCAATCCATCCGAGCGAGCCGGTATAAGGACCGCGCCTTACAGGCTCCAGCTCTTCAATAATTTCCATCGTGCGGATTTTGGGAGCGCCTGTAATGGTGCCGCCTGGGAAAGTCGCCGCAATGACATCATAAGCATCCTTGCCCTCGGCAAGCCGCCCCTCGACTTGGGATACCAAATGCATCACATGCGAATATTGCTCAATAACCATCAGCTCTTCCACTTTCACCGTGCCGTAAGCCGAAATCCGGCCCAAATCGTTGCGCTCCAGATCGACCAGCATAATATGCTCGGCGCGCTCCTTCTCGCTTGTCCGCAGCTCTTCCGCCATGAGCTCATTTTCTTCTTCTGTTCGGCCGCGCCTGCGCGTTCCGGCAATTGGTCGGGCTGCAAGCAAGTCGCCGCGGCGCTCAACCAGCAGCTCCGGCGAAGCCGACACGAGTTGAAAATCAGGACAGCGCAGAAAGCCCATATAAGGAGAAGGATTAATGAGACGCAGCCACTCGTACAGCTCTTCCGGCTGCGCAGCCAGCGCCCGGCTCTGGCGTACCGATAAATTCACCTGAAATACATCGCCTTGTCCGATGTAACGCTGAATTTGCCGAACTGCCTCTTCAAAAGCTTCCTTCGAAAAACGCGTGCTGATCCCATCCAGTGCGTCCCCATTGCTGTGAAGAGAATCATCGTCAGCGAGCTGTTGCCGCTCTTGCCGCAGCCGGCTGCTATCGCTTGTGCTTGCAGCATTATTCTCGCCTCGCTGGCCGTTCGCTGCGCTCCCGAACCGCTGCTTCCAATAAGCGGCCATCTCGCCGGTCCGCGAGCAAGCTTGCGCATAAAGCAGTCGCAGCTCCTCTTGACCTGCTTCACTTGGCACAGGCGTATGCACAGCGCAATATAGCTTCTTGTCGCTATGATCGACAATCCATAGTTCATTTAAACGCAAAAATAAATAATCCGGCACATTCAAATCATCTTCCGTCAGCTCCGGCAGCCGTTCAATCGAACGAATGACGTCATAGCTCCAAAATCCGACGCACCCGCCCGTCCATTTCGGCGTGCCAGCTGCTTCAAGCTTTGGCGCGCGATATGGCTCCATCCAGCTCCGCACCACTTCGATCGGCTTGCCCTGGTAGCGCAAGCCCGAATTAGCATCATCTAAAGCTTCAGCTCCATCTGTCCGCAGCGTCCGAGCTTCCGCCTCCAGACCTTTACCGCGAATAACGCTTTCCGGCTGCAAGCCGAGATACGTATAGCGCCCGCCCTTACCGCTCTCCAGTACAAAAGCATACGGCGATGCATCCCGCCATGCCTCTTCCCATGAAGCGACACCTTCTTCTCCAAGCGACAGCTCCCGCAGCAGTGGAAAAGTCGTATACTTCCGCTCGGCGTGCCACCCTAACCAATAGTCAAAGGCGGTGAACATCACCTTCCAACCCCCGATCGACAAGCATGTTTATTTTGCCTAGTATACAGAATACCCGCCCAAAAGGAAAGAGCGCTGCCGCCATATTCCCACGGCCATTTACGCATATGAAAAAAGCCCTCCACTCAAATGAATGGAAGGCCAGTCAAACGGTATACCGATCCTACTTAAGGCACGGCCCCGCTTGGACATAAGTGTTAGTTCTCGAAGTTGAACAGCGGCGTACTGAGGTAACGCTCACCGTTACTTGGAACAACGGCGATAACGCGCTTGCCTTTGCCAAGCTCCTTCGCCACTTTCAAAGCAGCATAGATCGCAGCACCGGAGGAAATTCCGCACAAGATGCCTTCTTCTTTCGCAGCACGGCGTGCGTAGTCGAATGCATCATCATTTTCAACCGTAATGACTTCGTCATAAATTTCGCGATCCAAAATCGTCGGCACAAAGTTAGCGCCAATTCCTTGGATTTTGTGAGGTCCAGGCTGTCCACCCGAAAGCAGTGGGGAAGCCGCAGGCTCAACCGCATAAATTTTAATATCTTTGAAGTTCTTTTTCAGCACTTCGCCAGTACCCGTAATCGTACCGCCAGTACCAATACCCGCTACGAATGCATCTAGCTTGCCGTCCAGGGAGTTGATCGCCTCAACGATTTCCGGACCAGTTGTCTCGCGGTGGATTTTCACATTGGCTTGGTTATTAAACTGCTGCGGGATAAAATAGGACGGATTTTCTTTCGCCAATTCCTCGGCTTTGCGAACAGCTCCGTTCATGCCTTCCGAACCCGGCGTCAGAACCACTTCTGCGCCATAAGCACGAAGCAGGTTGCGGCGCTCAATACTCATCGTCTCAGGCATAACGAGAATGGCTTTATAGCCTTTAGCTGCTGCTACCAATGCAAGACCAATACCCGTGTTGCCGCTCGTAGGCTCAACAATTGTATCGCCTGGCTTGATGATGCCTTCCTGTTCAGCTACTTCGATCATGCTGATTGCGATACGGTCTTTTACGCTCGCACCTGGATTTTGATATTCAAGCTTTACATAGATTTCAGCGCTGTCCTCAGGAACAAGACGATTCAAGCGAACTAGCGGTGTATCACCAATTAGATCAGTAATGCTTTGCACGATTTTTGCCATGTGTCATACTTCCTCCTTATTCCGACTAATTCAGTTGGTTTTTAAACTAATTCCATCTTATCAATGAGTTGTATTCGTTGTCAATACCTTCATTTCCTTCATGCGAATACGGCGGGCTAACGCCATCCCTGACCGATAAAGCATCAATTTGCGCTGAAATATAAGCCTGATATAAGTGGAAGCCTTATAAATGCTTACATTTTGAAAAAGAAGGATTGTTCGCCCATTTTCTAATCGTCTGGCGAACACGACTATATGATGCTCCAATATAATGGAAGCTTATAAACAAACCTAAAATTTCTTATATTTACGGAAAGGTGACCGCGTCATATTTCTCCAATAGCTGCTGCTCAATTTGGCTTAGGGAAGGAGCCTGTGATAATGCCAGCTCTTTGCGGACCAGCTCATACAGCTGCTGCCCCTGTGGCTTATCCGTTGTGTGGCGCTCCATCAAACGAATGATGGCATACCCTTCGGCAATCGCTATCGGGCCAGCGATCTCTCCTGTACCCAGCTTGCTTGCCGCCGAAAGAATCGCCAGCTCATGAAACGGGTCATTGGCATCAATAAGGCCTAAATCACCGCCAGCATCTGCCGTAAAAGCATCTATCGAATATTTATCTGCTGCTTGCGCAAAGTCTGCTCCCTCAGAGAGCTTATCCAGCACGCGGTTCGCCTCTTCCATATTCGCCGTCACAATCCAGGATAAGCGATATTGCAGCTTGTCGCCGTATTGCTCCTCATGATCCGCAATGTAGCGTTCAACCTCAGCATCAGGCACATCTACTTTTTGGATCGCTATTTTTTCAGTCAACAGCCTGTACTTCGTATCCTTCAAAACTTCCTCTTTGGACATGCCCAGCTGCTGATCCATGATGCGATAAAAATCCTCTTCGCTATCATATCCCTCTGCCTGCTCCTCAACAGCTCTCTGCTGCTCCTCAGCGGTCACTTCAAGCTGCTGCGAGGCAGCCTCTTGGTCAATGGCGCTGTGAATCATCATCAGCTTGAGGGTAGCTTGGCCATATTGCTCGCTAAGCGCATTCATCAGTTCGCTTTCCCTGATGCTGTGATCGCCAATTATGGCAACAATTTTATCATTATCCAAGCTGCCTGGTACAACCTCATTGCCTGTTTCAGTACGTGTTCCCGAATCTGGCTCATGGTCCGGCATTCCTTCAGAAAAAGGCGACAATCTCACTACAACAACTACACTTAGTACGATCATACATAACGCCTGAATGACGACGATCGTCCTCACTACACCGATTTTATTCATTGCCCGGTAGCCTCCATATTAATGGATCGGCTTCGGTTTGGCTTGTTCGAGCAATTGCTCCAGCTCTACGCGGTTAAACTGGTACGCTTCATTACAGAAGTGACAGACGACCTCTGCTTTACCTTCTTCTTCAATCGTTTGCTGCAATTCCGATTCACCCATGCTGATCAAGGTCTGTTCTACGCGATCGCGCGAGCATTTGCATTGAAAACGCAAGTCCAGCGACTCATGAATGACAACATCATCACCGACGACCCATTTAAGCAGCCCTTCTGGCGTCTCCCCTTGATCAAGCAGGGCTGTGACCGGAGGCATCGCGCTGAGCGCTTTCTCCAGCTTAGTAATTTCCGCATCCGTAAGTCCTGGCATCAGCTGTACGATAAAGCCGCCAGCATGAATGACGCGGCCGTCTTCATCAACCAGTACGCCCAGTCCAACTGCGGAAGGCGTCTGCTCCGATACAGCAAAATAATAGGTGAAGTCTTCGCCCAGCTCGCCAGAAACAATCGGAACGCTGCCGCGGTAAGGCTCTTTCAACCCAAGATCCTTAGTAATATGAAGATAGCCGCTATGGCCTACGGCACCTGCAACATCAAGCTTTCCCTGCGCATTGCTTGGAAGCAGAACGAGTGGATTGTCCGTGTAGCCTCGCACTTCTCCATGAGCATTTGCATCGACGACAATTTGTCCCATTGGGCCTTCGCCCTTCACTTGAATCGTCAGCTTTTCATCGCCCTTCAGCATGGCGCCCATAATAGCTCCAGCCGTTGCCGTTCTGCCAAGTGCTGCAGTTGCAGTCGGCAGAGTGCCGTGCCGGCGCTGCAGCTCATCGACCAATTGCGTCGTACGGGCTGCAAAAACACGAATTTTGCCTTCCCATGCCGTGCCACGCACCAAAAAATCTTTCCTTTGCTCCATCGTCTATCCCTCCTGATTCCGTTCATATATAATACGCAAACCTTCTAATGTCAGAAGCGGATCAACCTCATCTATCGTTTCCGATTCTGAGCTAATTAACTCAGCCAAGCCGCCCGTCGCGATAACACGCGGCGAGACTTTAAATTCCTTGCGGATTCTGCGCACGATACCGTCCACTTGTCCTGCATAGCCGTATATAATACCCGCCTGCATGGAAGTGACCGGATTGCGGCCGATGACGCTTGGCGGCTTCACCAGCTCAATCCGCGGCAGCTTCGCCGCCCGCTGATAAAGCGCCTCTGTCGATATTGCAATGCCCGGCACAATAGCGCCGCCCAAATAGCTGCCAGCGGCATCAATGTAATCAAACGTCGTTGCCGTTCCGAAATCGACGACAATAAGCGGACTGCCATATTTGACGATGCCCGCCACCGAATTCACGATGCGGTCAGCGCCGACCTCGCGGGGATTTTCATACCGGATATTAAGTCCGGTTTTCACGCCTGGACCAACGATAAAAGGAGTCTTGCGCAAATACTTCATGCACAGCTGCTCCAACGTCCGCATGAGCGGCGGAACGACTGATGAAATAATGACACCCTCCATCTGCTCCAGACGCATGCCGGCAAAATGAAACAAATGATGAAAGTTGATGCCATATTCATCAACTGTAGCGGAACGATTCGTGCTGAGCCTCCAGTGATGAAGCAGCTCCTTGCCTTGATAAATGCCCAAGACTATATTCGTATTTCCGACGTCAATGACGAGAATCAAGACATGGCCCCTCCCTTCTTCGCAAACAGGTCGAGACTAATATCGAGTGATTGAAAGGAATAGGTGAGGCCTCCTACCGAAATGACATCGACACCGCAAGCGGCTATACCGTGTATGGTATCAACCCGCACATTGCCGGAGGCTTCTACAATAACATGTGGCGCGCGCTGCTTGATTTGCTTTACTGCGGCTTTCATCATCTCATGCGTCATATTGTCCAGCATAATAATATCAGCGCCGTATGCAATCGCCTCATCGACTTGCTCCAAGGACTCCGTCTCCACCTCGATCTTCATCGTATGGGGAATACCCGCTCGAGCTGCTTCCACTGCTTCCCGAATACCGCCTGCGCCCTTAATATGATTATCCTTGATCATAACGGCATCATACAAGCCAAAGCGGTGATTCGAGCCGCCGCCTACGCGAACGGCATATTTTTCAAGCAGACGATGGCCTGGCGTCGTTTTGCGAGTGTCGACCAGTCGGACCGGCAGGCCTTGCAGCGCCGCTATAAATTCACTAGTCTTCGTCGCCACGCCGGACATCCGCTGCATTAAATTAAGCGCTAGACGCTCCCCTGTAAGCAGACTATGGATGCTGCCTTCTACTTCAGCGAGTACAGTGCCTTTTTCAACATACTGTCCATCCTCGACCTTTGCCGTGAAGACCAGCGATTGGTCAACGATTTCAAACACAAGGCGCGCAATTGGAATGCCCGCAATCCGCCCATTTTCCTTCACATGAATGACGGCCTTCGCCTGCGCTCCACGCGGAATAGTCATAGCCGTCGTTACATCGCCGCTTCCGATATCTTCAGCGAGCCAGCCGCGTATTTGCGCGCGCAGCGCTTCATTATAGCCATCCAGCGTTGTCTCAAACATTGGTTAACCGCTCCTCTGTCCTCCCGTATACACGGTGCATTACAGTATGCTTGCGCCATACTTGATCATTGCGCTCCGGGAAGTCCTCACGGTAATGCGCGCCGCGGCTCTCCTCCCGCTGTAAAGCGGATTCCGCCGTCAGCAGGGCGCATGTCAGCATATTGGCAAATTCAAACTCTTCCCGCTTGGTCAGCATCGCTTGAAAAATAGTCAACTGGCGCCGCAGCTCCTCCAGCCCCTTCTCGAGGCCCTTTGCATCGCGCTGCAAGCCCGCATACCTGACCATCACTTTTTGCAGCTTCAATCTCCGCTCCACCACTGCCTGAATCGGCACACTGCTGCGCGGTACGCTGCTCTCTATTATAGGCTGAATCTCTGCATGCTCTGCAAGTTTATCAATCGCCTCGACGATACGCTTGCCGAAAACGACCGCTTCCGAAAGCGAATTGCTGGCCAACCGATTCGCTCCATGAACGCCTGTCGAGGAAACCTCGCCGCAGGCGAACAGCCTTTTAATATTGGTTTCTCCATCGAGATCGGTTTTAACGCCGCCCATCATATAATGTGCAGCAGGGGCGACCGGAATCCAATCTGTCGTCAAATCCAAACCGTATTGCAGGCAAAATTCATAAATATTCGGAAAACGATGCTTCACCATATCCGGCGACTCATGCGTCACATCCAAATAAACAAAAGTTGATTTCGTTGCTTCCATCTCGCTAATAATAGCGCGGGCCACTACGTCACGCGGCGCCAGCTCCAGCTGATGGTGATAGCGCTCCATAAAACGCTCGCCTCGCGTATTGCGGAGGACGGCTCCTTCGCCGCGTACGGCCTCTGAAATCAGAAACCGTGGTGCTCCGGGATAGCATAGGGAGGTCGGATGAAACTGGACAAACTCTACATCCTGTATAAAAGCTCCTGCTCGGAAAGCCATAGCGATCCCATCGCCTGTGGCCACCTCAGGATTCGTCGTATAACGGTAGAGCTGGCCTGCGCCGCCCGAGCATAGAATGGTCGCCTTGCCCCGCACAAGCAGACGCGAGCCGTCCGGCTTTTGCACAACAGCGCCCACACATTCTCCATCATTGGTAACCAAATCGATGACAAAGTGGTCGTCCCATACTTCAATACCCGGCTTGGATAACGCTTTCTCCGATAAGGCTCGTACAATTTCGTAGCCCGTCGCATCCCCATTCGCATGCAAAATACGACGCTGGCTGTGAGCGCCTTCCTTCGTCAGCGCAAACTCGCCATTTTCCAAATCGAACTGTGTGCCCATTTCAATGAGCTGATTCACACCTTCCGGCCCCTCATGCACGAGCACATTGACCGCATCCTCCGAGCACAACCCCGCTCCCGCAATTAGCGTGTCCTCGCTGTGGTAAGCTGGTGAATCGTCCTCCGATATGACCGCGGCAATGCCGCCTTGCGCATAGCGGGTGTTGCTGTCGAGCAGCGACTTCTTCGTAATCATCAGCACGGAATGCCGATCACTGGCCCGAAGTGCGGTAAAAAGACCGGCAATGCCGGCCCCAATCACAATAACATCCTTCTCGATTACCGGCAGTTCGTCCAGCTTTATGTCTACAAGGTATCTGGGAATCATTTCTGCGCCTCCAGGCATAGGAGTAGCGCATGCTGCTCCTATTTCACGAGTAACATGCGCTCCAGGGACAAGCGTGCTTGATCCGCCACATGCGGCGGTACATAGATTTGCGGCTGCATCGTTTCAAGGCATTTAACCAGCTTCTTCAGGTTATTAACCTTCATGTTCGGGCAAACCAAATATTTAGATGCAAACAGGAATGTTTTGTCCGGGCTGTCCAATCTCAGCTGATAGCCTGTGCCATCCTCCGTGCCGACAATGAACTCCTTGCAATCCGATTCCTTGCAATATTTAATAATCGCTGTCGTGCTGCCGACAAAATCACCCAGCTCCACCACTTCAGGGCGGCACTCAGGATGCACAACAAACTGCGCATTCGGGTGTTTCGCCTTCATTTCCTCTACATCCTTTACCGTCAACATGTCATGCGTGTTGCAGTAGCCTTCCCAGATGATCATGTTCTTATCGGTCTTCTGCTGCACATAGTGCCCTAGGTTCTTGTCCGGTACCCAAATGACGTCTTGGCCTTCAACGGAATTTACAACGTTAACCGCATTCGCCGATGTACAACAAATGTCAGTCTCTGCCTTAATTTCGGCGGAAGAGTTAATATACGTAACGACAGTCGCATTCGGATGCTGGGCTTTCAGCTTGCGAAGACCATCGACATTGACCATATCGGCCATCGGGCAGCCTGCACGCTCGTCCGGAATAATGACGGTTTTATTGGGAGCCAAAATTTTGGCGCTCTCCCCCATAAAATGCACGCCGCAAAATACGATGACATCCGCATCCGTCTGAGCCGCTTTCTGAGCTAGCAAAAACGAGTCGCCGCGAAAATCCGCAACCTCTTGAATTTCATCACGCTGATAATAATGAGCAAGAATGATGGCGTTGCGCTCTTTCTTCAATTGCATTAGCCGTTCCCGCAGTTCGCGGTTCTGCTCCGCCTTGCGTTCCAGTGCCAGTGCTTCCACAGTTAATCCTCTCCTCTTATGAGGGAAGGGCAAGCTGATTGCCCATTCCAGATATGGCTACTACCGACTTTGTGAATTGATGCACAAACCTAAAAAGTCGTTCGCCTTTCATTTGACCTTTACGGTAAATTCATTTGATAAGGTTTAATTTACTCCAGGCAGATCATGCTGTCAATGCGTTTATGACAAAAGTGTGAATTCCCTTTGAAAATAGCACCTGCCACAGCTAAACTTTCCATCATTGGCGGCTATTGTGTATAAATGCAGCGTTTACGCACATGGTTATCCACAAGTTATCCACAATCACGGATTTTCTGTGACTAACCTTGTGTAAAGGGTTAGAAAACAAAAAAACTTCCCATGGATGAATCATCACTTACGTGATAGCCATGGGAAGTATGATGCTTCTTGTTTCGATTAGCGCTTAGCTGGATCGTATGGTTCGCCAAGCGAGCCTGGAGCGGAAGAACGTCCTACTGCACCAACGAGTACAACCAGCGTCAATACGTATGGCAGCATATAGAAAAACTCGGTCGGAATTTGCTGCGACCAATCGAACAGTTGAGCAAAGTTCCGAATCGCTTGCGCGAAGCCGAAGAAAATAGCAGCTCCCGCAACGCCGAGAGGATTCCATTTTCCAAAAATAACAGCCGCGATAGCGATAAAGCCTTGGCCCGAAATGGTATTATGGGCAAAGTTGCTCGTCGTTGTTAACGTAATGGTCGCACCGCCAAGACCTGCAAGTGCTCCGCTGAGCAGCACGCCGATATAACGGTATTTTGTTACGCTGATACCCACTGTATCTGCCGAGCTTGGGTATTCGCCAACTGCGCGAAGGCGCAAGCCGAAGTGCGTTTTGTACAGCACAATATAGCTGATAATGACAAGGATAATAACAACATAGGTCGTCGGATAAGCTTTAAAGAACGCCTCTCCAAAAAACGGAATATCTGATAAATAAGGGATTTCCCATTTGTTGAATACATGAGTCAGCGTTGTCGTCTGTCCCGAACCTTCATACAAGCTTTTCGTCAAATAAATCGCGATTCCCGCTGCCAAAATGTTAATAACGACACCGACTATCGTCTGATCCGCCTTAAATGTAATGGTGGATATCGCATGTAGAAGGGCAAATATCACCCCATAAATCGCTGCCCCCACTAAGCCTATCCACGGAGCAGATTCCTCATAACCAGCTTGTATCGCATAGTCGGTAATGACTGCTGCCGCGAACGCGCCAGACACCATCAAGCCTTCGAGACCGATATTAATAACGCCTGAGCGCTCAGAGAATAGTCCACCGAGACCGGTAAAAATAAGCGCCGTAGAAAATACAAGCGTAACGTTAATAAGCTGACCCAATATCTCTAGTGCATTCATATTAGATCGCCTCCTTACGCTTGTCTGCACGTCGTCCAAGGAATGGTTTTAAGAAAAACTTTACTATGCCATGCGAAGCAATAAAGAAAATGATCGAACCAATAACGATTCGAACGAGCTCTGGCGGTACGCCCGCTCCAAAGCTCATACCCGCAGAGCCATAGCTGAGACCACCGAACAGTACAGCACCGAACAATACGCCAATTGGCGTATTGCCGCCAAGCAAAGCAACCGCGATACCATCAAAGCCATAGCCCCATGGCGCTGCCAGAATCGTCTGATAGCCAAATACGCCCAGCGTCTCAAACACGCCTGCCAGACCCGCAAACAATCCGCTAATAAACATCGACTTTACAATGGTGCGATTGACATTAATCCCTGCATACAGCGCTGCGTCAGGGCTTTGTCCCACTGCTCTGAGCTCATAGCCCTGCTTCGTTCTCCACAGTATAATATAAAATACCCCAATACCGAGCAAGGCAATGACAGTACCCCAATGCATACGGGCATGATCCATCGCATCGGATAACCAGCCAATCGATACGAGTGCTGACTCTTGAATCGGATCCGATTTTTGCTGCCCTTTTGCCACAAAAAACGCACGAATAATGTAATTGGATAAATAAAGCGCAACCCAGTTCAACATAATCGAAGAAATAACCTCGTTAACGCCGCGAACAGCCTTTAAATAGCCAGTCAATGCCGCCCATAAGCCTCCACACAGCGCTCCGACAATAATAGCAAGCGGAGCATGCAGAAACCAAGGGAGGTCAAGCGTAATCCCTATGACGGTTGCACCAGTCATACCCATCATGAACTGGCCTTCTACCCCGATATTAAACAGGCCCGTACGGAAAGCGAAAGCAACCGCTGTACCTGTGAATATCAGCGGGGTAATCGCACGAATAGCCTCGCCCATATCGTAAGGACTGCCAAATAGCTTTTTAATCAGTGATTGGTAAGCTAGAATAGGATCAAACCCGCCTGCCAGCATGGCTATTGCCCCGCATAACAGACCCAAAATGATAGCCACCAAGGGGACGAGGAAGGATGTTTTATTGAATATTTTGTCCGCAATTCCTTTGACTTTATCCATGGTTGCTATCTCCCACCTTTGCTCGGCTGCTTCGCTGTTGAATTGCCTGCCATCATTAGACCCAGCTGTTGATCGTCACGCTGATCAGCATCGGCATAGCCCATTATTTTACCTTCGTACATAACCGCAATACGATCAGATAATGCGTACAACTCATCCAGCTCAAAAGAAACGAGCAAAATCGCTTTGCCTGCATCCCGCGCTTCAATTAACCGCTTATGCACATATTCGATCGCGCCTATATCCAGACCGCGAGTCGGCTGTACAGCGATGAGCAAGGACGGATTTTTCCATATTTCACGGGCAATTATGGCTTTCTGCTGGTTACCGCCCGACAAGGAGCGGGCCTTGGCCCCAATGCCTGATGAACGCACATCAAACTCAGTTACAAGTTGATTCGCAAGAGCGTCTATAGCTTTAAAATCAATAAAGCCATGTTTGCCGAACTGTGGATCAAAGTACGTATCCAGCACCATATTTTCGCTCAGTGTGAAATCAAGCACCATTCCATGCTTGTGACGATCCTCTGGAATGTGGCTGACGCCTGCAACGGACATTTGGCGCGGCGTTTTATTGATCATTTCCTTACCCAAAAGCTTCACAGAGCCACCAGACGCTTTACGCATGCCAGTAATAGCCTGTACCAGCTCACTTTGTCCATTGCCATCAACGCCAGCAATACCCAAAATCTCGCCGGCACGGATATTAAAAGCGACACCATTTAGAACGAGCTTATTCTCCTCGCCTTTCATCGTAAGGTTTTCAACAGATACGATAAGCTCTCCAGGCTCTTTCTTGGTTTTTACCGCCTGAAAATTAACGTCACGGCCAACCATAAGCTCCGCAAGCTGCTGCTCGTTCGTTTCTTTTGTCGTAACGGTTCGAACCACCTTGCCCCGACGAATAACCGTCACCGAATCTGCAAGCGCCATAACCTCTTTGAGCTTATGCGTAATCAAAATAATGGACTTGCCTTCTGCAGCCAAATTGCGCAAAATGCCAATCAGCTCTTCGATCTCTTGTACGGTAAGCACAGCAGTTGGCTCATCAAAGATTAAAATTTCAGCGCCACGGTATAAGGTTTTTAAAATTTCCACACGCTGCTGCATACCCACCGTAATATCTTTAATCCGCACCTGCGGATCTACTTTCAATGCATAACGTTCCGAAATGGAACGGACTTTATCATTTGCTTGCTTATAATTGACGAATGTGCCAAATTTACGCGGCTCATTGCCAAGCACAATATTTTCAGCCACTGTAAATGGCTGTACCAGCTTAAAATGTTGATGTACCATACCAATTCCAAGCTCAATAGCTTTTCCTGCACCTTCAATAACCGTTTTATTGCCGTTGACCCAGATTTCTCCTTCATCCGGCTGATACAAGCCGAACAAAATGTTCATCAACGTAGACTTACCTGCACCATTCTCGCCCAGCAATGCATGGATTTCGCCTTTCTTGAGTTCAAAATCAATCGAATCATTGGCTACAAGCCCGGGAAAGCGTTTCGTAATCCCCTTAAGTGTGACAGCCGCTGCACTTTGTTTCATCCAGTTATCCTCCCCGGTTTGTTAGCTCCCAATCTCAAAAAAGGACAAGACCGGCTTGAGGGCAGGTCTTGTCGGCTGTACATAATAAACAAACGACATTAAATCATAAGTTTAAAACTATTTCACTTCAGTTGGAACTACAAGCGAACCACTAATAATTTGTTGTTTGTAGTCTTCAACTTTAGTCATAATTTCTGCAGAAACGTTAGGGTTGTTCTCTGGCAGGCCAACTGCGCCGTCTTTAAGACCAAGAACAACCGATTTGCCGCCTTCCCATTTGCCGTTAATCAGGTCAGTGGAAACTTGGTGAATGGCAGCTTCAACGCCTTTAAGCATGGAAGTAAGCGTAACTTCGTTGCCGAACTCGATCGATTGGTCTTTATCAACACCAATTACCCATACATCTTGCCCTGCTTTTTTACGAGCTGTTGCTTCGTTAAATACGCCGTTACCAGTACCACCAGCAACTTGGAAAATAATATCTACGCCGTCATTGTACATTACGGTTGCTGCTGCTTTACCTAAGTCTGGTTTACCGAACTCGCCTGTGTAGTTGCGGATAACCTTCGCTTCAGGGTTTACTGCTGCTACACCTGCATTGAAGCCTGCTTCAAATACAGTAACACTCGGAATTTCCATGCCGCCTACAAAACCAATTTTATTTGTTTTTGTTGTCAAGCCAGCAACTACACCTACAAGGAACGAACCTTCGTTAGCTGCGAAGTTAACAGAAACAACGTTTGGTGCGTCAACAGCGGAGTCGATGATGCCGAACTTGGAGTCCGGATTGTCTTTCGCTACTTTACCCATTGCATCTTGGAACAAGAAGCCTACGCCCCAAATCATATCGTATTTTTCAGAAATGAATGCACGCAGATTCGGTTCCATATCAGCGTCGCCTTTACTTTCCAAATATTTCGTTTCGGAGCCTGTATCTTTCGTTACACGTTGCAGGCCATCCCAAGCGCTTTGGTTAAAGGATTTATCATTTACGCCACCTGTATCTGTAACCATACCGATTTTGAGCTTAGCTGCTGTACCAGCATCTGATGATGCTTCAGGTGCCGCAGACGCCTCAGGCGATGCTGCTCCGTTTGTGCCATTGTTTTTGCTGCCGCCACCACAAGCAGACAATACTAATGCGAACATAAGAACAATAGATAACATAAAACCTAAACGTTTTTTCATCTTCGATTTCTCCCCTTAATATAGATGTGTTGTAACTGCAACCTACTTGCTTATATTATTGTTGTTGTGCTTGGCTGCTATTCTCTTTATTATAATTGCTTATCCACATACGTCAACATTTTTACGTCATGTAACATGACACAGAAATTTTGTTCACGCCTATATCTCACAATTATTTAACATTTGTGCCAAACACACCATTAAAACCTTACACACACCCGACAAAACCAAATAATTCCTGAGTTTTACCTCTATTATTATAGGCTAAATCCGAACATTAATAAAGTAAAATTAATCAAGCGTAAACGGCTGACGCCGACCTCTGGCGGCAAAGCTTCTGTTTCGCGATGAAATAAAAAAACAGCTATTTTCTCGGCCACTACTGAGAAAATAGCTGTCTCCATAAACAACTGGCGAGGACGATGGTTCAACGACCGACAATGTCGGTTTTCTAACGCGTCCTCATCCTATTTATTTCGGTTCTTCCCCATCATTCGGTTTATCATCAGATTTATCCAATGAAGGGATTTCTCCTGCTTCTCTTGACTGTATACGAACCTTAACGTCGCCAATCGTATCGACGATTGGTTCAGTTGTTGGTTCAACAGCAACACTCTCTGCTTCACCTTCCGCCAATTCAAGCGTGCCTGTTTCGATCAAACGTTTGATTTGATCCATTTCAAGCGTCTCTACAGACAGAAGCGTCTCCGCAATCGTGTGAACCTCTTTCGATCTCTCGGTGAGCAATTTTTTCGCACGCTCATAACAAGCTCCGATAATCGCCTGCATTTCTTGGTCAATTTCATAAGCGATCGCATCGGAGTAATTTTGTTCATGGCCGATATCACGTCCAAGGAACACCTGTCCTTGCGAGCTTCCGAATTGCAATGGACCAAGCTTGTCGCTCATTCCGTATTCCATAATCATCGCACGAACGATACTCGTCGCTTGTTTAAAGTCACTGTATGCGCCTGTGCCGATTTCGCCGATAAACAATTCCTCAGCTACACGTCCGCCAAGCAAGCCAGTCACTTTATCCAGCAGCTCCTGCTTCGTTACCAGCATCCGGTCTTCCTTCGGCATCATGATGACGTAACCGCCAGCTTTGCCACGAGGAATAATGGTTACTTTATGAACGAGATCCGCATGCTCCAGGAAGAATCCAATAATCGTATGTCCAGCTTCATGGAAAGCAACAATACGCTTCTCACGATCGCTGATTACGCGACTTTTCTTCTCTGTACCTACGATAACACGGTCAATAGCTTCATCAACCTCTCTCATTGCAATATCTTTCTTATTGCGACGAGCAGCAAGCAACGCTGCTTCGTTCAGCAAGTTTTCAAGATCTGCTCCGGAGAAGCCTGTTGTACGTCTTGCGATAATATCCAGCTTGACGTCCTTGTTAAGCGGCTTATTGCGGGAATGAACTTTCAGCACCGCTTCACGGCCTCTCACATCTGGACGGTCAACCGTAATTTGACGGTCAAAACGTCCCGGACGCAGCAAGGCAGGGTCCAAAATATCAGGGCGGTTCGTTGCTGCAACGATAATGATACCTTCGTTCGCTCCAAATCCGTCCATCTCGACGAGCAATTGGTTGAGCGTTTGCTCACGCTCATCATGACCACCGCCAAGACCAGCACCACGTTGACGGCCAACGGCGTCAATCTCATCGATAAAGATAATACAAGGTGCATTTTTCTTCGCATTTTCGAACAAATCACGGACACGGGATGCGCCGACACCGACGAACATTTCCACAAAGTCCGAACCCGAAATACTGAAGAATGGCACGCCTGCTTCACCGGCAACTGCACGGGCAAGCAACGTTTTACCTGTTCCCGGAGGACCATTGAGCAGAACACCCTTAGGAATACGGGCGCCTACCAGATTAAACTTACGCGGATCTTTGAGGAAGTCAACAACTTCAACCAGCTCTTGCTTCTCCTCATCCGCCCCTGCCACATCCTCGAAAGTGATGCGCTTCTTCTCTTCATTGTAAAGCTTGGCACGGCTTTTGCCGAAATTCATGACTTTGCCGCCACCGCCTTGCGCTTGATTCATTAAGAAGAAGAACAGAACGAATATAATCACAAACGGAATGATGGAAGTAAGGAGTGTAAGCCAGACACTTGGCGTATCCATTGGTTTATACTGTAACTCAAAACCGTTTTTCACTGCGGCTTCACGCAATACCTCGCCTGAATCGATCCCTGCACGCGATGTGAACTGTATGCTCTTCGCGCTTTCGGGCTGTTGTTTGTATTTACCAGAAATATAATAAGACTGACCATCGTACTTTATCATCATTTCCGCGACGTTGTTCTCATTAATAGCAGCGCGAAGCTGATCATATCGTATTTCGACGGTAGTATCATTCTGATTGCTGATAAACTGAATAATCCCGACGGTTACCAAAAAGATGATCAAATAAAATCCAGTGTTACGGATGATCCGATTCATCTCCTACCTCCTCTCAAGACGCTTTTCATATTTTAACATAGCATGACTTTCCATCACAATAGAACCACTTGGAGGACAGGCATACTGGTTAAGCCCATTCAAATTACTTCTCGTACACTTCCGGTTTCAAAACGCCAATGAACGGCAGGTTGCGGTAACGCTCAGCAAAATCAAGCCCATAACCGACAACGAATTCGTCCGGCAGCGTAAAGCCCGTATAGTCTGCTTCGAGATCTACTGTACGGCGTGCTGGCTTATCGAACAGCGTAGCCACCGTAACCGATTTGGAATTGCGGCGCTCCAAAACATCAATCAAGTAGCTTAGCGTCAAACCGCTGTCAATAATGTCCTCAACGATGAGTACATCGCGGCCTTCAACCGATACATCAAGATCCTTAATAATCTTGACCACACCTGAGGACTTGGTCGACTGACCATAGCTCGACACCGCCATAAAATCAATCTCCAGCGGAATCGTCATTTCCTTGATCAGGTCGGACATGAAAATAATGGCCCCTTTAAGGATACAAATAACGAGAGGGTCACGCCCTTCAAAATCCTGACTGAGCTTCTTGCCCATCTCACGCACCTTGGCCTGAATCTGCTGTGCATCGTAAAGCACTTCTTGAATGTCGTTTAACAACGGATTAATCCCCCTACAGTACTTATGTTTATGAGTGTAACAGTGCTTCTTATTCTTTCGTAAGACGAATGAATAATAGTTCCTTCGTGCTTGGGCTGATAAGCGCATGGCTAGATCGCCTTATGCCTGGAATCCACAGCAGCCGCCCATCTGCATCGAAAAGCAGTGGATAGCGTTCGCGCTGTGAAGGAGGCAGCTTTTCGTCAACGAACATATCTTGCACTTTTTTAGACCCATTTAATCCTAAAACTTGAATTCGGTCACCACGGTGCCGATTTCGTACAGTCAGCGGAAACGCAAGCTGCTCCAAATCGAAACAAGCTTCATGGCGGCCCGCCAGTTTTCCAGCAGTCTGATCATCAGCTGTCCGCCGCTCAAACGCGAGCTTCCAGCCGCCCGCCTCTACCTCTATGTATTGCTGGGTCAAAGGTACAACAACAAGCGCATAGTCTGTATTTGCTTCCTCTTGTTTCGGCATCCTGACAAAACGCATATGGTCATATTCACGCAAGCAGCGCAAACCGTTTCCAATATCCATACGCCAAGTGCTTGAACTTTCGGGCGCTGCGGCAAGCCGCATAGACTCGATATGCTCGAAGGAGACCACATCAGCATCCCTCGAAAGATAATCTAATATTAGTTTAATCAATCTCCTTTGTAAAGCGACATGAAGGCCCGCCAAACGACTGCAGCTTACAGAACATTCCTCTTGCTCCGTATAGGCTAACTCTTCGAATAAAGCTTTTGTCTGCCTATCCAGCCATTCATCCTCGGCGCCCGCCACTTCAGCAAGGCGGCCAAGCGATTCGGACAGCTGCGGATTGAAGCTGGATAACTGCGGAATAACATCCAGACGGACAACATTGCGAAAGTAATGGCGCTTCTCGTTGCTGCTGTCCTCGCAATACGGAATGCCGTAATGACGGCAGTATTGTAAAAGGTCTGTTTTGTTCTTACGCATGAGGGGGCGAATGAGTTCCACGTTTTTTTCCTGCCTGCGCAGCGACATGCCAGAAAGTCCCGAAATACCGCTGCCGCGAATCAAATGCATGAGCACCGTTTCCGCTTGGTCATCTGCATGATGGGCAAGGGCAATCGCCTGCGCGCCCCATCGCTGCGCAACCTCATGCAAATAGGCGTAGCGTTTTTCGCGCGCCGCCGATTGTGCGTTCATTTTTGTTTCTTCTATATAAGCAGGCAAATCGAGTTCTGTCAGCTCAAAGGGCAGCCCAAGCTCCCCCGCATAACGCCGAACTACCTCTGCCTCCAGCGCCGACTCCTTCGGCCGGAAGCCGTGATTCACGTGAGCCGCAACAACGTTTAGCACCCCGCTTGACTTCAGGCGGCTCAGGAGATGCAGCAGAGCCATAGAGTCCGGTCCCCCGGAGACAGCAACAACAACACAGTCCCCTTCGCTCCATAACCGTTCCATTGCTGCCAGCTTCTGAACATCGGGAAGCAAATCGATTCCTATCGTCATTTCCTCTTCCCTCATTCCCTTCTGGCCGCCGCCTTCAACAAAATAGCTGGCGAAACCTTGCTATAACATCTCATGTCATTACATACCCACGCGAAGCAGCCAATAAACCGATACAGCCAGCATAATTGCCGAACCCGCAACTAGCCCTTTGAGCCAGAAAGGGGTCGGAGCAGCTTGCTTGCGGCTCGTTCCATGCATCAGCACACGCCACGCCTCCGCGCCTTCAGCAGCATCTGCAAAACGACCCGCAAGAGCTTCTGCAAGCCAGCCTGCAATCGGCTTCAGAGAAGCATTGGTCGCAATCAGCTGTTCTAAATCATCGGTCGAACGATTTTGCGGGAGCAGCGTCAAGGTAAGCTGGTGCAGTCTCTTCGGTTCGTGCATTTGGATGCACAGCACCGCGAAAGAAAATAAGTCGTATTTCAAATCGGCAGCCCGGGAACCTGCGTTCCAGTAGCCACGATCATAAATTTCAGTGAACTGGCGAATGCTCTTTCCTACCGCCGTCACCCCGCCGTAATCCACCAGCTCGACATGCCCATAATCGGCAACCATCACATTTTCCATCTTCAAATCACAGAATACCCAGCCCTTGCTGTGAAGCTCCGCCAGTTTATTCAACAGATTAAGGCTGACCAGCGGGAACCATTCCTTGCCGTTTTGCAGCAAATACGCAGACAAGTTCACCCCGCGCACATACTTCATAATATAAAAAGGGTAATCGCGTCCATCGGAGCCCTGCAGATCATCCACATCATACAAAAATGCAGGCGCCTGACGCCTCCCCTGCTTCGCAAGCGTCTGAAGCACATTGATTTCCGATTGCAGGTCTACTGCGTCAGCGCCTACCTTAAGCGCAACCCACCCCTGGTCGGAATGGACCAAGTACACTTTGCCATTGGCGCCTTCCCCAAGCAGACGCTCGACCCGATACTTACGGCGCTTCCATTTTCCAGTCACCACAGTGCCACGGCGGAGACTGATTCTAAACGACGTAGTCACTCATCATCCCATCCGTTTCTTCTCTGCTCCTCCTACCATAATCCCCCTGACGATAAAAATCAATCACCTGCATCAGCGCAGGACCCGTTGGCGTCGTGCCGCTCATTTGCAATTTTGGAAAAATCGACTGCGCTCCTGTCAAATTATCCGTCCAGCCCAAATCCATTTTGCACTCTTCTCCATGCCTTCCGCCCGGAAAATGAAAGACAGCGATTTCGCTTTTCCCTTGCCTTGCTTGCAGGCTCAGCATCAAGTCGCGGATCGCCTCTTCTACCGCAATCAGCTTTGGCTTCATGCTAGCGCTGGCATCGATAAGCAGCGCCACCTGCAGACTGGAGCTTTCCCCCAGCTCATCCATCACCCTCACGACCTCGCTGCGCGTCTCCGGCGGCAAATCCTCAATCGCCCCGCTGCCAAGCACATGTTTAAGCTCCTTCTGTACAGCTAGCTGAATCGTCTGTACAACCGTCTTGCGCGTCATCATCTGGACAGTCTGCGCCAGCTGGCGCGTATGAACCATCCGGCTGATGCCCCCGCCAGCCCTTGCAATCTCCTCAATCTCCATGCTGCCGGACTCGCCTGCATCGCCGTGATCAAGCACCCCGACGACATTGACTGCAATACCCTCCGCCTTCGCATGAGCCGCTGCTACAATCGGGCTAAGCCCTACATTCGAACAACCATCGGTTATTAGCAAAATTTGTTTCATCCCTATCAATCTCCCTTCACAATCGTAAACGGCTTTGCCATCATCTGGCGGCAAAGCTTCCGTTTCGCGCTGAAATATAAGCCCGTTTATAAGTGTGAAACTTATAAATTCTTATATTTGCACAAACAGCCACAAACCAGCATGCCGACCCACTTAGAGTGACAAAGAGCTGATTCTATCAGTTTTGCCCATTTTAAGAGAGATAAACGGTTATACGCAGAAAAAACCAGCGTTTATTCATAGCCGCTTCCTTTGAAGCACGCTATGAATGAACGCTGGTTTGGTTAACCACCTCCAAGAGAACATTCTATTAAGCTACCGCTTAGCCGCTTCACCTCCAATTAGTATGTGAGCCAAGGTAAAACGGCTGTCGCCGTCCCTGGCGGCCCTCCTATATGCTAGCTTACCGTCCGCGGGCGCTCCATTCGCGTCATCCCCGGCCAGCGGAATGCCGCCCACTCTGGCAAATGCTTGTCCACACGCGCCACCAGCACGGTCATGTCATCGATAATCTCCCCCTTATGGTAACGCACAACGGTGTCCAGCAGCACATCGGCCATCTCCTGCGGGTCCTCCGTTTTCAGCTCATGAATCATTCGTTTCATCCACATCTCCTTATTGACCGCATGGCCTGGCGCATCATAAATGCCATCACTCATCATAATGAGTGCATCCCCGGGCTGAAGCTGCATCGAAATCATATCCACATCAATATCCTGTAAAATACCGATTGGCAAATTATTGGCCGTAACTGGAATCACTTCCTTGCCGCGCTTAATAAAGCTCGGCGTTGATCCTATCTTCATAAACATTGTTGAGGCGGTGTAAAGATCGATAATGGCGAGATCCACGGTTGCGAATACTTCATCTGACGAACGCAGCAGCAGGATGGAATTGACCGATTTGACCGCGAGCTTCTCGTCCATACCCGACTTGAGCAGCTGCTGCAAAATCGACAGCGCTGCGCTGCTTTCCTGGCGCGCCCTCTCTCCATTTCCCATGCCATCGCTAATTGCCACGGCAAATTTGCCGTTGCCAAGCTCCACCATGCTAAAGCTGTCGCCTGACAGCAGATCGCCCCCTTTTGCCGCACCAGCAACGCCCGTTTCAATTTCAAACACTTTGGCGGAGCCAAATACGACCCTTGTTGCTTCTCCATTTTTCTCTGGTTCCTCCTCAAGTTTAACTGCAATATGCTCACCTAAAATATCCGTAAGCAGCGGCGCAATAATTTTGCGACACTCATCATATCCCTTGCTAAAGGTATGGTACAGCTCAATATCAACATTGCCCTCCTCCAAATTAATCACTTCAATTTCTCGAATCGACAGACCCAGCCCCTCCAGCGCCTCCCTAATTTGCTCCTCCTGCAAATGCAGCGTTTGCCCCTCGCGGCGAATTTCCTTCGCCAAATCCTCCATGACCTGGGACACGCCGGTCAATTGCTCGGCCACCAGCTGACGAGAATCGAATATTTGCTTCTTCCAGTGCATATTATTTTGATAAAGCTCGTACTGCTGCTTCATGACAGACATCACCTGCGTCGACTTGGAGCAATGGGCGGTCCATGTTCGCGGCATATCCTTAGCTCCAGGAGCCCTTTCCTGCTCAACCGTCGTCATCATCTCCGTCATCACTTTATAGGTCTGATAAAATTTATCCCCCCAGCATGCATTTTGCCGATGGCAGCTTGCGCAGCTTCGTGCCGCCACCTCATTCATAAAATGAGTGATCTCATCTTCGCGATTCATCGCCACAGCGCCGCCGTTTAATTGCCCAAAGCTTCGCGAGAGCTGCCGGAACATCTCCGAATATTGCGTGACCCGCTCAGCCGTCACCTCACGCACCCGCTTCGCATATTCATGCTGTGACTTCGCATGCTCATTCGTTCCCGGCACATAGCGGGATATCGTTCGTATCATGACGCGCGGCGTCAAAATCAGCATAATAGCCGCTGTAACCGATTCCCAGGTGGATGCCATCACATCGCCTTGACCGCCTACATATACGGCTAGAATGGACGTTCCGAGCAGCATGCCGAAGGCTACAGCCATCTTCCCTCCATCCCGCAGCAGCCCCGCCAGCAAGCCCGCAAACGCCAGCAGACTCATCTGCACAATGGCGTTAAAGTCCGCAAGGCTGAGTATGAGTCCAGCAATGACCCCGACCGATGCTCCAAGCGGCGCGCCCCCAGCAAGCGCGAACAGCACCAGCATATAACGTGACATTATATGCTCCACCGACATGCCGTAGATCACCCAGCCAACCGCCCCTGTCATGACGGAAGCGAGCAATATCATCAGGCATATGATTTCCTCGCTGCGCAGCGCCGTTGTCTTCTTAGACATGGTCAGCACCGGAATGGCTTGGATGAACACGAGCGTGAGAACAAAGCCGAGAGCCGCTTCCACTACAACCAGCATGATACTGTACCAGGTCAGCGTGTCCAAGGTGAAGGCATGAAACAATTGGACGAGCAAGGTGGCGGTAAATACGAGCAGCGGAGCCGAAGCAAGCTCAGCCTTCTCGTAGGCTTCGAGCCCCTTGAACAGAAGAAATAATGCGGCAATTTCCATCGCAATCCAGACTGGGGAGGGTGTAACCGCGAAGAAGCTTCCCACCACCACTGACAGCCCAACCCAAGCAACCGCATCCTTTCGAAGAAAATAAATGACGGCAAAATAAGCGGCGGCAAACGGCATAAGCGACTCCAAAATGACGGCTCGTCCAAGCAAAAAACCAACAGCAACAAGCAGGAAGGTCCATTTTTTCGCCAGCACCAGCTGAATAAATCGCTGCGAGGCAACACGCTCCTTGACTTTACCGATTCGAGGCTGCAACCATCCTTCTTTCTTTCCTCTGGGAAATACGAGTACACTTTCCTTGTTCATCCGCAGACACCACCATTTCCGAATGTATTGTGTTTCCCATTATAGGAGGTCGTCCATAGGAAGTTTGTCAGTTTAACGTAGGCGGCCCAAAAGTTTTTTCCGACAAAATCAACTGCCCTCGCAGTCCTTGTCAAAAGCAAATTTTCGCTTGCCCTGTCTGGGCTCATGCCGCCCTCTTTGCAGACAGTGCCTCAAATAGCTTCAACAAAAACCGTCTATTGGCACTTCCATTTGTTGGCGAATATGCAGGTGAATGTGTCGGTATTGAAAGAGTAGGGTAGGAAAAAACTTCGAGGCGGCACATAAACGCAAAAAAAGCAGAACCATAAAGGCTCTGCTTTTGTCATTAAAATATAGCTCTTGCTTAAACCCGCTTGGCTCCGCGTCCACCGCGTTTGCCTTCGGTATTCTTCTTCAGGGAGGAAATGCGTTCTTCACTATCTTTCAGGAAGCGCGACACTTTATCCTCAAAAGTTGGTTTTCCGTAAGCTGGTCTCCCGGCCTGCTGCTTGAATGGACGCCCACCACCGCCGCCACCGTGTCCTCCACGGTCGCCACGATCCTGACCGCCACCACTGCCGCCACGATTAAAGCGTTCTCCGCCGCCACCACCACCAGGCCCGCCACTTGGACGAGTGCTTGGACGTGATTCGCGTGCAGGAGGCAGTTGGCCTTCTGGTCGATCAATTGCCTGTTTAATGGAAAGTCCAATTTTTCCGTCTTTGTCAACGTTAATCACTTTGACCTTGACCACGTCTTCGATCTTCAGGTGATCTTTCACGTCTTTGACGTAATTATCAGCAATTTCCGAGATGTGAACGAGACCTGTGACACCTCCAGACAAATCAACGAATGCCCCGAAATGCGTAATGCCTGTCACTTTGCCCTCTAACTTCGCGCCTACTTCAATTGCCATAAAATAAAATGTTCCTCCCTAAAAGTTTCGCTTAATGTACTATTAACGTGATTATAACCGAACGGAAGAAGGAAGGTCAACAGACGTTCACCCGTTTGTGCGTCTATTTAACCACCTGTATCTGTTGTTCGCCCTCTTTAACCATGCCTTGACCTTTGGTTGCAAGCTGCGCAATATATTCCGGATCGTTAAGCCGCTCAATTTCCTGTTGCAGCTGCTGCGCCTGATTTGTGGCATCTTCCTTCTGTTTCATTACAGCTGCAAGCCGCAGTTCGGTAGCGTTTTGCTGCTGGATTTGTCCAAAGAAGGTATAAGCCGCCCAGCCCATGAAGAGGACAATAAACATCATCCACATCTTGATCCGACGCTTGGAGCCTGGATTAACGGTTAACTTGTTTGCTGCTGCTGCTGTCGCCAATTGCTTGTACCCCCTTAAGAAATAGAACCAGATGCATCCATCACTCGATCTGCTCCATGCCATGAAAACTTAGAATAACTTCCGCCAAAGCGCAACTACGCGTGCAACCGCTGCCTTAAAGCGCTCTGTAAGCTTAAACTTATCGGCGTACTTCATAAATAGGCGGTTCAACGGTCGTATGATAGGACCTAATACCCACCATAGCAATAGCCATAATGGACGAGTCAATTTTAACATAATTTTTAGCACAAAAATAGTGAAAGCAGTCCCAAATCCCAGTGCTACAATACCTATTTTGTACAAAAGAAGAATCGGCTTAATAATGACAAATTCCACCGTTTTGACGATTCCTCTGATCAGTGCGCGGATAGCGCGAATAATGCCCTGCACCAGCTTGATGACCGGCTTGCTAAATAGAAAGTAATAGCTGCTCACACCTATTGCCAGCCCTAGAAAGACGTACGCCCGCACCTCGCCATTGTTGCTTGCGTACAGCACACGAAACACGATAATCGACGCTGCCAGCCAGTATATAATGTCCAGAACCGGCAGCCACCAACGTGGAAACCGCAGCTCATTCGACACCACACGATAGCCGTCAAAGGCGACTCCCATGCCGATTCCTGACAGAAGCATCATCGCGAGCGTGTACCACTGCATCGTCAGTGTCACTTAAATAATTTACCAAACAGGCTTTTGGATTTGCTCGGGGCATTGCCGTCCAGATAGGCGAGCGAATGAACGAGCCCCTCTATAGCGACAAAACCTTGCTCCAGGCTGAGATGCTTAATATGCAGATTCTGCCCTTTAATCGTCAGAAAGCCCAGATCCGTTTCCAGCAAAAACTCCTCGCTGTCAAAGCTCTCCACGTTTAATACCCCGGTAATTTCCAGCAGCTTTCGATTGAGCATCTTCACTTCCTGACGCTTCTGCCCTTTATTCTGATCCACCATTGACCCGTCCCTCCACTTCAAAAACGCAGCTTATGCTAAAGCTTATGGGAGTGGGACGAACTTTAGAACCTGTCCAGAAGGACAAACCTATGGAATCTATGAAAGGGCTCATGAAAATAAAGCGGCTACCGATATATACCCTATTCTATGATTTTGAAACAGCAGAATGCCTTGCACGGATACCTATTAGCTGAAAATGCCATTGCGCTCAGCGGGCGCTTTTTACCCGTTTCAACTGGGCCACAATAATAATGCTGATCACGACGAGCAGCAGCCACGAGCTGATTTTGCTCACATGGACGAGCGTCCATTGCTTTTCCTGATCCGGATAGGCCCATGCCCCGAAAAAGGTCATAATATTTTCCGCAATCCAAATAAAAAATCCGATTAGAACAAAAGCCAGCGTAAGCGGCATCTTATATACAGCTTCCCCAAGCGTGAAGTGGACACTAGAACGCCAGAATACGATAATCAGCCCCGCCATCAGCACCCATCTGAAATCCCACAAATAATGATGGGTAAAAAAGTTCAAGTAAATCGCTGCGCTGATCGTTACCGCATACGCCATTTTTGGCCAGCCGACCATCTCCAGATTGAACCTGCGCCAAGCCTGGCAGATATAGCTTGCTACGCTCGCATACATGAAGCCGCTGTAAAGCGGAACGTCGAATACCCTTGACCACCCTTCACCCGGATACGTCCAAGAGCCCATCTTCACCTTATATACCTCAAGGGCCAGACCGATAATGTGAAACAGGCAAATGACCTTCAGCTCATCCCACGTCTCCAGCTTTGTAGCTACCATAACAACCTGCATGACCAAGCAGATGAGCAGAATTAGGTCATACCTTGCAATGCCCGGTACCTGGACGTAATGTGTAAGAGCCATAGCCCCGAAGATCGTAACCGGAAATAGGCAATTCAGCGCCTGCAAATACCCAAACAGCAGCAGTTTTTTTAAAATATAGAAAAGTATATGATTCCGCCATCCTTTCTCTATATTTCTCGGACTGAAACGCCGCGCGCCGCCAGAGGACGGCGACAGCCGTTTCACCTTGGAAAATGAATCATTTCGCCTCTACTTCATCAGCCACGCCGCTCAAATGCAGCGCACAATTAAACTTCTCACAGGACCAGCTACCTGCCGCATTCGCATAAATCGTCGAGATGGACGTGTTTTGAAGCGGCTCGTTCTTATAAGCGTCGGGCACAAGCTCCTTCAAGCAGCGGCCGATGAGCGCTCCGTGGCTGACAATAAGTATATTTTGACCCGGATGGTTATCGGCAATCTCCCTCAGCACCTCGAAACCGCGGCCTATAACGGATTCATGGCTTTCACCCTGCCAATCCGCTTTGCGCCAGTCGGCTCCCCACTTCAGAATACGCTCCGCTTCCGTCATGCCTTCCAGAAGGCCGCCTCCCATTTCCCGCAGCCGCGCATCCTGCTTGACTGCCATGCCGCCTCCCAGGCGCGCCGCTACCGTCTCTGCTGTCACAAGCGCCCGCTGCAGATCACTGGAGTAAATATGATGCCATTCCTCCTTGCTCAGCCGCTCAGCCAAAATTGCCGCTTGCCGCTTGCCCTCCTCATTCAGCGGAATATCCGTAGAGCCCTGCGCTCTCCCCTCGACGTTCCATTGCGTAACCCCATGCCTGATCCAACCTATTTTCGTCATGCTTCAGTTTCCCTCCTTGATTTGCTCCATTCATGGTTATATACGTATATTTATAAAAAAAAGGTTGCTCCCGCACGTTGGTATCATGCGCAAGCAACCCTTTATCTTTATTGCCATTCAAGATCATTGTCACGCGGACGCTGTTCTTCCTTCAGCACCGTGTAGAGCTCACCGGCTTCATCCTTGCGGGTCGTTTCGGCAATTCGCTCAATTCGAACGGTTACTGTCTTCTGCCCGTATTGGATAGCAAGCTCATCCCCAACCTTTACGGCGCTGCTCGCTTTCGCTTCGCGGCCGTTGATCCAGACGCGCCCCTGCTCGGACACATCTTTGGCGACTGTGCGCCGCTTGATCAGGCGGGATACTTTGAGAAACTTATCCAGACGCATGAATTATTGGATAGCTTCTTTCAGCTTGTTGCCTGCTTTGAATGCAGGAACTTTCGATTCTGGAATGTTAATCTCTTTGCCTGTTTGTGGGTTGCGGCCAACACGGCTTGAGCGTGTGCGCGTTTCGAAAGTACCGAAGCCGATCAATTGTACTTTGTCTCCACCAGCAAGAGCATCTGTTACTTCACCAAGAAAGCCGTTAAGAACAGCCTCTACATCGCGTTTAGTCAAACCGCTTTTTGTTGCAATGTTGTTAATCAAATCTGTTTTGTTCATTCTAAAATCCTCCTAATGATAAGCTTAGCTAATGGTATAGCCGCTCAGCGCGGCCTACGTTCGTGAAAGTTTGAAACTGTTACACTTACGAAGTTAACTTATTCTGCTTGCCGACATGAATTCCTGCCGCTGACCGCAAATTTTTTTCACGAAAAGTGCGGAATCTTTGCTGCTCTTAGCGAACCGCGTCCCTTACTGTCGCTTTGCTTCTTCCCACCAGCGGTCCATTTCTGTTAAATCAGTCTGGTCAAATGTTTTGTTGTTTATACGAAGCTGCTCTTCAATATAAGCAAAACGCGACTTGAACTTCCGGTTCGTCATCGTCAGCGCTTCCTCTGGATCGGCATGAATGAATCTCGCTGCATTGACGACGGCAAAAAGCAAATCGCCTAGCTCGCCCGCCTGTTCCAACTCATCCTTCGAGGCAATAGCTTCGCGAAGCTCGGAGAGCTCCTCTTGGATTTTATCCAGCACAGGCCCCAGGTCATCCCAGTCAAACCCTACCTTCGCTGCCTTCTTCTGAAGCGTGTATGCCTTCATCAGTGCTGGAAGGTCTGGCGGAATGCCATCCAGCTGAGATTGGCGGCTGGCAGCTGTGCCATTGCGCTCCTTCTCCTCAGCCTTCATTTGCTCCCAGTTGCCAAGCGCTTCATCAGCATCCGTGGCACTGCTGGCGCCAAATACATGCGGATGACGGAACAACAGCTTCTCGTTCAGCGTCTCAATGACATCATAGACGGTGAACGCACCAGTCTCCTCCTCCATCTGACTATGCAGCATCACCTGCAAAATCACATCGCCAAACTCCTCGCGCATGCCATCCGGATCATCATTATCAATCGCTTCAAGCGCCTCGTACAGCTCTTCGATAAAGTTTTTGCGGATAGATGAGTGCGTCTGCTCCCGATCCCACGGACAGCCCTCGGGGCTGCGCAAAATCGCCACAATCTCGTGCAAGCGGTCAAAAGATCGGTTCAGCACGGCATCCTCCGTCGTACGCGGCACGAACAGCAATGAAAGATTGCCAAAGCCAGGTGTGCGATCCAGCTCATAGAGGGGCACCCGAATAATCTGCTCCTCGCCAGCAACGCCGAGCGCATGGCCAATGACAACCTCGAAATCATCAGGATAACGCTCCATCAGAGCCAGCTTTACGTCTGATGCGGTAAACGCATCGTAAATTTGCCCAATAATCGTATGTACGCGCGGTTGAAGCATGGCAGGCTGAAGCTCTGCGGCATCCAGCAGCGCAAAACCCTCGATCGGATCGATGCCAAGCCGAATAAACGCTTGATCCAAGAAGCTCTCTCCACCGATAATGTCAAGCTGCACGCCCGCATCCGTACAGCGCTCGCGGAGCAGCTGAACTGTACGTTCTGCGACCATCGGATGCCCCGGAACGGCGTACACAACCTCTCCTTGCGACGATTGCGCCTCTAACAGCAGCGCGGCCGCTATCGCCTCATACACCTCTGGGAACGTATCATGCTGTTCGTACACCGAATCAAACGAGGTATAGGCAAGCTGATGCTCCTTAAGCAGCGTTATCGCCGGGTGCTGCTCCGTCCTGACATAGACGCGGGCCGCCTGCTGGAGCCTGCGCCATACGCCAAGCGTCATTTGATCGGCGTCGCCAGAACCAAGACCGACAACCGTAATTTGTGGTTCACTCATTTTTCTCCCTCTCTCCTACAATTAGCTTCTCCCATTAGTATACTAAAGAAGGCGCCGCAACTACAAAAAAGCCGACAAGCAAACACCTCCATTCCCTTAATTGGAAATATGAGGTACAATTTACTTAGAGAGGACTAAATCTCTAATTTTTCATTTGATTAACAGCCTCTACAACCTGAAAGGTGGAGAGTTTATTTGAAAAAATCCTTAGTATTAATAACGGCTTCAGCAATGATTTTAGCTTCTATCCCAAATGTAGTGGCAGCAAAAGAGATCACAAAACCAGCCGTAATTACTATTGCTTCTGAGAGGTCATCAAGTACTGCCCTGATCAAAAACGGAAATTTTTTTATAACTTTGGATCAAGAAACAAAGAATTTTCTCCAGATCATGACAACAAGTGGTGTTCTAAATGAAATATCATCGGGCCTAGATGGAAAAATGATCTTGTTGAATGATGACGAGAGCTACTTAAAACTAACATATGGATTAAATAATGAGTTCATCTTACTACTTAAAGAAATAGTCAAAGATGCAAATAACAAAGGTGTTCTCCTGAGGGGGCAAGATCAGTCCAATACCAGACTTTCCTCATCCCAATCGCCATCCATTTATAACCCTATTCAAAATGTGGTTTCGCCACAAGTATTTCTACAGGACTCTAAAATATACTTTACACAAGCAGATATTGATTTATATCTTTTTGTAGCAGCAGGGATCGGACCAGAAGCTTTAGCCGCAGCATTATCCGCTCTCGCTTTTTTATTCGGAGGGCCAGTTGGGTCTTTCATTACTTTAGCTTTAACAATCATCGGAATCGGTACACTGACTAATCTATGTTATTTAATTATCCAAGCCAAAATTAATAAAAGAAATGGCGTTTATATAGGCTTAAACTGGGATGGAATATTTCCAAATTATTCCCAAGGAACTTGGTAGTTGAATGAAACGAACATATTATAATTTAAGTGCCAACGAACAAAAATTGCTTAAATTCTCCGGTATTGCCTCATCACTGCTTTATGGCTCCTTATTCGGCTACTCGCTTAATAAAGACATTTTTTTTATTTGGCTCATAATGATGCTGTGCGGCGGAATCGCTCTTTTACATGTGAAAAAGTGGATTAGGACGGAGCTTCGAGCAAAAGTTATGACCCAAATCATCCTGTTTACCGTCCTGTTGGATGTTTGGATCGTTTCTGACTTCATTCCTGTGCCAATGCTGATTAAACAACTCGTTTTTTTAATTGCTTTTTGTATATTGGGTTACAAATATTTCAAGCTGCTTTATGCAGGCGAGCTCGCCGTTCAAGATGATGACGCTTTTTAAATATCAGAATAAAATGACTCATATATGCTCTGACATCCAGTCCCCAGCAGCACAAACACGCAAAAGCCCGGTGCTTAAACAGCTAACCTGCTGTGTGCACCGGGCTTTTGCGTTTGAAGGGAGTTCCTGTTTTACTGCTCCATTTGCTTCGCTAAAAAGCCAGCAGCAGTCTCCGCCATTTTTTGCTCCATAATCGACATTTTCACAGTTTCATCCTTGCTAAGCAGCACAACGGTACCAATCGGGTCTCCACCTGCAATAATCGGTGCTATAACGAAGGCTGAGAAAGTGTCACTTATATCTTTAATCATCTCATAAGCCCCAGGAGTCGTTTCAGCTACAGCTTTGCGGTTCTCCATGCAGCTTTCCAGTATCGGCCCAACCTGCTTGTCCAGCAGATCCTTCTTGGAGGCGCCGGCTACCGCAATAATCGTATCCCGGTCAGAGATGAGCGCCACATGATTCGTGCTCTCAAACAACGATTCTGCGTATTCTTTGGCAAAATCCCCGAGTTCGCCAATAGGAGAGTACTTCTTAAGAATAACCTCCCCGTCGCGATCCACAAATATTTCAAGCGGGTCACCTTCCCGAATGCGTAGTGTCCGGCGAATTTCCTTCGGAATAACTACACGCCCAAGATCATCAATGCGGCGTACAATTCCAGTTGCTTTCATTTCATGTTGCCCCACTTTCCTAGAGGATTTTAAGTCTACTGGGTACGAACTGCCTGTCTAATAGCGTAAACGGCTCTCGCCGTCATTTATCGGCAAAGGCTCGTTTTGCGCTGAAATATAAGCGGGTTATAAGCAGGAACTTATAAAGTCTTATATTTTAAAAAACACGGCTAACAGGGGAAATCCTCGAATGCTGAAGCAGTCGTTTTCCGATGCATGACGAAGGCCGGCACTCGAAGGACCGTTCTTTACTTGATCAAACCGGGCAATGCGTTTGCTGTGAATCTGACCATAGTATTCATCCGCTCCCAATTTCTTATGCACGAACCTTGAACAGCAACCCTTTAAACTATTTTACCCTTTACATCCCCTTCATTAACACCGCCTTTCAGCACTCCTGAAAGGCGGCGGGCAGCTCGTTCCCAGACTAATTTCCTAGTTCCAGCGGGTGAATATCCATGAAATTTTTAAATATTTGTCGCCCTATCCAGCTCTTGGGTTGGGTAGCGTCTGCAAAAAAATATTTGACTACAAGAGGTTAAACCTGCCTCTCTTGCTCTCCTCGGGCCTCCGATTGTTGTCCTTCTTCTCCCCGAAAATCAAAACATCCTGTCGCTCCATTAAGAGCGGCAGGATGCCTGAATAACATGACGGTAGCAAGCAAAGCCATAGCCGCAAGCAATTTGGGACGAGCCTTGAGAACCTCGGCAGTAGGGAAATTCCGCTGATCTTTCTGATCCTCTTCCAGCACAGCCCTAGTCAGTTTCTCCATCATTAACTCCTCCTTTAAAAATAAATCAATCATGCTTCAGCAGTTCGGCAAGCTCCCGCTTTAAAGCTAAAAACGCTTTGTGCTCACGCACCTCCGGCGAGCGCTCTGCAGGCAAATTCACTTCAAATTGCTTTAAAATCCGCCCTGGGCCAGCCCCCATTACGACAATGCGCTGCGACAGAAAGATCGCTTCATCAATATCGTGCGTAATGAAAAGCACGGTGGTTTTCTCCTTTTGCCACACATCCAGCAGCATCTCCTGCATCTCCAGCTTTGTCTGGGCATCTAAGGCGCCAAATGGCTCATCCATCAGCAGTACCTTTGGACGATTGGCAAGCGCTCTGGCAATGGCAACCCGCTGCTTCATGCCCCCAGAAAGCTGCTTTGGATAAGACTTGTCGAATCGCTCAAGACGAATGATTTTGAGCCAATAATTGGAGATGGCACGGCGAGCAAGCGTTGGTATCCCTTGCAGCTTGAGACCATATTCAATATTTTCACGCACCGTCAGCCACGGAAACAGCGTATAGCCCTGAAATACCATGCCTCGCTCAGCGCCCGGGCCGACGATTTCTTCTCCATCCAAGGCAAGCATGCCGCTCGAAGGCTCATCAAGCCCGGCGACCATGCGAAGCAGCGTAGATTTGCCGCAGCCGGACGGGCCAAGTATCGTTAAAAATTCATTGGAGCCAATGGTGAGCTGAATATCGCGCAGCGCTTCAAAGCTGCTTTTTTTCGTCTCGTATACCTTATGCAAATCGCGAATTTCAATCGTTCCGCTGCCAGCTGCCGGAGCGGCAGCTTTCGCTTTTTGCGCCAGTGCCTTCTCCTGCGGCTGCTTCTTTGCTGTTACCGTCGCTGTATTCAACTATGATCGCCTCCAAAAGCGTTCAATTTGCGCCGCCTGCTCCGCTTACATTTCAGTAAGCGTACTGGCAGCGGATTTGGCTAAGCCGCCGTCCCTTTTGTCAGATAATCTAACAATTTTAATTAGGATACCGTAATTTTTTATGGTTTGTCAATTTATATGTTAGGTTTATTTACATTAGACTCATTACTCTCCGATATTCCCTCCAGCCGCCATACTCGGAAATTCGCTCCGCCCGCTCAAGAGCATAACCTTCACAGATGAAGCCTGGCACCTCTTCCCCACCTTCCAGCTCCACTTTTCCTATCCCCAGAGGTGCCGGTATAAGGGCAGCAAATGCGCCGAAACGTGAAAGCGGCATGCGCCAAAGCTCCAGCGCGACCGATGCACCGCTCTGCTCCAGCTTGATCATGCCAGGTTTTACAGGCGTTGTATCGAGCTTGATCAGCTCGTACTTAGCCGCCGTGTTCGCTTCCCTGACAAAGCTCGCTTCGAAGGCGAGCATTTGCTGCTCTAAAGCAAATCCGCGCATATGGAGACCACACACAGCGACGAGCGTCGTCTGATCGGAGTCGGTTGATTCGAATGCTTCAGATGACACCTTTGCAATAGCGCTATTCAGACTGCATTTCGCTCGTTCCGACGACCCAGACTCCATTGCCTGGTCGGCATACAATCTTCCCAAGCCTTCAAGCAAATGCTCTTGATCTGCTAAAGCGAACAGCGTTATGCCAAAAGGAAGCCTTTCCGCCGCCTCCCCCGAAGGAAGGGCAAGCGCGCTCAAATCAAGCAAATTGCAATGGTTCGTATAAGCTCCCATTGCCGTATTCGTCTGTATTGGCTGCTCGCGAACCTGCTCCCGCGTCCAAGTTCCGCCACAGGTCGGCATTACCAGCACCGCATCGCCGAGCAGGGCTTTCGCCGCCAGCTTGAAAGCCTGCAAGCGATGCATGGAGGCAAATACGGAAGCTGCCGTGTGGCGCTCTGCCGCTCCTGAACGAAGTACCTGCTCCGTTGCAGGCACTAAAGCCCCAAGGTGGCTTTCGATAAATTCGCTCAGATCAGCCCAGCGCTCCGCTACCCAAGGACCTTCATACAACTCAGCTGCCGCTTCTGCAAACAAGCTGCAATCCACATATTCAATGGAGATCCCAAGCGCTTGCAATCGCTGGATTGAGCCCCCCCATGCCCGGGCATATTCGTCGGCGAATGGCCCGTAAAAGGCTGGACGTTCCTGAGGCAAATACAGCTTGGACGGCAGATCACTGGTAGAGCGTACAACCTCCCTTGACCATGGATCGGCAGAATCCAGGCCGCGAGCGGAGCTGTCCACGGCGAGCGCATCATCTATACTGTGGGCGAATACCGTCACACAGTCCAGACTGGCGCAGGCAGGCACGACGCCCTTGGTCGGCCACGCGCCAAGGGTCGGCTTATAGCCGACAAGCCCGTTCAGCGCGGCCGGTACACGGCCGGAGCCAGCGGTGTCTGTGCCAAGCGAGAATACCGCTTGGCCGCGGGCAACAGCGACAGCCGAGCCGGAGCTCGAGCCGCCGCTGATCAGCTCGGGGCGCAAAGCATTATGCGCCTCGCCGTAAGGGCTTCTCATGCCGACCAAGCCGGTGGCAAATTGGTCGAGATTGGTTTTGCCTAGCGGGATAGCCCCCGCCTGAACTAAACGCTCCACTACAGTGGCGTTCTCGCCTGGCGTATAGGTAAATTCCGCACAAGCTGCCGTTGTCGGAAAGCCCGCAACGTCGATATTGTCCTTGACTGCGAAAGGGATGCCCCAGAGCGGCGTTTGTGCCGGATCAAGCAGCGCGAGCCGCTCCAGATAAGGGCGCAGCTGCATAAGCGAAGGCGGCGTAATCCAGATATTCATAGCCGCATCTCGCTCGGAACGGCTGATGATTTCCTCAATAACCGCCTCAGGCGCAAGCTGCTTGGCGGTATATTTTTCACGCAGCCATTGCATCGTGAGCACTTCAGGAAAAGTAACACCCGTCATACGAGCGACACCTCTTTCTTGATTTGCATAATGCCAGCAACAAGCTGGCCGGTATGAACCTCATCACCAGGCTTGACATAGATCGAGGCAACAACCCCATCACAGGATGCCTGCTGGGAAAACTCCATTTTCATGCTTTCCACAATGATAAGCGTATCACCCTTTTTCACTCGAACGCCCGGCTGTACAAGCACCTTCCACACACTTCCCGGCATATTGCAGCGAATGGCCTCCGCCCCTGCAGGCAGCTCCTCTTCTTCGCTTTGAGCCGCGCCATCCTGCTCGGAGACATACTCCGCAAGGCCGAGCGCCTTCCAGCTCTCGCGCTCGGCCTTGAACGCCGCCTGCTGGGTAGCACGGAACGACTCCGCATCTTGTTCAATAGAAGCGAGAAACGCCAAATAGTCTTTCAGCTCGAAGGTTGTCTCCGTAATTTCGACATCAAAGCGCCCGCGCGGGAAGTCTTCACGCATCTTCAACAACTCATCCGCAGCAACCGGATAAAACTGAATTTGGTCAAAAAACCGCAGCAGCCACGGCTTGCCCGCCGTAAAGCTCTTCGTCGTTCGCAGCTTGTTCCACATTTGAATCGTGCGCCCAACAAATTGATAGCCGCCCGGCCCTTCCATGCCATAGACACACATGTAAGCTCCGCCAATTCCGACGGCATTTTCAGGCGTCCACGTCCGCGCCGGATTATATTTAGTCGTCACCAGACGATGCCGCGGATCAATTGGCGTCGCAACAGGAGCGCCCAAGTACACATCGCCCAAACCTAGCACAAGATAACTGGCATCAAAAACGATTCGCTGCACATCCTGCCTACCATCCAAACCATTGATGCGGCGAATGAACTCTATGTTGCTTGGGCACCAAGGAGCATCCGGACGCACCGTTTGCTGATAGCGGTCTATCGCCAGCTGCGTGGACGGATCATCCCACGAAAGCGGGAGCCGGACAATTCGCGACGGAACTTCAATGGTTTCAAGCGGCGGCAGCGCGCTATCCAGCTCCAGCAAGCGGCGGCAAGCATCGTAGGCCGTGATGCGAGTGCGATCGATATGCACCTGCAGCGAGCGAATACCCGGCGTCAGATCGAGCACCGGAAGCGAAGCATCCGCCCGAATCGCCTCCATTAGCACATGTACCTGAAAACGGAGCAAAATGTCCAGCTTCAGCTCGCCGTATTCCACGAGCAAATTTTCATCCCCACTGCACCGAATGGAGATAGGAAACCTCCGCCCCGCCTCCTCGCTAACGAGCAGCGGGTAGGACGGGGAAAGCAACTGTTTCCTAGGCTCAGGAAGCATCAGCTCTTGCAGAGAAGCCATGTCGCCTTCACCCAGCGCCCGCAAATTAGCTTCCTGCGCATCGCGCATCGCATCAGCCTCTTCAAGCGTCAATAGCTGAAAATAAACCTTGTCGCCAGGATGCAGCTGCCCCAGCTTCCAAAACTCAGCGGAAGCCGTCGTGACCGGGCATACGAAACCACCCAGGCTCGGGCCATCGGGCCCCAGCAGAATCGGCATATCGCCCGTCAAATCAAGCGTTCCCACAGCATAGGCATTGTCGTGAATATTCGAAGGATGCAGCCCCGCTTCTCCGCCATCCTCTCTAGTCCAAAGCGGCGCAGGGCCAATTAAACGCACTCCTGTACGGGAGCTATTAAAGTGAACCTCCCACTGCGTATCGGTTAACTGCTTTAAATACTCCGGCCGCAAAAATTCCTCTGTACAATGCGGTCCCGGTATGACACCAATCGTCCATTGTCTCCCAATAGCCGGACGGTAAGCAGGAGCAAGCCCTTCTGCTAACGTCGAGGATACATGGTCTCGAGGCAGTTCCGAGCGTTGTTCAGAAAGCTGCTCAGATTGCTGTTCAGATTGTTGTTTCGGCAATCGTTCAGAGACCGCCATTTCATGAGATAGCGTACTGCCATCACCGTGAACTCTCAGCACATCACCAGCTCGCAGCGCCCGGCCGCCATGACCGCCAAAGCCGCCCAGCGTAAACGTTGCGGCACTGCCCAGAATGAGCGGCATATCAAGCCCGCCTGCAATCTGCAAATACGTCCGCAGCCCAGCGGCTGCCTCATCGAAGCTGAGCACTTGCCCTGCCTTCGCCAGTAAAGGCGCATACAGCGGCACAAGCTTGCCATCCAGCTTCGCCTGCATGTCAGCACCCGTCAGGCAAAATCGCATCGCACCGCGGAAGCGATAAGAACCGCCGCGCAGCGTCAGCTCAAGGCCCGCCGCCTGATCCGAATTGCCGAGCAGCTTGTTGCCTAGGCGGAACGAGTAAGGGTCCATCGGACCACATGGCGGCACACCCACGTCCCAATGTCCGACTCTTCCAGGCCAATCCTGCACCGTCGTCTGCACGCCGCCGTCCAGCACCTCGACGGCTTGCTCAACTGGCGCAAAATCCTCCAGCATCCGCGTATAAACAAGCCCCTCCTTGCAAGCTGCATCCGCAAGCAGCGCCTGCACGTACTGTAAATTCGTCGTCAGGCCGTACATCCGCGTCTGCGCCAGCGCCTCGCCCAGCTTCCGCAGAGCATCCTCGCGATCCGCGCCATGCACGATGATTTTTGCCAGCATCGGGTCATACAGCGTCGTAATGGTCATGCCGTCTCTCACCCATGTTTCATTGCGAGCCTGCTCTGAAAATCTCGCTTGATCCAGCTGCCCCGCACTTGGACGGAAGCCCTGCAAGCAATCCTCCGCATAGATGCGAGCCTGAATGCTATGTCCCTGCGGCTCCCCTACTAATGATTTCAGCTCGCGCAGTTCCCCCGCCGCTTCCCGCACCATCCATTCCACCAGATCGAGCCCAAGCACCTCTTCCGTCACGCCATGCTCCACCTGAAGCCGCGTGTTCACTTCCAGAAAATAAAACGCAGCCGTTTCGGGGTCATATAAATATTCCACCGTTCCCGCACTGCGGTAGCCCACCTCGGCCGCAAGCCTCGTTGCCGATTCCATCATGGCCGCGCGGACGCTGTCCGGCAAATGGGGAGCCGGACTTTCCTCCAGCACCTTCTGATTGCGCCGCTGCACGGAGCAATCCCGTTCACCAAGCGCAACAATCTCACCGTAGCTGTTGCCGAAAATTTGCACCTCGACATGGCGTGCCTTGGCGATGTATTTTTCCAAAAACATCCCGCCGTTCTTGAAATTCGTCTCTGCCAGATGACGAACACCCTCATAGGCAGCAAGCAGCGCCTGCTCATCGTCACATACCCGCATGCCGATACCGCCGCCGCCTGCCGTGCTTTTCAGAATAACCGGATATCCGATTTGCCGTGCATGCAGCACCGCTTCCTCCACACTGTCAATCAGGTCGGTTCCCGGCAGCATTGGCACGCCAGCCTTCTGCGCCAGCTCTCTGGCGGAATGCTTAAGCCCAAACTGCTCCATTTGCTCCGGGGTCGGGCCGATGAATACGATACCACGCTCAGCACAGGCACGGGCAAAGTCTGCATTTTCGCTCAAAAATCCATAGCCCGGGTGTATCGCCTCCGCACCTGTTGCTATCGCCGTCTGAAGAATGAGCTCCGCATTCAAGTAGCTTTCTTTGGCAGGCCCATCCCCGATCCACACCGCCTCATCGGCGTCATCAACATGCCTGCTGTCTTGATCCGCCTGCGTATAGACAGCGACAGATTGAACACCTAGCTTGCGCAGCGTGCGCTCAATTCTCACGGCAATTGCGCCGCGATTTGCGATCAGTACCTTTGTAAACATAGCGACCTCTCCCCCGCATTCATTTATTCGTTCCAGATTAGTACCTGCACAGGTGTTGGGTTATAGGCATTGCAAGGATTGTTCAACTGCGGACAGTTGCTGATGAGCACCGTCACCTTGCCATGCGATTGCATTTCTACGTAGTAGCCAGGCGCGGATACGCCGTCCGCAAACTGCAAGCCGCCCTCGGCTGTCACTGGCACATTCATGAAAAAGTTCACATTCGGCGCCAAATCGCGCTTTGTATAGCCAGCCTCCCGTTTCGCCAGCTGGAGCATGAACGTATCGCGGCAGTTGTGCATATGCAGCTTTTCATGGGCATATCTCACCGTATTGCTCTGTGCAGAGCAGGAGCCGCCAATCGTATCATGGCGTCCGCATGTATCGGCAACGATCGTTACGAGCGGCTTGCCCGACTCTGCCCGCAGCACCGAGCCTGCCGTTAAATACACATTGGCTTGCCTTGCAATCGTTGCTATGGCACTATAATGATCTTCCGGCTGATCGGCATCGTAAAATAGGGTATCCGCCGCCTGATTTCCTTCGAGATCAACAATTCTGAGCACTTGTCCAGGCAGCAAATCATGCATCCAGCCATCGCCAGCTAAAATTGTTTTACTGTACACAGCTTCCGCCGTCTTGCGCGGGCTTTCTACTAAGTTAAATGCCGCCATTACCATCCGCCTCCCCATAAAAGGTTGTATTCCCACGTATTTTCGAACGCACGGCGATTTTCCGCACGAAAATTTACACAATAGTCATTTTCTCGATCTACTCTCTCAGCCTCGAACACTTCTACCCGCACCGGAACCGAAGGATAAATTGTTCTAGCATCAAGCGGATTAGGCGTATTCGACAGCACCAGCAGCACATCCATTTCTGTTCGAAGCGTCACACTAGCACCTGCGAGGCAATGATTTTCGGCATAATGCATATCACCCTGCTCATCGCAGCTAATTTTGGAAAACCAGTTGATGACCGGCATCAAATCCCTGACACCCATCCCGCTTCGCACCAGCTCAACCGCCAAATTTTCCTGCCCGCTTCGCAGCCAGCCGTTTCGAAGCACCTGATAAGTCGTCGCGCCATAGCGCTCATCCGTCAGCTCGCGGCTTGTATAGCCGCCAAGCGGGTCATGCCAGCCAAGTCCATCCTCTACAATACTGACCATCGCACGTCCATTGTCGCTCATCAGCACATTCCCTTTCGTTAGATGTGAGGTATGCTGCGCCTTGAGTGTATCTGGCATATTGTAGCGTTCATTCAAATCTCGAGCGCTGAACAGCATGGTAGACACATTCGCCCCACCTTCAAGGGCGGTTAAACGAACAAGCTTCCCCCGCCCAATAACGCCTGACCACTTGCCTCCAGCTTCAATCGTTTTGCTCCATTCTTCACTCATTCCCTCTTTCGCCTCCCCGTGTAAATATAAATAAAAAAAGCCTGGGAGATTTGATCTCCCAGGCTTTTATCCTTCCGTGTTATACAGCGATTCGCGCCAGTATTACTCGCATTCGACTGCATGCCGTCTCTCGGACCAGACTTAGCTATCAACAGATGAGATATACCCCATCAGCAGCTAACGGAACCCTAGACAGCGATTTGTTTCCAGTTTATTTTGCAACGGAAACCAATATTCAATTGTCATATAACCTAACGTTAGATAGATTATATGACTGTTGAATATCGTTTGTCAACAGTTATGTTAGATAACATAACACAAGATGCGTCGATTTTAGACACCTTAGCATTCCTACTCTAAGGCATTGAGTAAGCGTCTAACAACTCCTCTTGGTTCAACAAAATGGTAACCTTCTTGATTTTCCTATCACTTGAAGCCAACCAATTTTGAACAGCTTCGAGTTTAGTTTCAGATGATTGCAAATCAGCCAAACAGCAGCTCCATCGTCATTGGACGGCAGCTGCTGTTTGGCTTTGTTTCTTACCTATAATCAGGCTCTTTATCTGCTTCTCTCTATTCCTTAGGCTCACCGGCATTTTCCAGAGGCTCGGCAGGTTTTGGCTTCGGTAGCCTGCCTGAACGGCTAAGCGCTTCGCGCAGCAAAAACTCAATATGACCATTGACGCTGCGAAATTCCTCATTAGCCCACTGCTCCAGAGCGCGGTGAATGTCAGGATTCAGTCGGAGCGGAAAAGCTTTCTTTTCTTTTCCCATTATCGACAGCTCCCTACGTGTACAAAGACCCGGTATTAATGACCGGAGTGGCAGAACGATCCGATACGATCGCCACCATCAGATTGTTGACCATCGCCGCACGCCGCTCCACGTCCAGCTCAATTCCACTATCCTCCAGTTGCTTCAATGCCGCATCCACCATGCCGACCGCGCCTTCAACGATTTTCTGGCGAGCTGCCACAATCGCTGTTGCTTGCTGCCTTTGCAGCATTGCACTAGCAATTTCCGGCGCGTAGGCCAGATGCGTCAGCCGCGTCTCTATTACTTCAACTCCCGCAACAGCAAGCCTGCTTTGCAGCTCCTTGAGCAGCTCTTCTGCCACTTCCTCGGAATTGCCTCTCAGAGACATCGCGTTCTCATCCGTATGCGTATCATATGGGTGCTGTGCCGCCGTGTGGCGAACGGCCGTCTCGCTTTGAATTTCCACGAAACGCTCATAATTGTCGACATCGAAGCTCGCACGGGACGTATCCGTTACTTTAAAAACAACAACCGCCCCAATTTCAATCGGATTGCCGTCGGCATCATTGACCTTCAGCGTATGGCTGTTAAAGTTGCGCACTTTAAGCGATACCTTTTGCTTGTTCGTCAGCGGAAGCGTCATCCACAGCCCTGCAGTTCTTACCGTACCGATATATTTTCCGAAAAAGGTAATGACCTTCGCTTCATTCGGCTGCACAATCGTCAGCGAGGACGAAGCGATGATAAAAACAAGAATCAGCAATGCACCCGCAATAATCGAAAGGAAGTCCGGCTGTGTACCCGATGCGCCAAACAAAATCAGAATGATTCCCCCAACAAGCGACAATACGCCAACCAGCAATGCCAAAAATCCATTCACATGCCAAGCTTTGAACTCTTTCATCTGTCAGAACACCCCTTTAGTATTAATTTGATATATTTATGATATCACTTTTTACATTTATATGCAAACACCAAAAAAGCCCACAGGCCTCAAGGAACTCTTCCTCTTGGACTGCGAGCTTCGTATATAGCAGGCACTGATATTCTTTTTTTCAACTAGGAATCGCAATCTTCGTTTTAGGGGTTCACACCCTGCACAAAGAAATACTTGGCGGACACAGCAGCAGCTATTTCAACAGAATCAAGGCTTATGGCTAGGCAGCGGACTCAGAAGCAGCTAATGCGCTGCCAAAAGCCATTTTGGAGAGATTATTAGGGTGATAACGGAACCTCAGTCCTCAAACCCTATACCCAAGGGAACAATCTGCGGTTCAAAAAGGCAAAAATGCGATCGCTGATCAAGCCCAGCAGCCCAATAACGAAAATACCTACAAAAATCTCCTCCGTATTCAAAAATCGCTGCGCCTTCATGATGGCATATCCAAGCCCGCTGTTGACAGCAACCAGCTCCGCCACAACTAGATACGTCCACGCCCAGCCGAGAATAAGCCGCATCGTATGCATTAATTGCGGTTGAATCGCCGGTATGAGCACCGTCTCGATTGCCTTCCAGCGCCCCGCCCCAAGCGTGAAGGAAGCTTGCAGCAAATCCTGCGACACCCTTCGCGTATTGTCAGCCACCATCAGCACGAGCTGGAAGAAACAGCCGATAAAAATAAGCAATACCTTGGCCCACTCGCCAATCCCTGCCCACACCATAATAAGCGGAATAAAAGCGACCGCTGGCATGTAGCGGATAAATTCCATCGGAGGCTCTATCAGCGCTTCGCCGAATTTGAACGTCCCAGCCAATATCCCGATAGGAATGCCTAGCGCACACGCCAACAGGAAGCCTGACATCACGCGAAATAAGCTAACGCCAATATGATTCCAATAATCAGAGCTGCCGAGCAGCTCTATAAAGGTCGCTAGAACGACATGCGGCTTCGGCAAAAATACAGGGTTCACAGCCTCCGTATAGCTAAGCAGCGACCACAGCAGCAGAAGGAGCAGAAAAGAGCAGCTAGCCGTAATCATAAACGCCCGGGAGCCAATATCTTTAAAAATCTGTATCCGATGCGGCTTCCGCCGCCGAACTGCCTTCATCGTCATCACTTCCCTGCTGATGTATTTTTGACGAATTGCGCGTCGAACAGTCCGCTCACGTCATCAATGTCACCGACCATATCGAGTCCGCGCAAGAAATCCGCCGTCTGCCCCGCCGTATATTCAAGCGAGGTATATTCATCACGCTTCTCGAAGGCGTGAAGATTATCCGCTTGAGAGAACAGCTTGATGCCATCAAACCCCAGCTTGAGATCCTCCGGAGTCGTCTCCGCCTTGGTCGCCAGCAGCTTCAGTACCTCTTCCTGATTGGCCTCATAATACGCAAGCGCATCGAACCAAGCATCCACAACCTTCTGCACTTCAGCGGAACGCTTCTGCACAACCTCCTCACGAAACACAAGCAAATCCGGTATAAGTCCCGGTGTATCTTTAGAGGAGAACAACACCTTGCCCTTTCCTTCCTTCACCGCAATTGTCTGGAACGGCTCCCATAGAACAGAAGCATCAGACTTTCCGGAAATAAATGCTGGGCCCGCATCATTTACAGTCATATTGACGTAGTTCACATCTTCTTCCTTCATGCCATTTTGCGCCAAGGCAGTTAGCAGCAGCAAGTGATCGACAGTACCAAGCTCCGTCGCAACCGTTTTCCCCTTCAGATCCTGAATGGACTGGATTTCCGGTTTGCTGACAATAGCATCGCCGCCGAAGGAGTTATCGTTGACCAGAACCGCTTTAAGCGGAATCCCCTTTGAAAAAGGAGCGAGCGTATCGCTCAGCGTCTGGCTGTTTGCATCTACCCTTCCCGTTGCCAAAGCTTGCAGCGAGTCGCTGTACACCGGGAAAAACTCCAGCTTTACATTGACTCCATGCTTTTCAAAAAAACCTTTTTCCTCAGCTACATACCACATATACCAACCCGGCCACGGACTCAGGGCAATTGTAATCGGCTCACCCGCTCCTCCTTCTCCCGCTTTGCCACCTGAACTGCCACAACCCGTAACAACAAACATCGACACGACAAGCAACCCCAAGAGCCAAACCTTCCACGACTGTCTCATTGTCCCACCCCTTGTCTTTAACGCTCCAACTCCTGAATAACCAGAGATTGGGCCAAGCGTAAACAGCTGTCGCCATCCTCTGGCGGCAAAGCTACCGTTTCGCGGGTGAAATATAAGCATGTATAAGCGTGTAACTCATACATTTTTATATTTCTAAAAAAACAAAAGCCCGGGAGATTGTGATCTCCCAGGCTTTTATCCTTCCGTGTTATACAGCGCTTGCCGCCATCCCTCAATGGATGCACACTCGCCGTACGCCGTCTCTTGGACCAGACTTGATAAGACGCGAGGCAAACTTGCGACCTGTCAACGGAACCCTAGACAGCTTGTCGTTCCCGATGTGTACAGCCAGCATAGGAACTATATGATTTTTTGTTAGATAACCTTACATTTATCTGTATTATAGTAGGGCACCTAACACTCTGTCAATACTCATGTCATATTAATTTACGTGACTTTCATCTAAAATGCTTTCTATTATGCAGCAGCTTTCACCGCTGTATCTTCAGGCACTTCCAGTGCACCATAAACGGTGAACCATTTTTGCATAGTCGGGAAATCGCTTGTGTACGTCAGAGTCAGCATAAGCAGGATACGAGCATGAGCCGCGTTCAAATTGTCTCCTGCTAAAATCCCCTCGCTGCCGCCGTAAATATTGCCCGATCCGGTTCTTGTCGTCGTTACGAAAATAACGCCTTTTTCAACCGCTTTCGTACGCTCTTCTCTCATTGCAGCGGAAATGCCGCCAGCTCCCGTGCCCGCTGTAACAATCCCTTTTGCGCCGCCGTCTACGAAGCCTTTAATAGCCTCACCGCCAGCACCTTGATACGAATAAGCAATTTCGACCTTCGAGAAGCCCGCCTTCGGCAGCTTGGACAGATCAAATGGCGTCGCCCACTCCGCGTCGGTTTTCAGCGCTCTTGTCGGCACACGGTAAATTTGAATGACTGATTCATCAATGTAGCCGAGTGGACCAAATCCAGGCGATTCAAAAGTGTCGAGACGAAGTGCATTTGTTTTCGTCACTTCACGCACAGCATGAATTTCATCATTCAGCATAAGCACCGTGCCGAATTTCTTCGTCTTGCCGCTTGCCGCCAGCTTGATTGCATTGAACAAGTTCGCCGGAGCATCGCTTCCGATTACCGTCCATGGACGCATAGAACCTGTAATAACAACTGGCTTCGAGCTGCGGACCGTAAGGTCGAGGAAATAACCGATCTCTTCCATCGTATCCGTACCCGTCGTAACGACTACACCGTCGTATTTCTTCAACGCTGCATCCACTGTCATCGACAGGCTTGCCAGATCGTCCATCAGATAAGCCGATGAGCCTTTGTTGCCAAATTGCACAGTCTCAACGTCCGCCATCTTATCCAAATTCGGCAGGCTCTTCACCATATCTTTAATTAAAAGCGTACCCGCACGGTACGTTTGAAAGCTTGTCTCATCAGTCGATTGTCCAGCAATTGTACCGCCTGTACCAATAACCAAAATGTTAGGGAGCTTCGATTTTTGGAAGGAAGCAGGCACCTCCGGGAAAGTAATTGCCTGGATAGCAGCCTCAGCGGCTCCTACAGGAGAAATAAATGTTACGAGTGCGATAATGGCAGAAAGCGAAAAAACAGTCATCCTTTTAATAGACAGCATCATCTTGGTTCCCTCCACTTAACTATATTATAATCTCTATTGCGTTATATTATCTCACATATATAAATAGAACAAGTGACTTTGTACCTAGTTGTGTAATAATAACTAACATACATTTAACAATGGTATAAAGTCTCTATTACAACAATTTGCGTATCTTCAATCATTGACAAATTAATTTTAGTCCTATACAGTACTAATATGAAAACAAAACAATCCAACCGCGAGGTCGCCTTGCATACGGCCCAACAGTTATTTTTGAGCAAAGGTTATTTGGTTACGAGCATGGATGACATCGTAGCTGCCAGCAAAGTGTCCAAAACGAATATCTACTATTATTTCAAAAGCAAAGAAGAGCTGCTGTCCGCCATTATTGAGCGGATGATCAGCCAATATGAAAGCTTGTTCGAGCACATTGGCAGGCAAAATGATCTACCTGTACTTAAGCGCCTGGATAAGCTCGCCTGGCTATTGACCGAGCAGGATGCACGCTGCCTTGGCGGCTGCCCATTTCTGACCCTCTATACGCAGGCTCCGCTGGAGAACGGACCGTTCCGCGAGCAGTTCCGCCGCTTTTTCCAAAGCCAGCTTTCCTTTATTGAACAATTGCTGCACGAGGGAATATCGCGCAAAGAGCTCAAGCCCGACTTGCCGGTCGAACCAACCGCCGCACTTATGCTGTCTACGATTGAGGGAGCTTTATTTTTGCAGCATGCCAGCCAGAACCCAAATACAGTTACACATGCGTTTCATGCTTTAGCAGCCTTGCTAAAGTAATTTTTTTAATCATTTTAGTACTAATAAGTACTAATTTTTAGACGGTAATCCCCTTTTAACTCACAAAATGATTTATATAGAAGGAGCAAGATTATGACACATTTATTTGTTACAGGCGGCACAGGATTTATTGGACAACGATTCATACAGGCCCTTGCACAAACCAAGCAGCACGTAACCGTTCTCGTTCGTTCTTTAAGCAAATATGAGCAGCTTTTGGACAAGCTAAACCTTCGGCATAACGAGTTCATCACGCCGGTATGCGGCGATTTGACGCAGCCTTTATTGGGCTTGAGCAAAGAAGATTTGGCGCGGGTGAAAACAGCAGAGGTCATTATTCATGCGGGTGGCCCTATGGATATCAGACTGAGCGACGAACAGGCCAAGCTGGTGTTTTTACAAGCCTCGCAGCATATGGCTGAAATAGCCTCGCTGATTCATACGGAGACGACGCTGCGCCATTTTATCCACTTGGTCGGCTTTAAAAGCCCATTCCGCAATGAGGATCTATCGCAGAAAGAGCAGGCCCTTGCATCTTTAAACCATGAGCCGCCTTATGAGCAGGCCAAGTTCCTCGCCGACCTTCACCTGCGGGAGCAAAGCGCCGAACAAGGCTATCCCCTGTCCGTCGTCCACCCCGGCGTCGTCATCGGCGATTCCGCAACAGGAGAGACAGAGCAGCTCGGTGGTCTCGGCGTTCTCGTTGATGCTGCACGCAGAAAACTGATGGCCCTTGTGCCGGGAGGCGAAAAATATTGGTTGCCCCTGTTCCACCTTGATCACGCCGCCGCCTTTCTCGCCGCACTTGCCCAAGAAGAGCAACCTATCAGCCAAACGTATTATTTGTTGCAAGCGAAGGAAGACAGCCCTAATATGAGGCAGCTGATTACAACGATGGCCAAGGAGCTGCGCGTAGCCAAGCCCGTCGGCTCTCTACCGCTTGGCGTCTTATCCAAAGTGCTCGGAAGCCCACTGGGCGGCAAACTGGGTATTCCCCAGGAATCACTGAGCTTTGTCGTAGACGATTCTTATTCGCTCGAATCCGCCCGCTATATTCAACAAAAATATGCGCTGGACTACACGGTGACGCCGTCTGCTTTGCACCATACAATCGCTGACCTCGATTTCCGCCTCTCGCATTCAGTGACAGCGCATAAGGGCTACAATCAGGGCAAGCTAGGCAGTATGACCGCATTGCACAATAACAACAAAAGCGGAAATCCGATTTTGTTCATACCTGGCACTTTTAGCGGAGCGGATTGCCTGATTCCTCTAGCCAATCATTTTCAGAATGCCAACGTCTGGCTCCCCGACCTTCCTGGGCTAGGCAGAAGCCCCTATCACCATAAGTCCAATGTAATTGATGGCCACTTGGAGAGCCTTATAGAAGCCATTGCAGCAATGGATGCTCCCGTTACCTTAATCGGGCATTCTTATGGAGCGCTCCTTGCCGCCAAAGTCATGGAGCGTCTGCCAGAACGAATTCAAGCGCTAGGACTGCTGCAGCCCGTTTTTCATCCGGCACCATCCATGTATAAACAGCGCTGGCTTACGGAAATGGCGCTCTCTCGCATGAGTGAGGCCGCACTAATCAAGTCGCTGATTAAGCAAAGCTGCTTCGAATCAGAGGCACAAATTCCAGCCGAATATACCCGTTATGTCCAAGATGAGCTGCGCTCACCGCGGGTAAGGAAGACACTTGCTGAGCTATTACGCGAGTTGACGCGTCCGCAAAGCTTTCAGCTAGCGCCGGAACAGTGGGATGAGAAGAAGGTTCATATTTTATGGGGAGAAAAGGAACGGAATTATCAGCTGCATGATCGCTACCGCCATTTGCACATGGGTAGCCTTCCTTATGGGCATCATTTTCCGATCTCCCACCCAGAGCAAACTGCCCAGTTGCTGCGGCAATGGCTCGGGAAATAAGCAAACATACTAAGGTGATGAACAGTCTGAGTGTAATTTCCCCTCTATATTTCCGATATAAAGGAAAATAGATTTTTTCAGGAAGGACTACTGATTCATGACTACACGTACGAAAGCGAATCCGCTGTTTGTCTCTGCTTTGTTTATTTTAGGGCCAATTTTGCTTATTGGCTGTTTTGCTTGGCATTTGTCAACCGGTGTCATGGGACTAACTCTCAATGATTTTAAAGAAGTTATTCTTGCAAAGGATTGGGAATCCAATACATACGAAGTGCTGATGACATTACGGCTCCCCAATACCCTTGCCATTACATTGGCAGGAGCGGCACTCGCCGCATCTGCAGCTATGCTTCAAGGACTTACGCGCAATCGTATGGCTGCACCCACAACTTTTGGGCTGACGGAAATGGCAAGCCTTGCCCTGCTTGTCACCTGGCCGAGTATGATTAATATTCCTAATTCAAGCACAGTCTCTATCATTACAGCAGTAAGCGCTATTACAGGCTGTCTTATAGGCTGCATCATCCTATATATCATGTTTCGAATGCTCAAAATCCCACTGACCTCGATTCAGCTTATTTTTGCTGGCGCTTTAATGGGAACAACTGCCCATTTCTCCTCATTACTGCTGCGTCTTTATATGGGTCACACCTTTGACCAAGATGCCATTTTCATTTCAGTATTAGGGCATGGCATTTTCAAAGGAGAATCGTATGCCCTAGCTTCCCTGATTGTCGTCGCTCTAATTGGCGCTATGATTCTGTCATTCTTTATTTCCAAACATTATTATCAAGAGAAAAATGCCGGTGTTGTTGTATATAGTCTGTCCGCTATTGTCGTTATCGTTATGACGGGTATGGCCGTGTGGCTTGTTGGACCAGTAGCATGCGTAGGATTTGTAACAGCCGTTCTGCTCAGCAAATGGTTCGGAAATAATTACCGAATTATTATTTCAGGATCAGCCATTATCGGAGCCATCCTCTTATTGCTTGTAAGTCTTTTAAGCAAGTTTCTCTCCCCTATTACCGACATGCCGCTTGCCCACACTACAAATGCAGTTGCTATTCCCTTATTTATGGTTATGCTGTGGAGTCATTATCGCAAAACAAAAATGTAACAAAAATGCAGCAATAAGATCAGATAAATGGCTTAACAGCAATAGCAATAGAACACAAAAAGAAAGGCTTACTCGTCTAAGGGCAGCCAATGCCTTTAAAAAGGTAAGTCTTTCTCTTTTTCTGTTTATTATCTGCTTTAAAGCGGGGATGCTACACCGTCAAATATTTCTTGATCACGTCGTTGCTCAACTGCGCGAGTGTTCCTTCCCAAGCGATAGCGCCCTTTTCCAAAATATAAAAATAATCGCCTACGCTTTTTACAAAATCGAGGCTTTGCTCAACGAGCAGGATCGCCGTCTGGCCATCCGCCTTAATGGAACGAATGACCTCGCGGATATCATCCACGATGGAGGGCTGAATGCCCTCGCAAGGCTCATCGAGCAGCAGTAGTGACGGTTGCGATGCGAGCGCTCTGGCGAAAGCAAGCTGCTGCTGCTGTCCGCCGCTGAGATCACCGCCGCGCCGCGCATACATTTCCGGCAGCACCGGAAATTTCGCAATGGCCGCGGGCGGGATCATATTCGCCTGTCCACGCCCTCGCCCCTCCCGCGGCGCGGCCTCCAAGCCGATCAAAATATTTTCGTATACCGTGAGCTGTCCGAAAATCTCTCTTCCCTGCGGCACGTATCCCATGCCGCTCTTCGCCCTTCTGCCCGGTGCGCGCTTCGTCAAATCCACGCCTTTATAGGCCACCGTACCATGCCGCGCTTTCAGCAGCCCCATAACGCTTTTCATCAACGTCGTTTTCCCGACGCCGTTACGACCGAGCAGGCATACAACCTGACCCGGCTCCACCTTTAAGGATACATCGCGCAAAATAATGCTTTCCCCGTATCCGGCCTCAAGCTGTCGAACGGCTAGCATCCGCATCCCGCCTTTTCCCCAAATACACTTCAGCTACCCGGTCATCCCGCTGCACATCCTCCATCGTGCCTTCCTTGAGCAGCTTGCCTTCATGCATGACCGTCACCTTGCTCGCAAAGCTGCGCACAAACTCCATATCATGCTCGACGACGACGACGGAGCGTTCCCGGGCAATTTCCTGAAGCAGCTCCCCCGTCTTATCCGTCTCCTTATCGGTCATCCCGGCCACCGGCTCATCTAGCAGCAAAATATCCGGCTCCTGCAGCAGCATCATGCCGATTTCCAGCCACTGCTTCTCACCATGCGACAGACCGCCTGCACGGCTATCCTCTTGATCAGACAGCCCGATCATCTCCAGCTGCCGTCTCATCCGCTTCTGTTCTTCTGCCTGCGCCCTCGCAAACAGTGTAGCGAATACGCCGCGCCGCTGACGCAGTGCGATCTCCAGATTTTCCAGAACGGTCATGGAGGGGAAAATCGAAGGAGCCTGGAACTTGCGCCCGATGCCCAGCTCGGCAATTTGATGCTCTTTTTTTCGCGTAATATCGATATCGCCATTGAATGTGACCTGCCCCGTTGATGGACGAACTTTGCCGCAAATGACATCCAGCATCGTCGTTTTGCCCGCGCCGTTCGGACCGATCAGGAAGCGCAGCTCCCCTTTTGCCAAGTTGAGGCTCATGCCCTGAATCGCTTTAAAGCCGTCAAATTCCACCGTCACGTCATTACATTGCAGGATACTCGATGGTTGGCTCATTTTTCGTCACCCTCCGTTTTTTGCCGAGCTTGATTTTGCCAAGCAGTCCCGTTAGGCCATTCGGCAGGAATACTACAACGATGACAAACATTGCACCGAGAAAATAGGTCCAGCCCTCGGGATAGGAGGTGCTGAATTCGCTTTTTGCCCAATTGAGCAATACAGCGCCCAGCGCCGCTCCAATTAATGTGCCGCGCCCGCCAATGGCCACCCACAGCACCATTTCAATGGAGGGCACGATGCCCATCATGGAGGGCGAAATAATGCCAACATGGAGCACAAACAGCATGCCCGCGATACCCGCAAACGCGGCAGATAAAGTGAAAATAGCCATTTGATACATCGCAGGGTTGTAACCGATGAAGCGCACGCGATTTTCTCCGTCGCGAATGGCGCGGAGCACCTTGCCGAAGCGGCTGCCAACGACATAACGGCATGCTACAAAAACCGCAATCAACACCAGCACCGTAACAAAATATAAAATTCGCTTCGTATCAGGGGAGGCGAGCGAAGCGCCTAATATTTTGCTAAACCCCGTTACGCCGTTCGTCCCGCCTGTAAAAGCCTGCTGTCCGACGAGCAGCGTCGTCGTAATAATGACCAATGCCTGCGTCAAAATTGTGAAATATACACCGCGAATGCGATTGCGAAAGGTGAAAAAACCGAGAAATAGCGCCAGCAGCGCAGGCATGACAATACCCATAGCTACCGCAAAGCCAAAGCTGCTGAACGGCTGCCAGAACAGCGGCAGCTCCTTGAGCCCGCTCCAGCCCATAAAATCCGGCAGCTTCCCGCCGCTTGCCTCCAGCTTCAAGTACATCGCCATCGCATAAGCACCGATCCCGAAGAAAATACCATGGCCGAGACTAAGAATGCCCGTGTAGCCCCAAATTAAGTCCAGCCCCAGCGCCACAATAGCAAAAGCAAGAAATTTTGCCAGCAGGTTGAGGCGAAAATCACTTAAAAACATCGGAGCCGAGAACAACGCCACGGCCGCAGCTGCATAACCTGCCAAAATCCACAAACGCTGGGGTGATAACCTTCGCTGCTCTATTTTCACACCCGTCACCCCTTTCTCTATTAATCAAGCGAGCGTGTGCGCATTGCCACAAACCCGGAAGGACGCCATTGCAGGAATGCCACGATACACAGGAACACCAGTACCTTGCCGAGCGAAGCATTCGTCCAATATTCAAACATCGTATTAAACACGCCAATGCCGAGCGCGCCAAGCACTGTACCAACCAGCTTGCCGACACCCCCAAGCACGACAACCATGAATGCATCAACAATATAATAGGTGCCCAGAGAAGGGCCGATTGGCCCCATCAGCGTTAAGGCACAGCCCGCAATTCCTGCGATACCTGAGCCAATCGCGAAGGTCATTGCATCTACGCGGCGGGTCGATACGCCAAGGCATGCCGCCATATCGCGATTTTGCATAACGGCACGCATGCGCCGACCTTCAAGGCTGCGGTAAATATAGAAGTACATGGCGATCAGACAGGCCGCGACCAAGCCGACGATGAACAGCCTTTTGTATGGAAGCACGACATCGTTCAATATGCGCATGCCGCCATTTAGCCAAGAGGGGCTGGTCACCGCCACATTGGGAGCGCCGAAAATGGACCGTGCCAGCTGCTGAAGCACAAGGCCGACGCCCCAGGTTGCAAGCAAGCTGTCAAGCGGCCTGCCATACAGATGGCGAATCAGGCTGACTTCAAGCAGAAGTCCAAACAAAAATGCAATCAGGAAGCTCGCTGGAATCGATAGAACAAAGTACCAGTTGAACCAGGAGCCCGGCATATAGGCGTGAAACAGATTTTGCGTCAAATAGGTGGAATAAGCGCCAATCATAATCAGCTCGCCATGGGCCATATTAATGACCTTCATTAAGCCAAATGTAATCGCCAGCCCCAGTGCAATCAGCAGCAAAATCGAGCTTACGCTAATGCCATTGAACAGCTGCAATATAAATACGTCCATCCCGCTCTTCACCTCCTGCGATGGCTTGCGCCATCGCCATTATACCGCTGCTGCAATAGGTAGGCATTTCATGCCCACAAGCATTCCGAAAGCATGCGCCTAAGCTTTCTACTCGGATGGCTGGATGCTTGCTGCCCATTCATAGCTTTTCAAATAAGGGTCTGGCTTCACCGCTTCGCCAGAATTCCACAGCTCCTTGAACTGTCCGTCCGCCTGAACCTCGCCAATCCTTACCGTTTTGTAAATATGCTGCGTCTCTCCGTCAATGCGCACCTTGCCTTCCGGCGCATCCCACTCCAGCTCCTTCGCCGCTTCCTTTACTTTGGCAACATCAGTGGAGCCCGCCTTCTCTACGGCCGCCTTCCACAAATACACCGCTGTGTATCCAGCCTCAATAGGGTCAGCCGTCACTCGATCCTCCCCGTATTTCTTCTTATAATTGGCTACAAAAGCCGTATTGGCCGGGGTATCTGTCGTCTGATAGTAGTTCCATGCCGCCAAATGCCCTTCCAGCACATCTACCCCAATGCCGCGGATTTCCTCCTCCGCTACCGATACCGACAATGTCGTCAAATCCTGAGCGGAAATGCCCGCATCCTTCAGCTGCTTGAAGAAAGCGACGTTGCTGTCGCCGTTCAGCGTATTAAATACGATGTCCGGCTTCGCTTCTTTGATTTTGCTAATAATCGTGCTGTAATCCGTATGTCCAAGCGGCGTATATTCCTCGCCTACCAATTCGCCGCCCTTAGCCTTGAGCTGTTCTTTAATAATCAGATTAGCCGTGCGCGGAAATACATAATCGGAGCCGAGCAAATACATTTTTTTGCCGCGATTTTCGAGCAGCCAGTCAACAGCCGGCACAATTTGCTGGTTCGTCGTCGCTCCCGTATAGAAAATGTTTGGCGATGCCTCCAGCCCCTCATATTGCACCGGATACCAGAGCAAGCCATTCAATTCCTCGAATACCGGCTTCATCGCCTTGCGGCTTGAGGAGGTCCATCCCCCGAACACCGTCGCCACCTTATCCTCGGAAATCAGCTTGCGGGCTTTCTCAGCAAAGGTCGGCCAATCCGACGCTCCATCTTCAACGACCGGAACAATTTGCTTGCCCAGCACGCCCCCTGCCGCATTAATTTCTTCAATGGCCATCAGCTCTGCATCTCTTACTGACACTTCACTAATCGCCATCGTACCGCTAAGCGAGTGAAGAATACCTACCTTAATGCCATCAGACGACGCAGCCCCATCGCTTCCCCCCGCCGTTTCCGAAGGTGTTGTCGAGGCTGTCTCTTTATTTCCCCCGCATGCCGATACAATAAGGCTAATAAGCAATACGATAATCCCCGCTTGAATGAACTTTCTGTTTTTCATTTCTCCACTCCCCTAAGTTAAGCATTATTTGTATAAGAGATAGCTAAAACCGAACGTTAAGAGAAATTATGTATAAATCGTTCGTCCAGAGGGAACGTTCGCAGGTTCATTATAGATTGGCAATTTATCTAATGTCAATATATCTAACACAACTTTTTATTTTTCTATTCTATTCGACAAAAAAATTGTTTTTGTGACATATTTATTCAGTCCAAAGATGATTCTAATGCCTCATTTTCGTTTCGACTCGCTTTCCTCTTCATGTTTAAGTTATTTTATCTAACATACAATTAGACTTCCAAATCGCTTTTACGAAGGATGATGCCCCTTGTTCATTCGCAGCTCTTGTTCTCAAGCATAAAAAAACAGCTACACGCTTAGCGCATAGCTGCTATTCCTTGTTTTATTGATGCAAAAACCTCAAGCATCGCTCCAACGTTTTAAACCGATCTTCACTTAGCAAGGGCACCCGAGCCCGGGGCTAGCGTGCCTTGTACAGCCTTTTGCTCCAGTTCATTCTGCAGCTCGGCTTTGAGCAGAAATTTTCGCCCCCGCCAGCGAAATAGAGCTAGCGCACCCCGAATGTACTCATCCAAAATCATGCAAGCATAAATGCCGAGTAGCCCCCAGCCAAGCTCGATGCCGACCCAGTAGGCGAGCGCCGTTGCAATGAGCCACATGGAGATTAGCGAGCTCCACATCGTAAACCTTGTGTCACCGACTGCATTTAGCGCATTCCCCATCGCCATATTGACCATTTTTCCTGGCTGCAAAATGAGGTTGAGGCCTAGCAGCGAGACGCCGAGCGCTATAATTTCGCGATTTTCCGTAAATAATCCGAGCAGCTGCTTGCCGAATAGGAAGATAAGCGTGGCATTGACCGTAACGATGGCAAGCCCGATCCACATGGCGCGATACGCTATGCCATACGCTTCTTTCATTCGGCCGGCTCCAAACAAATGAGCAATTTGAATTTGCACCGCCAAAGCAATGGAATACCCCAGCATGAAGCAAAACGATTCCAGTGTATTTAAATACGTCCGAGCCGCGAGCTCGGTCGTGCCGAGCATCGCCAAAAACGTATAAATAAGCAGCTGTGTAAATACCCAGCAGGACATATTGACGCCAAGCGGCCAACCGATTCGCAGCACATCGCCAAATAGCTTTCGGCTGAAATTTGCAAGATCGCGAACCCGAATCGTACGTTCAAAAGCATGCATGAACATAACAAACAGCACCGTGACGGCAAGCACACGACAGATGACCGTCGATATCGCTACCCCTTTCAGCCCCCATTCCGGGAAGCCGAAGGCGCCAAAAATAAACGCATAGTTGAGAACGACATGTATAATGTTCATGCCTATGGCTGTATACATCGGTCCCTTCGTATTGCCGGTGTTGCGAATCGCCGTGCTAAGCGCTGCCATCAAGGAAATGAGCACCATGCCCCCGCCTACGATGGAAATATAAGTTTCAGCAAGCGGCATCAAATGCTCCGGCAGCTTAAGGAGCGAAGCGATTTGCCCCGGCATCGTATATAGTACGACGCTCAGCCCAATCCCGATAATGCCGCTCACACTGACCGCCATTATCGCAATCGTCCGGGCCTCCTCGTTTTTGCGTGATCCCAGCTTTTGGGCAATGAGTATGCCTGCCCCGCTGGCCACTGTAATAAACAGCGTCGTGAGCGCCTGAAACAGCTGATTGGAGAAGCCGACAACGGCAACTGCCTGATCGGATATCCGGCTTACCATCAGCGTGTCTGCCGCGCCAAGCAAAAATTGTAAAAATAACTCAATAAAAATCGGCCATGCCAGCAGCCACAGCGATAATTTTTTGTTCGTTACTGCCATTTTCCTATCTCCCTCTGGAGCCAGCCTTACTCGCTCATCCGTTGCTCTAGTGTCATTCGTCTTCTCAAATTATAGATGCTATACTGAGCATGATGTATCATTTTCAAAACCGAAACTATTAAAATACAAACTTCAAGACAAGGAGGTGGCACGGCCATATGACGATGATTCATTTGACGATTCCCCCGCTTCCCCATTACATTATAGGCGGTCTTTCCATCGCCCCGGCAGGACGAAAACACCCGAGCAGAAGAAATATTGGCGTGTTCGACCTGCTCGTCGTGAATAAGGGCTGCCTTTATATCGGGGAAGAAGAGCGGGAATATGAGGTGCGTGGTGGTCATGCACTCATTTTGCGGCCTGATGCCTACCATTATGCGACGAAGGCCTGCCAAGAAACCACGGCTTACTACTGGATACATTTTCAGACGACCGGAGCATGGAGTGTTTCAGAAAGGCTCGCCGATCAACAGCCTGGCGGCAGCAGCCTCGAGCGTATACAAAACAATAACTTTTACACGATGCCAACCTTTACAAAACAACTCCCGCAATTTGCGAGGCTGCTCCAGCCTTCGCGTATGGACAGCCTGCTGCGGCAGCTCGTGCAGTTGAATACGAATGATCATATTTCCGGCGTCAAATGGAAGCAGCAGCTCGCTTTTCAAGAAATTATGGAACAGCTGTCTGCCTCCCTAGAGGTTGCCGGACCTTCTCCCTCCGCGCAATGTGCCGAGCAAGCCGCCTCGTATTTGCGTGAGCACTACCGCGATAACATAACGGCGCAGGAGCTAAGCGAGGCGGTTAACTTCCATTCCGTCTACATTGCCAGATGCATGCAAAAAGAGTTCGGCTGCGCGCCCTTCGATTATTTAATGCGCTTCCGCTTGGAACAGGCGAAGCTGCTTCTGCTTCAAACCGACCTAGCAGTCGCCCGCATTGCCGAGGAGGTCGGCTTCAATCAGCCTGCTTATTTCACCTCCTGCTTCTCGCGTTATGAGGGGCTCTCGCCGCGCCAATACCGCCAGCGCTTCTCGCATGGCTAAACGCGCGCACCAAGCGTGCACAGCAAAAATCCCCATGCCCCAGCTAGTAAGCTGAACATGGGGATTTTTGCTTATTCTATAAACTTATCGCTTGTGCGATAGGCGTTTATTACTTCGCCGCAGGCGATGCGGACGGTTCTACCGACGCGCTAGGTGAAGCCGATGCAGCCGGCTCTTGCGATGCCGCAGCATCATCAGTCGCTTTCGCAGCGTCGCTTGCTGCTGGGGATTGCTCTGCACCTGGTGCAGGAGATTGCTCAGGCAGCGTAATTTTCACATCTTGATTTTTCATATCTTCGCTCATGAAAGTGCTCATGTGGGCGTAAGCTACAGCACTCTCTACGGCTTCTTTCGTCGTATCATCAAGCTTGTCATACGTCAGCTCATCGCGTTTCTCAACCAGAATGACATGATAGCCATATTCGGTTTCTACTGGATCGCCGATAACGCCGATTTTTTGCGTCATAGCAGCATTTTTGAAGTTTTCAACCCAGTCGCCTGGCTTTGCATTTGCAATTTGACCACCAGCTTCTTTGGAGCCTGGGTCGTCCGAATAGACCTTAGCGAGAGCCGCCCAGTCGCCGCCTTCATCCAGCTTCGCTTTTACTTCTTTGGCGATTTTCAGCGCTTCTTCTTTCGTGCGCAGCTCCTTGGTCTCTTGTGTTTCCGAATCTGTCTCGCTTGTAGCAGCTAAAATATGACGAATGGTTACCGTCGTATATTTAGCAAGATTAGTTTCTAATTCTTTCTTCATTTCTTCGTCGGTCACTTTGGATTTCATGTGATCTACGACTACCAGCATCAGCTTCATATAGGTTTTTACATCGCTGTTCGTGATTTTTTTCGCTTCCAGCTGCGTTTTCAGTTCGGCTTGCTGCTCCAGTGCCGCTTCAAAATCTGCAAACTGCTTGTCCGTATCTGTAGCAGCCTGCTTCACCGTTTCTTCGCTTGCTTGAGCCGCCAAGATTTTGTAAGCAATGTACTGCTGAAGCAATTGCTCTTGGAATTGTGGCAAAGCCGTTACGGACTCATAGCCAGGCTGCAAGAAATTAAATACCGCCAAATACTTTGTGAATTCAGCTTCGGTTACTTTGCCATTGTCCTTATAAGTAGCAACAGTCGCTCCCTCGCTTGTACCGCTGAACGCTGTACCGTTTCCTTCTTCTTTCTTCGAGCCGCAAGCCGCCAAAACCGACATAACCAGCACGGCCGCGACTACGAGCAGAGCCATTCTGCGCCATGTCGATTTGCGTGTATTGTGCAACATTAATAAATCTCCTCTCAAATCATAAAGTTGATTGTATTGTAACAGATATGTGGGCCCTATTGCGAATTTACAGGAAATCAAGGAGCTGTATCCTGCAGCTCCTCCTTCACAATTCGTGCATCAGCGTAACGCTTCAAAAACTGCTCAAGCAGCAGCAGACGCTGATCCATATCCAGTCCTTTGCCTCGAAGGGTAACTACCGGATTGTCCTCCAGCGAGCTGCCTTGGTGGAACCGATTTTCAAAATGCAGGCACAGCTTGTCGACCTGCTTTCTATCGATCCGCTTCTTCTCGGCGGCAGCATATCGAACGACGAGTTCATCATTGCGCTGGCTAATCTGCTCAATGCCATACATCGCGCCATACACCTTCAATTTTGCCACCGTCATCAGATTATCTACCGCCTGCGGCAGATTGCCGAAACGGTCGATAATTTCCTCGGTCAAATCCTCCGCCTCATCGAAGGAGCGAACGGACGCCACCTTCTTGTAAATCTCAATCTTCTGAATGCTGTCATAAATATAATCGGATGGCAGGTAAGCATCTACGCTGACATCAATGAGCGTACTGACGACTCTGCTTTCCTGCACAGGAGCGCCACCCAGCTCCGCCTTGCGCTTGCCAATCTCATCGGCAAGCATTTGCGAGTACAAGTCAAAGCCAACCGACGCAATAAAACCATGCTGCTCTGCGCCCAGCAAGTTGCCGGCACCGCGAATCGCAAGGTCGCGCATCGCGATTTTGAAGCCGGAACCAAGCTCCGTAAACTCTTTAATGGATTGCAGACGTTTCTCTGCGACTTCCGTCAGCACTTTATCGCGCTGGTAGGTAAAATAGGCATATGCGATCCGATTGGAGCGGCCAACCCGTCCCCGCAGCTGATAAAGCTGCGACAGGCCCATTTTATCCGAATCATGGACAATGAGCGTATTGACGTTCGGAATATCAACACCCGTCTCAATAATGCTCGTGCTGACCAGCACATCGGATTCTCCGTCGAGGAAGTCGAGTATCGTCTTCTCCAGCTCCTGCTCCGACATTTGCCCATGCCCGACCGCTACCTTCGCATCCGGCACTAGCTCTGAAATCAGCTCCGCCATTTGGTAGATTCCCTGAACGCGATTGTACAAGTAATAGACTTGGCCGCCACGGGCCAATTCACGCTCAATAGACTCTCTGACAAGCGCAGTGTTGTATTCGACCACATACGTCTGCACCGGGAAACGATTTTCTGGCGGCGTCTCAATAACCGATAAATCGCGAACGCCCAGCATCGACATATGCAGCGTGCGCGGAATCGGCGTTGCCGTCAGCGTCAGCACATCGACGTTATTTTTCAGCTTCTTGAGCTTCTCTTTATGCGATACGCCAAACCGCTGCTCTTCATCGACAATCAGCAGGCCCAGATCCTTGAACACAATGTCCTGCGACAGCAGCCTGTGCGTGCCAATGACGACATCGACGGTCCCAGCTTTGAGGCCCTTCATCGTATCGTTTTGCTCCTTGCGGGAGCGGAAACGGCTCAGCACTTGAATATTGAACGGATACCCAGAGAAACGCTCGCGGAACGTCTCATAGTGCTGCTGCGCAAGAATGGTAGTTGGCACGAGAATCGCAACCTGCTTGCCCTCAATAGCCGCCTTAAACGCTGCCCGTACAGCAACCTCCGTCTTGCCGTAGCCCACATCGCCGCATAGCAAACGATCCATTGGCATCGGCTTCTCCATATCCCGTTTGATTTCCTCGATGGCCCGCAGCTGATCCCGCGTCTCATCGTAAGGGAACATTTCCTCAAACTCGTTCTGGTAAGCGGTATCCTGTCCAAAGGCGAAGCCCGGCGCCGATTGGCGCTGCGCATACAGCTTGATCAAGTCATCGGCAATGTCCTTAACCGACGACTGCACCTTGCTTTTCGCCCTTGTCCACTCGCTGCCGCCCAGCTTATTGATCTTCGGCTCTTTTTCCTCATTGCCGACATATTTCTGAATCATATCGACTTGTTCAATCGGAACAGAGAGCTTATCCCCGCCTGCGTATACGATGTGCAAATAGTCCTTATGAATGCCCGCAATTTCCAGCGTTCCGATGCCGACATATTTGCCGATGCCATGGTTCTGATGCACGACATAGTCGCCGACCTTCAGCTCGGTGTAGCTCTTGATCCTCTCGGCATTGTCTATCTTCTTGTCGATACGGCGCGCCTTGCGCTGCTTCTGGGAGAACATCTCTCCTTCTGTAATGACGACCAGATGCGAAGAGGGCAGCTCGAAACCAGATTGCAGGTTGCCTTCCAGCAGCGTAGGCGGCTCAATATTATAATCGAACAGCACGCGGCGCATGCGCTCCATGCGTTCCGCATTTCCGGCCAGCATGAGCACGTTAGCCCCAATTTTGCGCCAGCGGTCCATCTCTGCCTTGAGCACATTCATTTGTCCGTGGAAGTTTTGCATCGCCCGGCTCGTCATATTGAGAATGTTTTGCGGCTGCGAATGCGGAATTTGCCTTAAAAACAGGGATAAGAACAAGGTAGGAAACCGCTTACCATACAAAACTTCCTCCGACTTGCACGCAAGCTCAAAGCCTGGCAGCGATTTGCCGTTTTGCAGCAAATGGGTCGCCCATTCTGCCTCATCGCGCTCCAACTGCTTCGCCGTTTCGATCAAGCGGGTAGGCTCATCCATAATGAGCAGCGTATCTTCCGGCATGTAGTCCATAATGGTCTGGCGTTCCGGATACAGCAAGGAAATATATTTATAAATATCGGTGAAATATATATGCTCGCGCAGCTTCTCCAGCTCGCTGCCAATTTCCAAGCGAAGGCGCTCCTTAGCCGTACGATCGGACATTTTGCCAAGCTGCTGCTCCAGCAAGGCCGCCGCATGGCTAGCTGCTGATGCAAAGCGCTCTGCGCTCGCAACAATTTCCTGGCATGGCGGAACCGTATACGTCTGAATATTGCCTTGCGACCGCTGGTCAGCGGCGTCAAATGTCCGAATGGAATCGACATCATCGCCGAACCATTCAATCCGGTAAGCGGAAGCCTCAGTCAACGGGTAAAAATCGACGATTCCCCCGCGTACGCTCATTTCACCACGGGATTCAACGCGATCTACGCGAATGTAGCCCAGTCCGGTCATTTTTCGCAGGAAGCTGTCAATCGGCAGAACATCGCCCACGCTAATCGTGATTTTCGCCTCTGCCATAACGCCGCGTACGGGCAAGTAGCGCCGCACACCGGAAAATGGCACGACAACAATCCCGCGGAAGCCTTCGGACAGCTTGATCAGCACGTCCATTCGCTGCGCCAGCGTCTCAGGACTCGAGATCGCCGATTCGGCAGCTACCAGCTCATTAGCGGGATAGAGCAGCACAGTATCCGAAGAGAAGCATTCCTGAAGATCCTCCGTAATTTTCTGCGCTGAAAACATATTATGTGTCACGACAAGCATCGGACGGTCTATCTCTTCTTTCACTGCGGCCATCAGCACTTGTCTGGATGAACCAGCAAGCCCTGATACCATTTGCTCGCGCATTCCTGAACGGATTCCGGCTATTATGGACTGCACATCCGGATCAGCCGCAAAAGCCTGTATTAACGCTTTCAATCGTCTCGGCACCCCATTTCTATAAACAGACCACTTATACATTCTTAAATTTCAAGCAAAACCGCCCACCTAAAAAGGTGAGCTCTATGCTTTGCATGTATGAATCGCTATCATCGAAAAGAAGCCTCAGCCAGCCGCCAAGGCCTTACATTACTTGTGAGCTCAAGGTGAAACGGCTGTCGCCGTCCCTGGTGGCGCAGCGTGTTTCATTCAATGCCCTTTACAAGCTACTTTCAAATGACTTACCTTCTACTGCAACGGGCTCGCGATTAAGTTCAGCTCAGGATTCGCCTCTAGCGCTTCCCGGCAATAATCGCAAATCACCTTAACCGTCACGTCTCCGTGCTGGTCATACGTAATTATATCGCTGCGCTCTTCAAGGGTCAAGAAATCGAAACCGAGCTGCTGCTCGGTAATTTCGCCACCGCCTGCAATCGTCCCTATAGGCGTACGACAGTGTTTGCAAATATAGTTTACAGCCATATGTATGCCTCCTGAAGAATGGTTATACCCTTCAGTATGCCCGGCTTTAGCCTATTTTACGCATCTTCTACAGCAGCATCGGGAAAAAGAGCCTGCACGGCATGAACAGCTGGACCTTTTTCACCAAATTAGCGATTAAACTTCGCCATCGTCTCCTCGAAGGACGCTTTCAGTGAAAACTCCGCTGCATCACAAGCCAGATCAATCATCGTTTTCAACTGTTCCTGCTCGTTTTTCGGAAAATTGGACAACACGTAGTCGGCGATGTTGCCGCCGGGCTGCGGACGTGTAATCCCCATGCGAATCCGGTCAAACGTCTGCGTGCCTAAATGCGCAATCAACGATTTAATGCCGTTATGTCCGCCGGGCCCACCTTGGAAACGAAGACGGATACGCCCAACCTCCGTATCGAGATCATCGTATACGACGAGCCCTTCGGTCACATCGGATTTAAAATAATCGATGAACGAACGCACCGATTCACCAGATAAATTCATATACGTCATCGGCTTGATCAGCACAACCTTCGTACCATTCACATTGCCCTCGCCAATCAGCGCTTTGCATTTGCTTTGCGTCACTTGGATGCCCCATCGCCGTGCGAGCTCATCAATAACCATAAATCCAACGTTGTGCCTCGTGCCCTGATATTGCGTCCCAGGGTTGCCGAGTCCCACAATCCATTTCATAGCGGTCTTTCACTCCTTGCTGTCTCGATCCTTATCGATTGTTATGTTCTCCATTTTACCTTATTTTCCTTCATTGCGGTCAATATATTGCAGCGGATAACCGATATGAACGATAACATCGCGGACCCCTTCTCTACGAAAAATGTTCCACGTGAAAAAAACCTGGCCGCCAGCAGGGTCATCCAAGCGGGCTATCAGGCGGTTCATTTCACTATCGTCCCCGTAATCTTAAAGAAACAGACTGAAATTGTTTTTAGTTATCCATTCTATTCGTGTGATATATAAGTTTATAAAATTCACGCGGTCTGGTTCTTTACTATTTTCACATACTCTATATTTATGAAACCTTATATACATGATCAGGCTTTAACGCTATCGGATACCTGTTTAAAAAATCATCTAAAGCTAGCTCCTCATCAGGAAAGCTCTCCATAACTTTTTGCAAACTTATTCCTTCATACTTATTATTCCCATCATCTACGATGCAAAATATCAAGCTTCCTGATTGTTTTATTAATGTTAATAGCGCTAAGAGTTCTTTCTCATTATTTCTTCTTGCATCTGATGAATAAAAGTCACATGAACACTGTCTGTTTATAGAATAATAAATATAATCCTTCATTCTCTCAGGAACGTAAGCTGTAATATCCTCTATATAAATGTTGTACTTCCTATTGTATTCATGAAAAATATCACTATTGAGCTTATTATCCGTAGCTGCATACATGAAATAACACATAAAATTACCTCCTAAGATATCTGAATAGTCTGAGTAGGTCAAACCTACTCAGACTATTCAGATTTAGATTTAATTACAGAAGGAATGTCCTCCTACTCTAACAAATAATTTTGTTGCATGGTAATGAGGTTTATTGAGAATTTGTACATCATTGCTTGCACCAAGCCATGATGCCGCCGCTGAGTAGGGAAGTGGATTTCCTACTGCAATCCCGCCCAGTCCGTTCGGATTAATCCTAAAAGCTTCAAAATGATTCCATCCATTCCTTGCTTGAGCTAATACTGCAACAGAGACACCCATTGTGGTGCTTGATACTACCCCATATGCTTCACCATAAAATGATCGAATTTGATTTGTAACCGCCGGCCTGTTATTTCTCAAACCATCTACTACATAATCGGTAACTATGACCACTCCAGCTACTAAACAAATAAAATCAAGCACTGGCAATGGACCATCCAACTGCGCCGTAACTCCAAGAGTTACCAATCTAGTAGCAAGTCGTCTTTCTGTTTCCGAAATCCCCAGAGAACCTAGTGCCGTAACACCCTGAGCAATTAAAATAGCTCCCCCTTCTCCTTTTGCACTATGTTCAGGTAATACCCCTGTTTTCTTATAATCATAGTAATACTCTTGTGCAAGCGCATCAATTCTTTCAAATTCATCTTCGTATGTTATTGCAAATGATTCTACAACAATTGGAAGGTCTTTATTTTTTTTAGCCAAAGTTTGGTATTCTTCAGTTAGGGCAAGCAAATATTCTATTTCCTCTATATCTGTTTCCCCACTGTCTATTATTTTTTCTAGCTCAACAATGATCTGTCTTTCCTGCCGCTGCAACCTAACCCACACCAACAACGTCAATTAAACATGGAGAAAATAATTCCATATCCAACCATACTAGCTACAGGAGAGGAAATGAGCATATGCGGTTATTTCGTACATTACTTATGTTTGCCATCATCACTAGCCTGATTACAGGCACGGTATCTGCCAGCAGTGCGGAAGACACTGGTTCGCAAAAGGAGACGAAATCGGCGGCTGAAGCCCGCCATTATTTGTATTTGATTAAAAAGGACGGCAAATACGGCTACATTAATCAAAGCGGGAAAATAGTCATTGATCCCGTATACGACGGCGGCTCGCGTTCCTTCTCCTTAAAGCCGAATGAGCCCGTCCAAGTTACTGACAATAAACAGAAGACGATCATCTATTTTTCGGCTGAAGGAACGAAGCTTTTTGAATGCCCTCAGACGCGCTGCGTCGGCATAATGCAGAACGAGCGTGTCATTTACAAGGAGCAAGTTAAGGGAGCAGATGGACAGCTGCAGAAGAAGTATGGTTATTTGAATGCCAAGGGAGAAAAAATAACCGAGCCTATTTTTCATAAAGCCCGTGATTTTTCCGAAGGGCTCGCCATCGTAACCATAGGTAAAGGCAGCGGCTATATTAATACGGATGGCAAACTCGTTATTCCTTATCAGTTCAGCAGTGCAACCAATTTTTCAGATGGCATGGCTTTAGTGGGCTATCTAAAAAAAAGCAAGGAAGGCGTGACAATCAAATACGGGTTTATTGATCAAACTGGAAAGCTCGTTATTCCTGCGCGCTTCAACTATGCGGATTCATTTACGGAGGGCGCTGCACGCGTGTCTTCTGGAGACACCTACGGTTTTATTAACAAGAGCGGCGAGTTTCTGTTCGAGCCCAATTACACCGCTATTCAGCCTTTCTCAGAGGGCCTTGCCTACGTTGAACGCAATGGCAAATCCTTTTTCATTAATAAACAAGGAAAAAGAGCAACCATGAACGTGAGTTCCGGTGGCCCTTTCTCAAACGGACTAGCCCCTGTTCAAGCAGGCTCATCCTTTGGCTATATCAATCAGCAAGGTGCTTATGCGATCAAACCGACGGCTGCATATAGCTATGCCGAGCCGTTCCGGGGAGAGCTGGCTGTCGTCGAGCTCCGTGAAAATTCTAAAATGAAAACGCCCGCCATGCATGCTTATATCAATAAGACAGGCGTCATCGTTTGGAACAATATTGAAGACGAAAAATGGCGGAGCTAGCTTTCTTTTTCACCCGCATGACCGTTATGCACAAAATAGTCCTGGGCTTCCATCCACTGGCGCGCCACAAAATCACGGCCTCGGACACGCACGCCCTGCTCGTAGACTTCAATATAATAGCCTTGGCTGCCGGCCTTATGCGCATCCTCATCCGTCCATAAATACGCGACGGATGCCGCGTTGAACATAGTCGCGATCTCGCCTTGCCCATCAAACACCGTATGCGGCGCACCCAGTTCCCAGTGGGTGTGCCCGGTGAACAAAATCACCTGCGGCCAGCCGGCCAGCACCTCGCGCAGCTCTTCGTCCTGATTCACGCCGTACCACTCCTGCTCCTCCAGCGATCCGGCAACGGTATTTTTCAGCGGCTGATGAAGGAATAGAAATACGGGACGCGAATCCCCGCGGTGCTCCTCCAGCTTCTCTCCAAACCATGCCAGCTGCGTGCTGGATAGCTCCGCATTTTTAGGCGTCTGTGTCTCCGACCCGAGAAAAATAAAATGGAAGCCCGCGATCCAGCGATCATAATAAACGCTGTCCATCCCCGTAAAATGCTTGAAGCTTCCAAGCTCCTGCCCTTGCTCCCAATCCTTCCACGTATCATGGTTGCCAATCGTATAAAGCACAGGCGGAAGCTTGCCGTTCTGCTTCACACGCTCGACTATCGCTGAAAACTGTAAATATTCCGCTTCTTCCCCATGATCCGTAATATCGCCAGCATGCATAATGCCAGCGCTGCCCGAAGCTGCCGCCCGTTCTTGAATATCCATAAGCGCGCGCTCAAATTGCTGATTATGCACATGATTCGGGTCAACCGTTACATGCGTATCCGTAATGACTTGAAAAAACATCAGCGGCTCGCCGAGGTTAGGCGCCGTATTCTTTTCACACCACAAACTAACCTTCTTCATCATTAAAACTCCTTTTGCTGCTTTGCTTCCTTAACCTTAGCTGCCTCGCTGCTCTAGCTCCGTTAATTTCCTCTAACCGCCGCCCCATGCGCGCTAATGCTCATATTCAGCCCAACAACGCCGATCACAATAACTCCGACCCATAGCAGAGCCGAGAGCGGGATTCGCTCGCCGAACCAGATATAGCCAGCCCCTGTAATGAGCGTAATGCCTACACCTGACCATACCGCATACGCAACGCTTACATGCATATAACGCAGGGCAAAGTTCAGGCAGGTAAAGCTGCTTCCATAAAAAATAAACATAGCAATCGACGGAATCACGCGCGTAAAGCTCGCCGATAGTTTCATCGATATTGTTCCAGACAACTCCAGCACAATTGCCAGTGCCAGCCATAGATAGCCCACTATTTACTCACCCTTCAGTATGAGCTTCCTCCACAACAAGCTGCGAATAGGAAGCAATGATGACATCCGCCGAGGGAAGCACGCTCGCGGCCTGATTCGCTATGCCGATACATAATGCCGCCCCCGCTGCCTGCCCCATTCTCATGTCGCCATCGGTATCGCCAATAATAGCAATCGACGAAGGGACAACACCAAGCTCCTGGCAAGCCAGCTCCAGCATGTCGGGATACGGCTTGCTGCGCGGCACGAGATCCGCTCCTATAACGACGGAGAAATAGGGCAGCAGCCCCATCCACTCTAAATGCTCACGCGCCGCTTCGGTATCATCGGCCGTGACGATGCCGAGCTTCAGCCCTGCCTTTTTGCACTGTTCAATAAAAGGGATAACGCCCGCAAGCGGGATGGCAGCTTTTCGTCTTTTCAGCTCCAAATCAGCCTCTTCCTTGCTTTCCCTCACTAGCTGCATCGATTCGCCCCAAGACAAGCCGAGCTTATAGCCTTGCAAGGCTGCAATGGCATACAAGTCATTCATCGTCCCCATCGCAAGCGGACCGTTGCGGTCATACGCGCATACATTCCCCGCCGCATCAAGGCTGGTTCCCCAGAGGGAGGGGAACATCCCTTTGGACAGCAGCAAGCCTTTAGCCGCAAGGCGCTCCGTATAGCGGCTCGCCAGCAGCTCGCTCCAATTCCCCCACATCGAGACAAAATCAATAATCGTTCCATCTTTATCAAAAAGAATGGCTTCAACGTCACAGGGCTTGCCTTCGTCAACCTTAAGGCTAGCAACTGGATGCTGCTTCCCTTGCGCTTTTTCCTGATTTCGCTGCTGTTCCTGACTTCGCTGTTGTTCCTGCTCTATGCCATCTTCCCTTCCAGCTAGACGAGCTAAACGATCCATCATCGCTTATTTGCCCTTTAGCGCCTTATCCAGCTCACGCTGCGCGGTTTCCTTAGCCTGCTTCAGCGCCTTCTCTGCCGAAATATTCTCGATTTGCACCTGATCAGCCGCTACAGTCAGCGCATCGCTGATTTTGCCGCCTGTCGGGTCAAGAAATGGCTTCGAGCCATGCGACGCTTGCTGCAAAGGCACTTTAATTTGCGGATTTGTCTCGCTGAATGCCTTAAAAGCTGGATCATCTTGTGCAGATAAACGTACCGCAATGTAACCTGTGTTCATCGACCACGATGCCGTATTTTCGCTTCCCGTGAAGAACGACAGCCATTTAAAGGCCGCTTCCTTCTGCTCATCCTTCGCTTTTGCAGGAACGCCCGCCATAATTGCTCGAGCGACTGGCTTGCCTTCGCCTACACCTTCCCAGCCCGGCTGCTGCATAGCGCCAACGATGCTGAAATCCAGATCGCCTTGGTCACCGCTTGAACCCGTATAGCCTGCCGCTTGGCCTTTCATTACATCATCAATCGTTTTGTACCAGTACTCCCAGCCTTGTCCACCGGAGTGAATCGCCATCGTTTTATCTTCATGCAGCCATTTTCGGAATAAATCCCATGTCTCAATCCATTCCGGCGAATCGAATACAACCGTCTTTCCGTCATCACTCAAAATTTTGCCGCCCTTGCTGAGCGTCGCATCAATCATATTGTCTGCGCCCCACATCGGTTCCCAGCCATAGAAGGTCGTTTTGCCGCCTTCCTTCACCGCCATTTTCTCAGCCGCTGCCGCAAGGTCCTCCCACGTTTTGATATCCTCCGGCTTGATGCCCGCTTTCTCGAAAGTATCCAAGCGATAATACATGAGCTGAGTCGTACCATACATCGGCATAAAATACTGCTTGCCTGCTACTTGTCCTTGCTCTAGAAACGTTTGGATAAAATCCTCTTTCTTAAAATCTGGCGCAGCGGCGATATAGCCATCCAGCGGCTCAAAATACCCTTTAGCCGCCCAATCCACATTGGAGGCCAGCACCGCAGCGGGAGGCTGTCCAGCGGCAATAGCTGCCTGAAGCTTTTGCTCCGTTTCATTGTAATCCGCTTGAACGACACCTTTGACGATGACCTCGCTTTGCGATTCATTGAATTTCTTAATAATGGCTTCTACATTTTCGCCCAGCTTGCCGCCAAGGCCGTACCAAAACTCAATTTGCACCGGCGCTTTCGGCGCCTCCGAGGCTGCTGCCGATTGCTCAGGCGTACTGCTGCTGCTCGCTCCACCTGTCTGCGTGTTTGCCGTCTGTCCACATGCGCTAAGCGTCACCATTGCAAGTGTGAGCGACATTGTGCTCACCCATTTCATTTTTTTCAACATGGTCCATTCCTCCACTTTTTATTATTTTAATTGCGTAAAGCTACCCCTTAATGCCAGAAGATAAGTTAACACTCTGCATAATCGTCCGCTGGGCGAACAGAAACAGCAGCAAGAGCGGAATAATTGTGAAAGAGCTTGCCGCCATAATGAGCGGCCATTTCAGCCCGTAAGCACCCCCTTCCACGAAGAAGCTGCGCAGTCCCGCCGACACGAGCTGGAGATCGGGATTTTTCGTAATAAGCATCGGCCAAAAATAATTGTTGTACTGCGAGATGAACGTAATGAGTGCAAGCACTACGAACGAGGCACGGGTCAGCGGCACCATAATCGTCCATAAAATTCGGCTGTGCGATGCACCATCGATTTGCCCGGCCTCCACCATCTCATGCGACACTTGCAGAAAGGCCTGTCTGATGAGAAAAATCGAGAAGACGCTGACCGCGTTTGATATAATTAGGCCCGCATATGAATCTAGCAAATAGAGCTTGGATAAAATCATATAGCTGGGCAAATACACCGCTGTGCTTGGAATCATGTAACCGAGCATAATAATGCTGGTCAAAAAACCTTTTAACCGAAATCTCATATGGGTCAAAGCGTAAGCCATCATCGCTGAATTAATAATTTGCAAAAGGACAATGGCGCCCGCAACAATTACGCTGTTGGCAATGTATTGACCGAAGGGTGCTGCAAGCCACGCCTCCACATAATTGCTCCATAACGGCACCTCCGGCCATAATGTCGGTGGAAACTGCCAAATCTCATCGTTTGTCTTCAGCGCGCTTGTCATCATCCAATAGAATGGAAATGCCATTGCGAGCGCAATAGCCAGCAAGCTAATATGCCGCAGCGCCAGCCCTGCTTGGTAAACAGCCTTCATAACTCCAAATTCCTCCCTATTAGCTAGTTGTAATGCACCATTTTGCGGCTGACCGTGAAGGATAGAACGGACAATAGAACGCAAATGACGATCATAACGATAGAAATCGACGACGCTTCGCCAACCTGGAATGATTCGAAGGCCGATTGGTAATACAGATACAGCAGCGTCCGAGTCGAGCCTGATGGACCGCCCTGCGTCAATACATTAATGGAATCGTAAGCTTGCAGCGCCTCGATCGTCTGCACAACGAACAGGAAGAACGTTGTTGGCGAGATAAGCGGCAGCGTTACGTTCAGAAATTTTTGAACAGCCCCGGCTCCATCCAGCCCTGCCGCCTCCAGCATATCCGTCGGCACGCTTCGCAGCGCTACAATGTAGAAGATCATCGCCCATCCGACCGATTTCCAGATGCCCACCAGCAGCACCCCGACCAATGCCCATTTGGGGTCTTGCAGCCAGCCAATTGCCGGAAGCCCTATCGCCCCTAAAATCGTATTGCCTAGCCCCACCTTAGGCTCTAATATCCATGACCAGACGATTGAAACGGCCACCGTTGGCGTTACCCAGGGCGCAAATACGAGCGTTCGATACAGAGCGGAGCCCTTAAGCGAGCGCCCAAGCAGCAGCGCCAGCCCCAGCCCACCTGCCATAATAGGCAGCACACTGCCGAGACAGAATAGAAGCGTCACCCTCAGCGACTGGTAGAAGGCGGGATTTTGCAGCAAATATACATAATTGTCCAAGCCGACGAACAGCTTATCCGGACTCATAAAGTCCCATTCCACAAAGCTCAAATAAAAGACATACACCAGCGGCGCCAGCCAGAAGACCGTAATTGGAATCATTGCCGGCAGCGTAAACAGCACTGCTTTTAACTCGTTCAACCATCCTGTCCGTTTCAATACCTAAACTCTCCATTCAATAAAAATTTAATTAATGACCTTTTTAGCCGTTTTACCGAAATAAAAATCTATAAATTCAAAATTTATTGTATACTCATTATGTCGTAGAACTATTAACGCATCGTCATCACCAGCTTAATTTCTTGTAAAGATACAAATATAAAGCTGAATTTTTAAGAGTTCGCTATAATATGGACAAGAGGCAGACGGGAGAAATGGAGGATGGTTATGCCAGACCATACGGAGGAGCAGGAGACGCAGCGGCTAGCCTTGCGCCAAACGATGATTGACGCAATCGCGCAAACGATGAATTTATACGGGGCGAACTATTCGTTCGGACAATTATATGGCATTATGTTTTTTGAGGATAAGCCGATGACGCTCGATGAGATGAAGGCGCATATGAATATGAGCAAAAGCAACATGAGCTACGCTGTACGCTCGTTAATGTCATCGCAAATGATTATGAAGCTGCCAGAGAAGCGGGAGCGGCAGGATCTGTATCAGGCGGAGACCGATTTTTTCAAAACGTTCCAAAACTTTTTCACCTCAAAGCTTCAGCACGAAGTGGATGTTATGACAGAAGCCGCCGAATCGACTATTCCGCTGCTCAGCGAGCTGATTCTGGACATGAAGACGAGCGAGGAGGAGCGTATGCGCTGCTTGGAGGATTTGCAGAAGCTGCGGCATGCTGTGCAATATTACGCTTGGCTCCAGCAATTCGTGGACCAGCTCAAGGCGGGAGCCTTTTTTGAAAAAGGTACCTGAGCATGTTCTACGTCTCAATGTTGGCGTCGTGAGGCGCTGCCATCCATTGCATCGACGTTTGAGGGCAACTACCTTAACGGACAAACAAAAAGCGGCCCCATGCAAATGCATGGAGCCGCTAGCCGCTTTTATCGTGTGGCAACGTTTCTTCAATACCTATATAATGATCCAGCAGAAGCTGCCGGTCACGCTTGTCCTACGAGCTACTAGCTGCTAACTAAGAGCTAAGCTACTGCGAGCCTGCAGGCTACGAGCTGCTGCCAACCTCTTTCGCATCCTCGGAGCGTACCTCGTGAGCAAACGACTCGGCTGCCGATTCCGCTGCTTCCTCTTCGGAAATTTCCTTCTGAGGAGCCAGCACGGTCACAACGACCTGCTCGGGATCGGACTTCACTTCTACACCGCTCGGCACCTCGATATCGCTGACGAGCAGGTTGCTGCCCATCTCCAAATCCGCCACGTTCAGCTCAATGGAATCTGGAATGCTGCCCGGCAAACACTGCACCTCAAGCTCATGGAGCATCACCTGCAAAATGCCGCCTTCCTTCACCCCGTTCGATTCACCCAAGAAGTCGATACGGACCTGCGTCTTCACTTCTTCATTCATGTTAATTTGATGAAAATCCACATGCAGCACTTGGCGCGATACCGGATCACGCTGTACATCCGTTATCATAACCGGCTTTTTGCCATGGGATGGAATATTCAGTTCCAGTACGGCCTTTGGATGCGAACGGAGCAAAGCCAGCAATTCTTTCTCTTCAAGCAAAACAGATGTAGATTGGGACAGCTGTTTGCCATATACCACGGCAGGCACTTTGCCCCGCTGTCTCAGGGAGCGCAGCTCACCGTTTGTAAGAGCAGTTCTTGTTTCGGCAATCATCGAGTTAGACATCATGGAAACCTCCTAGAAAAGTGATATTCCATATAGCTTTACCCTAATGAGCCAAAAAATAAACAAACCTAAACGGCGCTTCCTTTTTTAGGGCAGCTTTAGAAGCAGCATTCGCTTCGCCGTGATATATAATTAACCCTTCTTGCTCTTATCCTTCTTCGCTTTCGCACGATTACGAATCTTCTCGGCGTAGCCTTCCTTATTCTCCTGACGGGCACGCGCAACCGCTAGATCGCCTGCTGGCACATCCTTTGTAATCGTCGAGCCAGCAACGACAAAAGCGCCGTCGCCAATCTTCACTGGAGCAATTAAATTAACGTTGCTGCCGACAAAGGCGCCATCGCCAATTTCCGTCACCGACTTATTGAAGCCGTCGTAATTGACCGTTATCGCTCCGCAGCCGATGTTCACGTCTTTACCGACTACTGCATCGCCCACATAGCTCAAATGCGATACCTTGCTGCCGTCGCCAAGCGTAGCATTTTTCAGCTCGACAAAATCGCCGATTTTGCAGTCTTCGCCCAGCTTGGAGCCGGGACGCAAATTCGCGTATGGCCCAACCGAGCTTTTATTTCCGACTTCTGATTCGGCGATAACCGAATATTTAACGCTAACGCCGTCTCCGATGACTGAATCCTGAATATCCGCATTTGGCCCAATGATGCAATCCTCGCCAATAACCGTAGAACCGCGCAGCACCGTGCCTGGGTAAATAACCGTGTCGGCACCAATTTGCACATCTGCTTCTATATAAGTGGATGCTGTATCAATAATCGTAACACCTTCAATTAAATGCTTGCGGTTAATGCGCGCCCGCATCAAGCCTTCCGCTTCAGCAAGCGCTACACGGTCATTAATGCCGATCGCTTCCGCCGTATCCTCTGTGCAATAGCCTTGAACGGACTCGCCTGCTTGGCGGAAAATGCCAATGACATCAGTCAAATAAAACTCGCCTTGGGCATTATTGCTTGTTACCTTGGCAAGCGCCTCGAACAGCTTGCGGTTATCAAACACGTACGTACCCGTATTGATTTCCTTCGTCGCTGCTTCCTCTGGCGTGCAATCCTTCTGCTCGACGATTCTCTCAACCTCGCCGCTCTCGCCGCGAATAATTCGTCCATAGCCTGTCGGATCAACGAAAGAAGCCGTCAGCACCGTTGCCGCCGCTCCGCTCGACTGCTGCAAAGCCAGCATCGCCTGAATCGTCTCTGCACGCACCAGCGGCGTATCGCCGCAAATAACGATCGTTTTGCCGTCTTCTGCGCCAATCAGCGCTTCAGCTTGACGCACCGCATGGCCCGTACCGAGCTGCTGCTCCTGCAGCACATATTCCGCCTGCTCGCCCAAATAAGCTTTAACCATCTCTGCGCCATGGCCAACGATGACAACCGTCCGCTCGCTAGCCGCCTGTTTTACCGTATCCAGCACATGGCCTACCATCGGTTTGCCGCATACGTGATGAAGCACTTTATATCGTTTGGATTTCATCCGCTTGCCTTGACCTGCTGCAAGCACAATCGCCATTACTTTCAATTGCTATTCCTCCCAAGTTAAAAGTCTAGTGAGCACAAGCGCCTGCAACATGAAAACCGCTTTTCTCTACCAGGCTCTGAATCTTTGTTGTCCTATTATATATATGGCCTGCCGCATCCATCTATCTACAAGAATATATCCCATCTTGGGCAAAAAGAAAAGGGAGCCCCCTTGGCCCCCTTATCTCTTCATGCAGATACTGATTTTTGCCCTCTAACGAAGCTGCTATTAAGCACCCTCTTCAATGGCCACTTCTTCTTCCGTTGCAGCGCGCTCGTACTCAGCGAGTACGGCAGCTTGAATTTTCTCCCGAGTGGTCGAAGAAATCGGATGAGCGATATCTCGGAATTCTCCATCGGGGGTACGCTTGCTCGGCATTGCAACAAACATTCCATTGTTTCCGTCGATTACACGGATATCGTGAACGACGAATTCGTTGTCAATCGTGATGGAAGCAATAGCCTTCATGCGACCTTCCGAATTGACACGGCGGAGTCTTACATCAGTAATTTGCACTTGTGTTCACCACCTTTGCCTATCTGGGACTTGGTGTAATATTCCACATTTTTGTGCCAATTCCTTCTCCTATTTTGGAAAAAACATGCATATTTTTAAAAAAATTTTCTATTTGAATTTTATCTGACGCTATTCGACAGGAATCGCTGCAATCACTTCAATTTCGACAAGGACATCCTTCGGAAGCCTTGCTACTTCTACTGCCGAACGTGCTGGTTTGTGGTCACCAAAGTAAGAAGCATACACTTCATTCATCGCCACAAACTGGTTCATGTCCTTCATAAAGACGGTTGCCTTCACTACATTTTGCAGTGTTGCTCCCGCTTCGGCAAGCACAGCCTCCAGGTTGCGGAATACTTGGTTCGCCTGCACCGTAATATCGCCCGTCACAAGCTCGCCAGCTGCGTTAAGCGGAATTTGCCCCGATGTAAAAAGAAGTCCCCCAAGCTGAATCGCTTGTGAATAAGGTCCGATAGCGGCAGGCGCCTTATCTGTTGCAATAACCTTCGGTTCTAAATGCTGTGACATCATTTATTCCAACCCTTCTTTAGTTATAATCGTTATTCTGTGCGAAAATAATTGCCTGGTATGACCGTCGTCTGCTTGGTCTTCAAATCTACGGCCGTCAGCTTCGCTAACGACACATAATCTTCAAGCAGTCGTTCTTCGAGCTCCACCTCGCCCGATTCTACAAAGACGCCAACGCCGGCAACGGTCGCCTTGAATTCAAAGAGCAGATCCATCATCCCTTGAATGGTGCCGCCTGCTTTCATGAAGTCATCAATAATAAGCACGCGGGACTGCTCCTTAAGTGCGCGCCTAGCAAGAGACATCGTTTGAATGCGTTTATTAGAGCCAGAGACGTAATTGATGCTAACCGCAGAGCCTTCCGTCACCTTATTATCTCGGCGTACGATAACGACGGGCAGATTCAGGCAGGCAGCCGTTGCGTAAGCGAGCGGGATGCCCTTCGTCTCTACCGTCATAATGACATCAATTTTCCTAGCGGCAAAAGCGGTCGCAAACATGCGGCCGATATCAGCCAGCAGCTCAGGCTGGCCAAGCATATCCGTCATATACAAATAACCGCCAGGGAGCACCCGTTCAGGCTGCTCCAGCTGACGACAAATATTATTCATAATGTCGCGTGCATCAGAGGCATGCATCTTCGGTGCGAACTTTACGCCGCCTGCGGCGCCCGCAAGGGTGTTAAGCTCGCCAATGCCCTCTTCTTCAAATACTTCTTTAATGATCGCCAGATCCTCGCTAATGGACGATTTGGCTGACTGATAGCGGTCCGCAAAAGCTGTTAGCGAGATTAACGTATGTGGGCGACTTAGCAGGTATTGCGTCATCTCTACCAGTCTTGCGCTGCGTTTTAACTTTTTCAAGGAATTCTCCCCCTGCTAAAATCCGAATATTATAATGTTAATATAACATTTTTATACGGATTTAATCAAGGAAAACGTCACTTTTATGTTAGCATTCTTACCACGTAAACTTCCTTGCAAAAACCGCGCAGCCCATTATAAATACGCGGAAGCTTACCTTCTTTCGATACTAGCCCGAATACCGTCGGCCCGCTGCCTGACATTAACACGCCATCCGCTCCGAGACGAATCATGCTCTCCTTGAGCTGGCGCACCTCCGGATATAGATCAAGCGTTACCGATTCCAGCACATTGCCAAGTCCCCCGCACACATCGGCGAAGGAACCGCGCTGAATAGCTGACACCATGTCGGCAGCAGACGGATGCTGGTCAATGCCCGCTACCCGAAACTTGCCGTACACGTCTGCGGTGGAAACATTGATTGGGGGCTTCGCAAGGACGACCCAGCACTGCGGCGGACTTTCGATCGGCTCCAGACGCTCGCCGCGTCCGGTAGCGATGGCAGTCCCGCCCGTTACGCAAAACGGTACGTCAGAGCCAAGCTCCGCTCCAAGCGTACACAGCTCCTGCTCAGGGATGTTCAGCTGCCACAGCCTGTTCAGCCCTCTAAGGGCTGCTGCCGCGTCGCTGCTGCCGCCGGCAAGGCCAGCGGCAACCGGAATCTTTTTGTCCAAATGAATATATACACCTTTACGCACATCATAGCGGTCTTTAATAAGCCGCGCTGCCTGAAACGCCAGGTTCTTCTCATCTAAAGGTATGTAGCCGGCCTGGCTCGATATGATAATCGTGTCGCGCGGCAGCTCCTGCATTTCGAGACGGTCTGCAAGGTCTACCATCGTCATGATCATCTCGACCTCGTGGAAGCCATCTTCACGCTTGCGAAGCACATCGAGCAACAAATTGATTTTAGCCGGAGCTTTTTCATAAATTTTCATCCTAAGCTCTCCCGTTCCTATCATTAACTTATCCAATATTATAGCAAACGGGCAGAAGAAAAGCTAAGAGTCCTGCCGCTTATATACAGAGCGGCGACTCTTAGCCGATTATTGCCGTTTTTGCGTTGCATTCCAGGTGCCCAGTTAAGGCCGATTGATTCCATTTGCCGCGGCTTGCTCCGCCATCTGGATCGCCCGCTTGACCATATTGCCAGCATCTTTGGCGCGTATGCCGCCCCAGCCTTCCTTTTGTACCGTATCATAAAAACCTAGATCCTTCGCCAGCTCATACTTCAATTCCTCGGACATTACACTGCGTCTTCTACGGCTCATGCGTGAGGTCCTCCCTTGCTGCTGAATTGGTTATGCCCCCTTAGTATGCGACAACCTAGCCGCCCTATACGCTTGACCACCAACCGACCGCTTCCAGCTTGGAAAATGAAAAAAAACGCGAAGAACTTTCGTCTCCGCGTTTAGTATAGCCTATCGGCATCTATAGATCTGATGTTATGTCTGGGTAATTCGGACTTGACCTTCATCATTGCATACGGTCACTTCCACCGACTCCGTCAGTATATCCGCATAACTGTAGGAAACACGCTTGAATGACTGCGATTCCTGATCCAGTTTAACAATGAAAACAGAAGGGTAGGTTTCTTCCAACACACCGGTGCGCTCAACGGTCTTACGACGACCGCCATTTGCTCGCAGACGAATCTTGGAGCCCACATGAGCTTCCAAATTGCGTTTTATATCCAGTAGGGCATTTTTTGCCATTGTCCACTACCACCTCTTTCCTTGTCCATTATAACAAAATGGAGAGGGGTTGTCAAACAAAGCAAAATATTATATCAGTCAACTTATTTAATTGTCAACGGTGTTTTCATCCATTTTTATCATTCCATGAATAATTTATCGAAAAATTATGAAATCAATGGAGCCGAGAACGGTTGCGAGTCTCAACTGCACTCGGCCATTTGTTAAGAAATGCTTTGCAAGGATGACTCTGCTGCCTTAATTTTAGGCTTTGGCAAGCCAATGCGGTACCTTCCCAGCGTCTCAATGCCGCCTACGCCATCAATACCGCTGATCGTGCCATGAATGACATCTGCCAGGTTAATGGTATCGCGTATGGACGTATAGCTTGCTTTGATTGCAATGTATACCGGGTCTAACGCATGAATCAAAATTCTCCCGGGCGAGCTTGCGAAGTTCGAGCCGGCTTGCAGCAGCGCTTCAAAATGCGACTGGCACGCTCCTGCAATGACGACAAGGCCGTCGCGATTCTTCTCGTAATCCCGCGCTACGCGGACCGCGTTATAGAAGCTCTGCGAGTTTTTATAGCTGCTCAGGCTGTGCAGATCTGCTTCCAGCCTTGTTTTTAGCACGCCGTCATGCCCCGTAATGACCACAATGTCCGGCTTCACTTGAGGCAGCAGCCGATAAAGCAAATCAGCCATCTGTGACTCATGCGCATGCACGCCATGCGCCGGTACGTTCATCGTCTGGTACAGCTGCATGCTTTTACGCAAATAATTGCCGTCACCGTCCAAATGCAGCACTTTGCCGGGCACCTCGAAGAAAGGCTGGCTTTGTGGCATCGCATGCCGAATATCCGCCTTCACCTGAACGGCCATTTGCTCATGCTGCTGACGTATGCGGCTTAGCGAGTCATTTACTTTCACTCGGACCAGTTGCGTAGCTTTTTCTTTCTTTGGATCGCGAACAACCGATAAATCAGGAATCGGTGCATCCGCAAGCAATCGGTAATCCGTGCCTTTCAACAGGGCATGATCCGTTCGAACAGCTTCTACGCGGAATAGCACGTCACCGCCATACGATTTGCGGACGACCAGCTCCCCTTGCTCCATAGGTAAATCACCTCTTCGTCTATCCTATGGGCAAATGGCGTGTAGTGTGCGGAAAAATCAAACGGGCGCCCCGGAGCGATTGCCCGGCGGCGCCCATCTTTATTTAGCCTCTCCAGCCCACTTCCAAAAATGCGCGGCTGATCTTGGCGAATTCCTCCAGCGACAGCGTTTCACCCCGCCGCGCAGGATCGATCGCAAGCCCCTGCAGCAGCGTTGTCAACGCCTCCCGCTGTTCTTTGCCCACAAGCGCCGTCAAATTGTTGTAGAGCGTCTTGCGGCGCTGTGCGAAGCTGGCCTGCACAATGCGGAAGAAATGTGCCTCATCGGGCACATCAACAGCCGGCTTGTCCCGCAGCGCAAGCTTAATAACCGCCGAGTCTACATTCGGCTGAGGTATGAACACCGTATGAGGAACTGTACAGACGAGCTTAGGCTCGCAATAATACTGCACAGCCACGCTCAGGCTGCCGTATTCCTTGCCACCCGGCTTCGCTGCCATCCGCTGTGCGACTTCCTTCTGGATCATGACGACGATATTTTCCAGCGGCAGGCGCTCCTCCAGCAGCTTCATCAGAATTGGGGTCGTCACGTAATAAGGCAGGTTCGCCACGACGCTGACGCCCGTTACGCCGCTGAAACGCTCTTCGAACAGCTGCTTCAGGTCTAGCTTGAGCACATCGCCGTGCACGATGCCCACATTCGCCTCGTTTTCGAAAATATCATGCAAAATCGGAATAAGCCGATTGTCGATTTCCACAGCAGTTACGGTACCCGCAACTGCCGCAAGGCGCTGCGTCAACGCTCCGATACCAGGGCCGATCTCAAGTGCCCCTTTTGTCTCGTCAAGCTCAGCTGCACTGACTATATTGTTTAATATATTTTGGTCAATGAGAAAGTTTTGTCCTAAGCTCTTCTTAAAGGAAAACCCGTACTTTGCAATTATTTCCTTCGTCCGTTTAGGCGTGGCTACCTCTGCGGTCTTAACCGCGCTTTTATTCAACCCTTGTTGCTCCGTCATACGCCCTCGTCACCCCTGTTCCTGTTGTTCCATGGCTTGCAGCGCCTTCTCAAACTCCTCGCGCGTAATGCAGAAGCTTGTGCAGCGCTTATAGAACTGCTTCCCATTAGCGTAGCCGATTCCCAGCAGCTTGCCCATAACCAGCCGCCGCTTCGCCGCTTCCTCATGCACGATTAAGCCAGCCGCCATCAAATCATCCCAAGTAATGGCCCCCACGCTTTCAGCCGTTTCTGTCCGCAGCTCCGAGAGCGCCTGCCTGATTGCATCAGGAGCCGCATTCTCAATGCCGATATCCCCTTTATAGGAGGCCAGCTCCTGCGGTAAAAAAGCATGCTTGCAGCCCGGTACGCGCTGAGCGACGATTTTGCGAATACGCTCTCCTGCATGGTCCGGATCTGTAAATATAATAACGCCACGGCGCTCCTGTGCCAGCGCAATGCGCCGCAGCACATCCTCACCAATGGCCGATCCATTCGTCTCAATCGTATCGGCTTCAACGGCCCGCTTAATCGCCACCGTATCCTCTTTGCCTTCTACTACAATCATTTCCTTGATCACATCGAACAATCCTTTCGCAAAGGGAAACTTATCCATGCATATATTTCAAAAAAATGGGCGATTGCTGCAACAACAACCCGCTCATTCGCGTCTGTTTTATTATACCCCCAATTAGCTATTCAAGCGAATCTTACGCAAACAAAAAGAAGAGGCAAGGCCTCTTCCGTAACCTGTCATATTTAGCTTATAATTGCGATAAACTAGAGCACAATCCATAAAGAACTGATGCTAATTAGCTAAGCGATGGCTTATTAGGACCAATCACATAGACGGTAAAACCTTTTTTCTTCCCGAATTGATTAGCTTGCTTTTCACTGTCAAAATACACATCGATCTTATTACCCTTGATCGCACTTCCGGTATCTTCAGCGCGGCGGAAACCAATACCCTCGATGTACACCCACCAACCGAGTGGAATGACATCCGGGTCAACGGCAATCGTCCGTCCTTCCGATACTTTAGCACCAGAAGCCGTAATACCGTAATCCGGGTGGCCTTCGCTCTTGCCCGTCGAAGCTAAGCCAGCTGAATAAGCCGTCAAGGTGACGTTGCTAAGCACCTTTTTGGATGTGAGCGTGGTGCCGTCTACCGTTACATTGTTGCTGGTTGTCGCTGTGGACAGCACAGTAACCTTAGGCTCCGGCTTTTTCGTACCGATTGCAACGACCTGATTAACCGCAGCCGATTCAACTACCTTGTCTACTACTTTCTTGGAGACAAGCACGCCATCTTCAAACTGCTTCTCAATTTTGATCGTTACGACGCCTTCTTTGCCCGTCTGCACAACCTTTTCCTTGCCTACTTCCAGGTTCGGATCTTCCTTCTTCACAATGGTGAACGGTGTTGTGCTGGACGACTTGCCTAGCTTCGTATCGACGCGAATGACCGTTACGGTCATATCCGCGCTGACGCCCGAGCCAAGCGAAGGTAATACTTTATCATCATCTTCAACAGGAATATTTAATTTCTTTATCGCTGCCTGCACGGTTTTCTCTGTCGTGTACACCGTTGATGTCTTGCCATCAGCTTTTACAAGTAGCGGTACCGCATGCTTAATCTCAAAGCGGTCCCCTTCCTTTACTGCCGTATTCAGAGGTACAGATACCTCATCATGCGGGCCAATTGTAATAGCTTGTTCATCCAGTAGGCGTTGCAGGACCCATTGTTTCGTTGAAACAACAGTTTCTTGTCCATTCACTACTACGGATACGCTTTTGTCAGCCGATCCGTACAACAACACCAAAAACATGAAAGTCATAGCGATTGAGATCGTAGTACTCAAAAGAATCAAACGCAAGTTTTCACGCTTCCATCGCAATGCGAAAGACATGCTGGATGATCGTTTCCCATGGGTCTCACTTGCTTGAATAATGCCCACTTCATCGGTCCTCCTTCATAGCCCCGCCGTCGAATTACGCATGATACCATTGACGCGACTATAGTATATTGGCGTGCTTCTAGCACGCTCCAGTATATTTCCTCTGCAACCTCCTAGATTTACCCTATGACGACGGTTTACCCAATATTCAAAAATAAAAAGAAAGCCCGTCGACAGAGGATCTGTATCGTGGCTTCCTGGGAACGTCGAATAGACTATTCAGGAATGGTGGATGCACGAGGTTGATCACTCTCTATAAACGCTTACGAGGTTAGCTGTCGGGTTCGGGCAAGAGAGCTGCCCTATCGTCGGAAGAATGCTCATGGCAATCCCCGCCAAATTCACCCCTAGAAGAAATTCAAGTGCCCGTGCAATGTGATCCGCAATTTCCTCACAGCATCGTGCCTGGTTCCCCCGCTCTCCAAAGTTCGAAGATTAAGCGCAAACTGGAAATCCAATACAAAAATTTAAAGCTCTGAAATGAATCATACCTTCATCGGAGCCTAATTGTAAAGATCAGATAAAAACCGATTTAAGCGAAATTTTAGGATATTTACGGAAAAGAGAGTCTATTTCAGCATGAAAAATTAGTTTTATCGCCGTAAAGGTCACTTATTCTCGCTTTTATAGCCGTTTTTACTCAATTCCGAAACATTTTTTACCGTTTTCGGTCGTCAAATTGGCGATTTCGGCCACCGATTTTCCTAATATTTCTGCTGCCGCTTCCGCAACGAGCGACACATAAGACGTCTCATTTCGTTTCCCACGGAATGGATGAGGGGTCAAATATGGGGCATCCGTTTCGATCAAAATTCGGTCGCTCGGAACCATCGCAAGCACCTCTTTTGGCACCCTTGCATTTTTGAATGTAAGCGGTCCACCGAACGAAATATAGAAGTTCATATCTAGGCATTTTTGAGCCGTTTCTGGACTGCCGGAAAAACAATGCATAATGCCTCCGACTTCAGATGCATTTTCCTCCTTCAGCAGCTTGACAACATCCTCATGAGCATCGCGATTATGAATAATAATTGGTTTTTTCAGCTTTTTGGCTAATCGAATTTGCTCGCGAAATACACGGTGTTGTACGTCCTTAGGGGACGTATCCCAATGGTAATCCAGTCCGATTTCGCCAATGGCTACCACTTTAGGATTAGAGCACAAATCCTCAATCCAATTAAGATCCTCTGGCAGCATATCAATGCTGTCAACGGGATGCCAGCCGACCGCGGCGTATATAAAATCATATTTTTCTGCAAGTGCAAGCGTAGTTGGAATCGTTTCCCTATTAAAGCCAATATTGACCATTAAATCCACCCCTGCTGCACGCGCTCTTTCGATAACGGCTTCGCGGTCTTCGTCAAAATGTGGGGAGTCCAAATGCGTGTGTGTGTCGAATAAAGAAATCATAGCTCAGCAAACTCCTTCTATATTATAGTTTAAGGTGAAACGGTCGAAAGCCGTCCTTTGGCGGCGCGTTTCAGTCCGAGAAATATAGAGAAAGTATAGCAAAATCAAATACTTTCCTATATTTTAAATAACTTTCGTACTTTATCGCTTAATTGATCTGCAGAAGCACGCAGCTTCTCTTCCGGATAATACAAATGGGACTGGCCCTGATGAAGCCCGGTGATGGAACGAATGATGTCGGATTTCGTGGAAATTTCACTGACAGCCTCATACCCGTCCATTAACAAAATCGGCGTCTTTTCCTCTTTTCCGCCTTTTTTCGTATCAGGCTGATACACATCATAGGGTTGATCAAATGGAAAATCAATTTCCATATGGTAATCCGGATTCAATCCGATCGCTGCAAATTGTTGTCTTACTTCATTAAAGAGGCTAATATCCGGTTTATCCAGCATAATGTATTTATAGAGGCGACGCGTCAGAAAACGATCACATAGCTCTGCGAGCAGCTCATCGCCCTCGTCGCCCCATTCTGTAAAGGCCGTCTGCAAATAGGCCTCATCCAGCTTCAAATATTGTTTAACGTCAATTGTCCCGTCAAGCAGCCGTTTGAGCGGCTCCGGCATCCAGCCAAAAGCATAGCCACCCTCATAAAGCTCCTTCGCTCTACGAAATATTTGTCTAAGGATGATTTCCGAGCTTCTTGTCACCGGATGAAAATAAATTTGCCAATACATTTGATAGCGGGACATCAAATAATGCTCTACGGCGTGCATGCCGCTTTCTTTAACAACGATCTTTCCATCTATAGGACGGAGCACGCGCAAAATACGCTCCAGGTCAAAGTTGCCGTAATTAACGCCTGTAAAATAGGCATCCCTCAATAAATAGTCCATACGGTCCGCATCAAGCTGGCTGGAAATCAACCCGCTGACAATTGGATTTGGATATGTCTTATTAATAACAGCTGTTACATGTTCAGGAAAGTCGTCTGCTACATTTCGTAGTACACGATTGACCTCGGTATCCTCAAGCAGAATGCTGCAGGTCCACTGCTCGTGATGGGTATCGAATACTTGCTCCAACGAATGGGAAAATGGCCCATGACCAACGTCATGCAGCAGGGCAGCGCAAAGCGCCAATAGCCGCTCCTCCTGCGGCCAGCCGGGAAAACCATTCCGCTCGAATTGCGAAATAATCTTTCTAGTGATTTCGTACACACCAAGGGAATGGGAGAATCGGCTGTGCTCAGCGCCATGAAAAGTGAGATAAGAGGTTCCAAGCTGCCGTATACGCCGTAATCTTTGAAACTCCTTCGTGTTGATTAAATCCCATATTGTCTGATCCTGGACATAAATATATTTATGAACAGGGTCCTTAAAAACTTTTTCTTCCGATAGCTGTCGGTTCATTCAACAAATCAACTCCTTTTGTTCTCTGGTTCGACATAAAAAAGTAAAAAATATGTCGAAGAATGTCGCAAAACAGTTTCCAAAATGTCGAAGCTGTTGTATTCTATAGTAAGAGTAATATGACCTTACTATATAGTCAAACTCCCTTAGTAGCTGCAATTTGCTTCAATAATTTCAGTTGACTATTATGGGAAACGTTGGTATTATAGTAGACATAAAAAGAGAAACTATGTCGAAAAGTGACGAATACACTTTTTGATGAGAGGGGAAACAAATTATTATGATGAAGTCCACAGGTATTGTCCGTAAGGTTGATGAATTAGGTCGCGTTGTTATTCCTATCGAGCTTCGCCGTACGCTTGGTATTGGAGAGAAAGATGCACTAGAGATTTATGTAGACGGCGAGCGCATTATGTTGAAGAAATACGAGCCAGCTTGTATCTTCTGTGGTAACGCTGAGAACGTATCTTACTTCAAAGGAAAAATTGTTTGTCACATTTGTTTATCAGAAATGCCTTCACCTGTGACAAAATAAAAAAAATAGGTTATAATAGCCTTATTCAACTAGTTAATTCTAACCTTTTAATACTCCTTATTGCCTTCCTGCGCTAGAACCCGGCCAGGAAGGTCTTTTTTTTCTCTATTTTTTGTTTTTCTAGCGGTTTACTTCATTATAAACATCACGTTTTGATAGACCACGATCTGTAGCGGCCTTTTTAATCGCGTCCTTACGCCCAAGCTCTGCTTCATAATGCTGCACATGCTCTTCCATGCTCAGCTCCGCCCACCAAGCGGCAGCAAGTTCCCCCGTATTCTCATCCGAGTTACTTCCTTCTATTATAAGACAGTACTCCCCTAAAGGCGGATTTTCCTCAATCCAAGCGATACATTCCGTTACTGTCCCACGCGCCATTTCTTCAAAACGTTTCGTCAGCTCCCGCACCATCGCGATGCGGCGATCTCCCAGATGCTCCAGTATGGCCTCCAGTGTCTTCCGTAAGCGATGCGGCGACTCATACAGCATCAAGGTGCCTTCCTGTGCATGAAGCTGAAGCAGCCACTTCGCAAGCGACCTTTTCTCGCGCGGCGGAAATCCAGCAAACATAAAACGCTCCGTTGGCAAGCCGGATACAATTAAAGCCGACAAGGCCGCATTTGCACCAGGAATCGGAACGACAAAAATACCCTGCTCTACCGCCTCGGCTACTAAATCCGCACCGGGATCGGAGACAGCAGGCAGCCCCGCGTCACTTACAAGAGCAATGGATTGGCCCTCTTGCAGTAATCTTATAAGCTCAGTGCCACTCGCTTGCTTATTATGTTCATGATAGCTGACAAGGCGTGTAGCAATTTCAAAATGGGAAAGAAGCTTACGTGTCTGTCTCGTATCCTCGGCAGCTATAAGATCAACTTCTTTCAACGTGCGAATCGCGCGAAAGGTCATATCCTCTAAGTTTCCGATTGGTGTTCCGACTAAATATAACGTCCCGGCACCATTTTGCTGCGGCCCGCTAAAGCTTTTTTGCACAAACATTGTTGAGCCCTCCTTCTAGCATTCCACTAGGCTAAGTATCATATACCATAATCGGCGGCAGCAGTCTCAGCTCTGGTCTTCCATCGCGCATAGCCTCAATAAGCACCATATTCGCTTCGCCATTTTTATTCGGATGAATGAACTGTACCCGCTTCGGCTCCAGCTTATACTTGCGCATCGTCTCAATAATTTCTACAAAGCGTGATGGGCGGTGAACCATAGCGACCTTTCCAGCTGGACGCACAAGTCTTGAGCATGCTTCAACAATATCTTGCAAGGTACCATGCACCTCGTGCCTGGCAATCGCATAATGCTCATTTTCATTAGAGTCGCCTGCTTCAGCCGACATATAAGGCGGGTTTACCGTCACCGCATCATAAGTTCCATAAATCGCTTTATTCGCTGCAAAATGTCGCAAATCCGCTTCTACAATATTAATTTGCTGCTCCAGCCCATTCAGGCTAACGCTCCGCCTAGCCATATCTGCAAGTCTAGGCTGAATTTCCACCGCATCAATTTGCGCTTTCGTCCGCCCTGTCAGTAACAATGGAATGACTCCATTCCCTGTACAAAGGTCAATAATCTTTCCTTTCTTCGGAATACTTGCGAAGTTGGAAAGCAGTACCGCATCTGTTGAAAAGCTGAATACTTCCCTGCTCTGGATAATTCGCAGTCCGGTATCCATCATTAAATCGTCCAATCGTTCATTGGCTTCCAGCTTGATTTGATCTTCCACGACTTTCCCACTGCTCCCTTGACATAAAGATACCGTCCTCTTAGCAAGGACGGCATAGTGTTGACCGATTGCATTATTTATTTAAGAAGGATAAGCAGAAGAGACAATCTCCTTCTGTCCGCAAATGCCCATAATAGACATTGCAGATATGAAAGCCTTCATGGTAAAGTCTGGCCAAATTATCATGCCCTTCTCCTACGGAATATGCAGCTGCATCTTCCGCGGAGGTGAACAGATCGGCTGCTTCTGCCTGCTGCTCTACCTTTGTGCTCGTCCCCATCGTCTTGCCCGCAGCTGATTTTGAAGCTCCTGCTGCCTTGACTGGCAAAGGCTCCTCCACTTGTGGCGGAACAGTTTCCCGTTTCAAAATTTTGCGCAGCTGATGGTTTTCCATGCTTAACCGCTTATTCTCTTCCAGCAGTTCCTTCACTCGCAGCTTCAGATCCCCAACTTGGCGATGAAACTCGCCCATTTGGCTATCAAGCTGATCCATTTGAACAAAAATCTCTTTTTTCTCCAAGTTCCCACCCCAGAGCTTCAAGCATCGTCTTGCACCTTAGCTGTAAGCATTGCGCTTGGTCGTTTGGACATGCTATGAATTGTTCTTAATGCTGTCATTTCAAAATGACATCGTCTAACGGAAGTTCCTTCGGTTTCCCCGAAACTTCAAACAAGTGCACGTACACAGTTTTGGAACCAACATTGATTCCCGTTACCTTGCCTTCACCAAGCGAAGTGATAACGATTTTGCCGATGGCTGGAAGCTCTTCTCTCGAGCTTTCATAATTGTCATGCTCGTATTTCAAGCAGCACATCAAGCGGCCGCATAAACCAGAGATCTTTGTCGGATTGAGCGACAAATTCTGATCCTTCGCCATCTTGATTGAGACTGGCTCAAAATCGCCCAGCCATGAGGAGCAGCATAATATCCGCCCACATGGTCCGATGCCGCCAAGCATCTTCGCCTCGTCACGAACCCCGATTTGCCGCAGCTCGATCCGGGTACGAAATACGCTAGCCAAATCTTTCACAAGCTCGCGAAAATCCACCCTGCCCTCAGCTGTAAAATAAAAAATGATCTTGTTGCGATCGAACGTAAATTCGACATCAACCAGCTTCATCTTCAGCTGATGGTCTTTTATTTTGTCTGAACAGGTTGAGAATGCAGCTTGAGCAGCAGAACGATTCTCTTCTACTACCTTCGCATCCACGTCGCTGGCGATTCGTATAACACGCTTTAACGGAAGGACAACATCCGATTCACCGACTTGCTTTTGTCCAACCACTACTTTGCCATACTCGATCCCCCTGGCCGTCTCAACAATGACATGCTGGTCCTTGTCAACGGGATGCAGGGCTGGATCAAAGTAATAAATCTTACCCGCCTTCTTAAAGCGGACACCCACGACATTATACAAGGATTTAGCCCTCCTGTAAGTTTACCATTAATTGCTCTAAAGCGAGTTGAGCAGATACATTCGACCGAATACGCTTGCTTGCTTCGAGTGTATGCTCCATGCAAGTGACCCAGCCTTCAACTGGCCGGCTGAATGCATGCTTGCTTATCCATTCCAACTGATCTATATATACAATATCTTCTTGCCTTCCGGCCTGAAATTTAATCATGTCCTTAAACCATAATACAAACAGAGATAACAGCAGCTGTGGATCTTCACCAATATCCTTCTTAATGAACTGCTGCTGGACGGTAATCATTGCCGCGGTGAATCGGGTCAGACTGTCCTTCCCTAATTGTATCACTACGTTTCGGATTTCTGCAAACTGATTCTGCTGGATGATTTCCCTAGCACCGTCCAATCCTGAGCTCAGCTGTACAGCTGCGCGGGCAAGAATGGAGGGCAGTCCTTCATTTGTTAACGTTTGAAGCATCTCGGCGGAAGACATCGGGAGGAACGGCACCCACTGTGTGCGCGAACGAATGGTCGGCAGAACAGCTTGTCCATTATCGGTTATTAATATCGCTACAACAGGGGATAGCGGCTCCTCCAAAAATTTCAGTAGGCTGTTCGCCGCTTGAAGCGTCATCGTCTCTACTCGCTCAATCATGTATACTTTTCGTTTCGCCCCGCTGCCCCGCAGCCCAAGCTCCCGCTGCAGCTCGCGAATTTGATCAATCTTGATCGACTGACCTTCCGGAGCGATCCGAATCATATCCTGCTGATTGTTATTATCGAACTTGCGGCATTCCAAGCAGTGGCCACAGGCATCATCTCCACCGCTTGTACAGAATAATGCTTTAGCGAAAGCTTCCGCCATCGCCAGTCTGCCACTGCCCTTCGGTCCATAAAATAAATAAGCATGCGACACTTTACCGCTTTGCAGCGCATGCTGTAAAATACGCTTCGCTTTCCATTGACCGGTTAGCTGCTCCATGCTCATAAGCTCAAATATTCCTTCCTCGATCGAAGCCTTCCCGACCTAAAACAATAAATTAATTAGCATGCCACGCACTTCACCAATTCGGGCTAGCAATTCAATACGCCCTTCTTCGGTCTCCAGCAGCTCCTCGGCCATGTTAACGAGCTCTGCATCAATCTCGTCAAGCAGCTTGTAGCGCTTCGTGCGGCCTCGGCGGTCAAAGCCTCTCAGCTCTTTAAGCCCAATACCGCGCCTAACGGTGTCCTCCAGAAATTTCTTTACCATCTGGCGGTACAGCTTTAATTCGCGCACCGTCATCACTCTGGATAAATGATCGCCCTGCCTATGAATGTCCTGCAGCTTCTGCTGCAATTGCTCTTGTGTCCGCTGTGCTTCCTGCTGAACCATAACATCGCCAAAGCTCTTCATCTGCGGCTGCTTGGAAGCTAGGTCGTTATTCGCGCGATTCGCCCCAAGCGGACGAAAGCCTGGATCAATTTTCATCCGTTATCACGTCCAATCAGAAATGTTCAAAGCGTTCTACCGGAACGACGAATACAGCAGCGCCACCAACTTGTACTTCTACCGGGAAAGGAATGTAAGAATCCGTTGAGCCGCCGATTGGCGATACAGGCGTAACTAGTTGATCGCGCACTTTGCAGTTGGTTTTAATCACTTGAAACACTTCATGTACGCGCTCGTCTTCAATACCAATCATAAATGTTGTATTGCCAGCGCGCAGGAAACCGCCCGTACTTGCCAGCTTCGTTGCCCGAAATCCTTCTGTCACAAGCGCATTCGACAAGCGGTTGCTATCCTTATCCTGAATAATCGCAATGACTAATTTCATCCTGATTCCTCCCATTATTTGTTGTCGTTTAAACGTAAACTGTTAACTCTGCTTTATCCAAAAAATGCTAGATCCGGCTCTCTATTGCGGTCAAAACATCGTTGAGCACAATATCCGGCTCCTGATTCGCATCGACTCGGACTATTCGTTCAGGAAACTTCTCCAGCAATATAAAATAACCTTCCCTTACTCGCTCATGAAAAGCGATTTCCTCCAAATCAAGCCGATTAATCTCACGCTCATCCGATTGTCCAATACGGGCAAGACCTACCTCTGGCGTCACATCCATGTAGATCGTAAGCTGCGGCATCGCACCTTCAATTGCAAACTGATTAATCGACCATACCTCTTCCATGCCAAGACCGCGCGCATGTCCCTGATAGGCTAGGCTGCTGTCCACGAAACGGTCGCAAATAACAAGCTTGCCTGCTGTAAGTGCTGGCATGACCTTCTCTACAAGATGCTGTCGCCTTGAAGCCGCATACAAGAGTGCTTCTGTCCTAGCATCCATTGCCGTATGATTCCGATCCAGTATGACCGATCGGATCTTCTCCGCAATAGGAATGCCTCCCGGCTCCCGAGTGGTCAACACTGCTTTGCCCTGCTGCTGCATCTTATGCGCAAGCTGCTCAATCAGTGTCGTTTTCCCCGCTCCTTCGCCGCCTTCTATTGTAATGAAAATACCCTTATTCAACGGTTCGTAACTCCTAATCTATGAAACTGAATTTTTCAGCGAAATGCTTACTTCCATTTTAACAAAGCGACTTTCCCTTGTATACGAGCTTTTGCCGCTTAATCATATTTATTCCACGATTGCAATGGATTGCATGGCTGGATCTACCGCTCCTTGGAACTTCGCTCCACTGCTTGCAAGCTCCTTTATATAGCCCAGAATTTCCACAGTCAGCCGTTCTCCGGGATATACAATTGGTATGCCTGGCGGATAAGGAACGACCATCTCTGCCGCCTTACAATTTACCGCACCTTCCAGCTTTACTCTTACCACGGACCCAATACTTGCTCTCGAAAAGGTAACAGGCTCTACCGATTCTGGCAAAAACAGAGGGCTCCCAGCTCTTGCAGGCGGTTGTTCAGCTATTACCCGTCCTTTAGAAGCGATAATCATCTCTACCGCTTGACAGGCTTGAATAAGACGATCCACGTCCACGAACTGAATGCCTATCCCCAGCAAAAGAACGACATGGCGCATATCCGCCATTTCTGCCCAGCACCCCTGCTGTTCCAGCAGCTTCAATATCTCAAAACCACTTAACGCACCCGTTCGATCCCATAATACAATTCGCAATGGATCTAATTGATTGTAAGCAGGAGATACTGCTAACCTATCAGCATACGGTGTTAATATCTCAATTGCCGCACAGCTCTCTTCTATTCCCATACGCAAATATGCCGCAGCAGCTAGCGCATCTTCAAACCATCCAGCTCCTGCTGCCTCTATCATTGCACGGGAAATATCGAGCGAGGCCATTATTGGAAAAGAAGGGCTTGAGCTTTGGATCGTAGCTAAAGCTTCCCGTACTGCGAATCGGTTAATAAGCTCCCCCTGCACATGTAGCATCGCTCCCATTGTAAGTGCAGTGAGCGTTTTATGAGTGGACTGCACGACGGCATCAGCACCAGCCGCAATCGCTGAGCCTGGCAGCTCAGGATGCAGGCCGTAATGGGCACCATGTGCTTCATCGACAAGCAGCAGCATGCCACCCTGATGAATCGCTTCAGCGTAAGGCTGGAGGTTCACGCTCATCCCATAGTAATTCGGAGTATTGAGAAATACAGCTTTCGCCTGCGGGTATAAGTCCATCGTCATCTTCACCTGTGCAAGGGAAGGCTGCGTCGCAATTCCTGTTGGTTCATCGATTTGCGGCATTATAAATACCGCCCTGGCACCCGCCAGCTTCAAGCCGTTAATGACTGACTTATGCACGTTGCGCTGTACAAGAATATAATCCCCAGGCTCACATACAGCCAGCAGCATAGCTAGATTGCCAGAGGTGCTCCCTCCCACGAGAAAAAAGCTTTCCTCCGCGCCAAAGCAGCGTGCTGCCAAACTTTGCGCTTCGGCAATGGCCCCCTCTGGATGATGCAAATCATCCGTAGCGGACAGTTCTGTCACATCCAGCTTCATAATCGCTGCAAAAGTCTCTTTCATTTCTTTTATAAAAACGGGCTCCAGCCCTTCGCCTTCCAACTCAGGCTTATCCACTCTAAATGCGTGGCCGTAGCGATGCCCAGGTACGTGGAAACTAACCGGCTGCGAATCTGTATGTTTAAGCAGCATTTCATATAATGGAGCATGTACATGTTGCATCAAAGATAGCCGTTCCTTTCACTATAAAATTAAATCTATTTTAAAGGATTTGTACATGCCTATATTTCAAGAAAAAAAGAGCGAATTCTATAGTTAGAGTTCGCTCAAGCGTTTTTTTCAATGAAGATTTGCTTCATCTGATGGATAAAGAACGGATATTTAGCATCTTTAACGTCGGTTTGCACCATTTCAATTTCGCATGATTGGCATATAAATTCAGTAACGATGCGAATTCCTTCACCCTCGGCTTTATGCTCACCGCATATAATACAATGAAGCTGATGATTTTCAAGCATTCGAATCCCGCCTTTCATCCCAACTCTATAGCTACTATTATGGCATATATTCTAGCTTTTTAAACTTGTTTCATAGCCCATTTCAAATATTTATATATCGTATGCCGCGAGAGCCCAGATGGTGAATACAAAATTACCCGTATGCTATCGCGGGAAGACTCTAATTAACCGATATATATAGGACAGGCTTGAACGTTATGGAGGGATGTTAGAAAGATGCGTCAATCATTATCTGAGCAGCAAGCTGCAACGATTTATCAATACCAGCTTGTTAAACGCAAAATTATTAGGCCAGAGCTTGTCCAAAGCCATATCCTTATTGCGGTTATATTCGTGGCTTTTCAGCTTATTATGTATGGAAGAGATGGACTTTTCAGCTGGTTGTTCGGCTTTGCAGTCATTCAGGTCATTCATCTCATTATCTTGCTGCTAACCTTTATTCGAGTGGATGAGGCAGCTGATCGCCGCTGGGTCTGGGGCATCACGCCACCTTGGTTCGGCTTTAAGCCTGCCAACGATATTAAGCTTCAGCTTTTTCGCCGCGTACATCGCCAGTTATTCTGGATAGGACTTTGCGGGACAGGCATCTTATATCCATGGATTTCGGAATCGCTCATGATCAGCATAATCTGTTGGCATCTGTGGCTCATCGTTCCACGCCTCCTATTATCCGTTACCTTCCGCAAGCAAAAAAAAGAAGGCATTCTCCGTCTAGGAAAATACGAAGCCTCGTACTACCACCGTTAACTTGCTTCTTCATAGCTGCATCATATTTATTATCATTAAAAAGAAGCTGTCCCTCAGCCAGAAATGGAGGATCAGCTTCTTTTTATGTATATTTAAACTCAAATTCATAAGGTTTTGTTAAAAAACGAAACAAAAAACCTGCCGCAAACTGCGACAGGCTTCTCGTGCTTGGCGACGTCCTACTCTCCCAGGACCCTGCGGTCCAAGTACCATCGGCGCTGGAGGGCTT
>NZ_JBXENU010000017.1:0-77314 GCF_059383715.1 Paenibacillus sp. J31R34
ATGCCTTCACTTGTTCCTTATTGAATCTCGCCATCGGTGCCATCCTCTCAAACCAGCCTTTCTTCTATTGTAATCGGGTTTGAGAGTTTACACAGAATATTTTACAGACTCGCCAGATGCGTAAAAATGGTGTTGGTTTATGCGCAGTTACTGACCTCTTTGAATTACATACTCGACAAATACCTTATTTATATTCCTTTTTTATTCTGAGAAATTCTTCTGTTATTTGTTGTTTTACAAACTTGCTACTTGCAAATGCATTTTTAATATTTATCAGATATAAACATCTTAAATAGAAAGCAAAGCATCTATATTCATTAAATTTTACTTCTATTGTTTCATCTTTATTACGATTACCTTCCCATTCTGCCCTCATTATTGGTTCTTTGCCTCTTACAAGTCTAATAGTAAAATAAACTTCAACTTCACCATCTTGATTTTTAGTGTATAAATTTTGTTCATCCCAAGTTAATACAATAGTCGCAGATTCAAGATTAGAGATAAATGCTGATACTAAATCGAAATATAGATCAATTTCAGTTATTTCTGGTATTGAATATTCGTGCTCCATTTTATTCCTGATTCTATTCAACTTTGTCAATGAATTAGAGTTGAAAACTCCTATTGCATTTAAGTAATCTAGCTTTTTATCGAATCTTAAATTTCTTTTCTTTAATTCATCATTAAGAGATAGGGCATGAAAGAACGTGTCAAGTTGACAATCAACTGCTCTTTTTAAATTAGAAACACAATTAATTAGCGATTCTGTTGTACCTAAAATGAGTTGATTCTCGGCAAATTTCAAGTAATCTCTTGCGTATAAATCGAAATCAGGCACTTTAAAACCTGAACCGCCCGATGCATCTTCTTCAAGCCTTTCAATATTTTGCTCTAGGAAATTTGATAATTTTTGTATTTTTATGAGTTCGCCCACATGGTCCACCTCTATTATAATTTGCAGTAATTACGCATAACGTCTCATTTACGAAGTGCGCAAATAGTCCATTTCCTTTCCGAATTCATGTGTATCACAATCATACCATGAATTTGGAAAACATTGTCGCATTTGGTCATACAAAAATCCCCTAGACCCTATCTCTAGAGGGACAAACATATTCTTTCCTCCATCACTCCTACAGTCCTCTAAATCCTTCTTGACAACCCTATTTTTCGCCGTCACTTATGGTACGGTTCCCCCCGCATAATTTTAAACACCCGATAAACCTGCTCCGTCAGCACAAGACGCAGCAACTGATGCGGATAAGTTATCCGCCCAAAAGACAGCTTCATATTAGCGCGGCGCATGACTTCATCAGCGAGCCCCAAGCTACCGCCAATGACAAAAGCGATCTGGCTTTTCCCATACGTACCGAGCTCCTCCACATGTTTCGCTAATTGCTCTGACGTCCACATCTCACCTTCAATTGCCATTGCGACAACGTAGGTATCCTGCTTAATATGGCCCAGTATCCGCTCGCCTTCCTTCGCCTTCACCTGCTGCTCTTCACTCGCGCTAAGCTGCTCCGGCGCTTTCTCATCCGCTACCTCGACCAGCGTTAGCTTCGCATACGGAGCCAAACGCTTAGCGTATTCCGCGATCCCTTGCGTTAAATATTTCTCTTTCAGCTTGCCCACTGAAATAATCTGTATTTGCACTGACAACTTCTCCTTTATTCGCAGCCTGATTATCGGCCTGTCCTATTAGTAACAATCATACCATCCGCCCGCAGCAAAAACACTTTTGTAAGTCCAGAAAAAAAGGCCAACCAGACAACTATCTGGCTGACCTTATGATTCAAAAACCTAGACTCCATCCTCGCAAGTCCATTAGGCTTTATAGCTCATCAATTCCCATCAGGCTTCATCACTTACTTAAGAGCTTCTCAAGCTCGCCATTTCCTCGCGACCGCTTCAATCTGCTGCGGCGAAGTCCGGCAGCAGCCTCCAATAATACGGGCGCCGGCCTCATACCAGCCCTCCGCTTCCTCCAAGAAGCTCGGGCAGCTCCCCTCGCCATGCCACGTCTTCGTCTCCGGATTATAGCTTTCCCCGGAATTCGGATAAACAATAACGGGCTTCTGCGAGTGAGCGCGAAGCACCTTAATCGCCTCCGCCACGACAGCGCCGGGGGCGCAGTTCATGCCGATCGCGGCAATCTGCTCGCTTTGCGCGAAGGCAGCCGCGCATTCCGCCAGCGGAGTGCCTTCGCTGATCGCCGTTTCATTTTTCAATGAAAACGACAGCCACGCATACACGCCCGGAAATTCCTTCAATAAAGCATCCAGCACTCTGGCTTCCTGTAGGGAAGGTACGGTCTCAAACGCCAATAGATCCGCACCAGCTTCAATAACCGCTGCCATTCTTGGACGGTGAAACTCCGTCAGTACCTCATCCGTCACGCCATAGTTGCCAACATACTCCGAGCCATCCGCCAAATACGCGCCATATGGCCCAATGGAAGCAGCAACGAGCGGCTTCGGTCTTTTCGTGGCAAGAGCGCCAGCTTGCGCAGAAACATCACCATTACCCTCCTGAGCAGCACCTGCATCCGCACCCTCTTGCTCCCAATAATCATCACGCGCTTTCCGCGCCAGCTCTACTGTGCTCTTGATCAGCTTCAAAGCTTCCTCTTCGCTAAGCCCGCGTTTGCGAAATCCATCCACCGTCGCCTGATAGCTCGACGTCGTCGCGCAATCTGCTCCTGCGCGGTAATAATCCAGATGCACCTGATAAATCAGCTCAGGCTGTGACAGCAGCACCTGCGCCGACCACAGCGCGTCATTCAGATCGCAGCCATGCCGCTCCAGCTCCGTCGCCATTGCACCATCCAGCACCATAATGGAATGCTCTTGCAAAATATCTTCTATAACATTGTGCGCAGCACCGTTAGGCTTTCCCATAACGTTTTCCTCCCCTTTTCCTACTATTTATCCATCTCTTTTTCTTTCAGCTCTATATTTCCCGTCACTTCAAGTAACCTCAAGTCACTTCAAGTCACTTCAAGTCACTTCAAGTCACTTCACGCCCTGCCTCACTCACTACTTCTTCACCCGATAAAACACATAATAGCTACCGTAGCACAGCGCAATAAACGGAACCCCGCAATACAGCGCAATCCGCTGTGTCGGATCAAACGCGATGCCGATGCAGGATGCTAAGCACAACAGAAACGAAGCAATCGGCACAAAAGGATACCAAGGCGTCCGGTACGCCAGCTTGTCCACCGAGTTCCCCTCTCGAAGATACTGTCTGCGGAACATAAACTGCGAAGCGCTAATGCTCATCCACACGACGACAACTGCCAGCCCCGATATGGACACCAGCGCAATATACACCGTGCCTGGCGCAACAATACTGGAGAGCAGCGCAAGCCCGCCACCCATCATACTCAGAATGACAGCATTCAGCGGCACGCCATGCTTCGACAATTTTGCAAACAAAGGCGAAATGGTCTTCTTATCGGCCAGCGACCACAGCATCCGCGACGACGCATATAATCCGGAGTTCGCCGCCGACAAAATCGCGGTCAAAATAACAAAGTTCATCACATCAGCCGCATACGGCACGCCAACCCGCTCCATTACCGTCACGAAGGGACTTTCCGTTACCCCCGCCTCCGACATAGGCAGCAAGGCCGACAGCACAACAATCGTTCCAATGAAAAAAATAACGAGACGAAACAGCGTCGTGCGAATCGCTTTCGGAATCGTCTTCTCAGGATTCACCGATTCTCCCGCTGCAATCCCGATCAACTCCGTGCCGGAGAAGGCGAAATTCACCGCCAGCATCGTCAATAAAATCGCAAAGGCTCCATTTGGAAACCACCCTGCGCTCGTAATATTGGATAATAAGGGCGCTGGCTCCGAATCCGCCATTGGCACAATGCCGAACATCGCTCCTGCTCCGATGACAATAAACAGCACAATCGTTAAAACTTTTACAGATGAGAACCAAAATTCCGATTCCGCAAAAAACCGCACCGATCGTGCATTTAAGACAAATATTAACGCAGCAAATAACGCGCTCCAAATCCAAACATTAACCGACGGGAACCAGCGCTGCATGAGCAGCCCCGCCGCCGTAAATTCCGAGCCTAACGCAACCGTCCAGGTGAGCCAGTACAGCCAAGCGACGGTGTAGCCCGTAGCGGGACCGAGATATTTTGCCGCATAGCTGTGAAACGCTCCCGTCTCCGGCATATGTACCGACAGCTCGCCCAAGCACAGCATAACGAGATATACCGCGATGGCTCCAACCAAATAGGACAAAATCGCGCCAAACGGGCCCGCCTGCTGAATCGTATAACCGGAGCTTAGGAACAGGCCCGTCCCAATAACACCGCCAAGCGAGAGCATAACGATATGCCGCGCCTGCATTTTCCGCTGAAACTGCTGCTTACTTCCACTGTCCACGTTCATTCTCCTAGGTATCAAATTCAGAAAAGCGCAAACGGCACCCGCCGTCCTTTGGCGGCAAAGCTACCGTTTTGCGGGTGAAATATAAAAACACACTCCCTTTCGAAAAAGAGTGCGCCACTAACGAATCCATGGATTCGCATTAACAGATTTTAATAATCTCTCGCCCTGCAACAAGTTACCTTCAATATATCGAGCTGTCAGGTTCATGTCAATGTTAATATTGACCGACATCTTGACAAGCAGAGCAGCACGCATTAAAATTTGCAAGTGTGATGATGAGAATCATTATCATCAATTTAGCATAAAGACTTTGGGGGTCTTGCCGCATTACAGTCATTCACAGTATTTTGAAGTTTTTCGAGTCCGTCAAAATCATTTACAGACGCCACGGCGTTAAAACAAAGGAGAGAATTTCATTGAAAAAGCTTTTTCTTCCATTCTTACTTATCCTTATGCTCGTAATCAGCGCTTGCGGCAATGGTGCAGCCTCGAATGGCAACGCCAGCAATGCAGCGGCATCTACAGCACCATCCGAATCACCAGCAGCCAGCGATGCAGCGGCTTCCACAGAGCCAGCGGCAACGGGAACGATAACGTACCAATCGGAGCAAGGTCCTGTCGAGGTACCAGCAAACCCGCAGCGCGTAATCGTGCTTTCCTCTTATGCGGGTAACGTGATGGCGCTCGGCGTAAACCTCGTCGGCGTAGACGACTGGTCCAAGATGAACCCTAACTTCGAAGAGACTTTGAAGGATGTTGAAGCGGTAACCGACGAAAGCCTGGAGAAAATCATCGAGCTTCAGCCAGACCTGATTATCGGCCTTTCCACCCTCAAAAACGTGGACAAGCTCAAGCAAATCGCCCCAACAATTACTTACACCTACGGTAAAGTGGACTACCTAACACAGCAGCTCGAAATCGGCAAGCTGCTCAACAAAGAGAAAGAAGCAACCGTTTGGGTTGAAGACTTTAAGGCTCGCGCTCAAAAAGCTGGTGAAGACATTAAAGCAAAAATCGGTGCAGCTTCCACCATTTCCGTTATTGAAAGCTTCGATAAGCAGCTTTATGTGTTTGGTGACAACTGGGGACGCGGCACTGAAATTCTGTATCAGGAAATGAAACTGAACATGCCGGAGAAAGTAAAAGAAATGGCATTGAAGGACGGCTATTACGCCTTGTCCGCTGAAGTGCTGCCGCAATATGCTGGCGACTATGTTATTTTCAGCAAAAATCCCGATGCCGACAACGCGTTCCAGAACACCGATACGTATAAAAATATTCCTGCCGTGAAAAATGGCCACCTCTACGAAGTCAATGCGAAAGCCTTCTACTTCAACGATCCGATTACGCTGGAATATCAGCTGGAATTCTTCATTAAGAGCCTGCTGGGCTAATGCTTCATCCATATATGTTGAAGGAACTCTTCCTGCAAGAGTTCCTTCTGTATGCTGACGGAAGGAACGGATGAGATACTGATGAAGAACAAGAAGCGCTCCATCCCTTTTATTTTCAAACTGATTGGCTGTCTATTTATCTTTGTCGTCTTATTTGTACTATCGCAAATTTATGGTGCGGCAGATGCTACCGCCAAGGACGTATGGCTGGCTATTGCTTCGAATGAGGTGAGCGACAGCATTCTCGTCATTCGCGAGCTGCGGCTGCCGCGTGAGGTAGCCGGTATTTTGGTAGGAGCCGCGCTCGCTGTGGCTGGAACCATTATGCAGGGCGTTACCCGCAACCCGCTTGCCGATCCAGGATTGCTTGGCCTGTCCTCGGGGGCGAGCATGGCGCTGGCGCTCATCCTTGCTTTTGCTCCAGGCGTAGGCACGTTCGGCATTATGCTGGCCTGTTTTTTTGGCGCGGCGCTGGGCGCTTCTCTCGTCCTGCTGCTTAGTGCCATGCGCAGAGGCCAGCTGTCCCCTACCCGAATCATTCTTGCCGGGGCGGCGGTATCTGCTTTTCTGTACGCCGTATCTGAAGCGGTCGGTCTTTATTTTAAAATATCCAAGGATGTGTCCATGTGGACGGCTGGAGGGCTAATTGGTACGACGTGGGATCAAGTTCAAGCGATTTCTCCCGTTATTATTATTGGGGTTGTAATCGCACTGTTGCTCTCGAAGCAGCTCACCATTATGAGTCTCAGTGATGATGTGGCCGTTAGCTTGGGCCAGCGGCTCGTGCTGATTAAAGCCTTATTGTTCGTTGTCGTTATTGTGCTAACTGGCGCATCGGTCGCCCTTGTCGGCAATATCGCCTTTGTCGGCCTCATGATCCCACATATTGTCCGTACTTTTGCGGGCACCGATTACCGTGCCATTATGCCCTTATCCGCCATTACAGGCGCTTCTTTCATGCTACTGGCCGATACGATGGGGCGTACTATTCATGCGCCATACGAGACGCCCGTTGCTGCCATTGTTGCGATGATGGGTTTGCCTTTCTTCCTGTTCGTCGTAAATAAAGGAGGGGGAAAACGCTCATGATTCCAACTGCTCTTATTCGAAAACAACGGCTCATCGTCCTGTCCAGCTTGCTGCTTATTGTTGCAACTGCCATTGTCAGCATGGGCCTAGGCGCTTCGTCACTGTCCTATAATCGGCTCATTCCGGTCCTGCTCGGCGATGGGGTGTTTAAAGAAAATTTCGTACTGTTCTCAGTACGGATGCCGCGCATTATTATTACGCTGCTCGCAGGCATGGCACTAGCTTTGTCCGGCTCTATCCTGCAAAGCATTACGCGCAACGATCTTGCCGATCCCGGCATTATTGGCATCAACTCGGGGGCAGGCGTCGCCATCGCGATATTCTTTCTTTATGTTCCGATAGATGTCGGCTCATTCGTCTATGTTCTGCCGCTGGTCGCTTTTATTGGCGCGGTCATAACAGCGGGGCTGATCTATTTGTTCTCCTACCGCCGTTCGGAGGGACTGAACCCTGTCAAGCTTGTTCTGACCGGTGTCGGCTTCTCGCTCGCGCTGTCCGGTATTATGATTGTCATTATTTCGGCGGCAGAACGACAGAAGGTGACGTTTATTGCCCAGTGGCTGGCGGGAAGCATTTGGGGGACCGATTGGCCGTTCATTTGGTCGCTGCTGCCGTGGCTCGCCATCTTGATTCCATTTACGCTGTACAAATCCACGCGCCTGAATCTGCTTGGGCTTGGCGAGCCCACCGCCATTGGCGTCGGCCTGCGGGTCGAGCGCGAGCGCCTCGTCCTGCTGCTGACCGCTGTCGCTCTTGCTGCCTCAGCGGTAGCTGTGACGGGCGGCATCGCCTTCGTCGGCCTTATGGCACCGCATATCGCCAAGTCGCTTGTCGGCCCGCGCAACCAGTTGTTTATTCCCGTCGCCATCTTGATGGGCGGCTGGCTCCTTCTGCTGGCCGATACAGTCGGACGCAATCTCGTCGATCCGGACGGCATTGCCGCAGGCATTATGGTTTCGCTAATCGGCGTACCTTATTTTGCTTATTTGCTGCTCAAAAAATAAAGCTAGTCACCGTTTAAAGGGGCTGCCCCATAAGTCATGAAAATGACTCCGAGGCGCCCCTTTTGCTGCATACTCTATATTCACTGCGGTCTCGCCTGCTACTTGTTAGACTGAGCGGTATATTTGCTTGCCCCTTGGCTGCGCGCCCTGATCATCCGGTTCCAGCGTAATACCGATGGAGTCAAATGACAGCGTCTCCGATGCTAGGGGGACGGCCAATACAGCAACACCCTGATCGTTGGCGACACGCATCGTTCCGGCGCTTTGGCGAACGCCATCCTTAACCATCCATACTTGATAAGACTCTTCGCCAATTGTTTTTGCAGCACCGAACAAATAGACAACAAACTGCGTATTTTGTCCGCTTCCCACAACGCACACTACGCCTGAGCTCTCCCCCTGCTGCGCCACCGTCTCCAACAGCACCATTTGCTGTATTTCGGCTGCGGGCAAGCTCAGCGCTTGATCAATGGACAGCGGAAGGCTTGATTTTTCCTGATACAACCATACATTCCCGAGCAAGCTGGCTGTCAGCATGATCAACAGCAAAACGGCCGATACGGCCATATATGATCTTTTCCTTCGCTTACGCCAGCTTATCCTGTTTGTCCCGTCCATCTTGTTTGTTTGTTCCGCTCCCTGCTGCTCCTCAGCCGCAAGCACCGCATCCATAACCTGCTGCTTCAAATCCATTGGTGGCTCCAACCATTCCATATCGACAGGAATTGCCTCCCATGCCATACGCAGCTCTTCCATTTCAACCTGACAAGCTTCACAGCCGGAGAGATGCCGTTCAAAGGCAAGCTGCTCCTCCTCGGTGCAAGTTCCTGACAGAACCTCTAGCGTCAAATCACAAAGCTTCTTTTCCTCCACTGTCATCCCTCCCCTTCAACTGCCAGATGTCTGCGTAATATTTTTAATGCTTGATGCAATCTGCTTTTGACTGTTCCAAGCGGCTCCTTATAACGGGCAGCTAACTCGCTCAGGCTATATCCGTGCCAATAAAAATGCTCAAGAAGCTCTATTTGCTGTTTCGACAGAAAGCGATAGGCGCTTTGGAGCTGAGCCTTCAGCGATTCACGCTCCACATATTCCTCAGGTGAAGCAGCCCGTTTATCAACGAACTGCTCCAGCTCCTCTGGGAGATAGGAAATGATATCAGCCTCCTGCCTGCGCTGCTTACGCAGCCAATCCGTCGCCAGATTGCGGGTTATCGTAAGCAGCCAGCTCTTAAATTGCCCTTTTTCTGAATGATACTCCGATTCGGTCGTCCACAGCCGTACAAAAACAGATTGTACAATCTCACGGGCAGCCTGCTCGTTTCCTACCGCTTTTCGGGCGAAGGAATATACCAACACCGCATAACGGTCATATAACTCGGACAAAGCATCATGCCGCTTTCGCTTTACGAGCAGCATCAGTTCATAATCGGAATGATTCCGCATACCGCAGGGCCCCCAAGTCGGCATCGTTATATTGTTCATTTTTCTACTATAGCTAAATGGTTAGCCGGCCGTCACTTTAATTAAACCCGTCATGCCTGGGTGAGGGGTGCAGAAATAGCTGAAATCTCCCTCTTTATCGAAGGTAATGATCTTTTTTTCACCTTCGCCGAGCAGACCCGTATCAAAAGATTTATCATCCGCGGTTGCTGTATGCTTCATTTTATCCCGATTAATAAACGCCACCTTGTCTCCAACCTTAATATCCAATTCGGCAATCGAAAACGCAAAGTCTACAATTTCAACGACATGCGTAACGCTAGCAGGCTCTGCCTTCGGCGTCTCTGTAGGCTTGGCAGATGCCGGTGTTGAGCTGCTGGAACTCGCCTCTGGTGTAGCAACAGGCTTAGGGGTTGGCTTAGGCGTCACCGTTGACTTAATTACGCTCACCTTGTCCTGCGGACTCGCAGATGCTGCTGCATTGCCGCTTCCACTCCCTGTTGTTTCATCCTTCTTCGCCGTTGACGGCTTGTCTGCATTTTCTGTAGCTATTTCATCCGGTTTATCGGTTTGGGCTGTATCGCTTGGTTTAGCTTCATGTTCTTTATGAGGCTGATCCTCCGTTTTAATCTCTGCGTTGCCGTTTTGGGTGTTAGTCTCAACATTTGTCTCAGCTGCTGTTCCTGTCTGATTTCCTTCTGGTGATGCTTCCATTGTAGGACTGCTGCTGCTTGCTGGCACCTGATTAGCATCAGATTCCGAAGATGTACTCGAGCTTCCACAAGCAGTTAGAATCAACATCGCAGCCACCGTCAGCCAAGAGGCTGACATTCGAATATGCTTTATAATAGTCTATCCCTCACTTTACAATAATTTGGCCGGTCATAAAACTTTTGTGGGGCTCTCAAAAATAATCATACGTTCCTGGCTTATCCAGCTTAATGGAAGCCGATTCACCTTTGCCAATCAGCGGAATGGCGAAGGTTCCGTCCTTGGCCACTGCGTTATGCTTCATATCGTCCAGGTTGGTGAAGATGATCGTCGATCCTGCCTCCACCGTTAACGGGCCAGAACCAAATGAAAAATCCTTAATATCAACACGATACGTTTTGGATGTCGATGCAGCTGAAGCAGCCGCTTCCCCGGCAGTAGTACCTGTAAACTTCGCCGGATCGATTACGAACCAGACGTTATTCACATCTTGCCCCAGCGTATCGCCATGAGCTTTGTCCGCAATAAACGTATACAACGGATATCCTTTATAGGTTGCCTGAGTTGTTCCGTCTACTCGCTTGATGGAGCCAAAATCAGCTTTGGACAAGGTGGACGGTACACTGCCTCCTGCTATGCTATATGCTGGCCAGTTAACAAGACATTGGCCTTCACATACGCTTGTCTGTGGAGCATCGTTGTCAAAATAGTACAACGTGCGTCCCATGCTATCTGTCAAATAATGACCCAGCACGCTGTTCGTTCCAAGCATTACGGAATAATCCGGCTTGGCTACAAACCAAACATCCGAAACCGCTTCACCCTGTACATCGCCCGGCATCGAATCCTTAATGAAGTAATACAGCGGCCAGCCTTTATACATCCACTGCTTCGTACCGTCCTTGCGTGTAAGCGTAGTGAAATCAGCTGCGTTAAGAGATGTCGGAATTTGCAAACTCTCAGAGGTAAATATAGGCCAATTTTCAATACACGAGCCTGTGCAGGCATTCAAATCCTGCGCATCCTTCGTGAACAAATACAAGGCGCGTCCTTTTCCGTCAGTGAAATAGGTGCCCAGCTTCTCATTTGAGCGCAAGGCAATCTGTTCGCTGCTGGCCAGCGCCGTGTCCTTAATAACACCATCCGCCTTCAACCTATCGAGCAGCGAATGACCATGAGCTGTAGTCGCCGTGAGCGCTTCGATCAGCGCAGTAGCGATATGGCTGTTGGTCAATGCGGCAGTTCCGGAAATCTGGACAAGACCTTTGCCAGCGGCAAATGATTCGGTGAGTTTGTATTGGAAGTCACTCCCTGCTTTGTAGCCCATTGATTCCAATATCGCCTTATACAACTGCTGCGAGCTGATTGGTGAGAGCGGGTCGAACTTCGCTCCACCCGACCCGGACCAGCCTGCTTGCGGATGATCCTTTAAATAAGCAAGCACCGGCTGATTGCTCTTTCCTGCCAGACTGGCATCCGCAAAGGTACGGCTGCCTTTATAGGCGAGCGCTTCCGCAAGCTTACCTTGCAGACGAAGCGAAATAAGCGCTGCCTGGATTCGGGTGCTCTTTTTGGCCAGATAAGCCGCGTTCACACCTTTTCCCTCTCCAACCAATAAGCCTAGCGACTCCGCCGTTTGAGCATAGGTCTGTACCTGCTCGCCCGCCTTCTGACCTTCCTCCGCGGCAGTGGCCGTGGCAAATGGCATTACAAGGAATGCACAAATTACAAAAGCGACAATCAAGCTTTTTCCTTTTCTCATTTCATCATTCTCCCATCTAAAAATAGCTTCTATTAAGAGATAACGCCCAATATGCAAAACCGGTTTGCCCTTTCATCAAAAAAAAGAAAACATTAAAAAAAGAGCCCTACTCAAAGTCATAAAAATGACTGAGAAAGGCCCTTTATCTTCATCCTATTTTCAATAATTAATAATTGAACTCATGCTATACGACAAGAAACAGTGCCCCATCCTCGCATAAATCGCATTTGCGCGGCGGGTCCCAGTCTGCAAATTCCGTTTCCTTCAAATCTACGATATCCGGCGCGTCCTCGTACTCATCAACGAACTTATCGATCGCTAGCTCCACGTGTTTTTTGCATACACAATACATAGTTGGTTCGCTTCCTCTTCTGCTTGATTTAATCAGGGTGTTGTCCCTTTGCCTTCCGTTAGCATAACAAACAACCTGCATAATGTGAAGCCAGAACCTATCAGTCAGAAAAAAAAGAGCCGCCGCAACAGGCTTCCTCCCTGTTCACGACCGCTCTCCCTAATAGGATGACGATTTTTATTCTTCCACCTTATCGGTTAAATCCAATTGCGCCGTCGTCAGCTTGCCGTCCCGGTAGAAGGTCACTTCCACCTTGTCGCCGATATGCTTCTTGGAATAAAGGTACTTCCGCAGCTCCATCGTACTGCCAACGGCCTGCTTATCCAGCTTGACGATCACATCGTTGAAGACGAGGCCAGCATCCTTCGCTGGACCAACCGCCTCGAGCACAATGACGCCAGCACGGACATCCTCCGGCAAAATAAGCTGCCCTGCTCCTTCAGCCTCTTCATCGCTGCCATCCTTCGAGCTGCCAGCTTTCCCGCCAGCGCTGCCGCCCTGCTGTGCAAAATATTGCGCCAAGTCCATCGTGTACACGCCCAAATACGGACGCGGCACATAGCCTTTTGCGAGCAAATCGCTTACGATTGGCATCGCATTGTTCGTCGGAATGGCGAAGCCGAGACCCTCCACGCCGATATCGGCGATTTTCATGCTGTTGATGCCGACAACCTGACCATCGAGATTAATGAGCGGGCCGCCGCTGTTGCCTTGATTGATGGATGCATCCACTTGAATAACCTCTTGCTCCCAATCATAGTTGCCATCCTGGTTCAGCGAGACAGGCACGATTTGACGTGTTTTGCTCACGATACCCATCGATAAGGAATCGCCCAATCCGAGCGGATTGCCGATGGCAATGACGAATTCAGCCGGCTGCAGGGCAGAGGAATCGCCGATTTCCGCAACGGTATCAATGCCCTTGTCGTCGATTTCCAGAACAGCCAGATCAGAAATTTGATCTTCGCCAACCATTTTCGCCGCGCGCTGCTCGCCGCTAATGAGCGTCACTTTAAGCGCATCCGCATCGACGGTGACATGATAGTTTGTCATAATATAGGCTTTACCATTTTCTTTTTTGAAAATAAACCCTGAACCAACGCCAGCCTGCTGCAGGCTGTTCTTCTCCGTGCTGTCTTTGCTTTCAGCCTTGCTGCCTTCGCCTTCTTCATTCGGAACGCCCATGCTGAAAACCTGCTGCTGTTCATTAATCACGCTGACAACTGCCGGCCTAACCTTCGCCGAAGCCTGAATCGTCTTCATTTCCAGCGATTCGCTGTCACCCGACATCTTCGCTGTGGAAACCGCCTGCACTTTGGCACTGCCGCCAACTCCACCATTAAAGAACAGCCCGAACAGCAGCACAGCCGCTATTGCGCTCGTAGATGAAGAGATAAAGGCAATGCGCACACTGGACCAATTCCGCCTCGTCTGCTTGCTCGACAAGATGCGCCGCTCCTTGCTGAAGGCGCGTGTGCGTCTGGATACTTTCGTCGAATAGAAATCGTCATCGAATAATCCCATATCTATCTCTCCTCTCGATGTCCGGCCGACATCAAGACTATTTGGTATATCTCTCGATCCAAATCCATGCTGCTAGGAATAATTTCGGAAGATTGGACTACAATAATAATAGATTACAATTTGCAGCCAAGCGTAAACGGCTGTCGCCGTCCTCTGGCGGTAAAGCTAACGTTTCGCGGTGAAATATAAGCGGAGTATAAGGGGAAACTTATACATGCTTATATTTTGGAAAAATCATTTTAGGACGATCAGCTTTCTATTTCATTGCCAAAGGAGCTTGATTTTAATGAAAAAACCTTCTTCCATCCCATCCGCTTGGGAGCACGTGCAGCTCGGCGCAATGCTCGCAGATTTGAAAGAGGAGCACTATCGTACCGTTCTAACCTTAAGCGCTTTGCTAGAGCTTCTGCTAGAGAAAGGCATTATCACACTAGAGGAATTACAAGCCAAGACTAGCCAGCTTGACGGGCAAATGGATGAACAGCTTCAGAAGCTTATTTCTTCTTCACTTCGTCCCATGGCGTAGGCTTGTCGTGATACGTATGCCGCAGGGGGAAGTCCTCTTTTTTGAAGAAAATCCCGTTGTCTTCTAATATATTATTAACGGTTAGCATCGCTAAGTCCATTAAATTATGATCGAGGCTAAGATGGGCCAAATACACCCGTTTTGTCCGGTCAGTCAGCAGCTCGCAGAGCGCTTCCCCAGCCGCTACATTGGATAAATGTCCGACGTCGCTTAAGATGCGCCGTTTCGTATTCCATGGATAACGCCCCATACGAAGCATCTCCGTATCATGATTGGATTCCAGCACCAGCACATCCGAATCGATGATCGCCTGCTTCACCTTATCGCTCATATAACCAAGGTCGGTCGCCAGACTCAGCTTAACGCCCTGATCGACGAACGTATAGCCAACCGGCTCCGCAGCATCATGCGAAATCGGAAAAGACTGTACCTGCAGCGATCCAAAATTAAGCGTGTCTCCTGTCTCGATCACGATGCGCTTATCGGCATCGATTTTGCCAACATGCCGCTCCATCGCGCCCCAAGTCGCTTCATTCGCATAAATAGGCAGCTCGTGCTTGCGCGCAAAGGCGCCGAGCCCTTTAATATGATCGGAGTGCTCATGCGTGACGAACAGCGCATCCAGCTGATGGCCGAACACTCCGCGCTCCTTCATGAGCTCCTCCATTTTTTTGGCGCTAAGCCCCGCATCGACGAGTACCATCTTGTCGCCATTATTGATAATTGTGCCATTCCCCGTTGAGCCGCTTGCCAGTACTGTAAACCATAGTCCCATTTCCGCCTCGTCCTATCCTTTCTCCCTCTTGAGCATGGCAAGTACCTACTGCTCCTTATCCTGGGCAACCTCACCGCTTACCGCATGGATATAATAAGGGCGGTCCGCATCCTCTACTAGTACTCGCCAATAAGGCGCGGATACTTGCATGTCCGTATCAAACGTCTGTCCATGATAGCCAAGCTGAATATCGGTAATAACCGAGCCATCCGGCAAATTCCGCTCAATGAACGGCGCTACCGCCTTCGCTGCCGGCAGCACCGTCTGCTGCTTCGCATCATTGCTATCCAGCACCTCAATGCGCGACTGCTTAAAACCCGTAATTTTCTGATTGCTGTAATACAGCTCCAGCTTGACCTCGAACAACGGCCGGTTATCGACCATCCGGTACAAGACGAACACACCTGCCTTGCTGCCGAGCGGATCGAAAGCGTATTGTTCGATATCAGGAATTTGATTGCCTAGTGCAGCGAGCAAATCCTTTTGCGAAAAGACGATTCGTCTATCCACTGGCGTCTCCAGCTTCACAAGCTCCTGTTTCTCCAGACTTAGCGACTTGAGCTGGTAGGTTAAATCGCGCATGCTTGGCGTTTCAAGCGGCAAGTTGGCGTTCAGCTCGATGCGCTTCTGCTTCATCACCGCGACGGTGTCTGGCGGAAGCTCTGCTGAGTGATTGTTAATGTCCAGCTGCTCCCGCACCTCCAGCCATACCTGATAGCCCAGCAAAATATTAAGCAGCAGGAAGCTGCCGATTAGCACACTTTTCGCTCTGCTCCAATCCAAACGCCTCTCACCTCCTACTTCGCCGCTCCAGCCGATCCTTCAGCATCGGTCGTTACTTCCATCGGAACGTAGCCTGTTGGATAAGCCTCCATCAGCACTTCCTGCGTGCCATCCGCAAGCTTCACACCCCATACGGGGACAAAATCCAGCTTGCTGCCTTCCTTCGGCACCGCCTGAAGTGCCGGGAACAGACTTGTGACCTCAGATAGCTTTGCATAATGCTTGAGCGCACCCCGCAAATCATCGCCACCCGGCAAATAACGTGATTCCCGCGTTTCTGCCTGATTGCCAAGCGTAATCAGCGAACGATTGTACTCTGTCACCACGCCCTGCTGCAAAATCAGCCGAATCCAGCCATACTGAAAGCCAGCCGCCTCCAAAACCGGATATTGCTCCAAATACTGCTGGAACAGCACCGTTCTGCCCAGCTTGCTGTCCGCATCCAGTACAGGATTAACGAAGCGATGCGTGCCATCCCAGCCGCCATGCTGATTTACAAACTCCACTGCGGCATACACATTATCGCTCAAAATATTATCTGCGCTCTTTGACGCCGCCGGATCGGTATAAATCATCCAGTTGCCGCTCTGCTCCACTTGAAGCCCGCGTTTGCCATCGGTATAGATTTGTGCGCCGCTGCGATCCTTAAGCGCCTTCGTCGTTCCTGGATCGAAGAACAGATTGCGCTGCACCACATCTGCCGAATAAATCGTATATGGATACACGATTTCCACCGCCTGAAGCGGCTTATCCGGAATATACAGATCACCGTCCGCATACTGATAATTCGTCTGATATTCCCCGAAGCCGACGTAATCCTGCACATCGCGAACCGTCAAATCGGCCTGAACCGATTCATAGACGATATCGCCACCCTCGCTAAAGAAGAAGGTTCGCACCTCTTCCGTATTGCTCGTTTTGAAAATCCAGATGCGGTCAATCGTCTCATTCAAAAACATAATGTCGCCCTGCACCTTCAGCAGCTTGCGCAGCAAATCAACCGGTACGCCATTCTGGAAGCGCAGCTCCACACCCGCATCCTTTTTCCGCACCTGCTCCCAATCCATGACATCGATTGGACTCCGCTGAAACCCTTTAAACTCGCGGCCCTGTATGCGGTCCTTGAGAATCATATTATAGAAGGTCATGCCCGGATACAGCACCGTATGCTTGTCCCCGCCAAAGTGGATGATCAGCTCATCGGGAAAAACAACATTTTCCACCGTCGTCTCTTCACCAAGCGGCTCCGCATTAATATAGTCCTGCTCCGTCCGTACCGTAGCCCCAAGCCCTGGCATGCTGTAAGCGAGGAAATAGCTTTGTATGAGGCTGAAGGCGACCAAAAAAATCAATAGCATCGTTTTCGCCCGTTCCATTAGCTTCGCTCACCGTCCTCTTCCAGCATCGGCAGCGTGAACGTAACCGTCGTCCCGACATTCAGCTCCGAATCAAGCGAAATCGTGCCGCCATGCGCTTTGACGATTTCCCGGGCAATGGACAAGCCGAGCCCTGTTCCGCCCATATTGCGCGAGCGGGCCTTGTCTACGCGGTAGAACCGATCGAAGATCTTTTGCAAATCCCGCTTCGGAATACCGATTCCCGTATCCTTGACGCTAATCGCGATTAGCGATTGCTCCTGTTTGCGGGCGCTTAGCTGAATTTTGCCGCCGTCCAGCGTATATTTAATCGCATTGGAAAAAAGATTATCCAGCACCTGATCAATCTGATCCCGGTCCAGCCAAGCCTCTTTCAGCTCGCTATCGACCTGAATAGAAGCCCGAATCGACTTCTGGCGCAGCTGGAACGAGAACCGATCCGCCACCTCGTCGAGCATATCGTGGATGTTCGTCTGCCTGCGCCGCATGGGCGCCTGATTGGAATCCAGCCGTGACAAATGCAGCAGGTCGGACACGAGCCGAATCATTCGCTCCGTCTCATTGCTGATAACGCCGACGAAACGCTCCGACAGCTCCCGCTCCGCTAGCGCCCCGTCATTCAGCGCCTCTGCATAGCTCTTGATCGTCGTCAGCGGCGTCCGAAGCTCATGGGAGACATTCGCAACGAACTGCCTGCGCGACTGCTCCAGCTTCTCCTGCTCGGTGACATCCTGCAAGACGACAATGGTCCCCGTCGTCCCTTTATCCCGGCGGTGAATGGGCGTAAAGGTGACGCGCATGATCCCTTCCGCCTCATCCATTTCCGCTTCCTCGCCCCGATCAAGAATGAGCGTCTGCTCCTTGCCCTGCCGCAGCTCGTCCAAGCGCTGCTGAGGCAGCGACAGCAGCTCGGTCAGGCTGCAATTTTCGCAGCTTTTGCGATCAAGCATTTCCAGCGACCGCCGATTCCAGACGATGACCTTCCCGTGCTCATCCGCTGCAATAACGCCATCGCTCATATTCGAGAGAATGGAATTCAGCTTCTCATTCTCCTCTTCATTGACCGACAGCGCCTCCTTCAGCCGGATCGTCATATCGTTAAACGCCATGCTGAGCCGCCCAATTTCATCATCGCCCAGCACCGGCACCTTGAAATCGAACTTCCCTTCAGCGACCGCTGCCGCCTGCCGGGTCAGTCCTTGAATGGGGCTCGTGATCGTATGGGCAAGCAAAATGCCGAGCACCCCCGTCAGCCCCAAAGCGAGGAGCGTTCCCGAGAAAAAAATCTGATTGACCCGGTTCACCGTGTCATACAGGCTGTCCATCGACGCGACCATATAGACCGCGCCGAGCACATTGTCATTGTCGTTGCCTGTTACCGGCAGCGCAATGATCTTTTTCCGAACATTATTTTCGTCAATGATCTCTTCCTCGTTCTCTGGAATGCCGACCAATGCCCGGCTCACGGCGAGCGACGGATTTTTCTTGCCTACATACGATTCCGGCACCTGAACAGACGTCGCAACGATCTTGCCATTCGCATCGAGCACCTGCACCTCTGTGCCGCTTATGCTAAACAAGTTGCGAACGACGAGACTGAGCCCTTCCGCGCTTTCCACATTCGTATCCAGATCGCCGCCTGGCTTGATGGACAAGTGGCGCGCCGCCAGCTTGGACAAAATATCGGCCTGCTCCTTGAGGTTGTTCGTGAAGCTGTCCGTCAGCGACGTCTTGACCGTGCTGATGAAATAGACGCCAATCAACTGCATCGCCACCAGAATCAGCAGCAAATAAATAATGACCAGCTTCACCTGGATCGTGCGAAAAAATCGCCGCACCATCATACGTAACCGTAACCTCCCGGCTTCGTGCTTCGCATCATATAACCCAGCCCGCGCCGCGTCATAATGAACTCCGGCCTGCTCGGATCATCCTCGATCTTCTCACGCAGCCTGCGGATTGTTACATCCACCGTCCGCACGTCGCCAAAATATTCAAAGCCCCATACCGCCTGCAGCAAATGCTCTCGCGTCATGACCTTGCCGCTGTTGCGCGCCATGTAATGCACAAGCTCGTATTCCCGGTGTGTCAAATCAAGCGGCTGATTGTCCTTGTAGACGACATACATGTCGGTATCAATGAACAAATTAAACAAACGCAGACCCTGCTTCTCCTGCTCAGCGTCCTGGCCGCCATCCGAGCCTTGCGCGCCTCCCGCACTTACCGTAACCTCTGCCGACTTCTGCTGCCGTCTTAGATGAGCCTTCACTCGTGCCAGCAGCTCGCGAGTGCTGAACGGCTTCGTCACATAATCATCCGCACCAAGCTCAAGGCCCAGCACCTTATCGATTTCCGTATCCTTCGCCGTCAGCATAATGATCGGCATATGCAGCTTCGCGCGAACCTCGCGGCACACATCCATGCCATCCTTCACCGGAAGCATCAGGTCGAGCAGCATTAAATCCGGTTTCTCTGCAAAAGCAAGCTCCACAGCCTGTCCGCCATCGAAAGCACAAATAACCTCGTAGCCTTCTTTCTCCAAGTTGAACTTCAATATATCTGCAATCGGCTGTTCGTCGTCGACCACTAAAATTTTACCGTGCATCGTCACACCGCCTGTCGCTTCCTAATTCTGATCTGTTTAATCTTCCCATACTTTAGGGTAAAACCTTATATGCATAGCAATACTATCTTACCATACTGCCATACCCAGTTCCCAATTAAAGTTCCTTCATGCGCCTGAGTTGAAAATAAGAAGAGGAGCGCCCCCGCAAGCTTTCGCTTCGGCTGCACTCCCCTGATGGTATAAGTCCGATTATAAATATTTCAACGGGTTTTGAAGCTCTCCGTCTTTATGAATTTCAAAATGAAGGTGGACGCCGTAAGACCGTCCCGTGTTCCCCATAATACCTAGTGTATCGCCTTTTTCTAATATATCGCCTACGCTGACGCTAATCGAATCCAGATGCCCGTACAGCGTTTCATATCCGTTCTTATGGTCAATAATGACTACGTTGCCGTAGCCGTTCTTCGTGCCAGCAAAACTAACAACGCCATTGTCAGCTGCTGTAATCGTTTTGCTGCCCGTCATGTCGATGCCTTTATGCATCCGTCCCCAACGCTGTCCGAACGTGCTGGACACCGAATAGCTCGATACTGGAGAAGAGAATAAACCCGTTCCTTCACCCAAAATGACCTTCGTGCCCTTCATCATAACGGTTGGAATAGCTTCCGTAATCACCTGCTGGTCTACCAGCTCTTCGCTGATTAGGTAACCATTCTCTTTCACGATTTTGTAGGTTAGGCTCTTGGAGCCGCTGACGCCTGCGCTGATCAGCTTGGATTCTCCAACGCGCATGTCATCATTTTTCTGAACCTCGGTTGGCGGGTCGATCGTTACGATCTCCGTCAAATTCTCGGTTGTCCGGACAGAAAGCTCCGGCTGGCGAACCGTAAGATCAAGCACATCTCCAACCTTGATCATATCATCTTCAATGCCTTTGTTATTCTCATAAATCACTTGCGGTGAAATATCAAATTTCTGAGCGATACAACCGACGCAATCGCCTTGCGCTACCGTATATTTCGTTGGTTTAATTGTGCCCTCTACGAGCAGCTTGTACATATCATTGTCTGAGACAATGTCGCTAAGCGAAGTCGATACCGCATCCGTCTCCACCTTCTCTACGAAAGCGACATCCGTCAGTTCCTTGCCTGCCTTAGGTGTATTCTTGTCCACCTCTGCTTCCTCTGGTGAAAAAGCGAGTGCGCGAACCTTCGTTGATTCCTTCTCCGCCTTCTCTTCCGGTGCATATTTGCTCTGCACACGTGCCAGTACGGCATCTGCTGCTTCTTGGTTTTTCACAATACCGATTACTTTGCCATTTACCTTCACCTCTACGCCAACAGCGTGGGTTGTAAGCAGGCCTTCCAGCTTCGCAAGCGTCTGCTGCGTATCCGGGACACCTTTGTATGCACTTGTACTCGTATATGTAAGTTGACCTGATTCCACCAAGATTGGAATATCCGGCGTTGCCTGCTGTGCTTCAGATGCCTTCTGCTCAAGCAGCGCCCCAACCTCCAGCGGACTGCCGACCGTCCCTACTTCGGTGCCGTTCATATATAAGTGATAATAGTCATTCGTGTTAGCCTTAATATATTGTATACCGCCAATTCCGACTGCTGCCAAAATCGCGATAATTCCGCCTGCAAGGATGATAGGTTTCTTATAGTTAGTAGCTGCTGTTGTCGATGTCGCTTGCACTGCTGCGGTCGGTTGCTGATTGATGCCTTTCGAGTCTTGTGTTCGGAATTGCCGAAAGAACTGAATGGATGTATTCCACGCCTTTCGGATCCGACCCGTTGCCCTAAAATCGGTCATGATCGTCTCCTTCTCGCCTTAATGCCGCTATCTTAATTAGGTCTTCCGATTCATATCAGGGCCCTTTGTCCCGTCAGAACACCCGACTATTACTTTAACATAGCCTTAACACGAGGAGCAACCTCTCCGAATACCGCCTAATATTAATATTTCTTCAGAATACTCATAATTTGCTCGTATTCTTCCTTGCTCAAATGCTGGGCAATGACCTGTTGAAGCTCTGTAAGCTCTTGATCTGTAAGGCCATTTTCCATGTATCCGGATATCGTCTGCCAAGCTTCTTGGGGCAGCTTGGTCATTAATAATCCGAACAGCTCTGTCTTGTCCGTGTCGCTCATTTGGCTTTTGACCTGGTTCAGCTGATCCGTCGTAACCGCTGTTTCCGTACCGTCAATGGAAGAGCCATCTGTACCCGGCTCCGACTCTACTAAAGGCTGCTCTCCATCCACTTCTTCCGTACCACCGTTCGTCGTGCCGCTACCCTCCGTACCGCTTTCCGTGCCACCTGCGCCTATACCTAAGGCTGCACCGCCGCCCGCTTTCTTCCCGCCGCCAATGCCCATATCGGTAAGCGGCGGCTCCGATTGCTGACCGAAAGCATCGATGGCAAGCGGGGAATCTTCCCCTGCCGCTGCGCCCTCGCCCGAGGAAACCTCTCCGCTGGGCTTCTGAGCTCCTGTCTCTCCTTGCTCAGCCGAGCTGCTGCTGCTCGACCCTGATGAGCCATCCTTTCCAGCCTGCGAGGCGCCAGACTGCCCCTTAGAGCCGCCTGTATCCGCCATCAGCGGATCAGCGCCCCACATTTTTCCCCATAATCCAGTCAGCGCCATTGGCTTTACTTCCAGAGGTAAATTATATTGCTTCAAAATCGTATCCACGTAACTGCTCACAATATAGCCCGTCGTCCAAATCGACAAAAAGCTTATAATGATTCCTGCTGCCACCGTTTTCGCCAGCCAGCCCGTCATCTTCCACATGCTCTTCACCTTGCCCTTCCCGTTTGACCCGTCTACACAATGGTTTCTTTTACCATTATGGACAAGAGAAAGGGCACATAACCGCTGCTCAGTGCTGAGAGGCCCTTTTATATAACAGAATTGGGCTGTCCCAGACTAGCCAGCATAGCCAGCAGCTGCTGCTTCGTGTCTTCATCCGTAATAACGCCTTCTTTGTTCATCTTGAGAGTGATATGCGGAATCATGACTATGCCTTGATCCACGATAATCGCATTAATCATATTCAGCGTAAGCAGCAGCGAAGCATTGGCTTTATCCCCGCCCATTGGAGATGGCGATGCCGTGACAACCGCCACCCTTTTGTTGATGAATTCGCCAGAGGACACGATCCAGTCGAGCGCATTTTTCAAGGAGCCCGGGACACCATTCCCGTATTCAGGTGTACAGATGAGAACGCCGTCTGCCTCCTTTAGCTGTTTGCGCAGCTCTCTAACTGCTGCTGGCCCTTCCTCTACATCCAGATCAGGATTAAAATGCGGAAGCTCGCCCAGCCCGCTGTAAACGCTGAAACGTACAGGCTCCGCAGCCAGCCCGATAATCGCGCTCATAAGTGCCGTATTGGAAGACTTCTCACGCAAGCTTCCCGAAATCGCCAAAAGCTGAATATTCTTGCTCATTCCACATCATCCCTTTTCATTTATTGTGAAAAAAAAAGAAAGAAGACAGCATTCGCAGCTGTCTTCCTATTTGTTATCCGTCTAGCGGTTTCGTCTATTTGTAAATAGCTACAACCGGATTTGTCTGCTCGCGGTTGCGGCCGACTGAGAAAATCGCAATCGGAATACCTGTCAGCTCCGATACGCGGTTCAAGTAATTGCGCGTGTTCACTGGCAGATCATCCAGCGTTTTTGCGCCAGAAATATCCTCGGACCAGCCTGGAAGCTCCTCATATACCGCTTCGCAATCCGCAAGCATTTTCAGGCTTGCTGGATAGTGCGTAATGATTTCCCCATTATATTTGTAGCCTGTGCAAATTTTAACCGTTTCAATGCCTGTCATAACGTCGAGCGAGTTAAGCGACAAGCCTGTAATTCCGCTAACACGACGAGCATGGCGTACAACTACGCTGTCGAACCAGCCTACACGGCGCGGACGGCCAGTAACCGTACCGTACTCGTGGCCTTTATCGCGAATCAAATCGCCGATTGCATTGTTTTGCTCAGTTGGGAATGGACCATCGCCAACACGTGTTGTATAGGCTTTAGCTACGCCGATAACTTGCTGGATTTTCGATGGGCCTACGCCAGAACCGATACATACGCCGCCAGCGGATGGGTTGGACGAAGTTACGAATGGATATGTACCTTGGTCAATATCCAGCATAACGCCTTGCGCGCCTTCAAACAGCACCTTGTTGCCAGCATCAATCGCATCATTCAGGACAACGGACGTGTCCGTTACATACGAGCGAAGCACTTCAGCATAAGCGAGGTATTCCTCAACGATGCTGTCGGCATTCAGCGGCTCGCCGCCGAATACTTGCTCAATCACTTGGTTTTTCTCGACAACAAGGCGGCGCAGCTTCTGCTCAAACTCTTCTGCATCCATCAGGTCGGCGATCCGAATGCCGTTGCGAGCGGCTTTATCCATGTAGCAAGGACCGATACCTTTGCCCGTTGTACCAATTTTATTATCGCCTTTGCGCGTTTCTTCCAATGCATCAAGTACGATATGATAAGGCATAATGACATGGGCACGATCGCTGATTTTCAAGTTTTCAGTTGAAAACCCGTTTTCTTGAATATAGTTAATTTCTTCAATTAGCGCTTTAGGGTTAATAACCATACCATTACCGATGACACACACTTTATTGTGGTTAAAAATACCCGAAGGTACCATCGTTAATTTATATTTCTTATTGTCAATGAGAATAGTGTGTCCGGCATTGTTACCGCCTTGATAGCGAGCGACGACGTCGGCGCCTTCCGCCAGATAATCGGTAATTTTGCCTTTTCCTTCGTCTCCCCACTGCGTACCAACCACAACAACCGTAGACATAAACATACCCCCGTCCGGTGTATAGACACACCGAAATTTACTGTTCTTCTATTGCACCGGTTTTCCCTTACTTACGAGAACAACGGGTGACACACGAAGACAGCAATATTAGTGTAGCAGTACCCGAAATAGAAGTCAAACTAAAAACGAACAATTGTAGAAAGAGCTCTACAATTGTTCGGATATCATTAGGATGCCTGCGATGGATCCTCATGAGAACGGTCCAAGCTGACGAATTTATTGAAATTTTTCAGAAACACCAGCTCAACCGTACCAACGGGTCCATTCCGCTGCTTGGCGATAATAATCTCGATAATATTCTTTTTCTCCGATTCCTTATCGTAATAATCATCCCGATAAAGGAAGGATACAATGTCGGCATCCTGCTCAATTGAACCGGATTCCCGAAGGTCGGACATCATCGGACGCTTGTCCTGACGCTGCTCAACGCCCCGGCTGAGCTGCGACAGCGCGATAACCGGCACTTCAAGCTCACGGGCAATCTGCTTCAGTGTACGGGAAATTTCCGATACTTCCTGCTGCCGATTTTCCCCTGCCTTGCCGCGGCCGGAAATAAGCTGGAGGTAATCGATCAAAATCATGCCAAGCCCGCGTTCTTTCTTGAGACGGCGGCATTTCGCACGAATCTCAGCGACCGTTATGCCGGGTGTATCATCAATAAATATCTGCGCCTCGGATAAGGCGCCAATCGCCATCGTCAGCTTTTCCCAGTCATCGCCCTCCAGGAAGCCTGTCCGCATCCGACCCGCATCCACATTCGCTTCCGCACAAATCATCCGCTGCACAAGCTGTGCAGCCGACATCTCCAGACTGAATATGGCGACCGTCTCGCGTGCGCGAACGCCGACATTTTGGGCAATATTCAGTGCGAACGCCGTCTTACCAACGGAAGGACGGGCCGCAACAATAATGAGATCGCTGCGCTGGAAGCCGGACGTCATTTTGTCCAAATCGACAAAACCCGATGGAATGCCTGACGTACCGCCTTTGTTCATATACAAGTGCTCGACCTTCTCGAACACTTCCATCAGCACGTCGCGGATGGAAATAAACCCGCTGCTGGAGCGCCGATTGGAAATTTCGAGAATTTTCTGCTCCGCATCGCCCAGAAGCGCACCTACCTGCTCCGTTCCGGCATAACCTTCGGTTACGATATTCGTAGCCGTGCGGATCAGACGGCGCAGCAAGGATTTCTCCTCTACGATCTGCGCGTAATAATCGACGTTCGCTGCCGTTGGAACGGAGCTGGCCAGCCGTGCCAAATAAGACACGCCGCCAATTTCGTCGAGCAGCTGCTGATCCTGCAAATGCGCAGTGAGCGTAACCAGATCGATCGGCTGATTATTTTCAGCCAGCTCAATCATCGCTTCATAAATACGCTGATGGGGGCCGCTGTAAAAATCTTCACTGCGAAGACGCTCCATAGCTGTAATCAGCGCTTCCGCCTGCAGCAGCACGGCACCGATAACGGCTTGCTCCGCCTCCATGTTCTGCGGCGGAACGCGATCAAACTTCAGCTCTGTACTCATCATTTCCCCCTATAACTATTATTCCTCAGTTGTTTGCACGCGCAGCTTGGCTTTCACTTCAGGATGCAGCTTCACAAGCACTTCCGTCATGCCAAGTGTACGAATGGGCTCTTCCAGCTCAATTTTACGTTTGTCGACCTTAACGCCTTGTGCAGCCAGCTGCTCTCCGATTTGCTTGGATGTGATGGCACCGAACAAACGGCCACCTTCGCCAGCCTTCGTCTTCAGCACGATCGTCATTTCCTCCATCTTCTTCGCAAGCGTCTTCGCATCTTCCTTCTCCTGCGCTTTACGCTTCTGCTCGGAAGCATTTTGTACTTCGAGCGTCTTCAGATTGCCGTCTGATGCCGGTTTTGCCAGTCCTTTAGGAAGTAAAAAATTACGCACATAACCTTCGGATACATCTTTAACCTCGCCTTTTTTCCCTTGTCCCTTAACATCTGCCAAAAAAATTACTTTCATTCAAATAACCCCTCTTCCTTATCAATTTCTTTTAGTACCGCTTTAAGCTTCTCCGCTACTTCACTAACGGTGCCCTCAAGCTGGGCGGCAGCATTCGTTAAATGCCCGCCTCCGCCCATTCTCTCCATCACGACCTGCACGTTCATGTCGCCAAGCGAACGCGCGCTTATGCCGATTAAGCCGTCTGTTCGCTCGCCAACGACGAACGATGCCAAAATATCCGTCATATTGAGCAGCGTATCTGCCGCCTGTGCAATTAACAGCTGGCCTACCTTGCGGCCCGGATCGGTTACAGCAATCGCGATATGCTCATAATGGACGCTAGCATGCTTAATAATTTCCGCCTTGCGTACGTACTCTTCCAAATCTTCCTTCAGCATCCGCTGCACAAGCATGGAATCCGCGCCGTTGCGCCTTAGGAACGATGCCGCCTCAAACGTTCTGGCGCCGGTACGAAGCGAGAAGCTCTTCGTATCTACCGTAATGCCAGCAAGCAGCGCAGTAGCTTCCCGCACATCAAGCACGATGCGATCCGCAATGTATTGGAGAAGCTCCGCTACCAGCTCGCAAGTGGAAGACGCATACGGCTCCATGTAGACCAGAATCGCATTCGCAATAAACTCCTCGCCGCGGCGGTGATGGTCAATGACGACGATTTTCCCATGTGCTCCAATTAGCCGCGGTTCCTTCACCATCGACGCCTTGTGGGTATCGACGACAACCGTCAGCGTCTTATTGTTCGTCATGGACATCGCCTGCTCCGGCGTAATGAACCGTTTGGAGAAACGCTCATCCTCGCGCAGCATCTCCATCATTTTCTGAATGGAAGGGTTGATGCCTTCCAGCACAATGAAAGCTTCCTTGCCGAACATTTGCGCCGCCTTCGTAATCCCAATAGCTGCGCCGATTGCATCCATATCCGGCATCTTGTGGCCCATGATGATAATATTGCCGCTTTCCTTAATCAAATCTCTAAGCGCGTGCGCCACGACGCGAGCCCGAACACGGGTCCGCTTCTCGACCGCATTGGACTTGCCGCCATAGAAAGACTGCCTGCCGCCGATTTTGACAGCTGCTTGATCGCCGCCGCGCCCAAGAGCAATATCAAGGCTGGATTGCGCCCACTGGCCCAGCTCAACAATGCTCTCTGCCTCAGCAGCAAAGCCGATGCTGAGCGTCGTAGGGATTTTCTGATCGCAGGTAAGCTCGCGAACTTCATCGAGCAGCACAAACCGGGATTGCTCCAGCTGCCTAAGCGTCCTGAGGTTCGTGATGAGCATAAACCGGTCTGAGGTCAGCCGCTTAATATGAAGCTGATAACGCTGCGCCCACTCGGTAATCTCGGTCGTAACCTTGGACAGCAGCGCCGAGCGCTGGTTGTCATCCATGCCCTGTGTTACTTCATCCAAGCTGTCAATCATGACGATGCCCAGTGCCAGCTTCTCCTCTTCATATTTCTTGGAGAGATGCCACAGCTCGGTAATATTTTTCACGTACAAAATGCGCTCTTCCGGCTTGAAAATCAGCTGAAAAACATAGTTTCCCACTATAACCTGCTGCTCTGCCTCGCGTTCCTTGTCCTTCGTCTGGTGCAAGGAGGGGAACAGCTCTGCGATGGTCTGCCCCACGACAGAATCATGGCCCAAAATCTCAGCAATATAAGGGTTATGCCATTCGACCGTCTTGTCTTCATTATACAATATAATACCGAAAGGAAGCTCGCTAATCACATCATTGCCGGCCTTCTTTACCCGGTAAGAAATCGTACTTAAATACGTTTTTAAATCTTTGCGGAACGCCCGCTCCGCTAGAAAACCATATACGCTGAAACCGATCATAAACAGCAGAGCAATAAGCCCGATTCGCCATTCGAACCAAGCAAGGGCTGTCGTCATAACCGCCATAATAGCGAAAGCCGCCAACTGATGCATGCCATGCCAGCGAACAACTAAAAACTTTGGCATTTCCTGATCGCTCCTGTGCTAGGATTTCTTCGTAAATGACTTACGGATAGGGAAAGCAGCATCAAGCACACCGATTAAGCTCAGTGGCGAGAAAAGCAGTACAGGTATTGCAATAAGAACTGGAATAGCCGGGTTCCATTTGCGCTCATGGGCCAAATAGAAGAAGAAACCGACGGCTTGGATTGCAAAAGCGAGCCTCAGCAGCGGTAGTAAATTCAGCACGGCTACTCCCATGAAGGACTTGCTGTCTGGACTGACAAACATGCTGAGAATGTAAACAATCACATAATAAATAACTAATACCCGCGGCAGCATCCAATCTTTCGCCAGTGGCATTCTCGGCACCTCTATGCCCGAGGATACAAGCACACGCCGCGAAATATATTGGGTAACAACAGCGTAGAAGAACGATACGCTAATAACAGCGAGCGGAATCGTATTCAGCATCATTTGAATGAGCATCTCGGTATACTCATCACTCCATTCCGCAGGAAGCAGTGGCTGCAATTGCGGATCGCTAAATACGGAGCGGACAAAATTGCCCATTTCGCTAGTCAGGGACAAATCTAAAATCACTTCAAAAGCTGCAAATTCCATCAAAAACAGTACAAGCAGCGTAATAACCGTTCTTGACAGCACTTTATGTGCAGGCAGCTGCTTCTTGAACATATGCCCCATCACAATAGAAGGAACAAGGAAAAACAAACCGATAATTAACGCTGGAGCTCCTAATATGAGGAAGGACACCACCCATACCGGCAGCATATGCAGAATGAACCCACGCGCTGGAAGCGCTGTGTACAACACCACATAAGGAACCATAAGACACAAGATGGTCAAAATATTTAGAACAGGTACAGCTATGGACAATAACAGGAGCAATGCTACCGCGCTCCATAAAACAGATTTCATACCGGTCTTCAAACCGTTCACCTCTTGCACATGTATATTCGTAAATCTAGCCGCCATGCTTGCCAGACCCCATTATATCACAAATAAGCTTCACCGCATCCAACAAGCGTAAACGGCGTTGCCTTACTTTGGAGGCAATGCTCGTTTCGCGGAGAAATAGAAGCCTATTTATATAAACAAATTTATAATTCCTTATATTTCAAGCGTAAACGACATGGCCTTACATTGATAAAAGGCGGAGAGCCGCTGCTCTCCGCCTTCTTTGAAATAGACTATGCCTCAATCGCAATTGCGCTTTGCATAATCGTCTGACAATAATCAATAATTTCACTTCGCCGCACAATGCCAATAAAATGCTCGCTGTCATCAACGACCGGCACAAAGTTTTGCACCTTCGCCAGCATAATGAGGTCTTCCATGTTCGCGTCAATTCGAACCGAGCGGTGACTGAGCCGCAGCGGAACGTCCGCCAGCTTGACTTTATTCGTCATTTCGAAAGTCAGCTCCGGCCTATTTTTCATGAACCATAATAAATCGCCTTCTGTGACAACACCTGCATATTCGCCCTCAGCGTTAATAATCGGTACGGCTGTGTAACGGTGATGCTCCATTTTCTCCAGCGTCTGCCTAAGTGTTGCGTCATGTGTTACCGTTACGACTTCCTGCTTGGGCAGCAGAAAAAACGCAATGTTCATCCGTCAATCAACTCCATTTCTTCCTTCGCTTACCGCCCTGAGACTGCCCGCAGTCTACTCGGCGTCGCTTGCGCTGGACAATGAGCCAACCGGCTTTTGCACTTTGGAGGTGTACTCATCCGGCATGATTAAATCCTGCTTCGCCGTATCTGGGTTCAGCCAGCTGCCAATCATCGCCTGCGTCTTGGACAAATCGTCTTTATCTGCAAAATAATACCATGCGCCGCCGTTCGTCAGCCTGTGCCCCTCGCCTTTCAGCGTATGGCTGTATATCGTGCGGTTATCCTGTTGCAGCTGCTGCTGCGCCAGCTTAATCATTTGGTCAGGCTGGATGTCCGTACTGAAGTTTTCGCCCATAATGTCAATCAGGTCAGGGATTTTGCTCCATTGACCGACCTCTGATGCTTTATCCAGCAACTGATTCAGAAAAATTTGATGTCTTCCCGTACGGCTCATATCGCCTCCGGCATCTTCACGGTAACGAACGTAATTCAGCGCATCATTGCCATTATATACATCCTGACCGCCTTTCACGACAAATTTTTCGTGATCGGGATCCTTATTTACTATATCTTCTGCAATCGGCAGGGAAATCCCTCCCATTGCATCAATAACAGCACGAAAACCCTGAAAATTAATAGCCGCATAATAGTTAATAGGCTGATCAAATAGATTTTCGACCGTCTCAATGGCCATCTTGGCACCACCAAATGCGTACGCATGCGTAATTTTGTCCTCTTTATTTTTACCCACAATTTCCGTATACGTATCACGCGGGATAGATACCATGAGAATAGCGCCGTCCTTCGGACGTATGACCGTGTAGATCATCGTATCCGATCTTCCCGTTTCCTTGCCCCGCTGGTCGACCCCAAGCAGCATAAGTGCGAACGGATTCGTATTCATATTGCCGACTTGAATAGGTTCGCGACCTTCTATTGGTTTATAGGTTTGCTCCAGCCCAGTAGCTACCTGATCCGAGAGAAACCAGTTGAAACCCAGCATAGCAAGCGCTCCGCGATTAAAATAACCCGCCGTTCCAAGCACGAGCACCGCTGCGCACAGCGTATATATCCATTTCTTCTTTTTGGTCCAATTTGACATTTCCCTAACTCCTAACTATTAAAGTTATAGTGCTTCAGAAGCACACTCACCATCATAAACGACAACCTTGAGCCATAAGTTACAAAACTTTTACAAGACTTTGCTACCAATTGATGTATTCTAGCGAGTTTTGGCAGGAATAATAGTGGGTAAGGAAGAATATAGTATAACGCACCATTCATTTTTCGAATCAGAAAGGATGACCTTCACAAATGCAACAAATCAATCAACCTGATCAATCCTCAACTGGGCTCGATCCTAAGGTCGCAGCGCTGCTTTGTTATGTTTTCGGCTTCATTACCGGTATCATTTTCCTGGTCTTGGAGAAAAACAGCCGGTATGTGAAATTTCATGCGATGCAATCCATTATTACATTCGGCGGCTTACTTGTGGTTACGATGGTACTGAACATCATCCCAATTATAGGCACACTGGTTAGTGGCCTGCTTAGTATTGCTGGGTTCGTCCTCTGGATCTTCCTAATGCTTCAAGCTTACCAAGGCAAGCAATTCAAATTGCCTTACGTTGGCGATATTGCCGAGAAGCAAGCTGCACAATTTAAGTAAATGGCACAAGGTGTAACGGCTGTCGCCATCCTTTGACGGCGCGGCGCGTTTCATTCCGAGAAAAATAAGGCTCCCATCCGCTTAAGGATAGGAGCCTTATTGTTTACCCGCCTTGCGCGTATGCCTGAGCAGACGCTGTAAGCCTAATCGGACATGTCTCCTGCTGCAGCACGGTTACCGATGCAGAAACAGAGTGGCATTCAAATAACGGCGGGCCAGCGAGTGGAAATACGCCGTCTGGATCGAAATTGCCGCAATGAACAAAATATTGCGAAGCGCCTCCGACTGGTCGTTCGTCAAATCCGGGAGCTTTCGGGCAAAACGGTCCGCCGAAGCTTTAATCGCATTTTCCGTCAATGCATCCTGCTTGCTGCCACCCTTTACATGGCCGAATGTATCCAGAAGCTGATCATTGTTCGCATCAAGCTCTTCAAACATGGCCGAGTAAGACGCATACAGCTCAAGCGGACCAATCAGATCGGCCGATTCATCCTCCGGCTTAATGAATAAAATCTCAAGCAGCTTGCGAATCGACTCAAAATCGAGATTCGACTTCAAATCATCAATGACGAACAAAAGCGCCGCTTGATTCAGTGAATATTTTTTCCCCATTTTTGGACAATCGAAATAAACCTTAAAATCGCGCTTCACCCAATTCTGCATAGAGGTAATAGACATGTTGGAATACTCCACCATATGGCCGAGCGTAGCGATTTCCTGCAGTGAGAAGCCTCTCACTTCATTGCCTTTTATCATCTTCTCCAGAATGGGGGGAAGGGCCGTGGATAAGAAGGCGGGCAGAGAAGCTCCGGCTTCCAATGCATCGCGGTGCGTCTTCTTCCAAGCATCCTGCAGCACCTGCAAGGGACGATGTCCATCCTGTCCATCCAGCGCCATCAGCAGGCAAGCCATTTCTTTTCGAGTAAGCGTGAAAGACTCCATATCGCTTTCCTCCTACTTGTACTGAACCATTTCAAGTTCGAATGAACTTATCATACGCCTGCGATATAGGAATGTAAAGACGAGATAATAGCCAATAATATCAACATTTTTCGCATTTTTGACTGTAATTTGCCTCATATGGCCTGCTAACAACGAATGGCGAGATTGCATATTGACCCTTGAGTTCGGTATATTAGTTCATAAGAACTTAAAATTCATTTAAAAAGGATAGTGAAAAGTAGACATGGGTATAGGACTTAATCTGTTATTGATTGCATTATTAATTGTGATGACTGCCTTTTTCGTGGCAACGGAATTTGCTGTTATCAGGCTCCGGGCAAGCCGGGTCGATCAATTAGTGCTTGAAGGCAAGAAAAACGCTCTTGCCGTACAACAGGTTACAAGCAATTTGGATGGTTATCTGTCGGCCTGTCAGCTTGGTATTACCATTACAGCTCTCGGGTTAGGTTGGCTGGGTGAACCGACAGTGGAGAAAATCCTGTTCCCTCTTTTTCAACAGCTTAGTATAAGCAGTGAAGTCAGTCACATATTGTCCTTTATTATTGCTTTCGCTTCCGTTACATTCCTGCACGTTGTTATTGGTGAGCTTGCTCCGAAGACATGGGCAATTCAAAAAGCTGAGTTTATCAGCTTCACAGTAGCAAAGCCAATCATTTTGTTCTACAAAATTATGTATCCTTTCATCTGGGTACTGAACGGCTCCGCTAACGCGCTTGTGCGCATGTTCGGCCTGAAGCCCGTTAAAGAACATGAAGACGCTCATAGCGAAGAAGAAATTCAGATTATTCTGAATGACAGCTACCAGAGCGGCAAAATCAACAACACGGAATATGGCTACGTGAGCCGCATTTTCGCTTTTGACGAAATGCTCGCGAAGGAGATTATGGTGCCCCGCACCGATATGATTTGCCTGTATTCCAACAAATCGTTAGTTGAAAACATGGAAATTATTCATAAAGAACAATATACACGCTTTCCTGTCGCTCAAGACAGCAAAGACAACATTATCGGCATGATTAATACGAAGCAGATGTTTTTGCAATTCCATCATAATAAAGAGTTTGATTTCAAAAAGCTGATCCATCCTGTACTTACGGTTTCCGAAGTGCTGCCTGTCAAAACGCTGCTTAAGCGCATGCAACAGGAGCAAGTTCATATCGCCATTTTGATGGATGAATACGGCGGAACATCCGGCCTCATTACGATTGAAGATATCCTGGAAGAAATCGTTGGCGAAATTCGCGATGAATTTGATGCTGACGAGCGCAAGGATATTGAGAAGCTGGATGACAACTCCTACCTGCTTGACGGTAAAGTATCGCTCGACGAACTAAGCGAGCTGACAGGCATCAACCTGGAGCATGAGGAAGTCGATACGGTAGGCGGCTGGCTGTACAGCGAAATTCAAGATCCACGCATTGGCAAGGAGCTCCATCACCTGAATATGCGCTTTATTATTCGTGAGATCGGCAAGCATAGAATCAAGAAGGTCGAGCTGATTATCGAAGCCGATGATATAGATGCACAGGTTGTAACAACCGCATAAGACTCATAAGTTAAAATCGGGGCGCTACTCTTTAAAATAGAGAGGCGCCCCGATTTATTTGTATTCCCTACATGCTCCGTCGTCCTAATATTAGTTTGCTGTCTGCTCCCGCTTGAACAACTGTTTCATCAGCGGCGGCGTAACCAGCGTTGTCACCATTATTACGAGTACAACCGGAGTAAAATAAGCCTGTGGCAGCAGGGCCGACTGCAAGCCGGATGCAGCGATAATAAGCGCTACCTCGCCTCTGGAGATCATCCCCGCACCAATTCCTATGGAAGAACGCATATTGAAGCCTGTGAGCCTTGCTCCGGCTGCAGCACCGAACATCTTTGTCAGTATAGCCACAATGGAAAGCAAGGCGATAAACAGCAGCTGCTCGCCGATTCCGGCAAAGGTAACATTAAGTCCGATGCTGATGAAAAAAACAGGCACAAACAACGAATAGGCTATAGGCTCGATCTTCGTTTCGATCGTATGGCGAAGCGGTGTTTGCCCAATCGCAATTCCCGCAGCAAAGGCACCGATAATGCCAGCTACGCCCATTGCATCTGCGAAGTAGGCAAACCCAAAGCAGATAACAAGCGCAGCGCTTATCGCCGCCTCTGTAACCGGAAAGCGGGACAGCCGCTTCATGACGAAGGGCACCAGCCACCAGCTCGCAGCGATGACAACAGCAAAGAACAGAACTTTTTTCCCTAGCAGCAATGGAATAGATACATCTCCTCCTGAACCAAGCACGCTCATGACAACAGCCAGTAAAACAACGACCACCACATCATCTACAACCGCTGCTCCGAGTATGGTCGTGCCCTCTCTGGAGCTAAGCTTGTTCATCTCCTTCAACGTTTGAACCGAAATGCTGACCGAGGTCGCCGAGAGCAGCAGCCCGAGAAAGATCGCCTGCCCAGAGGATAAACCGAACAAGACAGCTGCTCCGTATCCACCGGCGAATGGCAAAATAATGCCCCCCAGCGCCACCGAAAATGACGCTTTCCAGTCTTTACGCAGCTGCTCCAGATCCGTCTCAAGCCCTGCGATAAACATGAGCAGCAGCACGCCTATTTCTGAGAAATGAGCGAGCCAGTCGCTATTGTCGACCCAGCCAAGCAAAGCAGGACCGACGACTATTCCTGCAAGCAGCTTTCCGAGTACAGCAGGCTGACCGAGCTTAACGGAGATCGCCCCTGCGATTTTGGACACCGCAATAATTAGCATTAACGTTAAAATAAATTCCATTTTATCTTCCTCCTTTTGCAGCAAAAAAAACATAAAGAAGGAGCCCGCATATATACGGGCTCCTTACAAGCAGACAGAGAAATCCCGTTGTTGACAGACTCCTCCAAAAAATATCTTTTTATTCAATTACAAGCTCAATGCATTTATTATACCTGAAATGAGCCTCTAAAACCATACTTTCAGCCCATTAACTTCCGCTCAAGCTCTCGCGTACCGCCTTCGGAAGCGACTTCACCACCAGCTCATAGGAGTGGGTGATCATGCTTTCGACCTCTTCCGGCTCCAAGCTGCCGTCCAGCAACACCGTATTCCAGTGCTTCTTGTTCATATGGTAGCCGGGAATAACCGCCGCATGCTGCTCGCGTAAATTTTCTGCAATGATGGGGTCGCATTTGAGCGATATCGATTTCCGGTCGTCTGAAATCAGGGCAAACATCTTTCCTTCTACCTTCATAACCAGCGCTTCCGGTCCGAAAGGATAATCTTCAAAAGCGCCCTTCTTGCCCAGGCAATATTCAACATAATGTTCCATAGCCGTTGTCCCCCTTTCTTCTTATCGTACCATCTTCCGTTGAAAAAAATAAAGTTCCCGCCCAAACAGCTGCTGCCGTTTAAACGAGAACTTATTATGGTTATTCATAATTAAATTAGTAAACGAGCGAGAACAAGCCGTTAACATGCGTCAAGTAACGAACGTTACTTGCTTCCTTCATCAGGGAAGCTGCAGTGCCTCTCAGACGAAGCTGGCTTGCGCCAATTGTTCCGATTGCATCTTTGCGGCCAAGGCTCGCAAGAACGCCGGAGTTAACGAATTCAAACGATTTTTGCGGCAAGCCTTTGGATTGCGCGAATAAGTTGTAGCCGATTGCTTCGCCCATTTGCCATGCGATTTGTGCACTTGGCGGATATGGACGACCATCCGGGCTAAATACAACTGCGTTGTCGCCAGCCAGGTAAACTTCAGGATGCGAAGTCGATTGCAGGAACTCATTCACAGTCGCACGGCCACGGTTCACTTCGATACCGCAGTTTGCTACGACAGGGTTGCCTGTAACGCCGCCAGTCCATACGAATGTGTTAGCCACAAGCGTTTGACCGTCTTTCAAAATAACTTCGTTGCCTTTTACTTCTGTAACCGCAATACCCATCAGCAATTGAACGCCGCGTTTCTCAAGGCTTGCTTTCGCACGGTCAACAAGCTCTGCAGGGAAACCAGCCAGGATCGACGGGCCTGCTTCAACATTGTATACCGATACTTCGCTGATGTTTACGCCGCTTTGCTCACACCATTTTGGCAGCATGTCGGCAATTTCACCGATCAGCTCAATACCAGTCAGGCCGCCGCCGCCAACAACGATCGTTGCGTCAGCTTTGTTTTTCGATTTTGCATACGCAGCAAGGCGCTCTTGAATGTGCGCGCTCACGCGGTTAGCTTCCTCAACCGATTTCAGCGTCAGGCTGTTCTCTTCAAGGCCTGGAATGCCGAAAAATGCCGTTTCGCCACCAAGAGCGATAACAAGCGTATCGTAGGAAGTTTTTGCACCGCTGGAAAGGTGAACTTGCTTCTGGTCCGGATCAATTTTGTCGACAGTGTCGATAACCAAATTGATGGATTTATCTTTGAACAGCTTCGTCAGCGGCAAAGCAACGTTGTTCTCATGAACGCCGCCAACAGCCAGACGATGCAATTCAGTTACGATTTGGTGCGATGGAATACGGTTAACAACGGTAATGCTTGCTTCCTCAGGGGATAAATGTTTGCGAGTTGTCAATGCGCTCAGCAAACCACCATATCCGCCACCCAAAATCAAAATATGCTTAGACATACTGTTCCTCCGTTCTCATTCTGATCCGATCTTAACGTTGTTTGTTGCGCTCAGCCAATACATCCAGGAACGATTGCGCGAAACGCAATGTTTGTTGAACCTGAGGATCTTTCAGCATTTTGAGAATGCCGAACAGACCGATTGTCGTAGGCTCTGCTTGTGCACGATCATTTGCTTCTACAGCAGCCGATGCAATGCCTTTAGCCTTGTCCGTAATCGGCTTAACGAATTCCTCAATACCATGCTTCATGTCGCCCATAAGCACTTGGTCATTCGCCACAGTTGTTGCTACATCATAAGCTTTGGTCATCAAAGTAACCATTTCAGCAAGCTTAGGCAAGCTTTCTACCAGCTGATTCAGCGAGCTTTGGATTTCCGGTTTAAGCAATTGCTCCAGAACGTCCAGTTCACTACGTACAGATCCCGTCTGTACTTCTTGCTCTGTTAATGTTTCCGACATACGAAAAATGCCTCCCTTGCGTTGTTTGTTGCATGATTAGTTAAACGCCGTTACAACGGCAAGCCGCCTCTGAAAAAAGCCTGAAATTGTGAAATGTTTCACAATAAGGGCGCATTATTAGAGGGACTTGACCACACTCATGTTCATTTTATTCCTTTGCGACAAAAACTGCAATTACAACTTTTAGATCCTTTATTATATTTTAATAAAAGGACTGCTTATGCCAGCAGTCCTCCGTTTTATAATGCTTATATTATAGCTTAAAATCATTATCCGCATTCACTTCCTCCGCTGCGTAAAGCGGGGAACGCGCCTGCAGCCAGTGGAAGAAATTCGTTGCGATAACCTTCAGCACAGCATAGCCTGGGACGGCTAAAATAATACCCCCTAATCCAAACAAATTTCCAGCGGTCAAAATGACGAAAATAATCGTAATGGGATGAATCTTCATGCTTTTCCCCATAATTTGCGGAGAAATAAACTTTCCTTCAATCAGCTGGACAATCGTCCAGATCACAATCATTTTAAGCAGCATGACGGGTGAGGTTACCATCGCTACAATGAGAGCGGGCGTAATCGCGATAGCTGGACCCAGATACGGAATAATAGCTGTACAAGCAGCGATCAGCGCCAGCACTAGCGAGTACTCGAGCCCAATAATCAAATAACCGATATACAGCAGCAGGCCAATACAGAAGCTCACAATAATCTGCCCTCTTATGTAGCTGCTGATTTGGCCGTTCATTTCGCCCATAATACGCTTCGTGTGTGCTCTCATGTTCGTTGGCAGTATAGCAGCAATATAATTCGGCAGCTTCTTGCCATCCTTCAGTAAGTAGAACAGAATAAATGGCAGTGTAATGACCGCAAGCACAACATCTTTAAGCGCTCCCACGAAAGACCCTACACTTTGCCACACGCCATTTAGCAGCTCCGTTCCCCGCTTCGTAATATTGCCGCTCAAATCTGACGGATTTATATTGAGCCACCGCCCAATTTCCCGCAGGTCGCCGCTGTGCATCAGCTCATCAAACTTCGTTCGCAGCTGATCCGCATAACCCGGTAAATTTTCGACCAGACTTACGACCTGTGTGCTTACAATTGGAATAACCACCGTCAGCAAAATCGTCAGCAAGCCCAAAATGACCGCAAAGATTACAAAAATAGAGTAAATGCGCGGAGCCTTCTTCGTCTCCAAATAGTCAACAATCGGATTTAGCAAATAATAAGCTACACCAGCTAAAATAATCGGCAGCAGCACCGTCTTGAACAATACGGTGAGCGGCGTGAACACGTAGGAGATTTTGCTCATGACGAAAATATTCAAACTTACCAGGAGCAGCACGAGCAGAAATATAACAAATTTATTATTTAAAATAAATTGTACAAACCGATCTGTTCCTGTTTTAAAATGGTTCATCCGCTGTTCCTTCTTCCTGCTTTTGATGTTCTCAGCTTTCCGCGGTAATTTCCCCGGTACGGGTTAAATCATACCCTTCGATAGCTCCCAGCTCCTGCTTGAAGCTTTGCGACTGTAAAATGCGAATGACCGCATGAATAAAAACTTCATTGTCCGGCTTCTTCAACATAACCAAGTCATATTGCTCCTGAACAAGCGGAATATAGGTAACGCGGGAAACGTTCGCTGCAGCCCTCTCCGTTCCAATACCCACATCGGCTTCGCCTGACGCAACCTGCGCAGCTACTCCAAGATGATTCGTCTGCTCCTGGTCATAGCCCGTTATGGAAGCTGCCGGAATATGGTGCAGCCTCAGCTGCTCATCGAGCAGCACGCGTGCGCCGGCACCGCGCTCCCGGTTGATGAGGCGCAGTCCCGGCTTCGCCAAATCGGCCCAGCTTGCCAGCTTAAGCGGATTTCCCTTTTGTACGAACAAGCCCGCGCTTCTCGTCAGCAAATGCACAACGATATAAGGTGCTCCAATCAATAGTTTACGAATATAGGGAACGTTATATTCCCCTGTATCGCCATCCAGCAAATGCGTGCTGACAATGTCAGATTCTCCTCTATACATCGATACTAGGCTGTCCATACTGCCGACGTAGGAGCGCAGCGGGCGCAGCCCCAAGCCCTCCCGCTCGATATGCTTGGCCAGAATATCTAGGCTCATATCTTGTCCGGTAATGACGATAGGACGTCCCCCGCCAGCAGCTGCTGAGGCAGCGCTTCTGTCCGATAAATCCTGTGCGTACACGTGTGGAGTACCTTGATGCTGGGAAGCTGTTGACTTGCTGGCAGGCATATTAGCCTGGAGGCCTTTAGCCCGCAGCTTGTATGCTTCCAGATCGGAAGCATCAATTCGCATCTGCTTCCCTACCCGGTAGGACGGCAGCTCTCCTTTTTTAATTAAATCGTATACCGTGAGCTTGGAAATTTTTAATAGCTTGGCGATTTCTTCAGTTGTATATGAGATGTCAGCGGACATATTGGATCTCCTTAGCCTCGCTCAGCCTAGGTTGCGGGCTGAATTTGGTCATTATTTTCATACCTTTAATTGTAGCATAATATATTTCAAACATCCCATCTCCCTTTACAGTAGAATTGACACCAGTCTATAATGATATTTAGATATAAATAGATATAACAAACCATATTTGGAGGAGAGTTTATGTTTACACATTTCAAGAAACCTGCTGTACTATTTTTCATGTTGGCTGTGCTGCTAGTATGCGCGGCGTGTGGCGCGAACAATACCGGAACGGCTGCAACGGATACAAGCACAAGCAGTCCTAGCCCTGCTGTTGTAGAATCGGCATCGCCGCAAGCGAGCGAAGCTGCCGCACCTATCGAAAACGAAGCTTTAACGATTTCCGCTGCTGCCAGCTTGACGGATGCCCTGCAAGAAATCAAGCAAGCTTATGAAGCTACAAATCCATCCATTTCCTTAAACTTTAACTTCGGCGCTTCTGGCGCATTGCAACAGCAAATCGAGCAAGGAGCTCCCGCTGATTTGTTCCTTTCGGCTTCTTCCAAAAACCTGAAGGCGCTCGTTGAAGGCGGCTTTATTGCCGAAGATCAGCAAAAGAAGCTGCTGGCCAATGAACTCGTTATTGTAACGGGAGCTGACAGCAAAGTTCAAGTAGCAGCTATTGCTGATCTCAGCCAGGATACCCTTGGCAAAATCGCAATCGGTATTCCAGAAAGCGTTCCTGCCGGCAACTATGCAATGGAAGCATTGACGAACGCGAAGCTGTGGGATAGCCTGCAATCCAAGCTTGTCCAAGCGAAAGACGTGCGCCAAGTACTGCAATATGTAGAAACAGGCAATGTAGACGCTGGTTTCGTCTATCGTACAGATGCTTTGACTTCCGATAAAGTCACAATCGCTGCGGCTGTTGACCCGGCAACTTACACACCCATTGTATATCCAATCGGTATTGTAAAAGAAACAAAGCATCAAAGCGAAGCAGAAGCTTTTTATGCTTACCTGCAAACAGCCGATGCGATGAACGTATTCACTAAATACGGGTTTTCCGCAGCGCAATGATTGGGGCTGGCATAGATTGGCCCGTATTTTGGACGCCGATCCGGCTTTCACTACAGGTTGCCTTACTATCGAGTGTTGTAACCCTTTTGCTTGGAGTCCTCATTGCAAAATGGATGTCAAAAGCCAAGTTTAAAGGCAAGCTGCTGCTTGAAACGCTATTCATGCTGCCGCTCGTGCTGCCGCCTACAGTCGTTGGTTTCCTGCTGCTTGTGTTGCTGGGCCGAAGGGGCTGGATGGGCAAGCTGATTGAATGGGTATTTCATGCACCAGTCATTTTTACCTGGTGGGCGGCGGTTATCGCTTCCATTGTCGTTGCCTTCCCCCTCGTCTATCAGACGATGAAGGTTGGCTTCTCAGGAGTAGATCATCATCTTGAGGATGCGGGCCGCTCCATGGGCGGCAACGAATGGCAGATTTTTCGCTATATTACGCTGCCGCTTGTATGGCCATCACTTATCAGCGCTTATATACTCGGCTTCGCCAGAGCGCTCGGTGAGTTTGGCGCTACGCTCATGATTGCTGGCAACATTCCAGGTGTTACGCAGACGGTACCAACCGCGATCTACGTCGCCGTAGACGGGGGAAATATGACGATGGCTTGGGCTTGGACGATTGCCATTGTTCTAATTTCCTTCCTTATGCTGGCGTTCACCCGAAGAAAGACCGAATAGCCGTATAGAAAAAATAAGCATAAAACAAGCCGTGCTTCTCTTCAGCAGAGAAACACGGCTTGTCTTACTGTTAACTGGTTACCGTTCACTGTTTATCAGGTATCCGTAACCCTCCGTAACCCGTAAACAGTTATTGGCTAACGTATAAAATGCTCCAGCGCCTTATTCAAATCCTCCAGCGTTTTCTTCTCCCCATGGTGAATCGCATCCACCACACAGCTTTCCAAATGATCCTTAAGCAGCAGCTTGGCCGCATTATCGAGCGCCTTGCGCACTGCCGCGATCTGCAGCAAAATATCCGAGCAGTCACGTCCGTCAGCCGTCATTTCCTTCACCGATCGAACATGCCCTTCAATACGGGCCAAGCGATTAATAATTTGTTTGCGATGCTTATGTTCATGCGTATGTGTATGCGTGTGTGTATGATCCTGCTCCAATTTACATCCTCCTCTACTCACCTCGAGGGATCGCCTGCTTCGCATGCAGTCGAGACTTGAAACGCTGCATCAAATAAACAGATCGCATCAGTTGATCAATCGCGCTGACCAGCCAGACGCCTGCAATACCCATCTGAAAATGCAAGCACAGCACATAAATGCCCAGCACTCGTATTCCCCATATACCAATGATTGTACTATACATGGGGCTCTTCGTGTCGCCTGCCCCTTGTAGAGCGCCTGCAATGACTAAGCTTATCGCCAGAAACGGCTGAGCAAACGCATCAATTCCGAGGGCAGTACGAACCATCTCAACGATGACGATATCGCCTGTAAACCAACTTGCAGCTATTCCTGAACCAAGCCAGAATACAATGCCTATTAAGGTCATGAACACAACGGCTATCCATGCAGTCAGCAGCCCATATTCATAGCTATCCCGCGTTCGCCCCGCTCCCAATTGCTGACCGACAAGCGTTGTAGCCGCTACCGCCAAGCCATAACCGGGCAAATAAGATAGCGCAATGACATTGCCTGCTATCAGATGCGCAGCGTATACTTCGGTACTAATCCGAATAACGAGTCCTAGATAAAACATTTGTCCGACGCGCATAATCAGCCGTTCTGCGGCGGCGGGCAAGGCTAAGGCTAATAGCGGATACGTGTAGCTCTGCGCAGATTGCTTTTTAAATAGGGAAAAAGAAAGCTTTGATTGCTGTATATATTTGTACAACACCACTGTTCCAATAACGCGGACTATGGAGGTCGCCCAGCCTGCACCGGCAATTCCCCAGCCTTGCCAGCTCCCAATGCCAAATATGAGCACATAATCCAGCACAATATGAATGAGATTGACCCATATGCCAACGATCATCGGTGTTCTCGTATCGCCCGCAGAACGCAAAATGCTGCCGAAGATCGCCATAAGTGATATAAACAAGGAAGGCACCGCTACAATTTGAAAATAGATGACTCCCTGTGCCAGAACATCCGGAGACGCTCCCATTAAACGCAAAATAGACTCCGCGAAAAATAAACTAACGAGCCCTAACGCTAGGCCTGTACACGCCGATATCCATGTCGACTGCCTTGCAATGGCCTTCGCTTTGGCGAAATCCCCTGCTCCTACTGCTCGGGCTATTAGAGAGGAGGTTCCAATTCCCAAAGCCATAAATAACGCTATATAGACGGCTATAACGGTGTTTCCAACCCCAACGGCAGCCACCTCATTCAGACCGATTCTAGATACAAATAACGTATCGATAAATCCAACTATAGTGAGCAAAAAATTCTCAATCATCGTCGGCACAGCAAGCGCCAATATGATCTTTATTTTTTCCCGCCGTGTCGTTATTCCGATCTGATGGGCTTCCAGCATCACATCTCAAGCCTCCCGATTGTTTCGCATACTCCCCTCATCTTATCCCCCTAGGGGGGTTATTGTAAAGAAAATCCCACCTCATTCCTTCTTAAAATTAAAGCTTTACTTATTACATGCCAATATGATAGCCTTATTTCTACAGATATAGAAATACTATTGGAGGAGGGGCTAGACCATGGAGGAACAGGAAGCAGCGCAAGCCGCCGTAAAAGTTTATAAAGCGCTCGGAGAACCGACTCGGTTTAAAATCGCTCAACTGCTCGCCAAGCAGCCTGACCAATGCTGCAGCATGCTTGGACAGCAATTAGAGATGGTTGCAAGCTCTACGCTTTCCCATCATTTGAAGCAGCTGTCCGAATGCGGCCTGTTAAAGATGCGCAAGGAAGGTACGTTTATTTACTACAGCCCGGATATGGACGTTATACAGAAATACGCTCCTTATTTGCTGGTGTAATTTTTTTGATTTTAATTTCTATATTTTTAGAAATATAAAAATATAAGTGGAGAGGACTATCATCATGCTGTCAAACACGTGGAAAATTTATTTGCTTGCTTTAATTAGTTTTTTGGTTGGAACTTCGGAATACGTCATTGCGGGGATACTGGATAAAATCGCGGAGGATATTGGCGTATCAGTCAGTGCCGCAGGCCAGCTCATCACCTTCTTCTCGCTTACTTACGCGCTTGGCACCCCTATTCTGATGGCCATGACGGGACGGATTGAACGCCGCAAGCTGCTCATGTATGCGATGGTCGTCTTCGTGCTTGGCAACTTGCTTGCCATCGCTCTTCCAGGCTTCGGCTATTTCATTGCCGCACGCATCATTATGGCGCTTGGGGCAGGCGTCGTCGTTGTAACATCACTAACACTTGCTACAAAAATGGCACCGCCAGGCAAACAGGCCAGCGCACTCGCTACCGTCGTAACGGGGTTTACTGCCGCGCTTATCATCGGCATTCCAATTGGCCGTATGGTAGCAGCCTCTTATGACTGGAAAAGCGTCTTCGGTGGCATCGGCGTACTCGGTTTGCTTGCCATCCTTATTATTGCATTTGCTATTCCAAGATATGATGGCGAGCCTTCTGTACCGCTGCGTGAGCAGCTGGCTCTGCTCAAAACTCCAAAAATAGCCGCTGCTCTAGGGGTCACCTTTCTATGGATAGCCGGCTATTCGATTCCCTATACGTACATTTCGCCCTACCTTCTACAAGTCACTTCTATGAGCGAAAATACACTAAGCATCGCCTTGTTCGGTTTTGGGGTAGCCAGCCTGATTGGCTCCAAGCTAGGCGGCTTCAGCACAGATAAATGGGGCGTGAAGCGTACGTTAATGGGCGGCATGCTCGTTCATGCTGCTGCTCTGCTGCTCATTTCCTTCAGTTCCAGCTCTTCCGCTATTGTCTTCCCGCTGCTTATGCTGTGGTCATTTGCTGCTTGGTCATCAGGACCTACACAGCAATACAATTTGCTGACGCTTGCTCCGGGCGCATCGAGCATTATGCTCAGCCTGAATACTTCCGTACTGCAGCTGGCGATGGCTGTCGGTGCAAGCGCAGGCGGACTAATCGTCGCCAAAGTCTCCTTGCCTAGCATTACGTGGATTGGCGCATTGGGCGTGTTGCTTGCTGTGATTTTGATTGTGCTTTCACGCAAGCTGGCCAGCAGCCACGAGCAAGCATCCGTTCCCAGTGTCGCCCCACAGGCTTGAAATAACGTGAAATGACTTGCAATGATTAGTAATGTATTTGCAAAGTTCTCTTCATCTTGTTTTAATAAACAACCTCTATACTAGTACTCAACCCCCCTTTTAATTAATATAAATGCCTAGACCCACAGCCCGTTGCTGTGGGTCTCTTTTTTTTCTTTTATTCATCCTACACGAATCACCCATCGTAAATAGGCACAAGGTGAAATGGTTGTCGCCGTCCTCTGGCGGCGCGGCGCGTTTCATTCCGAGAAATATAGAGAAAGGATGGGAAGATCATATGCTTTCCTATATTTTAAAAAAAGAAGCCTGCCGAGACGAATCTCAGGCAGACTTCTTTTGAATAGAAAAATCTATTCTGTAGTGTACGGCAGCAATGCTACTTGACGCGAACGTTTGATCGCAACAGTCAGCAGACGTTGGTACTTCGCGCTTGTTCCAGTTACACGACGTGGCAAAATTTTGCCGCGCTCGCTGATAAACTTTTTAAGCAGGTCCGTGTCTTTATAATCAACTTTAGTGATCTTGTTCACGGTGAAGAAGCAAACTTTACGGCGTTTGTTACGTCCGCCTTTGCGACCGCCGAATTTGCGTTCTGGACGCTCTCCGTCTCCGCCATCTCTTGGCTTAAAGCTCATTCGAATCCATCCTTTCAATTAAAATGGCAAATCATCCTCAGATATATCGATCGGTCGACCATCATCCGAGAACGGATCACGGTTGTCGTTACGTGAGTTGTTACTGGAGCGGCCGCTATTGTTATTACTGTTGTTGTTGTTGCTGTTATAGCCGCCTCCGCCTCCTCCACCGTTACCGTAGGAAGAACCGCCTCCGAAAGAACCGCCTCCGCCGCTCATGGCACCGCTCTCTTCACGCGCTCCGCCCGCATCCTTGTTGGATTCCAAGAAACGGACGTTGTCAGCGATTACTTCCGTCACATAGACGCGCTTGCCTTCGTTGTTCTCGTAGTTCCGAACCTGAATGCGACCTTCAACCGCCGTTAAGCGGCCTTTGCGCAAGTAGTTGGCGCATGTCTCGGCTAGCTGACGCCACGTGACTACCGGAATGAAATCCGCTTCACGCTCGCCCTGACCGCTCGTAAACGGACGGTCAACTGCTATTGTAAATTGCGCTACTGCAACGCCAGCAGGCGTGTAACGCAATTCTGGGTCTCTCGTCAATCTACCAATAAGTATTACACGATTCAACATCGTCTCTGACCTCCCAATCGATCAATCCTTGGCTTCAACTAAGCTACGTCTCTGACGACCAAGAAGCGGATAATTTCATCCGTAATCTTCAGGATACGGTCAAGTTCGTTAACGACTTCCGTAGTTCCGTTGAAATGAACCAGAACGTAGTATCCCTCACGAATCTTGTTGATCTCATACGCAAGACGGCGTTTACCGCTAACATCTTGTTTCGTAACTTCTCCACCATTGGAGATGATGCCATTAAATTTCTCAACGACAGCTTGAAGAGCTTCTTGCTCAACATCAGGACGAACAATGTACATCACTTCGTATTTGCGCATTATGTTTCACCTCCTTTTGGACTAACGGCCCCATAAATGGAGCAAGGAGCGAGGTTCTTACTCGCATCCTCTAACTATACCAAATATATAGCCCAAAAACAAGCTTCTATTTCCTCCCGTTATCTGGTGTTCATGAACGTCCAGCCCTCGGCTCATATTAATGTAGCGGGCAGACGATTTCATTATGCTTGCAGGCTTATGTCATGACGTCATAACGACTTCAATGGCAATCCACATCATGTACTGGAGGTTATTTACGATGGGCGAAGGAACATTGTTTTCCGCTGGCGATAAGGCGCCGAATGATGGCACTTACATCGAGGATGGCGTCAATTCCTTTCATCAAGGCATTCAAAACCCGCAGAAGGTAAAGCTAAGCAAAGGTCAACGCTTCCCGGACAACTCGAACCACGAGCGCAAGTGGAAGCGAATGGGCCACTAAATTTCAAAAAGAATGTATAGCTTTCGCCCAGCGTGGGCATTCTAATTTATGACGGTGTGAAGAGAGGTGTGGTTCCGTTGGACTTCATAGTGCAAGGGCTGCTACAAGAGGAATTTGTCCACTGAGCTTTAGAAGCGGAGGGTTGTGCCAAAGACAATGTCCGTAACACACGCACACTTGTCCATTTCCAAAAGTAAAGCGGTATATGCCGCCAGCCAAAAGAATGGACAGGTCAGTTAACGAATACGCAGCAGCGGAAACGTTGGTACTGATTGAATAGTGATTGCTCCCATGTTTCTGTTGTAAAGTAGTGAGAAAATGTACTCAATCGATCAAACACCGTCAGGAGAAGGAGCTCGCAAGAGCTCCTTTTTCGTATGTTTATTTTATATTATAAAATGCCCGTTCCATGGTAAAGTAATCAGAGTATGGCTTAATTGATTTGCACAAAGGTGGGTATTATCTTGCATTTTGTATCAGCGAAGCAGCATCCTTCCTCTGCTTCATTTATTCGCTTGTATGTTTTGGCCTTTTTCTTTTTCGCAGCCAATTCGGCTTTAACGATTATTTTGCCGCTCCGAAGCGAGGCAGCCCTCATGAATCAGGCGGAGATCGGCTTCATTATGGGAGCCTATATGTTTACATGTATGCTCTTCAGACCTTTTGCCGCACAGCTAATTGGCCGTTTTGGCCCACTTTCCGTTATGAAATGGCTGCTTTGTGCCCATGCTGTCCTCCTTCTCATTTATACCGTTAGCGGAACGGAGCAATACATTTGGCTCAGAGCGCTGCAGGGGGCTATCACGGCTTTTTTCTCCATGACGATGCAGGTAGGAATTGTTGAATCTTTGGAAAATAAAGATCGGGCTCAGGGGTTGTCCATGTACACCTTGTTTACAATGGTTCCGTCACTTGTTATTCCGATCGCCGCTTTACAAATATGGCAAAGCGACAGCCAGCTGCTATTCGCCTTGCTGATGATCGTGCTGGCTGTCGGTCCCCTGCTCGTCTTCTACCGCGCGGCGCTTCCGGAACGGACTGTACAGGATAAAACCTATACGCTTCGCGATATGGCTGCTTCCCTGGGCACGATTTGGACGAGTCCACCCTTGCTCATTAGCAGCATCATTATGCTGCTGGCTTCCTGCGTGTTTGGGGCTACCGCGACCTTTCTACCGCTGTTTATGTTAGCAGCCGGCTCAGGGGATGCCGGTGTATATTTAACGATACAGGGCCTGGTCGTCATCACCTGCCGCTTTGTTTTGCGCAAAAGAATCCCGTCCAATGGCAGCTGGAATACATGGCTCATGGCTGGGATGCTGCTGTCTGCTGCGCTGGGGAGCCAACTGCTGGCCATGCTGGACATCGTAGGTGCTTTTGTATACGTGTCTGCCGTATTTAATGGCTTCGCCGTTGCGCTGCTCTATCCAACGCTGACAACCTATCTCTCTTTTATTTTGCCGGAGAAAACCCGCTATGTGCTGATGGCGATTTTTTTATCGTCCTACGACCTCGGTTTTTCCCTTGGTGGATTCGCAATGGGCATTCTACTGCAAAGCAGCTCTTACCCTGCCATGTTTACGTGCTGTACCCTGTTATCCGTAGCAGCTGCAACTATTATTATTCTGTCCAAAAAAACGATGGAAGCGAAGCCAGCTCCTTAATGGACTGGCTTCATTTCATAATAAGCACAACAAAAAAAGCTGATTTCCGCTTAAAGCAGGAATCAGCTTTTTCATAGATAACTCTATAGTATTACAATCGCCGTAACAGCGCATATGTGCGAGAATGGCGGAGAAGGTGGGATTCGAACCCACGCACGCTTTGACACGCCTAGCTGATTTCGAGTCAGCCCCCTTGGGCCTCTTGGGTACCTCTCCGCATATAAGAAGATCTTAACATATTTGCAGCTTCGATGCAACTACAACCTCTTATATTTTTATGCCGTTTGCATGCAGCCGATTCGTACCTATTTGCATTTGCTGTGTGCGTGCGTGCCCAAAGGAATATTGCCCAATAAAGGTGGAATGCCATACTGCGAATAAATAAAGCGCCCACAGCTTCCGCGAGTAATCACCCTTGCCCTCCCGGTGCTGCATCAGCATTAGACGGGCGGCATGGACATTAAACCACTGCGGCACAAAGCTAATTTGCTCCAGCATTTGATCTCCAATCTTTCCATGCAGCCACTTGCGGAGCGGGATCGGAAATCCAAGCTTGGGCCGCTGCAATAGCGGCTCAGGAAGAATGCCTCGCATCGCTTCCCTCAGCACGTATTTGGTCGTGCCGTTCGCCAGCTTGTATTCGGCTGGAATTTTGCGAGCCACCTCAAACACCTCTTTATCGAGAAAAGGAACGCGCAGCTCCAGCGAATGCGCCATGCTCATTTTATCAGCCTTCATCAAAATATCGCCCGGCAGCCAGAAGTTCATATCAATCAACTGCATACGAGTCACATCATCTAGATGGCGGCTATTATAATAAACGTCGCTTGTTAATGAAGCCGAAGGCTGCATCGCCTCAAAACGTTCCGGATTAAGCAGCGTGATTTGTTGTTTATCTTTTTCGTTAAACAGCTTGGCATTTCCGTAAAAACGCTGCTCAATCGGCGAGAAACCGCGTAGCAAATAGTTTTTTCCGCGAAAAGCGAGCGGAACCCGCTCCACCATTCGATGCAGCCGCGACTTCATGCCGTCCGGCAGCCATGAGACAGGCCGTAACGAGCGTGGCTCGCCATAGATCCCATAACCGCCGAACAGCTCATCTGCCCCCTCTCCCGACATGACGACCGTTACCTGCTTTCCTGCCAGCTGAGATAGGCTGTATAACGCAATAGCTGACGGATCGGCAACGGGCTCGTCCATATGCCATACTGCTTTTTGCGTATTTGCAAAAAATTGCTCCGGCGTTATTTCCTCTTCATAATGCTCGGAGCCAATTACATCGGCCGCTGCCCGGGCATATTCATTTTCATTTCGCTCTCCTGCAAAGCCTACCGAGAAGGTCTTCGTTAGCTGCTCCTGCATCGATAACGCTGCAATCGCCGACGAGTCGATTCCGCCTGATAAAAAACTGCCAAGCGGCACATCACCCTGACCATGCAGCTTCACCGAATCGCGAAGCACAGCTCTAATTTCCTCTATAAAGGTGCCTATCGGCCGCTGCTCCGGTTCAAAAGCAGGCTCCCAGTAACGCCGCTTGGTTATCCTGCCTTCCCGATCAACAAGCATAAAATGCCCCGGCTCCAGCTTCTGGACCCCTTTAAACATCGTCTGCGGCTGCGGTACGTACTGAAAGGTCAAATAGTGCATCATGCTGGCATAATCCACATGCGTAGCTTGCCCGCTAACAGCCAGAAGCCCCTTTATTTCTGATGAAAAAAGAAACTGATGCTCCTCCTGCGAATAATAGAACGGCTTTATCCCAAAATGGTCCCGCGCCGCAAACAGGCGCTGTTCCTTTCTATCCCAAATCGCGAAGCTGAACATGCCTCTTAAATGGTGCACGCAATCTATTCCATATTCCTCATAGAGATGCACGATGATCTCTGAATCGGTACGATTGCGAAACTGATGACCTTTGCTTTGCAGCCGTTGTCTCAGCTCTTTATAATTGTATATCTCTCCATTAAAAATAAGCCAAACCTGTCCATTTTCATTGGTCATTGGCTGGGCTCCAGCTTCAATATCAACAATTGAAAGCCTGTTAAAGCCTAATGCTGCTCTATCCATAAGCTGGATGCCGGATTGATTAGGGCCTCGATGTCCCATCTGCTCCATCATGCTGCTAATCTCTCTATCCGTTGGATCACTTCCATTGCCGTATCGGATGATTCCGGAAATTCCACACATCGGCTTCTTTCCTCCACTCTCTCCTGATCGCTAAGACATAGTATTTCTAATGTCAAAACATACTATACGGAGCAAAAGTATCTGAAAGACGTCCACGTTGTTTCCAGGCTGTAAACAATGGAAAAGCCGAGAAACAAAAAAAACCTCCATCGCCTTTACATAAAAGGCTGGAGGTCACTCATTGCTGTAATCATTTATTCCGTCAATGATTTTTACTCAGAGCCCGGCTCAGACTGGGCCGGCGCTTGCCCACCATCAGCAGAAGCGGTGGAACGAAGCACTTTTTTCATATTTTTCTCAAACTTCGCCCGAGGTATTAATACACTGTGCTTGCAGCCTACGCATTTAATACGGATATCCATGCCCATTCGAATAATTTCCATTTCATTCGAACCGCAAGGATGCTGCTTTTTCATCTGGACGACATCACCAAGCTCAAATTGCTTACGCTCCATTTCTTTCTCCGCTCCTCTCATCGCGATGATAGGTAACCATGCGTGGATACGGTGTATCCATACCGTTCTCAACCAGCGCTTTCTTCACCTGCAAATTAATCTTCCTGGCCAGCGCATGCTGGGTATTAGGCAAGCATTCCGCTATGATACGGATTTTGACATCTGTTGCGCCCATCAGTTGAATACCGAGCACCTCAGGCGGTTTCGCAAGATTTTCATCCTCCAGCTTATCTACGGTTGCTTGGATAATGCTTGTCGCCCGATCTACATCTTCATCATAGCCGATCGAAACGTCCACGACAGCTACAGAGTTGCGCAAGGAGAAGTTCGTCACCTCATTAATCATGCCGTTTGGAATAATGAATATTTCCCCTGTCCAGCTCAGCAGTCTAGTTGTACGCAATCCGATAACCTCGACCGTTCCTTTAAACTGTCCAGCCTGAATGACATCGCCCACGGCAAACTGATCCTCCAAAATAATAAAGAATCCGGTAATAATGTCCTTTACCAAGCTCTGTGCGCCAAAGCCAATAGCCAAACCTACGATTCCGGCACCTGCGAGCAGCGGCCCCAGCTGAATGCCCAGCTCCGACATTAACAGCATGCCACCAATTAAATAGCAAGCGTACATAACGATATTTTTGAGCAGCCGTCCTACCGTAACCATTCTTCTAGTCTGCATCGGCAACCGGCTTGTTTGTTTATTTGATAATATACGATCAATCGATTTATTGACAATCCATATAAGCAAATGCGTAATAACAATAATGAGCGCTATCCGAAGCGCTGATTCGCCGAAGCGCTGCCAAGTTTCCACATTGGTCAACCACTCCATGAAGTTTTTGTACATGTTTAGTGTATTCAAGAGCTATTTCCTCCTACAGATTCACTTGTTCATATCCCGAATGAATAGGTTTAAAAATCCCTCTTATTTCAACGTTCTCAGACACAATGACCTGCTGCACCGTCTCCAAATCGTCCTCTGGAAAATGAATAGACAAGGCGCACCCAGCCGTAATCTCTTTAGGGGTTGGACAAATATCTATTTCAATCTCCGCATATTCGAGCAGCATTTCCGCGCGCAACGCCTGCTGTGTGGAATCAAAGGCAATCAACATAAGCCAGTTTTCTCCTCTCCCTCTTTTTACGCAACGTAATCAGTGGGTTTATGACGTATAAAATGGTTGTCCCATCCATATACTAGATAACATATTAGCTATAACGGAGGGATTCTATGAAACTTTCTTTTTTGAAGGATGTACCGTTGAAAGTTCCGCATACCGATACCAACGCCATGACGTTAATCGTAAACCGCCTCTCCCTGATGCTTAATGAGCTTTCAGGTGCCAGGCCGCTCATCATCGTATGCGTGGGTACCGACCGTTCAACGGGCGATTCGCTTGGCCCCATCATCGGAACCTCTCTCGCAAAATACAACAGCCCTTACTTTGCTTTATACGGCACGCTGGAAGAGCCGGTTCACGCGATGAACCTGACCGATACGTTGGCACTTATTCATCAAAACCACCACAATCCATTTATCATTGGCATTGATGCTTGTTTAGGACAAGTATCAAGCATTGGCTCCGTTCATATTGGGACGGGTCCGGTACGCCCTGGAGCCGGTGTTAATAAGGAGCTCCCGCCTGTCGGTGATATGCATATTACCGGCATCGTGAATGTGGGTGGTTTTATGGAATACTTCGTGCTGCAAAATACCCGTCTGCATCTTGTTATCAAGATGGCCGACCTTATTGCCTTTGGCCTTTTCTCCGCTATAATGGGCAGTAATCGCGTCATGCTTCAGGCTAGAGAGCAAGCCGCTTCAGCCGAATGATACAACCTACAGCTCTAGAATCGCCCTTTTTATTTCGCTTTCGCAATCGCCTGCAGCTCTTCCGGTGTTAACGGATAAGTTGATTGTCCGCCCTCTAACGGCTTGGCATACACATAAGCACTATCCCTGCTATGAATACTCGACACGACGACTCCGTCTTGCGCGGCATTTACAATTGCGATGGAGAAGCTAAGGTCGCTTCCTTGCTCCGAGAACGCATTATAGCGAATAATACCCAAGCGTCCCTTCTCCTCAAGCTGGCGCCGTTCCAGTTGCTCCAGTTGCGCCTCCACTGCTCTCGAATGCCTTGCATGCTCGGCTATTTCCTGCTTCAGACCAATAACGACTTCTTCAATATTCGTCACACCTGTATTGCCCATGACTTCAACATACTGCTTGCGCAGTTTTTTGAGCCTTCTCCCCAGAGAAATGACCCAAATTAAAATAATAAAAAGCAGCAGTACCAGTAATGCCAACAAACCGTATAAAGGGTTGTTCATCCAATCATTCATGTAAACCTTTCCGCCCCCAGAAATAAATCAAATTTTATATTGCGTACGTATTTCACGCACCGCATCAACGAGAGCACTCACTTCCGCCTCTGTTGTAAAATAACCCACACTCGCTCTAACCGCTCCTGTAGCCATCGTACCTGCGCTGGCATGGGCAAGCGGCGTACAATGAAAGCCCGCACGCACAGCGATCTGGTAATGCTGGTCTAAAATAAAAGACATCTCCGAAGGATCGATGCCTTCCGCTACAAAAGAAACCATACCCGTCCGCTGCTGACCAAGCTTCGGCCCAAGCAGCCTGATTCCTTCTACCGCAGACAACCCCTCCATCATCTGCTGGGTAAGCGTCCATTCCTTAGTATGGATTTTATGAACCGTCTCATTCAGAACATACTCCACGCCAGCCTTCAAACCAGCCAGACCTGGCGTGTTTTGCGTCCCCGCTTCATAACGATCCGGACGCACATGAGGCTGCTCAGCCGCCTCAGATTGGCTCCCAGTACCGCCATGGAGCATTGGAACAAGGTCTAGCTCCGGATGGATGTACAAGCCCCCTGTGCCCTGTGGACCGAGCAGCCCTTTATGCCCTGGGAAAGCAAGCATATCAATCCCCATAGCTTCAACGTCAATTTCTAGAATCCCTGCACTTTGAGCAGCATCCACTAGTAGCTTCACACCTCTTTGGCGGGTCAGCTCGCCAATTTCAGCTAAAGGAACAATGGTTCCCAGCAGGTTTGAACTATGGCTCACGATAACTAGCGTCGTCTGCGGCACAAGAGCATCCCGCACTTGATCAACCGTTATATTACCCTGTTCGTCCGCCTCTACGTAGGTGACCTTTATTCCGAGTGACTGCTTTAAAAACTCCAACGGCCGTCTTACGGAATTATGTTCAATTCCAGTAGCAACTACATGGTCGCCTTCTTTGAGATAGCCTTTTATCGCCATATTCAAAGCGCCTGTCGTATTCCCTGCAAATGCAATATCATTAGGGTTTCTCACCCGAAACAGTTTAGCTAATTGCTTTCGTGTATCAAACAACACACGGCTTGCCCGAACAGCCATTCGATGACTGCCTCTCCCCGGATTAGCTGCATCATGCAGCATAGCATGATTTACAGCATCAATAACCGAGTTAGGTTTCGGCCATGAAGTTGCAGCATGATCTAAGTAAATGATTTTTTCACCATCAGTATTCATCATCCATCCACTCCCACCATCACTAACGTTTCTTCTCATAACAATAGCATACCTTAGTTTAATCTTCAGGATCAAAGATTACACCTCGGGTATGCTATCTTATCAAGACTACGCCATGTATTGAAGCATCTCCAGAAGCCGTTCCAAGTCCTGTTTATTATAATATTGAAGCTCGATTTTCCCTTTATCCTTTTGCTGCTTAATTTTCACTGTTGTTTTGAAGCGTTCTCTGAGCGACTCCTCTAAGCTTTCAATATAAGGGTCACGCTTCTTCGTTTTGCCTTTGGCCTGTTTGCCGTCATTGCTGTCCTCATCCTTAATCGACTCCAGCTTCTGAATTGCTTCCTCCAGCTCACGTACGCTCCAGCCCTGATTAATAATGAGTTCGGCCAATTCCAGCTGCACCTTCAAATCTTTAATGCCTGCCAGTGCACGGGCATGTCCCATGGAAATTGTTCCACGTGAAACATTGTCTTTAATAGATTCTGGCAATGCCAGCAATCTCACGAAGTTAGCAATATGCGATCTGGACTTGCCTACTTTCATAGAAAGCTCTTCTTGGGTCAGCTTGAACTTGTCCATGAGGTTCTGATAAGCTATCGCCACTTCTATCGCATTTAGATCTTCACGCTGCAAATTTTCAATCAGCGCAATTTCCATAACCTGTTGATCCGAGAACGATCTGACAACTGCCGGAACAGTCGCATTGCCGCAAAGCTGCGATGCTCTGAATCGACGTTCGCCCGCAATAATCTCGTAGCCCTTCATTACAGTGCGAACAATAATAGGCTGAATGACACCATGCTGCTTAATCGATTCCGCCAATTCTTTTATCGACTGTTCATCAAATGTTTTCCGTGGTTGGTAAGGGTTTGGTCGCAATTGCGCAATTGCAACCTCAATGACTTTATCATCATCGTTTACCGAAAGCGATGGAATAAGTGCATCCAGACCTCTACCTAGCCGCTTGCTCATACGTAATCACTTCCTTCGCCAGTTCAAGATATACTTCTGCACCCTTCGATTTGGGATCATACGTAATGATCGCTTGTCCATGAGAAGGCGCTTCACTTAAGCGCACATTACGCGGAATAATCGTCTGGTATACCTTCTGTTGAAAGTATTTCTTCACTTCTTCAATAACCTGAATGCCCAGATTCGTTCTGGCATCAAGCATCGTAAGCAATACGCCTTCAATTTGCAGCGTTGTGTTTAAATGTTTTTGCACCAATCTTACCGTATTCAGAAGTTGGCTCAAGCCCTCCAGGGCGTAATATTCACATTGAATTGGAATAATGACCGAATCAGCAGCGGTTAAGGAATTAATGGTTAATAATCCCAAAGATGGTGGGCAGTCGATTAAAATATAATCGAACTGATCTTTTAATAAATGCAGCGCTTTCTTTAAACGAACTTCTCTGGAAATAGTTGGAACCAACTCAATCTCCGCCCCAGCAAGTTGAATGGTGGCAGGGATAATTTTTAAGCCAGGAATTTTCGTATCTGCCATCGCTTCATGTGGATCGATATCATTTACAAGCACATCATAAATACAGCTTTCAACATCTGCCTTATTAATACCTACTCCGCTAGTCGTATTGCCTTGCGGATCAATATCAACAAGCAGCACCCGTCTGCCAAGCGTCGCCAGACAAGCACCCAAATTAACTGATGTCGTCGTTTTGCCGACGCCACCCTTCTGATTCGCTATTGCTATAATTTTAGACAAGTCTTTCACCTCTATACTCTGTGTAAAAGCTATTAACAAAGAAGCAATATAAGCGGTAACCGTCCAGTAGCGGGACATCGCCTAGTAGTAATATTAGCATAAATGGATTCGCCGCCCTCAGCAAGCAGCGAGGACGGCAGCAGTTAAATCTATTATCGCATTTAATAGTATCTACATGCAAATGAGGATTTAAGAGTCCCTTTAACGAATCATACGCCTAACGTTTAGGAATGTGAATCACAATTTCATAATGATCCTCATGATCCTTCTCATTTGTCTTAATTTGCAAGCCAGAGCCTGACACCATCTCAATAGACTGTCTAATTGTATTAAGAGCAAGCCGAACATCTTTCGTAAAAGATACCCGTTTTACTTTTTTAGCTTTAACTGTTTCATTCAGAAAAGCAATTCGAATTTCCGTTTGCTTTACATTGAGTTCTTTGGTAATAATCTCTTCCAGCACTTGAAGCTGGAGCTCTTCAGTAGGCAGAGCCAACAATGCCCGTGCGTGACGTTCGGTAATTTTACGTTCCATTAACGCGCTTTTAACTACATCATTAAGTGCCAGCAATCTTAGCTTATTGGCAATCGTTGATTGGCTTTTCCCCAATCGCTGCGCCAAGCTTTCCTGCGTCAATTGATGCAGCTCGATCAGCTTCTGGTAAGCAACAGCCTCTTCAATAGCCGTTAGATTTTCCCGCTGCAAATTTTCGATTAACGCGATAGATGCCGTTTGTGAGTCATTAAACTCGCGAATAATGCCTGGTATCGTATCATAACCAAGCTTCGTTACAGCACGCCAGCGGCGTTCACCCGCAATGATTTCATAACGGTTATTCCGCATCCGCACAACGATAGGTTGAATAATGCCGTGCGTCTTAATCGTCTGGCATAATTCATCAATTCGATCATCATCAAATATGGACCTTGGTTGAAATGGACTCGTGTCGATTTCATTAACCGGAATTTGTTTAACCTCTTCATTGTTGTTACTGCGTTGGTCATTCAAACCAAACAAACGAGAAAGATGCTCTTTCATTTATCCACTACCACCCGATCAAGAAACCGCTCCATTACATTAGCAGAGCCAGCTTCAAAGATGTGCTGCCAAATAACAGTCTTGCTTATATTCTGTTCCACTTCAATAGAGACTATCGGAAATGGTTACAGAAGGCTACAAATGATTTTGAATACAAGGTGAAACGGCTGTGTCCGTCCTTTGCGGCGCGGCGCGTTTCATTCCGAGAAATATAGAGAAAGGATGACCAAAATATATACTTTCCTATATTTCAAGCGTAAACGGTTGTCACCGTCCTCTGGCGGCAAAGCTACCGTTTAACAATGAGATATGCGCCGATTATAAGAGGATAACTTGTACATTCTTATATTTAAAAATATGTGTGCTGTTCTGCAAAAATAAAGAGCTTCCTGCTATTTTGTTCTCTCTATTATTTCTACTTGCCCCTAAGTATTTCCTGCTTGACAGCCTTGAATGCTAAATAAAAATACAAGCAGAAATCTGGAAATAGCAAGCAATGTTTCACGTGAAACATCCCTAAACTTACCATTTCCATTTATCTGCCTCAAGCTTAAATTCTATAATAAGTAATCGTGTAGATCGTGTTTATAAAATAGGCTGTTTTAGTGGTGTTCCCGCTTTACGGGGATATTTGCGCGGAGTTGCTTCACGTTTCTCAATCAGCACAATATGCCGTTCGGATTGTTCGAATGGTAATGTGAAGCTGTGCTCGGAACGGACAGCAGCTTTCAGCTCCTTCAAGCTGGTCCCCGCTTCCCGAACCTCTTCCTCACTTTGTGAACCTTTCATCGCTGCGAACAGACCGCCCTTGCGTACAAAGGGCAAACAAAACTCATTCAGAACATTCAGCCTGGCAACAGCCCTTGCTGTTACCAAGTCATAGGCATCACGATGACCTTGCAGTCTACCGATATCCTCCGCACGTCCATGAACACAGCTGACATCATCAGCAATACCCATCTGCTCTGCCAAAGCATTAAGAAACTGGATACGTTTATTCAAGGAATCAACAATCACTATTTTCAAATGCGGGAAGCAGATTTTTAGTGGAATGCTCGGAAAGCCTGCACCAGAACCAATATCCGCTATTTTATTGACTGCTTTCATATCGATAAAAAAAGAAAGGGAAACCGAATCATAAAAATGCTTTTCATATACGGCTTCACGTTCTGTTATACCGGTCAAATTCATGCGTTCATTCCATTCGACCAATAAGCGATAATACGTATCGAACTGATCAAGCTGATGCTGGGATAAGGCAATTCCCCGCTCTTGCATCAGCTTTGGAAACCACTCTGTCGTCTGTTCCATCGTTTGTTCTTCTATCCTCTCGCCGCTACAACGCGGTTATAATGCTCTAAATAAACGAGCAGTATGGAAATATCAGCTGGCGTTACGCCAGCTACCCTGGAAGCCTGACCGATGGACAACGGTCTGATGTCCGACAGCTTTTGCTTCGCTTCAGAAGCAAGCCCCTGCACATCGAAATAATCGATATCATCCGGTATCCGTTTTTTCTCCATTTTGCTCAGTCGTTCAACCTGCAACAGCTGCTTCTCAATGTATCCGGCATACTTAATTTGAATTTCAACCTGCTCCTTCATTTCCTCTGTCAAAGCAAGCTCTGAAGGCGTAATGCTTTCCAGCATCGCATACGTAATTTCTGGACGGCGCAGCAGCGATAACGCATCTACCGTAAACGGGATTTCAGCTGATTCCGCAGCTTTTAATACGGGTAGCGCTTCCTCTGGTTTCACTTTTGTCGTGCGCAATCTTTCAATTTCTTGTTCAACCAATGCTTTTTTATTCAAAAAGCTTTCATAACGCTCTTCCGAAATCAAACCAATTTCATAGCCAATTGGAGTCAGACGCAGGTCAGCGTTGTCATGGCGAAGCAGTAAGCGATATTCTGCACGGGAAGTCAGCAAGCGATAAGGATCATTCGTCCCCTTCGTTACTAGGTCATCGATCATTACGCCAATATAGCCTTGGGAACGCGCAATAATGACTGGTTCTTTCCCTTGCACTTTACGAGCAGCGTTTATGCCTGCAATAACACCTTGGCCAGCCGCTTCCTCATAACCGGAAGTACCGTTGATTTGTCCAGCTGTGAATAACCCGTCAACGACCTTTGTCTCCAATGATGGCCATAGCTGTGTCGGCACGACTGCATCATATTCAATCGCATAGCCATTGCGCATCATTTCAACTTTTTCCAAACCTGGGATTGATCGTAAAATGCCCAATTGGACATCTTCCGGCATGCTTGTGGAAAGTCCTTGTACATAATACTCCGACGTATGCAGACCTTCCGGCTCCAGAAAAATCTGATGCTTTGGCTTATCGGCAAAACGCACAATTTTATCTTCGATCGACGGACAATATCTTGGGCCTGTGCCTTCAATTGCTCCCGAAAACATCGGTGCACGATGCAAATTATCGTTAATGATTTTGTGTGTTTGCTCCGACGTATAAGTCAACCAGCATGGAAGCTGCTCATTATTGGAGGAAATCGTCTCATGTGAGAAAAATTTCGGCTGCTCATCGCCCGGTTGAATTTCTGTCTTTGTAAAATCAATTGTATCCTTGTGCACGCGTGGCGGCGTACCGGTTTTGAAACGTACCAGCTCGAAGCCATGCTCCTTCAGACTTGCTGACAGCTTCAGCGAAGGCTGCTGGTTATTCGGGCCGCTCTCATACATCAGCTCACCCATAATGATTTTGCCGCGCAAATAGGTGCCTGTTGTCAGGACGATCGTCTTCGACCGATAGATCGCGCCTGTTTTCGTCACAAGCCCCACTATTTTGCCTTCCTCCACCATCAGTTCTTCTGCCATTCCTTGGCGCAGCGTCAGCTTTGGCGTCTCCTCAATCGTCTTTTTCATTTCATGCTGGTAGGCAAACTTATCCGCCTGTGCGCGAAGCGCGTGAACCGCAGGCCCTTTGCCTGTATTCAGCATCCGCATTTGAATAAAGGTTTTATCAATATTACGGCCCATTTCACCGCCTAAAGCGTCCAGCTCACGAACGACATGCCCTTTGGCCGGTCCGCCAATCGACGGATTGCATGGCATGAAGGCCACCATATCCAAATTTATCGTCAGTAATAACGTCTCACAGCCCATACGCGCTGCCGCAAGCGCAGCTTCGCTGCCCGCATGCCCCGCACCGATAACGATAACATCATATTGCCCTGCTTCGTATCCCATTCCAAGTACCTCCCAAAGCGCTGCTAGCCTGATGGATGTTCGTCCGGAGGCTATTGATCGCTTATTATTTGCCCAAACAAAATTGTGAAAAGATTTGATCAATCAATGAATCGTGGGCCGCATCCCCGAGAATCTCACCAAGCGACTCCCAAGCTGAACGCACGTCAATTTGCATCACATCAATCGGGATGCCCGCCTCAGCTGCCTCGATACCATCAAGCAGCGAACGCTGCGCCCTCTTTAATAAAGCAATATGCCGCACATTGCTGACGTAGGTCAAATCGCCGGAATCCAGCTTGCCTTCAAAAAACATTCCGCTAATTGCCTTCTCCAAATAATCCAGGCCCGCTTCCTGCAGCACCGACATGCGGACAATCGCTTCTGGGCTGAAACGCTTCTCGATTTCTTCCATGTCGAGCTTGCCTGGCAGGTCGGTTTTATTAATGACCAATACCACTTGGCGACCCGCCATTCGGTCCAGCAGCTCACGGTCATCGGCATGCAGCGACTCATTATAGTTCAGCACGAATAAAATAAGATCGGCTTCCGCAAGTGCCGTATGCGACCGCTCCACCCCAAGCTGCTCGACGAGATCGCTCGTCTCGCGAATGCCTGCCGTATCAAGCAGCCGCAGCGGAATGTTATTAAGCGTGACATATTCCTCTATGACATCTCGCGTTGTGCCGGGAATATCGGTCACAATCGCTTTATTTTCCTGCGCCAGCATATTAAGCAATGATGACTTGCCTACGTTCGGCCTGCCGACGATTGCCGTCATAATACCTTCTCTTAATATTTTGCCTTCATTTGCTGTTTTTAAAAGCTTAGCGATTTCATCCAGCGCAATTTGGCTTTGATCACGAATATAAGCCGTCGTCATTTCCTCGACATCATGCTCAGGATAATCAATATTCACTTCAATATGCGCCAGCAGCTCAATGACCGTCTGCCTGAGCGCTTTAATCCGCTTAGACAGCAAGCCTTCTGCTTGCTTGCGCGCGATGGAGAAAGCGCGATCCGACTTTGAACGAATAAGATCGATGACCGCTTCCGCCTGCATTAAATCGATGCGCCCGTTCAGAAAGGCCCGCTTCGTAAACTCGCCAGGCTCAGCTAATCGCATATCTTCCTGCATCAGCACCACATCGAGCACCTTCTTAACCGCGACTACGCCGCCATGAGCATTGATTTCCACAACATCCTCGGCTGTAAAAGAACGCGGCCCACGCATTAGCGTCACCAGCACCTCTTCAATCTGCTCGCCTGTAGCTGGATGAACGATATGTCCATAATGCACCGTATGGCTGTCTGCTTCGCGCAGATCGGTTCGGCTTTGAAATAGTACAGCTGTCCCGGCAACTGCATTCGGACCGCTTATGCGGATAATGGCAATACCGCCCTCTCCAACAGCGGTTGAAATCGCGGCTATCGTATCTTGTATCATTGTGTTCAGCACCTCTCAAATGGAAAAACAGCAATGACCATGGGAGCCATTGCTGCGAATCTGTTCTACCTTTATGACTTCAGGGCAATGACAATCCGTCGATGCGGCTCATCACCTTTGCTGTATGTCTTCACACGAGGATGATTTTGCAGCTGGGAATGAATGACCTTCCGCTCATGGGAAGACATCGGCTCCAGCACGACCTCTTTTTTCGTGCGAATTACTCTGCCCGCAAGGCGCTCCGACAGCTCTTCCAGCGTCTTGCGCCGGCGCTCGCGAAAATCCTCTGCATCAAGTACGATACGAAGATGACTGTCCGAATAGCGGTTTGCCACAATATTAACCAAGTACTGCAATGCATCGAGCGTTTGCCCGCGCCTTCCGATTAACATGCCGAGATCTCCCCCGCCTGAAATCGAAAGCTGCGTGCCTTCCCTCGTCTGCTTGCGTTCAACGGATACAGCTAGTCCCATTGTGCTCGCTACTTCCAGAAGGAACTGCTCAGCTTCACTTGTTGGATCAGGAATAAGCTCCAGTTCTACTTTCGCTTCTTTCACGCCGATCAAACCGAGGAATCCTTTGGACGGCTGCTCAAGAACAGCTACCCTCACACGATCCTCAGCCACATTTAATTGTGTCAAACCATTCTGTACAGCCTCTTCTACCGTTTTCCCTGATGCAACGATTTTCTTCATTTCGCGAGGGCCCCCTTACGTTTACCCTTACCTTTAGATTGTTTATCGTTGGTACCTGTATCGTCATTGCCTTTTTTCTCAGCATTGCGTACATACAAGAAATAGTTTTGAACAATTGTGTAAATGTTGCTGTAAATCCAGTAAAGCGGCAGAGCTGCTGGGAAATTAATCGCCATGACGAAAATCAATACTGGGAAAATGGCGAGCATAGCTCCCATACCAGGCATTGTTTGTGTCTGCTGCTTCTGCATCATCTTCGATTGGATGAAAGTTGTCGCCGCGGCGATAACGGGAAGAATGTAATAAGGGTCCTTCTCCCCTAGCTGCAACCACAAGAAAGCATGCGTACGCACCTCAGGGTTCATATAAATCGCATTATAGAGCGCGATAAATACAGGCATCTGTATAATGAGTGGCAAACATCCTGCCATCGGATTTACCTGATTGGCCTGGAACAGTTTCATTGTCTCTTCCTGCTGCTTTTTAGGGTCATCCTTGTATTTCTTCTTCATCTCTGCGATTTGCGGCTGCAAAGCCTGCATAGCCTTCGAGCTGCGATATTGCTTAATCGTCAGCGGCAAAATGGCTGTTCTTACAATAATGGTAATGAGCAGGATGGCCAAGCCATACGATCCGGCAAACCAATCTGCGAATGTATCAAGGGTAATCGCGAAATAGTAAACGACATTACGCTGCCAGAAACCGCCTTTCAGCAAGTCCTCCGTGCTCGTCGTTTGAGCTATCTCCGTCCCGCAGCCTGCAATGATTACCATAGTCATTAGCATGCCAAAAACAAAAAGCCATTTACGGTTTTCTTTCCGAAACAACATGAAAACTCCTCTCTTGAGAGCCGATGCTTCGCCTATCCAGCATTAAACGGTTTCGTCGCCATTCAGCACAAACTACGCAGTTTCGCATGAGATAAATCTGCATCGTTACAGACATATTTCCTATACCTTCTCATCCTTTAAACTATACCATAATTGGTAGGACAAAAGAAAGGAATGGCATAAGGTAATTTCGTCACCTATGTAACCGTTTTTAATATTAATGGGGATAGCCAATTCTATTATCCGCACACCTCTTACGTCTAAACGAAACGAACTGTCACCAATGGGCATAAAGCGGTCTCCGCTTAACGCTTGAGGAGCCCGGCCTTCCTTAGCACATGCATAATGCTTTTTTCCATCTGGCTCGTCTCCATCGCCACCGCAGGCTTTCTAACAATAATGATGAAATCGACCTTTGGAACGATCCTTGCCTCATTCAACCTGATGATTTCTTTAATGACGCGGCGCATCCGATTGCGAACAACCGCATTGCCGATTTTTTTGCTTGCTGAAATGCCCAGTCGGAAAGGCTCCGCCACAGGCTGCTTCGACCAATATACGACGAACTGCCCGTTGGCGAACGATCTGCCTCCCCGGTAGACCCGGCCAAAGTCGCTACGGTTACGCAGACGCAATCTTCTTTGCACGACTCCATTTCACCGTTCTTTCCTATATTATGTTCAAAAGTATCGCCGGCAAGGCAAAAAAAAAGACCACCCGACGTGGTCTTTTGCTTATGCGCTAAGAACTTTTCTGCCTCTTTGACGACGCGCCGCCAAAACTTTACGTCCGTTTTTCGTGCTCATCCGCTTGCGGAATCCATGCACTTTTTTACGTTTGCTAACATTCGGTCTAAATGTAGGTCTCATTTACTCTGCACCTCCCGTACTTCTTCATAAAAAAAACAGGTAGTTCAATTAAAGCACGTACCCTTCAGAAAGTCAACTCACCCTGCGTCTTACAAACAATAAATTGAAAGCTGTGGATAAATGAATGAAATCGGCGATTTTGCAGAAAATGAATAAGCTGTGCACAACTTTTTCAGCGGACTTACGAACTTTGTCGAAATCTTAACAAGATATAAACAATATCTAGTGTTGTGCGCAACTTTTATACACAAGCTATTGAATATGTGGATAAAATCTTCGAATCCGTTGAAATACAAGGGATCTTTTGCTATGATAGTTATGTTTTATATGTGGATACCTTCCCTTTATCCTCAATCTTATTAACAGGCTGTGGATAAAAATGTGAACAAGTTAATCACCTATTTATAACTCAACCGTTTTCATTTCTTCATATTGTGGATGTTTTCCTTGGAAAAATGACATTCATTCGACAGAATATGGCTTAATTGCGCCGTTTCGGCGATTTTGATAAGGAGTGACGTCTGTGGACAGCCATGCTTATGATATATGGCAGCAAGTGTTGTCAATTATTCAGACGAAGCTGAGCAAGCCAAGTTTTGATACTTGGTTTAAGGCAACCAAAGCTTCGTTCGTGAATGATACTTTGCTTGAAGTTACGGCACCGACAACATTTGCAGCTGAATGGCTGGAAGGCCGTTATACAAAACTAATTCGCACAACCCTGTTTGAATTTCTAGGCAGACAGGTCGATGTGCGTTTTTCCATTGAAGAGGCGCGAAGCGCCGAGCCGGCAGCTATGATGCCGCCTAGAGCAATGGATGTACCCGTCGTACAGGAAGAAAGCCATACCCATGTGCTGAATTCCAAATATACGTTCGAGACATTCGTTATCGGCGCCAACAATCGCTTTGCCCATGCGGCATCGCTTGCGGTAGCTGAAGCGCCGGCGAAAGCCTACAATCCGCTGTTTCTCTACGGCGGTGTTGGCCTTGGAAAAACGCATCTAATGCATGCAATCGGCCACTATATTAAGGATCACAATCCCAATACGAAGATCATGTATATTTCGTCGGAGAAATTCACCAATGAATTTATTAACGCGATTCGTGACAACCGTGGGGAAAGCTTCCGCAATAAGTACCGGAATATCGACGTTTTGCTCATTGACGATATTCAATTTTTGGCCGGTAAAGACGGGACGCAGGAGGAGTTTTTCCATACCTTCAATGCGCTTCATGAAGAGCGCAAGCAAATCGTCATTTCCAGCGACCGTACGCCGAAGGAAATTCCGACGCTGGAGGAGCGCCTTCGTTCCCGCTTTGAATGGGGTCTAATTACCGATATCCAGGCGCCTGATCTGGAGACGAGGATTGCTATTTTGCGCAAGAAGGCTAAGGCCGAAAATCTCGATATTCCCAATGAAGCGATGGTTTATATCGCTAACCAGATCGATACGAATATTCGTGAGCTGGAAGGCGCCCTGATCAGGGTTGTCGCTTACTCCTCGCTCATTAATCAGGATATCTCCTCCCATTTGGCAGCTGAAGCGCTCAAGGATATTATTCCTTCAAGCCGGCCGAAGCTGATTACCATTAACGAGATCCAGCAGAAGGTCGGGGAGTTTTATGGGCTGCGGCTTGAGGAGTTTAAGGCGCGCAAACGGACGAAAGCTGTGGCATATCCGCGGCAAATCGCCATGTACCTCTCTCGAGAGCTTACGGACCACTCGCTGCCAAAGATCGGCGAAGCTTTTGGCGGGCGGGACCATACAACAGTCATTCATGCCCATGAGAAAATTACGCAGCAGCTTAAAATCGATCAGGACTTGTACAAAATATTGCAAAACCTGACTGAAAAAATCAAAAATCATACGTAAGCCGTTATGCAGAGCAAATTGTGCTGAAAAGTTATCCACTTTTATACGGAAAACGAACACAAGCCTATACACAGTCTATACACATGTGGATAGGCTTGATCTATCAGCGCTTGTCCCACTTATCCACATATTCAGGCCCCCTACTACTACGACTACTAAAAAATCTTTAAAAAAACATCATCCATAAGCGGAATAAGACATTCGTGGAACATCCACTATGATTCGCGATGTCTCCCTGCGGATATAGGAGAGAAATTATGAAATTAACGATTTCAAAAAATGAACTAAACGATGCGATCCAGCAGGTAGCAAAAGCAATCTCCTCCAGACCAGCCATACCGATTCTTGGCGGAATCAAAATAGATGTTACCCATCAGGGTGTAACCTTAACAGCAAGCGATACTGAAATATCTATTCAGAGCTTCATCCCGGTAGAACGCGATAATTTATTTATTGCACATGTGGATAAACCGGGAAGCGTTGTACTCCCAGCTAAATTTTTTGTCGAGATTATAAAAAAACTGCCATCCGATAATGTTGAAATTCAAGTTGGCGCCCAGTTTCAAACGATGATCCGCTCCGGCTCCTCTGACATCCAGATGGTTGGTCTTGATCCAGAGGAATTCCCAATTTTGCCGTCTATTGAAGAGAACGGTTTATTTCAAATGCCAGGCGATTTGTTGAAAACGATGATCCGCCAAACGGTGCTAGCCGCATCCACCAATGAGCAAACGGCTGTATTAACCGGCGTATTATGGACGCTTAACAACCAGCAGCTGAAATTTATAGCAACAGACCGCCACCGTCTGGCGAGCCGCAATGCGCATACCGAAACCGATCCTGAATATCGTTTCTCCAATGTCATTATTGCTGCAAAAACATTGGTCGAACTTTCAAAGCTTGTCCCTGAGCATAATGCGCTCGTGGATATCGTCGTAGCTGACAACCAAGTGATGTTCAAGCTCGGCAATGTGCTGTTCTACACACGTATGCTTGATGGCATGTACCCAGATACTTCAAAGATTATTCCGCAGACGTATAAAACAGAACTTGTCGTCGATACAAAAAATTTGATGGATGCGATCGACCGCGCTTATTTGATGTCGCGTGAGGAGAAGACGAATATTGTGCGTCTGATTACGCTTGATGACAATTCGATCGAAATTTCCTCAAGCTCGACCGAGCTTGGCCGCGTAACAGAGCAGATCGATGCCAAAAAATTTGAAGGCGAGCCGCTGCGCATCTCATTCAACTCCAAATTTATGCTTGATGTGCTCAAAGTAATTGACAGCGAGCAAATTTTCATCGGCTTTACAGGTGCTATGAGCCCGATTATCATTAAGCCGACCGATCATTCGTACAACATGTACGTTATTTTGCCTTACCGGACAACAACGTAGCAGCCTCGCGAGAGTGCTTGCGGAAATTTTAGATAGAGCTCGAGAAGAGGAAGGTGGGCAAGCCACGATGAAGGAAGTTGCCATTCGCACCGAATATATTCCGTTGGGGCAGTTTTTAAAGCTATCGGATTGTATATCCACAGGTGGACAAGCTAAATTTTTTCTGCAGGAGAACAAGATTACGATCAACGGCGAGACGGATAACAGACGTGGACGCAAGCTGTATGTCGGGGACCGTGTCGAAGTAGAAGGCTTCGGCATCTTTACTGTTACCGGTTCATAATGATTAGCTAAGGACCGGGAGGGGCAGCAGACGTGTTTTTAAAAAATATTCATTTGCAAAATTACCGCAACTACGGACAGCTTGAGCTGGAGACGAGTAATCAGGTCAATCTGTTCGTCGGTCCGAACGCCCAGGGCAAGACGAATTTGCTGGAAGCAATATTTGCGCTTGCCCTCACCAAATCGCACCGTACGTCCAAGGATAAGGAGCTGATTGGCTGGGAAGCGGATTCGGCTCGCTTGCAAGGCACGGTAGATAAGCGTTATGGCACGGCGCAGCTTGAGCTGCTGCTGTCGACACAGGGCAAGAAAGCGAAAATTAACGGGCTCGAGCAGCGCAAGCTGAGCAACTTCATCGGGTCGCTGAATGTAGTTATGTTCGCGCCGGAGGATCTCGAAATTGTAAAAGGCACGCCGGGTGTACGCAGACGGTTTCTGGATATGGAAATCGGTCAGGTGCAGCCCGGTTATTTGCATACCCTTCAGCAATACGGCAAGGTGCTTGTACAGCGCAATAACTACCTGAAGTCTGCTTCTCCTGGCTCCATGCAGCAGACGATGCTGGATGTATGGAATACACAGCTCGCTGAGCTAGGTGTTAAAATTATGAAAAAAAGGGAACACTTCATACATAAACTGCAGCGCTGGGCTGAGCAGATCCATTCTGGCATCACGGCCGGCAGCGAACAGCTCACAATTACCTACTGCCCATCGCTTGGCAGCGGCGAGCCGGAAGATGAATCTGTTTTATTTGAGCAATTTATGATAAAGTTAACACAAGTGAAAGAGCAGGAGATTCGCAGAGGGATGTCGCTCGTTGGGCCGCATCGCGATGATTTGGCCTTTTTTATTAACGGCAAAGAGGCATCTGTATATGGTTCCCAGGGACAGCAGCGCACAACCGCACTCTCGCTAAAGCTGGCAGAAATTGAGCTGATTGCTGAGGAGATTGGGGAATATCCGCTGCTGCTTCTTGATGATGTTCTGTCTGAGCTTGACCAGCACCGGCAGACGCAGCTCATAGAAACATTTCAGAGCAAGGTGCAGACGTTCATCACGACAACCGGGCTTGAGAGCGTCAATATTAGCAAGCTGCAGGACGCTTGTATCTATAATGTGCGTGAAGGCCAAGTGACGCGCGGATAAGCGCAAACGATCGGGAGGCGGGGGAGCATGTATATCCATTTGGGCGGCGAGAAAATTATTCGGGCTGCCGAGCTGGTAGCCATTTTCGATATATCCATAGAGCAATCCTCCAAGTTATCCAAGCAGTTCGTTGCAGGCGCTCGCAAGCGCAAGGACGTGGAGACGATTGGCGAAGAGGAGCCGAAATCCATCGTTGTGACGAAGCAGAAAATCTATTATTCGCCAATTTCATCCTCTACCTTGAAGAAGCGAGCTCATCATTTTGTAGCGAATGGCTGACAAGGGCTAGAATAACGTGTAGCAAGAGCAGTTGAGAGGAGCAGTGAGCATTAATGTCTTTGAATCCGCAGCATACGTATGACGAGAGTCAGATCCAGGTGCTAGAGGGACTGGAAGCAGTCCGCAAGCGCCCTGGTATGTATATTGGCTCCACAAGCAGCAAGGGACTCCACCATCTCGTATGGGAAGTTGTCGATAACAGTATCGATGAAGCGCTTGCTGGCTATTGTACTGAAATAAATGTGACGATTCATGAAGATAACAGTATTACCGTTGTCGATAACGGACGGGGTATCCCTGTCGGCGAGAACGCCAAGCTGAAGAAATCTACGCTTGAAGTCGTTATGACGGTGCTTCATGCCGGCGGTAAATTTGGCGGAGAAGGCTATAAAGTTTCCGGCGGTTTGCACGGGGTTGGTGTTTCTGTCGTCAACGCTTTGTCGGAGCATGTAGTTGCAACCGTCAAGCTGAAGGGGAAAATTCACCAGCAGGAATATCGCCGCGGAGCTCCGGAATCAGATATTAAGGTCATTGGAGAGACGTCGCCGGAGGATACAGGGACGACGATTCGCTTTAAGCCGGACCCGGAGATTTTTACCGAGACGACGGTTTATGAATACGATATTTTGCAGTCCCGGATTCGGGAGCTTGCTTTTCTAAATAAAGGAATTGAACTTACGCTGACTGACGAGCGTACGGGAATGACAAACACATTCAGATACGAAGGCGGCCTTAATGAGTTCGTTCAGTATTTGAACCGGAACAAGGAAGCGCTCCATGAATCGCCGATTTATGTTGAGGGCTCCAAGGATCATATTCAGGTAGAGCTGGGCCTCCAGTATAACGACGGCTATAGCGAAAATATTTATTCGTTCGCGAATAATATTAATACCCATGAGGGTGGAACGCATGAGTCCGGCTTCAAAAGTGCGCTCACGCGGGTTATTAATGACTACGCCCGCAAAACGAACTTGCTGAAGGACAATGATTCCAATTTCTCCGGTGATGATGTGCGCGAAGGCTTGACAGCGATTATTTCGGTCAAAATTCCTGAGCCGCAATTCGAAGGACAAACGAAAACTAAGCTAGGCAACAGCGAGGTTCGCGGTATCGTCGAATCGCTGCTTGCAGAGAAGCTTCAGGAGTTTCTCGATGAGAACCCGGCTGTATCTCGCAAAATTGTAGAAAAAGGCCTTCAAGCAGCTAGAGCACGTGAAGCAGCACGCAAAGCGCGTGAGCTGACGCGCCGTAAGAGTGCGCTTGAAGTCAGCTCGCTTCCAGGTAAGCTGGCGGATTGCTCCTCCAAGGATGCGGCAATCAGCGAGCTGTACATCGTAGAAGGTGACTCGGCCGGTGGTTCGGCTAAGCAAGGCCGTGACCGTCACTTCCAGGCGATATTGCCTCTGCGTGGTAAGATCCTGAACGTTGAGCGCGCAAGACTCGACCGAATTCTCGGCAATGCAGAAATTCGGGCGATTATTACAGCGCTTGGAACGGGCATCAGCGAGGACTTCGATTTGGCGAAGGCACGTTATCACAAGGTCATTATTATGACCGATGCCGACGTTGACGGCGCACATATTCGTACGCTGTTGCTGACGTTCTTCTATCGCTACATGCGCAAAATTCTCGAAGCGGGCTATATTTATATCGCCCAGCCGCCGCTCTATAAAGTCGAGCGCAACAAGGTCATTCGTTATGCGCAGAACGAGAAGGAACGTGATGCAATTATTGCGGAGTTCGGCCAAACCGGCAAAATTAACATTCAGCGGTATAAAGGCTTGGGTGAGATGGATGCTGTCCAGCTCTGGGAAACCACGATGGATCCGGAAAGCCGTTCCATGCTTCAAGTAACGATTGATGACGCCATTGAAGCTGATACGATTTTTGATACGCTGATGGGCGACAATGTTGAGCCGCGTCGTAACTTCATCCAGCAATATGCTTTAAGTGTTAAAAATCTCGACATTTAGCTTTTCTTTGATTCATTACTCGCTGAATCTTTTAAGTACAGCGGCATAGCTTGCCGCTTTTAAATTATAAATAGCCGTTTCTAGAATGTGTTTTTATACGGAGCCTTGCGCGCAGTATGAGGATATGCACTAGCAGCGGCTATTTTCTTTTATACCGGCCATAGGCAACGGCGTAACGATATATTTTTCGAAACACGGACTTGTCGGGAAGCTTGCGGAAAATAAAAGGATCGGGGCAGGTATTGACCTCTAATATCCACGGGCGCAGCCTCGTATCGATTGCAATATCGACACCGATTTCTTTAATTCGCGGATAAGCCTGATGCAGCTGGTGGACGATGGATAGGCTTAGCTTGTTCAAACGCTGTCTATACGCTTGCTGCTCCGTTGCGGACAGATGACCATTCATGAGCTGTTCGAAAGGCATTGGCGTGCCACCGCTATGGTAGTTGGTGACGATTTTTGCAGGATGGGCGAGACGACCGATGATGCCCGTTGCTTCCCAGCTGCCTTGCGGATTTTTCTGTACCATCACGCGGATATCAAAGCGCCGCTTCTGATGGCGAAGCAGGAATATTCCTCTTTGTACGAGGTAGCGTTTGCCCACTTGATAGGGATAAAGGCTGTTGTACAATTGGTCGAAGGTTGCGAACGTGCGGACACTGGTTTCAATCTGGTATCGGAAGCCTCGGCCTGGAGCGGCATATTGCTCGACTCGAATGACCCCTTTTCCAAAGGTGCCATTGACGGGTTTTACATAAACCATGCTGTATTGGGTGAGCATAGCAAGCAGGCTTTCTTTGCTGAACAGCTCGGTAGCAGGCATGTATTCACGTAAATGTTCGGAGCGCAGGAGCACCTGTGTTTTAGCCCATTTGCTAGTAACGCGTTGTATAGACAAGCTTGATTCCCCTTTCTTTGAATCACTGCCTGAGCCTATCGTTTCTTATTCCGGCAGGAGACAGAGTTTAGAATGAGTGGTATAATAAAAGTTGGATTTGTTTAGTTTATGGCAATCGGAGCGTTACGGAATACGGTATTTAACCTATTTTTTCGGCTATGTTCGTGGAATTTAGGTTTAGTATCGTCTTATTTGAGAAAGAACTAGAGAGACAATGATGTTTACAGGTTTGCAGATAGACGTCAGGGAGGTAAAGCATGGCGGAAGAACAATATTCGCAGATTAAAGACCGTGATATAGGCACGGAAATGCGCGATTCCTTTATGGACTATGCAATGAGTATTATCGTAAGTCGCGCATTGCCCGATGTAAGGGATGGACTCAAGCCTGTTCATCGCCGGATTTTATTCGCAATGTCGGAGCTTGGGATGTCACCGGACAAGCCACACAAAAAATCCGCAAGGATTGTAGGCGAAGTCATCGGTAAGTATCATCCTCACGGTGATTCGGCTGTGTATGAGTCTATGGTGCGTATGGCACAGGATTTCTCAATGAGGTACATGATGGTAGATGGTCACGGCAACTTCGGTTCGGTTGATGGCGACATGGCAGCAGCTATGCGTTACACGGAAGCTCGTCTATCGAAGATTGCAATGGAGCTGCTGCGTGACCTTAACAAGGAAACAGTGAATTTCATTCCGAACTATGACGGTGAAGAGAAGGAGCCTGCGGTATTGCCGGCGCGTTTTCCTAACCTGCTAGTCAATGGTGTAACAGGGATAGCTGTAGGTATGGCCACGAACATTCCTCCGCATAATTTGGGGGAAGTTATTGACGGTGTACAGGCATTGATTGCGAATCCGGATATTACACCGCTTGAATTAATCGATTTTGTAAAAGGACCTGATTTCCCAACGGCAGGTATTGTTATGGGACTAAGCGGCATTCGTCAAGCTTATTTGACGGGTCGTGGAACGGTGACTATGCGAGCGCGCGCAATGATTGAAGAGAATGGCAACAAAGCGCGTATTATCGTGTATGAGCTGCCTTATCAAGTAAATAAAGCCCGTCTCGTTGAGAAAATTGCTGAGCTCGTTCGGGAGAAGAAGATCGACGGCATTACGGATTTGCGTGATGAGTCTGATCGTAATGGTATGCGGGTAGTTATCGAGCTTCGCCGCGACGTGAATCCTAGCGTAGTGCTCAACAACCTATACAAACAGACGCAAATGCAATCCAACTTCGGCATTAATATGCTTGCTCTCGTAAATGGCGAGCCGAAGACGTTGAATTTGCGCGAAGTACTCTATCATTATTTGCAGCATCAAATCGAGGTTATTCGTCGCCGTACGGAATACGATTTGAAGAAAGCCGAAGCCCGCGCTCATATTTTGGAGGGCTATCGGATTGCGCTTGATCATCTGGATGAGGTTATTGCGTTGATACGCGGTTCCCAAACAGCGGAAATAGCACGTGAAGGCTTGATCACTCGATTCGATCTAAGCCACGAGCAGGCACAAGCCATTCTCGATATGCGTTTGCAGCGCCTTACAGGTCTGGAACGCGATAAGATTGAAGCAGAATATACAGAGCTTCTATTGAAAATTGCCGAGTTCAAAGCGATTCTCGCTGATGAGCAGCTCGTGCTTGCTATTATTAGCACAGAGCTCAATGAGATTAGAGATCGTTTTGGCGATGAGCGTCGTACGGAAATTACGGCTAGTGATGAGGAGATTCTGGATGAGGATTTGATTCCTCGCGAGGATGTTATTATTTCCATTACGCACAGCGGCTATATCAAGCGCCTGCCGGTTACGACTTATCGGAGCCAGAAGCGGGGCGGAAAAGGTGTCGTTGGCATGGATACGAAGGACAATGACTTCGTCGAGCATCTTTTTGTATCCAATACGCATCACTACCTGCTCTTCTTTACTAATAAAGGCAAGGTGTACAAGCTGAAAGCTTATGAGATTCCTGATCTTAGCCGGACAGCACGCGGTACACCGATTATTAACTTAATTCAAATCGAGCAGGGCGAGACGATTAATGCGGTTATTCCTGTACAGGATTTTGACCCGAATCATTATCTGTTCTTCGCTACCCGTCAAGGTGTCGTGAAGAAAACGCCTCTCGATGACTATATCAACATTCGCAAAGTCGGCCTCATTGCCATCTCGCTGCGTGAAGATGATGATCTGATTGGCGTCAAGCTGACAGACGGTCAACAGGAGATTGTTATGGGAACTGCGGAAGGCATGTCGATTCGTTTCTCTGAAAATGACGTGCGCTCTATGGGCCGTTCGGCTACAGGCGTAAAGGGTATCCAGCTTGATGAGAGCGATGCTGTTATTGATATGGATATCGTCATGAATGATAATGATGTGCTGATTGTTACGTCCAAAGGGTATGGCAAACGGACGCCAATGAGCGAATATCGTATTCAAAACCGTGGCGGTAAAGGGATTAAGACGCTTAACGTTACGGATAAGAACGGACCGATTGTCAGCTTGAAGGTCGTTGTAAATGATGAGGATCTAATGATTATGACTGCATCAGGCACATTGATTCGGACAAGCATGGAAGGTATCTCTACGATGGGCCGCAATACGCAGGGCGTTAAATTGATTAATACCCGCGATGAAGATACAGTAGCAACGGTTACTCGTATTGCCCGCAGTGAAGAAGTAAGCGATGATCTGGAAGAAGGCGAAGCGACTGAATTTGATGCTGCACAGCCTTCAGACAGCGAAGAGAACGAATAGTTTTTATATCAGGGGAATCCAGGACATGGGGAGGGAACCGTTGTGCCAACGGTGACTTTATCACAAGTGAAGTTAGGCGATAAGATTAGTGAAGATGTCCTTACCCCGTTAGGTCGGGTACTACTTCAAAAAGGCAAGGTTATTGCTGGCCGCGAGCTAGAAATTTTGAGAGCTTTCATCATTTCAAACGTGGCCGTTGATGGACCAGCAGCTCCTGCTAAAGCGTCGGAAGATGCCAAAGCAGGCGCTGCCTCCAAGCAAGTGGACGATAAGCCGTTTGCTGCTTCTTCCCTGCATGATGAATATGACAAGATGCTGGTGCTGCTGAGACAAGTCTTTAATGATCATGCGGCGCCGCAAGGCATCCCTATTATGGATATTCGCAATCAGATGGAGAATTTGCTGCAGCATATTAAGAACTATCAGATTTTGACGTTTGTGCCGCGCAGTTTTATGGAGCGTGACTATTTGCTTCATAACAGCATTGCGTGTGCACTTACTTCTTATCTTATTGCGCAGTGGAACGGCTTTCCTCAAAAAGAATGGATGCAGGTTGCTCTTGGCGGCTTGCTTCATGATTTTGGGAACACGCGTATTGATCGTTCGATTCTTTCTAAACCGACTGCGTTAACCGTAGAAGAGCTGGAAGAGATGAAACGGCATACCGTGCTGGGCTACCAAATGCTCAAAAATGTAGCATCTCTGAACGATGGCGCCAAGCTCGCAGCTCTTCAGCATCATGAACGGGTAGACGGAACGGGTTACCCTCTTGGCATTGATGCAGCTAAAATCCATCCGTACGGGAAGATTGTAGCAATAGCTGATATTTTTCACGCTATGACCTTGAACAAGTCTTATCGTAAGGCAGTCTCGCCATATCTTGTTCTAGAGCAGATCCAGAGCGACGCTTTCGGCAAGCTTGATCCGACTTATGTTCGAGTGTTTGTCGAGAAGGTTACGCAGTTCCATAATGGAACGAAGGTTAGGCTTAGTGATGAACGGGTAGGAGAGATCGTGTTTTCTGATCATGTGCATCCAACTAGACCATGGGTTTCCATTGAGGGATCTATTATTAACTTAACGGTAGAACGGCATCTACATATCAATGAGGTTATTCCATCCTAAGTACAGATGGAATAGATAAAGCTTAATTAGCTACTATTATTGAGAGTATAGGTCGTCAAAACGTAAATGTAATAGTTAATTAAAGCCGTCCAGAGTAAGTGCTGGGCGGCTTTATCCCTTTATATACAAGGGATTCAAGGCTTGAAGCTGCAAGGAAAAACGCTATTTGAAAAAGAAATGATATTTTTTTAAAAAAACACTTGCATTGGTATAGGCACCCGTGATATATTATATGAGTCGCCGCTGAGACATACGGCAGACAAGAACGAAACGTAAGCAAGAGAAATTGTTCTTTGAAAACTGAACAACGAGTGAAACTGCCACATTAACTTCGGTTAATGTAAAGCGATACAAAAAAGTAATGAGCAAGTCAAACACCTAAATG
>NZ_JBXENU010000018.1:0-65464 GCF_059383715.1 Paenibacillus sp. J31R34
ACCACGCGTTCCCATCCCGAACACGACCGTTAAGCCCTCCAGCGCCGATGGTACTTGGACCGCAGGGTCCTGGGAGAGTAGGACGTCGCCAAGCACGAGAAGCCTGTCGCAATCATTGCGGCAGGTTTTTTGTTGTCTTGTAAAAGAGTTAGACAATCATATAGTGAAAATGCTGTGCACAACTTATCTACAGCCGTGGATGAGGTGCATAGTATTTTTTTGTGGCGTGTATAAGTCCGTGTTAGCGCGGTTGTTCACATGTGGGTAAGTTTGATCGGCGTTATATGAACATAATGTAAACACGAGTTATGCACATTCGTTCACTTTTTATGCACAGCCTGTTTATAAATAGGACTGATCTAGGCTAGTCGGGTATAATTAGTGCTTTTTCGCATCATGCTAGGTAGTAGCCTTGTGCATAATAGCTTGTGGATGAATAGTCAGAAAATTAAGATTCCATCTCTTGACCTTTCTTAAATTTTGCGTATAATAAAGTTAAAGTCAAAGAAAGTCAAAGTCAGTTGGAGCTGCATATGAATAAGCGTAAGCTTGTGCTCCATGCAGTACCAGGGAGGTTGGTGATATGCGAAACATTTCCGATCTCATTGAACAGTATTTAAAAAATATGCTGCAGGAAAGTACGGAAAGCTCGGTGGAAATACAGCGCAATGAGCTGGCTGAGAAATTTTCGTGCGTCCCTTCCCAGATTAATTACGTGATTAGTACGCGTTTTACGCTGGAGAAGGGTTACATGGTCGAATCGAAGCGTGGAGGCGGAGGTTATGTCCGGATTCAACGGGTAGAGCTGCCAGCTTTGCAGACGATTCAGTTTCATATTCGGCAGACGATTGGAGATTGCGTGGAGCAGAGCGTCGCGGAAGGGCTGATTTATCAGCTTGAAGAAGCGCTGATGGTCACGAAACGCGAGGCGCAGCTGCTGCGTGCAGCAATTGATCGGGAAACCATTGCCGTCAAGCTGCCGCTGCGTGATGAGCTAAGGGCCCGTTTGCTGAGAGCGATGCTTATATCGCTTCTGGTTAAGTAACTTTACCGTGCTTATCGCGCATGGAAAGGGGTGATACGTCTTGATTTGTCAGGAATGCGGCAAGAAGCCGGCAACGCTTCATTTTACGAAGATTGTCGGTGGAGAGAAGACGGAGTTTCACATTTGTGAAGCTTGTGCGCGTGAACGGGGAGAAGGTATTCCGGGAACGGCGAATGGCTTCTCTATCCACAGCTTGCTGTCGGGTCTGCTTGATTTTGATCCATCTGGAACATCGGGTTCAGCAGGGACGAAGCCTTGCCCAGTCATACGCTGTGACGAATGCGGATTTACTTATGCGCAGTTCAGCAAGATCGGACGCTTTGGCTGCAGCGCCTGCTACAAACATTTTTCAGATAAGTTAGATCCGCTGCTTAAAAGGGTACATGGTAGTACGGTGCATACGGGGAAAATTCCGAAACGCTCCGGAGGGCAATTGCAAAATAAACGAGAACTTGATCAGCTCAGACGCGAGTTGTATGATCGTATTGAGCAAGAAGAATTTGAAAGTGCGGCTCAAATCAGGGATCGTATTCGTGAGCTTGAGCGTAAAATAGCAGAGCTGTAAGTCGTGAAGTAAGGAGGATACCTCTTGGAGAGTCGTCGTTTTTCAGAGCAAGCGTTAAGCGATTGGATGAAAGGGGATGGTCCAGAGTCAGATATCGTGATCAGCAGCCGTATACGCATTGCCAGAAATTTGAACCATCACCCGTTTCCGTTGCTCGCTACGAAGGAGCAGTCGCTTGAGGTTATGGAGCAGCTGGCTGCTATAGGGGCATCTGGAAAGCTCGAGCCTATCGGCCAGTTTGATACCATCGTGTTAGCCGATCTTACGGAGCTGGAGAAGCGTGTATTAGTCGAAAAGCATTTGATTAGCCCTAATCTGGCTAATGAATCTCGAGGCGGAGCCTTCATCCTCAGCGATAATGAATCGGTGAGCATTATGATTAATGAAGAAGACCATCTGCGAATTCAATGCCTATATCCGGGTTTTCAAATTCAGGAAGCTTGGACGCTGGCGAATCGGATCGATGATATTTTTGAAGCGGAGACCGAATATGCTTTTGATGAGAAACGCGGTTATTTAACGACTTGCCCGACCAACGTTGGAACAGGCATTCGCGTATCCATTATGGTACATTTGCCGGCTCTCGTGCTATCATCGCAAATCAATCGGATTTTGCAGGCAGTCACGCAGGTAGGACTCGCGGTTCGCGGATTGTATGGCGAGGGCAGTGAAGCGCTTGGCAATGTGTTTCAAATCTCGAACCAAATTACACTCGGTCAATCAGAGTCCGAAATTATTGACAACTTGTACAGCGTAGCCAGACAAATTATTGAGCATGAGAAAGCAGCTCGAATACGGCTTCTTGCTGAGTCTAAGCTGCGCATTGAAGATAGAGTAAAGCGGTCCTATGGGATTTTATCCTATGCGGCTATTATGGATACAAAGGAAGCGGCACAGCGGCTTTCAGATGTAAGGTTGGGCGTTGATCTGGGATTGCTGGATAATATAACGCCTCAAGTCATGAATGAATTAATGATTATGACGCAGCCTGGCTTCTTGCAGCAAGTATTTAAGGAAACGATGAATGCGGAGCAGCGGGATTATCGCCGGGCAGAACTTATTCGCAAGCAGTTGCGAAGTCAAATGGAACATGGGGGTGCGTAACGATGATGTTCGGAAGATTCACGGAACGGGCACAGAAGGTGCTTGCATTGGCGCAGGAGGAAGCGGTTCGTCTTGGACATAACAATATTGGTACAGAGCATATTTTACTTGGACTGATTCGTGAAGGAGAAGGCATCGCCGCGAAAGCGCTGATTGGACTTGGCCTGGGCCTAGAGAAAATCCAGGATGAGGTTGAGGCTTTGATCGGAAGAGGGCAGGAGCAGCCTACTAACATTGCCTATACGCCACGTGCGAAAAAGGTCATTGAGCTCTCTATGGATGAAGCGAGAAAGCTCGGCCATACGTATGTGGGCACGGAGCATATTTTGCTCGGACTCATTCGTGAAGGCGAAGGTGTTGCAGCCCGCGTGCTGAACAATCTCGGCATCAGCCTGAATAAAGCACGCCAGCAAGTGCTGCAATTGCTTGGCAGCAGCGAAGCAATCTCCAGCAACCATGGCGCTCCTTCTAATGTGAGCACGCCAACGCTGGACGGACTTGCCCGCGATTTGACCTCCTTTGCTAAAGAAGGCAATCTCGATCCGGTTATTGGCCGCAGTAAGGAAATCGAGCGCGTTATTCAAGTGCTTAGCCGCCGGACGAAAAACAATCCTGTTCTCATCGGGGAACCCGGCGTTGGTAAAACGGCGATTGCCGAAGGACTGGCACAAAAAATTATTGCAAACGAAATTCCGGAAACGCTGCGCGACAAACGCGTAATGACACTTGATATGGGCTCTGTCGTAGCTGGTACGAAGTATCGCGGCGAGTTTGAGGATCGTCTGAAAAAAATTATGGATGAAATCCGCCAAGCCGGCAATATCATCCTGTTCATCGATGAGCTTCATACGCTGATTGGTGCAGGAGGAGCTGAAGGCGCGATTGATGCTTCGAATATTTTGAAGCCGGCGCTAGCACGTGGCGAGCTGCAATGTATCGGCGCGACTACGCTGGATGAATACCGCAAATACATCGAGAAGGATGCTGCGCTGGAGCGCCGTTTCCAACCGATTACGGTTGATCAGCCTTCGCCAGAAGAAGCGGTACAAATTTTGTACGGCCTGCGCGATCGTTATGAAGCCCATCACCGGGTGAAAATTACCGATGAAGCAATTGTTCAAGCGGTTAAGCTGTCCGACCGCTACATTACGGATCGTTTCCTGCCGGATAAGGCGATCGACCTGATTGATGAAGCGGGCTCGAAAGTTCGCCTCAACTCGTATACGATTCCGCCAAACCTTAAGCAGTTGGAAAACCGTCTGGAGGATATCCGCAAGGAGAAAGACTCCGCTGTTCAAAGTCAGGAGTTTGAGAAAGCGGCTGCGCTTCGCGATACCGAGCAGAAGATGCGCGAAGAGCTGGATATTACGAAAAACCAATGGAAAGAAAAACAAGGACGTACGGATTCCGAAGTGACACCTGAGGATATTGCACAGGTAGTAGCGAGTTGGACCGGCATTCCGGTAAGCAAGCTGGCAGAGGAAGAAACCGAGCGTCTGCTGAAAATGGAATCCATTCTTCACGGTCGTGTCATCGGCCAGGAAGAAGCAGTCAAAGCTGTATCGCGCGCGATGCGCCGTGCTCGTGCTGGCCTGAAGGATCCAAAGCGTCCGATGGGTTCATTCATTTTCCTCGGTCCAACGGGTGTAGGTAAAACCGAGCTTGCTCGTGCGCTTGCAGAAGCGATGTTCGGCGATGAAAATGCGATTATCCGCATCGATATGTCGGAATATATGGAGAAGCATTCGACTTCCCGTCTCGTTGGGGCGCCTCCGGGATATGTTGGTTATGAGGAAGGCGGTCAATTGACCGAGAAAGTACGCCGTAAGCCTTATTCGGTTGTATTGCTCGATGAGATTGAGAAAGCTCACCCAGAAGTATTCAACATTTTGCTGCAGGTGCTGGAAGATGGTCGTCTGACTGATTCTAAAGGCCGTGTAGTCGATTTCCGCAATACGCTGATCATTATGACGTCGAACGTGGGCGCGGATCAAATTAAACGGAATTCTTCGCTGGGCTTCACTGCGGTTCACGACGCTGGTCGTGACTTCATCCAAATGAAGGATAAAGTAATGGCTGAGCTTAAAAAGAGCTTCCGCCCTGAGTTCCTGAATCGGATTGACGAAACAATCGTGTTCCATTCGCTGGAGCAGGAGCATATCGCCGAAATCGTGACTTTGATGTCCGACGATCTGCGCAAACGCCTGCGTGAGCAAGATGTTGACTTCTTGCTGACCGACGCAGCGAAAGCATTTTTGGCGAAGGAAGGCTTTGATCCGCAATATGGTGCGCGTCCACTGCGTCGTGCGATTCAGAAGCATATCGAGGACCGGTTGTCCGAGGAGCTGCTCATGGGCAGCATTCAAAAAGGTGACCGATTCACGATTGATGAGAAAGATGGCGCTTTGACGGTTACAAAAGCGGAGCCTCTTGATTTGGAGAAGGCATCCGAAGAGCCGGCAGCTAAATCATAAAAAAAGTGAGGATGCTGCACAACTGATCACAGCTTATCAGCACAACCGATGAGCTAGATTTATGCAGCTTGGCACAACAAAAGAAAGCTTCCAGAACCCGTGAACATGACGGATTCTGGAAGCTTTTTTATGTGCTCGGCAGATGGATTCTATTCTTTTTTATTTGACAATGAGAATCATTATCGTGTATCTTATAAAGAGTAGGCGATACTTTAACGATAAACTCTTTCATATAAAAAGACAAAGAACGGAATAGATGACGGAAGGCGGTAATAGGGTATGGGTTTGCATGCGGCCAGAATAACGGCTGAAGAGGCGTCATATTTATCAAATGAATATATTAAGCAGTTCGTTAGAGCAGCGCATATGGATTTTGACAAGGTAAAGCAAATGCTGAATGAAGAGCCGGAGCTGCTGCACGCTGCCTGTGACTGGGGCGATGGTGATTGGGAAAATGCGCTAGGCGCAGCCGCTCATGTCGGGCGCAGGGATATTGCACTGTATTTGCTGGAGCGTGGAGCAAGACTTGATTTGTTTGCTGCGGCGATGTTAGGAAAGCTGGAAGTGGTTCATGCGATTTTAAGTGACGACCCCTCGGCGAAAGATGCCATTGGCTCGCATGGTATTCCGCTCATCGTTCATGCCAAGATGGGTGGCGAGGAGTCGCGCAGCGTTTATGCTTATTTGGAAAGCCTTCAGGCTTGATAGGAGGAGTAACATCATGATCGTGGTCACGAACACCATTAAAGTTAAAAAAGGGCACGGGGAAGCCGTAGCCGAGCGATTCCAGCATACGAAGGGAATTGAGCTTTCTCCCGGCTTTATCCGGATGGAAGTGCTGCTTATGGAAAACTTGGTGGACTATGATGAGCTGAGAGTGGGCACTACATGGGAAAATAAAGCGTCGTTTGAAGGCTGGGTCAACAGCGACTCCTTCCGTCAGGCCCATGCACATCGTCAAAAGAAGGCAGGCGAAGGCTGCCACAGCCAGCAAAATGAAGTCATTATGCTCGGTTCTCAGCTTTCAACCCATCGCGTTATTGTGGCGCGGCAAGCGGCTATTCAAGCTTAAAGGATAGCGTATATAGGTTGTCTTTTTCAGAAAGTTCCCTTCTTCCTCATAAGGATGACAGGGAACTTTCTTGCGTATAAGGAAGTAGGGGTTTATACAATCCACATTAAATGGTAAACTTTTAATGATAGTGTTTTTTAGTAAAAGGAGCCGGACATGGCAAAAATAAAAACGAAATTCGTATGCAATGAATGTGGAACAGAGTCGCCAAAGTGGATGGGCAAATGCCCAGGGTGCCAGTCATGGAATTCCATGATTGAAGAGAAGGAAACCGTTGTCAAGACGCAGGGAGTCGGTTTGCGTGTTGCGCAAACGAAAGAAAAGCCACAATCGATCATACATATAGAGAGCGGGAAGGAACCGCGCATTGAAACGAGCTTGAAGGAGCTCAACCGCGTACTTGGCGGAGGCGTTGTGCCGGGCTCCCTTTTGCTGGTAGGGGGCGACCCCGGTATCGGAAAATCCACGCTGCTGCTGCAAACCTCGCATGCACTGGCAACGAAGGGATTGAAGGTTCTCTATATTTCGGGTGAGGAATCGGTGCGGCAAACGAGGCTAAGAGCGGATCGGCTTGGTGCGCTGACGGAATCCTTGTATGTGCTTTGCGAAACGAACATGGATCATATTAACGAGGCGATTGAATCGGTGGACCCCGATTTTCTTGTTATTGACTCTATCCAGACGGTTTATGATCCGGGTGTTCAATCAGCGCCGGGCAGCGTATCCCAGGTTCGGGAATGCACAGCGCATTTCATGCGAGTAGCCAAAATCAAAGGGATTGCAACGGTGCTGGTCGGGCATGTGACGAAGGAAGGCGCCATTGCCGGGCCGCGGATGCTGGAGCATATGGTCGATTGCGTGCTGTATTTTGAAGGTGAGCGTCATCACACCTACAGGCTGCTGCGCGCGGTGAAAAACCGGTTCGGGTCAACGAATGAGATTGGAATTTTCGAGATGGGCGAGGAAGGCTTGCGTGAGGTGCTGAATCCTTCTGAGTTGTTTTTATCTGAGCGTCCGCTTGGCGTAGCAGGTTCTATTGTTGTTGCGAGCATGGAGGGAACCCGTCCTGTATTGGTGGAATTGCAGGCGCTGGTGGCGACGACGAATTTCCCATCACCGAGGCGCATGACGGCTGGGCTTGACCATCATCGCATGGCGTTGATCATTGCTGTGCTTGAGAAGCGAAACGGCATGTTTCTTCAGACGCAGGATGCTTATTTGAATGTAGCAGGCGGCATTAAGCTGGATGAGCCAGCCGTTGATTTAGCAGCAGCGGTATGTCTCGCTTCCAGCTTTCGGGATGCGCCAACGAGACCTTACGACGTTGTGTTCGGAGAAGTTGGTCTGACAGGCGAGGTGCGTGCTGTTTCGCGTGCTGAGCAGCGGGTAAAGGAAGCCGAGAAGCTGGGCTTCAAACGCGTTATTATGCCGGAGAGAAGCTTGAAGGGCTGGAAGCCGCCGGCATCTATTGAGATCATTGGTGTAAACACCGTAGCGGAAGCGCTCTCGGCAGCACTAGGATAGGGGGAAGATGATGAAGGAACAGAGCCAGCTAGAAACGATGAACCAGCTTTTGCAGCTAGTCGCGCCCGGTACCCCGTTCCGTGACGGCTTAGAGAACGTGCTGCGGGCGAAGACGGGGGCATTAATCGTTGTCGGATATAGTCCTGAGGTGATGGAAGTTGTAGATGGAGGTTTTTCCATCAATTGCGACTTCTCGCCCAACTATTTGTATGAGCTTGCGAAGATGGATGGTGCGATTATTTTGAGCGAGGATATGCGGCGGATTTTGTATGCGAACACGCAGCTTATTCCGAATAGCTCCATTCCGTCGATTGAGACGGGAATCCGCCACCGTACTGCGGAGCGGGTAGGCAAGCAGACGGGTAAGCTTGTCGTATCCATTTCGCAGCGCCGAAATATTATTACGCTGTATCAAGGCAATTTGCGGTATGCGCTCAAGGAAATGGGCAACATTTTGACCAAAGCGAATCAGGCGATTCAGACGCTGGAGAAATATAAGGCGGTGCTGGGCCAATCGTTTAAAAATTTGTCCGTACTTGAGTTCGAAGAGTTGGTCACTCTGCAGGAGGTTGCTCATGTCGTGCAGCGTGTAGAAATGGTGCTGCGCGTTAAAATGGAAATTAAGCGTTATGTGACCGAGCTGGGAACGGAAGGACGCCTCATTGCCATGCAGCTGGAAGAACTGGTCGATGGTGTGGATGAGGATGCTTGGTACTTGCTGAAGGATTATGCGAAAGACAATTCAGATGAGAAAATTCGGGAAATCCGGGTGGCGATGAAAAAACTGAGCTCGGATGAGCTGCTCGATGCTTCGCCATTTATCCGCCTTCTAGGCTATCCGCATACCGCGTCTATGGCGGAAGAATCCATTTCACCGCGGGGCTATCGTCTGTTGAACAAAATCCCGCGCTTGCCGCTCATTATTATGAATAATCTGGTCGAGCGCTTCGCAAGACTGCCGCATATTATGATGGCGACAATCGGTGAACTGGATGATGTTGACGGAATTGGAGAAGTCCGGGCGAGGGCAATCAAGGAAGGTTTGAAACGGATCCAGGATCAAATGTTCATTGACAGGCAAATCTAAATCCCATACAATTGATGGAATGTGAACGGCCCGATCATCATACATTTGTGTTTGGTCTTAGGGCATAGTAGAGAAGAGGTGGAACAGATGATTATAAAGTCAATACCGAGCCTTTTCACGGTGGGGAATTTGTTTCTTGGCGTAATCGCCATTATTATGGTGTTTAATGAGAAACCTGAAATTGCAGCGATGATGGTTATTATCGCAATGCTGCTTGATGGCGTAGATGGCAGAGTGGCACGTGCGCTTAATGCACAGAGCGAATTTGGCAAGGAGCTCGATTCGTTATCCGATGTTATTTCCTTCGGAGTAGCTCCAGCGTTCATTATGTATGTAGTCGCTTTTCAGGATTTAAATACAGCAGTGGCTTGGATAATTACCGCGTTATTCCCGATTTGCGGGGCTTTGCGGCTGGCTAGATTTAATGTTGTAACGAAGACGCCAAGCGGTTATTTCATCGGGCTGCCGATTCCAGCAGCTGGTGGTGTTTTGGCAACGCTGGCTCTATTCAAAAATGATATTTCGGTTATTGTGCTGTTAATCAGCACGCTTGCTCTTTCCATTCTTATGGTGAGCACGGTTCGTTACCCGAATTTTAAGAAGTTTGGCATTCCGAAGAGCGCGATTTGGGTCGTGCCGATTATCGTCGTGTTTTCGCTCGTTATCGGTATTTGGTTCAATCAATATTTGTCGAAGCTGATTTTCATCCCTCTTCTGCTATACGCGCTGTGGGGCTTAAAAAAAAACGTTGATCGGCGCATAAAACCGCGCAGACGTAAAAACAAGCATGCGGAGCTAAGCGAGGAGCAGGTGCAATCGGAGACGATTGCCTAGCGTGCAGCTAGCGCAGAAGCATTTTTCATCAATACACAGGAAACAACAAACAAGCTGTAAACCATGTAAGCGTGGTTTACAGCTTGTTTTGTTGTTGAAATGGGCTGTGTCGCCAAAGGACGGCGACAGCCGTTTACGCTTGGCATCTTGCATCATTATGTGGAGGTAGCAATGGCTTTGCAGGCATTCGCTTTACGTTAAATTAAATAGGCCAAGCGTTGAGCATTTGTCATACTCATCAGCGATGACTTCATCCAACTGGATATCCAGCAGATTGCACATCGCGGTCATGTAGAACAGGTTGCGTCCGAGATCGGCCTTAAGCACATCGCGGCAGTGCTCGCATAGCTCACCAGAAAGGTGGCTTTGCAATGTTTCTTTCGCGCTCTTCAGGTTCGGTTCATCGGAATAGTGCTGCTTGCGGGCCGCAAGCTCAATGCAGCCGCAGTCGGTCACGGCTTTCGTTACCGCACGATTGACGGACGTTCCAGCCTGCCCAAACTTTGACATTACATCTAGCAGGCTCCGATGCCTTAGCAGTAACTCGGATACTTGCTGTTGAAATTGATCCAATGTTGGTGCGCTCATCGGTTACACCTCTTTCATCAACTTTAGCAACTTCTGATCTTGTTTCCATTATAAGCTTACTTGGTCCGCATTTCAAAATGAAAAATCATTCACCTTTGACGGTTAGAGTGTTCCCAATTGGAACATAATTGTAATGGAGGTGGATGAATATGGTAAGACGTATCATTCAATTAATTGGAATAATGTTAGGTGCAATGGCAGGACGCGAGCTTCACAGCATGACCAGTTTATCGGGATTATGGGCTGAGCCATCTATTGGGATGCTTGAGCATTCCGGCACTTATTACATGAATGTCGGAATCGGCGCATTGTGCGGGGTCATTCTCGCGACCTTGGCAGCAAATCCGCTCATTCGTTTAATGCAGCGTGGGGCGGAGCAGACTTCGGCCATGCCGGTCAAGGATTTGCTTGCTGGTGCAGCGGGATTGTTCGTAGGGCTGCTGCTATCGGTGCTGCTGTATCCGGCGGTGTCGGACATAGGAGGCATGGGTGTTATGCTGCCGGCCATTATGGCACTGTTCTTTGGCTATCTGGGCGTGCGAATTTCCTGGAACAAGCGGGATGAGCTGACAGAAAAGCTCATTGAGTTGTGGAACCAGCGCAAAGCGGCTCCCGCTATTGATGAGACGAGCGGCTTCGAGGAGCATAAGATTTTGGATACGAGCGTTATTATTGATGGGCGGATCGCCGATATTTGCAAAACCGGCTTTATCGAGGGAACGCTGGTCATTCCCGAATTTGTGCTGGAGGAGCTGCAGCATATTGCCGATTCTTCGGACTTGCTCAAGCGCAACCGCGGCCGCCGGGGGCTGGATATTTTGAACAAAATCCAGAAAGAGCTTGATGTGCGTGTGCTTATCTATGAAGGAGATTTTGAGGAAATCAGCGAGGTGGACAGCAAGCTGGTGAAGCTGGCTAAGGCACTGCATGGCAAAGTGGTGACGAATGATTTTAACCTGAACAAGGTGTGCGAGCTGCAAGGTGTGTCCGTCTTGAACATTAATGATTTGGCGAATGCCGTGAAGCCCGTAGTTTTGCCAGGTGAAGAAATTATTGTGCAGGTCATTAAAGACGGCAAGGAGCATGGACAAGGTGTCGCTTATCTCGATGATGGCACGATGATCGTTGTGGAGGGTGGACGCGAATACATCGGCACGACGATGGAAGTGCTTGTAACGAGCGTGCTGCAAACGTCTGCGGGACGGATGATTTTCGCCAAGCCGAAGCTGTTGGAAAAAGCACAGTAAAAAAGGTATGATAGAGGGGATACAATACCTTCACAGAGATTTGAGGGGAATACGACATGGGGGCAAAATGGGGAGTTGTCGTCGTCGCGGCCGGACGCGGTTCGCGAATGGGGACAAAAGAAAGCAAGCAGTACCTGGAAATGCAGGGCAAGCCGATTGTTGTACATACGCTTGAGCTGTTCGCTTCGCTCGATAACCTTGCAGAAATAATCGTCGTTGTCGGCGCTGATGATGTGGGGCGAGTAGAAGAGCTGGTCAGCCGCTATGGCATCGCCAAGGTGAAGGCGGTTGTCGCAGGAGGCAGCGAAAGGCAGCATTCGGTGTACAGCGGCATTCAGGCGCTTTCGCCTGGTATAGAGTGGGTCATGGTGCATGATGGCGTGCGGCCGCTTGTGACGGCAGCTGCGGTCGGCACCTGCTGCTCCGTGGCGGAGCGTGTGGGTGCAGCCGTGCTGGCCGTGCCTGTGAAGGATACGATTAAACAGGTGGGCGATAACGGCTTGATCGTTTCGACGCCTGACCGCCGAAGCTTGTGGGCGATTCAAACGCCGCAGGCTTTTCGTCGTGAACTGCTTGTGCATGCGCATGAGCAGGCCCAAGAAGAGGGGTTTCTGGGGACGGACGACGCGATGGTTGTCGAGCGAATGGGTGTACCGGTTGCCGTAGCGGAAGGCGATTATACAAATATAAAAATTACGACGCCTGAGGATTTGCCATGGGCGGAGTTTTTGCTCGCGAAGCGGGAGAGAGGGGAAGGCTGACTATGATTCGTGTAGGACAAGGCTTTGACGTTCATCAATTGGTAGAAGGCAGGCCGTGCATTATCGGCGGTGTAACTATTCCATATGAAAAAGGGCTGCTGGGGCATTCCGATGCTGACGTGCTGCTGCATGCGATTAGCGATGCGATTTTGGGCGCATTGGCGCTTGGCGATATTGGGAAGCATTTTCCCGATACGGACCCTGAGTTCAAGGATGCCGATAGCTTGAAGCTGCTTGTACATATATGGGGACTCGTCAAGGAGCGCGGCTATAAGCTTGGCAACATTGACTCGACGATTATTGCGCAGCGTCCCAAGATGCTGCCTTATATTCCGCAGATGGCGGAAATTATCGCAGAAGCCTTGGAGGCGGATGTGTCCCAGGTGAATGTGAAGGCAACGACGACGGAGCAGCTCGGCTTCACTGGGCGCGGCGAAGGAATCGCGGCGCAATCCGTTGTTTGCTTGATTAAAGATGTGATATAATCGCAATAATTTTTTGGCGCTGGGATGGGTGGAACGGAATGAAAGTGGGGCTTCGCTGTAGCCGCTGCGCGGGCAGAATGTTCTTACGATCGCCATTGCCCCTGAATTTAATTGAATTAGACTGCCTAGCCGTATAAATTCAGGGGCAAAAGCGAGCGCTTCGCTTCTCCAGAATCATTCTGCCCACTCCGCTCCTGCTGTCCGCTATTCATTCGAAGTTCTCTCTCCTCCAGCTTGGGGCTGGGAGAGGAAGACAATATTGCTTTCGCTGATGATTTATCTAAAGTATTTATCCAAAGTACGAAGCTAAAGATACAGTAAAAGTAATTTGTTTAAGGTGAGGCGAAGTTTATATTTAAGAAACGCAGCTGGTTTTTTTTGAAAGAAAGCTTAGCAATAGCTGATTTACTGCACTGATGTAAGAAGTATGGTGAAAAAGTCGTAGTGGAGAGAAAAGGGGTTGCTGGAGAAACGGCAGTGTTCGCTTTTACCCTTAAGTTTCAACGGCTGAGCCGCTTAAATTGGAAGAAACTTAAGGGTAATGGCGATCGGAAGCAGGCTCTTTTCGCGCAGCGCAGACTCTTTTTCACCTTACTTCTTTATGAATCAGGCTGTACAAAGGCGCAAGGCTGCAAGCGACTGCGACTAGGGAGGGGCAAGAAAACAATGACACAAGAAATTCGCGTGCGTTATGCACCGTCGCCGACGGGGCATCTGCATATTGGCAATGCAAGAACGGCCTTATTCAATTATTTGTATGCCCGCAATTTGGGTGGAAAGTTTATTATCCGCATCGAAGATACGGATGTGAAGCGCAATATTGCCGGCGGAGAAGAAAGCCAGCTCACTTATTTGAAATGGCTCGGCATTGACTGGGATGAAAGCATCGACGTTGGCGGCGACTACGGTCCATACCGTCAGACGGAGCGTCTTGATATTTATGAAAAGTATTGGCAGGACCTGCTGGATCGCGGCCTCGCTTACCGCTGCTACTGCACCGAGGAGGAGCTGGAGCGTGAGCGCGAGGAGCAGACGTCCCGGGGCGAAACACCGCGTTATTCCGGACTGCACCGCAATCTGACGGATGAGCAGCGCACAGCATTCGAGGCGGAAGGCCGCGTGCCAAGCATACGTTTCCGCGTGCCGGAAGGCCGCACCTATAAATTTGATGACGTCGTAAAAGGCGAAATCAGCTTTGATACGGCGGAGACGGGCGATTTTGTTATTGTGAAAAAAGATGGCATCCCGACCTACAACTTTGCGGTTGCGTTGGATGACCACCTAATGAAAATTAGCCACGTCCTGCGGGGCGAGGACCATATTTCCAATACGCCGCGTCAATTGATGATTTATGAAGCATTTGGCTGGGAACCGCCTCGCTTTGGCCATATGACGCTGATCGTTAACGAAAACCGCAAAAAGCTAAGCAAGCGCGATGAGTCGATCATCCAGTTTATTGAGCAATACGATTCGCTAGGCTATTTGCCAGAGGCGATGTTCAATTTTATTACGCTGCTCGGCTGGTCGCCGGAAGGCGAGCAAGAGATCTTTACGCGTGAGCAATTGGTTGAAGTATTCAATGCTGAGCGTCTCAGCAAAAGCCCTGCCGTATTCGATACGCAAAAGCTGAGCTGGATGAACAATGAATATTTGAAAAAAACAGATCTGGCGCGTGTCGTCGAGATGTGTCTGCCGCATTTGGTTAAGGCTGGCCGCGTGTCTGAGCAACTGGATGAAGCTGGCCGCGCATGGGTGAGCAATCTCGTTGCTTTGTATCAGGACAAGCTGCGTTATGCAGCGGAAATCGTGCCGCATACGGAGCTGTTCTTCCAAGAGGCTGCCCAGGATGAAGAAGAAGCGACGACGGTTCTTGCAGAAGAGCAGGTGCCGATCGTGCTTGCTGCCTTCCTCGCACAAGTTGAAGCAACGCCAGCAGAGGCATTTGATGAAGGCAGCGTGAAGGCTTCCATTAAAACGGTGCAAAAGGATACCGGCTTCAAAGGCAAACAGCTGTTTATGCCAATCCGCGCCGCTTTGACCGGCCAGACACATGGCCCGGACTTGAATCAATCCATCGTGCTGCTTGGCCAAGCCAAAGTCATCGCGAGGCTGAACGAGCGATTGGGCCGCTAGGCTGGCTGTACGGGGAGCATGCCTTGGCGCGAGTATTCGCGCTGGGCGTACTCTTTTTCACCATATGGTTACGCCCGTACACAATGCCTCTTGTCACATAAGGGTGGATTGGGTATACTAGGGCTACTATTAGGAAGTTTACAGTTAACAAGCTATGAACAGGAAAAGTACGTTTTGCTGGATTTGCAGAGAGGACAACCGTCATTGCATCCAGGCCGGGTTACCCGCGGCTATTGGACAATGTAGCTGCAAGTTGTCTAATTCGGCGGGCGGAAAATTGCACCTGGGAGCTTTGTTCCGAGCCATAAGGCCCAGCAGCTGTGTTTTTGAATCGAAGGAGGCTTCGTTCGAGGGCAGCAGGTGAGGCGCTTGTGGGGTAGGCGGCAACGTAGGCCTGCGTTAAAGGCTTTGAGATGGATAGCAACTGAGCTATCTGGCAGCCACAGGTTGAAGCGGGCGAAGGCAGACATGCCAAAGCTTGCTGCGAGCGGCGCAGATAGGTGTTCAGGCTGTTCAAGCAGAGTGGGACCGCGATTGAACACACGCCTCTGCAGCATGCAAATGCTGTGGGGGCTTTTTTATATGGACATTCGGCAGCCAGCAAGGCAGGACTAAGAGGGGCAGCGGCCTGCTGGCTTGAGAGGAGATAAGCTGATGTTTCGCCATATTCGTTCAGATATTGAAGCGGTATTTGAAAATGATCCGGCCGCCAGAAGCCGTTTTGAGGTCGTCTTCACTTATTCCGGCCTGCATGCGATTTGGGCGCATCGGGCGGCGCACTATTTTTTTCGTAACAAATGGTTTACGGTTGCGCGTATCATATCCCAATTCAGTCGTTTTATGACGGGCATCGAAATTCACCCAGGGGCCACTATCGGCGAGCGGCTGTTTATTGACCACGGCATGGGCATTGTCATCGGAGAAACATGCGAGATTGGCAATGATGTCGTCATTTATCAGGGGGTTACGCTTGGCGGTACAGGCAAGGAGAAGGGCAAGCGCCATCCGACCATCGGCAATAATGTTGTCATTGGCTCGGGCTCGAAGGTGCTGGGATCGTTCAAAATTGGCGATAATTCAAATGTAGGCTCGAATGCGGTTGTGCTGCGTGAGGTGCCGGATAATTGTACCGTCGTTGGCAACCCCGGCAGAGTGGTGAAACGGAACGGTGAGCGGGTGAAGGACAGACTGGAGCACAACCAGCTGCCTGACCCAGTCATTGAAATGCTGCGGGATATGCAAAATGAAATTGATCGTTTGAAAACAGAGTTGAAAGAGCTCAGGGAGCCTGTAACTGGAGGGGAATATCGAAAATGACGTTACATCTATATAATACGTTGACCCGTAAGAAGGAAGCTTTTGAATCGCAGGAGCCGGGTAAAGTTAAAATGTACGTATGCGGGCCGACGGTATACGATTATATTCACGTTGGAAATGCAAGGCCGGTTGTTTTCTTCGATGTCGTTCGTCGGTATTTGGAGAGCACAGGCTATGAGGTGAACTATGTCGTCAACTTTACGGACGTGGATGATAAGCTGATCCGTAAAGCGGAGGAGCTGGGATCTACAGTTCCAGAAGTGGCGGAGACATTTATCGCGGCATTCAATGCGGATCTCGAAGCGCTTGCCGTGCATAAGGCAACGCTGAGCCCGCGCGTAACCGAGCATATTACGGAAATCGTCGATTTTATTCAAGGCCTGCTTAACAAAGACATTGCCTATGAGAGTGAAGGCGATATTTACTTCCGTACCGCGAAGTTCGAGGAATACGGTAAGCTGTCGCACCAAAATCTGGAGGAGCTGCAATTCGGCATCCGGATTGAAGTAGGTGACCGCAAGGAGAATCCGCAGGATTTTGTGCTGTGGAAAGGTGCAAAGCCGGGTGAAATTTTCTGGGATACGCCGTGGGGACCGGGCCGTCCGGGCTGGCATATCGAATGCTCGGCAATGGCGCGCAAGTATCTCGGGGACACACTCGATATTCATGGCGGCGGACATGACCTGCAGTTCCCGCATCATGAGTGCGAGGTTGCACAGTCGGAAGCATTGACCGGCAAGCCGCTCGCGAATTATTGGATGCATAACGGCTATATTAACATTGATAATGTGAAAATTTCCAAATCCCTAGGCAATGGTATTTCGGTACACGAACTGGTGAAGCAGGTGAAGCCGCAAGCGATTCGTTATTTTATTTTGTCCGGACATTATCGCAGTCCGCTTAACTTCAACGAAGAAGCGCTGAAGCAAGCGGTAAACAGTGTGGAGCGTATCGCAAACAGCGTGTCCAACTTGCGTCATCGCCTGCAAGTGCTGGAGAGCGAGGAGCAGACGGGAGCTGCGGCGTTCGAGCTTGATGCCCGCTTGGCGGAAATTATGAGCGTGTTTGAGGCGAAAATGGATGATGACTTTAATACGCCGGATGCGATTACCGCGGTCTTTGATCTGGTTGGCGAAGCGAATCAATACTTGAATCGCGCAGATGTGAGCACCGAGGGCGTGCAGGCTTTTCTGGATGTGCTGGAGCAAATGGACGAGGTGCTTGGTCTAATCCCGCCACAGTCCGCCGAAGCGGATCTGCTAGATGAGGAAATTGAACAGCTGATTGTCGATAGAACAGAAGCGCGCCAGTCGAAAAATTGGGCTAGAGCGGACGAAATTCGCGATTTGCTGACAGAGAAAGGCATCGCTCTTGAGGATACGCCGCAAGGCATCCGTTGGCGCCGCCTATGAGTGAGCCGCATAACAGCGAGGCGTTAGCAAGCGACTTATTGTTTTACACGCCTTCGAAAAAAACAAACCTGCTGAATCCCGTTGTGCTCGCCTACGTTGGTGACAGTGTGTTCGAGCTGCTGGTACGCCAATATTTGGTGTCGCTGCCGAATCATAAGCCGCATCACCTGCACCGGGAAGCGACGGGCATCGTCTCTGCAAAAGCGCAGCGGCGGATTTTGCTGGAGCATTGGCAGCCGCTGCTGACGGAGGAAGAGGCAGATGTGGTGCGGCGCGGACGCAATACGAAATCTGGCGCGCCACCTAAAAATGCTGATCCCGCCGATTACCGTCAAGCTACCGCGCTTGAATGTCTCGTTGGGTATTTATATTATGAAGGTCGCATTCAGCGCTTGCATGAGTTATTCGCCTGTGCGATTGCAGCAAGAGAAGAGGGGGAGGAACGGCAGGCACAGCCAGCCGCTCCTTCCCTCGCAGCCAAGAAAACAAAGGAGGGCGAATAATGACTGAGACTACCCCGCAAGATGAAATTATTGCTGGCAAGCATCCCGTACTGGAGGCGCTTCGATCCGGGCGTGAAATTAATAAAATTTGGATCGCCGAAGGCGCCCAGAAGAGCATGACGCAGCCGATTACGGCTGAGGCGAAAAAAAGTGGAATTATCGTACAATTTGTCGATAAAAGGAAGCTCGATGGCATGGCCGAGGGCGTTCAGCATCAAGGCGTTATCGCGCAGGCGGCTGCTTTTCGCTACGCCGAGATTGAAGAGATATTAGAAGCAGCGCGCAGCCGCAACGAGACGCCTTTTATTTTGCTGCTGGATGAAATTGAGGACCCTCATAATTTGGGTTCCATTCTGCGGACAGCAGAATGCACCGGCGTTCATGGCGTTATTATTCCGAAGCGCCGTGCGGTTGGACTGACAGCAACCGTCTCCAAAACGTCGGCGGGAGCAGCGGAATATGTGCCTGTTGCACGCGTGACGAATTTGGCACAAACGATCGATCGGCTGAAGGAAGAAGGCATATGGATAGCGGGTACGGATGTCAGCGCCAAGCAGGAAATTTATTCGATGAAATTCGACATGCCGCTCGCTGTCGTCATCGGCAATGAAGGCAAAGGCATTGGCCGTCTCATCAAAGAAAAATGCGATTTTCTGGTGAAGCTTCCGATGCAGGGCCAGCTTAATTCGCTGAATGCCTCCGTTGCTGCGGGCGTGTTCATGTACGAAGTGGTCAGACAGCGCCGGAGCGTTTAGACATGAAACGGCGTGACGATATTTTGCTGGTGGATGGCTACAACATGATTGGGGCCTGGCCCGTGCTGGAAAAGCTGAAAGCCATCGATCTCGAGGAGGCAAGAGATAAACTGCTTGATATGCTCGCGGATTATCAGGGCTTTACCGGCATGGCGGTCTATATCATTTTCGATGCGCATCAGGTGCCTGGGCTGGGAGCGACCTTCAAGCATCACAAGCTGACAATTGTGTATACGAAGGAGAAGGAAACAGCAGATGAATGCATTGAGCGCATGGTTGTTGAGCTGTATAAAAAAAGACGGCATTTGTATGTCGCTACTTCTGATCTCGTCGAACAGCATGTCGCTTTCGCTCATGGAGCGCTTCGCCTCTCGGCCCGCGAGCTGTTAATTGAAATTGAGCAGAACCGCAAGCAAATTGAGCTTACGCTGATGGAAGAAACGAAGAGCCGCCGCAATACGGTGGACAATAGTCTCAGTCTTGAAATTCGCACGCAGCTGGAAAGGCTTAGGCGAGGCAAGAAATGACGGCTGCACGAAGGCGGCGCCAAATTATTATTTGGATGTATATGTAAATAATTCGACACCCAGAATCGGTTTTGTTATCGATTCGGGGTCTAAATCGGTTGACGTTGTCAGGTTACATAATGTATACTGGCTCTATATTTGCTGGCTATGAATCTAGCGGCGTACGCCTTGCAGGCCGGAGGGATAGTTTGTGAGCATCGACCTCAAAGAATGGAGTACGCTCGAATATGACTGCAGTACGGACGAGGAAATCGTAGAAGCGGTTCGCAATGGCGACAGTCTGGCGCTCGAATATTTGATTAACAAATATAAGAATTTCGTTCGAGCTAAAGCACGCTCTTATTTTCTTATCGGTGCGGACCGGGAAGATATTGTGCAGGAAGGCATGATCGGACTGTATAAGTCTATTCGCGACTTTAAAGGGGACAAGCTCGCAAGCTTTAAAGCATTTGCAGAGCTGTGCATTACGCGGCAGATTATAACGGCGATTAAGACGGCCACCAGGCAGAAGCATATCCCGCTCAATTCCTATGTCTCGCTCGATAAGCCGATTTACGATGAAGATTCCGATCGTACTTTGCTTGATGTCATATGCGGGACCCGGGTATCAGACCCGGAAGAGTTGATCATTAACCAGGAAGAGTTTAACGGTCTGGAAGACAAGATGTCCGAGATTTTGAGTGATCTAGAACGCAAGGTGCTCATGCTTTATTTGGATGGAAGGTCCTATCAGGAAATAGCAGTTGATCTGGATCGTCATGTGAAGTCTATTGATAATGCACTACAGCGCGTGAAGCGGAAGCTCGAACGTTATTTGGAAGTCCGGGACATAAGCGGGTAACAGTGTCATCATACTTATAGCTTAAGTGAGAATGCAGAAGCTGTCCTTTTCTCTGTAATTGTAGAAGAGGATGGCTCATTTCCGTTTTAAATCGGAAAATGCTGCCTATACTTGTAGAAACAGGGCGGACCCGATGCCGCCTTGCTTCCAGCTTTTATACAAGCTCGCATTCTATCTTTTACATTGACATCCAGTATGTCGTGTGATAAAGTGTTCGGGTAGGCCTAAATATGAGGTTTTTTTTCGTGTTGGCCTTCATTTCATCTTGAAGTACTGCATGTTTCAGGGTGAACAGGTATTTAGTAGCAGTTCGGGAGGTGTAATTCAATGCGGGTTATTATCACGTTGGCATGCACAAACTGCAAACAGAGAAACTATGCGAGCAGCAAGAACAAACGCAATCACCCCGACCGCATCGAGTTGAAGAAGTTTTGCAAGTTTTGTAACGAGCAGACTCCTCATCGCGAGACGAGATAGTCAAATGGAGGTGTGACCGTGGCATTTTTGGCTAAAGTGAAGCAAAGCTTCGGAACAACGTTTGGTTTCTTTGCTGACAGCTGGGCAGAACTGAAGAAGGTTCGTTGGCCAAACCGTAAAGAGTTGACAAGCTATTCAATCGTTGTCGTTTTGACGATTACGGCTGTGACGATTTACTTTTGGCTTCTTGACATCGGGATCTCGTCTCTAGTTGAACTGATTGTTTAAGAAGGGTCCAAAGGTGAATTGAAATGGAAAAAAGATGGTATGTCGTACACACTTACGCCGGTTATGAGAACAAAGTAAAAGCCAATTTGGAGCGCCGTTTGGAATCAATGGGCATGGAAGACAAAATCTTCCGCGTACTTGTTCCAATGGAAGAAGAAGTGGTCGAGAAGGACGGCAAGAAAAAAACCGTTCAGCGTAAAGTTTATCCAGGCTACGTTCTCGTAGAAATGGTTCAAACTGACGATTCTTGGTATGTTGTTCGCAATACGCCGGGTGTTACAGGATTCGTAGGATCGACAGGATCAGGCTCGAAACCGATCGCTCTTATGCCAGACGAAGTCGAACAGATTTTGAAGCATATGGGTATGGAGGAACCGAAGCCGAAGATCGAATTCGATCTGAAGGAAACTGTACGGGTCAAGGAAGGTCCGTTCGCGGATTTCGTTGGTACAGTAGAAGAGATTTTGCTGGACAAAGCGAAGCTCAAGGTTCATGTCAACATGTTTGGCAGAGAAACGCCAGTTGAGTTGGATTATACTCAAGTGGAGAAGATCTAGTTCCGGTATTTCTGTAGTACACCAGTTTTCTGGGGTCATGCAGAAACACCAAACTCGTTAGTTGTATGTTGTGGATTACCAGGGTAAGGAGGTGTATAGTCATGGCTAAGAAAGTCATCAAGATGGTCAAACTGCAAGTTCCTGCAGGTAAAGCGAATCCAGCTCCACCTATCGGTCCGGCGCTCGGTCAAGCAGGCGTTAACATTATGGCGTTCTGTAAAGAGTTTAACGCTCGTACAGCAGATCAAGCAGGTTTGATTATTCCGGTTGTTATTTCCGTATTTGAGGATCGTTCATTCACTTTCGAAACTAAAACTCCACCGGCAGCAGTATTGCTCCGCGTAGCAGCAGGTATCGAAAAAGGATCAGGCGAGCCGAACAAGAAGAAAGTAGCTACCGTTAATCGCGCTAAGGTCCGTGAAATCGCGGAACAAAAAATGCCCGACTTGAATGCAGCTTCCGTTGAAGCAGCAATGCTTATGATCGAAGGCACTGCACGCAGCATGGGCGTTACAATCGTTGACTAATTGCGTTTGATCCGTTAGGATAACAAACGAAGGGCTGACTGTTACAAGGATGCCCGACTGTGAAGCTTAGGCTTCACTGTGGGAGGATTTTCCCTAGGAGGATTTTCCGCTATAACCACTTGAGGAGGATATTTACAATGGCTAAACATGGCAAGAAGTATGTAGAAGCTTCCAAGCTGATCGATAGCGAAGCGACTTACGAGTCGTTAGAAGCGATTGAGCTTGTGAAAAAAGCAGCAACAGCTAAATTTGACGAATCCGTTGAAGTTGCTGTACGTCTGGGTGTAGACCCACGTAAACAAGACCAAGCAGTGCGCGGCGTCGTTGTACTTCCGCACGGTACTGGTAAAACTAAACGCGTCCTCGTATTCGCAAAAGGCGATAAAGCGAAGGAAGCGGAAGCTGCTGGCGCTGATTTTGTCGGCGATGCAGACATGATTAACAAAATCCAACAAGGCTGGTTCGATTTCGACGTTTGCGTAGCAACGCCGGATATGATGGCTGAAGTTGGTAAACTTGGTCGTATTCTCGGTGGTAAGGGCCTCATGCCTAACCCTAAAGCCGGCACAGTAACGTTTGACGTTTCTAAAGCCGTGCAAGAGATTAAAGCCGGTAAAATTGAATACCGTCTGGATAAAGCTGGTCAAATCCACGCTCCAATCGGTAAAGTATCCTTTGATGCTGAGAAGCTTGATGCTAACCTTCGCGCTCTTGTAGAAGCTTTGGTTCGTGCTAAACCAGCTGCAGCTAAAGGTGTATACTTGAAAAACATCGCCGTTTCCTCGACAATGGGCCCTGGCGCTCGCGTCTCCGCTGCTAGCTACCGCTAATAGCAAGGAACGGAACTAAATTCGAACACGCATACCGTAGACAGTAGGTGCCGAAAGGCTTAATTTCCTACCGAGGTGTTATGATAAAGCGTTTGTGTGCGGCCTTGGGCCGTACTAACGAACCATCATGGCCTTCGCTACTTATAGCGGAGGCTTTTCTCATGCATCGCGGCAAGAGATCTGACTCGTCAAATAACGGAATGTACAAATAATACAGGAGGTGTACAGTTTGGCAAACGCAAATATCATCCAAGAGAAACAACAAGCGGTTGAAGTTATTACAGCAAAGCTTCGTGATAGCTCCAGCGCAGTCGTTGCCGATTATCGCGGATTGAACGTTGCGCAAGTTACAGAACTTCGCAAACAACTGCGTGAGGCTGGCATCGAGTTTCAAGTTCTGAAAAACTCGCTAGTTCGCCGTGCTACTGAAGCAGCAGGTCTTGCTGAGTTGAATAGCATTCTTACTGGTCCGACAGCTATTGCTTTCGGTAATGAAGATGCAGTTGCTCCAGCAAAAATCCTTAATGATTTTGCTAAAAAGAACGAGGCTTTGAAACTTAAAGGCGGCGTTGTTGAAGGTAAAATTGTTGATATGGATCAAATCAAAGCGCTGGCGGAACTTCCGTCCCGCGATGGATTGCTCTCCATGCTCCTCAGCGTATTGCAAGCCCCAGTGCGCAACTTCGCACTTGCGGTTAAAGCAGTTGGCGAGCAAAAAGAAGCTCAAGCTTAATATTTTTCACACGTATCAAATCTGCTGCTCGTTTAAACTTGCAGCCTAAAAAAACTAAAACCACTTCTGGAGGTATAACCATGTCTAAAGATCAAATCTTGGAAGCCATTAAAGTTATGACCGTTCTTGAACTGAACGATCTTGTTAAAGCAATCGAAGAAGAATTCGGCGTTACTGCTGCTGCTCCTGTAGCTGCTGTAGGCGGCGGCGCAGCTGTTGAAGCTGAGCAAACTGAATTCACTGTTATCCTTAACAACGCTGGTGCTTCCAAAATCAACGTTATCAAAGTCGTTCGCGAAATCACAGGTCTTGGCCTGAAAGAAGCGAAAGATCTGGTTGATAGCGCTCCTAAAGCAATCAAAGAAAACGTTGCTAAAGAAGAAGCAGAAGCAGTTAAAGCTAAGCTTGAAGAAGCTGGCGCAGCTGTAGAAGTTAAGTAATATCTCTTCTTTAGAAGATAGCGGGCCCCTTGAAACGCTACGTTTCAAGGGGTTCGTTCTATGTTTAAATCGATGCATATATAAAGGTTCGACTTTATCAGGTCAGGGGGATTCGCATGTCAGACCATTACTATTCGCCAAGCCCCGGCGTGAAAAATGACCGTCGCATTCATGAAGAACAGCTGCGCGGTATAGCTTTGAAATTTATGACGGATGCTGGCGTTTTTTCGAAAACAGGCGTCGATTACGGCACGCGTGTGCTGCTGAATGCACTGGAGCTGAAGGGCGAACGCAGCGTATTGGATGTTGGGTGCGGATACGGACCGATCGGTCTTACCATTGCACGGCTTGCTCCGGAAAGTCATGTAACAATGATTGATGTGAATGAAAGAGCGGTAGCGCTATCCAAAGAAAATGCGCACAACAACGGCATAAAGAATATAACGGTTTATCAAAGCGACGTGTATGAAGCGGTTCGGCAGTCCGTATTTGATATGATCGTCACTAACCCGCCTATACGGGCCGGGAAAGAGATTGTACATCGTATTTTTGAAGAAGGCTATGAGCTGCTGGCTCCTGGCGGAACGATGTGGATCGTCATTCAGAAAAAGCAGGGCGCCGCATCAGCGGAAGCGAAGCTTGAGTCGTTGTTCAGTGAAGTAATCGAAGTGACGAAAGATAAGGGCTATCGAATTTACAAAGCTGTTAAATGAGTCATTTGATTTCTTGACTTGACTTTCTATATGTGGTAAGATTATAAAATGTCAGCATTAAATTGGGCTAAATCTCTTTAGTCAACTAAAATGTCAAGTGCGAATTTTTAGCGCAAAATGCATATAAAATGCGTAGTTGACGTATAATGTTTACATTTTGGGCAAAATTACTTGATATGGAATCTATACGCTTGCGCTGCGTATGGTTGGCTCGTGGAACATGCTCTTTTTTCGAACTATTCGATAAGGGCTTTTCTTTATTTGAATAAGTAAGCAGTTACGCAGTACGTTTCGTTGCTGTGAGACAGACATGAGGGGTGAGGTTAAGTTGGCAGGACAACTTGTTCAGTATGGTCGGCGCACGCGGAGAAGTTATGCCCGAATCAACGAGGTGCTGGAAGTCCCGAACCTGATTGAAATCCAACAAAAATCGTACGAAAAATTCTTGGAAACGGATTTGATTGAATTATTCCAAGATATTTCGCCGATTCAGGACTTTACGGGCAATCTATCGCTTGAGTTTATCGACTACAGCTTGGGCGAACCGAAATATTCGGTCGATGAATCAAAAGAACGCGATGTGACGTATGCTGCTCCACTACGCGTGAAAGTTCGGCTCTTTAATAAAGAGACTGGCGAAGTGAAGGAACAGGAAGTTTTCATGGGTGACTTCCCGCTGATGACCGAGACCGGCACGTTTATCATTAACGGAGCGGAACGGGTTATTGTCAGCCAATTGGTGCGCTCCCCAAGTGTGTACTTCAGCACGAAGGTTGATAAAAACGGGAAGAAAAACTACACAGCGACCGTTATCCCGAATCGTGGAGCTTGGTTAGAGCTGGAAACGGATGCTAAAGATATTGTCTACGTTCGTATCGACCGCACTCGGAAAATTCCGGTTACGGTACTTTTGCGTTCGTTAGGCTTCGGCACTGACGCGGAAATTTTGGAATTGCTCGGCCATGACGAGTATATTCGCAATACGCTTGATAAAGACAACACGGATTCCACCGAGAAAGCGCTGATTGAAATTTATGAGCGCCTTCGTCCAGGTGAGCCGCCTACGCTTGATAACGCGAAGAGCTTGCTCGTAGCACGCTTCTTTGATCCGAAACGCTATGATCTAGCGAATGTAGGACGTTACAAGATTAATAAAAAGCTTCATATCAAAAACCGTCTGTTCAATCAACGCTTAGCTGAAACGCTTGTCGATCCATCGACGGGTGAAATCATTGCTGAAGCAGGTCAGATGATTGACCGCCGTTTGTTGGATGACATTTTGGAGAAGCTTGAAACAAATGTCGGCTTCAAAACGTATCATGTTGCCAATGGCGTACTTGATGCAGATAGTATTCCACTGCAAGCAATCAGCGTATTCTCGCCACTTGATGAAACTAAAGTCATTAAGGTTATTGCAAACGGGATTATTGATAAAGCAGTGAAGCATGTCACGCCGGCAGATATTATTGCTTCCATTAACTATTTCCTTAACCTACTTCAAGGTGTAGGAAGCACGGATGACATTGACCACTTGGGTAACCGTCGTCTGCGTTCCGTAGGGGAGCTTCTGCAAAACCAATTCCGTATCGGTCTGTCCCGTATGGAAAGAGTAGTGCGTGAACGGATGTCGATCCAGGATGCGAACGCGATTACGCCGCAGGCTTTGATTAACATTCGTCCCGTTATTGCTTCGATTAAAGAGTTCTTCGGATCCTCACAGCTCTCGCAGTTTATGGACCAAACGAATCCGCTTGCTGAACTGACGCACAAACGTCGTCTGTCTGCACTCGGACCCGGCGGTTTGACGCGTGAGCGCGCGGGCTTTGAAGTCCGTGACGTCCATCACTCCCACTATGGGCGGATGTGTCCGATCGAGACGCCAGAGGGACCGAATATCGGTCTGATCAACTCCTTGTCATCTTTTGCCCGCATTAACGAATATGGCTTCATTGAAGCTCCTTATCGTTGGGTAGATGCGAAGACAGGAATTGTAACGGAACAAATTGCTTATTTGACTGCCGATGAGGAAGACAACTATGTAATCGCGCAAGCGAATGCGAAGCTGACTGCAGAAGGCAAGTTCGAAGATAGCAGTGTTATCGTTCGTTATAATAAACAAGCGGATAACATTCTTACGATGCCAAGCGAGCGCGTTGACTACATGGACGTATCTCCTAAGCAGGTTGTATCGGTTGCGACGGCGCTTATTCCGTTCCTGGAGAACGATGACTCCAACCGTGCGCTTATGGGTTCCAACATGCAGCGGCAAGCTGTACCTCTCTTGATCCCGAAAGCGCCGCTTGTCGGTACGGGTATGGAGCATAAGTCGGCTAAAGACTCCGGTGTATGTATTGTCTCCAAATTCGATGGAATTATTGAACGTGTATCTGCCAATGAAATTTGGCTGCGCCGTGTGGAGCAAATTGACGGCAAGTCGGTAACTGGCGATCTCGTTAAACATAAGCTTCACAAGTTTACGCGTTCCAACCAAGGAACATGTATTAACCAGCGTCCTCTTGTTCACAAAGGCGATGTTATCCAAAAAGGCGATATTCTCGCTGATGGCCCGTCGACTGAGCAAGGTGAATTGGCACTGGGCCGCAACGTGGTCGTTGCCTTTATGACATGGGAAGGCTACAACTATGAGGATGCAATTCTTCTTAGTGAAAAGCTTGTTAAAGAAGACGTTTATACCTCGATTCACATTGAGGAATATGAGTCGGAAGCCCGTGATACGAAGCTTGGACCAGAAGAAATTACACGCGACATTCCGAATGTCGGTGAAGAAGCACTGAAAAATCTCGACGAGCGCGGTATTATCCGTGTCGGCGCAGAAATTAGTGCAGGCGATATTCTTGTTGGTAAAGTAACACCTAAAGGTGTAACGGAACTGACAGCTGAAGAGCGTCTTCTTCATGCGATTTTCGGTGAAAAAGCTCGTGAAGTAAGGGATACTTCGCTTCGCGTACCGCATGGTACCGATGGAATCGTTGTGGACGTAAAAGTATTTACCCGCGAGAACGGCGATGAGCTGCCTCCTGGTGTAAATCAACTCGTTCGTGCTTATATCGCTCAAAAACGGAAAATTTCCGAGGGTGATAAAATGGCCGGACGTCACGGTAATAAAGGGGTTATTGCCCGCATTATGCCGGAAGAAGATATGCCTTTCCTGCCGGATGGCACACCAGTAGAAGTTGTTCTCAACCCACTGGGCGTACCTTCCCGTATGAACATCGGCCAAGCGCTTGAAGTTCACTTGGGTCTGGCTTGTAAACGTCTTGGCTTGCATGCTGCGACGCCGGTATTTGACGGCGCGCGGGAGAATGACGTTTTTGATGCAATGGAAGAAGCAGGCATGCAGCGTAATGGTAAGACTGTACTTTATGATGGCCGTACAGGTGAAAACTTTGAACGTGAAGTTACCGTTGGTGTCATGTACATGATCAAACTTGCGCACATGGTTGATGATAAAATCCATGCTCGTTCCACAGGTCCTTACTCGCTTGTTACGCAACAGCCATTGGGTGGTAAAGCTCAATTCGGCGGACAGCGTTTCGGTGAGATGGAAGTATGGGCGCTTGAAGCCTATGGTGCTGCTTACACCTTGCAAGAAATTCTTACCGTCAAATCCGATGATGTTGTTGGTCGTGTGAAGACGTATGAGTCGATTGTCAAGGGCGAGAACGTACCAGAGCCGGGCGTACCAGAGTCATTCAAAGTATTGATCAAAGAGCTTCAAAGTTTGGGTATGGATGTTAAAATCCTGACCGAAAATGAAGAAGAGATCGAGCTAAGAGAGTCGGATGACGATGATGACGCAGCAGGAGATAAGCTGAACCTTAATCTAGAAGGCGCTGAAGCAAGCGCTCTTGAATAAAAACCTAGCCGAGCTGCGTGTACGCTACTAGCGAATACGCAGCCGCTAGTATGCATGAAATAGCCATACATGACGAAGGAGGGTTGCTCCTTGTTGGACGTGAACAACTTCGAGTATATGAAAATTGGGCTTGCCTCGCCTGAGAAAATTCGTTCCTGGTCCCGCGGAGAAGTTAAAAAGCCGGAAACGATCAACTATAGGACGTTAAAACCGGAGAAGGAAGGCCTCTTCTGCGAGAAAATTTTTGGTCCTACCAAAGACTGGGAGTGTCACTGCGGCAAGTACAAGCGCGTTCGCTATAAAGGCGTCGTCTGTGATCGCTGTGGCGTTGAAGTAACACGTGCGAAAGTTCGCCGTGAGCGTATGGGACATATTGAGCTTGCAGCTCCTGTATCTCATATCTGGTATTTCAAAGGGATTCCTAGCCGCATGGGCTTGGCACTGGATATGTCGCCTCGTTCGCTTGAGGAAATCATATACTTTGCATCTTATGTTGTAACCGATCCTGGTGATACGCCGCTGGAGAAAAAACAGCTGCTGTCCGAAAAGGAATACCGCAGCTACCGTGAGAAATATGGCTACGGCTTCCACGCTGGAATGGGTGCTGAGGCAGTCAAAAAACTGCTGCAGGACATTGAAGTGGAGAAAGAGCTTGAACAGCTTAAAGAAGAGCTTCGTACGGCTCAGGGCCAACGCCGTAACCGTGCGATCAAGCGTCTTGAAGTCATTGAAGCATTCCGCAACTCCGGCAATGAGCCGGAATGGATGATTCTCGATGTGCTTCCAGTTATCCCTCCTGAGCTTCGCCCGATGGTTCAACTGGATGGCGGACGTTTTGCGACGTCTGACCTTAATGACCTGTACCGTCGTGTAATCAACCGTAACAACCGTCTGAAGCGTCTGCTTGATCTGGGTGCTCCTGACATTATCGTGCAAAATGAGAAACGTATGCTTCAAGAAGCAGTTGATGCGCTGATTGATAACGGCCGTCGTGGTCGTCCAGTGACTGGACCGGGTAACCGTCCGCTCAAATCGCTCAGCCATATGCTGAAAGGTAAGCAAGGACGTTTCCGTCAAAACTTGCTCGGTAAACGTGTCGATTACTCTGGCCGTTCCGTTATCGTAGTAGGACCTAACCTGAAGATGTTCCAATGCGGACTTCCGAAGGAAATGGCGCTTGAGCTGTTTAAGCCATTCGTTATGAAGGAACTCGTCAACAAAGGACTTGCGCACAATATTAAGAGCGCGAAGCGCAAAGTTGAGCGCGTAAGCCCTGAAGTATGGGATGTTCTTGAAGAAGTAATTAAGGAGCACCCGGTTCTGCTTAACCGTGCCCCGACCCTTCACAGACTCGGTATCCAAGCATTTGAGCCGATTTTGGTTGAAGGTCGCGCCATCAAGCTTCACCCGCTCGTATGTACCGCTTATAACGCGGATTTCGACGGTGACCAAATGGCCGTTCACGTTCCTTTGTCTGCAGAAGCACAAGCGGAAGCTCGCTTGCTTATGCTTGCATCGGGTAACATTTTGAACCCTAAAGACGGCAAGCCAGTCGTTACGCCTTCCCAGGATATGGTTCTCGGCAGTTACTATCTGACGATGGACAACAAGGAAGCGCTTGGTACGGGTTCGGTGTTTGCAACGGTGAATGAAGCGGTATCGGCGTACCAACGCGGTATTGTTTCGCTGCATGCACGTGTCTTTATTCCGGTGAAAGTTTTGAAAAAGACAGTGTTCACCGAAAAACAACAGCAGTCGTTGATGTCAACGACGGTTGGTAAAGTTATTTTCAACGAAATTTTCCCGGAGGATTTCCCTTATATCAACGAGGCTACGAAAACGAACCTGTTGAACGGAACGCCGGATAAATATTTTGTATACGAAAAAGGCAGTGATTTGAAAAAAATCATTGATGAATTGCCGATAGCAGGCGGTGTTGGTAAAGATTATCTCGGTAATATTATTGCTGAGTGCTTCAGAAACTACCATACGACGCTGACGGCTGTCATCCTTGACCGTATCAAGCAGCTTGGCTTCACTTACTCCACGCGTGCAGGTATTACGATCGCCGTATCGGACGTTATCGTGCCGCCGGAGAAAACAGAGCTTCTTAAGAAGTCAGATGATCAGGTTGCTATCGTTATGAATCAGTACCGTCGTGGTCTGATTACGAACGAGGAGCGTTATGACCGGATTATTAGCATTTGGAGCAAATGTAAAGACGAGCTGACGGAAATCTTGATGAAGTCCATGGATCGTTACAACAATATTATGCTCATGGTTGACTCGAAAGCACGGGGTAATAAATCGCAAATCACCCAACTGGGCGGTATGCGTGGACTGATGGCCAATCCATCGGGCCGGATTATCGAGTTGCCAATCAAATCGAACTTCCGCGAAGGTCTGACAGTACTCGAGTACTTCATCTCGACGCATGGAGCGCGGAAAGGTCTCGCGGATACAGCTCTTCGTACAGCTGACTCCGGTTACCTGACTCGTAGGCTCGTTGACGTTGCACAGGATGTTATCGTTCGTGAAGAAGATTGCGGAACCGACAAAGGCTTCTCAGTCAGCAAAATTCAAGACGGTAAAGAGGTTATTGAGGATCTTTACGACCGTATTGAAGGCCGCTACGCTTTCGAGACCGTTCGTCATCCGAAGACTGGCGAAGTTATCGTAAGCCGCAACGATCTGATTGATTCCAACAGAGCCGATGCGATTATTGATGCAGGTATTGAAAAACTGCAAATCCGTTCCGTACTCAGCTGCCGCGCTCGTCATGGCGTATGTAAAACTTGTTATGGCCGCAACCTGGCAACAGGCAAGCATGTTGAGATCGGTGAAGCAGTCGGTATCATTGCTGCTCAATCCATCGGTGAGCCAGGAACACAGCTCACGATGCGTACATTCCATACCGGCGGTGTTGCCGGAGACGATATTACGCAAGGTTTGCCGCGTATCCAGGAGCTTTTCGAGGCGCGTAATCCGAAAGGTCAAGCGATTATCACCGAGCTTGATGGTGTGGTCAAAGAAATTCGTGAAGCGAAGGATCGCCGTGAAATCGAAGTTCAAGGTGAAGCGGAATCCAAAACTTATGCGATCACTTACGGTTCGCGTATCCGTGTTGTAAAAGGTCAGCATCTTGAAGCCGGCGACGAGCTGACAGATGGTTCAATTGACCCTAAAGATATGCTTCGGATTAAAGGTATCCGTGGTGTTCAAAACTATATTTTGCAGGAAGTACAGCGCGTCTACCGGAACCAAGGGGTAGAAATCAATGACAAGCATATTGAAGTCATGGTTAAGCAAATGCTCCGCAAAATCCGTATCGTTGATGCGGGAGAAACGAAGCTTCTGCCAGGCGCATTCGTAGACATTCATGAATATGAGTCTGCCAACCGCGAAGCAATCTTTGCTGATAAAGAGCCAGCAGTAGCGAAACCTGTATTGCTCGGTATTACGAAAGCGTCTCTTGAGACGGATTCGTTCTTGTCGGCAGCTTCTTTCCAAGAAACGACTCGCGTCTTGACTGACGCTGCTATTAAAGGCAAGGTCGATCAGTTGCTTGGTCTGAAGGAAAATGTTATTATCGGTAAGTTGATTCCGGCTGGTACGGGTATGCCGCGTTATCGCAATATCCGTCTGGTAGGTCTTGAGGATGAGCAGGAAACTGTTGTAAACCAAGGCGAACTGGAGTCAGAAGCAGTTACCGTTGACTAAAACTTGAAGCATGCATGCTGCAGCGGCCTCCCCTTGCAAGTGAGGGGAAGCTGCCTGCGTATGCGTATATCGAGATTCTAGCAGCTTTTCAGAAGAGGTAATGACTAACATTTGCGGCTTTTCTGATAAAGCCACTTGACACTCTAGGTGTACAGGTGATACTATATCGAAGTGTGCCTAATTGTGTGATCTTCTACCGCTAAAGGATAGGTGATTCCATGCAGTTTAAAGTTGGCGCGAAACAGACGACGAAGATGCTTGAGCAAGATAAAGCAATCGAAGTCTACATTGCTCAAGATGCAGATCCACGAATGAAAGAGAAGGTACTTCATTTGTGTGAGCGGTCGAGTATCCCGGTCAAATGGGTAGAAACGATGCAAGACCTTGGGAAAACCTGCGGAATTGATGTCGGAGCTGCTATGGCAGCGCTCGTAACCGATGATGAATAAAGGAAAAAAGCATTTTTGCTGGTGCAACTTCAACCTGATGATGGACTGGTAAGAATTTTTATTTGTTCTTTTATGAACCACCTGGATCTGTGGGCTTTAAAATTAGGTGTAATGTCTACCATATTAAATGACATGAATAACGGAAGGGGGTGGCAACATGCCAACAATTAACCAGCTAGTCCGTAAAGGACGCCAAGCTAAAGTCGTAAAATCGAAATCGCCAGCTTTGCAAAAAGGTTTCAACGCCTTGAAACGTGAAGCTACAAACATCAGTGCTCCGCAAAAACGCGGTGTGTGCACTCGTGTAGGTACAATGACTCCGAAAAAACCGAACTCTGCACTTCGTAAATACGCGCGTGTACGTTTGACTAACCGCGTAGAGGTTACAGCTTACATTCCGGGTATCGGACATAACCTGCAAGAGCACAGTGTAGTATTGATCCGTGGCGGACGGGTAAAAGACCTTCCAGGTGTACGTTACCATATCGTTCGCGGCGCTTTGGATACAGCGGGAGTTAACAACCGTAACCAATCTCGTTCGAAATACGGTGCTAAACGTCCTAAAGTTAAGAAATAATAATGGCTTTACCACTAATGAAATTATCATTCAGGAAAGGGGGACTTTCTCATGCCACGCAAAGGTCCTGTAACAAAACGTGATGTGCTTCCGGATCCGGTTTACAATAGCAAACTGGTAACGAGACTCATCAACCGCATTATGATCGACGGTAAACGCGGAACAGCACAAACGCTGTTGTACGATGCCTTCAAACTGATCCAAGAACGCACGGGTAAAGATCCGATGGAAGTGTTCGAAGCAGCTTTGAAAAATATCATGCCAGTACTTGAGGTTAAAGCACGCCGTGTCGGCGGTGCCAACTATCAAGTGCCGATCGAAGTTAAACCTGAGCGCCGTACATCGCTTGGTCTCCGTTGGCTCGTGAACTACTCACGTAACCGCGGTGAGAAAACGATGGTAGAGCGTTTGGCTGCTGAAATTACTGATGCTTCCAATAACACTGGCGCATCCGTTAAGAAGCGCGAAGATACACACAAAATGGCAGAAGCAAATAGAGCGTTTGCTCACTACCGTTGGTAGGATTCGGCTAACGCTGAATCAACAAATAATCTCATTTAATGAGAGGAGACCAGTTCATGGCTAGAGAGTTCTCCTTGAAAAATACACGGAATATCGGGATTATGGCGCATATCGATGCGGGTAAAACTACTACAACTGAGCGTATCTTGTTCTACACAGGCCGGACTCACAAAATCGGAGAGGTGCATGAAGGCGCCGCTACGATGGACTGGATGGAACAAGAGCAAGAGCGCGGTATTACGATTACGTCTGCCGCGACGACTGCTCAATGGGATGGTCACCGCATCAATATCATCGATACCCCGGGACACGTTGACTTCACAGTAGAAGTTGAACGTTCCCTCCGCGTATTGGACGGGGCAGTTGGCGTTTTCAGTGCAAAAGAAGGCGTTGAGCCTCAGTCCGAAACCGTATGGCGTCAAGCTGACCGTTACGGTGTTCCACGGATTGCTTATATCAACAAAATGGACATTATCGGCGCGGATTTCTTGAATGTTATCAAGGATATGCGTTTACGTCTACAAGCAAATGCTGTTGCGATTCAAATTCCGATTGGCGCTGAGAGTGATTTTGTCGGCGTTATCGATATCGTTGAACGCGTAGCATACAAATACAAAGATGATCTCGGAAAAGACCCTGAGAAAATCGAAATTCCTGCTGAGTATGCCGACCAAGTCGAAGAACTCCGTACGGAATTGATCGAGAAAGTTGCCGAGCTGGACGAAGATTTGACGATGAAATATCTGGAAGGCGAAGAAATTACAATTCCAGAAATTAAAGCGGCGCTTCGTAAAGGCGTTTGTGAAGTTAAAATCTTCCCAGTTATCGTTGGCTCCTCGTACCGCAATAAAGGCGTTCAAATGATGTTGGATGCTGTTGTTGACTACCTTCCATCGCCACTTGATGTACCAGCTATCAAAGGTACTCTTGATGACGGTACTGAGGAAATACGTCAATCTTCAGATTCAGAACCGTTCTCGGCTCTGGCATTCAAAATCATGACGGACCCTTATGTTGGTAAATTGACGTTCTTCCGTGTGTACTCCGGCGTCCTAAAATCCGGTTCGTATGTTCTGAATGGTACAAAGAACAAACGTGAGCGTATTGGTCGGATTCTGCAAATGCATGCGAACAGCCGTCAAGAAATTTCCGAGGTTTACTCTGGAGATATCGCTGCTGCAGTTGGTTTGAAAGATACCATTACAGGCGATACGCTTTGCGATGAGAAAAACCCGATTATTCTTGAATCTATGAATTTCCCTGATCCAGTTATCTCGGTAGCTATCGAACCAAAAACGAAAGCTGACCAAGACAAACTAGGTATCGCGATTTCCAAGCTTGCGGAAGAAGATCCTACTTTCCGTGCGCATACGGATGAAGAAACAAACCAAACAATTATCTCTGGTATGGGTGAGCTTCACCTTGAGATTCTAGTTGACCGTATGCTTCGTGAATTTAAGGTTGAGACAAACGTTGGTAAGCCTCAAGTTGCTTATCGTGAGACGTTCCGTCAAGCTGCAAAAGTCGAAGGTAAATTCGTTCGTCAATCCGGTGGTAAAGGTCAATATGGCCATTGCTGGGTTGAATTCGTTCCACAAGAGCCGGGTGACGGTTTCGTGTTCGAGAACAAGGTTGTGGGTGGATCGATTCCTCGTGAATTTATCGCTCCAATCCAAGCTGGTATCGAAGAGTCGATGAAGAACGGCGTTATCGCTGGCTTCCCGCTCGTTGATGTTAAAGCGATTGTTTTCGACGGATCTTATCATGATGTTGACTCCTCGGAGATGGCGTTTAAAATTGCAGGTTCGATGGCGCTTAAAGCTGCCAAAGAAAAATGTAAGCCAGTTCTGCTTGAGCCAATCATGAAAGTTGAAGTTACTGTTCCTGAAGAGTACATGGGCGATGTTATGGGTATGTTGAACTCCCGTCGTGGTCGTATTGAAGGTATGGATACTCGCGCAGGTGCGCAAATTATCCGTGCTAAGGTGCCTCTCTCCGAGATGTTCGGTTATTCCACAACACTTCGTTCCGGTACACAAGGACGCGGCGTATTCTCGATGGAGCTTTCTCACTATGAAGAAGTTCCTAAATCGATTTCTGAAGAGATTATTGCTAAACACAAAGGCGAATAATTTTTGCCTTTGTCTAGGCTGGTCTTTTTTACTCCGGTTGGCATTACAGCTTGCTAAGCAAGCAAGTGCTCAGCCACCATATAAAACCTTTTAAATATTGAGGAGGATTAAGTTCAATGGGAAAAGCTAAATTTGAACGTAACAAACCGCACGTTAATATCGGTACTATTGGTCACGTCGATCACGGTAAAACGACTCTGACTGCAGCAATCACTACTGTACTTTCCAAAAAATACGGCGGTGCTGCTATTGCTTTTGACCAAATCGATAAAGCTCCAGAAGAGCGCGAGCGCGGTATCACGATCTCGACAGCTCACGTTGAGTATGAGACGCCAGCTCGTCACTACGCTCACGTTGACTGCCCAGGTCACGCCGACTATGTAAAAAACATGATCACTGGTGCTGCACAAATGGACGGAGCAATCCTGGTAGTTTCCGCAGCTGATGGTCCTATGCCACAAACTCGTGAGCACATCTTGCTGTCCAAGCAAGTTGGCGTTCCTTACATCGTTGTATTCCTGAACAAATGCGACATGGTTGAAGACGAAGAGCTTCTTGAACTGGTTGAGATGGAAGTTCGCGACCTTCTTTCCGAGTATGAGTTCCCAGGCGACGACACTCCAATCATCCGCGGTGCTGCTCGTGAAGCTCTGCAAAACCCAGAAGGTCCTTGGGCTGACAAAATCATCGAGCTCTTCGAGCAAGTTGATACTTACATCCCAACTCCTGAGCGCGATGTTGCGAAACCTTTCCTTATGCCTGTCGAGGACGTTTTCACAATCACTGGCCGTGGTACAGTAGCAACTGGCCGTGTTGAGCGTGGCGTTATCAAAGTAGGCGACGAGATCGAAATTATCGGTCTTGCTGAAGAGTCCCGCAAATCCGTTGTAACTGGCGTTGAAATGTTCCGTAAATTGCTTGATTCCGCTCAAGCAGGCGACAACGTTGGCGCATTGCTTCGTGGTGTAGACCGTAAAGATATTGAGCGTGGACAAGTATTGGCTAAACCGGGTTCGGTTAAACCACACACTAACTTCACTGCACAAATCTACGTTCTGACTAAAGAAGAGGGTGGCCGTCACAAGCCTTTCTTCACTGGATACCGTCCACAGTTCTACTTCCGTACAACTGACGTTACTGGTATCATCAACCTTCCAGAAGGTACTGAAATGGTTATGCCTGGCGACAACATCACAGTTACTGTTGAGCTTATCGCTCCAATCGCGGTTGAAGAGGGAACTCGTTTCTCCATCCGTGAAGGCGGCCGTACTGTAGGCGCTGGCGCTGTAGCAACTATTCAAAAATAATCGCGTGCGGCTTTAAGCCGCGCACGACTTGAACCTCTCACCTCGGTGAGAGGTTTTTTATTTTCCATGGACAAGTCATTGACGGCGCTGCTGTATCGCCTTTAATATGAAATAAGATGTATACAGCTGCAATAGAAGGAAACCTTATGGGAACTTAGACAAATGCAGCTTATTATGTAGGGGAGGATTTTAGAGATGATGAAGAAAAATATGTGGGTAGGATTAATGCTAGTACTCGTTTTGGTCATTTCGGCATGTGGGGGCAATAAAGGATCGGGTAACACAGGGGAGCAGGCTTCAACTGCACCAAGCAGTTCTGCTGAAGCAACAGACAGTGGAGCGAAAGAAAATTATAAAATTTCGATTTCACAATATGTAGAACATCCGTCGCTAGACGCTACGAGAGAAGGATTTATAGCGGCCTTGAAGGATGCGGGCTTGGTTGAAGGTCAGAATTTGACCATTGATTTTAATACGGCGCAAGCAGATCAAGCGAACAACCAAACGCTGGCTCAAAAGATCGCGGCCGATAAAAGTGATTTGGCGTTAGGTATTGCTACACCATCAGCACAAGCGCTAGTGAAAGAAGTGACTGATCGTCCTGTGCTTTTTGCAGCGGTTACCGATCCGATTGATTCCAAGCTTGTTACAAATCTTGATGCCCCAGGCGGTCTTGTGTCTGGAGCGTCCGATACAAATCCTTCAGCGATTACAGAGCTAATGGATTTTGTAGCTGCTAATTTCCCGAAAGTGAAAAATGTTGGCCTTGTTATTAATGAAGGTGAGCCTAATGCAGTTGTCATGGCAAAAATTGCAGAAGAAGCGCTTGCTAAGCATGACATTAAGCTTGTTCGTGCAGCTGTGAGCAACACATCAGAAGTACAGCAAGCAGTTGCTTCCCTTGTGGGTAAAGTAGACGCACTGTATATTACTTTGGATAATTCAGTAGTGAGCAGTCTGGATACACTAATTAAAACAGCTAATGATAATGATCTTCCGTTTTTTGCGAGTGATCGTGATACGGTTGAGCGCGGCGCTTTTGCAACAATTGGCTTCAAATATTATGACCACGGTTACCAAGTAGGCCAAATGGCTGTGGATATCTTGAAAAATGGCAAAAAGCCGGGCGAAATGAAAGTAACCGTGCCGGACAAGCTGGATCTTATTTTGAACATGAAGGCAGCTAAGGAACAAGGCATTAACGTAACCGATGAGATGAAAAATCAAGTCAAGGATGCCGCTTCCAACATTATTGAATAGTTTGTAACTTAACGGGCATTTTTTTACAATGTAACGGCTATTGTCGCCATTAGACGGCAGTAGCCGTTTACAATTCCCCCGTTTGCCATGAGGAGGTTCCCAATTGCTTAGTTTATTGAAATCGATGCCTGGTGCAATTGAGCTTGGTTTAATTTATGCTTTGATGGCGCTTGGCGTCTACATTACGTATCGTATATTAGATTTTCCGGATTTGACTGTAGAAGGCAGCTTCACTACAGGTGGCGGCATTGCTATGATTTTGATTACGAATGGTGCATCACCCTGGGTAGCTACTATTGCTGCTTTTGCTGGCGGTGCAGTGGCGGGAGCCATTACCGGGCTTTTGCATACAAAAGGTAAAATAAATGGCCTGCTATCCGGCATTATTATGATGATAGCCCTTTATTCCATTAATCTGCGGATCATGGGCAAGCCTAATGTGTCCGTATATGGCATGGATACGATTTTTACGACTAGCAACGTACTTGTTATTGTCGTTATCGTTGTTATTGTGACCAAGCTGCTCCTGGATTTATTTCTGCATACCGATTTAGGGCTAAGCCTGCGCGCAACGGGAGATAATGAGCGGATGATTCGAAGCTTTGGCTCCAACACGGAAACTACTAAAATCATCGGTATATCCCTCTCCAACGCACTCGTTGCTTTATCAGGCGGTTTATTCGCACAGCAGTCCACTGCTGCTGATATTTCCATGGGGATCGGCGTTATCGTCGTCGGTTTGGCTTCCGTTATTATTGGCGAGGCTATTTTTGGAGCTCGTAAAGTTTTTTGGGCCACGCTGGCTGTCGTTCTTGGTTCCATTGTGTATCGAATCATTATTACGATTGCCTACCGGGTCGAGTGGCTCAAAGCTTCTGACTTAAAGCTGATTACTGCGGTAATCGTTATTGTTGCCCTTGTTGTTCCAACCATTCAGAAATCGTTTAAGCAGAAAAAAATGGCCCGCAAACGCTCGGCGGAGCTGCTTACTGATCCTGTACAACGTGGAGGTGGGCAGTAATGCTGAACATTTCAAAGGTGTCCAAGCTTTTTAATCCAGGAACTGTTGATGAAAAGACAGCTTTAATTAACATTAATCTTCATCTGAAGCCGGGCGATTTTGTTACGGTCATTGGAAGTAATGGAGCAGGCAAGTCTACTTTGATGAATATTATATCGGGTGTCATGCGCCCAGATGCCGGCGATGTTGAAATTGCTGGGGATAAAATGACACTGCTTCCCGAGTATAAACGCAGCAAATGGATCGGCAGAGTATTTCAAGATCCAATGGCGGGCACAGCGCCGCGCATGACGATTGAGGAAAATCTGGCGATGGCTTATAAAAGAGGCAAGCCGCGTGGGCTCATGCTAGGAGTGACGCCGGCCAAGCGCGCTTTTTTCAAGGAGCAGCTTTCAAGGCTCGGCATTGGGCTTGAGAACCGCCTGGGCGCAAAGGTTGGCCTTCTATCAGGTGGAGAGCGGCAAGCGCTTAGCCTCCTGATGGCGACCTTTACAAAGCCTCAAATATTGCTGCTTGATGAGCACACGGCCGCGCTTGATCCTGCTCGCGCAGAGCTGATTACAGCGCTCACGGATTCGCTTGTACACGAAATGAAGCTGACGACGCTGATGGTGACGCATAATATGGAGCAGGCAATCCGTCTAGGCAACCGGCTTATTATGATGGACAAGGGCCGAATCATTCTTGATGTTAACGAGCAGCGCAAGAAGGAGCTGACTGTAGCGCAGCTGCTCAACGAATTCGAGCAAATTAGCGGCAAGAAACTGGCCGACGATCGGATTGTGCTAGGCTAGCAACAGGCATAGGGTGGATGTTTGATCGGAGCAATACATGATTAATAAAGCATAGAAGATCGCTTTTCTGTCGGGTCATGGGTGAAAGCTTGCCAATGTACTGACAGAAGTGCGATCTTCTGCTGTTTTAGCGGTTTGCTGCCATCAGATGAAGGTGTTCGGATGCGTTTCTTCTATTATATATAGAAGGTACTGCAATCTTTTTGTTTATGGGGCTGGCAAAATGTCTAAGCTAATAGCATCAGAGGCTCTATATTCCTTCATAAAAGGATGAATGGACGCTAATTTAATTGAAATTAGCATGAAAGCAAAGTTCTGCTTGCATTTGCCTATTCATTTCGTTATAATAATGTCTGTTGGTCTGTGACGTTGCGATGATGTGAGAGGTTGCCGACACACCCGGCCCCTTTGCCATGGGGCATGTGCCGGGTTTTCTCATGGAGTATGTCCGATAATAAATTGGGCGATAGAAGGAGGGACTTATATGGCAAAGCAAAAGATTCGTATTCGCTTGAAAGCGTACGATCATAGGATTCTTGATCAATCCGCAGAGAAAATTGTGGAAACTGCAAAACGTTCCGGAGCGAGTGTTTCCGGGCCGATTCCGCTTCCAACGGAAAAGCAAATCATCACCATTCTCCGTGCGGTGCACAAGTACAAGGATTCCAGGGAACAATTCGAAATGCGTACACATAAACGCTTGATCGACATTGTTAACCCTACGCCGCAAACGGTTGATGCGTTGATGCGCCTGGATTTACCATCCGGTGTAGATATCGAAATCAAACTGTAAAAGCAACACCAGTATATGTGATATAGAAGGGAAATGAGGTGTCAACATGAAAGGTATCTTAGGTAAAAAACTTGGAATGACTCAAGTGTTTACTGCTGAAGGTAACGTAATTCCGGTTACGGTTATCGAAGCTGGACCATGTGTCGTTTTGCAGAAGAAAGACCAGGAAACTGATGGTTACGAAGCTGTTCAACTCGGTTATGCCGACAAGAAAGAAAGCAGAACTATTAAGCCGGAAATTGGCCACGCTAAAAAAGCGGGAGCTACTCCTAAGCGCTACGTTCGTGAAATTCGCGGCATTCAATTGGGTGACTACGAAGTAGGTCAAGTGGTTAAAGCTGACCTTTTCGCAGAAGGCGAATTCGTTGACGTAACAGGTATTTCTAAAGGTAAAGGCTTTGCCGGCGTTATTAAACGTTGGGGACAAAGCACGGGTCCTATGTCTCACGGTTCCCGTTACCACCGTGGTCCAGGTTCCATGGGTTCGATTCAAGCGAACCGCGTACCGAAAGGCAAACGCCTTCCAGGTCACATGGGTACTGAAGCTATCACGATCCAAAAGCTTGAAGTTATCCGCGTAGACGCTGAGCGTAACGTGTTGCTAGTTAAAGGTTCTATACCAGGTCCTAAAAACGGTTTTGTGAAAGTTAAACTTACCGTTAAGAAATAAATTCTTAGAAGAAAGGAGGAACAATAAATGCCTAAAGTAACATTATACAATGTGAGCGGTTCGCAAGTAGGCGAAGTTGAATTGGCAGATAGCGTATTCGGTATCGAGCCTAACAAACACGTTCTACACAGCGCTGTTACGCTTCAGCAAGCTGCTGAGCGTGCAGGAACTCACAAAACTAAAGGACGCTCTGAAGTACGTGGTGGCGGTCGTAAGCCTTGGAAACAAAAAGGAACTGGCCGTGCTCGTCAAGGTAGCATTCGCTCCCCGCAATGGGTTGGCGGCGGTACAGTATTTGGACCGACTCCACGCTCTTACGGATTCAAGCTTCCTAAGAAAGTTCGTCGTTTGGCAATCAAATCGGCTCTATCTTCGAAGGTGATCGCTAACGAAATTATCGTTCTTGATCAATTGTCGTTCTCGGCTCCTAAGACGAAAGAATTCGTAGCGATTCTGAACAATCTGAAAGTGGCTCGTAAAGCGCTTGTTGTTTTGCCTAGCTATGATGACAATGTAGCATTGTCTGCTCGTAACATCCCAGGTGTGAAATTCGTTGCAGCTGACGGCATTAATGTTCTGGATGTACTTGTATATGACAAGCTCATCATCACTAAAGATGCTGTTGAGAAAGTACAGGAGGTGTTTGCGTAATGAAAAACCCTCGCGATATTATTAAACGTCCTGTTATTACAGAACGTACTAGCGAATACATGGTTTCCAAACGTTACGTGTTCGAAGTTGATCTTCGCTCTAACAAAACGGAAATCAAAAACGCTATTGAGCAAATTTTCAAAGTTAAGGTTACTAGCGTTAACACAATGCGTGTGGCTGGTAAACCTAAACGCTATGGTAAATATAGCGGTTATAGATCCGAATGGAAAAAAGCAATCGTTCAACTGAGCGATGATAGCAAAGAACTTGAGTTCTTTGAAACGTCTGTTTAGAAAAGGAGGAAATTCAAGTGCCAATTAAAAAGTATAAACCGACCTCTCCTGCACGTCGTGGTATGTCGGTCTCGACTTTCGAAGAGATCACAACAGACACACCGGAGAAATCGTTACTAGCACCACTTTTCAAAAAAGCTGGTCGTAACAACCAAGGTAAAATTACGGTTCGTCATCAAGGCGGCGGACACAAACGTAAATATCGGATTATCGACTTCAAGCGTCTTAAGGATGGAATTGCTGGTAAAGTGGCAACGATCGAATACGATCCGAACCGTACTTCCAACATTGCTCTGATCCACTACGCTGATGGTGAGAAAGCCTACATTATCGCTCCAAAAGGTCTTAAAGTTGGAGATCAAGTAATGTCCGGTCCTACTGCTGATATTAAAGTAGGTAACACTCTTCCACTTGGTAACATTCCTGTTGGTTCGGTTATCCACAACATTGAATTGCAACCAGGTAAAGGCGGACAATTGGTTCGTGCTGCTGGTACTGAAGCTCAGCTTCTTGGTAAAGAAGAAGTTTACGTTTCGATCCGTCTTTCTTCCGGTGAAGTTCGTCGCATTCTGAGAACTTGCCGTGCAACAATCGGTTCTGTTGGTAACGAAGATCACGAACTCGTGAAAATCGGTAAAGCCGGCCGTTCCCGTTGGATGAACAGACGTCCAGAAGTCCGCGGCGTAGTAATGAACCCTAACGATCACCCACACGGTGGTGGTGAAGGTCGCGCTCCTATCGGTCGTAAATCGCCAATGTCTCCTTGGGGCAAACCAACACTTGGTTTCAAAACCCGCAAGAAGAAAAAAGCTTCGAGCCAATATATTATTCGTCGTCGTACGAAGTAATAACTGCTTAAATGAAGCTGCGTGACATAGAGTCACGTTATGTTCCGCGAAGGGAGGACTCCACATGGGTCGCAGTTTGAAAAAAGGACCGTTTGTTGACGGCTACCTGCTCAAAAAAGTCGAGGATTTGAATGAATCAAACAAAAAAGTCGTGATCAAAACTTGGTCCCGCCGCTCGACAATTTTCCCGCAATTTATTGGCCACACTTTCGGCGTTTATGACGGCCGCAAGCACGTACCAGTATGGGTAACGGAAGATATGGTTGGACACAAGCTCGGTGAGTTTGCACCAACTCGTACGTACAAAGGTCATGATGACGATAAGAAAACGGGCAGAAGATAATTTTGCCTATAAGATCTTTATCGATTGAAAGGAGGTTCACACATGTCTGAAGCTAAAGCGCATTTGAGATTCGTACGTATTGCTCCTCGTAAAGCTCAACTCGTTGCGGATTTGATTCGCGGCAAGAAAGTTGGCGAGGCAATCGCGATTCTGCGTCACACGCCTAAATCTGCTTCCCCGATTTTGGAGAAGCTGCTGAACTCTGCTATTGCTAACGCTGAGCATAACTATCAATTGGACGTTAACAAGCTGGTTATTTCCCAGGCTTTCGTTAACCAAGGTCCAACTATGAAACGTTTCCGCCCACGTGCAATGGGACGTGCAAGCAAAATCAACAAAAGAACCAGCCACATCACTTTGGTGGTATCTGAGAAATAAGGAGGGATAACGTGTGGGTCAAAAGGTAAATCCGGTCGGTCTTCGTGTTGGGATTATCCGTGATTGGGAATCCAAATGGTACGCAGGCAAAGACTTCGGCGATCTTCTGATTGAAGACGTAAAAATTCGTGAATACCTAAAGAACAAACTTAAGGATGCGGCAGTATCCCATATCGAAATCGAGCGCGCGGCTAACCGTGTTAACGTGACGATTCAAACTGCTAAGCCGGGTATGGTTATCGGTAAAGGCGGTTCCGAAGTGGAGAACCTGCGCACGGAGCTTGGTAAAATCACTAAAGGCAAAAAAGTTCACATCAATATTTCTGAAATTAAACAAGCAGATATGGATGCTATTCTTGTAGCAGAAAGTATCGCACAACAGCTGGAGCGTCGTGTTTCTTTCCGTCGTGCTTTGAAACAAGCGATCCAACGTTCGATGCGTGCTGGCGCTAAAGGGATCAAAACCGCTGTTAGCGGACGTCTCGGTGGTGCTGAAATTGCTCGTTCAGAAGGCTATAGCGAAGGTACAGTTCCACTTCATACCCTTCGTGCTGATATCGATTATGGTACAGCTGAAGCGCATACGACTTATGGTCGTATCGGTGTAAAAGTTTGGATCTACCGTGGCGAAGTCCTTCCGGTTAAGAAGAAAGCTCCCCAGGAAGGAGGCAACTAATCATGTTGGTACCTAAACGTGTCAAACACCGCAAGCAACAACGCGGACATATGAAAGGTCGCGCTAAAGGCGGTACTGAAGTTTCTTTCGGAGAATACGGTCTTCAAGCGCTTGAGCCGTCATGGATTACGAACCGTCAAATCGAATCGGCTCGTATTGCTATGACTCGTTACATCAAACGTGGTGGTAAAGTATGGATCAAGATTTTCCCTGCTAAGCCAATCACTCAAAAGCCTCTCGAGGTTCGTATGGGTAGCGGTAAAGGTAACGTTGAGAAATGGGTTGCTGTCGTTAAGCCAGGCAAAATTATGTTTGAGCTTGCTGGAGTGCCTGAAGAGGTTGCTCGCGAAGCAATGCGTCTTGCGTCACACAAACTGCCTGTTAAAACGAAGTTCGTGAAACGCGAAGAAGTAGGTGGTGAAGCAAATGAAGGCTAGTGAATTTCGTAACCTAACCTCTGCTGAGATCGAACAAAAGGTAAATGGTTTTAAAGAGGAGCTATTTAACCTTCGTTTCCAATTGGCTACTGGCCAACTGGACAATCCGACACGGATTCGTGACGTACGGAGAGAAATTGCTCGTGCTAAAACCATCTTGCGTGAAAGAGAACTCGGAATCAGCAGCTAAATAGTAGTCCTTAACTAAGGAAAAATTGCCAAGGTTTAAGGAAGGAGGAAGAACATGAGCGAACGTAATGCCCGCAAAGTGTTAGTCGGTAAAGTGGTGAGTGACAAAATGGATAAAACAGTTGTTGTTGCTATTGAAACATATAAAAAACACAGCCTGTACCATAAACGTATCAAATCCACGAAAAAGTTCAAAGCCCATGATGAGAACAACACTGCTAAAATCGGTGATGTTGTAAAAATTATGGAAACTCGTCCGCTTTCGAAAGACAAACGCTTCAGACTCGTGGAGATTGTTGAAGTAGCGATTGTCCTTTAAGTTTGAAAATGTAATCTAGTTTTGTCCGAAAGGAGGACGTTGACATGATTCAACCATTTTCCCGTTTGCGTGTCGCTGACAACTCAGGAGCTAAAGAACTGATGTGTATCCGTGTACTTGGTGGAACTGGTCGTCGCGTAGCGGCTATCGGCGATTTAATCGTTTGTTCCGTTAAACAAGCAACACCAGGCGGCGTTGTCAAAAAAGGTGATGTTGTTAAAGCAGTTATCGTTCGTACAAAGCGTACGGTTCGTCGTAAAGACGGTTCCTATATCGCATTTGACGAAAATGCAGCTGTAATCGTTAAGGAAGACAAGAGCCCACGTGGTACTCGTATTTTTGGACCAGTTGCTCGTGAGCTGCGCGATAAAGATTTCATGAAAATCGTATCGCTTGCACCAGAAGTTATCTAATAAAAGTCCCCAAGGGATTGCAATAGCTTGATCATCAAGCATGCAGGAGGTGTAACTCATGCCAAGATTGAAAAAAATTCTTGAATCGCATAACAATAAATTGCACGTTAAAAAAGATGATACGGTCATCGTCATTTCCGGTAAGGATAAAGGCAAAAAAGGCCGTGTAATCGCTGCATATCCGCGTGAAAACCGCGTACTTGTAGAAGGCGTCAATATGGTTAAAAAGCATACTCGTCCATCGCAGGCTAACCCGCAGGGCGGTATCATCGAGCAAGAAGCGCCGATCCACGTATCGAACGTGATGCACATTGATCCGAAGAGCGGTAAAGTAACTCGCATTGGATATAAAGTGCTTGATAACGGCAAAAAAGTTCGGATCGCAAAACGTTCCGGCGAAGTAATCGACTAACGTTACTGTAGGAAGGAGGACCATGAATCATGGCTGCAAGAATGAAGGATCGTTTTCTTAACGAGATCACTCCTGCTCTGATGCAGAAGTTTAACTATACAACAGTTATGCAAGTGCCTAAAATCGAGAAAGTCGTCATCAATATGGGTGTCGGCGAAGCTGTTGCTAACTCGAAAGTACTTGATGTTGCTGTTGATGAGCTTCGTCAAATCGCCGGTCAAAAACCGGTTGTAACTCGCGCGAAGAAGTCCATTGCCGGCTTCAAACTTCGTGAGAACATGCCAATCGGGGTTAAAGTAACACTGCGCGGCGAGCGTATGTATTACTTCCTGGATAAGCTGTTCAACATCTCCCTCCCACGTGTTCGTGACTTCCGCGGCGTATCTTCAAAAGCATTTGACGGTCGCGGTAACTACACACTGGGTTTGAAAGAGCAATTGATCTTCCCGGAGATTGAATACGATAAAGTTGATAAAGTTCGTGGTATGGATATCGTCATCGTGACGACGGCAAAAACGGACGAAGAATCTCGCGAATTGCTCACCCAATTGGGTATGCCGTTTGCGAAGTAATCCACTTTTAGGAGGTGTAATACCCAGTGGCAAAAACTTCGATGAAAGTGAAGCAACAGCGTACACCGAAATTTAAAGTGCGTGCGTACACGCGCTGTGAACGTTGTGGCCGTCCGCACTCTGTTTTGCAAAAGTTTAAAGTTTGCCGGATTTGTTTCCGTGAGTTAGCATACAAAGGCCAGATCCCTGGCGTTAAGAAAGCAAGCTGGTAATAAGCCTAGTTCGGGAAGGAGGTTAACACAAATGGTTATGTCTGATCCGATTGCAGATATGCTGACACGCATTCGCAATGCGAACCTTGTTCGTCATGAAACCGTTGAAATGCCCGCTTCGAAAGTGAAGAAGGAAATCGCTGAAATTCTGAAGCGTGAGGGTTTCATCCGCGATGCTGAATATATCGAGGATAACAAGCAAGGGATTATCCGTATTTTCTTGAAATACGGCCCGAGCCAAGAGCGTGTAATCACTGGTCTGAAACGTATTTCTAAACCAGGACTTCGCGTTTATACAAAATCTAATGAGATCCCTCGTGTACTGGGCGGTCTGGGAATTGCTATTATTTCCACGTCCAAAGGGATTATGACTGATAAAGAAGCACGTCAAGGCAAAGCTGGCGGCGAAGTCGTCTGCTACGTTTGGTAATTAACAAGTCACAAAGATTGGAGGTGTAACGATGTCCCGTATTGGTCGCAAGCCAATCCAAGTGCCTAACGGCGTAACAATCAACTTGGAAAACACACTTATTACTGTTAAAGGACCTAAAGGAACGCTTTCCCGTGAATTTCACAAAGATATGAAAGTCAATGTGAGTGAAACTGAAATCGTCATTGAACGTCCTTCTGACAATAAATTGCATCGCTCTTTGCACGGTACTACTCGCAGCATCATCGCTAACATGGTGAGCGGAGTTACTGACGGATTCTCGAAAAATCTTGAACTCGTTGGCGTAGGTTATCGTGCAAGCAAAAATGGTGAGAAAATCGTTCTTAACGTTGGTTACTCTCACCCAGTGGAAATCGCTCCTGAAGGCGGAATCGAATTCGACGTTCCTGCGAACACGAAAATTACTGTTCGCGGAATCGATAAAGAACTCGTTGGCGCATTTGCTGCCAAAATCCGTTCTGTACGTGAGCCTGAGCCGTATAAAGGTAAAGGTATCAAGTACGAAGGCGAGCGCATTATTCGCAAAGAAGGTAAAGCTGGTAAGAAGAAATAAGCAGTCTGACATGGCTGCTTAACATAGCGGTATGAGGAATTGGAAAGGAGTGAACCTTGAATGATTACGAAAGGCGATAAAAACAAGGCACGTCTGAAAAGACACTTGCGTGTTCGTAAAAAAATCAATGGAACGGTTGCACGCCCACGTCTGTCTGTGTTTCGTTCCGCTAAGCATATGTATGCTCAATTGATCGATGATGTACAAGGAGTAACACTTGCTGCTGCTTCTACACAAGACAAAGAGCTGACTGAAGCTATCGGCAACGGCGGCAGCGTCGAAGCTGCTCGTAAAGTTGGCGAATTGCTTGCTAAACGCGCTCAAGCGAAAGGTGTAAACCAAGTAGTATTTGATCGTGGTGGTTACTTGTATCACGGAAGAATTCAGGCGCTTGCTGATGCAGCTCGCGAAGCTGGTCTGGAATTCTAATCGACTTTACTTATAAGGAGGTTAAACGACTTGCGTATAGATCCGAATACGTTAGAACTTACTGAAAAAGTTGTCAACATCAACCGTGTTGCCAAAGTTGTTAAAGGCGGACGCCGCTTCAGCTTTAGTGCATTGGTAGTAGTTGGCGACGGCAACGGCTATGTTGGCGCAGGAATCGGTAAAGCAGGCGAAGTACCTGATGCAATCCGCAAAGGTATCGAAGATGCTAAGAAAAACCTGATTCATGTTCCAATCGTTGGTACAACAATTCCTCACCTTGTGCTAGGACATTTCGGCGCTGGAGAAGTTCTCCTGAAGCCGGCATCCGAAGGTACAGGTGTTATCGCTGGTGGCCCAGTTCGTGCAGTTCTTGAACTTGCTGGCGTTGGCGATATTTTGACGAAATCCCTCGGTTCTTCGAACTCCATGAACATGGTTAACGCAACGCTCGAAGGTCTTTCACGTTTGAAACGTGCTGAAGATGTTGCGAAGCTTCGTGGTAAAACTGTCGAAGAGCTGTTAGGTTAAGGAGGGGTATACGATGGCAAAATTGCAAATCACCCTCGTTCGCAGTTTGATCGGCCGTAACGAGAAACAGCGTGCTACTGTAGCATCGCTGGGACTTCGTAAAATCCGTCAAACCGTTGAGTTGAACGATACTGTAGCTATTCGCGGCATGGTTAAACATGTTAGCCACTTGGTTAAAGTCGAAGAAGTATAAGATAGTCATTCATACCAAGAAATAAACAAGGAGGTGCAAGAACGATGAAATTGCATGAACTCGCACCAGCACCAGGTTCCAAGCAAACGCCAAAACGTAAAGGTCGCGGTATTGGTACCGGTAACGGTAAAACAGCTGGACGTGGTCACAAAGGTCAAAATGCTCGCTCCGGCGGCGGTGTTCGTCCTGGTTTCGAGGGTGGTCAAAACCCATTGTACCGTCGTGTACCGAAACGCGGATTTAACAACCGTTTCCGTAAAGAGTATGCCATAATCAACATTGAAGAGCTTAACAGCTTTGCAGCAGGCACCGAAGTCACTCCAGAAGTTCTTCTTGAGCAAGGGATTGTAAAAAATCCACTAGCGGGCATTAAGATTTTGGGTAACGGTGAAATCAACGTCCAACTGACTGTAAAAGCAAGCAAGTTCTCTCAATCTGCGGTAGAGAAAATCCAGGCTGCCGGCGGTAAAACCGAGGTGATCTAATTGTTCAAAACCGTGTCCAACATTTGGAAAGTTGCGGATTTGCGCTCGCGCATTCTATTTACGCTTTTCATCCTGCTCATCTACCGGATTGGTTCTTTCATTCCGGTGCCGGGCATCAATAAAGAAGTGTTTAAACAAGTTGATCGCGCAGGTGCAGATTTGTTCGGCTTGCTTAACACGTTTTCTGGTGGAGCGCTTTTCAAATTCTCTATCTTTGCAATTGGGATTATGCCATATATTACAGCTTCGATTATCGTGCAGCTGTTGTCGATGGATGTTATACCTAAATTCGCAGAGTGGGCGAAGGAAGGCGAGAACGGCAAACGTAAGCTCGCGCAAATTACACGTTACGGCACGGTTATTCTTGGTTTGGTCCAGGGTTTCGCAACAGCAATCGGCTTCAACCGCCAATATGGCAATGAGATGATTCCTGGTGCGACCTTCGTTGATTATTTGGTTGTTGCTATCATCTTGACTGCAGGTACTGCGTTCTTGATGTGGCTAGGCGAGCAAATTACTGAGCGTGGTATTGGTAACGGTATTTCGATCCTGATTTTTGCAGGTATCGCTGCTGGTATACCAGGCCACATCCGTACAATTTGGCAAGATCAATTTATTGGTCAAGAAGCTGCATTGTTCTGGAATATTGGTAAAATGGTTCTGATCCTAATTGTGATCATTGCCATCATCGTCGGAGTAATCTTTGTTCAGCAAGGGATTCGTAAAATTCCGGTTCAATACGCTAAGCGTGTAGTGGGCAGAAAAATGTACGGCGGACAATCGACGCATATCCCAATGAAAGTAAACGGAGCAGGTGTTATTCCGGTTATTTTCGCGGTGTCGCTTCTGATGTTCCCGGTTACGATTGCTCAGTTCTGGAATGGATCGGTATGGGCTAACTGGATTATCAATAATATGTATTATGACAAACCGCTTGGTATGGTCTTGTATGTACTGTTGATTATCGGATTCACTTTCTTCTATACCTTCGTTCAAATTAATCCGGTACAAATGGCGGATCAAATGAAAAAGAATGGTGGTTATATCCCAGGTATTCGCCCGGGTAAGCCAACTTCTTCTTATCTGACTCGCGTTATGTCGCGTATTACATTGACGGGCGCGCTTTTCCTAGCGGTTATCTCGATAATGCCAGTGCTCTTTGGATCACTTGCAGGATTGCCGCGTACGGTGCAACTTGGCGGAACTTCGCTTCTGATCGTTATTGGCGTTGCGCTTGATACGATGAAGCAAATCGAAACTCAGTTGATCAAACGCCATTACAAAGGGTTTATCAATAAATAACAATAGGTTCTGTTCGGGCTTCCGTGACGTCGCTTTCGATGGTACGGACCCGCATGAGCCTATTGTGTTTAAAGTGAGGAACACGAATGAACATTTTATTCATGGGCCCTCCGGGAGCCGGTAAAGGAACGCAAGCTGAACGAATCGTTTCCGAGTTTGGTATACCACACATCTCGACAGGCGATGCATTCCGCCTTGCTATGAAAGAAGGCACTGCGCTCGGTCTCAAAGCGAAAGAGTATGTCGATAAAGGACTGCTTGTACCCGATGAGATTACGAACGGTATCGTAAAAGAACGTCTTGCATTAGACGATTGTAATAAAGGGTTTTTGCTGGACGGTTTTCCTCGGACATTGCAACAAGCCGAAGCGCTTGATGGCATGCTCAAGGAACTTGACCGAGGCATTAGCCATGTCGTTAATTTAAAGGTTGATCGTGGATTTCTCATGGCACGCCTAACTGGAAGACGCATTTGCAAAACATGCGGAACGACGTATCACATTCTGTTCAATCCGCCGAAGCAAGAAGGCGTCTGTGATAAAGACGGTGGCGAGTTGTATCAGCGTTCGGATGATACGGAGGAGAAGGTTGGAACGCGTCTTGATGAGTACATTTCCAAAACTGCTCCACTTCTTGATTATTACAGTGATAAAGGTCTTCTTCGCGAAGTCGATGGCGAGAAGGAAATTAATGCGGTAACAGCCGACATTACTTCCATCTTGCGAGGTTCGTTGTAATGATTATACGCAAATCCGAATCGGAGCTGCGCTATATGAGAGAAGCTGGCAGAATTGTTGCGGATGCACATCGGTTGATGGCGAGGTCGGTGAAGCCGGGTATTACTACCATTGAGCTTGATCAACTAGCTGAAGACTACATTCGCAGTCAAGGAGCCGTGCCTTCTTTTAAAGGTTACAATGGTTTTCCCGCCAGCATTTGCGCTTCTGTAAATGACGAGCTGGTACATGGTTTTCCAGGACCTCGGAAGTTGAACGAAGGCGATATTATTAGTATTGATATCGGGGCGCAGTACAATGGCTATCATGGCGACTCTGCATGGACCTACGCGGTCGGCGCAGTAACGCCTGAAGTACAGAGGCTGCTGGATGTAGCGGAACAGTCGCTTTATGCGGCCGTGAATCTCATCCGTCCGAATGAGAAGCTATTTACGATATCCCATGCTGTTCAGCAAGTTGTCGAAGCGGCTGGCTTCTCGGTTGTACGTGAGTTTGTTGGTCATGGAATTGGAGCTAAGCTTCATGAGGAACCACAAATTCCGAACTATGGCCTGCCAGGTCGCGGACCGAAGCTTGAGCCAGGAATGGTGCTTTGCATCGAACCTATGGTGAACATCGGTGAACGATATGTCCGCACGCTTGAAGACAATTGGACGGTCGTAACGGAAGACGGCTCGATGTGTGCTCATTTTGAGCATACGGTTGCCGTAACGGAGAATGGTTTTGAAATTTTGACGCTTTCGAAGCCACAGGCGGAATGAGCCAGAGATGGATAAATTCCCGCAGGTAGGCCAAATTGTCAAAGTGCTTCGGGGCAAGGATGAAGACAGCTATGCGGTCGTCATATCCATCATTGACGAACGTTTCGTTATGATTGTAGATGGCGATAAGCGGCGCTTTGACTCGCCGAAGAAGAAGAACGTTCTGCATCTCGAGTTACAGCCTGTTATAAGCAGCGAAGTTGTAAACAGCTTGCTTGAATCAGGCAGGGTGACCAATACCAAGTTACGTTATGTTATACAGAAGTTTGCACATGCGAAAGGAGAATGACGGTTGGCTAAGGAAGACATCATTGAGGTCGAAGGTACGGTGATCGAACCGTTGCCGAATGCCACATTCAAGGTGGAGCTGGAGAACGGTCATCAAATTCTCGCACATGTTTCCGGTAAGCTCAGAATGCACTTTATTCGTATTCTGACGGGAGACAAGGTGGTTATACAGTTATCGCCTTATGATTTAACAAAAGGGCGCATCACCTATCGTAAGTAGGCCGCATTGCGGTTTGCGAGCGAAAGATTCGGGAGGTAATCACAATGAAGGTTAGACCTTCGGTTAAGCCGATTTGCGAAAAATGCAAAGTCATTCGTCGCAAAGGCAACGTTATGGTGATTTGTGAAAATCCGAAACACAAACAAAAACAAGGATAGAAGGAGGGATAACGGCCTATGGCACGTATAGCTGGTGTAGACTTGCCGCGTGATAAGCGCGTCGAAATCGCTCTGACATACATTTTCGGTGTTGGCAAAGTGACTTCACAAAAAATCTTGAGCACAACTGGCGTTAACGCGGACACTCGTGTTCGTGATTTGACAGAAGATGAGCTTGCGAAAATTCGTGAAGCAATTGACAAATCCGTTAAAGTGGAAGGCGACCTGCGTCGTGAAATTTCGCTTAACATCAAACGTCTGATTGAAATCGGATGTTACCGTGGTGTTCGTCACCGTCGTGGTTTGCCTGTTCGCGGTCAACGCACGAAAACAAATGCGCGTACGCGTAAAGGTCCTCGTCGGACTGTAGCTAACAAAAAGAAATAAGAAGAGGTGAAATAGGATAATGGCAAAACCGAAAAAAGTCGTTCGTACAAAACGTCGTGATCGGAAAAATATTGAGTCTGGCGTCGCTCACATTCGCTCGACTTTCAATAACACGATTGTTACAATTACGGACCCTCACGGCAATGCAATCTCTTGGGCAAGCTCCGGTAACATGGGTTTCAGAGGTTCGCGTAAAAGCACACCTTTCGCAGCTCAAATGGCAGCTGAAACTGCAGCTAAAGCAGCAATGGAACATGGCATGAAAACCGTTGAGGTTATGGTTAAAGGTCCAGGCGCTGGTCGTGAAGCAGCTATTCGTTCGCTTCAAGCAGCAGGTCTAGAAGTTAACCTGATTAAAGACGTTACTCCAGTGCCTCATAACGGATGCCGTCCACCAAAACGTCGTCGCGTATAGTTAGATCCACTGTGGTATCAAATGACAGCAACTTGTGAATAATGGTTGTGAAGGTTTGGCATACTACGAGATTTGACTTAAGATACGGTATGGTAACGGAGCGACGTTTGAAGGAGGGTACTATTAGTGATTGAGATCGAAAAGCCGAAAATCGAGACCGTGGATTTGAACGAGGATGGGACTTACGGACGGTTCATTGTTGAGCCGCTCGAGCGTGGCTACGGCACGACGCTTGGAAATTCGCTTCGCCGAATTTTGTTGTCGTCTTTGCCGGGTGCAGCTGTTACTTCCGTTCAGATCGACGGAGTGCTTCACGAGTTCTCTACAGTTCCAGGAGTGATGGAAGACGTAACTGAAATCATTCTGAACCTGAAGGGCCTCTCGTTGAAAATCCACTCCGATGAAGAGAAGGTTTTGGAAATCGACGCTGAAGGCGAAGGAATCGTTACGGCGGGCGATATTCGTGCTGACAGCGATGTCGAGATTTTGAACCCTGATCTTCACATCGCCACCTTGGCCTCCGGCGCGCGGCTCCATATGCGTGTTTTTGCTAATCGGGGACGCGGATATGTGCAAGCGGACCGTAACAAAAGGGAAGATCAACCGATTGGAGTCATCCCGGTTGATTCGATTTACACGCCAATTACACGTGTGAATTACAGTGTGGAGAATACTCGTGTTGGTCAAGTGACTAACTATGATAAGCTTACGCTGGAAGTTTGGACTGACGGAAGTATTCGTCCGGAAGAGGCTGTAAGCCTCGGCGCTAAAATCTTGACTGAGCATTTGGATCTATTCGTTGGCTTGACTGACGAAGCGAAAGATGCCGAGATTATGGTGGAGAAGGAAGAAGACAAAAAAGAGAAAGTTCTGGAGATGACTATCGAAGAACTCGATCTTTCCGTACGTTCATACAACTGCTTGAAGCGTGCAGGAATCAATACCGTTCAAGAGCTGATTACGAAATCCGAAGAGGACATGATGAAGGTTCGCAACCTGGGCCGCAAGTCGCTTGAGGAAGTTCAAGAGAAGCTGGAAGAACTGGGTCTTGGCCTGCGCATGGAAGAGTAGCATCAATTAGTCTAGACTACAGGCAAGGGAGGGAAAATCAAGATGGCATATCAAAAACTAGGCCGTAACGCTAGCGCGCGGAAAGCATTGTTCCGTGACCTCGTTACTGACCTTTTCCTTTATGAGCGTATTCAAACAACGGAAGCAAAAGCGAAAGAGGTTCGTTCGATCGCTGAAAAGCTGATCACGAAAGCGAAGCAAGGCGACTTGCACGCTCGTCGTCAAGTAGCAGCTTACGTGCGTCGTGAAACAATCGATGGAGAGCAAGATGCAATCCAAAAATTGTTCTCGGAGCTGGGCCCCCGTTACTCGGAGCGTCCGGGCGGATACACGCGGATTTTGAAACTAGGACCTCGCCGTGGCGACGCTGCGCCAATGGTATATTTGGAACTGGTAGACCGCGCGTAACATGAGAAAGGGTGGACCCTCGAGGCCACCTTTTTTTATTTGCTGGCTTTTGTGAGAGCAGGGATAGAGTGGCTTCGCGTCGGCTGATGATAGTGTGAAGCTTTGGGCGGGGCGGGCGTTCCGTGAAAGGTTTGGGCTTACGATCGTTGTTGTTGTCTGATTATTAATAACTAGCGCTTAGCGGTTTAAATCAGACAACAAAGACGAACGCTTCGCTTCTCCAGCTCCAAACCTTTCACTCCACTCCCATTCCCTCTCCAAAGCACATCACTCTACCACCCAGCCTCGCTTCGCCCAGCCCGGACCTCACAAGCCGCAAATAAACGCGGCCTGAGCGCCAGGAAGGCAGCAGACGTAGTGTTCCCTATTACTTACTCAGGCACACTATGTCTAAAAACTTCCTGCTGCTCAGCTTTGCTTAGAGCGTCAATGGAAGACACCTCCGGTATTTGCTGCGAGGCAGGAGCGGCCGCGCAGTTCTTATGGATGCAGCAAAGGCTTGAGGGAGCTGGAGGTTGGAAAGCCTTTGAAGGTTTGGGTAGACTCTCGGTTGAGGGTTTGGGATAGAAACCTTTAAAGGTTTGGCTAGAAGCCCTCTCGAGGGTCTGGGAGGAATTCCACATGCGAAATATTGCAGTAAAAGTTAGCTACGATGGGGCGCAGTTTAATGGCTTCCAATCTCAGCTGGAGCCGCATCTCAGAACGGTGCAGCAGGAGATTGAGAAATCGTTAAAGGCACTGACGGGTGAGGAGATTAATATCATTGGCTCGGGCCGGACAGATGCAGGCGTTCATGCTATGGGCCAGGTATTCAATTTTCATACGAAATCCGTCATACCTGCGGAACGATGGGCTATTGCGCTGAATACGAGGCTGCCGAAGGATATTGTTATTTTGGAGGCGTTCGAGGTGCCGGAGCATTTTCATTCCCGGCGCTCGGCCAAACGAAAAACGTATCGTTATTCGATAGATCGTGGCAAGTTCCCAGATGTATTCACCCGTGAGTATTGCTTTCATTATCCGATGCGCTTAGATGCAGAGGCTATGGCGAAAGCACTTCCCTATGTGATTGGCGAGCATGATTTTACTTCTTTCACATCTATTCATTCGACAAAGCCGCATCATATAAGAACGATTTATGAGGCGTATTTTGAGCAGCAGGGCAGCAAGCTTCATATGTACGTGACCGGCAACGGTTTTTTGTACAATATGGTGCGGGTTATTATGGGGACACTGCTATGGGTGGGGCAAGGCAAGCTGAAGCCGGAAGATATGAAGCGCATATTAGAAGGCAAAAGCAGGTCTTTGGCAGGCCCAACTGCAATGCCTCATGGCCTTACGCTGGTCGAAGTTGAATATCCGGATGAACTAAGAAGTTAATCGTACAAACTGCTTGCTTTAGGCCACTATATATAGTAATATATAACTTGTGCTTTCTTAGTGGCTATCCCACAGCCCCGACTGAGATTGTCACAAACTTGGCAGCAATAACTGTTATAAATCGAACGGAAACGTTCTTTGATAAAATTAAATTTTAAACGTAAGCGAATGAAGGAGGATCTCCATGCGTACCACCTATATGGCTAAGCCAAATGAAGTTGAACGTAAATGGTACATCATTGATGCGGAAGGTAAAACCCTCGGTCGTCTGGCAAGCGAAGCAGCTAGCTTGATCCGTGGCAAACACAAGCCGCAATTTACACCTCACGTTGATACAGGCGATTTCGTTATCGTAATCAACGCTGAGAAAATCGTTCTGACAGGTAAAAAACTGACAGACAAAATGTACTACCGTCACTCGATGTACTCCGGTGGTTTGAAAGTTACACCGGCTAACGTGATGATCGACAAAAAGCCTGATCGCGTTATCGAATTGGCTGTTCACGGCATGTTGCCAAAAACACGTCAAGGTAACAAAATGAAGCTTAGACTTAAAGCATACGCTGGTTCGGTACATCCGCACCAAGCACAAAATCCTGAAGTTTACGAACTTCGCGGGTAATTAAAGGGGAGGACAGTTTCATGGCTCAAGTGCAATACTATGGAACGGGTCGTCGTAAACACTCTGTTGCACGTGTACGTCTCGTGCCAGGTGAAGGACGAATCATCATTAACAAACGTGATATCAACGAATACTTCGGTTTGGAAACATTGAAACTAATCGTTAAACAACCGCTTAACCTGACAGAAACGCTTACGCAATATGATGTATTGGTTATTGCTAACGGCGGCGGTATGTCCGGCCAAGCAGGCGCTATCCGTCATGGTATCTCCCGCGCTCTACTGAAAGTAGACGCTGAATACCGTCCAGCTCTGAAACGCGCTGGATTCTTGACTCGTGACCCACGTATGAAAGAGCGTAAAAAATACGGTCTTAAAGCGGCTCGTCGCGCGCCACAATTCTCGAAACGTTAATCTTTGTATTACAGCCCCTGGCCTTCTGGCCGGGGGTTTTTTGTTGTTTTTTGAAGCTTGTGAAGGGTGATGCCAAGAAGCTGAAATAGGTGGGACGGTTAGGGACAGACGGGACAAGGGGAAGAAGCGTGCTTGGAGCCTGTTTTTTGGATGAGAATCAAACTTTAATTCATTTTGGAGTAAACTAGATATTGAAGATTGTTATTGGACGACGTATAATTAAACTTAAATACAGATCAATATACTTGGAATTGATGCGGAGGGATAAAACGATGAACCTTTTTGAGAAGGAAGCGCTTATTGCCAAGCAAGCTGTAGAGCTTGAAAATGCAACGCCAGAAGAGATTATTGCATTTGCTGTGGCGACATTTCCTAATCTGACTTTTGCTTGCAGCTTCGGTGCAGAGGATGTCGTGCTTGTAGACATGCTGCAGAAGGTTAGCCCGACAACCGATATTTTCTACCTCGATACTGATTTTCATTTCAAAGAAACGTATGAGACTCGCGATCGTATGATCGAGCGCTACCCAGGAATTCCATTCGTAGAGGTGAAGCCGAAAATTACGGCGGAGCAGCAAGCTGCGCAATATGGCGAAGAGCTGTGGAAGTCAGATGCCAATCAATGCTGCAGCATTCGTAAGGTAGAGCCGCTTACCCGGATTCTGTCCCAATACGAAGCATGGATTACAGGTATTCGTCGTGATCAGGCACCAACACGTGCCAACGCTAAAAAAATCGAATACGATGCAAAATTCGGGTTGGTCAAGTTTAACCCGATCGCCCATTGGACATCGGAGGATGTATGGAATTATATCCGCGAAAATGATGTCATTTACAATCCGCTTCATGATCAAAACTATCCGAGCATTGGCTGCGAATATTGTACGCGTCAAGTTATGCCAGGTGAGGACCCACGCGCTGGACGCTGGGCAGGACAAGAAAAAACAGAGTGCGGCTTGCATAAATAATCGTTACTGAAGAAGGCTAGACAGCATGAGAAGCCAGATGAGTAAGATGGCGGAGCAGCCTGTCACCTAATAAGTCTTTTCGTGTGATACTGTGAACGTGCAGAAGCACACTCATAATTAACCATCTCGTCCCATATAGATGATAATGAGCGCCGGCCAAGCTGGTGCTGATTATTATTTGATGGAGGACGGGGTGGTTTTTTTGCGCCGATGGGGACGACGCTGGGTCGTTTGGATAACGCTAAAGGGAGCGCTGCGCTTGACTGCTGCTGTGCTGGCAATTGCACTCGTATGGACGCTGCTTACTTATGGAGATGAACGGACTGCACGGACATGGAAGACGTGGGCAACGCCGTTGTCTGGTAAAACGATCGCGCTTGATGCTGGGCATGGGGGAGTGGACGGCGGGGCGGTAAGCAAGCAGGGAGTCGTTGAAAAAGATTTGAATATGGCGATTGCGCTATATTTGCGCGATTATTTGCAGCAGGCGGGAGCGATTGTCGTGATGACGCGCGAAGGGGATTATGATCTCGCAGCTCCAGATACGAAAACCTACAGCAGGCGGAAAACGGAGGATCTGCATAAGCGTGTGAATGTCATTAAGGGGAGCCAGCCGCATTTGGTCGTCAGCATACACATGAACAGTATTCCATCAGCCAAATGGTCAGGGGCGCAAACCTTTTACAATCCGGCTAATCATCGCGGCAGCAAGCTGCTTGCTGCCGCTATTCAAAACGAGATTAAACGCAATTTGGAAAATACGAGCCGCGTCGCAGCAACGGAAAATTCCGTCTATTTGCTCAAAGCCATTACGGATGTGCCCACCGCCTTAATTGAAGTCGGTTTTCTGTCTAATCCAGGAGAAGCAGCCAGACTAGCCGATTCAGAATACCAGCGGAAGGTCGCGGCTTCCATTTATCAAGGACTGCTGAGATACGCTGCTGGAGAAAAATGATGCTGCCGACAGAGGACACGCCACAAGGATGAAACCGTTTCGACACGTTACAGCCATGAATGTTGTTGCTTAACTATGCTATAATCATTATTAATAAGTAGTAATCGCATACATAAAGGTGGGGACGTATCCTATGTTAACACGTGAGCAAGCTTTGGAAGCCGTTGAAGCAGTAACGGCGATATATACGGCGGGCGAGGTATCCGTCCGCGATGTGATGGTGAAGGACCGTCAAGTTTCACTGACGGTCCTGATTGCCAGCGAGGAGGCGAAGCCCTCGCTGGAAGCCGCGCTGCGCGAAGCGTTAGCGCGGCTGGGCGCCGAAACCGTGCATTGCCGATTTCGTGCGCTAGAGCCCGCAGCTGCGGCGGATGCATCCGCGCAGCGCGGGGCGCCAAGCGGCGGCGGCGAAGCCTCCGCTGCCGCAGGCGCAGGCGCCGCCGGCCCCGTGCAAGGCCACGGGGCCGGGCTGGCGAGCCCGCTGCTGGATGCCCGCAGCGGGGTGCAGTTCATTGCCGTCGCCAGCGGCAAGGGCGGCGTCGGCAAATCCACAGTGACCGTGAACCTCGCGGTCGCTCTCGCTCGCAGGGGCAAGCGCGTCGGCATTATCGACGCCGACATTTACGGCTTCAGCGTGCCCGATATGATGGGCATTGAAGAACGCCCGCAGGTCGTGAACGAGCGGGTCATCCCGATTGAAAAATTCGGGGTGAAAGTGATGTCGATGGGCTTTTTTGTCGAGGATAACAGCCCAATCGTATGGCGCGGCCCGATGCTGGGCAAAATGCTGCGCAACTTTTTTGACGAAATCGAATGGGGTCAGCTTGATTATTTGCTGCTTGACCTGCCGCCGGGAACAGGCGATGTGGCGCTGGACGTCCATCAGATCATCCCGCAAAGCAAAGAAATCATCGTCACGACGCCGCACGCAACAGCTGCATTCGTTGCTGCTCGCGCAGGAGCAATGGCTATTAAGACCGAACATGAAATCATCGGTATCGTTGAAAACATGGCGTATTACAAATGCAGCAAATGCGGCGAGCCGGAATACATTTTTGGCCGCGGCGGTGGCGGAAGGCTAGCGGAGTCGCTGCATGCCGAGCTGCTGTCCCAAATACCGCTTGGTGCGCCGGATAATCATCCATCAGAGCCAGACTTCTCGCCATCCGTATACAAGGCAGAGAGCGAGACCGGTCAGCTTTATTTGGAGCTTGCGGACAAAGTGCTGCAAAAATGCGAATAGCTCCCGTTCCTTCAACTGAATAACGAAATGAAAGAAAGCCCCGTGCATATGAATGAAGCATCAGTCAGGCAACTGGCCTAACTGCATTCATAGAGGGGCTTTCTTTTTTACTAGGACGGCGTCAGCCGTTTCACCTTATTCACAAGCTACATCGTACTATCCTGCTGTCCGTCTCCCGAGCCAGAATCCTGCTGGTCGCCGCCGCTATCGTCACCGGAGTCTTGTTGCTCCTCTCCAGAGCCTTGCTTGTCGACCTTCTCGTTAGGCTTTGGTTTCAGTTCTTCCTGAACGGCTTTCTTCATTAGATCAAGAATTTCAAGCCGGAAAAGCGGATTTTGCATCGACTCCTGCATAATCGACATGACTTGTTTTTTGTACTGCGTGCTTTGCAGCACCTCCAAAATCATCCGATCCATCTCCGGATTTTTCATCACCTTAATTAACTGCTCCTGATACGACGGATCTTTAAGCAGCTGCTGGTGAATTTCCTTGTTCTGCTTATTGACGGCTTTGGCAAATTCCCCGGCGAAACGAACGTCGGTCATCAGCGTTTTGATTACCTTGTCATATTCCGGTGCGACCAGCACATCCTTTACCGCCAAACGGACTTGCTCTTGATCCTGCACAGACAAAAGCTTGGACGTATTTCCGTTATAGCCCGACATTTGCTGTGCCGATTCCTGAAGCGCTTTTTGAGCATCCTCCGTTTTAAGTATATCAATGACCATCGATTTCATGTCTTTGTACGTGACTTGCTGGCTGCTTCCCGATGATTCTGATCCACAACTGGTCAAGACAAAAGACGTTGCAATGAGAAGCATAATTACCGTCATACGAATGCGCATGATTCGTGTTCTCCCTTCGTGGCAGCATTCCTGTATTGATGGGAGTAGTATGTGCCAAAGTTCCGCCCATTATCATGGGGAAAGGTTAGCTTTTTAATGTGAACGTGGTAAAATAAAGGATGTTGGACAGGGTGTGCTTGAAAAATTTAGGGGGATGTCAAACGTGAATATCAGAAAATGGTTTTTTCTTTTTTGGAGCTGTATGGCAGTCGGTGGTTTGGCTACAGCGATATGCGGAATAACGATGCAGTGGACGGATCCAGAGTTTGGTTTTATGGGACTGGATGCCTCTGGATTCAATTTTGCCATGATGGCGCTTGTTGGCCTTATGTTTGGGGCATTTAGCCAGATGGGCTTTTTCGCTTATTTGACTTTAAATTATATCGCGCTTAGCGTGTTTCGCAAAAGCTATCTCTGGAATACGCTGCAAGGCTATTCCACCGTGTTTGCAGCATTTGCTCTAGGCTATTTGCTGTTTGAGCAGCGGACGAATGGCTGGTTCTTCTGGCTTCTGCCGCTTCTGCTTATGGTGTTCTCCCTTGCTGTTTCTTATGTAAAGGTGAAGCAGACGAAAGCTGTAGCTTTTGTGCCGACCGCGTTCCTGATGTTCACTGTTACGTTCATTGAAGCTTATCCGGCTTTAAAAGGGGAAACCAATACTGCAGCCATCATCTTTATGATTGTGCCGCTGTTTGTATGTAATGCGTACCAAATATTGATGCTGCCGCGGATTTTGAAAAGCGAAGCGACCGAATCTGCATCATCTGCAAAGCCGGTCGCTTAATGTAGGAGCTATTTTTTAAGCCTGCATGGCTTAATGCTTCACTGCTGCGTTCAATTGGCTTGTACCGGTGGAGGAGAGGGTGGATTTGTCTTGTACGGCTTTGCCCTCGGTTTCCGTCTGTGTAATTAGCTCCGTCACCGTCACGAAGTCATAGCCCTTGGAGCGCAGCTCGTCGATAATAACGGGCAGTGCTTCATGAGTTTGCTTCACGGAATCGCTGGCATGCATCAATATTATATCGCCAGGATGAGCGCGACTCACTACCCGGCTAATGATTTTATCCGTGCCGATGTTCATCCAGTCTAGGGAGTCGGTGTCCCATTGAATGACTTTATAGTTCATTTCGCTCGCAATACGGAGTACCCTTTTGTCAAAATCGCCATTGGGCATTCGAATCAAATTAGGCTGTTTGCCAGTCGTATCGGAAATAATCGAATGAGCAGTAGAAATTTGCGTGCGGATTTCGTCGTCGCTCAGCTTGCTGTAATAATCATGCTTGTGGCCGTGGCTTCCGATCTCATAACCGGCGTCGGTTATTTTCTTCACAATATCGGAATGCGATTGAATCCAGGGCGACGATAGAAAAAAGGTAGCTTTCGTAATGCCTTTGTCCTTAAGCACTTTCAATATTGGCTCCGCGCGTTTTTCGCCCCAGCTAATATCAAACGTAAGGGCCACGACTTTCTTTTCTGTCGGGACACTGTAGATGGCAGCGGGCTGTTGCGGTGAAAACACCGTAATATTGTCGCGCTCCGCGTAAATGACGCCTACCGAGAATACGAGTGCAAGTACAATTAGACTGTAGTGCTTGATTTTACGACCGTTCATTACATAAAAAAAGTTCATCTTAGGCGGGCTCTCCTCTCTAATGGAAGCTTGTTCTAGTACAATCTATGCTCATAGCGCCAAGTTATTCATGCTTGTTCAATTTAAAATGGGCAGAGGAGGGCATCATTTGTTTAAGCCTCGGGAAATTCTCGATCACTTTCGCTCGATGAGCGGCTATATTGCCTTTGGGTGTATCCTATTTTTTGCCGGAATTGTTGTAGGTGGAAGCAATACGGCGATTAGCGACATGATGGACCAACAGCTGGAGGCGATAGCAGAGCTGGCACAGCAGCTCGATCAGTCAGATAATCCGACGATGAGCTATATATTGTTCATTTTTTTCAACAATGCCATTAAATCAATTTTCATTATGTATCTCGGTGCGTTCCTTGGATTAGTTCCGCTGTTCTTCCTCGTCTTTAATGGAATGATTATTGGTTATTTGCTGAACCGGACAGCTGAGCTGCATGGAGCGGGCACTGTAATGGAAATGATTTTTAAAGGCTTGCTGCCGCACGGCATTATTGAAATTCCGGCAATTATTATTGCTGGAGCATATGGCATGCGATTTGGCGTCCTCGTTTTAAAACTGATGAAATCGACGGTTAGCCCAAATGGGCAGGTCGATAAGAGCGGTTTGGAAATTTTATTTTTTATGAAAAAAACGATCCCAGTCGCCGTTGTGCTTACGATTTCTCTGCTAGTGGCTTCCTTAATTGAAAGCATCATTACACCTTGGCTTCTGAACATGTAATAAAATTCCCATTATTTGTGCATAACAGTAAAGCGGCGTTCTTACGTGCGAAGCGTAGACGCCGCTTTACTGTTTCATCATCAAGCTGCATGAGGCAGAGCAAGGACGAGCCTATTCACTATACAGGCGAACGGCCGTCACCACTTGAGGAGGGCGCAAACCACTATGCTAGGAATTCTATTCAACGATAAAGAATGCAAAGAACTCGACTACGTCCTGCGCAAGGAACTCGATGAAATGCTGCTTGATCTCAATGACTCCCGTCTAGATGGAGAAATCAAGCAGTCGATTACCCGTCGTTACAAAACGATTTTCCGCATGTATGCCCGCTTGGCATCCCCCAAAGAGCTTTCCCGCTACGCTTTAAACGTCCGTACATATAAGTAATTTAAGGCCTCTAAAGGGCCTGAATTTAAGCCCGGAAAATAATCTGAAATAAATTCAAAAAAACACTTGCAATCGTATAGGCGCCCGTGATATATTATATGAGTCGCCGCTGAGACATACTTCAGACAAGAACGAAACGCAAGCAAGAGAAATTGTTCTTTGAAAACTGAACAACGAGTGAAACTGCCACATTAACTTCGTTAATGTAAAGCGATACAAAAAAGTAATGAGCAAGTCAAACACCTAAATGGAGAG
>NZ_JBXENU010000019.1:0-62910 GCF_059383715.1 Paenibacillus sp. J31R34
TCCCAATCGATGCTTGCTCAAGCAAACTCGCAACCACAAGGCGTATTGTCCTTGCTGCAATAATTGTTGCTTTGAGCGAAGAGGCCTTAGATTATCTAGGGCCTCTTTTTTCTATAAACAAGCATTTTTCAAATTAAATTTTAATAGAAAAACTAATAAACGACGGATTTTAATCCGATATAGATTATAGAAAATCATTTTAATAGAGGTGGGGAATTTAGATGAATATTTCATCTGCAAATACCACAACCGGATACGCAACAGAGAAGACAGCAGCGGCTAGTCAAATCAAACCGATTACTGGAGCAATAGGGGCTATAGGTGGGCCTGGTAGTTCAATAGACGGCTTCACGCAAGTAGCAGCGATACATGGCGAGGAACAACTGCTCACAAAAAATGTAGAGCGGGTTATAGAGACTCTTAGTGGACCAGAGACTACTGTCGAACGCTCTGTGCATGAAGAGACGAACCACATTATCTATAAGATCAAAGATAAAGGTACAGGAGAGGTAATTCGTGAAATTCCAGAAGAAAAGCTGCTTGATATGGCGGCAAAGCTGATGGAGCTAAATGGTATGGTAAATGGTATTTTAATTGATGAGAAAATTTAGAAGGAGGGATTAGGCAAATGGCTAATAGAATAACAGGTTTAGCTTCTGGTATGGATGTTGACAGCATGGTCAAAGAGATGATGAAGGCCCGTAGAGCCAGTTATGACAATATGATTAAAAAACGGACAAAACTTGAGTGGCAGCAGGAGGAATATCGTTCGATTAGCTCTAAAATCGTCGATTTCCGTAATAATAAGCTCTCCAGTTTTAACATCTCGAATGCGATTAGCGCTAAAACATCACAAGTAACTGGTGATTCCAATGCATTGACCATTAATTCAACAAGCTCTACAGCAAATGGTGCTTTGAATGTAACTGTCAGCAAAGTGGCTACTGCTGCTAATAGCGTATTTACATTTTCTGCTACAGATAAGGTCAAAACATTAGAGGATCTGGGTTTTACTTTGTCTGGAGTAGGATCAAGCACAGTAGATATCACCATTAATAATAAAACCATCCAAGTTTCAAAAGATGCCACATTAAGTGATCTAGCTAAAAGTATTAATTCCAATGTGAGCACACTTAAAGCTACAGCACTGTATGATGCGACTTCTGGGCAATTCTCCATGTCTGCTACTCAGACAGGAGAGAACCAATTAACCTTTCAAGACAATGTATTTGAAAATCTGACACCAACTGGGGGGCAAGGCGGTACAGATGCAGAATTTATAGTAAATGGAATAAGTTACAAGCAAGCGAATAATAGATTTGCAGTTAACGGCTTTGATTTTACTGTTAAAGCGCAGTCTACATCTTCAACAACAATTGCTGCTGTTCAGGATACAACTAAAATAATGGATACTATTAAATCTTTTGTTACTGAATACAATAGTTTGATTGCTTCTGTAAACTCCGAACTATCTGAAGCAGTAAACAGAAATTATAAGCCATTGACTTCAGATGAGAAGAAAGCAATGACAGAGGATGAAATAAAGCAATGGGAAGAGAAAGCTCGCAGTGGCTCATTACGAAACGATAGTACGCTCAGCTCCATGCTTTCTGATTTCCGGATTGCTGCAACATCCTTAGTAGCGGGTTATGTAGACGGTAATGGGAAAAAAGTTTCTATTGGGATTACAACGGGCTCTTATTCTGAGAAAGGAAAGCTTGTATTAGATGAGAATAAGTTAAGAAGCGCTTTGGAAGTTGATCCCGAGAAAGTGATTAATATGTTTACGGCTACAAGTACAGATAAATCTCCCGGAAGTTCTACATCGGGTGTATTTGCCAAAATGTCAACATCTTCAATGACAGCTTTAAAAACTCTAAATACTAAAGCCGGAACTTCAATGGTACAGTCGGACACAAGCGTGGCCTTTCTTGAAAGTTCTTTAATCAGTACACAATTACGAGCCATGAAGGAACAGGAAAGCCGCATGCTTTCCAAATTGAACAGCATAGAAACGCAGTATTTTAAACAGTTCAGCGCAATGGAGAAAGCTATCAGTAGTTTTAACACCCAGTCATCAGCATTATCAAGTTTTTCCAGCTAAAGGAGTGAAACGGTTTGTTAAACTCGCCGTATCAAATTTATCAGCAGTCCTCTGTACAGACAGCGACACCTGGTCAGCTTATTATTATGCTATATGAAGGAGCCATTCGATTTACAAAAGCGGCAATTGACGGCTTGGAGAAGAGAGATGTTGAGAGCACAAACAAAAATTTGAAAAAGACTCAAGCCATTATCCACGAACTAATGGCTTCACTTGACTCCAGTTTCGATATTTCGAAGGAACTCTTACGTATTTATGAGTATATGCTTCATCTGTTAATTCAGGCTAATATGAAGAAAGATGTTGCTGCGGCCAAGGAAGTACTAGGTTATTTGCAAGAGTTTCGTGATACATGGAAGGAAGCAATTAAAGTTGCTGCCGCCGACAATGCAACTGGAGTCAGGCAATGATTTCTACTTTGCAATCTTTGTATGCTCAAACTCGGCAACTCGCCGGAGTGATCTCTGAAGTCAGCCAAGAAGAACTGACAGAATTATTGTTATTAAGGACTGACGTTATAGAAGAGCTCCACATGCAAAACCAGGTTTCAGAAGAGATGAAGGCGATAATTCGTTTGATTGGCGAGTATGACAATACCATAACAAAACGAATGCATGAGTTAAAGGATGAGGCAGCTTTGGGCTTAAATAGAATTAAGATGCATCGTGTCCAAAAGCAAAGATACGAACAGGCCTATTCATCAGAAAGTTATTTTGTTGATTATAAAGAGTGAAATGATCATCATTTAGAGGGCAGACTATTTAAACCGTCGGAGTAATGCTCTGGCGGTTTATGTTTTTTAACAACCATATTTCTTATTAAGTATAGTGAGGAGCTTATGTATGGAGCAGAGCCAGGGGGATATTAAAGAGATTATTGAGGACATTAGCCTGTTTTTGCCTAAGCTGATTGCTGCTTTAGAATCTGTTCAGCAATTGTTATATGAACCATTAACAGAGGGGTTTTGGGAGTTATTTTCAGATAGCCTAGAAGGTATGAATGATTTATATCGAACTTTAAATACAATAGATACAAGCCTTCAGAGTATGAATGTAGCTCATGCGTTACATGGAACTTTCAATAGATATTCTGTAGAATTAAGTGAAAAATTTCAACTATTAAATATTAAAATGGATGAGGAACATTATCTGGGGGCAAGTGACTGTATTCAGTTTGAGTTGATCCCTTTATTCAAGCAGCTTCTATTAGAGTTAGGTGAAGGGGGCAATAGAGCCCGTCAGGATAAGTTTTTTTCGCAAAACCTTGATTATCTGGCTCGAAAATATCCTCTTGTTCATAAAGTAATAATTGAATTGACCAGAAATACAGAGCGATATCAAACATTGAATGCTAGAAACGGTCAGTCTAATTTGTTTTTGATTACAGAAGATGGGCGGCCTTTTTATCTATATAGCGAATACGATCCAAATAATGAAGTGAATTTTTGGATGCAGCATACATCCCAGAAGGTGGATCAAAAATCTGAGATCATTATGTACGGTTTTGGATGTGGATATCATCTAGCGGAATATGCGAATACATTTCCAGACCATAATATCTATATATATGAACCAGATGAGCAAGTTTTACTTGCTGCTATGTATTGTATTGATCTGAGGAAGGTTCTCGATCTGCCTAGTATTAAAGAGTTTGCCGTTGGAGGTGGATCCGCTACCCGCGCAAGTATGTTATACCGATTTATGAAGTTTATAAAGGGCGAAGTAGAGATTATTGTCCTCCCCATTTATAAAAAAATGATGGAGAAAGTCGTTTTTGAGTTTACCAATGATGCCAAACTAGCTATTTTAAACTATAGCAGCTCCCTCTCGATGTATGAAAAATATGGGCAAGAGTGGCTTGAAAATAGTATGTATAATTTACCGCAGACCCTATATTCTCCATCTATCCTAGGGCTGAAAGATAAATTTGCAGATGTGACAGCGGTAATTGTAGGAGCAGGACCTTCCCTAGCGGACGATATTGAAAATTTACGTAAACTCAAAAATCATGCCTTTATTATTGCAGCTGGTTCTACTATACAATCTCTGCTGCATTTTGGAATTAGACCTCACTTGATTGTGAGCATGGATGGTTCTGAATCAAATAACGATATTTTCAAAAATTTAGACATTGCTGGAATACCATTATTGTTTACGCCCATGTTGAAGCATAGTATCCTTGACAAGAAAAAAGATCATTTGTTTCATGTTCACTTTGGAAATGATTTCATTACCCAATTCTTCTTTGATTTATCTAAGGAAGATCCTGTATTTAAATCCAATCATTCGGTTACAGGTACAGCTATACAAGCAGCGGCCTTTATGGGGTGCAAAGAAATTATATTTACTGGGCAGGATCTATCGTATCCTACAGAAAATATGTATGCTCCTGGATCGCGGCACTTGTCAGAGCAGCATATGTCACAAACGATTAATCGAGCAGAATTGACGGTTGAAAATGTCCAAGGTACTTTAAATCGAACGAATAAAATTATGAAATTGACTCTAGAGGATATCGGAGAATTATTAGAATCATATCCGGATATTCATTTTATAAATACTTCAAAAAAAGGCGCTAAAATTCGTAATACCCGTTTTGAATTAATGGAAAAGGTTTTAGAACGCTTAGATAAAAGGCTTGTACAGCCCGAGTTTTTACAAAAAGAAATTAGGGAAATGCAAAGATACGATGTTGTACGAATTAAGAATATTAGTAGAAGTGTATTACAGCTTCCAAAGCAAATCGAATTATTTGAAGAACAATTGAAAAGAATTAAGAAAAATATTGAGAAAGCAGCTGATATGAGCAGGAAGAGCCCGCTTAAAAGCATGAAAGCTATTGATGCGGTAAATATCGAATGGGGAGCAGCTGTTGGAAGTGCGCCGTTTAAAGCTTTTTGTTATATGCTCTTTCGGAATCAAATTAATAATTTTGAACGCGATGTACCGGAGCTGGCAAATGAGAAGAATATCATAAAAAAAGCGGCATTAGCGAAAGAAATCATGCAGCCACTCGTTGCTAACATGATCAGTAAAATTCCTTTGCTTAAAGAAGTAACAGATAAAACAATAGAAAAATTAAAAGCAATTGAGAATTTGGAAAGGGGAAGCTAATGAGTCAGCTAATCTCTATTGAAGAGTACATAGAAGATATTAAACCTTTCCTTCCTAAGCTTATTGAAGCTAGTAAAACCGTAATTTTATGGTTACACTCTTCTGATCTAGAACAAGTATGGGGACCATTTGGAGAAGTGGTCGAAGGAATGGACGATCTGTATAAAGCCCTTTATTCTATTGATCAAGATATTAGTGAGAATCATTTAAACATAGTTTCGCATCAAGCCATACAACGCGCATTAAATGATTTGAGTTTGAAATTTAAAATGCTCAATCAATTAATGGATCTTGAAGATTATACGAGAGCAGCTGATTGTATACAGTATGAGCTTATTCCTATTTTGGAACAGCTTCTGGCGGAACTAGGGGCTCCTAAAGTTTATCAAGAACAACTGTTTAATAAAAATATGCAGTTTTTGAAAAGAGATTATCAACATATCTATGACCAACTGAGCTCGGAAATTCGGGATGTTCAAACGTATCAACTTTCTTATGCGAGAAACGGCAATGCGAATTTACTTATTTCGAATTCAGTTCATGGCAAGATCAGTTTGTATAGTGAATATGATCCGGAACTTGAGGCAAGAGAATGGGCTAATCTTATTAATAGGAAACAAGAGCAAGCTAAGCTGTCCGAAGTGTTATTTTTTGGATTTGGTCTTGGTTATTATATTCAGGAGTATGCAAAAAAATATACAGAAAGCCGCTTTGCTATTTATGAACCTGACACACAAGTTTTTTCGGCCGCATTATATGTTCTTGATTTGGAGAACTTCTTTTCCTCAGTGAATATTGTGGATTTTGTAATCGGGTCTAATAAAAATCAAATAAAAGAAATGTTGCTGCGATATGCTTGTTCTGTTGGAGAAGAATTTAGAATGTTATCTTCCCCTGTATATGAGAAATTGTTTAAAACAGAGAAACTGGCATTTGATGAACAAGCAACAATTGAATATTTAAATTATAATAATCATGTGAATATTAATAATAAATATGGCATGCAATGGGTGAAAAATGGTCTTTGGAATATGGCTGTTACTCTCAAAACGCCGAATATATCTAGCCTCAAGATTGCTTTAATTAACACTACTGTAGTCATTGTTGGCGCAGGGCCTTCACTCGAAGAAGACATTAATTATTTGAAGAAGCTTAAAAATCATGCAATAATCATTGCTGCTGGTACAGCGATTCAAACATTACTTTATCATCAAATAGAGCCGCATTTGATTGTTACAGTAGATGGATCAGAAGGAAACCTTAATGCTTTCAACCATTTAGACCTGACCAGTATACCGTTGCTATATTCACCAACAGTACATCACGGGATTTTGAAAAACCTCCCGGAGCAGCAATTATGTCACTTGTTTGTAGGCACAGACTGGGTATCCAAACATTTTTTTAGTTTGACTAATGAAGATGTTATATTTCGTTCAACGCATTCTGTAACAGGGACAGCGATACAGGCTGCTGCCTATATGGGATGCAAGGAAGTGGTTTTAGCCGGCCAGGATTTTTCATATTTCGAAAATAAAATATATGCTGCCGGTGCCAAACATGTTACAGATGCGGAAGTGGAAAACAAGTTATCTGATGCTAGATTAAATGTGAAAAATGTAAAGGGTTCTTTTAATTCTACTACAGCTACATTAGCAGTAACATTGGCGGATATTGAAGAGCTAATGGGGTCTATTTCCGATGTGGAATTTATTAATACGTCTAATCGGGGTGCAAAAATAAAGCACACGCAATGGGAGTCATTGGAATCGGTATATTCACGAAAGCAGAGCAACAAAATTTCTGATCATTATTTCTATGATATGTTGCGAGCAACGGAAAAAGTTAAGTTTAGCCATCATGATGTCATTTTAAAAAGACTAAAACAATTGCCTGATAGCTTGTCTATTTGTGCACTTCACTTGAATCGAATTATCGAAACTATAAATTCACTTGATCAATTATATAATCAGAATTTAAAGCGATGTATGAATGCTATTGAGGCTATTGATGGAGATTGGGAAGTAATTGTTAAAGGTGATATTTTTAATGGTGTATATATTCAATCTTGCCGAATAGAAATTGAAAAGTTTGAGCGAAATCTGGAGAAACTCACAGCAGCTAAAGGAATAGAGCAGCAAATCATTTTCTATCAAAAATACATGCTCCCTCTCGTTGAAGTAATGATAAATCAAATGAATGAATTAGAGGATTTAGTAGCGGCTATTCGCTATTAACTGTCGAAGTACAGGACTGCTAAAAATAGTAGAATGAAAAAGACTGTTAGGAGGTAATTTCCTGACAGTCTTTCTTATTTATTCATCGATGCTTGCCGATATATAGATTATAGCTAATTCTAATAAAGTGCTGGATACCAAAGCGAAGTAAATAGGAGGAATAAACTCTGGCTGAAATGATTAAAACAACCCAGTGCTACTTATGCGGCTCCCAGAGCGGTGAATTGAGACATAAGGGAGTACGTGATAACCCGCTCATTGATGTCATGGAATGCCCTGTGTGTGGTTTGGTATACCTCTCCTCCTTCGATCATATTAATGAGAGCTTTTACGAAGAATCTATGATGCTAGGAGGGAAAGTGAATTTAAATGAATACAGAAAACGCTCATTAATTGATGATTCGAGAAGACTGAATGCTCTGAAGGATGAAATAGCAGCAAAATCAATATTGGATTTTGGTTGCGGAGGGGGAGGTTTTTTATCACTTGCCGAATCCTATGCTGATCGCATTGCAGGCGTAGAATTAGATAAAGCGATTCGTAATTCATTGCAAGAAGATCAGGGATTAAAGGTGTTCGAATCTATTGATTTTATTGAGGACCGATATGATCTCATTACCCTTTTTCACGTATTGGAGCATTTGAAAGATCCTGTTATTATGCTGAAAAAATTAGGAGAAGCACTCAATCATAAAGGGAAAATTATTATTGAAGTGCCAAGCGCAAATGACGCTTTGTTGAAGTTCTATAAAAGTGAAGCGTTTGCGAAATTCACTTATTGGAGTTGTCATCTCTTTTTGTTCACCCCTGAAACTTTAGGGAAAGTCGTTCAAGAGGCGGGTTTTAAGGTGCAATATATCAAACAGGTACAGAGATATCCTTTAGCTAATCATTTGCATTGGTTATCAGAGGGAAAACCTGGCGGCCATCAACAATGGGGTGGACTTAATGATCCGCAACTTCATTCTGCTTATGAGAAACAATTGGCAAGCATAGGAATGTGCGACACATTATTTGCTTGTATTACAATATAAGTTCTGGATTACTTCAGGAAAAATACAACTAAAATTTCAGGAGGTTTCATATGAAAACACCAAGAGTAATTGCTGAGGTAGGCTGTAATCATAAAGGTGACATGGAAATTGCTAAGGAGTTAATTGTAACAGCGGCTGTGTTCTGTAAGGTCGATGCTGTAAAATTTCAAAAACGTAATAATAGAGAATTACTGACTCCAGAGCAGTACGATACACCGCATCCAAATCCTTATAACTCCTACGGAAATACATATGGCGAACATCGTGAATTTTTAGAATTTGACGTAGAACAACATAAACAGCTTAAACAGTGGTGTGAAGAAGCGGGGCTTCAATACAGTACCTCGGTTTGGGATTTCACTTCAGCTAAGGAAATTGCCTCTATTAACCCGAGCTTTATTAAAATTCCATCGGCGATTAATCTTCATTTTGATATGCTCGGATATTTGTGTGAGGAATACGGAGGAGAAATTCATTTGTCGCTTGGTATGACAACCAAGGATGAAGAAGCAGGCATTATTGATTTCTTTGTGAAAAACAAACGTGCGCAAGATGTAGTGCTGTATAGCTGTACGTCTGGATACCCTGTGCCGTTCGAGGATGTTTGTTTATATGAAATATCAAGACTTCAAAAAGCCTATGGACATTTGGTTAAAGAAATTGGATTTTCTGGTCATCATAATGGGATTGCTGTCGATATTGCTGCATATACACTTGGAGCAACTACAATCGAACGTCACTATACACTAAATCGTACTTGGAAAGGCACAGACCATGCAGCTTCTTTAGAGCCGGATGGTATGCGCAGACTTGCACGGGATTTGAAAGCAGTCGAAAAATCACTGACTTACAAAGAAACAGACATGCTGGACATTGAATTAGTGCAAAGAGACAAGCTCAAATGGAGAAACAAATGAGAACGGTAGCCTTTATTCCTGCAAGAGGTGGAAGCAAGTCCATTCCTCTCAAGAATATAAAGCCTGTTGCAGGAAAACCGCTTATTTTTTGGACGATTGATGCTGCAGTTGCGTGTCCTTTAATTGATCAAGTATTTGTTTCGACAGACTCTATTGAAATACGGAATTGTCTTAAATTATATGATAGCGAAAAATTGACAATTATTGAACGTAGTGAGGAAACCGCAACCGATCATGCGTCATCGGAGTTAGCATTATTAGAGTTTGCAAGGGGCCACTCATTCGAAGAGGTTGTGTTTATCCAAGCCACCTCACCTATGCTAAACAAAGATGATTTAGGGAAGGCGATTTCTTACTATAGAGAGGGATCGTTTGATAGTCTATTGTCGGTTGTTCGACAAAAAAGATTTATTTGGGCTGAAAATGCTGATGGGACGGTAGCACCTGAAAATTATAATTATAAATATAGACCCAGAAGACAAGAGTTTAATGGTTATTTAGTTGAAAACGGCGCTTTCTATATCACCGGCAGAGCGAGTCTACTTGAACATTCTAATCGTATCTCAGGCAGAATAGGCCATTTTGAAATGAACGAAATGTCCTATTTTGAAATCGATGAGCCGGAAGATTTTTTAATCGTGGAGCAGCTTTTGAAGCGTGGACAGTCTGAGGCTCCCAAGAAAAGCGCTAAAAACATAAAAATGTTTTTAACGGACTGTGATGGCGTGCTTACAGATGGAGGCATGTATTACTCAGAGTTGGGTGATGAAGTTAAAAAATTTAATACCAAAGATGCAGTTGGTCTATCACTGCTCCGAGAGAAAAAAATCATTACAGGCATTATTACAGGTGAAGATGTAGCATTAGTTAGACGTAGAGCTGAAAAAATGAAGCTCGATGAGGTTCATTGTGGAGTCGTTAATAAATTAGAGCTCATTAAAAGCCTGGCAGCCAAACATGGTTTAACGCTTGATGAGGTTGCCTATATTGGTGATGATCTTAATGATTATGAGGTTATGGGGAATGTAGGCCTGTCTTTCGCAGTAAATGATGCTATGATAACTGTTCGAGAAAAAGCCGATATTGTTACACGAAGTAAAGGTGGACAGGGTGCTGTTCGAGAAGCATGTGAATACATAGCCAGTTTAAGTTGAGAATTTATGTGGTTATTAATAAGTATATTTAGTTGTTTAAAGAAGCGATCTTTATCACGTAGAGGTCGCTTCTTTATTAGCATTTAACAGAAATGTATTCGCTTACAATAAATTGTTTGACAATTCTAATAACGCGGTGTTATAGTCAAATTGTGGGCCACATGAGTGAGGTGTTTCACAGTATTTGAAGATGAAGGGACTGTTTATGCATGCAAGGTAAAGTTAAATGGTTTAACGCGGAGAAGGGTTATGGGTTTATCGAAACTGATCAAGGCGGCGACGTATTCGTTCACTTCTCGGCTATTCAAACAGAAGGCTTCAAAACTCTTGACGAAGGCCAAGCGGTTGAATTTGACATCGTAGAAGGCGCACGCGGTCCACAAGCTGCTAACGTCACTAAACTGTAATCATCAGGCTGCAATAGCCAGTCTATAGGATTCATTTATATGTAACTTTAAGCTCCGGGCAACCGGGGCTTTTATTTTGCCGAATAGCACTAGGTACTTGTTAATCTCTGCTCGTTCAAACCTTCGACATAAATTATTAGAAAATTCTAAATTAATAGAAAATAGTTTTACTATACCTCCCCTACTATGTTATAATAAGAACATGTAAAGGAGGCATGCCCCATGGAATACATCATTCGAGGTCAACATTTACAAGTGACAGATGCACTCAAGGAATATGTCGAGAAGAAGCTCGGCCGCTTAGAGAAGTATTTTGAAGCCCCTACCTCCGAAACAACCGTAACCTTATCGGTGACGAAAGGCATACACGCTGTCGAGGTCACGATTCCGATTGCCCGCAACTTTTTGAGAGCAGAGGAAAAAAGTGCCGACATGTACGCCTCTATTGATACAGTTGTGGATAAGCTGGAAAGACAAATTCGCAAGCACAAAACGAAAGTTAACCGTAGATTCCGCCATGACAGCGGTGTGAAATCGCTATTCAGGGAAGAAGGCTCCGCCGTAGGCGTTCTCGAGCATGAGGAAGAGGATTTCGAAGTCGTAAGAACGAAGAAATTCCTGCTTAAGCCGATGGATGTGGAGGAGGCCATTTTGCAAATGAATATGGTCGGCCATAACTTTTTCGTATTCGCCAATAGCATTAATGAAGAGGTGAACGTCGTGTACAAACGCGATGATGGAACATATGGATTAATTGAACAAGGCTAATACAAGGCCAGTCGTACTTATACATTTATTGCAATTTTAAGCCTTTCCTCCTGCGGGAGGGAAGGCTTTTTCATTTTTTTGGAATGGTGCATTTATCCATAGGAGACAATGCTGTTTTTTAATAGGTAGACGTTTTGATTTCGCCCTCTGCGCGATGTATAATGAACTCAGTTGAAAACATAGACGGTTCGCCTTTTTTCTTTTCGAAAGGTTTATTATATTCTTACCTGAAAATAATGGTGATGCGTTGCGGTGCATCCTGCAAACTGTTACAATTTAAGGCAAACAAGCGTAAGGTGAAAGGGGAAGCCCCATGCTCGGATTAGTGAAAAAAATATTTGGTGATGCGAACGAGCGCGAGGTTAAACGCCTCACGCGTAAAGTAGAAGAAATTAATGCACTGGAGTCAACCGTATCGGCTTTGTCCGATGAGGAACTCACAGCTAAAACGGCACAATTCAGAGCTCGCCTTGCTAAAGGGGAGACGATTGATCAAATATTGCCAGAAGCTTTTGCAGTTACGCGTGAAGCTTCGAAGCGTACGCTCGGCATGCGTCATTTTGATGTGCAGCTGATGGGCGGTATCGTTCTTCATGAAGGCAAAATCGCTGAGATGAGAACCGGTGAAGGTAAAACGCTCGTGGCGACACTGCCTGTATATTTGAACGCGCTATTGGAGAAAGGCGTACACGTCGTAACGGTCAATGATTATTTGGCCTCCCGTGACAGCCAGCTGATGGCTCAGCTTTACAATTTCCTCGGCATGACGGTCGGCTGCAACTTGAACGGCTTATCGCATGAGGAGAAGCAAAGCGCTTATGCTTGCGATATTACGTACGGTACGAACAATGAATTTGGCTTCGATTACTTGCGCGATAACATGGTTCTCTACAAAGAACAAATGGTTCAGCGCCCGCTTTATTTCTCAATTATTGATGAAGTGGACTCCATCCTTGTCGATGAGGCGCGTACACCGCTTATTATTTCGGGACAAGCTGCCAAGTCGACTGATCTTTATTATTCTGCGGACCGCTTCCTGAGCCGTTTGAAGGCGGAAGAGGATTACACGATTGATGTGAAGCTGCGCAACGTTATGCTGACGGAAGAAGGCGTGGAGAAGGCTGAGAAGGCGTTCCATATTGAAAATCTTTTTGATCATGAAAATGTGACGCTCAATCATCATATCCAACAGGCGCTTAAAGCTAATGTTATCATGAAGCGCGATGTCGATTATGTCGTTCAAGATGACGAGGTTATTATCGTCGACGAGTTTACGGGACGTTTAATGTCGGGGCGTCGATACAGCGATGGCTTGCATCAAGCGATTGAAGCGAAGGAACAGCTCAAAGTTCAAAATGAGAGCATGACCTTGGCGACGATTACGTTCCAGAACTATTTCCGGATGTATCGCAAACTTGCGGGCATGACGGGTACGGCGAAGACGGAGGAAGAAGAGTTCAAGCGGATTTACGGCCTGGACGTTATTCAAGTTCCAACGAACCGTTCCATGATTCGTAAAGATCTTCAAGATGTCGTCTATAAATCGGAAACAGGCAAGTTTAATGCCGTTGTTGAGGAGATCGTTGCTCGTCACGCGAACAAACAGCCCGTGCTGGTTGGTACGATTTCCATTGAAAATTCCGAGAAGCTGGCAGATATGCTTAAGCGCCGCGGCGTTGGACATAAAGTACTCAATGCGAAGTTCCATGCGGAAGAGGCTGAAATTATTTCGCGTGCCGGTCAAGCCGGATCTGTTACGATTGCAACAAACATGGCAGGACGCGGTACCGACATTATGCTTGGCGAGGGCGTAGCTGATTTTGGCGGCCTCCATATTATTGGTACGGAGCGCCATGAGAGCCGCCGGATCGATAACCAGCTGCGTGGTCGTGCAGGACGTCAAGGCGATCCGGGCTCGTCCCAGTTTTATTTGTCGCTGGAAGATGAACTGATGCGCCGTTTTGGCTCGGATAACATTATGGCCATGATGGATCGTCTTGGTCTGGAAGAGGATCAACCGATCGAAAGCCGGATGATTACCCGTGCAGTAGAATCGGCTCAGAAGCGCGTAGAAGGAAACAACTTCGACCAGCGTAAAGTCGTTCTCCAATATGATGATGTCATGAACCAGCAGCGCGAAGTCATTTACAAGCAGCGTCTGGACGTGCTTACTTCCGATAACATCCGTGAAATCGTCATGGAAATGATTAAAGCGGTTATTGGCCGCACGGTTGAAGCTCATTGTACGGAGGATATTCCGGAAGAGTGGGATTTGGAAGCTATTATCGACTACGTAGATGCCAACCTTCTCAATGAAGGCACCGTCACAAGAGACAACATTTGGGGTAAAGAAATTGAGGAAATTACACAATTTATTTATGACAAAGTCGTTGCTTACTATGACGAGCGTGAAGCTGAGCTAGGCGAAACAACCATGCGTGAATTCGAGAAGGTCGTTTCGCTCCGCGCGGTTGACAGCAAATGGATGGATCATATCGATGCAATGGACCAGCTGCGCCAAGGTATCCACCTTCGGGCATACGGCGGCACAGATCCGCTTCGCGAGTACCAATTTGAGGGCTTTGAGATGTTCAAAGCGATGATTGATACGATTCAAGAGGAAGTTGCCAAATATATCATGAAGTCGCGCGTAGAGAGCAACCTGGAGCGCCAAGAGGTAGCTCAAGGCCAGACGACGACGAACAGCCCAGGCGAAAGCCAGGAGAAACGTCCGGCGAAGCGTCTGGACCGGGTTGGCCGCAATGATGATTGCCCATGCGGCAGCGGCAAGAAATACAAGCAGTGCCACGGTAAATAAGGTACTGATCGGATAGGCAAGGCTTAACGCGCCAGTGTGCGAAAGAGATGCGGCAGAAGCTGCTTCGCTTCGCAGCAGGCGCGTTTATGCCATAAAGCAGCATAGCAAGCAAAAACGACTTCGTCGTCCTTCTAGGACGTGCGAAGAGCTTTGTCGGAGAAATATAAGCCTATTTATAAGGGGAAATACTTATAAATTCTTATATTTCAAGTAAAAGCTGGGCAACCAGACAAGATAAGAAATTTGAGGTGAAGCGTACGCTATGATAGAACCAACGGTGAAACAGGACTTGCGAGAAATAGCGAAGCGGCTCCAAGATCTCAGGGGGTCTCTTTGACTTAGATCTTAAGAATGAGCTAATCGCAAATTACGAGGAAAAAATGACGGCGCCTGATTTTTGGGATGACAATGACAAGGCGCAAAACGTGATTTCCGAAATGAATGCGGTCAAATCGGTCGTCGATCAATATTTGCGCTTGAATGGCGAGATGGAAGATTTGCAAACGATGCTGGAGCTGGCAGAGGAGGAGCAGGACGTGACGCTTGAGCCTGAGCTGCTGGAAGGAACAGCCCAGCTGCTGCGCAAGCTGAATGACTTTGAGCTGACGCTGCTGCTCAACCAGCCGTATGATAAGCTCAACGCTATCGTTGAGCTGCATCCTGGCGCCGGCGGCACCGAGTCGCAGGACTGGGGCCAAATGCTGTACCGCATGTATACGCGCTGGGCGGAGAAAAGCGGCTTCAAGGTCGAGCTGCTTGATTATCTGCCAGGTGATGAGGCAGGCATCAAGAGCGTCACGATTTTGGTCAAAGGCTACAACGCCTACGGCTATCTTAAAGCGGAGAAGGGCGTACATCGCCTCGTTCGTATTTCACCATTTGATGCGTCAGGCCGTCGTCATACGTCCTTCGCATCTTGCGATGTAGTACCGGAAATCACCGATGACATCGATATCGAAATTCGCAGCGAGGATTTGAAGGTCGATACATACCGCGCAAGCGGGGCGGGCGGACAGCATGTCAACAAGACGGAATCGGCGATTCGTATTACGCATATCCCCTCGGGTATCGTCGTTGCCTGCCAGCAGGAGCGTTCGCAAATTCAGAACCGTGAGCGGGCTATGAATATGCTGCGTTCCAAGCTTTATGAGCGGAAAATCGAAGAGCAGCGTCAGCATCTCGCGGAAATTCGCGGCGAGCAATCGGAAATTGCCTGGGGCAGCCAAATTCGCTCCTATGTTTTTCATCCGTACAGCATGGTCAAGGATCATCGCACATCGGTGGAGACAGGCAATGTGGGAGCCGTTATGGATGGTGACCTGAACGCCTTCATCAACGGATATTTGCGCCATCAAATTCGCCACGACTAACAGCTGGCGATTGCAGCGTTCCTATAAGCTAACCCGAGTGCTGGGCATTTGCCGTAAATGGCTATAAGGATAAAGGATATGGATGAATACGCATGGATCAAGCCATATTGACGTAAGCTAAGAAGAGTTCCGACTCGAACAAGGGTGGAACTCTTCTTTTTTTATGAGCGTTTTACATAAGACTTTATGAATTTGGGTGGGATTTGATATGGTGAAAGAAATGAATGATAAAGGCAGCCGCAGGTCGTACACAGCTAAATCGACGGTAATAAATAAACGAATAAAGAAACCGCTCAGCCCCGGAAAACAGCTCTTTTGGAGCATGCTTCAGGTGCTGCTGGGCTCTTTTTTAATGGCGGCAAGCTTTAATTTATTTCTGGTGCCCAATGAGATTGCCTCAGGCGGCGTTTCCGGCATTTCGATTTTGGTCCAGCGTTTTGTTGACATTCCGCCAGCTTATACGCAGTGGGCTGTAAATATTCCCTTGTTTTTTGTAGGGCTGTGGCTGCTGGGCAAACGTTATGCGCTTAAAGTGGCGCTTGGCTCCGTTGTGCTGCCGTTATTCGTCTTGCTTACTTCCCATTGGGAAACACCAACACATAATCCTTTGCTTGCAGCTATTTATGGCGGGATCGGTGTGGGGCTCGGGCTTGGCATCGTCTTTCGCGGAGGCGGCTCAACGGGCGGGCTCGGCTTGGCTGCGCAAATTTTGCATCGGTACACGGGGTTATCGCTTGGGCTCGCCGTTGCTATTTTTGACGGGTGTGTCATCATCGCGGCTGGTCTGCTTATTTCGCCGGAAGTGGCGTTGTATGCTTTAGTCGGGCTGTTTGTAACGAGCAAAACGATTGATATTATTCAAAGCGGACTGCCGGTTTCAAAGGTCGCTTTTATTATTAGCAGCGAGCCGGAAAAATTGTCGGAGACGATCCTTTATGATCTCGACCGCGGTTTAACGAAGCTTGATGGGCATGGCGGCTACAGTGGGGAAGGCCGGACCGTACTGATGGTCGTTGTGGGGCAGATGGAAGTGGCAAAGCTTAAGCAGCTCGTTCGAACGGTGGACCCGTCTGCATTTGTCATCATTAGCAACACATCAGAGGTAGTAGGGGAAGGGTTTAAGCTGGAATAGAAATAGCAATATTGCTCCATAACAGCGGGTTGTTCGAGCATGCGAGGCACAAAAATACATCCATTCGCTCATTGTATTAATATGAAATGACATGTATAATAATACGGAAAAACAGTGTGTTTTAATCGACTGCCGAATCATGTACAATATACTTTTAGATAGTCTCATAGGGAGAGATGATGGATATGAGCGAAAAACTGAAAATAGCTATTATCGGTTCAACCGGCTACGGCGGCGTTGAGCTTATTCGATTGTTAGCCTCACATCCTCTTGCTGAGGTGACCTCGGTTATTTCATCATCCAGCGCGGGGACGCCGATAACGGAAGGATACCCGCACTTAATAAGCATTCGCGAAGAACTGCTAGATGATGTAGAGCCGCAGACGATTCGCAGCAAAGCGGATGTTGTGTTTTTGGCAACACCAGCGGCTGTCGCTTCCAAGCTGGCACCCGGTTTGCTGGCTGTAGGCCTTAAAGTGATTGATTTATCCGGCGATTATCGCCTGCAAGATAGAGAGTTATATGAAAAATGGTACAAAAAGCCGGCGGCGGACGAGGAGTTTTTGAAGCAAGCGGTGTACGGATTGGCTGAAGTTTATGGCGACCGTGTGCGGGGTGCGAATCTCATTTCCAACCCAGGCTGCTACGTTACGGCGGCGCTTCTTGGCCTAGTTCCGGCTGTGCAAGCTGGCTTTATCGATCCGGACAGCATCATTATTGATGCGAAATCCGGCGTTTCTGGAGCGGGCCGCGGCGCGAGTCTTGGCACGCACTATTCCGAGCTGAACGAGAGCTTGAAAGCGTACAAGCTGAATCAGCATCAGCATACTCCTGAAATCGAAATGGTGCTTTCCGATGTTGCGGGGCGCCCCGTTGTGACGACATTCTCGACGCATCTCGTGCCGATGACACGCGGCATTATGACGACGATGTATGCAACGGTGAAAGATGGCAGAAGCGCGGATGATTTTATGGACCTGTATCGCAGCTATTACGAGAACCGCCCGTTCGTGCGCATTCGTCCTGAAGGACAACTGCCTGCGACGAAGGAAGTGTGGGGCTCCAACTATTGCGATATCGGCTTTGCGTTCGATAGCCGTACAGGCAGAATAACGATTGTTTCGGTCATTGATAATTTGGTCAAAGGCGCAGCGGGACAAGCGATTCAGAACATGAACCTTATGATGGGCTGGGATGAGACGCTTGGTTTGCAGTTTGTTCCTGTTTATCCATAAGAACCAGCATAATCTAATTTAGCATGAAGCGAAGGAGAACGATGTAATTATGGGACAGGGACACACGGCACCCCTTTATACGGTTGTGGCGGAAGGCTCGATTACAACACCTAAGGGCTTTACGGCGGGCGGCATTCACTGCGGCCTCAAAAAAACTACGCGCAATGACCTTGGCGCGATTGTATGCGAGGTTCCAGCGGCAGCGGCGGGCGTGTACACGACAAATGTATTTCAGGCGGCACCGCTTAAGGTGACGCGCGAGAGCATTGGCGCGGATGGCCGCCTGCGTGCTGTGCTGGTCAATAGCGGCAATGCCAATGCTTGCACGGGCGAGCAGGGCGAAGCGGATGCTTATGAAATGCGCAATAAATTCGCTGAGCGTGTTGGCGTTGCAGCGGATGAAGTAGCGGTAGCTTCTACCGGCGTCATTGGCGAGCTGCTCAAGATGGATAAAGTACGCAGCGGCATCAGTGAGCTGCCAGCGAAGCTGGCTTCCGATAAGCAAGCGGCAGAAAGCTTCTGCCAAGCGATTTTGACGACCGATTTGGTGCAAAAAATGGTCTGCGTATCCGTAGAAATTGACGGACAGCTCATTCATATCGCTGGAGCGGCGAAAGGCTCCGGCATGATCCACCCAAACATGGCAACGATGCTCGGTTTCGTTACGACGGATGCGGCAATTGGCAGCGAAGCGCTGCAGCAAGTGCTGCGTGAAGCGACGAACCATACTTTTAATATGATTACGGTTGATGGGGATACAAGCACGAACGATATGCTCGTTGCGATGGCAAGCGGACTTGCCGGCAACAGCGAGCTTCATCCGCAGCATGAAGGCTGGGCAGCTTTCGGCGCGGCGCTTCGCCATGTGTGCGAGGTGCTTGCGAAAGCGATCGCGCGTGACGGCGAAGGCGCAACGAAGCTTGTCGAGGTTCAGGTGCGCGGTGCGGTTAGCGATGCATCGGCGCAGGCGATTGCAAAGACGGTCATTGGTTCTTCTCTTGTGAAATCAGCGGTATTTGGCGCTGATGCGAACTGGGGCCGGATTATTGCGGCAGTAGGCCGCGCTGGCGAGCCTGTCAACCCGGATACGGTCGATATTTCGCTGGGCAGCATTGTAACGCTGCAGCAGTCGAAGCCGGTCGCTTTTGACGAGGAGAAAGCTTTGGAATATTTGAAGGGCGATACGGTCGTCATTCATGTGGATCTGCATATGGAAGCGGGCGCGGCAACAGCTTGGGGCTGTGACCTGACTTATGACTACGTGCGAATTAATGCGGCTTACCGTACATAACGGTGCATAAGGCGGGCATTAAGCGATAAAGGAGCTCATAATAGCATGACGCAACGATTTGTAATGAAATGCGGCGGCAGTACACTGGCTGCGCTGCCTGAATCTTTTTTTGGCGAGCTGCGGGAGCTGCAGCAATCCGGCGTTAGCCCAGTTATTGTACATGGCGGCGGCCCGGCGATCTCGGAGACGCTGGCGAAGCTTGGCATTGAGACCGAGTTTGTCGGCGGCTTGCGCAAGACGAGCGAAGCGGTGCTGGATGTCGTCGAAATGGTTTTGTCTGGACGCATCAACAAGGAAATTGTTCGGAAAATGTCTTCCTGCGGCGCACAGGCGCTCGGCTTATCCGGTGTGGATGGCCAGCTGATTACAGCCCGTCCGGTCGCAAACGCTGATGAGATTGGCTTTGTAGGCGATGTGATGGACATTAATGCTGCTGTTATAGAAGGCGTGATGGCAATGGGTTATATTCCTGTTATCGCGCCTGTAGGCATTGACGCACAGGGGCAGCGCTATAACATTAACGCGGATACTGCGGCTGGAGCTGTAGCTTCCCATCTGGGCGTTCATCAAATGATCGTAGTAACCGATGTGCCGGGCATTATGCGTACGGTCGATGGCGTGAAGCAGGTGCTGCCTGTGGTCACTGTTGCTGATATTGACGAGATGATCGCAAGCGGAGAAATATATGGTGGAATGATTCCGAAGGTTCGCGCAGCTGTGCAATGTATTCAAGGACAGGTGCAGGAAGTGGTCATCGTCAGCGGCGAGGAGCCAGGCGTATTGACTAAGGCAGTGCGCGAGGGCGGAGTCGGTACGCGTATCGTCAAAGGGGTTTAAATCGCGAGAGCGGGAGGGAGGATATAAACGATGAGTGAGAAAACAAAAACTTCGGCAGCGGCAAATTCACTGCTTCCTACTTATGCGAGATACCCAATCGCGCTGGTGAAGGGCGAGGGAAGCTGGCTATGGGATGATCAGGGCAAGCGTTACCTTGATTTCATGAGCGGCATTGCCGTTACGAATTTGGGACATGCGCCTCGCAAAATTAAGGAAGCTTTAATTAAGCAGCTGGATGAGCTGTGGCATGTATCCAACCTGTTTCATATTCCGAATCAGGAGGAAGCTGCTAAGCTGCTTACGGACAACAGCAGCGGCGACGCTGTATTTTTCTGCAACTCGGGCGCAGAGGCGAATGAAGCGGCAATTAAGCTGGCGCGCAAATACCAGCAGAAGATTAAAGGCAATGGCCGTTATGAAATCATTACGTTCGAAAATTCTTTCCATGGACGGACGCTGGCAACCTTGACTGCGACGGGCCAAGAGAAGGTAAAGGAAGGTTTTGCTCCGTTGCCGGAGGGCTTCAGATACATTCCTTACAATGATATTGAAGCGCTGGAAGCGGCAATCAGCGATAAAACAGCGGCAGTTATGCTGGAGCTGGTTCAGGCAGAAGGCGGCATTTATCCGGCTGATCCGGCATTTGTGCATGCCCTGTGCAAGCTATGCCGCAAGCATGGCATTTTGCTTATCGTCGATGAAATTCAGACGGGCATGGGCCGTACAGGCAAGCTGTTCGCTTATGAGCATTACGGCATTGAACCGGATATTTTCACGCTGGCCAAAGGGCTTGGCAGCGGCTTCCCGGTAGGGGCAGCTGTGTGCAGGGAAGAGCTGCGTGAAGCGTTTGGTCCAGGAAGCCACGGTTCAACTTTTGGCGGAACACCTATTGCAACAGCTGTTGTGAAGGCGACGCTGGAGACCATTGTCGGCGACCGTTTGTCTGAGCGTGCGGAGGAGAAGGGCGACTACTTAACGTCGCAACTGAAAGCGAAGCTTGAGGGCAATTCATTCGTGAAGGACATTCGCGGCAAAGGGCTGCTTGTAGGTATTGAATGCGCGGAGCCAATCGCTGGATTGCTCACGGCGGCGCAGGATAAAGGGCTGCTCGTCATTTCGGCGGGGCCGAATGTCATCCGTCTGCTGCCAAATCTGCTCGTTACGAATGAGGAGATTGATCAAGCGGTGAGCATTTTGGCAGAGCTGCTGGCAGGCACAGGCGCTGGCGACAATAAATAACAGCTATCATAAATGAAACGCATAGATGGAAGTGGAGGAGATACGATTGCAAGAAGCAGTAAAAGAAGAAATGGCTGCGAGCCTGAAAGGCCGCGATTTTCTCATGCTGGTGGATTATGCGCCAGCGGAAATCCGTTACCTGATTGATCTCGCTATCGAGCTCAAGCAAAAGCTGAAAGCGGGCGAAACGCATCATTTGCTTAAAGGAAAAACACTCGGAATGATTTTTGAAAAATCGTCGACGCGTACGCGCGTATCGTTCGAGACGGGCATTTACCAGCTCGGCGGACACGGACTGTTCCTGAGCGGCAATGATTTGCAAATCGGACGGGGCGAGTCGATTTGGGACACGGCACAGACACTTTCGCGTTATTTGGACGGCATTATGATTCGTACGTTTGCTCATCGCAAAGTAGTGGAGCTGGCACGCGGTGCAACGATACCGGTTATTAACGGCTTGACAGACCTTTCCCATCCTTGTCAGGCGCTGGCTGACTACCAGACTATTCTGGAGCACAAAGGCAAGCTGGAAGGGCTGAAAGTGGCTTATATTGGTGATGGCAACAACATGGTTCACTCCCTGCTGATGGGAGCAGCTAAGCTGGGCATCCACATGTCGGTTGCGACTCCGGAAGGTTATGAGCCGGATGCAGATATCGTGCAGCAGACGAAGGATCATGCAGCTGAGACCGGCTCGCGCATTCATGTATGCCGCGATCCGAGAGAAGCCATTGAAGGCGCTGACGTTGTTTATACGGACGTATGGGCGAGCATGGGGCAAGAAGCGGAGCAGAAGGAACGCGAGAAAGCATTTGCCGCTTATCAAGTGAATGAAGCATTGACTGCACATGCGAAGAAAGACTATTTATTCATGCACTGCTTGCCTGCACATCGCGGCGAGGAAGTGAGTGAGGGCGTTATTGACGGCGACCACTCGATTATTTTTGACCAGGCGGAAAATCGTCTTCATGCTCAAAAGGCCATTATGGCCGCGATTATGTAACAGAGCTTAATTCGGCGTTATTCAGTTTGCCACCCGCATAGCTGAATATTCGCCGGGATTATTCATCATGATTTTAAGGAGTGCGACAATTACAATGGCTAAGGAAAAAATCGTATTGGCATATTCGGGCGGTTTGGACACGTCCGTCATTCTCAAATGGCTGAAAGAAACGTATGATGCGGAAATTATCGCGTTCACAGCTGACATCGGGCAAAAGGATGAGCTGGATGGACTGGAAGCAAAAGCGCTTGCGACAGGCGCTTCGAAAGTTTATATCGACGATCTGCGCGATGAGTTCGCGTCTGATTTTATTTTTCCGATGTTCCAAGCTGGCGCTTTCTATGAAGGTCAATACCTGCTTGGTACCTCGATTGCCCGCCCGCTGATCGCGAAGCGTATGGTTGATATTGCACGCGCTGAAGGTGCGACCATTATCGCTCATGGCGCGACTGGCAAAGGAAACGACCAAGTTCGTTTTGAGCTCGGCGTTGCCGCGCTTGCTCCTGATATTAAAGTGATCGCGCCTTGGCGTGAAGAGCAGTTCCGTGAAGAGTTCCCGGGACGCGCAGAAATGATCGCTTATGCCGAGAAGCACAACATTCCCGTTCAAGCTTCGGCTGCCAAGCCCTATTCTACTGACCGCAACCTGCTGCATATCAGCTTTGAGAGCGGCATGCTGGAAGATCCTTGGTTCGATCCAAGCTCCGATGAGAACAAAGATATGTTCGTGCTCAGCGTAGCGCCGGAAGATGCGCCGGACCAATCCGAATATGTGGAATTGTCCTTTGAAGCGGGCAACTGTACGGCCATTAATGGCGAGTCATTGACTCCGCTGCAAGTCATGGACAAGCTTAATGACTTGGGCGGCAAGCACGGTATTGGCCGCGTGGATATGGTCGAAAACCGTTTTGTCGGCATGAAGAGCCGTGGTGTCTATGAGACGCCGGGCGGCACAATCCTGTTCAGCGCACACCGCAAAATGGAGTCGCTCACGATGGACCGTGAAGTCATGAATCTGCGTGATTCCCTCATTGCAAAATACAGCCAGCTTGTATATAACGGCTTCTGGTTCGCACCTGAGCGTCTTGCGCTGCAAGCTCTCGTGCTGGAATCCCAGAAAAACGTGACGGGCACTGTACGCCTGAAGCTGTACAAAGGCAATATCATCGGCGCTGGCGTACAAAGCCCTGTGAGCTTGTACAACCCAGAGATCGCTACGATGGAAGCTGATCCGACACAAGCTTATGACCAAGGCGATGCTACAGGCTTTATCCGCCTGAACGCACTGCGTTTGAAGGTCGGAACGAAATACAGCGGTAAATAACAATAAAAGTACGTCATTTATTAATAGATGCCGGAAGCACAGGAGAGGCCGCTGCATGCAGCGGCCTGTGCCTTATCCGGGAGGGAGTGCGATAACGTGAGCAAGTTATGGGGCGGCAGATTTACGAAGAAGACCGATCAGTTGGTGGAGGAGTACACAGCATCCATCCTGTTCGACAAGGAACTGGCGGAAGAAGATATTCAAGGCAGCTTGGCTCATGTGACGATGCTGGGCAAGCAGGGCATTTTGCCAGATAAAGATGTGGAGACGATTCAGGACGGCCTGCACCGCGTCTTGCAGCGCATCAAGCGCAATGATCTGGAGTTCTCGGTGTCCGACGAGGATATTCATATGAATATCGAGAAAACGCTCATTGACGACATTGGCTCCGTAGGCGGTAAGCTGCACACTGGACGCAGCCGTAATGACCAGGTTTCGACCGATATGCATCTTTACTTGCGCAAGCGCGTTGTAGAATTTGTGGATTTGCTGCAAAAGCTGCAAGCGTCGCTCGTGGAGCAGGCGAAAGCGAATACGGCTACAATCGTACCGGGCTACACGCATTTGCAGCGCGCCCAGCCGATTTTGTTCGCCCATCATCTGATGGCTTACGTAGCGATGTTCGGACGCGACATCGAGCGTCTGCAAGACAGCTACAAACGCATTAATATGCTGCCGCTTGGCGCAGGCGCACTTGCGGGAACGACGTTCCCGATTGACCGTCATTTTGTAGCCAGCCAGCTGAAATTTGATCGTGTTTATGAAAATAGCTTGGATGCAGTCAGTGACCGCGACTTTATTTTGGAATTTCTCTCCCATGCTTCGATCATTATGATGCATCTGTCGCGTCTCAGCGAGGAGCTCATCCTGTGGTCCAGCACAGAGTTCAATTTCGTAGAGCTGGATGATGCCTTCTGCACAGGCAGCAGCATTATGCCGCAGAAGAAAAATCCGGATGTGCCTGAACTAGTGCGCGGCAAAACAGGCCGTGTCTATGGCAACCTTGTTGGCCTGCTTACGGTTTTAAAATCACTTCCGCTCGCGTACAACAAGGATATGCAGGAAGACAAGGAAGGCATGTTTGATACGGTTCGCACGTTGCAAGGCGCGCTGCAGTTGTTCGCGCCGATGATCGCGACGATGAAGGTCAACAAAGACCGGATGCGCCAAGCGGTTAATCAAGATTTCTCCAATGCGACCGATATTGCCGATTTCCTCGTGGGCAAAGGTCTGCCTTTCCGCCAAGCGCATGAAGTTATCGGTAAAACGGTGCTTTATTGCATCGAGCAGGGCAAATATTTGCTCGATTTGAAGCTGGAGGAATTCAAGCGATTTTCCGAGCTGTTTGATGATCGCATTTATGCGGTGCTCCAGCCGGAGCAGGTTGTCGATGCGCGAAACGTCTATGGCGGCACAGCGACTGTACAGGTTGAAGCAGCTATTGGCCGTGCCGATGAGGACCTGCTGAAGGTAGCCGCATGGGTAACGGAATACGCAGAGCGCAGCCGTTAAGCGCTGTTTGTGATATAAAATCAAAAATCTCCAAATCCACCTTTACAGTGGGTTTGGAGATTTTTTGCTTTCTCGCGTGAGCTTGTAATTAAAGTAATTGCTTGCGTATGCGTATGTGCTGCTTCCTTATGGGGCAAGTACAGGAGCGACGCGATGCTTCGTCCCTTGCTCGTAGGAGTAAGCCAGCTTGATCAGCGTTGGCTCGCTGTATTCGCGGCCCAGGAATTCAATGCTCGCCCCGAGTCCTTCAGCTGTGTAGCCGGCAGGCACTGTAATGGCTGGGAAGCCGGAGAACGGGCTGAGGCGATTATTGCCGCCTGCGCTTTGTGCTTCGCCAATCAATGCTGCTGTTTGCGTAGTGGAAGGATAGACGATCGCATCAAGCTTATGATCAGCCATCACTTTCAGCAGCGCATCTTTTGTCGTTTTGGTGCGGAACAGCACGATATCTTTGTAGTCCTCTGTATTCAGCGATTGTCTGGCATCACGTGTTTTGAGCGAAGCTTCCATCGACTTGTCGAATTGACCGGAAGCAATAATTTCAGTAAGCGAGTGGTAAGGGGCTCTGGAGCCCAGTTCAGCTAAATATTCATTCAGCTGGAATTTGAATTCGTAGCCGCTGAGGCTTGGATAAGCCATAATTTCCTTCAGGTTTGGAATGGTAATATCGACAGTTACCGCTCCTAGCTTAGCTAAATCCTTAACAGCCGCTTGTACCACCTCAGTGGTAGGCTGCTCTGCTTCCGCAGCTCCGAATAGCTCGGTCGCCACTCCAATGCGCGCGCCTTTCAAGCCTTTTGCATCCAGATAGCTCGTGTAGCTGCTCGGAATGTGGCTGATGCTTGCTGCCGTCGCGACATCGTCAGGGTCATAACCAACCGTTGCGTCCAATACGATGGCTGCATCCGTCACGGTCCGGGTCATAGGTCCGCCTACATCCTGCGACAGGGCAAGCGGGATGATGCCGTCGCGGCTGGAGAGGCCGATCGTTGGGCGAATGCCGACCAGACTGTTATAGGTCGAAGGGATGCGGATGGAGCCGCCTGTATCGGTGCCCATGCCAATAACGCCGAAGTTTGCCGCAATGGCAGCGCCTGTACCGCCGCTAGAGCCGCCGGGGTAGTGGTCCAGTGCATAAGGGTTCAAGGTTTGACCGCCCAGGGAGCTGCTAGTTGTAATGCCGAATGCAAACTCATGCAAATTGGCTTTGGCTAAAATAATGGCGCCTGCCGCCTTAAGCTTGGCAACCTGATCGGCATCCTCCGAAGGAATGGAATCCTTCAGGCAGAGGCAGCCTGCCGTCGTTGGCATGTCATTTGTGTCATAGTTGTCCTTCACAATAACGGGAATGCCATGCAGTGGGCCGCGAATGCCGGAGGAAGCACGTTCTTTATCCAGCTCCTCGGCGATTTCAAGCGCCCTTGGATTAATCGTCAAAATTGCGTTCAGCTTAATGCCTTGGTCATCGTATTTCTCGATGCGGTCCAAATATTGCTGAACCAGTTCTTTGTAAGTAAGCTTGCCTTGGCCGACAGCCTGCTGAATGCTGGCAATCGTCGCTTCTGGCAGCAGGAATGGCATGCTGTAATTATAAATGCGATAGGCAAGCGCATAGGCCCCCGCATAAGTTAGTGGTTGATTTGGCGCAAATTGGGTCTGGTTAACGCCAAGCATCAGCTTCGCTTCCATGACCGCTCCTACCGATGCAGCATAGGATGCTTTATCCGGCACGTCTTTGTATGGTTCGGTGGCTGGGGACAAATGCAGTCCTTCAGCGATCATAACCGCAGCATCCTTGCGAGTGACAGTCGCCCCTTTTGGTGTGGCTTTAAACATAGCGTCTCCGCCTGCGAGCTTGGCGCTTTGGTCAAACAGTTTTTTTAGCTCCGCCGAAGGAATAAGTTTATCAGGGGAAATGCTGGCATCCCCCAGCTTCAGCTCTATCGCTTTCGAAGATTCTCCTTGATAGACAGCTGCTGCCGCAGCAGTAGAGGCTGTTAAAGGCCCTGTGAGCAGCAATGCGCCGACAAGCAAAGCAGCACTGTGTTTTTTCCATGATGAAAGAAGATTTGGCATCTTTAAACTCCCTCTCTATTATGTAATGTAATCTGACATAATTAAAGAGTATAGTAGAGGGCATAAAGTACGCAAGGTTCATAAATCACCCAAGTAAGCGGTTGAATAACTGAATTACTAGATATATCAGCCATTTCATCCCGTTATCTCAATGTGTTAATAAAACTAACATCTATTATAATGCTGAATCTATTCATGTTATATTCATGTTATACAATTATCATATAATTACGATGTTGAATATCGAGATTTAGCTAATGCCATCCTCAAGAAGCGGTTCTGTCGGTGTACCCGATCCGTTGGGTGAGCTTGACGCGCTTGGAGCTGGAGCGGGTTGAGGGACGGGTAGCTGATCGGTGCCCCCTGCTTTCCCTGTGCCAATATGAATGACAGTAGGCTGAGCACGGTAAGTGTCGCGCGAAATGCGTTCCTTTAATGGCGGCTTGCCATTTTCCAGCGTCACTCTAAATGTGTCGACGACGTAGCCATTGCGCCCAGGAGCGATTACCTTGCGTGTGCCAGCTGGCAGTGCAGGGTCTTGAAGCTGCTGCACCTCTGGAGACAGCGTGCCGACAGTAACCGATTCAATGCGGTAGTGGACGTCCTCGGACCTATTTCCGAATAGCTTGACCGTCAGCTTGCGTCCCTCAGATGTAGCACGAATGACGATGTACTTGTCCGTTGAGTTGCGAAACCGAAAGTTAATGGCGCCGTCGGCATAGGTGGCGTCTTGTCCAACGGGCAAATAAGAAACGGGAAGCGAGTGGTTGCGTCTTTCGACAATTTCAAGTCCGGCGCGCAGTGCGGCATTGTAAAGCGTGCTGGACACTTGGCAGATGCCGCCGCCAATACCGGGAACAAGCTTGCCGTTCAAGATGACGGGCGCTTCCCGAAAGCCGTATTTTTCCTCGACCCTGCGAATGACTTTGCTGTAGTCAAAAACCTCGCCCGGAGCCAGCAGCCAGTTGTCGAGAGCAGCCGCCGTTGAGGCGACATTATAAGCGCGGCCTTCTGTGCTAGCAGCGAAGTCGGTCGTGAACGACATCAATTTGCGCTCGACCCCCTGCGCCTTGAGCTGCTCCAGCGTGACGGAGGGAGATAGGGTGAGGATAGGAAGCTCGGTGCGATACGCCGCCTGTTTCACAGGAGAACTAGTATCGGCGGCGAGCCAGAGCCAATTTTTCACTTCCGCAGCGAGGCGGCTCATTTCAATACGGTAGGCTTCTGCCTCCGGCTCATAAAAAATTTCGTCCTGATCCGTGATGGTTCGGGTGGCATCTTTGGGCTCATTTTGCTCTAGCCAGCCCCACTGCTGGCGAACAAGCTTTTCGAACAATGCTTGATCAAACGTCTGCGCAAGCTCAAAGGTTGGCGGAAAATGATAGCGATATTTTGCCGCTTCCCATAACGTTCCTTTGCCAAGCTGCTGCAAAGCCTCGCGCACTTCCGCAGTATTTGCTTGGTAGCCGAGCTCCTCCGCCCTCCATGTGCGCCTGTCCGAGCCAGCGTTGCCAGTAGCAACCGTCAGTTCGCGCGCTCCTAGAGCCTGCTCATAGTCGCTCAGCAGCTTTACCGCTTCTGTAATAGGCATTCCGCCAATATTAAGCCCGCCCGCTGTTACGCCTGTCGGCACGGTGCGCTGCTCGGCATAATAGGTGAGTCCACCCCAGCTGACGGACGCTGCAAGCAGCAGGGCAAATACAAAAATGCTGATGAGATGTAGTTTTTTCAATGGGACAATCCCCCTTCCTTCGGGTCAAGCAAAAAACGACTTCGCCGTCCTTTGGCGGCGCAGCTCGTTTCACTCCGAGAAATATAAACCCATTTATAAGTACGTAACTTATAAATTCTTATATTTCAAAAGCGACTCTGTTATGTATATGCAAGCAGCTAGAATGAATATGAGAATTGTGAAAAATGAGGAAAGAAACCGTCGAAAAGAAAGGATTTGCCACGTCATTGTCGAATTACTAATGCTGACTAAAAACAGGATGTGATAACGTGATTGAAATGCAAGACATTTGGAAGACTTACGTCGACGGTACCCATGCACTGCGAGGAGTGTCCGTACGCATAGATCGTAATGAATTTGTGTATTTGGTAGGGCCTTCCGGGGCTGGGAAATCAACCTTCATGAAGCTGATCTATCGCGAGGAAGTGCCTACGAAAGGGCAGCTTTCCGTAAATGGTTTTAATATAGGCAAGCTCAAGCCACGCAAAATTCCATTTGTACGGCGCAACATAGGCGTTATTTTTCAAGATTTTAGATTGCTTCCGAAGCTGACGGTGTTTGAAAATGTCGCTTTTGCGATGGAGGTTATCGAAGCGCCCAAGCGGATTATTAAAAAACGGACGATGGAGGTTCTCGATCTCGTTGGTCTTAAGCATAAGCATGCCAGCCTGCCGGCCCAGCTTTCAGGGGGAGAACAGCAGCGTGTGTCGATTGCCCGGGCAATAGTGAATAACCCGTCGGTTATTGTAGCGGACGAGCCTACCGGCAACCTAGACCCTGAGACGTCCATGGAAATTATGGCTTTGCTGGAGGAAATCAACTTCCGCGGTTCAACCATCGTCATGGCGACGCATAACCGCGATATTGTAAACAGCTTGCGCAAGCGTGTCATCGCTATCGAGAATGGCTTGGTCGTTCGGGATGAGGCAAGAGGGGAGTACGGTTATGAAATTTAGAACCCTGCTCCGCCACCTTAGAGAAGGCTGTAAAAATATTATTCGCAACGGCTGGATGTCGTTTGCTTCCATTAGCTCGATTTTTATTTCGTTGTTTTTGCTCGGGGCTTTTATGCTGCTGGCGCTGAATGTAAACAATTTTGCCTCCTCGGTGGAGAGCAAGGTGGAAATTCGCGTATTTCTGCAGCTGGATATAGACAAGGCGAAGATGAAAGAGGTCGAGAATAAAATTCTCGCCCTTTCTGAAGTGAAGCAAGTTACGCTGGTTACGAAGGAAGAGGGACTTGAGGAGCTTCGCAAAAACTTGAGTGACGAAGGCTTGCTTGACGGCTATGATGATGCGAGCAATCCGCTGCCGGACTCTTTTACGGTAGAAGTATTTAAACCTCAGTCTGTCAGCATTGCAGCTGCGCAGATCGAGGCGCTCAACACAGGTGATGAATCGGTGCCTATTACGAGTGTGAAATATGGGGAAGGCAAAATTGAAACGCTGTTCAAAATTACGAATGCGGTGCGTACAATTGGCCTCGTGATCGTACTTGCGCTTACGGTTACGGCTATGTTCCTCATTTCTAACACGATTAAAGTGACGATTGTTGCCCGGCGCCGGGAAATCGGCATTATGAAATTGGTAGGCGCAACGAATGCGTTTATCCGCTGGCCATTTTTCATTGAAGGTGCGCTTATTGGCATGATTGCTTCGATATTGACGACGGCGGTACTGCTCGTCAGCTACGCGCAGTTTGTCAAATTGACGCAGGAGGGACTTGGGCTGATGATGCTTAGTCTCGTATCGGTTCAGCAGGTTGGACTTGAAATTAGCGGTGTATTAATTGGACTGGGCTCCTTGATCGGCATATGGGGAAGTACGATATCCATTCGAAAATATTTGAAAGTGTAGGTGGACGCGTCGGTGAAGAGAAGAAATCTAATCGTTCTTATGGTGATAATGACGGTATTGCTTGTTCAGCCACTGAGCAGCAGTGCCGCATCGCTGGACAGCATTAACAAGCAGCTTACAGATGCCAAGAAGGCCATTGACAAAGCGCAGAAGGAAGCTGACGCGACAGAGCAGCAAAAGACGGAAGTATCGACGCTCAAATCTGATGTACAAGCCTCAATTAAAGCCGTATTGGCACAGCTGGATGCGGTTGTAGTCAATATGAATAATACGCAAGCAAAGGTTGACCAAACGGAATCGGAGCTTCAGCAGGCTGGTGCAGAGCTGGTTGAGGCGGAAGGACGTGTTAAAACACGCGACATTCTGATCCAGCAGCGTCTGCGGCTTATGTATGAGAACGGCTCGGTGTCGTATCTTGACGTCTTGCTGAATGCGAGCAGCTTTTCCGATTTTATCGACCGGTTCGATTCGCTTCAGCTGATTTTAAGCCAGGATCGCAGCATTTTAGAGCAAAACAAAGTCGATCAGGCATTGGTAGAGGAGAAAAAAGCCGAGGTTGAGCACAAGCTTGAAGAAGTTAAAACGATGTATGCCAAGCTGCAAAATTACCAAAGCGATCTAGCGAAAAAAGAAGCCGAGAAAAACAAGCTGGTTGCCGAATATGATCATCAGCTTGAGGATCTCGAAGATATAAGCGCAGAGCAGGAAGCACTAATGATTGAATTCGCACAGAAGGTATCCGAGCTGGAAGCCGAGAAGGTAGCGAAGCTGGAAGCGGAAAGAATCGCGAGGGAAAAAGCTGCAGCGGCTGCGGCCGCTGCTGCGGGTAAAGGCAATGGCAGCAGCGGAGGCGGAAGCGGCGGTGCCGTCTATACGGGCGGAAAGCTGGGCATGCCTATTTTTGATTCGTATCGTGTCAGCTCGGGCTACGGCTACCGGATTCACCCGATAACGGGTTCTAGGAAGCTCCATACCGGCATCGACTTTGCAGCTCCGCAGGGAACGGCTATACATGCGGCAGAAAGCGGCGTTGTCCTTATGGCGCAGCGCTGGAGCGGTTATGGCAATGCCGTCATTATCGACCACGGAGGCGGCATGTGGACGCTGTATGGCCACATTCGCGAAGGCGGCATTAAAGTAAGCAAAGGCGACAGTGTTACAAAAGGCCAAAAAATTGCCGAGGTTGGCAGCACGGGCAATTCCACCGGACCGCATTTGCATTTTGAGGTGCGGATTAATGGTTCAACAACGGATCCAAGCAGCTATTTAAAATAGGACGATCAGTAACAAGCGGCAGCCTTCGGGCTGCCCTTGTTCGAAATTTAAGCAATGATACGAGTCTTCATAATAAATTAGCTTCTATTTCTGCTTCAGTGCGAAACGGGCGTTGCCATCCTTTGATGGCAACGCCGTTTACGCTTGAAAAATATGGAATAGGTGGGTCGCTGGGCAGACGCAAATAAATGGACAGAACTTGTCATATACTAGGGCGTGTCTTCCAAGCGGGAAGGCATGAACTGAAGTAGGTTCTATTTAATGCTGTGGTCAAACGAGAAGGTGGTGTCCTGAATATGCAGTTTAGAGGCCGTACAGTCATTGCTTTTGTAATGATTACGATGCTCGCTTCTGTTCTGGTCACGCTTGTAGTGGCTCGCGATCTTGTCGTGGGTAGCTATCAGGCGTCAGGCTCCGCTCCGGCAGCTGCCGAAACTAGCGGGCAACATGATCTGAATGAAGCCGAGATTGACAAAATGAATGCGGTGCTGGATTTGATTGAAACCAAATACGTGAAGAAGACGGATCGTGAAGAGCTGGTAGATGGTGCAGTCAAAGGCATGCTGGAATCGCTGGATGACCCTTACTCCGTTTATATGGAGAAGACGTCGGCGCAGCATTTTTCTGAATCCATCGAAGGGTCCTTCACAGGTATTGGCGCGGAAGTGACGCTGCAAAACGGCAAGCTCGTCGTCGTATCTCCGATCAAAGGCTCCCCTGCCGAACGGGCGGGACTGCTGGCGAAGGATGTCGTCATTTCGGTTAATGGAGAGAAGCTGGAGGGCCTTGGACTGAATGAGGCGGTAGACAAAATTCGCGGACCGAAAGGGACGAAGGCCAAGCTGCAAATCCAGCGGACAGGCACAAGCGAATCGATCCAGCTGATTTTAATTCGGGATGATATTGATGTGGAAACCGTATATGCCCATTTGTCCGATGACCGAATTGGTGTCATTGAAATTCGTCAGTTTTCGCTCAATACGGCCGAACGCTTCAAGGAAGAGCTTGCTCGTCTGGAGCAGGAAGCGAAGCAGCAGTCAGCAGGGCAGGCTCAGGTGCAGTCTAGCGCTCGGGGCAGCGAAGGAGCAGCCGATAAGGGACGGCAAGGCCTTAAGGGCCTCGTAATTGATGTCCGCAATAACCCTGGCGGCGTATTGCCGGTCGTTGTGGAAATTGCCGAGCAGTTTATTGCGAAGGGCGATGCGATTGTTCAGGTGGAGGATCGCGACGGCAAGCGGGAGAAGACGTTGTCAAAAGGCAGCAGCAAGGCTTATCCGGTCGCCGTAGTCATGAACAAAGGCAGCGCCAGCGCCTCGGAAATATTGGCTGGCGCGCTTGGCGAGGAAGCCGGTGCGATTCTTGTCGGCGAGACGACGTTCGGCAAAGGAACGGTACAGGTCAGCTATAATAAAGCGCTGGGTGATGGCAGTCTGGTAAAAATGACGATTGCCAAGTGGCTGACGCCGAAAGGCATCTGGATTCATGAGAAGGGCGTTGAGCCGACTGTTGCCGTAGCTCCGCCTTCGCTTTACACCGTTGCGCGGCTGACCATAAACGAAACGCTGCAGCGTGATATGAACAATGAGCAAATTCGCAGTGCGCAAATTATGCTTAAGGGGCTTGGTTATGAGCCGAAGCGTGACGATGGTTATTTCAATGAGGAAACCGTGCAGGCGGTCAAGCAATTCCAGAGAGAATCGAGTCTGGCGGTGACGGGAAAACTGGACAAGACTACAGCGACAGCATTGGAGAAAGCAGTTGTTGCTTGGGTTAAAGACAAGAACAACGATGTGCAGCTTCGGGAAGCGATTGAACGTGTAGGCAGGAAATAACGTCTCGTTGTCGAATCCCTAACAAGGTTGACTCTGTCTTCGGAGTCAGCCTTTTCTTTTGAGTAGGCAGCAGGTATGAGAGGGGAAAAAGCCGCTAGGGCGGATACAGGAACAAGTTGGTAAAAATGAAGGAGTGTATGCGGTGAATCAGGCTCTTGCTTTGTTGCAGCAATTCCAGTTGGCGTTGCTTCAACTGCTGGTACAACCTTTTTATTATGTGGCTATTTTATTTATATTGCTCCAATACACGAAGCAGATCAAGCTTGAACGGCAATTGTTCGCCGTTAAGCTGCATATATGGCCCCGGCTGCTCGGCCGGGCAATCGTCACAGGCTTGCTGGTAGGCATAGCTGTATCTCTCATAGGGGCTTTTATCGGCGTTTCCGTTACGCAGCAGTCGGTCATGTGGCTCTGGGGCGTATCCGCGCTGCTGATGCTGTTTCGCATCCGATATTTATGCTTTGCTTATGCGGCTGGCGTACTTGGCCTGCTGCAATGGATCGTTGGGTTTACGCCGCTTGCTTCGGGCGAAGGTATAGTCGGTCAAGCAGCGGCCTCGCTCGCCGCCATGGATATGACAGGGCTGTTCATGCTGGTAGCTCTGCTGCATTTGGCAGAGGCGCTGCTCGTGCGAAAACAGGGCGGCAAGCTGGCGACGCCACTGTTCCTCTCGGGCAAGAGAGGGAAAATTGTCGGCGGCTACATGCTGCAAAGCTTTTGGCCAGTCCCTTTGCTGCTGCTCGTTCCCATTGGCGGAGGTGCGGGTGCAGATGCTTCAACAACAGCATTGCCATGGACACCGCTGCTCGGCGCGGACTGGTCGCAGGGCTGGACAATAGCTGCGCTGCCAATGATTATCGGCTTTAGCGAATTAACACGCTCGATGCTGCCTGAGGAGAAGGCCAAGCACGCTGCAAAAGGCTTGCTGCTTTACAGTGTCGCCCTCGCAGCAGCAGCTTTGCTGGCTTGGTGGCTGCCCGTGCTGCTGCCCATTGCCGCTCTTTGCTCGCTGCTGCTCCATGAAGCGATTATCTGGCGCAGCCGCAGGCTGGAAAATGCCAGCAGCCCGCTATTCGTTCATGACCAGCGCGGCTTGCGCTTGCTAGGGATTTTGCCGCAAACGCCGGCTGAGGCGCTGGGGCTTCAGGCAGGCGAGATTATTTCGAAGGTTAATGGCGTTCGCGTGCATTCGAAAACAGATCTGCATGCCGCGCTTCATCTCAACTCGGCTTTCTGCAAGCTGGAAGTGCTGAACTTTGCGGGAGAAGTAAAGTTTGTGCAGCGTGCGCGTTATGAAAATGAGCATCATCAACTCGGGGTTATTTTGGCGCCGGACGAGGATGCGAATTTCTATGCGGCATCGGGCCCTGCTTCGCTGCTTGATTTATTGAGGCACAAGCGAACTGCGCATCGCCGGAGTTCATCTGCAGCGCCAGCCCCTGTGAAAGGCGCTGCTTCTAGCGAGAAGACAACAGTATAGCTGCAAGCAGAGGCGCTTTCCGAAATGAATGGCCATTGCCTGAAATTGCTGGACAGGCTGCATATCAAATATCATTCAAAACCGCACTGACAGACTTTTGCTGCTGTCAGTGCGGTTTTTTAATGTAGGGAAATTTAGCTGGTTGCAACGGAGAATGCTTAGAGCTATAATAAACGGGAACACATATTCTTATAAAGGGCAGACTTGCCTTTATGAATTGGAATTACTTGTAACAGCATGAACAAATTGAGGCTTGCTGCTTCTTTTGCGCGATATAGACTATAATGATAGATAGCTTAGGAAGGAAGAAGGAGTGGATGGCTGAAGTGAGTAATTTTGCACCGCAAGCCCGCAATTTTGAGCTTAAATCCGATTATACGCCGCAAGGCGACCAGCCGCGTGCTATTAGGCAGCTGGTTGAAGGCGTTGAAGCAGGAGAGAGGTTTCAAACGCTGCTGGGTGCGACTGGAACGGGAAAAACTTATACGATTGCCAATATGATTGCGCAGGTTAATCGGCCTACGCTCGTTATTGCGCATAACAAGACGCTCGCAGCGCAGCTGTGCAGCGAATTTAAGTCATTTTTCCCCGATAATGCCGTGGAATATTTCGTCAGCTATTACGACTATTTTCAGCCGGAAGCTTATATTCCTTCAACCGATACCTATATTGAGAAGGATTCGAGTATTAATGAAGAGATCGATAAGCTGCGCCACTCTTCGACCAGCTCGCTATTCGAACGAAGAGACGTTATCGTTGTGGCCAGCGTCTCCTGTATTTACGGCTTAGGTTCGCCGAAGGAGTACGGCAGCATGCTGCTGTCGCTGCGCGTAGGGATGGAGAAGCCCCGCGATGCGATTTTGCATAAGCTCGTCGATATTCAATATCAGCGCAACGATATTAACTTTATTCGCGGCACATTCCGTGTCCGCGGCGATATTATAGAGATTTTTCCCGTTGCCAATAATGAGCGGGCGATTAGAATTGAACTGTTCGGCGATGAGATTGAACGGATTACGGAAATCGATGTTTTGACCGGCGAGATCGTGGGCGAGCGCGAGCATGTAGCGATTTTTCCGGCGTCTCACTTCGTTACCCATGAGGATACGATGAAGCTTGCGCTCGTTAATATTGAGCGCGAGCTGGAGGAGCGGCTTGCCGAGCTTAAGGAAGCGGGCAAGCTGCTGGAAGCGCAGCGGCTTGAGCAGCGTACGCGCTATGACATCGAGATGATGAGCGAGATGGGTTTTTGCTCGGGCATTGAGAACTATTCGGGTCCATTGACGTTCCGGGAACGGGGAGCAACACCGTACACGCTCTTCGACTATTTTCCGGATGACATGCTCATTGTTATTGATGAATCGCATGTATCGCTGCCGCAAATTCGCGCGATGTACAACGGCGACCGGGCAAGGAAGGAAATGCTCGTCAACCATGGCTTCCGGCTGCCATCGGCGATGGACAATCGGCCGCTTAAGTTCGAGGAGTTTGAAGCGAAGGCCAAGCAGACGATTTATGTTTCCGCTACGCCGGGTCCTTTTGAGCTGGAGCAATGTCCGACAATGGTAGAGCAAATTATTCGGCCTACAGGCCTGCTTGATCCGATCATTGAGCTTCGTCCAACGAAGGGGCAAATTGATGATTTGCTAGGCGAAATTCGCGATCGGGTGGCGAAGGATGAGCGGGTATTGGTCACGACGCTGACGAAGAAGATGGCGGAGGACTTAACCGATTATTTTAAGGAAATAGGTGTGAAGGTGCGTTATCTGCACTCGGATATTAAGACGCTGGAGCGGATTGCGATATTGCGGGACCTAAGACTTGGCGTGTTCCACGTGCTGGTTGGCATTAACCTGCTCCGGGAGGGGTTGGATTTGCCTGAAGTATCGCTGGTAGCGATTTTGGATGCGGATAAGGAAGGCTTCCTGCGCTCAGACCGCTCGCTGATTCAAACGATTGGCCGTGCGGCGCGCAACAGCGAGGGCCGGGTCATCATGTATGGCGATAAGGTGACGGATTCAATGAGCCGTGCGATGAAGGAAACGGAACGTAGGCGGACGACTCAGGAAGCTTTCAACGAGAAGCATGGCGTTACGCCGCAGACGATTCGCAAGAAAGTATTGGAAGTTATTGAAGCGACTAAGGTTGCCGAGCAGAAGGCTGATTATTTGGCGGATGCCGGATCTGGCAAGATGTCGAAGAAGGATCGTCAGTCGATGATTAATAGATTGGAAGTCGAAATGAAGGATGCGGCTAAAAACCTGCAATTTGAGCGGGCGGCCGAGCTTCGGGATGCGTTGTTGGAGCTGCGTGCGGGAATGTAGCAGCGAAAGAAGAGAATGGATAGGAAAGAGGAGGCAATAAGATTGGGAAGCGACAAAATTGTAGTAAAAGGCGCTCGTGCACACAATTTGAAAAATATTGATGTCACCATTCCGCGCGACAAGTTTGTTGTATTGACGGGTTTGAGCGGCTCAGGCAAATCGTCCCTTGCATTTGATACCATTTACGCCGAAGGACAGCGCCGTTATGTGGAGTCTTTATCTGCCTACGCAAGACAGTTTCTCGGCCAAATGGAGAAGCCAGATGTAGATTCTATCGAAGGATTGTCTCCGGCGATATCAATTGACCAGAAGACGACGAGCCGCAATCCGCGCTCCACTGTAGGTACAGTAACGGAAATTTACGACTACCTTCGCTTGTTATACGCACGAATCGGCAAGCCGCATTGTCCGGAGCATGGGATTGAAATTACTTCGCAGACCGTAGGACAAATGGTCGATCGCATTATGGAATATCCCGAGAAGACGAAGCTGCAAATTTTGGCTCCGCTCGTATCCGGCCGCAAGGGCGAGCATACGAAGCTGTTTGCCGACATCCAGAAGCAGGGTTTTGTCCGCGTTCGCGTAAATGGCGAGCTGCGCGAGCTCAGTGAGAAGATCGAACTGGAGAAAAATAAAAAACATAGCATTGAGGTCGTTGTTGACCGTATCGTTGTGAAGGCAGACGTGCACAGCCGCTTGGCTGATTCGATAGAGACGGCGCTTAAATTGGCCGATGGCCGGGTGCTCGTTGACGTAATGGAGAAGGAAGAGCTGTTGTTCAGCTCAAACCTGGCTTGTCCAGCATGCGGCTTTAGCGTAGAGGAGCTCGCGCCGCGGATGTTTTCGTTCAACAGCCCGTTCGGTGCTTGTCCGGATTGTGACGGACTAGGCGCGAAGATGATCGTCGATCCGGATCTGCTCGTTCCCGATATGAGCAAATCTATTAAAGAAGCTGCTTTTCTTGCTTGGGCTGGAAGCACGTCCAATTATTATCCGCAGTTTTTAAGCTCGGTTTGTGAGCATTATAGCATTCCACAGGATGTGCCGGTTTCTGAGCTCAGCGACGAGCAAATGAATAAGCTGCTTTATGGTACCGGTGGAGAACGTGTTCGCTTCCTATACGAGAATGACTTTGGTCATCGTAAAGAGGCTTATGTACCGTTTGAAGGTATCGTCAATAATTTGGAGCGGCGCTACCGCGAGACAGCGTCCGATTCCATGCGGGAACACATCGAAGCTTATATGAGTGCTAAGCCTTGTGGCGGCTGTAAAGGCCAGCGGCTGCGCAAGGAAACACTTGCTGTAACGATTGCCTCCCAGAACATCGCTCATGTCACTTCGCTCTCGATTGGCGATTCGCAGCGCTTCTTCGAAGGACTGGTATTAACGGAGAGGGAACAAACGATTGCCAATCTGATTTTGAAGGAAATCAACAGTCGGCTAGGCTTCCTTGTCAATGTCGGGCTGGAATATTTGGCGATGAACCGGGCGGCTGGAACGCTGTCCGGCGGTGAGGCGCAGCGGATTCGATTGGCAACACAAATCGGGTCGAGCCTGATGGGCGTTCTTTATATTTTGGATGAGCCGAGCATCGGACTTCATCAGCGGGACAATGATCGGTTGATTGAGACGCTTGTGCATATGCGGGACATCGGCAATACGCTGATTGTTGTAGAGCATGATGAGGATACGATGCTGGCTGCTGACTATATTATCGACATTGGCCCTGGTGCGGGCATTCATGGCGGTACCGTTATCGCGGAAGGAACACCAGCGGAAATCATGCACAATGAAAATTCGTTGACGGGTCAATATTTGAGCGGACGCAAGTTTATTGAGGTGCCGCTGGAGCGTCGTGCGGCGGGAGACAAATGGCTGGAGGTTCGCGGTGCGAAGGAAAACAATTTGCGTGGTGTCAATGTAAAGATTCCGCTTGGCATTTTTACGGCGGTTACTGGCGTATCTGGTTCGGGCAAATCAACCTTCGTCAACGAAATCGTCTATAAGACGCTGGCGCGTGATTTGAACCGAGCGAGAACACGGCCTGGACAATATAAGGAAATGCGCGGAATCGAGCATTTGGAGAAGGTTATTGATATTGACCAATCGCCAATTGGCAGAACGCCACGCTCGAATCCCGCTACGTATACGGGCATGTTTGACGATGTACGCGATCTTTATGCTTCGACGAATGAGTCCAAGGTGCGGGGCTATAAGAAGGGCAGATTCAGCTTTAATGTGAAGGGCGGCCGCTGCGAGGCTTGCCGTGGAGACGGCATTATCAAGATTGAAATGCATTTCCTGCCTGACGTGTATGTCCCTTGCGAAATTTGCAAAGGCAAGCGTTACAATCGCGAAACGCTGGAAGTGAAATATAAAGGCAAGAGCATTTCCGATGTGCTGGAAATGACAATTGAGGATGGCTGCAAGTTTTTCGAAAATATCCCGAAAATCCAGCGCAAATTACAGACGCTGCTTGATGTAGGCTTAGGTTATATGTGCCTGGGACAACCTGCAACGACATTGTCTGGAGGCGAAGCACAGCGTGTTAAGCTGGCTTCCGAGCTGTATCGCCGGAGTACGGGGAAAACGTTGTACATTCTGGATGAACCGACGACAGGCTTGCATGCCGATGATATTGACCGTCTGTTGATGGTTTTGCATCGCCTTGTTGATTCGGGTGAATCGGTGCTTGTCATTGAGCATAATCTCGATGTCATTAAGACAGCCGATTATTTGATCGATTTGGGGCCGGAAGGCGGAAGCGGCGGCGGCTTAATCGTTGCGACGGGAACGCCGGAGGAAGTGGCGAAGGTAGACAAGTCCTATACAGGGAAATACCTGAAGCCTATTATGGAGCGTGACCGGGAACGGACCATCCAGCGGCGCGAGACGCAAGCGTCCGTTGCTGCGGCGTCTAATTAGGCCTGATGATGTAAGGCTAGCCCATTGATGTGGGTTAGCTTTTTTTCTTTGTCTAATTTGAATTCCATCCATATTCCATGACGGCCGCAGGTTATAAGGATGGGCAAAGCTGGACAACGTATAAGGAGATAGTGGAAAAGGATTAGCCTGATTGGCAATAAGGTATTAGTCATGCTTGATGGACAAACGTGACAAAGTTGTTACGAAAACAGATTCGGACTTGCGTCAGGCGCATGGAAAAGATAACATATAGGTTAGGATAGGATGCGTGTGGCCAAATGGATTTTTTTGGTTTGGAGGACAGGTCCTAAAGCAAGTGAAATGGAGCAAAAGCTTAACTGTGGGAGGGGTCATTCAAATGTTTTTGGCAGAAGAAGCAGCACAAGCGACCAGCAACATTAACACGTTTGACTGGTTTATGCTTGCGTTTACAATTTTGTTATTGATCGGCTTTGTCCGGTTGGTGAAAGAGCGCAAGAAGAACATTTTCGCGATTGGTTTCACAGCTGTATCTTTGGGATTGTTTTTGTTTATTGATTACATCATGATCACCAAAGTATGGTTGGCATAACGACAAACAAGAAAGACCGTCCAAGTTGAATGCGACCTGGGTGGTCTTTTTTTGTTATCCACTTGACAATATACAAGTGATCCGATAGGATTTAAATCAAAACTGACTGACGAGTCAATCAATGGAGGCGATGCTGTTATCGGAACCGTAGATCGCAATACGGCGAACAATGCGGAGCGCAAACGCCAAATTATGGAGTCCGCACTGAAGCGTTTTGCCCTTCATGGTTACCATTCGACGAAAGTATCGGATATTGTAGCGGATGCAGGAGTAGCGCAAGGTACTTTCTATTGGTATTTCAAAAGTAAAGAAGCTATAGCTATAGAAATTGTACAGGATGGCCGGGAGCGGTTGCTTACGGTTATTGGACAAGGCTACCGAAAAAATGCCGGTTCGGTGCAGGATATGGTGTCAGCCTCTGAGCATCTGCTTGCCGAGCTCTTCCATTTTGCTAAGGAAAATCGCTATTTAATGGGCATGCTGCTTGATGGCACAGGCTTCAGCGAAGTCGTTAGACAGGAAATAACGGTTACTCAAATGGCGATGGAGCAATCCTTTGTACTCAATATTGAACGCGCCACTGAGCTGGGCATGCTGCCGGCCACCATTGATGCCAAGCTGCGAGCGGCATTTCTGATGAGCCTCATTGAAGGCGTACTGTCCCGTTGGCTGTTTCGCAGCTCGCCGGAAAGCGATGCTATTGCGGTAAAATCTGCGGAATTGCTCGCTGCGGAAACGGCGCGGTTTGAATTTTTCGGCTTATTAGGCATTTAGCTGCATTTCCCTGCGAAAGCCGGACACATTAATAAGCAATAATAAAATATTAGAGAAGCTATGAAGGAGAGAGTGGAAGATGAGGATTCAAATGAAAAAATCAACGTTATGGATGATGACAGCTATTTTGCTGCTGGCGGTTATTGTGGCGGGCTGCGGCTCGAAGAACGGCAACAGCGGCAATGCGGGCTCGGCTTCGCCGACTGCGGAAGCAGAAACAGCGGCTCCTGCCAATCTGCTGGAGCAAGTGAAGCAAGCAGGCGTTCTCAAGGTAGGTTTGATGGGAACCTATGCGCCGTATAACTTTTTAAACGACAACAAGGAAATAGATGGCTTTGATGCCGATATTGCAAAAGAAATTGCCAAGCGCCTTGGCGTAAAAGCTGAGTTTGTCGCACAGGAGTTTTCCGGTATGATTGCTGGACTGCAGGCGAAGAAATTTGACGTCGTCATTAGCCAAATGACGATTACCGACGAGCGCAAGGAGCAAATGGATTTTACAGAACCGTACATTACGAACTCTGTAAAAATCATCGTAGCCGAAAAAAACGATACGATCACGAAGCTGGCTGACTTTAAAGGCAAAAATATTGGTGTAGGCCTGGGTACGAACGACGAAACCTATCTTCGCAAAACGGTGCTGCCTGAAGTCGGCGACTTCACCATTAAAACCTATGATGATGTCATTACTTCGCTGAAGGATCTGAATGCCGGACGTATTGATGCGACAATTAACAATATGTATGCCCTGAAACCAATCGTCGAGAAAAATGGCTTCAAAATCAAAGCGGTTGGCGATCCAATTAAATCGGACAACGCAGGCATTGCAGTCCGCAAAGATAACCCGGAATTCCGTGACGCGCTGAACGAAGCTTTGAAGGCGATGAAAGCCGACGGCACGTATAAAACTATTTTTGTGAAATGGTTCGGCGAAGAGCCAGCGGCTGAATAAGCCCGGCTCTCGTCAAATTATATGGATTTATAAGTTTTACCTTGCGAAACCACGTAGACGGAAGGGAACCTTCACGTTATGAATCTCGTTTTTGAAAATTTCTCTTTTCTGCTAAAGGGCGCGTATTACACGCTACTGCTTACGGTTATGTCGATGTTTTTTGGGCTCATAATCGGAGCAGTAGTAGCTATTGCCCGTTTGAAGGGTAACCGTCCCATTCGGCTATTGGCTCGGGGATATGTCTCGATTATTCGTGGAACCCCAGTGCTTATCCAAATTTTTGTCGTTTATTATGGGTTGGCGGACTATAAAATTATATTAGGGCCACTGACGGCAGCAACGATTGCACTGAGTATTAATGTGGGTGCGTATTTGTCGGAAACGTTTCGTGGTGCGATTTTGTCCATTCCAAAAGGGCAAATGGAGGCCGCATATGCAACGGGCATGACCTCTTGGCAGGCGCTTTATCGAATCGTGCTTCCGCAGGCGGCAAGGGTAGCCATTCCACCAATGGGAAATACGTTTATTGGAATGCTTAAGGAGACATCGCTCGTTTCAGCTATTACTGTAACCGAGTTGCTGCGTCAGGCGACTTTGCTTATAGCACAGTATTACGTCTATATGCCGTTTTATGTGGGAATTGGAGTTATGTACTGGGTGATGAGTACCGCTTTTTCAGCTATTTTAGAAGCGATTGAGAAGCGCTTGTCCAAAGCTTATTAAAATATAAGAAATGATAAGTTTCACTCTTATAATGGGCGTATATTTCATCGCGAAACGGAAGCTTTGCCGCCAGAGGACGGCGACAGCCGTTTACGCTTGGGTTGGGGCGTGAGAAATACGATGATTACGACGGAGAAATTAACGAAATCTTTTCAAGGCACCGAGGTTCTGAAGGGTATCAATCTTCAGGTCAATCCCGGAGAAATTATTGTGCTGCTCGGGCCAAGCGGTTCGGGAAAAAGCACGCTGCTTCGCTGCCTGAACGGGCTGGAGACGCTCAGCGGAGGCCGTATTGAGATGAACGGTGTTCGCCTTGATACACAGATGAAGCCACGCGAGCATAATCAGAATGTCCGAACCATTCGCCGCCATAGCGGGATGGTATTTCAGCAGTTTAACCTGTACCCGCATAAAACAGCGCTGGGCAACGTCATTGAATCGCTGCTTGTCGTGAAAAAGCTGCCAAGAAGCGAAGCTATTGCTATCGGCAAAAAAATGCTGGAGCGCGTCGGGCTGGAAGGCAAGCTGGATGAATATCCATCAAGGCTGTCTGGCGGACAGCAGCAGCGGGTAGCGATTGCAAGGGCGCTGGCGATGGAGCCGGATGTTTTATTGTTTGACGAGCCGACATCTGCGCTTGATCCGGAATTGGTCGGCGAGGTGCTTGATGTGATGCAGCAGCTGGCTCGCGAAGGTATGACGATGCTGGTGGTGACGCATGAAATGGCTTTCGCCCGCCATGTAGCGAATCGTGTTGTGTTTATGGATGATGGGCAAATTGTCGAGGAGGCAGCGCCAGATGTGTTTTTCGATCATCCTGTTACCGAACGGGCGCGTCGATTTCTGAACAAGCTGGGCCAGCACAGAGGATTGCAGCAAGAGCAGCAATAAAGAACGACAGAATATTAATGCGAATCACAAAGTTAAAGCAGGAGGCTTGGCCTTCGATTCTTACGAAAGAAAGAGGGTAAACCGCAATGAAGGTTACAACAACATGGACAGGCAAACGTGCATTTACATCTGTAGGGCCATCTGGCTACAGTGTTGGAATGGATGCGACCGCAGCATATGGCGGCGACGGGCAAGGAGCTACACCGATGGAGCTGCTGCTGGCGGGCCTCGCGGGCTGTATCGGCATCGATATTACGATGATTATGGATGCGTTCCTTGGTTCAATCAGCAGCATCGAGATAGATGCGGAAGGCACGCGCAAAGAGGAAATGCCGAAGGGCTTTACGGCCATTGATCTTATTTTTAAAGTGAATGGCGATGTGCCGGATTACCGGATTTGGAAAGCGATTGAGCTGGGCAAGGAAAAATATTGCGCTGTCTCGGATTCGCTGAAAGCGGACATTCGTTACCGGCTAGTACTCAATGGGGTAGAAATGACGCGGGGATAAGCTGATTTCAGCGAACACAAAGAAAGAGTCGTGATCCGAGGCTGCCGTGGGCGGTTCGGGTTACGGCTCTATTTTGTACGTATAGGCGGCAGCATGAATGATACCCGCGAATTGGCCCTGCTCATTCGTCATAACGATGCAATCGCTGCATAGGTCGGCTTGACGATCAGCAGCTTTATTTTTCAATGAGGAGTTGCTATCCGGATTAAAGCTTGTGTCAGTGGAGGAAGCGATGATGGAGTGAAAGCGGGTATTCATGAGCTTGGTAATGTCCGCCTGATAATAGCCAAGGAAGCTGCTCGATAATTGGAGAAAAAAACGGTCGCGCATAATGAGCCCAATAGGCTCTGTCAATGAATTGCATACGACAGCGCAAGGCGCTTCCGGGTAGCTGCGGAACAGTTGGAGCGCTTCATAGCAGGTTTGGCCTTTGTTAAGTTGGGGGACGAAAGAAGCAGCAACGGCATCAGTAGCATAGCCAGTCATGTTGATCACCTATCCTCTGGTTTAGTGGGGGTTGCTCTTATAGAGTACGCTAGTAGGATTAACGCGGGGAGTGTTATTTATTAGTGGAATGTAAAGATTTTACGAGCCTGCCCACCTCCTTCCTGCAAAAAAAGAACGGCCGCATCCTCGCCGGATGCAGCCGCCCTCCTTTAAACTATACCCACCACATTTCGCCTAGTGGTTCTTTAATCAGCACTTGCTGCAGGTTTTGCACCGCTTTGGTGAAACCTTCATCAACGGACATCAGGCCGTCCTCGTGCTCAATGCTCACCACATAGTCGTAGCCGACTAGACGAAGCGCGCTAATAATGTCCGCCCATACCTTCAGGTCATGCCCGAAGCCGACGGTGCGGAATTGCCAAGCACGATCCAGCATCAGCGAATACGACTGCATATCCGTTACGCCGTGATGGTTGACGTTGATTGGATCAATCGTCGTATCCTTCGCGTGGAAATGGTGAATTGCGCCAGCGCGTCCCAAAATATGAACAGCTTGAACCGGATCAATCCCTTGCCACCACATATGGCTCGGATCCAGGTTGGCGCCGATAACCGGGCCAACCGCTTCACGAAGGCGAAGCAGCGTTGCCGGGCTGTGAACGGAGAAGCCGCCGTGCAGCTCAAGTCCGATTTTCACGCCATGCTCTTCAGCAAGCGCACCGATCTCAGTCCAATAAGGGATAACTTTGTGTTCCCACTGCCAAGCCAAAATTTCTTGGAAATCGTTTGGCCAAGGCGCAACCGGCCAGTTTGGATATTTAGCATCCTCGTGGTCGCCTGGGCAGCCGGAAAATGTATTAACGACAGGAACGCCCAAGCGGCCTGCGAGCTCAATCGTTTTGCGAATAGTAGCATCATCCGCAGCAGCTAGATGCTTCTGTGGGTGCAGCGGATTAGCGTGGCAGCTCAGGGCGCTGATGATCAGGCCGCGTGATTCTACTGCATGCTTAAACGCTTTCAACTTTTCTTCATCAGCAAGCAGGACATCAGGATCACAGTGGGCTGTGCCAGGGTAACCGCCAGTGCCGATTTCAATAGCATCCAGTCCTTTGGCAGCTATGTAATCGAGCGCTTCTTCAAATGACTTCTGTGCGAAAAGCACGCTGAATACTCCTAATTTCATGTGCAATCATTCCTCCTATTTATAAGAAAAGCTAATTCCCATTATACCATTGCCTAATTGCCGATATCTAATGAAAACTGCAAATTTGACATAATCGCATATAAACTAAACAAAAGGTTACCTAAAGCCCGCTCATCCGTACAAGTTAAAGATAATACTTGACAGTTTTTTCTGTCCTTAAGCTATAATTTTAAATAGGAACTGCCGAAAACAATGGAGAAGCCACAGGAGAGCGGGAGGAACAAAGAGATGGCAAGTGTCATGCTGGTAGATGATGATCCAGATATACGCGAGCTCATGCACGCGCAGCTTAGCAGTGAGGGATTTCAGACGATTCAGGCAAGCCACGGCAAAGAGGCCATTCGGCTGCTGCGAAAGCAAAAAGCAGATTTAGTGGTGCTTGATATCATGATGCCCTTCATGGATGGCTGGGAGCTATGTAAATATGTAAAGGAAGAATACCCGAATATCCCTGTGCTGATGGTAACAGCAAAGCGTGAAATTAATCAGAAAATCAAAGCGTTTGGCCTGGGAACTGATGATTATATGGTGAAGCCTTTCGAGCCCTATGAGTTAGTGCTGCGTGTTCGGGCATTGTTGAAACGCTACCGAATTGAAGCGTCAATGCGGCTGCAGTTGGGCGATTTTGTGCTGGATCGGCATACGTTTGAGATGATTCAGGGGCAGGCACGGGTAGCGCTGCCGTTGAAGGAATTTGAGCTGCTGTTCAAGCTGGCGGGTAACCCGGGCAAAATTTTCACGCGCAACGAGCTGATCAGCCAAATTTGGGGTCCGCAGTTTTTCGGCGATGAGCGGACAGTGGATGTACATATTAAGCGATTGCGCGAACGTTTTGCAGAAATGGATGCGCCGTTTACGATTGTGACCAAGCGGGGGCTTGGCTACAGGCTCGAAATGGTGGACGCATGCTAAGAACCTTATATGTAAGGGTTATTATTAGTTTTATAACAGCGGTGCTGATTGGTCTGGTCAGCGCCTTCTTCATTACGATTACGCTGTTTAAGGACCAGGTGATCACCATGGTGCAGAAGGAGGTTCTGCAATACGGACATTCGATTGCCGCTTTATATGAGCAGTATGGCATTGAGGAAGCGAAGCGAATTGTTACGCTATTAGAGCCTACCCCGACCTATAAATATATGGTTATGGATGACAAGGGCTGGCTCACTGAGGAGGGGAAGCTGTTTGCGGAATTTGGCATTGCTCCCGGAGACAGCATTTCAACATCTGTATTAAACGGCGAGCCGTTTGTGGATTTTGATTTTGGGTTCACCGAGGGCAAAGGCCTCGTGCTCGGGATGCCGTTTACTTCTGATCATAAAACGTACGCGTTGTTCGTGCACCAGCCGACGAGTAGAACTGTTATTTTCAACCAGATGCTCTTCGTTGCTCTTTCTGTTGTGCTCGGGGTAGGCGGTCTGTGCATCTTTGTGGCCGCCATCTATTTGGTGCGTCCGCTTAAAGAAATGAAGCAGGCGGTAGAGCGGATGGCGAGTGGGCGCTTCGACATTCAGCTAAGATCAGGCAAGCGTACAGATGAGCTCGGGCAGCTGGCCCAAAGCTTTAGCGGCATGGCGAAGGAAATTCAGCAGATGGATGAACTGCGTGGGCAATTTGTAAGCAGCGTCTCGCATGAGATTCAATCGCCCCTGACGTCGATTGCCGGATTTTCGCGAATGCTTATGCTGGATGCGGTGGAAGATCCCGAGCAGAAGCAGCGGTATCTAAACATTATTTATACAGAAAGCCAGCGTCTGTCGCGCCTTAGCGATAATTTGCTTAAGCTGGCGGAACTGGATTCGGCAGTGCCTGCTTTTGATCCGGTTACCTACGATCTCGATGAGCAACTGCGCCAAGTTATTTTGGTCTGCGAGCCGCAGTGGTCCGAAAAATCGATTGAGATGATACTGGAGCTGCCCCATGTGAAAATAAATGCCGATGAGGATGGGCTTAGCCAAGTATGGATAAATGTAATCGGCAATGCGATCAAATTTGCTCCGGAAGGCGGATATATACGCATTGAAATGAGCTTTGATACAGACAGCATTAAAGTATCCGTATCGGACAATGGCAGAGGGTTTCCTGACGAAGACGGCTTTAGGCTGTTTGAACGATTTTATAAGGCGGACAAGTCGCGCAGCAAAAAGCTGGGAGGAAGCGGCCTAGGCCTCTCCATCGCCCAGAAAATCGTCAATTTGCATCGAGGCGTCATCCGTATTACAAACCGGGTGGAGGGCGGTGCGCGCGTAGACGTGACGCTGCCGAGCATGGCAGCCAAAAAACGCATTTCCTGACGGGCTTAAGCAGCCGCTTGCATCCGCACGGAAGAAGGGATAATGACAAGACCATCCCTCCATAGCTTGCCATATCACTCCTACAAATGCGAACCACGCAAAAAAAAAGGGCTGCTTGCATCATTTTTTTTGCATGGTTCACGTTATGTTCATACAGAAAGTTTAACGTTGAGGTATACACGCGAGTAGGAGGGGTTCTGGTTGAATGGTTTAATCCGCTTTTCGATGAATAAAGTGGCTGCAATGGTTATATTGATTGCCCTGCTTGTAGGAGGGGGGCTATACGCAACGGCGACTCTGAAAATGGAGACGATCCCCGATATCTCGTTTCCAGTCGCCATGATTCAAACCACATATCCGGCACCGCCAATGGATGTGATGGATGAGGTGACGAAGCCGATTGAGGATAAAATCGCGAACATACAGGGGCTAGATACACTCAGCTCAACATCCAGCGATAATATCTCCAGCGTCGTTGTCCAGTTTAAGCAGGGCTACGATATAAAGGAGAAAAAGACGGAGCTGGAAAGCCTGCTGCAAGAGGTAGCACTTCCGGCTGGCGCGAGTACGCCAAAGGTTTTGACCTTCGGCTTTTCCTCCCAGCCTGCTTATTACTTAACGCTATATGCCGGGGAAGGCATGTCGCAAATGGAGCTCAACAAGCTTTACGAGGATAGCATTAAGCCATCGCTGGAAGGTGTTAATGGTATTGACCATGTTAATTCTATTGGCGTTAGTTCAACCTCGCTCGATATTTTGCTGGACGCAGATGCTTTATCCGTGTTCAACTTGTCGGCGGTAGAGGTAACTAGTGCCATTCAATCCGCTCTGACGGATGGTGCAGTCGGTTCAGTAGAGCTGGACGGCAAATCGCAAATGGCACGGGTGAGTGGCGATTTGAACAGCATTTACGGCCTCCGAAATTTGGAGTTTGCCACGAGGACCGGCCAAACGGTGCTGCTTCAGGATTTGGGAGATGTTCAGGCTGTGAACGAATCGAAGTTTATTGCCCGCTACAACAATCAGCCTGCGCTGGGCATTCGTCTTTATAAGATGAGCGAAGCCAATGCGGTTGATTTCTCCAATGAAGTCAATTCGGTGCTGACCGATTGGGAAACAAAGCAGCCAGCGGTTACATTCCAAAAAATTTACGATGGCGCAGATGAGGTTAGAAAATCGATCAGCGGCATTTTAAAGGAAGGCTTTATCGGGATTGCCCTTGCCTCGCTTATGATTCTGCTATTCCTTCGCAATATTCGGATGACGTTGATCGTTCTCGTCTCGATTCCACTCTCGATTCTGATCACGCTGATTATGATGTCGAGCATGAATATTACGCTGAACATTATGACGCTCGGCGGCATGTTCATCGCCATTGGGCGAATTGTGGACGATAGTATCGTCGTCATTGAGAACATATACAGTAATCTGGAAAAAGCGCAGGAGCGCGGCGAATCCGTCATTATTATGGCTACCCGCCAAGTTTCCATGGCGATTACATCCTCGACGCTCGTTACGGCAGGCGTGTTCCTGCCACTCGCAGTTGTTGGCGGCATCGTTGGACAGATGTTCCGGCCATTCGCGCTGACGGTATCATGTGCTCTGCTTGCTTCACTGGTCGTGGCGCTGACGGTCATTCCCATGATGACAAAGCTGCTCGTACTTCGCAGCCGCAAGCAGATTAAGCAGAACGAGCATGCGCATGACGGCAAAGTAACGCGTCTATATGAGCGTATTCTAGTATGGTGCTTGACTAATCGGATCAAAACCTTGCTGATGTCGCTTGTCATGCTTGTTGTGACCATGGCGATTACGATTCCGAATTTGGCAGTTAACTTCCTGCCTTCGAGCGGCCCAGAGAAGCTCGTGTACTTCCAAGTGAAGTATCCATATGAAACGTCACTGGAGAGCAATGACATGCAGTCACAGGAAATTGAGAAGATGCTGCTGGATGCCAAAGACAGCCAGGGCGGCGCCTTGTTCACCTTCGTGGAGTCCTTGGTTGGATATGCGGACAGTGACGATACCGTTCCTTATACAACCTTGCTTACCGCTGAGATCAGCGAAGCAGAGGATGCAATGCTGGTCTTGAACAACTATGTGGAGCTGATTAAAAACCAGTTGCCGCAAGGCACGGAAGTAACGGGAGAGACGGCAAGCGGTGGTGGAGGTCTTAACGGAGGAACCTTCTCTTATGTGCTGAAAGGTGACGATCAACAGTTGCTTGAGCAGGGGGCCGCACTCATCAAGGATAAAATGAAGGAATTCCCTGAGCTTACTAAAATCAAGGATACGCTTAGCGACGCCAAAACGGAAATAAGCATTACCGTTTCGCAGACGAAGGCTAGAGAGCTTGGACTTAATCCTGCTGATGTCAGAGATTCAGTTCGGATGTGGCTTGCAGAGCAGCGCCTTGGAGATATTCGCTTTGATAATGTTTTGTATTCCACAGTGGTCAAGCTTCGCGATGAAGATAAGGGCTCGCTTGAGAAGCTTGGCAAAATGCCGATTTTATCGCAGACGGCAGGCATCGTTTATTTGCAAGAGGTGGCCAAAGTAGAGGAAGTACAGGCCCCTGCTGCATTGAGCCGGGAATCGCGCTCGCAGGTCGTGAAGATGTCGGCTACCATTGATGCAGCAAACCAGACTGATGTCAGCACAAGAGTGGCGGCAGCGCTGGATGCAATTGAGCTTCCAACAGGTGTATCTACCGAGATACAGGGCGTGTCGGAGGAAATCACCGAAAGCTTCACGCAGCTGTTTATGGCTATGGCTGTATCCATCGCTATCGTTTATTTTATACTGGTTCTGTGCTTCGGCAATGCCAGCACGCCGTTCGCGATTCTGTTCTCGCTGCCGCTCGCCATTATTGGCGGTTTGCTAGGCCTGCTGGTTACGAATGAATCCATTAATATTACATCCCTCATTGGATTTATGATGCTGATCGGCATCGTCGTTACCAATGCGATCGTATTGCTCGACCGAGCGCAGCAGCTGCGGCATGAAGGCTTCTCCGTCCGCCATGCGCTGGTCGAAGCAGGCAGAGTCCGTCTGCGTCCGATTATTATGACAGCAGGCGCAACGATAGTAGCGATGATACCTCTGGCAATGGGCACTGGTGAAGGCGTACTTATTTCTAAAGGGCTCGCGGTCGTTGTTATCGGCGGCTTGATCACTTCTACACTGCTTACGCTTGTAGTCGTGCCAGTCGTATATGAGATGCTTGAGGCGATTAGCAACAAGCTGTTCCGCAAAGGGAAAGGCCAAGCTGCACCAGTGGATTTTAATAAGCCTGCCCATTTGGAAGGCTAAACATTTAAAATATAAGCCTTTATAAGTTTTTCCCTTATAAACAGGCTTATATTTCTCCGACAAAGCTTTTCGCACGTCCTAGAAGGACGACGAAGTCGTTTTTGCTTGGCACATAAAAGGTTAAGAGGGTTAACAATATAGAGGGGAGCTGGAATATATGTTTTTTCGTTTTATCAAGCAGGAGCGGCGCAGCAAAGCCGCACTCGCAGCCGTGTTTGCAATGGCTTTAATGGCTGCGGGATGCTCGAGCGCGGCACCTGCTGCAGAAGAGACAGCAGTAGAGCAGCAAGTGACAGTCATTAAAACAGAGGCGGCAGCCAAGCACAGCATGGGAGCTCCGCGCGAGCAGGTCGCTGAGGTAAGCGCCTCGGTTCGTCTGGACATTCCGACGATGGCTTCTGGCAAAATCGCTCGCGTGCTTAAGAGCAATGGCGACACGGTTCAAAAAGGAGAAGCCATCATTCAATTGGAGTCGAATCTCGCAGTGCTTGACCGTAAGCGCGCGGAAACCAGCCTGACAGCAGCAGAGCAATCTTTAGTAAAGGCTAAGCAGGATATTGCTTCAAGCCGTTCTACCTTGCTGAATAATATTGCTAGTCTGGAGACGCAGTACATTCAGGCTAGTGCCGGTGATGATCAAAATTTGATTGATGCCGCACGTCGTAATCTGGAGTCGGCCAAGCAGCAGCTTGCCGATTTGGATAATGGCAGCTCGCTTTCCGGGTTGCAGTCCCAAATCGATGCGGCTAGATTAGCCGTCGAGCAGGCAGATCTTCAGCTGGACAGCTATCAAATTACCGCTCCAGCGAGCGGTACGATTACTGATTTTGCCGTGAGCGAGGGCATGACGATAAACGCAGGTACAGTAGTAGCTGTCGTGCAGAATGTGAAGCAAATTTCGATTAAAACCGAGCTTAGCGAACCAGCAGCCGAGCTGGCCCGCGGCAAGTCAGATCTTGTCTACTACAATTCGGAGAATCCATCTGTGAAGAAAAAAGCGAAAGTGGTCTATCTCGCCTCGGTGCCTAATGCAAAAACGAGAATGTACGCGCTTGAGCTCACAACGGACAATGCGGATGGCTCGCTCAAGCCAGGCAGTCGCGTTCAAGTGGAGCTGACGACCGTTGCAGAGGAGAATGTAATTGCTATTCCATCGCTGAGTATTGTACGTGAAGGGAGCGAAACCTTCGTTATGCTGTCCAATGCAGGTACAGCTGAGAAGCGCGCAGTTAAATTGGGCCGCATCAATGGCGTCTATCAGGAAGTGCAAGAAGGCTTGAAAGAAGGCGAGACTGTTGTCGTCTCTGGCCAGCATACGCTGAGCGACGGGCAGAAGATCGAGAATGAAGAGGCTGCGAAGCAGTCATAAGGCAGGCGGAAGACAAGGAGGGAGCGGCAATTATGCTCTCTCCTTTTTTAAATATTAGGAAAGTATATGATTTTTCCATCCTTTCTCTATATTTCTCGGACTGAAACGAGCTGCGCCGCCAAAGGACGGCGAAAGCCGTTTCACCTTGATTTTTACAAGACTGCTTGATAGCATGTCTGGACTTTCTATAATTTTGTCAACAATGTATGGTGGAATAGCTGGCGGCGGTTTGTTACACTAGTAGCAACAGATTGCTAACTATTGAGGAGAATGTGCGGTACTATGAAAGCAAATATAATGCGTCAAGATGTAGAGTTGCTTGCTCCGGCAGGCGACTGGGAGTGTATGCGGGCGGCGGTTGCGAACGGTGCGGATGCTGTCTTTTTTGGTGTGGAAAAATTCAATGCTCGTGCGAGAGCGAATAATTTCCGCAGCGAGGAACTGCCAGAGATTATGGCCTTTTTGCACAGCTACGGCGTGCAGGGCTTTTTGACTTTCAATATTCTAGTATTTGAGGACGAGCTGCGCGATGCGCAAGCGCTCATTGAAATGTGTATAGATGCAGGTGTAGATGCGGTTATCGTGCAGGATTTGGGACTCGTGAAGCTCATTCGCGAGCTTTCTCCGGATTTCCCGATTCATGGCTCGACGCAAATGACGATTACTTCTCCAGAAGCGGTGGAATTTACGAAGCCGTTTAATATGGAGCGTGTCGTCCTCGGCCGTGAAAATAACCTAAAGCAAATTAAAACAATCGGCGAGCAGGCGAAGCTTCCTATGGAGGTTTTTGTGCATGGCGCGCTATGCGTATCGTATTCTGGCCAGTGTCTGACTTCGGAAATGTGGGGCGGCCGCTCGGCGAACCGCGGCGAATGCGCGCAGGCCTGCCGTCTGCCTTATGACCTGATGGTCGATGGCAAGCATCAGCCGATGGGCGATATTTCGTATTTGCTGTCGCCGAAGGATTTGGCGGCAATCGATCTCGTGCCTGAGCTGATTGAAGCAGGCGTCGTGTCCTTCAAAATCGAAGGACGTCTCAAAAGCCCGGAATACGTTGCCAATGTGGTCAGCAAATACCGTAAGGCAATTGATAAATATTTTGACGGCGACCTGTCCAAGCCATCGGTAGAGGAAGTTCGCGAATTGCAGCAAAGCTTCTCGCGCGGGTTCACACATGGCTTCCTATCTGGCACGAACAATAAAATGCTAGTTGAAGGCACGTTTCCCAAAAGCCGTGGCGTCTTCATTGGCCGTGTCGAGCGTATTCTTCGCGATGCTGTAACCGTCCGTCTGGAAGCTCCGCTTAAGCGTGGCGATGGCGTCGTTTTCGATGCTGGCGATCCAACGAAGAAGGAAGAGGGCGGCCGCGTCTACGACATTCGCCGCCAAGGCGTGAAGATTGAAGGGGAAGCGCAGGAAGGCACGCTGCTGGAGCTTGTTCCAGGACGCAGCGACGTTGATTTGCGTAAGGTGCATGTGGGCGACCGCGTATGGAAGACGAATGACCCGGCTCTGGATAAGCGTCTGCGCGCGACCTATGAGACGGAGAAGCCATACCGCGTTTTCCCGCTTCATGTATCGGTAACAGGCAAGCTCGGCGAGCCGCTGCGGACGATATGGACGGATATGCAGAAGGGAACGATGGTAGAGGTGGTCTCTGAGCTGCTGCTGGAGCAGGCGCAGAAGCGTCCAATGGATGCCGAGCTGCTTGCCGATCAACTGGGCCGTCTAGGTGGAACGGTTTATCAGCTTGACCATTTGGAAGTGCTGCTTGAGGGCGAACTGATTGTGCCCGTGCGTGAGCTCAACCGGATGCGCCGCGAAGCGGTAGAGCATTTAGCTGGAGAGCGCCCGAAGCCGCCCGTTTATGTGAAAAATAACATCGACCCGCTGGCAAACACCGCGGATCAAGAGGCTGTTCCAGCCGCTGCCTCCGGTTATTCGCACGAAGGCGATCTTGCGCCGCGCCTGACGGCTCTATGCCGCGGCTTGCCGCAGGTCGAAGCGGCGATTGCCGCCGATGTCGATATGATTTATGCTGATTTTGAATTTATTAAGCAATTTCCGGCGGCTGTAGAGCTGGCGCGAGCGGCAGGCAAGCCTATCGCTCTGGCGACTCCGCGCATTCATATGCCGGGTGAGAACGGCTACCATGCTAACATTTTGAAGCTTAAGCCAGACGCTGTGCTTGTCCGCAATACGGGTGCGCTTTATTATTATTTGCGCGCCAAGGCCGAAAATCCCGATCAGCCATTTCCTAAGCTGATTGGCGATTTCTCGCTGAATGTGGCTAATCACAAGACGGTGAAGCTTTTTGAAGAAGTTGGCCTCGATATGATTACGCCGTCCTATGACCTGAACATTCAGCAAATGATGGATATGCTGGACAAGGCCAATACGGCAAAGCTGGAAGTCGTAATCCAGCAGCATATGCCGATGTTCCATACGGAGCACTGCGTCTACTGCACCTTCATGAGTGAAGGCACCAACTTCACGAACTGTGGACGTCCATGTGAAGATTCGCGCGCTTCCTTGCAGGACCGTATTGGCATGTCCCATCCGGTTCGCGTAGACGAAGGCTGCCGCAATACAGTGTACAACGCGATTGAGCAATCGGGAGCTGAATATATTAAGCAATTTTTGGAGCTGGGCATTCCATCATTCCGCGTCGAATTTTTGGAAGAAACGCCGGAGCGGGTAACGGAAGTATTGTCCCTTTACCGCGATGCGCTTGATGGCCGGATTACGGGAACGAAAGTATGGCGCACGCTGAAAGCAACAAACCAAATCGGCGTAACACGCGGACAATTGGTGAAGTAAGAAAGCGGAAAGAGGAGAGCCGGCATTGCGGGAAACGCAGTGTCGGCTTTTTTTGAAAATATAAGCATTTATAAGTTTCACCCTTATAATCAGCTTATATTTCACCGCGAAATGGTAGCATTGCCGCCAGAGGACGGCTTCAGCCGTTTACGCTTGAGGATACCTGATCTTTGGTTCACTCAAGCCGTTTGACACCGCCATGCGGCTCGCTTAGCATAGGAAGAAGCAGGCTGCGATTTAGAGCCAAAGTTACTGAAATAACTGGAGCGCTCATAACGACAAGTGAGCATAACGGATAGGGATAAGCGGGGTAATGGTGAGGATGGACGGACAATGGTATGCAGGTTGGAGACATGTATTTAAGCTGGACCCGGAGCGCAGCATCTCCGATGAGGAGCTTGATGCGATTTGCATGTCGGGTACAAATGCCGTATTAGTAGGAGGCTCTAGCGGCGTGACGTTTGAGAATACCGTAGATTTAATGTCGCGCATTCGCCGTTATGCGGTAGATTGCGCGCTGGAGGTCTCGTCGATGGATGCGGCGGTTCCCGGCTTTGACGGCTATTTCGTGCCGCTTGTATTGAACACGAGCCAGGCCGAGTGGATTAATGGTCGCCAGACAGAAGGGCTGCAAGCATTCGGCTCCTTCATTCCTTGGGAGGAAACGGCGGCGCAAGGTTATATTATATTGAATGGAGAAGCGACCGCCGCCAAGCTGACAGGAGCAAATGCCGAGCTGAGCGAGGAACAGGTGCTTGCTCATGTGCAAATGGCGGACCGCCTCATGCGCCTTCCTGTCATTTATATGGAATACAGCGGTCAGTACGGCGACATGGCACTTGTTCAAAAAGCGTATGATACGATCGCGCAGGCCCAGCTATTTTATGGCGGCGGCATCGATGGCGCAGATAAGGCGAGCGAGGCGGCTGCGGCTTGCGACACTGTCGTTGTCGGCAATATTATTTACGCGGATTTGCAGGCAGCACTGGCTACTGTGCCTGCCGTTCACAACACGATTCGCAAGCATATAAGAAACGAAGCCTAGCTTTTATAAGAAACAACCGCCTATTTAGGATTTTATTTGCGTCTGCAAATTGACACTTCACGGCCCGTTGTCTACACTATGGATAGGCGAACAAATGCGAACAAAGGAGTACGACCATGTTTAATTTTATAAGCATCGACGAGGCGGTACAGAAGCTTAACCCACCGCAGCGCGAAGCGGTAAAAGCAACCGATGGGCCGCTGTTGATTATGGCTGGAGCGGGCAGCGGCAAAACCCGCGTATTAACCCATCGGATCGCATATTTAATTGAGAAGAAGCGCGTAGCGCCTTGGAGCATTTTGGCGATTACCTTTACGAATAAGGCATCGCGTGAAATGCGCGACAGAGTTAGCGCACTGATTGGCCCGTCGGGCAATGATATTTGGGTATCTACCTTTCACTCGATGTGCGTACGGATTCTGCGCAGGGACATTGACCGGATTGGCTTTACTTCCAATTTTACGATTTTGGATTCTGGCGACCAGCTGTCGGTTATTCGCAATTGCATGAAGGATCTGAATATCGATACGAAGAAATTCGAGCCGAAGGCTGTTCAAGCGTCCATCAGCGCCGCGAAGAATGAGCTGCTTACACCGGAGCGGTATGAACAGAAGGCAGGGGACTATTTTCAGGATATCGTCATTAAGGTGTACAAGTCCTACCAGAAGCGGCTCAAAAGCAATAACTCGCTCGATTTCGACGATTTGATTATGAAGACGATTCAACTGTTCCAGGAAGTGCCGGAGGTGCTGGATTTTTACCAGAACAAATTCCGTTACCTCCATGTCGATGAGTATCAGGATACGAACCGTGCGCAATACATGCTGTGCCGCATGCTCGCTGACAAGCATCACAATATTTGCGTCGTCGGCGACAGCGACCAGTCGATTTATCGTTGGCGTGGGGCGGATATTACGAATATTTTGAATTTCGAGGGCGATTATCCCGAAGCGCAGACGATTATGCTGGAGCAGAACTATCGTTCTACGGCTAATATTTTGAATGCGGCGAATGCGGTCATCAGCCTGAACACCGGACGCAAGCCGAAGAACCTCTGGACCGATCAAGGTGCCGGAGATGAGATTACGGTGTATCAGGCGGATTCCGAGCATGACGAGGGTTATTTTGTAACAGGTGAAATTCGCAAAAATAAAAATAGCGGCCGCAAATTTGGGGATCATGCCATTTTGTATCGGACGAACGCGCAGTCGCGGGTTATAGAGGAAATTTTGATCAAATCGGATATCCCTTATCAAATCGTGGGCGGCATCAAGTTCTACGATCGCAAAGAGATTAAAGATTTGCTCGCTTATTTGCGGCTGATTTCCAATCCGGATGACGATATTAGTCTTGCACGCGTCATTAATGTGCCGAAGCGCGGCATTGGTGACACGACGGTTGGCAAGCTGGCCGAGGAGGCAGCGCGGAGCGGCACTTCGATTTTCAACGTTTTGGGCAACCTGCAGGGGTTGGATATCAATGCCCGTACGCAAGCGCTGCTTGGAGAGTTCTATATAATGATCAGCAACCTTGCCGGCATGGTTGAATATTTGTCGGTGACGGAGCTGACGGAGAAGGTGCTGGAGATGACCCAGTACAAGCTGGAGCTTCAGCGCGAGAAGACATTGGAATCGACGGCACGGGTCGAAAATATTGACGAGTTCCTGTCCGTTACGATGGACTTTGAGAAGCGCAACGAAGACAAGACGCTCGTATCCTTCCTGACTGATCTCGCTCTCATCGCGGACATTGATTCCATGGATAAGCAGGATGAGCAAGGCAATGCCGCCCCAAGCGACGCTGTTGTGCTCATGACGATGCATAGCGCCAAAGGCTTGGAGTTCCCAGTTGTCTTTATTATTGGCATGGAGGAAAGCATCTTCCCGCACAGCCGCGCTTTGAACGACAATGATGAGCTGGAGGAAGAGCGCCGCCTTGCTTATGTAGGCATTACTCGGGCAGAGAAGCAGCTGTTTATGACTTCGGCTCGGATGCGCACCTTGTTCGGGCGGACCGCCTCGAATATGCCTTCACGCTTTTTGGATGAAGTGCCTAGCGAGCTCAAAAAGGATGCTTCCGCTTCGGGCGGTTTTGGCCGCAGCGGGGGAGGAAGCAGATACGGCACTGGAAGCTCGACTGGCTTCGGCTCGGGCGGACGGACAGCACCTTCGCGTCCAGCGGCAAATGGCGGGCTTGGCTCTGGAGGCCGATCGCTCGGCACGAGCACAAGCAGCGGCGTTCGAGTAAGCACGCCGCAAGCAGCCGGTGCAGGTGCAGCAGCGGGGGCGGCTGGAGATGCAGGCGCGAAGCAGTTCGCTGCCGGCGACCGGGTAGCCCACGGCAAATGGGGCGAAGGCGTCATCGTTTCCGTGAAAGGAACAGGCAATGACATGGAGCTTCAGATTGCTTTTCCCGCTCCGACAGGAGTGAAACGCCTGCTTGCAGGCTTTGCGCCAATAACGAAAGTTTAGCTCATTATTGAAAGGGGACATTTGCTGTGGAAATGAACCAAGCGGAAACAGCTGCAGCTTCACCTGCCCAAACCGAACGTATGATTACGTTAATTGATGAAATTACGGCTCATAATTACCAGTATTACACGCTGGATCAGCCGTCCATTGACGATGCTGACTATGACAAGCTTTATGATGAGCTGGTCGCATTGGAGAAGGAGACGGGGACCGTGCTGCCGGATTCGCCAACACAGCGTGTTGGGGGAGAGCTGCTTAAGGGCTTTGACCCGCATCGTCACCGTGCCAAGCTATGGAGCTTGGACAAGGCGCAAAACATCGAAGGGCTGCATGCCTGGAACCAGCGAATGCTGCGGGCGGTTAACGATTATAATACGAAAAATCCGGATGTTGATCCGCTCCCAGACCCAAGCTATGTTATAGAGCTGAAGTTCGATGGATTGACGTTGAATTTGACCTATGAGGATGGCAAGCTGACTCAGGCGGCTACGCGGGGCAATGGCGCGATAGGCGAAGGGATTTTGGCACAGGTGAAGACGATTCGTTCCGTCCCGCTCACGATTCCGTATCGGGAAGGTTTGATCGAGGTGCAAGGCGAAGGCATTATGCAGCTGTCGGTGCTGGAGAAATACAACCAGACGGCGGCGGAGCCGCTCAAAAACGCGCGCAATGCAGCAGCTGGCGCCCTGCGCAACTTAAATCCGAAGACGACTGCGGAGCGGAAGCTGAGCGCTTTTTTCTACAATATAGGCTATTCGGAAGAGCTGGCATTCACCACTCATCAGGAAATGCAGCAGTTTTTGCGGGACAACCGGTTTAAGGTAAATCCGTATGCGGTGTATTTTGACACAATCGAAGAGGTGGCGGCGGAGTTGGAGCGTTTGGCAGAGGGCCGCACCGATCTCGATTATTTAATAGATGGAGCTGTGGTCAAGCTCACGGATATCCGTACTCGTGAAGCGCTGGGCTATACAGACAAGTTCCCGCGCTGGGCGGTCGCGTTTAAGTTCGAGGCGGAAGAAGCGGCAACTATACTGCAATCCGTTTCTTGGGAAGTCGGCCGTACCGGCAAAATAACGCCTGTCGCCCGCGTCGAAGCCGTTGAGCTTGCTGGTGTGACTGTACAAAACTGTACGCTCAATAATATCGGGGATATCGAACGGAAAAATCTTAAGTTTGCGCTTGGTACATTCGTTACGATTCGACGCTCCAATGATGTCATACCGGAAATACTCGGCAAAACCGATGAAATAGATGGCCAGGAAATCGTATTTCCAGAGCAGTGTCCTTCCTGTGGCACGGAGCTTGAGCAGCGCGGCGCGCATTTGTTTTGCAACAACCGCTTAGGCTGTGGTCCGCAAATGATCGGCCGCATTACGCATTTTGCCTCGCGCGATGCGATGGATATTGATACATTCAGCGTTATGACGGCTGAACAGCTGTATACAGAGTGCAAGGTTCATGACCCTGCTGATCTGTATGCGTTGGAGTATGACGATTTGATTAAGCTGGAACGGTTCGGCGAGCGGAAGGCGCGCAAGCTGCTTGATGCGTTCGAGAAGTCCAAGAGCCGAGATTTGACGGCATTTCTATATGCGCTGGGCATTCCGAACACAGGAAAGTCCACCACGCGGACACTAGCAGATCATTATGGCAGCTTGGATGCTGTAATGGCGGCTTCGGTGGAAGAACTGGTGGAGCTGCCTGATATCGGTGGTATTGTAGCGGAGAGTATTGTAAGCTTCTTTGCAGACCCGGTTATGGCTGACAGCATCGCCCGTATGCGGGCGGCAGGTGTAAGCGCGGAAGCGGAGCATAAAGCCGTTGTGCGGGAAGATAGTGTATTCAGCGGCAAAACGGTGGTCATTACAGGGACATTATCCGGCATGAGCCGCGACGAAGCTGCAAAGAAGCTCGAAGCGTGCGGAGCAAAAGTATCCGGCAGCGTGTCGAAGAAGACGGATTATGTCATTGCTGGCGAAAATGCAGGCAGCAAGCTCACGAAAGCGAAGGAGCTCGGTGTCACTGTAATTGAAGATGAAGCAGAATTGCTGCGTTTATTAGAAGAGAACGAAGCATAATTGGCTGAAAAGTGCCGCCACGCCTGGGTTCTGGGACGTGCGCGGCGCTTTTTTTCATTATGAGGGATAAGGTTTCAGGAGGGGGGTTATAAATAAATGAAAGTTTTTTCGCGAAAGTAGTTGCATTTCGAAAATGGACATGGTATATTACTTCTTGTCGCTTCGGAGACATCGCGTTACACAGCAGAAATATTGAGAAATAAACAATAAAATAAGCTGTTGACACTGTCGAAGAATGGTGATAACATATACAACTGTCACTACAAAATGTGACAAACAAGTTCCTTGAAAACTGAACAAATGGATCACGTCAAAATCCAAACAATGTTTTAAATAGCTAGTTAAGTAATGAGCAAGTCAAACACCTAAATGGAGAGTTTGATCCTGGCTCAGGACGAACGCTGGCGGCGTGCCTAATACATGCAAGTCGAGCGGACTTGATGAAGTGCTTGCA
>NZ_JBXENU010000020.1:0-52163 GCF_059383715.1 Paenibacillus sp. J31R34
AATTGGGGACAAATGCTCCTCCAGCTCTCCGTCTTTTTCCCTGAACGGATCAGTCAGCACCTGCGTTAACTTTTGCTTCAACAGAGTTTACACAAAATTGTTGACAGACCCATCTTCTCGGCTGAGGTGTTTGGCACCGCTGTCGTTTATCTTGAATAGAAACAACACTTAAGGGGAGCCACCAAACGTCAAAGTTTGGTGGCTCCCCTCTATTTCCAAATATATTGACAGGCTACGTATCCATAATGTAAAATTCACCCAAAATTTTAAGGAGTGAATTTACATGTGTGATTGCCCTAACTGTTATCCAGATTATCTTACAACCATTGAAACAGAAGAAAGTAGGCCTTGGACTGAAGGAGAAAAGAAATTTTTTGCGAGTTACCTTGATAAACTAGCACCTGATCAACGGGTTCGCGATGAACTCTTCAAATTTTTTAATATGTAAATCAAAAAGGAGCCTATCACATGGGCTCCTTCATCTCCACCAAATATGTTCTATATTCTCTGCCTTTAAAGCTTCTATCCACTCCGAACTAGCTATATGGACCATCCTTGCTCCCCCCACATGACCACCCCGCCACTGAATAATGCTCTTCAAATCGAAAAGAAAACCCTGTTTATGGCTGGATGCCCAAACAGAATTCTCGTAAGGCCGACTCCCCTCCAATACCTCCTCCAAAGTTGAAGCAATAACCAACGGCGCAACGGCATTTCCCTTGAAAAAGGCTGCACGCTCTCTTTGAACTCCTTCGCTAAAACTATCATCGTCCGTCGGGACTTCAGGGTTAAATAAATCTGCAATGCGGCTGGGTCGGTTAGTTCCTTTCTTACCCTGCTTCACCACAAACATAATGACATGTTGATCTATCTTGCACAGCTTCGAGTTTAAATGAGCAAATATACGTAGCTTGCTCACCTTCTCAATCAGCGTGACATAATTCTGCCTGGATGTATCCATTTCGATATTGATTCCTAGACTTTCACTGCCGATTCGTATTTGCAGGAACCCATCCGGCCAATACACCGGCTCTTTATATGATACATCCCTGTTCCCGATTACTGTACTCTTCGTCGTTGGATATAGCATTTTGGTGACAATCGGGCCATACGCTTTCTCCACTCCTCCTTCTTTTGGACAAGCCTCTATCATTCTACATAACACATCAGACACGTAGGCATCATGTTTAGGCGAATATTTCGGCCTATAATTCTCCATACTACCCGCTTCAGGCAGCCTATACGTCCCTTTTCGCTGCTCAAACACTCGATCCCCCAACCCATTCTCAAAAGCAAATATTCGCTCTAGTAACCTTATCGCTTTCGGCAAGATATGCCAGTAAACCCGCCCGCTGGCTAAACGTACATCTGCAACCCATCCAAACTCTTTAAAGGCTTGCATATATCGGCTTACTGTCTGTGGATTTTTAATACTTAGGCCTAATAAGCCCGCTATTTGCCGACACGTTAGTCCATCAAATGTATACAACAACAAAAGAAACTTACTGTAAGCTTTTCTGTAGTCACAACCTATTGCGGGAAGCTTGTCGTTATTAGGCTTCTGTTTATGTGCCCGTTGAATAGAAGACTTGGTCATTATCCTTTCCATATTCAGCAATCCCCCTCTGGGTGAATTCCTCGTTAGCTTGCATGTTTGGTATAATGGATGTTCCCTAAATCGCTTCTTATATGCAGTCACCCGTATCACTTTACATATTTGTTTAGAGACCGAACGATTAACTTCACTTACATCAGGGATGGTTCCATTGTGAGCTCATTTCTATTTAGAGGTTGGAGATGCTTTTATGCTCTTTGCTTTCATGTGGGACAAACTCTACCTCATTATATTTCCCCTTGGGCATCACCACAATGAATATTCCTCAGTCTCTTTCCATCCGTTGAAAAAGCACAGTAGCATGCAACATCATGCTGTTAACCTGCTATTCTTTTGTACATGCCATCCCTATAGAAACGCCTGCCCATAATTGTGTGAGTATATTATCAGATGATAAAATGGAAATAAAATACATACAGGAGTTGTTGTAAATGGGAGCTTTAAACGGTCATATTCGATTTCGCAAGCAAAATCAGAAGTGGGAATTCTCTATTCCTCTTGGAAAGAAGCCTGATGGAACGAAGCAACGTTATACCAGGGGTGGCTTTACGACGCGCGAAGAAGCAGAGGCCGCCTATGTTCAAGGCCACTTTGATCGAGGTCATGGTTTACTGGTCCCCAGCTCGACACAGACCGTAGGAAGCTTCTTTATAGCCTGGCTGCTTCAAAAAGAAGCAAATATCAGTGTTAGCTCTTATAAGGCTTATAACTCCTACTTTCAAAATTATATCCAACCGCAATTGGGCAATATCCCTCTTTCTAAACTGACTGTCCTCCACGTGAAATGGATGTACAGGCAGATGAGAAAGGAAATGAAACTCTCGCCTCAAACTATTCGCTACACCCATAGGCTGCTGATACAAGGTCTGAGGTTCGCTGTACGCAAAAAGCTATTAACAGAAAATCCAGCCGAGCATGCTGAACTTCCACGCCTTCGCAAAACCGCGATCCGCTGCTGGACAGTAGAAGAGCTTAGCCAGTTCCTAATAGCAGCTAGAGACTCCCGCTTTTACTCCACATTCCTTCTAACCGCTTGCTCGGGAATGCGGTTGGGAGAAGTTCTTGCCCTTCAATGGAGGGACATTGACTTTGTACAAGGTACTGTAACCATTTCTAAATCCATAACAAAAGCTATGAAAGGATATGAAGTTGGCAAACCAAAAACGGATTCCAGCAACCGGTGTATAGCTTTGCCACCAGCGGTGATGGAGGCACTCAGCAGCAGAAGAATGTTGCAAATAGATGGAGAGACTCGACTATTTAATGAACAGATGGAATTTATTGCTCATACGAGGCAAGGAAACTTTGTAAACCCTCGAAGTCTTTACAAGGAATTTCGACGCATTATATATAAAGAGCAAATAACACGGGTATGTTTCCACAGCATTCGGCATGTCCATGCGACGCTACTAATGGCAAATGGAATAGGAATAAAAGCCATCTCGCAAAGGCTTGGGCACTCGACAAGCAGCATGACACTAAACGTTTATGCTCACGTACTACCACGAATGGAGGAGGGAATTGTTGATACGCTCGATCAAATGCTATCTCCTAGCCACTTGACCCAACGTTAGGTGGTTGTTTATTACTCGGAGTTCCTAAAAATTGAATACAAAATGATCGCTTTTCTCTACGACGCTCAGCATATGATATAGAGAAAAGCGATCAGGACTCTAGTTTCATTGGGTACCGCAAGAACAATAAGCTTTGAAACTGCTAGTGGCCAAAGGTGGTGAAACTGAAAGTACATTCCCAACTGTGACACGGAACGGTATTTCCCTTGTGGTTAACTTCGGCGGGTTGCAGTGACTAGGCACGCCTTGAGGCCACGAGAAATAGCTTTTTGTGTGACGGAAGCATGGTATGTTATCGTCAGTTTTGTAGATGGGCAGGCACAACACGCTGGGGTGACAAGAACAAATCAAACGTAACATGCCCCTTATAACCCAAAAAATGCAACCTCGGATAACAAATTCTAGCAGATACCTAGCTGCCTCTGGAAATTTCTTTGCTCCCGTGATTGGCGAGCCGGCATCTACCCTTCAAGGAGTTATAGTTCAATAGAATCACCAGCGGTTTAGATTACTTTGACCGTTTGGGATTGAAAATTAATAAGACAACCAATGAAACCAAGAAAAATATGCCCACAAAAGCGCCCCAATAAATCGGAGCATTATTTGCAGGTAAATTGGAATATCTAATTACTATTCGATGAATGATACCTGCTACAATAAATAATAAACAGTTCACAAATGAAAATCCTAAAGCCCTTATCATAAGTTATATCCTCCTAGAAATATTTTGTTTGTGAAAGACCTATAAATTAATAATTCTGCTCGAATTCTCAGCAATCTCTCTATCATGAGTTACGCATATAATAGTTTTGCCTTCTTCCTGTAACTCATGAAATAGGGAGAGGATAATTTTTTTGTTATGTTCATCTAGATTCCCTGTAGGTTCATCCGCAAAAATAATGTCACATGGTTTGATAATAATTCTTGCAATGGCTAATCGCTGTTGCTCCCCGCCGCTTAATTGGTATACTTTTTTCTTTAAATAACTCTCATCTAACTTAACACGACTTAGAGCATGCCTTAATTCATCTTGACTCAATTTGAGACGAAACTTAGTAGAAAGAAGAAGGTTTTCTTCCACAGTTTTATTTTCCATGAGCACATAATTTTGAAATATATATCCAAAGTGATACCTTCTTAATTTTTCGATGTCTTTTGGTTTCGGGTTTGAATAATCCAATATTCTAATATCTCCTTTATCCGGGACATCTAACAAACCAATTAAATTTAATAGTGTGGTTTTTCCTGATCCACTTTTCCCCATGACGGTAACAAATTCATTTTTCGAGATGGATACGGACAAATCCGATAATACCTTTTTCCCATCAAATGATTTGCTAACATTCTCTAGTTGAATCATATACCTTCTCCTTTAATAATTTTTGAAGTGTTTTTAGAATTGAAGAATTTAGTGAAGATATATATTAAACAAATCTCAATACATATAAGCACCAAAGCAGCAAAAATAATTACGATATCTTTGAAACACAATAAAGTAATAATGCCACTGAAAGTATAAACACACAACATAATTAGTATTAATGATTTATTCCGATCCCAGTATGAATATCCGAATAAATATTTCAAATTAAGTTCATAAATATTATTTTTATAGTAACTCCATATATAAATGACTAAGAATAACACTGACAATACAGTCATCATTAAAATCGAGACGAGCTGCTGAATAAAACTCTTCCACAAACTTGCTATAAGTTCACCTTGTTCTTGATAAACAGAAGCCACTGAATGTATATATTCCTGCGTATCAGACTGTTTTAGTAATGGAATAAGACTGTTATACGCTTCTCCCTGCGAACTATCCTCAAAAAACAAACTCGATGTTGCATTCGCAGTAATTGTAGAGGAATCGTAACTATTATTAATTATTATTGCTATTGGGTCTTTAATATAGTTGTTTTCTTGTAATGAACCTAATCTGCTGTTGTATGTAAAGAACAGTTGATTGCTTTTCGTGTAGATAATATTAATATCTAATTCGTCTTCTGAGGTTGTATTCAATGGTTTATCTATTGCCTTATTGTAAATATTAGGTATATCCACCTTTTGGAAATAAAAATACCCTTTATAATTAGAACGAATTAAGCCTTCGTACTTTTTAAATTGTTCAGGAACTAATATATTCAACACATTAGAATCAGGGTTGATTTGTTCGAGCACTTCCTTCCCATTAGCAGTTTCAATTGGATTGTACAATAAATAGTTTTCATTTATATCAATTCTCCTACCATATGGACCATAAATTTGCTCTTCTCCCTTGGTGTTTAGTTCATATGTAAAAATAGGACTCTTATCTGCGCGTGATTCATTGTTTAAAAATAGCATCGCATTAATTACAAAAGCATTCTTTTCCGTTTTCAATAATTGATAAAAATTATTAATTTTATCATTAACAATTTTCTCCTTAGTTAAGTCACCGTTTGTTTTGGGAAGATGAACTCTTATCTGATACATATTTTTTGTATGTTTCCAGTACGATATATTATCCAAATTCTGTTTCAGTGCCATTGTGCTGGAAAGTGACAAGTTAATAATGAATAGAAGTATTAAAACTGTACATAGTTTCATAATGATTGATGCCAGTTGATAGTTTTCAAAAGGTGGCTTACCTTTCAAAGCTACATTGCCAAAAAATGACCGATCAATAAATATGACTGAAAACAATACCATTCCCGAGATTAAGAATAATGAAAAAAAGGCGATAGCAATAAATGTAATCAAAATAGCAAACCAAAAGTGAGATTGATGATAAAGAAAAACGGCTGGAACTAGAAGCGCCCCAAGTCCAGAAATAATAAAGAAATACGTTTTGAGCATTTGATTTAACATAGAGAAATAAGATTGCATGAAAGAATAGCCCCATATTTTATTCAAATATATCTGTTTGCGGCCCTTATAAATTTGAAAAAAGATGTGGACAAAAAGAATCAATGTAGCGAATACCATCAAGTATAATAGTGTCTTATCAACAAACATAATAGGGCTCAGACTTACCTGTTGGAACTTCACATCCGCAAAATGTGAAAAGGCTACGGAAGCGTTCTTTGCTATACTAGGATTTATTGATGACACATAAAAGGTACTACCCACTCCAACATTACTGACTTGATCAAAATTATAATAACGTACCTTCCACATGGATATTGGAAAAGAAACATGTCCGATTTGTTTATCGTTTATTACATTATTATTTGCTATAAATTGATCTGACTTAGGCCAAGAACCACTTTCTAAGTGTACATTTGGATCCTTTTCTATATTTGAAGAGTATATATTTAGTGTATGCTCATCAAGAAAATTATACTGCGATATATTTACGCCTTCCTTCACCGAAAAATCCTTTAAAAGCCTAATAAAATCAAGTTCATTGTTTTGATTTGTGTCTTTAAAGTTTATTTCCATAACAAAATGATCTTTCGTTAACAGGTTCGTTGCTTGTTGGTTTAAAGTGAAACTGAAGCCAAATAAGGTTAACGCCAGAACATAAATGGAGAGAAAAACATAATTTACTTTCATACAGCAGACTCCTTCAAGAAAAATAGATTTGCCAAAAATATTTTTGGCAAATCTATTTATTTCAATTTATTGAATGGCCCAGTTGACTGTATTTCCCCAGGCAGTATCAACGCAAATCGCTTGAGCCAGATACCCTGGTTGAATCCATCCGGATGAAATACTGCCATTATAGTTTCCAGCAGCTGCACTATGAACTAGAGACTTATGTGAATACTCTGAGAAATGTTTTGGGGCATCATCATAAAAACCATGAGCCCAAAAACCTCCACCGACATTCTCAGTCACTAGAGAGAATAACTGAAACCCGCCATTTCCTTTTTGCCCATCAATATTTAAAAACCCCGATGTAGGACCTTCGTCAACTACTTCTGCGAATGCAGCTACTGGGAGAATAAGTAGTGCCCCAACTGTTAGCGCAATCAATTTCTTCTTCATTAATAACACTCTTCCAAATAATATGTTAACACTCAATTATGATAGCTGGCCAGCTGATCATCGAACTTGACATATGCCACCCAACTGTGATTTAGCGCCAACAGCTCTACCATTTGTAGAATAAAACTGCTAGACTATCGGATCCAATACCAGCTCACTGCCAAAGGCCAGCTGGTATTTTGGTCTAATTTACCCCACAGAAAAAAATGGTATATTATAAGAAATATTTACCAAGTCGACTTTCAAAGTATATCAACTATATTTTTCCTTGTAAATAGGTTATTTGTCTCATTGTTTTTTCAATAAATACATTCTTAATAATCTTATATTCTCTTTTAACCTTAAATATGGATGTTAAAATGTCTTGTAGATCATGGTTTTAGGCATCGCCTGTCCATAGCCCATAAAATGGATTAATTCGCAAGCAAGAATGCACTGACTTCTTTATTTAGTAAATGGCTTTCGATGATCTTTACAAAAACATTCACGGAGCAGATTCAAGCTAAAGCAAAAGACAAATATGTAAAGAAACCGATATCCCTCCTTGTTCGTTGAACATTAAGAGTGTTTAGTTTTGAATCCATTGTGTGTGAAGCAAGTAAAACTAATTTGATAGGGAGAGGTGGATAAAATAGGCTTACCAGATCCGCGAGGCCGCAGGATTCGCTGCTTTACAAGGAATTATCCACTTAGAAGCTCCGTGAAAGATCTATTTATAGACCTCCTATTACGCTGTATAGAGGTAAAATTCGTTGTTGCAAAACTCAGCACTTTTTGAATACCAAACACAATCACAACTTATGCTGCAAATTATCTAATATCACATTGAGTGGTTTCTAATTGTTTAGAATTCCAGTGAATCAACAGATAAACATGGGCCCTTTTCTCAAAAGCGATTAAGATATACTTTAGAGAAAAGGGCTCAGAACTATATTTTTATCATGCGTTTTGTTTATCCAGCCACAAGCATGGATCTGAGAGCTTCGAGCATTACTAAACGATATGCTCGGATATTTATACGGATAGCGCAACTGTTGAAAAACAAAACTTTTTAAGCTACATTATTAACGATATATCCACGCGGCCATGGGCCATGGTGGGGCTATCGGTTACAGAAATTGTGGGATATGTGACATAACTTCTTAGCTCGTCCGAGCCACAGGACGGTACCTCCCTTGGACTTTAGCAATTTCATGGTGGTTTAGTAGCCATGGAAACCTAAAAAACGAGGAAAGTATCCCTTCGTGGCTCGGAGAAGCCTATCCATTTGGAACCACCGAGCCCGACAAATCACAAGGACCGAACGCATAATAGTTTGTCACCTTGTAACCTTGCAGTGACGATGTGGAGTGACGCCTTCATGAATCTGTACAAGGGGGACCACTTGTGTTTGTAACTTTGTCACCTCTGCGTTGAACCTATAATGACTTTTTCCCTCATTTGAACCCACGGTCTCCCAGTTGATAAGCAAACTTCCTTAAATATATATTATTAAAAAAGAAGTGACAAAGTGACGGACGTTTTCGCACACCGTGGACTACGGGTCTTACCTTGTCACCTCTGTTGAGTGACAACAAGTGACAGAGGTGACAATTTAAACTTTGCATGCAACTAGAACAATGAGGGCAACCAATTAGTCACCCTCATTTCATGGCCAACGCCTTAGTCAAAGCTTGTCTGAACAAGCCCTACAGGTATCTTAGTTAACAACCTCGGTATCTTCATCCGTTGTTCCTACCTCAGTAGGCAAACTGATCAAATCATTGACGGAATTTTCAAACCCACGTGGGTCCCGCCAGCGATCTGCTGGAAAAACTCCTTCAGATTGCGTATCTAGTTCTGTTGACTGAATAACAATGCATTTGCAATTATTATTGTTGACCCTAGCCGATTTACTCGTCTCGACACTTGTCATTTTCTTTAATTCGTTAAGCAGAATCTTTTTGGAGAAACTTTTATTTTGATCTTTTGAATACCGTTCATACTGTGCCAACACTGGTCCCTGTACAAAACGAACCTCTCCTTCGACATAGTCATAAAGGTCACGAAGTGGGCTAGTGGTGTGGAAGTCTTGCAGATATTCCAAAAACTCTATTTCCATAGATACTTGTTGGTTATTTTTGCGTGATTCAAATAATGCATGAACAATTTGTTGCATTTCGTCTTCTTTAAGAGATTCCACGTTTAAATGCCGCTGCAAGTCTTGAATCATAAATAATCCCACAGTAACTGCCGTAACAACTGTTATTTCACGTGATTCATACTGTTTTTCGCTAGGCCCACTGGCACCATTACGATCCATCATAACAAGCTTCATGGATTGCTCTAGCCATTTCTCCCATTCCCCTTGCTTATTTATAAGGAATGGTAAGTATCCTTCAATAAATAGACGATTATCTGAAGCTTTAAGCAGTGTCTCAGCGATTTCACGGGCACATGAACCCTTATCCGCATCTGTAAAGAGAATTTGTATCATCCGATCTTGTACAGCATCATTATTACATTGATAGTTACCTTGCATGACAAATGGCGCTTGTAATCTATATGAATTATTAAACCCAAGATTCCCACGCTTATACACCGAACGATCATACAACAGTTTTAACAAATCAATGATCTTATTATTATTGGGATTTGTCTCCGAATACTCTTTGCTGATGATAGGAAACGCATTAGTTGAAGCTACAGCTTGATAAATGGGTTGCGGGCTTGAAGCCATTGAGACATCTTCGTTTGCTATATTTCCAAAGAAACTCGCTACTAAGTCTAAGATTGTTGTCTTCCCACTACCTTTGGCACCATATAACATCAACATTGGAAGGTTGATTCGTTTTTTGTGCAACCATGGACTAATTAAAGAAGATAAAAACCAAGCAAGAATCATCATTGATTTATAATGTTTCGTTGCTCTTGGTACAATATCCAACATTTTGCGTGCCGAATCATGCCAAGATGCATCGGAAAGCACATTTCTCACATGGACTTTACTTTCCAAGTGCAGTTCTCCTTGCACAATGGATAGATCATTCACTGTTTTGTTGAGGTTATTGGGAAGAATATACGTATGCCCTACACTTCCATTGTTCGCAATGTAGTAGTACAGTTCAGAATCTTTGTCTTGATACATACCTGTATAATCCTCAAGGAAGATCTGTCGAACAGATTCGCTAGCCACATATTGCATCATAGATTCAAACTCATTAAAACCGCATCTTACAAATGATGCTTTCGGTGAACGCGACTTTATAAGTTTGGTCAATTTAAGTTTATCTGCTTGTGAATCGGCATCAATAATTATATTACGTGCTATAGTCACCCCTTCTACCTGTAAATCAGCTATTAATAAGGTAAGGTCTTTGCGATGTGAACTATATGCTTCACGAACATTCTCAAACACAAAGTTAGTGAATTGCTTGGAGTACACGCTGCCACTAGGGTTAACAGTAAGAATAGAGTACCCTCCTGATTCACGCTGAATTTCATGTCGAGTTTTTTTAGCTTGTACTTCTCCATGTTCACGGGCTATTTGCTTAATCATGATTTTTCGTTCAGACTTGTTAATCACGCCAATCGCAATCATTTGTTCTACAATCATTTCTATATAATCTTTTTTCAATGAACGATCCTCGATCTCCGTTAGCACCTCTGCCAAGTGACCTTCCAGAGAAATTAGCATTTCCATATCTTCCTTTGTCTTAGCCTCATTTACCAGTCTCCGAAATTCACTTGGATTCATGCCCGTGGCTAAAACATTTCTAGCCGAATATTTTCGCAATTCATTATAGTGCTGATTATCAAACTGTTCTTTATCAAATGTAGGCAATAGTTTTAGCGCCTTTTCTACAAACTGCTCCATGATTTCTTCCTGTTCAATGATAGATAAGGAGTTGTCGCTTACAAGGTTTTGAATAAAATTCGTCTGCTGATCATCTAAAGTTTCAACTTCCAAGTTTACAATTTGTTTTTGGTAAAATTCCATATGTGTATTCTTCCCCTCATTCATTTGATTAGGTGCAAACTATCTTGATAACAGCTACGTCCTGTGATAAAATCGACCCATAAAATTAATAAGAGAGCCGCCGAGGGCGTTGCCGCGCCGCTCGGGGCGTACGGATAAAACAGCTACTTTAACTTTTAAATGGATCATTGAGCTTAAGCCTTATAAATTGCTCGATGGCTACCTCACCTCCTTCAAGGACAGTACGAACACTAAAAGGGGCTATTTCCCAGTCCAACTGAATAATAAGCGCCAAATCCATTCCTGTACGTTCATGAATGATCTCTAAAGCAAATGACTCCTTAATTATGCTATTCCAGAATATAAAGGTTCGGAATTCCTGCGTCTCAGTGTTTTGATCGTTATATACATTAAAATTTGCTCGATTAAGCTTTTCGTTAACTACATTCATTTCTTCGATAGTTCTGGATGAAATAATAGTCCACCTCACATGACCATTGTAACTTTTACGGATTTTAACTGTAGTTCCACCCAGCAAATGATAGAGCAGCACATGATGATCTATCTCTTTAATACCAATTGATTTGCCATTACTCCAAATCCGTTGAGCCCACCACTTCCCCTCTCCGTTCATCATCTGGTACTCTGTATTTACAAGGACCATTTGCTTGTAATAAGAGAATATCTTCCCTTCTTTCATCCGCTTTATAATGTTTACCGTGTTTGAATCAATTGGCTGTAACTCTGGATCTTCAAGTGCTGGTAGGCCAAATCTTGCAATAAATCTGTGATGACAGGTTCCTGCTGAATAGCTTGGGCATTCCCATCCGCTCTCGTCCATAATTTTCGAGCAGCTCATTGGCCTGGGCATCCCACGCCTGAGATCATCCATCTTTGTATGAAACATCCGTTCAGTTTCTTCTTGGTCATATACCTTATTTGGATCATTATCTATTATTCTGCGGTCATACCCTCTGCTTACCTCATGGGCGAGCTCATCCGCTATTGAACCGTACAATGCTATATTGCTGATAATCCCCATCCATGCAAAGTTATTAAATAGATTAGGATCAGCTTTAAAAATATCACATTGCTGCATGCGTTCAAATTGATTCGGTAACCGCGTTAACTCATCCCATAATCTTGCTTTCTCTTCTATCGTATTACCAACCGTCTCAGATCTACCTTTTATGTCACGGCTAATATTTGAATTAAATCTCTGAATACATTCAGCAATTAGGGGATGGTTCAAGCATATTAGCTCCACGTCCCTGATTCGTTCCCAAGCGCTCTCATTTGACAATGGCAAAAAAGTCTCAGGATCAAGAATTGCAGTGCATCCTTCTTTAAGTCGGCTTCCACACATGGGGATACCAGCGATTTGCGGTAAGGCTCCTCCTTGTACAGCAGCCTTTTTAGGTATTAAATCGATAGCGGTAACAGGTTTGACTTTACTAATCACTTCCTGCATGAGCTGGCTCAAAGCTCCACTGTGTACTTTATCCTTCAAAAAATACCAAATATGAATCCCCTTCCCACCCCGACTACGCTCCATTAAAAATGGCAGATTCATTTCTTGGACAATGGCTGTGCAATCCTTGTAAAGCTGTTCTTGGGATTTGCCACCTTTATCATCAAGATCTATTAGGAAAAATTTTGAAAGCCCCTCCGAGTCTGCAGAACTTGTTCCAAACTGATATCCTGAGCCCAAATGACGAATTAGAGGATTATTGTATTCTGTCATTTCTTTATATTTTCCAGTATCTAAGTGTTTAGCATACAACCACTTTAGTTCTTTACCTGATTTACTCTTATTCCCATTGTGATGTTCAGCATATATATCGGTGCGATTGACAAATCGTTCACAAAGAAGCTTTAATTGCCCCTCTATTTCCATATATTCACCCACTCACCATATTCTTTATTACAAAAATAGTAATATTTTGTCACATTTAATCGTATAACGCATAATTTCATTGAGTCAATATATTCAATTCAATATTTTCTTATAAATTATCAACTAAAATATAGTTTTTTGCTTTGTTGTCCACTCGCCAAGAGAGTATTCAAATATTCCGAATGAGCAGCCCTCAGTCAGTCTTTTATACTGTGGCTTGATTTCAGCTGACAGCTCACGTTTTCAACCTTAAGATAGCAAAGTCATTTTCTTTATCATGGACAACATGAGAATGGCACTTCAAAACAATATCAGAAAATCTAAGCATAATCTCGGCTCTTTGCTTGTTGATTTCTACTACAGCTGTTATAATTTCTTTAGATACGTTTACAGTTACTAATTCAACCATATTACCTGAGATTTGAACCACCATGTATTCTTTTCCCACTGTAACACCCCTTATTGGTTAGTCGGTTTGGCTATTTAGACATTGATTATATCCGCTGGTAGCGGAGCTTGAAAAGCCCCTTTACGGAGGCCCCTCGCGGCGGCTTGCAAAGCGTGTCGGGTAAAACTGTAAATTTATAACTGTAATCTTTGGGATAAATTTGAACAAGATTTTCATAGTGTATCTGATCCCTTCTTACGATTTTTTGCATACATCAATATACCCGCTAACGAGGTATCTAGGCCATAGCTGCACGGGGCACGGTGGCTGCGGCGTTTAGACGACAAGCGATTTATTTAGATAAAGGCAAACACAAAAATAGCCGATGCCTTCCCGATTATCAGGAAGGCATCGGCTATTTTGTTTATGCAAAGATACCTCAAAATGAATTTTCTTGAGAAAAAGCAACCTACAATCGTTCTAATCATGTCTGTACTCAAGCATTGTTAGTTGGCATTATTTCTTCTGCTCCCTCATATGAATATCATCCTTACTTCCACGCTCTACTATTGACAACATCTCATCTAGCTGTTTGGCCGCATCCTCTTGCAGCGCGGGAAAAAGGTGTGAATACCTGTCTAGCGTGATAAGAATGCTGGAGTGACCTAACCGCTCACTAACCACCTTTGGATGAATTCCAGATTTTAGAAAAATGCTAGCATGACTATGGCGCAAGTCATGGAATCTAATCCTATTTAACCCTGATTTTAGAATTAATTCACGCCAACATGCCTCCAAAAAACTTGGATTAATAGGCATACCATTCTTTGTTTGAGCAACCAAACCAAAGTCTTTATATTCCTTCCCTGCCAGCTCGGCTTTCTTCCTATCTTCCTCAAGCATTTCCTTTTGCCTCATCAAAGCATTAACCGTCATTTGAGAAAGAACAATTGTTCTAATCCCTGATGCCGTCTTAGGCTCCTGAAAGATATATCCCCTATCTCCTTGCGTATATGATCGCCGGACGATAAGCTTACGCTTCTCCAGATCAATGTCCTCCCACTTCAAACCGAGAACCTCGCCGCGACGCATGCCAGTTGTAGAGGCCAAGATAAAAATAATGTGATAACGAATGCCCTTTGTAAACGTTAGAAATTGACCCAATTCTTCCTCGTCCCATACTTTCGTTTCGGCTTTTGGTATCTTCGGTGGTTTCACCAGCTTAACAACGTTCTTCGTTATCGCCTCCCACTGAACCGCCGTCTCCATTGCATCGTGAAGCACCTTATGGAGATGGGTAATGGTTTGAGCCGATAGCTTGTGATCTCCATTTAGCAACTGATCATACATTTCAACAAGGTGCTGTGGAGCTAAGCTAGTCATTTTGTGGTGACCCAGACGTGGAATGATGTGAAAGTTCACTAACCAGCGGTAAGTTTTGTATGTCCCTGGTCGGATGCTCATTTTCTTCTGTGCCAGCCATGAAGCCATGTAAGTCGCTACGTCATCCTTTGTAGGCTCAATATACGTATTCGTGTTAAGCTCATGCAGGACTTTGGCAAGTGCCTTCTCAGCTTCTGCCTTTGAACCAAAACCGGATTTACTTTTCTGACGCCTGCGTCCTGTTTCCGGATGACGACCGAATTCAACGACGTAACACCAGCTATATCCTCTTTTACTTACACATCCCCGCATATTAACAGTCCTCCATTACCTCATTTTGGCCGCAAAAAAAGCGCCTGATCGTCCAATGAAGAACGATCAAACGCTTTTAGTACTAGCTCAATAATTTCAAAACAATTAAAACATTTGCTACTCCAGTCTGTCAATTATTCAACACCAAAACACGAACAGATACGAACCATTTGTGAATTTTACATGAATTACTACATATATTAGGTCATTTTCCAGACGCCGAACGTATACCCGCATCGCAAAGCGGGAAGGCCGCGTCACAAAAGCATTACCATATACAAGAGAGTTAACATTGAGTATTATACTGATTATACAGACAGTACTTCATACGGGAGGAGGAGAAAACATGCCATTAACAGAAGCCCAGATAGTGCTAGTTGAATTTGCGAATCGAGGTTATAAGGTAAAGCAAGGGAATATAATATCTAAAAAAGGCACTGTTCGTAAACTTCGTGCAAACAAAAGAGGCTATTTATACGTTATTTTTCCATACAAGATTAACGAAAAATTAAAGAAAAAACGGATATATGTTCATCGTCTTGCTGCTTACTTGAAGTTTGGGAAAAAGAAACTCTTTGAACCTGGAACTGTTGTACGCCATCTTGACGATGTAAAAGAAAATAATTCTTGGTATAATATCGACATAGGCACTCACGCTCAAAATATGCAGGATGCCATACGTAACGGAAGAATATGAACTACTTAGTCCATGGACTTGTAACGCAAACCAAGTTTGGCTGCCCAGTAAGTCCATACTATTTTGAATCTCGCTGGCGTGATATGCTTCAGAAGTCAGGACTTCCAAAGCTCCGATTTCACGACCTTCGCCACACGCACGCCAGCTTATTGATATTAAAGGGAATTAACCCAAAAATAGTAAGCGATCGTTTAGGGCATTCAAGTGTGGGCATCACTTTGGATCGGTACAGCCATACGTATGGTGTGGATTATTTGGCAGCAACTGAAATGAATGTGATTTTGGGACAATAATTAAACTGCAAGTACTAGGTCTCCCACTTTCCCAAGGGCAGCCCAGCGTGCGCTTGCAGTTTGATGTTCATTTACCTAAGTTTGAAGTAGTTGGAACTTTAATAGCCCACAAGGGAAAATCCATCCTTGTGGGCTAGTTTGATAATATTTCACTTCTGAGGACCAGGGACCGTCTGATCCAATACAAAATGTGTGCTTACAAAGTAAAATAACCGAAGTCTTCAATTTGTGTATCGTTTATTTAATTTAATAATCCTATAGCTTTTGCATAATTAAACAACTTAGTCAAAGTGTAATTAGCAATTTCCGCCTGAGAAGTTTTTTTCCTCCACATAACTTCTAATCTGACAGGTATATCATCAGTTTCACATAAAATGTCTGTTCTTCTTTTTAAACCCTCACCAAAGTTAGATTCGAGTTCATATGTTTTAATTAGTTCACAATCAACTAATGCGTCAGCTATTGCATTATTTAGTAACATATCATTACTCTTCGCTATCTCTGAGAGCTTTTCAAAAGACGCAATGGTATTTGGGCCTACTTTAGCCCCCTTTTTTCCCATTCCGATTTTCTCATCACTCATCGCTTTTCCAAGCTGTGACTTTAGCAAGTATTCTTGTCCCTTATTAGACTTATTAATCTCAAAACTATTCCCTACCAATTTTTCTTTCAAATCTTCATTATAGTAATCTCTAACAATAGATGTTGTAGCTAATGTGGAAATATTTATAATCCTACATTCAAAATACGAAGATAAATTACCAATATACTCTGAGTAATTCTTTATTTCTTCTACAATATTTGCTTCAGTCGCAACCATTAATCTCTCAATATCTGCAAACGCATTACTTCCCGTAGTCAAGGCTGAAACATCTTTCACCGAATCATTACCGGATATAACCACAATCCACAATTTACACTTTTCTTTTCCAATTAATTTTTTTATAAATTTAGTATTCTCTCTAGATTTTTTCCTTATCTTAGATAAGTATTTCCCAATCGTATCATCATCTTCTATCATTTCCGCTGCGTATTCTTCTGTGATGCCAAGGTTTAATAAACTTATCCCTTCATTAAGAGCACTAACTGTATTTCTGGCTATTTTTAAAAATTTATCACTTTTTGGTCCTTTAAATAGCATATAACTTTCATCTAATCCCAGCAAAGATTCAGCGCCAATATCATTGGCAATTTCAATTAATTTTTCTCTCATTTCCTTCTTATTGCATAACCAAACTACCAAAGTATTATTGCCTTTCTCACTTCTAATAAAATTATTAATTCTATGTAAACTTTTCTCGATTTCTTCATTTGAGGAGTCTTTAATTGCTTCTCTTCCCTCGATGACTATTATTCTAAAATCCTTACTAGTTAATTTCATATTTGATAAACTGTTATCAATATCTTCGTCATTCCCTATCGAAAATACTTCTATGTTTTTTAAAAATAAGGGCAAGGTGTGCAGGAATGTTGTTTTTCCTGACCCTGATTTTCCATGCAATATTAAAAAAGCTCCCTGTCCAGATGCGCACATATCACTATATATCTGTTCAATCTCTTCAATTGCATCTTTCACTTCTATAATAAAATGACTAAATTTCTCTTTGCTTTTAGCATTACTTAAAGCTTCGTATCTTGATGGGATTAGTAAGTCTTGCAATAGTATCACTCTTTTCTTTTAATATTTTGACTGTTGTTGGAGAATTCTGCTCAGCATAACATTCTTGTAATTCATGAACGTGAGCATCTTAGACCTGCTTATGTGGTTAGTCAGCCATACTAATTTAGATTTCTAGTAGTTGCACTTATTCAAAATTGCTAGGAAGAACCACGGACGCAACCTATAAAAAGAAAATTGTAAAATATACAAACCTATACCAATAATACTCCAACCATTCCAAATTAAATATAGCATACCATTTGGCCTATGCACATAACAATAAAGCCCTTCAGAGATACATTTGTTGATTCCCCGTTGATTGGGTTATTGCGTCGATGGGGTTGTTGATTTTTGATGATATAGTCACAAGCAACACTAGAAGGAAGCCACTTCCACGAGGAGGGGGCTGATCGGCCTTTTTTATGTGCGTACAGCGGAGAGGACGTACGTGTGCGAGGGGCTGTACGATATATGAGGGATCATACAAACAAGCATTCGGTGCGAGGGTTCCTGAAAGTACTTTCAGAGAACAAGCGTTGACTCCGTGTTGACTTAGAGCATAAAAAATACATCACCCCGAGCATTCAGCCCTCATGGCGATGTATTCAAGATACACATACTATAAATGTCTCTCAGCTTTTATTCTTCCCCCGTTGCCACCGGATTCCCGCTATCCGAGCTCCAATCGCTCCAACTCCCTGCATACAACCTTACCTTTTTGAAGCCGGCTTCCTGCAGCACGATGACATTTGGCGTTGCGATCCCGATCGGCCGCTGACACGTGCAGAAGCCGTTACAACTATTAACGTTATCCTGAAGCGAAGCGGGGAGAGCTGGAGCCAGTCCTCCTGGAGCGATGTTTCAGCTAAGCACTGGGCGTTTCATGCGATTGAAGAAGCATCTGTAACACATGATTACACAAGCAGGCTTGAAGCCGCCGCTGCGGATAAACAATAATAGCCTTACAACTCAAACAATCCCATTTCTCTTAAAGAGATTCGGGATTGTTTGGTTTTACAGGTCTATTCATGCCGTCGTACTTGCCTATACTTATTTATAGCTCGTTCTGATTCAAGGCAAAAAACAGCTGCTTAGTGCAATGTATTCCACAACCGGAGAAGAGCAACAGCAGCTTCGGCTCTTGTCGTTAACCCATCCGGTATGAATCGATCGCCAGCCCGTCCTGCTAGAATTCCATGCTCGCGGGTAGCTTCAACGTAAGGCTTACCCCAGGCCGGAATACTTCCCTCATCCGAGAAAGATGGACTTTTTGTACTTTCAGTCTCCCATTTCATGGCCTTGGAGATCATGGCAGCCATTTCAGTTCGGCTTACCTTCTGCAACGGTCGTAACGTGCCGTCGGGATATCCCGTGAGAATCCCCTCCGCTATAGCTGTCTGGATTTCCAATCTCGCCCACTTAGGGATACTAGCTTCGTCGCTGAAAGGTACAGCACTCGTCTCGGTAGTTTGGAGAGAGTTCCCGAGGGTTCGCTGAAGCATGATGGCAAACTCCGCTCGCGTGATGTAGCGATTGGGATCAAAGGCAGTCTCGTTAACGCCTTCCACGATTGCACGACTTGCAGCTTCGCAAATACTGGATTTTGCCCAGTGATTTTCCAAATCCCTAAACGTACATGCCGAAGTAGGCGGAACGGTATTGTCATTCTTAGCTACACGAGTAATTGTTAGGGTATACTGTTTGGTCCTCCCGTCCTCAGCCAGAACCGTAATTTCCAGTACGTTGGTGCCCATCAGCAACGGTACGTTCGTCGTTCCATTATCGATGCGTTCGCCGAGCCGCTTAACAATCGCTTTAGTATGAGCAGTAGTCCATTTCACTTCTATTTGATCAGCGTCGGTCTCTGCTTTATACTCCGTAATCTGGGGTGAGAATAATGGCGATAATGTCAATGCCTTGCCGGAGGCAGACAGAGTTAACTTCGCTAAATCTGTCTGATTTGCATTATTTTCCGATGGAGCTGTTGGCGTTAGTACTGGTGATATTGGTGCTGCCCCCACTGTAACCATAGAGGATTGACCCGTGACCTCTACGCCGTTAAGATAAACGGTCAACATATGATTTATAGCAGTTTGGGTGGCGTTAGCAGGCAACGAGATTGTTGCTTCTGCGCTCGTCGCACTGCTAACAACCGCAGCGGTCGCCATAGCTCCATCGACATATACATTTAACGTCTGCCCGATCAGGTTATTTCCTGTTATCGTGGCGGCCGTGTTGCCTCCAGTACTAGCCAAGCTAGTTGGATTGGCGGAAATACCTGAAATTAAGGGTACAGCAACCGTAAAGCTTACGCTTGCTGCGTCAAGTGTATTGTGATAACCATTCTTCACCACATCCCCAGCAACAAGCACCTCGTAATCGCCATCCAATAGTGTACCATTAAAGCTTAACGTATACGTTCGGGAAGGCTCGTCATAGCTTGGTGTATAACCTGAGAACGCATGTCCATCCTTCTTCATGCTGATTAATGGCAAAGCATTAGCAGTACTCAGTTCTGCTCCGCCTGCGATCCAATACACAGCTTCACTCACGGAAACCGAAACTGCTGCAGGCGGCACAATGAACGGCTGACCGTCTGTGACGCTGCCGAATGCCACGGCCGGCTTGGTCGTATCATACATTAAGCTCAATGTATTCGATGCTGTATTGGGATTCCCTACTTCATCTATTATGGACCCTGCCTGAACCGTCACCGTCACGGCCTGTCCGCTAGTCGTTGGGGTGACGGTAGCCGTATATTTCACAGAAGTCACGGAAACGAAGTCCGATAGAGATCCATTGTCAATAACCAGGTCATCTTCTGTAAAACCATTGATATTTTCGCTAAAATCAATAGTTACCGGAAAAATAGCATTTACCGTACTGCCAGCCGAAGTGGAAACCGTTGCCGTAGGCGCCGTGTTATCCAGTACAAAGGGATTGGAAACCGCATCGACGACATTACCGACATTATCACTCGCTCGAACGTGCAAGTACCAGTTGCCGTCACCGCTTGTTTGACTTAGCGTATCTCCATTGTTGAAGGTATTCCATCCGCCAGAGGGAACAGCCGTGCTCTGCGTCCAGATATACTGCAGGGTAGCGGGATCGACACCGCTTTCCGTATCGCTCACCATGACCGCGCTTGCTGCGGATTGTGCCGCAGCAATATGACCATTAGCAGCGAACTGCACACTTGGCTTCGTCTCATCGATCGCTAACGTAACCATGTACGTTTTACTATGCTTCAGATACGGCTCGACGCGAACAGGGATATCAACGCTAGTCGGTGCTCCTGGTATGTTGATCGTTACAGCGCTGCCGCTCGTAAACCGTTCATTATTGACGTACAAGTCAGCTAGGGGCGTATTGTTAAGCATTGCTGTGAGATTTATGCTACTCGGCAAAGTATCCTTAAAGTACGCCGTATAGGTTGTATCTGAAGATTGATAGGGCTCGTTGAAGTCTCCCTCTTGCAGTGTTAATGCACTCAGATTGTCATTGCCCGGTATGGTCGTTTGACCATTATCATTCCGTCCCCAGCCTACTACAGTACCATCCGCTTTCAACGCGAGCGAATGATGAGCTCCGGCAGCAATCGATACTACTCCGCTTAGCCCTGCTGGCACGGCTGTTTGACTCAAAGTATTATCTCCCCAGCCGACGAGAGTCCCGTCTGATTTGAGAGCAAGTGAATGGGCTTCCCCGCTGGAGATTTCCACCACGCCGGTCAGTCCCGCAGGCACGCTAATCTGGTTTAAAGTGTTGCTTCCCCAACCCACTACGGTGCCATCTGCTTTTGTTGCTAGCGAAAAGCTTTCTCCCGCGGCTAGCGCGACCACCCCTGTCAATCCAACCGGTATGCTCAGTTGACCATCTGTGTTATTTCCCCATCCCGCTACGGTGCCATCCGATTTCAATGCGAGCGAAAAATCTCCTCCAGCGGCGAGCGCCACCACATTCGACAGTCCACTCGGAATGGTTGTTTGGCCAAAATTGTTGTCCCCCCAACCGACGACGGTACCGTCCGATTTTAACGCGAGTGAATGGTTATTTCCCGCAGAAATCGACTTCACACCGGTTAACCCTCCCGGTACAGATGCTTGACCAAGGTCGTTGGCTCCCCATGCGACGACAGTACCATCAGATTGGAGCGCGAGCGCATGGGAATATCCTAAAGTAATTGATACCACATTCGAGAGTCCAGCAGGTACGTTATTTTGACCGGTACTATCATTTCCCCATCCCACTACGGTACCATTCGATATCAAAGCGAGCGAATTGCTATTACCTCCGGCAATCCGGTTGCCTTTAACAGGTAGAGAAAGAGCCGCCGGAACTGTCGTTTTACCATAATTGTTACTTCCCCATGCCACGACAGTGCCGTCTGATTTTAAAGCGAGTGAAAAGTTTTCTCCCGCGGCGACGGACACCACATCGCTTAATCCCGGCGGAACGGTACTTTGCCCGTAGTTGTTTCTTCCCCACGCAACGACGGTACCATCGGCTTTCAGTACCAGTGAATGATACAATCCGGTAGCAACCGCTACCACATTCGAGAGGCCCGACGGAATGGTAGTTGCACCATCATTATTCACCCCCCATGCAACAACGGAGCCATCCGATTTCAGCGCAAGCGAATGATAGGATATAACTCCTGTAGCGATCGACACCACATCGGTGAGCCCTGTCGGAACAGTTGTTTGGCCTTCGTGTGCTTTTCCCCATGCAACCACAGTACCATTAGATTTTAATGCCATTGCATGGTAAGCTCCGCTAGCAATCGACACCACATCGGTGAGCCCTGTCGGAACATTCGTTACACCCATATAGTTTTCTCCCCATGCAACGACGGTGCCGTCCGTCTTCAGTGCAAGTGAATAAGCGACTCCTGCTGTGATCGACTTTACTCCGGTAAGTCCAGCTGGCACGGATACTTGACCCTCAAGGTTTCTCCCCCATCCGACGACGGTGCCGTCCGCTTTCAGCGCAAGCGAATGATAAAACCCTGCGGTAATTGACACCACATCGGACAGTCCTGCCGGTATATTCAATTGACCCTGACTGTTATCTCCCCAACCGACGACGGTGCCGTCTGCTTTTAAAGCGAGTGCATGCTCTCCTCCAGCTGAGATTTGTACAAACTTCTGGCTTCCACCCTCTATTTGTGCCGCATTCGCTGATTGATTACCTAATGGTACGATTATGCTGAACAACATGACGAAAACTACAGCGAGGTGAATGCTTTTCCATCTCTTATACGATAACAATGTGTACCCACTCCTTAAGTATTCTCCCAAAGTTCTTTAAGTGCGATGATAACATACTGCTGTGAAAGAATAATGAAAGAAATGAACTACAGAATACAATTGAAGTCAATCCATTGCACAGTAGTATTTAGATTTTTTTAATAGTTACACTTTCTAATTGATAATCTCATGCCTTACAGAAATGTAACGCTTCAGCTTTTTCTATATCCCATATATCCACACTGCGCTCGTAAAACTGCAACCCATCGCCACCATTAGAGTAATCAAAGTTATCAATACTACTTAAAATGGTACGTAATTCTGTTAGTAATCCGGCTTTTGTTGTAATCGCAACAGATTCACAAGTATTTAGTTTAAATGGCGCTTGCCCGCTAGAAAGAAATGTCTGTGCTTGATGCAATAACGAGTCAATATAATAGAATGTGTCAGCTATTGAAGCAAGCTTCTTCGCATCAGCATGATTCCCATTGCAGCTTTTTTTCAACGCTTGAGCGGTAGTCTGCGTAACTTCTAAATGCGTAAACAACTGATTCCAATCGATGAAAGCAAATTGTTTATTTTCTTCTTGAGCATCTATTAGTGTTTTCATATTTTGAATAGAATCTATGAAAGAACTCGACATCGTTTCTTTCAAATAAACCTGCATATGATTCTGACTCCGAGTAGCTTCAAACCATCTGTATCCGCAATAGGTGGATAAAATAAGCAGAATGATTATCACAATAATAAACCATTTGCGATGAATACGTTCTATATCCATAATACGTTAACCTCTAATTATCATGAAACAGAACAGCGCAAAAGCATATAACGCCTTAATGACGTTTTAAGCATATGTAAGAGTAATCTATATCTATATTCGGATGACATTGGATAAATCCGTTTACGGTATAAGAAGCACACCATTTGGAGCTTCACGAACGTATTTTCAAAGAGTAATCGTTGACTTCCAGCACAAAAAAATACATCTCCAAAGGCACTCGGCCCACATGGCAATGTATTCAAGATGCGCTTACTATATTACCGCTTAACTCTTCTCCTCGTCGCCCGTTGCCACCGGATTGCTAGAGTCGCTATTCCAATCACTCCAACTCCCCGCATAAAGCTTCACATTTTTAAATCCTGCCTCCTGCAGCGCAAAAAAGTTAGGCGTAGCGGTAACCCCAGATCCGCAATACACAATGATCTCATCGTCCTTCGAAAGCCCCGCAAAGCGCTCCGCCTGCTCCTCCGGCGATTTCCACACACCATCCACATGGCGGCTTTCCACCCAAAATGTTCACCGTGTCTACTTTTTTAGTCTAAAAACATATAATAGAATGTAAGGTTTGAATACATCACTTTATGACCAGCGCCCCGGCGAATTTTTTTATGCTTAACAAACTGTCCAAATTAACGATTTAAAGCGTGCCAGGGTCGCAAAAAACTTGAAAAACTTTATTATTTATTATGACATTTTCCAACTGAATTGTGTGTACTTTGATGTCAGTAATATTCAAGTTTTTACTTTCTTCAAATACTAAGACATGAAAGTATAACAAAAGTAATTCAACTACTTTTACAAGCTGGTTACTATCTTTTATTATATTTATTTCTTTGACAATGACTACACGCGTTAGATTAATGTAACTAATATTACTGGCGAAACTATCGTCATTTTTATCTATTTTTGAATGACTAGATTCTATCGTTAGCTTGACTTCATCCGTTTGAACTAATATCTCTGAATCACTCTTCTTTTTCAAATTAAATGAAGCACCTGAAAACATAAAATTTAGATTGCGATAGTCATCTTCGATATTAAATTTATCCTTAATTACCCTCAGAAAAAAATCAAACTCCATTATATTCACTCCTTTAAATCCAAGACCCTTAATATTTAAGGGTCTTGGATTTTTGAACTACTTTTTAGGCACTACTGATTTATATCCGTTTTTATCATTTAAAAGGAAACCCTTTCTATTATTTAGAGAGTTTGAGTAACGTTGCTCCCATTTCAACTGATCGGTGGCGGAACGCCCATTATTCTCAAGGAATTCAGATGACCTTGAAAAATTAGGATAGAATTGAATGTCATACTGGTATTTGTATCTATTATAGGATAATTCTTTAGCTCTAAAAGCAGTTGGAACAAAATGGGCATGAAATACTTTTCCGTTATTATGATTATAAACCATAAACACGGTATACCCATTTAAATCTAATGCTTCATCTGCAATTGTTGAGTCGACTTTGGTTCCACCTTGAATATTACCCAAATGTCTATTTACTTTTCCAGTAGTTGATGAGGTTACATTGTAAACTACCATAACACTACCTTTAACATTGAGTGATGATGTGAAAATCTCCAAATCATTGGAGCTATTGTTGTTGTTGTTTTTAATCCGATTAGCAATTGTTTGTGTTAGAGCGCCCTCCATATGTTTTTGACCGGAAGTTGTTACGGAGGTGGAAGTACCAGTGAACTCAGCCCAGTTTGGCAGGGTTACCGCAGTAGTATCGGCAGGGTATGAAAGTGTACTGGTTGCTTTTTTTTGATTCAATAGCTCTGATACTGCAGCTGCTGTGGTTACTGCTAATGAACCGACCATGGTAAGCTCAATTGCAGTAATGGCTGAAGCACTTAGTCCATATACTCCAAGCACTACAAGTGGAAGGATTCTTGGTTGGACTGGGATTGCTTCCTCAAATACCACATTATTATCAAGATACTGTTGAATGCTTTGTTGATCAGCTTGCAGAATAACATCTGCTAATGATTCCATTGAAAATGTTGTTGAGAGTTCGCTAACAATGATCTCTCTCTTACTATATACCATTTCAGAAGAACCAATTGTTGTAGACCAATTGAATTTGTTGTCTTTATTTTTTAATGCAGTAATTTCGTAATAGGCATTTTCATCTGGAAATTCAATAAGAAGTTCCTTAGCATCAATAGTATCTACTAATTTGGAAATAACCATTGTTTTTGTTTCTTGAATTTCTTGAACTTCTTGAACTTCTTGAACTTCTTGAAGAGCATTTGCACTAGTTACATTAGGATTACTGAATAAATTAATAATGAATGTTAAGGCAATTAGAACACTGAGCAGCTTTTTCACACGATTCCTCCATAATTTAAGTATTTTTGTTTAAATATCCACTTACAATATCATTAACCACCTCTAATGGATATGTATGATAAATATAATACAAAAAATAACCATTTTTGTAAATTCCACATTTTGTTGTATAGTTAAGAATTTTTTTACGGGAAATGCACATCGGACAGCTGCATCCTTTTGACTGCTTCATTTAAAACAAATAGTCGTGACAAGACCTTCCGAAATCGAATTTCTGTTGGAATTTAATGAATGTCCTTATCTTTTGCTCCGCATGTTGAAGCATCTCCAACGTGCATTAGAAGTTATTGTACCAAACACTCAGTCGTGTATTAAACTGTTATTAAGCTAGCTTGAGAGCCACATAAAATTATGTTCGGTAGAAAAATAAATAGTTTAATTTCTGTCGATTTCATACTACCAATAGTCGGTAGCCACTCCCAAGAGGAGAGGGCTGATCGGCCTTCTTTGTGTGGGTACAGCGGCGGGGAGCAACATGTTCGTTGGGCTGTACGATGTATAAGAGATCATACAAACAGGCGCTCGATGCGGGGTTTCCTGAAAGTATTTTCAGAGAGCCAGCGTTGACTCCGTGTTGACTTCGAGCATAAAAAATACATCGCCCAAGGCACTCGGCCCACATGGCGATGTATTCAAGATCCGCATACTGTGTATTACCGCTTAAGCTTTCTCTTCGTTACCAGTCGCCACCGAATTGCTAGAGTCGCTAATCCAATCGCTCCAACTCCCCGCATAAAGCTTCACATTCTTAAATCCTGCCTCCTGCAGCGCAAAAAAGTTAGGCGTAGCGGTCACACCAGAACCGCAGTAAACGATAATCTCATCGTCCTTCGACAGCGCGGCAAAGCGTTCCGCCTGCTCCTCCGGCGATTTCCATACGCCATCCACATGACGGCTTTCCACCCAAAAATGATTAATCGCCCCCGGAATATGTCCGGCCGCCGGGTCCATCGGCTCGACTTCCCCCCGATAGCGAGGCGCTTCGCGCGAATCAATAATGACGATCCCATCCTTGCCGATGCTCTCCTTCACATAAGAGCGACTTACTAGAATCTCATCCCGCAAATCTGGTTCAAAAATAACCCCTTCCACCGCAACCGGCTCTTCTAAGCTAACGGGATTTAGCAACTGATCATACATATCAACAAGATGTTGTGGAGCTAAGCTAGTCATTTTGTGGTGGCCAAGACGCGGAATGATGTGGAAGTTCACTAACCAGCGGTACGTTTTATATGTCCCTGGTCGGATACTCATTTTCTTCTGCGCCAGCCATGAAGCCATATAGGTGGCTAGGTCCTCCTTTGTCGGTTCAATATACGTATTCGTGTTAAGCTCGTGAAGCACTTTGGCAAGCGTCTTCTCAGCTTCTGCCTTTGAATCAAAGCCAGATTTGCTCTTATGCCGTCTACGCCCTGTCCCCGGGTGACGACCAAACTCAACAATATAACACCAACTATTTTCTCTTTTACTCACACATCCACGCATTTTAACAGTCATCCATAAACTCATTTTGGCCGCAAAAAAAGCGCTTGATCGTCCAGTGAAGAACGATTAAGCGCTTGTAGTGCTAGTTCAATAATTTCAAAACAAGTAAAACATGTGGTACTCCAGTCTGTCAATCTTCTAAGAGCAAACGATCATCCACAGACATTACACTTTGTTTAATGAAATAAGTTATTTGTTATTTTTCAAAAAAAGATGTTTATATCTAAAAATATAATATATATTACTTGCGACAAAAAAAACACAGAATATAGTTCTTATAATTTTATCCTCGTAAGTGAATTCTGAGTAATTAATTAAAAGATAAATAATCAAGCTAATACTTGCCAAAACGAATACCACTACAGAAATTCTAATGATATTATTCAAATATAATCCTCCTCGTATATCAAAAGAAGTATGCACGCTATTAATGAAAAGAGGTTTTATTTAAACACCTGATACGAAGTTATAGGTCACGGAAGGGCCATTCCAATTAGTATTAATATTCCAAATTTGTTGGTAAGCAGCCGTTACTTTTAAGGCAGCTTCATAGCTTAAGTGAGTACGCTCTACAGTTGTGTAAACCGCAGAAGTATAACTTCCAAAGAGAATGACCATTTCGGCAATTGTTCTTGTGGCATAGATTGCTGTCCATCCTACTGGCCCTGTAGCAAATCCAGCTAACATAATAGCCCCTGAAGAAATAACGAGTGCCCAACTAAAAACTTCCCAAAAGCTTATCCCTTCCATATCCTGAATTACAATTCTTTCATAATCATTAATAATTGTTTTAACCTTTGCCAAATTCGTAGCATTTTTAGGTTGTTGGTACGTCGATCCTTGTACCTTGATATACATTTTGCCACCAACTAATGCTTGTGCAGTAAAAGCTCCAGTAGCTGTATTATGATTATAGTAATTATCAAATGCACCGGCAGCTTCATTGGCCATTAAACTAATCCCTGAAGAGCTAGTTGTATTAAACTCTTTTTGAAGTTTAGCAGCTGTTTGTTGGGCAAGAGCAACTTGTTCTAAAGTTATTCCTACTGTTTCAGTTGACTCTTTCGGTATATCCAAAAAAACCAATACACTTTCAACGTCAGCTTTTATATTTTCTTTAGTCTCTTTATCCGAAAGAGCTGTTTTGAAAGAAGAACTCTCTTTTATTTTAGGTACAGAGTATTTAACTTCTTTATTCTTACTAAGCCCCTTCCCTGTAACGTAGTCATTTGTAAACTCACTGTAAGTAACAACCGACTCTATAAAATTTTCTCCGATATCATAGTGGTCTTCAACAAGTTTTATGACAGCTGTCATTGAAGAATTGCTATCTCCACTTAATGTAAGTACTGAATTTACTTTCTTATAACCTATTTCTTCTGCAGTTGTAGGATCAAAAATAGATGTTGAAAAGGCTTCTATTTTTTCAATAGTGCTATCTCCACTTTTATTAGCTGCAACAGTCTGCCTTGGTGAAATTAAAGTAACTACTAAACCAAGCGCTAATATCATTTTCAGTAAGTTAGTATTAATAAGTTTTTTATCCATTTCAACCTCCAATTTTCTAAAATTTAATAGATATTACTTTTTAAAAAATTTAAAGAAAATTCTTCGAATCCCAAAAAAATATCACATTAAAATCTTACCTTTTTTAACATTTATATACAACGTGACTTATGTACCATATTGCATGTCGAATTTTAGACGTTTTCTGACTACTTGATAAATACCAATGCCCTTACTTCAAAGTTTTTAGCAAAAAAAGCGCTTGATCGTCCAGTAAAGAACGATTAAGCGCTTGTAGTGCTAGTTCAATAATTTCAAAACAAGTAAAACATGTGGTACTCCAGTCTGTCAATTATTCCACAATTAAACGATCTAGACTAAGAGGGGTGGGCATGGTAGGCTAATTGCCGGAGAGCGAACAGGCCCTTCAGGTCGGGAGCATCGTGTTCCCCCAGAGACTCCAAGTCAAGCCTCAGCTTGGGTATTGCTAGATTTTGTTTTCAAAGGTTACACTTTTATATTTGCTTTGCGCTGGGAGGATGTAGACCTCGCCAAGGGGACGATAACAGTTGTTCAGTCGTACACGCGTGGGGAACGTGGTCATATCTTCCAAGAGCCTAAAACAAAGGCAGGTGTACGCACTATCTCCTTGCCACAAATGACAATAGACGCTCTGAAAAAGCAAAAAGTCCTGCTTGCGCAGGACAAACTTGCCGCTGGAGCCAAGTATAACGACCATGGGCTAGTTACACAAACCAAGTTTGGCTACCCAGTAAGTCCATACTATTTTGAATCTCGCTGGCGCGATATGCTTCAGAAATCTGGACTACCTAAAATCCGGTACCACGACTTGCGTCATACACACGCCAGCTTATTGCTACAGCAGAACGTACACCCTAAGCTAGTTAGTGAGCGATTGGGCCATTCAAGTGTGGGCATCACTTTGGATAGGTACAGCCATACGTATGGAGTGGACTATAAGGCTGCAAATGAGTTAAACCAAATACTGACTGGCAGGTAAAATAACTAAGAAACTACAGTACGTATTGAATTAAGGTGGAAAGGAGGATCTAGTCGGCTGATTAGTTACGAAATCAGAGGCTCTTGTAAAACTCTTATATAATAAAATTAGCGATCAGGAACATTATCCACAATAATCCACTTATTATTATTCCTATTTTCTCTTTTTTTGTTTTATATTTCTTATATATTAGAGCATATAAAATAAACAAAGGCCATGTACTAACCAAAATAATTAATAATATTTCCGAAGTAATATCCGTCCACCTCCAACTTCCTTAATTATCTTTATTTCCATTTTAAAACACTTGATTTACCTAATTCCAATATGTGCAGTTTAACATAAAAATTGCACATAAGTAAAAATGATTAGCTAATCAGTTTTACTTATGTGCTTAAAATTACTGATTTCTATTCATCAGATGCTTTGTAGAATTGCATAAGCGCTACCCATCGAACTATTTGCATCGCTACCCGCAGACCAAATAGCAGCTGCGAATCCAGCAACACCTATTGCTCCTCCAATAGCACCAACAACACTAGCTGCTGTCAAAACTGTTAACCCTAATGCGGCCATAAGTAAGGGAGCATTTATATTAATGGTATTTCTAGCTGCTACAACATCGCCAGCATAATGCTTGAAATTTATTACTGCTAATTTATTCGAACCATCTGTAAGTGCTGACTTGGTGATTGCATCATCTTTTGCTCCACCAGTATCTAAAAACATTGATCCGTCGATTGATAGCCTATTTTTAATTCCAGAAGCAGTTGTCATGGTTGTAACATAAGGAGTAGGAAGATACATTGGAACAAATCGATCTTCCCAAGTGATGTAGGAATAGCGTCCTCCGCTCCCGAGAACTGTATATGAAGACCTTTGATTCATTGGTGTGTTCTCATAGCTTGAATCACTGTAAATCACCTCATTTAGATCATACTTTTCACCATTTATTTGTGCCTCATTCTCATTAATCACTTCAATTGTTGTTATATCTGAATTTTCTGTAACACTACCATCATTAAAGTTATTAATTTCTTTAGTATTTAATAGGATCTTATTATCAATAATAGTTCTAGTTATAGTTCTATATGTTGTTCCAATAATTTCTCCATCTTTAAAAATCTCCTTTTGTTGTTCCAGTAGCACTAATTCTTGACTTTTCGCTGCAAAAGTCTGCATGGGAGACAGCGCGAATATCAAAGATAACGTCAAAATAAATGCAATTGCTCTTCTCATATTTTATTCCTCATCTCTTCATTTTTTTCATTCAGATCCATAAATAAACCAATAACTCCTCACTGTGGATAAATTAGAATGTTAATTCAATTTTCCCATACTTAGCCATAAAATTTAATAAAATATATTCGTATTTTCCGAAAGACCGCATGCGGGACACAATATGTGCGTTGACTCCGTGTTGACTTCGAGCATAAAAAATACATCGCCCCGAGCATTCAGCCCCATGGCGATGTACTCCCAGACACATACTACAAATGCCTCTCAGCCCTTACTCTTCCCCCGTAGCCACCGGATTCCCGCTATCCGAGCTCCAGTCGCTCCAGCTCCCCGCATAAAGCTTCACATTCTTAAACCCGGCCTCCTGCAGCGCAAAAAAGTTAGGCGTAGCGGTCACACCAGAACCGCAGTACACGATAATCTCATCATCCTTCGAAAGCCCCGCAAAGCGTTCCGCCTGCTCCTCCGGCGATTTCCATACGCCATCCACATGACGGCTTTCCACCCAAAAATGATTAATCGCTCCCGGAATATGTCCGGCCGCCGGGTCCATTGGCTCGACTTCCCCCCGATAGCGAGGCGCTTCGCGCGAATCAATAATGACGATCCCGTCCTTGCCGATGCTCTCCTTCACATAAGAGCGACTTACCAAAATCTCATCCCGCAAAGCTGGTTCAAAAATAACCCCTGTAACCGCCTCCGGCTCTTCTGAGCTAACGGGATAATCTGCTGCCTGCCAAGCGGTGAAGCCGCCTTCCAGCACATACACTTGCCCCTCATGCCCCATCCACTCAAGCAGCCAGCGCAGGCGCGAGGCCATGGCTCCGCCTTGGTTATCGTAAGCGACTACTGTCGCATGATTGTCAATTCCAATCCGCCCCAGAAAAGCGGCCAACACTTCCGGCTCTGGTAAAGGATGGCGTCCGCCTTCTCCATCAGGGCGCTTCGGCCCCGACAAATCATGGCTAAGATCGGCATAATAAGCGCCCGGAATGTGGGCCTCCTCATAAGATTTCCGACCTGTTTCAGGCTCAGTGAGCAAATAACGTGTATCGACTATTACTGTATTTTCAGCACCTAAACGCTCAAGCAGCCAATCTACCTTTTTAAAATAAGTCATTCCGCTCAGCTCCTCCAACCTATTGTCTGGCTTATCCCAGCTATATACCGCCATCGTACCCGATAAATCCCATGAGGAGCAACCATTTCGAAGATTAAGTGCGATTTTCAGGCTGATCATGCCTCTGTGCGCCTGTCCCGGCTTCATGCATCGTGAACCAAAACTTGCTTCCCTGCTTTCCTGCCTGCTGCACGCCAATTCGTCCCCCATATTGTTCTACGAGCAGCTTGGCAATAGCCAGCCCCAGCCCAGCGCCACCGCTCTGTCTGTTCCTCGATCGATCCAAACGATAAAAGCGCTCAAAAATACGTTCCCGCTCCGCTTCCGGGACTCCGTCGCCCTCATCTGAAACCGTAAAACGCACCAGCTTAAGCTCCCTTCGCTGACTCGTTTCAAGCCCCGCCACCACAGGCCTCGCCGCCGCAGCTAGGGAAACATTATCGGTATCAGCTAACACTTCCGCCTCAATCAAAATCGACGAGCCCTGCGGCGAATGCCGCACTGCATTTTCCAGCAAATTTTGCAAAATCCGCTGCAAATGCCGCGGCTCTATCAACAAGCTGAGCGAACGCTCCGGCAGCTTCACTTTAAGCTGCAAGTCCTTCTGCTCCGTAGGCTTCGCAAAACGCGGCAGCAGTTCGATCAGCACATCCTCGACCACCGCCTCCTGACGTGGGCCCTCTTCCTTCTGCTCAGCATCCAGCGTGGACAAATCGAATAAATCCTGAATCAATTCGCCGAGTCGAATCGTTTCTGTACGGATCGTCGCCAGATATCCTCTAAACGTCTCCTCATCTTGAATGATGCCGTCCTCCAGCGCTTCCACGTAAGACTGTACCGACGCAAGCGGTGTCCGCAAATCATGCGCCATATTCGCAACAAGCTCGCGCTGCGACGACTCCGCCGCCTTCACCTGACGAAAGCTTTCTTCAAGGCTCGCTCCCATGCGGTTGAATTGATCAGCAAGCTGCTTAAATTCCCTTAAACCGCTCTGCTCTATACGCGCCTGCAAATCCCCCTCCGCAATACGCTCCGCCCCTTCCCGCACCCGCCTTACCGAAACTTCAAGCGGGCGCACCAGCATAAAATAAATCAAGCCCGACACGACCCCCGCTCCCACCGTCGCCAGCGTCAGCCATTCGAACTGCTCTCTCGTCAGCAGCATATACCGATAAAACACCAGCAGCAAAATAATAATAAAAGCAATGCTAATCGTATTAACCAGCATTAAATAAGGACGCAGCCTCATCCGCCTGCCCCTTTCCCATCCAGCTTATAGCCGATTCCCCAGACTGTTTTGATCCAGAGCGGATCGGACGGATTGTCTTCAATTTTCTCCCGCAGGCGCCGGATATGAACCGTCACCGTCGTCGTATCGCCATCGTAAGCGATATCCCAAATTTGATTCAGCAGCTGGCTGCGTGAGAATACCTTGCCCGGATATTGCGCCAGCAGGCTCAGCAGGTCAAATTCCTTCGCCGTTAGCTCTGCCTCCACGTCTTTAACCGTGACGCGCCGCTCCAGCGGGAAGATGGATAATCCGTCGAAAAATAGAGCCTGGTCTCCGTTGCCGTTGCCATGAGCGCCTAAATTCACCATTCCGTTTGCCGTCCCGCTCCCTAGCCCGATTCCATTCCCAATTCCGCTTCCGCTAGTCCCCACAAGCTGCTGTCCCCTCGCCGCTTCGGCTGCCTGCCGGTTCGTCCGGCGCAAAATGTTTTTGATCCGCAGCACCAGCTCCCGCGGACTGAACGGCTTCGTCATATAATCGTCTGCACCCATCGTAAGCCCTAGCAGCCGATCCGCTTCTTCCCCTCGGGCGGTCAGCATAATAATCGGCGTTTCCTCTGCTTGCCGGATGACGTCGCACACCTCGATTCCGCCTAGCTTCGGCATCATCAGGTCGAGGACCAATAAATCCGGCTGATGCTCTCTCCACAGCGCAAGCGCTTCCTCGCCATCTGCTGCCACCCATACCGTCCAGCCTTCCCGCTCCAAATAGCGGCGGCAGACGTCAGTTATATTTTGTTCATCATCTGCTACTATAATTTTGGCGCTCATGCGGGTTCCTCCTGCCAGCTTCTTATATAGCAACAAATCCCCTGCCAAATGGCAGAGGAACTGTTTTTGAAATACAATGCGCAGCTGTGCTGTGCTTTGCCAGCGTTATATCTTTCTACTTCCCATGTTGACTGCTGCCAACTTGTCGCCTCACTTCATCGACTTATCGTCCATCTTGCTCATGTCAGTCTTGTCTGTCTTGTCTTCCATCTGACTAGTATTACTCATATTATTCGAGTCGTTCATCTTCTCCTTACTCATCCCGTTATTCGCATTGCACGCGCTCAGCGCAAGCATGCTTCCTACCAGCATAACCATCAGAATACCTTTTTTCACAACCGTTTCCCCCTTGAAAAATAGTTATTATTGTTTCGCAAGTACAGCTTAACAAGCAAAACTAACCATTCAAGAACGATCCGCTTGCAAATGTATTTCTAAATTATTACAAATCTCTAAACAGCATCTGAAGCATAACCCTTGTCACCTAACTCCAAGGTATACCTCACTCACTCTCCCTAATCTCTTTCCAAACACTGCCCATTCCCCTCAGCCTCTTACACCCACGCATCATTCGCATACCCGCGCTGTTCCCAATACCCGACATGCTCCCCTTCGATCAGCTCAATACGGTTCAGCCATTTGACCGACTTATAGGCGTACATTTTCGGCACAATCAGCTTGACCGGGCCACCGAGATCGCTTGGAATCGGCTTGCCGTCATGCATGACAGCGACCATGACGTCGTCCATATCCGCCTGCTCCAGAGTCAACGTATCCGTATACACACCGTCGCCGGAATAAAATTTCACCGTTTGTGCTTTCGACTGAACGCCTGCGCTTTTCAGCAGCTCCTTAAGCGGAATCCCTTCCCACGTATTGTTGTACACGGACCAACCCGTCACGCAATGAAAATCGCTCACCTGCACCGTTCGTTTCAGCGCCACGAACTGCTCCCAATTCCACTGCAACCGCTGATCGACCAAGCCATCAATCGTAAACGACCAATTGCTATTGTCGAATTTCGGAATCGGTGTCACTGTGTATACGCGGAAATTTCCTTTTGCCCCGCCGCCTGTAGGCGGAAGTGAAGCTGGAAGCGGCTGCGGCTCAGGCAGCAGCTTATTGCCATTCTCCGCAACAAGCTCGTCAATAGACGAAGCTCCTCCGAAGCCTGTCCCAAGCGCCCCGCCTACCCACTTTAGAAAAGAAGGCCCGAGCGCAATCGCGATCCCTGCGCCCAGCGTCCATTTTATTACCTGTCTCCGTGAATAAATCGCCTGCGGTCCCGCTGCAGGATGAATGACCTCCTCACGAACCGGATTTATCGTACGACGATGCGGCTGCTTCAGCCATTTTGTCCGTGTAATGGAATGGTAGATGATATAAGGCAGGCCGATCCACGTCAGCAAATCATGCACGAGCAGCGCCGCATTCGAAATTTCAGGCCCCACTAGTCTAAACTGCCACAGCAGCACACCAGATAAAAACCAGCCTGTGAGCAGCGCCAATACAACGATTACATTAAATTTCTGCCACGGCTTTTCCTTAATTTGCTTCCAGTGCTTAGCGGCGAGAAATAAATAATAAACGACGGGCAGCAGCGAAGCGATGCCGACCACGATGTGCAGCCATTTTAACCACACGCGGCCTTCTCCTAGAAACCCCCGCCAAAAGCCGCCCAGCAGCATAAGTCCTGTCAACGCCAAAATCACCACTATCCACCCGTTCCAAGCGTGGAGCGACACCAGCTTTTTCCCATAGCCCTTGCGCAAACGTTCAATGAATGAACTCATTCGGAGATATCCCCTTTCCAAGCTCCATATCTTCAACTAAAATGTGCGCCTTATCATTTTCTTTCTTCTCAGCTTTTTAACACTATTATAACGCCTGACACAAGCTATTACGAAATGACGGACTAAGCATAGCAAACAATGCTAAACAACCAGCAACGAAGTGCTTACAAAAGTATGAACAGCTTATTACAAAAAGATTAACGATCCACACAGCCCAATCAAACATTTATCCTTGCTAGCCGCAAGTGAAAGTGATAACTAGGAAAGGTACAGACTTCTCCAAAAATTGAGGATAGCTGTACCTTGCTTTCGTTAATGGGACTTTTAATGACGACTCACAATATGCATGCAAGCGGTAGAGTTCCTTATTCAGCACCTTCACAGCGCTCACGAAGAGCGAGGACGAGACGCATACTGCAAGATAGCAGCTGCTGCCCTCTCACGGCGCTCTACATCCTCACACTGCATGGCAAGCCTTAAAATATCCACCGCTTCCCTAATTGTCGTATGATCTATGTCAAAAGACTGCTCACTCTGTACACTGCTTTCAGCATCCCCGCTCAACCATAGCTCCATCTGCCAATCGGTTACGGGCTGCTCATACCTAGCGGGAACTGGTTCTTCGGCTATCACTTTGGTTATAAATGACTGCAGCTCCGGGGCAATCCTGCTCTGCGGCAAGCTTTTGAGCCAGGTCACACCGCGCCGATGGCAGCTTCCGTCCTCCCTGTTATCTGCATCCAGCACATAATAATAGTCGCCAAAATCGCCAAAATGAACCTTATCGTCATCCACTAAAAGCACATAATCGCCGTCTGCCACTACTTCCACGAACAATCGAAGCTCTGCAATACGCCCAGCCAGTGCTGCACCCTCAAGATGAAAAACCTCAACTAATTGCGCCTTGCACGCTTCCTCGTCGAATGGCTCCAAATTGCCAAGCCCCGGGCCATACAAGCATACGAAGTTATCCTCCAAAAATGTCTTGCTCCGGTTTATCCCGCCTACATCCGCTTGCATCACATACAACTGCAGCCTGCTCACCTCCGCTTCATTCTCTTTCTTCCTATTATATCTCCTAATCCGCCTCAGGAAAAAGCCGCTCAAGCTTGAGCGTGCATACAAACATTTCGTGAGGAATCTTCGTATGCTTCGTTTCAGTGGTTCACTCCTTGCTAAGGATAGACTTTGGCGGACACAGCAGCCGCTATTTTAGCCAGATCACGGATTAAGCCCCGGCTGCGGACTCAGGAGCAGCTATTTCGCTGGTAATGGCCATTTTGCCGGGATATTGAGGGCGATAACGGCTCTCCTGTCCGCTTATGTCCTGAAATCGAATAAAAAGCTAGAATAGCGGAACCTCAGTCCGCCAAAAAAGCAGTTAGTGTCTGGAGTTCTAGAGTATCAGCAACAAACGCAAGTTGCGGTTCACCAGCCTTGAACCGGCGGATGAGATTGCCCTCGAATAATGGCAAACCTATTAAAGCTTAAACAACGGCCTCTGCTGGGAAAAAATAAATCCCGCGCACTCCCCATCATATGAGGAAGCGAGCGGGATTTTCGAGCTTGTAAGCTGCGGTACTGACCTGCCTTGCCGATTATCCTTGAAGCCTGCGGCTTATCACCGCATTCTCTTACTCCTAGAGCTTCAGCAGCTTGAAAATCACAGCTGCTGCTTGCGCTCTAGTCGTCTGCCCTTGCGGACGGTAGCTGCCGTCTTCAAATCCGTTCACTAAGCCCGCCTGCTGCATTGCGCTGACGGCCTCCTGTGCGAATTCGCTGATCGACTGCTCATCTGCAAAGGAAGGAAAAGGCTTCGTGCTTGCTGTGCTTTCCCAAGCGATTTGCGCTGTCGCACGGGCCAAAATAACAGCCATTTCCTCGCGAGTAATCGCGTCATGAATGCCGAACGTCCCGTCTGGGCGCCCTTTCACGAGGCCCAGCTTCTCTGCCGAAGCAACGGCCGCTTCATACCAAGCGCCCTGCCTCACATCGCGCAGGCTGCTAGTCGCCTGCTCGTCAATCAACCCAAGTGCGCTTAGCAGCAGCTGGACGAACTCCGCTCGCGTAACGGCCCTCGACGGCTCAAAGCTGCCGCCGCCCGTTCCGCTCACGATTTCGCGCGCTGCGAGCGCCTCAATCATCGTTTGGGCCCACTTCGCTTGGCCCAAATCTTTAAAAGCCACATCCGCATAAGCGATCGCATAGCGGCTGAAATGCTCCGGCTGGAAGCGAACGACTCCAGCCGCCGCATCAACCCTCACGTTGCGCACGACTTCTAGTGCGCCGCCCTCGCCTACATAATAAACAACGACTTTATGAGCTTGTTCGTCCGCTTTTAGCGCATATGCGAGCTCCACTGCTACTGGCGCAGCCTGCCCAAAGGCATGAAGCTCCTTGCCGTCTACACTAAGCTTGAAGTCATAAACAGGGTGATCGCCTAATTTCGTCTGCACATTAGCCGGCAAATCCGAAGCTGAAACTTGGACGGCTTCCAGTGTTAATTTATTGGCGCCTGCCGCAACGATTCCCGCCGTCTGCGTAATGTCCACCGTGATTTGCACAGTACCTGCTTGCACGGTGATGAACCGCACCTTTGGCTGATCCCCTGCCAGCAGCAATTCCATAGGAATCTCCACTTTCGCTCCTGCCACAGCTCCTGCCTTGCTTGGCTCAAGCTGAATGCGCAGCGTATTGGCCGTTTGCAGGCCAGCCAGCGCTTTCTCCATATCGCTTGCGCTCAGCTGTGCTTGCAGCATGCCGCTCGCATCCGCTGTCACCTTCACGGTCAGCCCGTTCGCGCCCACTTCAACGCTCGTGCCACTGCCCGTCGAGCCTGAACCTGATCCGCCCGACGTACTTCCACCCGTTCCACCACCCGGTGTGCCCGGATCTGTACCTCCACCCGGTGTGCCCGGATCTACCAGCGTCTTCGCTGTCAGTACAGCTGATTTATCCGATTCGCCCGCTGCGTAAACGGCGGAAACCTGATAAAAATAATCCGTATTGGCGCTCAGGCCGCTATCCGCATACGATGCCGTGCTGATTGGCTGGGCGTTTACCAGCACGTAAGGCCCATTTTCATCCGTCGCACGATAAACGTTGTAGCCGCTCACACCAGCTAGCGCTGTCCATGCCAGCTCAATCGCTGTATCGGTAGCCGCGTTCACTTTCAGCCCAACTGGCGTCTCCTTCGTCGGCTCCTCCTTCACCGTCGTTCCGTACACCTTCACCTCGCCAAACTGCGGCGTATACCAGTTGCCTGGATTGTTGCGCAGAACAGCATCGACCATCTGCACCCTTACATATCTTGCTTTGCCGCTCAGCTTATCAGAGGTAAAGCCATAGGTTTTATTGTCCGTCTTATCAAGCGCCGTCGTAAAGGTAACGCCGTCCAAGCTCGTTTCGATTTTGTATCGGTGATACCCTTCCGAGCCGTTATGCAAATACCACGACAGCTGAATGTTCGTCAGGCTGTACACATCGCCAAGATCGACCTGCCACCATGAAGGCCAGCTGCCATTCGCTGCGACCCAGTTTGTGGTGTAGTCGCCATCGTTGGCAAAGGTTGCTGGGCTGTTTTCCAGCTCGCTTTTCGCTATGGCTGGCTTGCCCTGCGACAGCAGCTCGCCATTTTGCTCAGGCACAACCTCACCCGTTGCCTGGTTGTAGTACACTTTTTCATAATAATCATATTTCGCATAGCCATTGCCCAGTGTAATCGGCAGCCAGTGCTGCTTCGCCTCTCCTGCGCCAGCTACCCAGCGGTTCGCCATATTCACGAAGCTGAGGCCAGCTGAGCCTTCCATTTTCCAAATGAAGCCGGACTGCGCCGAGAAGTTCGAATTATTGCCGATTCTTCGCAGGTCCGACCAAGGCCCTGCAAGCGAAGTGGCGGAAGAATACATGCCCTTGCTCGGATACCAGCCTGCCGCCTCGGAGGTGAACAGGTAGTAATAGCCGTCTTTTTTAATGAGCGAAGGCGCCTCCCGATGCTTGCCTTCATACACCTTGAGCACAACGCGCTCTACCGACAAATAGTCCGCAGACAGCTCATAAATGAACAAGTCTGCATTCGTATTGCCTGACGAAACGATATACCCTTTGCCGTCATCATCCTTGAAGAAGGTGATATCCCTTGAATCGTTGCCTGCTGGACGTACACTGCCGTGGAACGTCAGCGCCCCGCCGGGATCGCCGGACAGCACAGCCGCTCTGCCGAGCGAGTAATCCTTGTTATTTTCATAGTGCAGCCAAATGACAACTTTGCCCGTTGCTTCGTTGTACGTGAAATTCCACGCCTCGAATTTGCTAGCCGCAAGCTCTGAATGAGAATCGCGGGTCAGCACTGTATCCACAAACGTCCAGTTGATCCCGTCTGCCGATTGGTGCAAATTCACCTGCTTAAACCCATCTGAATCCGACACATATTCATAATAGTAATACAGATTGCCAAGCTTCAAAAAGCCGTCATGCGTAATCGTTGGCGTGTGCGTCACATTGCCCGCATCATCAAGCCACACGTTTTCCTTCGTATTGTCGTACACAGCCAGATCAGCTGATGCGATGAACGTTCTCGCCTGTGCAGACTGCGAAAGCTCCGAGCCGCCACCAGGATGGATCGCCTTCACCTTGTAATAATACGTTTTGTTGACCGCAAGACCGTTGTCGTCATACGCCATCGCTCTTCCGTTATACACCTGCTCATACGTGCCGTTCTCGCTTTCCGAACGGTAGAGCGTGTATGCTGTTGCGCCCGGCACGCCTTGCCAATTCAGGCTGATGGTCGTCACCTCGGCAGCAGACGATGTTTTCACAGAAGTCGCCAGCAAGCCTTGCGGCATATCCAGCTGCATGTCGGACGAATAAATTTTCACCTCATGCAGGCCTCTGTACCAGGTGACCGGTCTATCGGCATTGTTTGTATGTCCAAACTGCCCCAAAATCGTCAGCTTCACATATCTGTATTTGCCCGCAAGCTTATCGCTGTTGAAGGAAGGCGTCTTATTGCCGCTTTGGTCGATAAGCAGATCATACTGCTGGTCATCGACGCTGCCTTCCACCTTATACGTGTAATAAACCTCCGAGCCGTTCCACTCCCGCCAGCTTAGATCAATGCGGCTCAAATCATATTCCCGTTCCAAATCGAAGCGCAGCGTCGTCGGAAACGAGGTGCTGCCCGAATCGAAGAAATTGTCATTGCTGCCATCATTGTTCGTATCCTGAAAATACATCCCGTCATTCGCCATCGTCGCGGGGTTGCTCGGCGCTTGCGAGCTCGCCACTACAGGCTTGCCCTGTGATACAAGCAAATCGGTCGCCGTTTCAAAATGACCCGTTGCCGCATTCAAATCCAAATCTCCGCTATTCGTAATGGATGCCACGCCTTTATTCATTTCAAGCGGCAGCCAAATATATTGCGAGTTCATCAATGCCGACGGATTCCAGCGGTCGCCTACATATACGTAGGAGGTCGTTTCGCTGCCGTAGACGCTGAGAATAAAAGAAGGCTGCGTATAATACGTCGCCGGATCGCCGAACCGCTTAAGCTCGGACCAATCGCTTAGGCTGTTAATCGACTTGGCGCTTGAATAGTAGCCTTGATTCGGATACCAGCCGGACTGCCCCGATGTGAACAAGTAGTAATAGCCGTCCTTCTTCACAACTGCTGGCGCTTCCCTTCTAACACCCGGGAACAGCGTATACATGTACTGCTCGGTGTACAAATAATCGTCCGTCAGCCTGAACACGTTCAGGTCGGCGTTATTGTTCGAGGATGCGAATAAATAGGCGCTGCCATCATCATCCTGGAACAACGTAAAGTCACGGGCCTGCATCGCCCCTGGCTGGAAACGATTCACGTATGTGTAATCCCCGTCTACCGTGTCGGATACAGCAACGATCATATTCGCCTGATTGTAGTTGCCCGCTTCCTCCCAGTGTCCCCATAACACATATTTGCCTGTTTTTTCGTTGTACAGCACTTTGGGCCGCTCGATTTTTGCCGATGCCAGCTCCGGATGAGAGGCTGTCGTCAGCACATTGTTGCGGAATTCCCAGTGCTTGAGATCCTTCGATGCATACACGGAGACGCCTTTCAGCACCGCCGAATTATGCCCTTTATCCTCGCCGAACCAATAATACGTGTCCGCTACTTTGAGGATATAGCCACCATGAGCCTGAATCATGCCACCTTCGTCATCGAACCAGTATTCGCCGTTGCGAATAACGTCCGCTTTGCCGGTATTGTCCTGCACCTTAATATCTGCCTTTATGCGGGTAGACGTGCCCGTTACCGTTCCCTCGGCTTTGAAGCTGCCAGCGCTAGCATAAGCAGAAGGAGCAAGGGTATCCCACTGTACAGGTACCGTCGTATACTGATTGTTCGTATAATCGATTTTCACCCGATCCGGGAGCCTTGGCGCGACGCCCTTTTCCGTGTAGATCGTCATGATCGGATCAAGCGTTCTCGGTACAGAAAGGCCATGTACAAGTCGGCTCCAATCCGCTTCATCCATGCGTTTGAAGCTGCCCGCCAGCGCACCGGCTGGAAGCGTAAAAGAGCTGGCTGCCTCCTGCGTCCACACACCCGCTACGTCCGTAGCGGAAGCAAGCGTCCACGCGCCGCCTGCATACGTATATTTCAGCCATTTATCCTCGGAATTCAGCTTGAACGTATCGGCTCCATTCGCGATAGGCGAGACGAATGCGGCGTTCGTGCCCAGCTCCGTCCAGCTTTTCCCGTTGCGGCTCACCGCATAATGCAGCGTTTCCGTGCCGCTGACGAGCTTGTTATAAGCAAATAAATAAGCGGTATTCGCATCCTGCTCCAAAATGAACACGTCGAGCACTCGCGTTTTCGATACGCTGCCCCGCGTAATGGTCGCCGTCAGCTTAACGAGCAGATCCCCTTCGCCAATAGCGGGGCGGCTAACCATGCCGTCTGGACGCAGGTTAACCGGATGATCCGATTGCCACGAAATTTTCGTGCGGTTCGCGCCTGCATCCGGCAGGCTGAGCTTTGCTGTTGCCCCATCGGCATGCGCTACTACAAGTGCGTCCTTGTCATTGTCGACCGCTGCCTCGTCTGATAAATCTGCCAGCACCTTAAGCTGGAATGGCTTCGTGTCTATCGCATTGCCACGTTTAATCGTAACTGTCAACGTCACGTCCACGTCTGGCTGTCCGTAGGCAGGACGAGTCACCTTGCCTGCGCTATCAACAACAGCCGGCTGGTCGGATTCCCATGCTAGTGTCGTGCCGTTAGCGCCTTTAGCTGGAAGCGAAATATTGGCCATCACCTTGGTCAAGTCGCCAGGCAGCGTCACAGCCGCCTTATCTGCCGCCACCTTAGCCTGATCCTCAGCATAGGTGAACAAGGCCACCTCCTTCGGTCCTAACGCCCGATTGAACACATAAAAATCATCAATTTTTCCGTCATAATATGGATCGGAGCTAAACATCGAGCGGCCGATATAGTTCAGCGTCGTTTGGCCCAAATCCTTAGGCTTCAGCGTCATATTGGCATTGCGCCCCACCTCTACGCCGTCCACATACAATACGCCTGTAGAGCCCGAAAGCGTCATCGCATAATGAACCCAGCGATCGGTTGCCTGCTGCGCAGGACTAACGCCGACAACTTGCTCGCTGCCGCCATTTTTCAAGACGAAGCGCGACTCATTAGCGCCCGTGGCTGGCGTAAAGAAAATATAATTGTTCGTGCCGAGCCCGATATCGAACACACGAGTCCACTGCTTGAGCGTATCCTGCTTCGCCCAGAAGGCAAAGCTGACCTCATTCAAATCCTTCAGCATGCCTGCCGGAAGCGAGACATAGCCATTTGATCCATTGAGATCGACTGCCCCGCCTGATCGGCCCGTTGTCCATGATGCCCCGCCGGTAAGAGTGGCTTTGCCTTGGTTGCTGCTAGCGCCAAGCGGTGACACCTGCGTCCCTGACGTTTCATTGAACGGGTATGCCGCTACAATGCCCGGCAGCAAATCTGGCGATTCCGGCAGCACCAGCACCGTCGTCAGCGAGATGGAGGAAGAAACAACCTCATATTTGTTGACCTCCGCTGCAACCTGATAGTAATAAGTCACACCGGAAGCCAGTCCCGTGTCCTCATAGTGCTTATCTGTTCCGACATACACCGGAGAGAAGCCCGCGGTAGCATCGGTTGAACGATAAACGCGGTAGGTAGCTCCCGTTACCGTGCTGTCCCAGCTAATCGTAGCCGCAGACGAAGTGATGCCCGTTGCCTGCAAATCACTCGGAGCCTCCGGCTTCGGATTTGGAATTTGCCAGATGCCTACATCATCAAGCGCGCTTTTTTCCCAGCGAGAGCGGAAGCCCGCTTTCCCTGACGCAAGGGAAGTATCTGTTACATTAAAAATAAGCTTATCGTCCACATAGCCTTTCATTTTGCTGCCTTCGACGATGATACGCATCGTGTACCATTGATTCGCACTAATCGTAATCGGATATTCCCCGAGCGTTGTTGTAGTGCCGCCTACCCGTTTGGATAAGGAGAACCGATTATCCCCCAACTGGAACAAATAAAAATTGTTCACATCGCTATAGCGCGCCAAAATGCCGGGAAAAGCTCCCGCAGCCACTTTTTTCACCTTGGCCTCATACACGTAGTCGCTGCCGATATCCTGATTGACCGAGGCAATAGCCTCATCCCCAGCACTAACGTACAGCACCTGATTGCTAGCCGCAGCCGGATCAACTGCTGATTTAATAATATTACTGTTATTGACCGTCCAGCCTTGCAAATCGCCATCTTGAAAATCATCCTTAAACAGCGGTTCATTCGCAACAGCTGCCGCCTCCTGAGCGACGAGCAATTGCTGTTCTTCCGTTCCTCCTTGTCCCTCTTGCGACTCTCCTGTTTCATTTTGCTGCTGTGTTTGCTGATCTCCCTCTGCTGTGGTTCCCGTTTCCTCTAGGACCAGCGCAGATTCTGCTGATGCCGTTGCCGTATAGACAGGCATAATCCCCGGCAAAATGATCATCAGTGCTAGCATAAGCTTGGATAGTGCAGCTATGGATCTCTTCAATTTTTCAACCTCCCACATTTATTTCGCGTTGACTCTACAGCCCGGATAAATGGTAAGCGCTTTCATTAAATAGCTGAAAAGAATTTTCGTTCCTAAGCACATCACGGTACCCCTCCGGTCTGTATTTAGCTTAGCCCAATGCTCACACAGCCCGAAAGAGCAACAATATAAGCATAGTGAACAATTTGGCATTTTACGACTGAACTATTTTAACTTTGGTGAACTGTTGAAATATCTTGTACGGCTTGTACGGTGATCCTTTAATAGGATATCTGACAGCACGCCACTTCTCAGGAGGAAAACGATTTATGAAGGCTGGTCATTAGCTCCTGACAGGCTGAGAGAAAAGCGCTTAAAGAGCAAAAAAGATCACCCTCGCCTTCCGTGAGGTGTGATCTCCTTTTCGTCTGCTTAAGCGTACAGCGTTATCCGCTTCATTTTGTCAGCACAACCGGGCCCGAGCGGGTAACCGCAACGGTATGCTTTACATGCGCTGTCGCAAGTCCTGGCTCGACACTAGCAGTGTCACCCGCCAGCGTACCTAATCCCACAATTAAATCAATCGTCAAAATCATGCCTTCTGCCAATAGCTCCTCTGGCTGCTCCACCGGGCGCATCTCTCCCTGCTGCAGCTGCTGAAGAATGCCGTGCACCGCGATATCCGGCATGCTGTTCATGACCAGGCAGCCCGACTTGGCCGCTGAAGTATGGATAGCCACGATGATATCTCCGGCGCTTCTGCCTACTCTCGCCTCGGCAATGCCGCGATTCAGCGTGTGCTGCGCCGTGCGCAGCAGCTTGCGAGAAAGCGGGGTCGGCTCACCTATCGCATACGTCCAGGCGAATTCAGCTGTGCCGCCATCCACCCCGGCAATCATCTCGATTTTGACCATATCACCGCTGGATAGAGGAGCCGTGCCGGGAAACCCGCCGCGCAGCATCCCGTTTACCGAGGCATAAATGGCGAACGGATAACCTTTTCGCCCCTTGTAGGCCGGAAACGCCCCTCTTTCCAGCATGAATCGCTCCGTAAAACGCTCGATCTCAAGCGTCGTCACCCCGCAGGTAATCCGCTTTGACAGCTCCTTATGGCATGCAGCTATAATGCTCCCTGCATGCTGTACATACTGCTCTTCCGTGCCAAGCGCAAGCTTCGTCAGCATATCCAAACCTCCCTCCTCTATTCACCATATTCGAGGAGCAAAGCGGACATTCTCACGAATGTGAACAATTCGTGTAATGCTTTGTTTTCTCTCTTTCCCTTCAAACAAAAGGGCCCTATTCCCCTTGAAGGGAATAGAGCCCGTATAACCATGCGATTAGCCGACTGAGGAGTTGAGCTTGCCCATTTCATCTTCCACCAGCAATGTTAATTCTTCCTCGTAGCCGCCGGTAATCCGGTACTTTCGAATGTAATCCCTAACAAATTTGCGTGAATCCTTGGGTTGGAAAATTCTCGTTAGTTCTTTCAGGCTTTCCTTGACTTCATTCTGGCTGTGCTTCGCCATGAAATCTCCTCCCTTAACGTTGGATGGTCGTCCTAAACAACAAATTCCGAGAACACATTCGGCTAAAACACCGCCGGACTCCCATCGGTCAAGCGTCACCATGGTTTGATGATTCAAAATGTTTGAACTTTTCTTACTATTATAACATTTATGCTACACTTGGGAAAGCATGCATTTGACCGGCTCGTCCACCAAGCGTATAATTTATGCAAAATCCGCACTAGTCAGGCGTCCTGTCCAGGGGTGAATCACGCCCCTCCTCACCAGCGGAAGCCTCGTCAGCACTAGCATGGCGCTCTATGGATGAACGGACAGAAGCTGCGCTCCGGTCTTTATGAAACATTCGTAAATAGGCGACAACCCCGAAAATAGCGACCGCAATACCGAACGCCAGCACCAGCGCAGTGACCCAGCCTTGAACCATTATCCCAGCTCCTCTCTGACAAGGTGAAACGGCTGTCGCTTGCCTTTGGCAGCGCGGCGCGTTTCATTCCGAGAAATATAAGCCCATTATTAGGGGGAGCTTATACCTTCTTATATTTTTTAATATCGGCAAAAATCCACTTTCTTTCAAGCTACAGATATTTCCAAATATAGGTTACATTATAGCGAAAATCCAGCCCGTCTTCAACTGTCCTAAGAACGAAAAAGACTAGCTGCATAATCATGTAAGCCCTTTCATTTATTTCCCAAAAAAACCTCCGCTTCCACAATTCCATTGGAACGAAGGCTCTATCTCAAGCTTCAAATAGGTCTGGTCAGCAGGGCAAGCCTGTCTGCCGCAGCTATGCAAAATCCGGCATAATTTCCTGAATGCAATCCGGCGACTCGTATGCTTCGTTCCCTACCGCATTCGTTACCGGATAAGCTCTTAGCTGATAGGATTCCAGCGGGTCGAGATGCTTGCGCAATGAACGGAAATCATGAATGCGCGGATTGAGCCAATCTTCCAGCCCTTCCTCGTCAAGCACGATAGGCACGCGCGGCTGCCAGCCGGATAACGCCCCTGAAGAACTGGCCGTGATCATCGTAAAAGCGCGCACTTCCTGCCCCTGATAATTTTTCCAAGCATCAAAGAACCCTGCCACACCAAACAATCGCTGGCTCGGCACAACAATATGCATCGCCCGCGGCTCTCGCTCCTGCCCATACTGCTGCCAGCCAAAGAAGCCGCTGCATGGTACAACACAGCGCTGCCTGCGCAGCATCCGCTCGAAAAATGGCTTTTCAGACAACCGCTCGCAATCCGCATTTACTGAATCCTTCGCCCAGAACGGAAACAAGCCCCATCTGGCATCCTGAAGCGTCCGCTCACCTAAACGGTCATTCATTACAATTGACACCGACTGGGTCGGCGCTATATTAAACCTAGTCACATCACAATCAATTACATTCCCAACCTGGAACGACCGAATCAAATCATCGACATTTGCCCTAACCGAATAACGCTCAATCATTTGTATATCCCCCTCGAAGCTGCGCGGGCAAGCATTCCGCTGTGCTCAAAATATCGTCTTGCCCATTATTTGCATATGAGGAGGTTTTTTATTCACTTCTTGGCTTAATTTGTCGTAAAACGCTTGCGGAATTTAAGCGGCGGCATCCCGGTGTGGGAGGCAAACAGCCGCGAGAAATGCGGCGTTTGACGGAAGCCCGTTTCCTCCGCGATGCGGGCAATCGTCCAGTCTGTCTTAATAAGGAGCAGCTTCGCTTGATCCAGCCTGTAATAGAGCAAATATTGCTGCGGCGTACAACCGAACACCTCGGTCATACAGCGCGTAATATAATTGGTGTGCAGTTGCAGCACTTCGCTAAGCATGCCATTGCTGATTGGGCTGCGGTAATTCATTTTCAAATAGGCCGCGGCACGTTCTGCCACCGATACGCCTGCTCTTGCGGCATCCGAACGCCAGCCTTCATCCAGCATTTGCAATAAATGCAGAAAACGCTGCTGCCGCTCCCAGAACGCGCCATGCGACGAGCTTTGCGCTGCATCATGCAGCTGTGCGAAGATGAGCTTCGCTTCGTCCGGGTAAGACAGGTGAATTTTTTTCGGCAGCCGAATGGCATACGTATAATAGTCTCCCCTCAAGGAGCCCGATTGACTCCCCTCAGTTTCTTCCCATGCACCCACCGTTTGAAAATGGATCCAGTCGAACACGGTCGTCTCCTGGCACGGCTGATACGAATAATGATAGCTGTCCGGCCGTAAAATAAGCACATCCCCTGGGCCAAGCAGCCATTTATTGTCCCCTTCCGCAAGATGCAGAGCGCCTTCATGCACAAACAGCATATCGAATACGCCAATATTAGTCCGGTTCGGATGTTCCTCACCCGCTTGATACGTACGACGGTTTGATTCTATAAAAAAGGGCAGCGGCGGCGAACGAAACGTTAGCAGCAGTTCCTCTGACACGACAATCTCTCCTTGTGCAACTATGTAAGTTAGTATTTATGTATTGCCCCATGTTACATAACTAACAATCGTTTGTCTACCTTTGCCTCCGGATGCGTCTTCCTAATAGTGAGCATAAAAAAGGAGCATCAATCGATGAACCATCGAACGATGCTCTAGCCTACATAGTAAGACTTGCTGACTTTTGCAGCACAGCCTCAGCCGCTGCTTCTGACGTCTTGCTGAAGCATTCGCTGCGCAACGGGCAGCTTCGGCACTCCGCCGCATTGTTGCTCTTGCGCAGCCGCTCGGCTTCGGGCAGCATAGTCTGCACGAGCCTCATATAATCCAAGGACTGCGGTATATCAGCTTCGCTTGGATAATAGGAAATCCGCTGACCGCTCATCACCGACAAAACATCGATCCGGCTCGGCAGCTTGCCGAAGGCGCTGTTACAAAATACGGCGGTCATATGCTGGAACGTAACGATGACATCCTCATCCTCGTCCACGACAAACTTTTGCACAATATAATCGGTATTCGTCCCATACGGATCTTCGGCGACAATTTGAAAGATTTGCGTGAGCTCCATATCGAGCGGCTCAACAAAGGTGCGATGCTGCTCAAATTGGATAATCGGCGCCGCCTCTTGCTCCTCCAATAAAAAAGCCGTCAAATGTGCAACCGCTTGCAGCTTCGAATCCCAATAATGCTCCGCATTATCGAATTTAGCTACTCGCGGCGTCCACCAGCGCTCCGCCAGCCGCTTCACTACATCAGCTGTACGGGCATGGGGCGGCAGCTCATAAAAATCATTCACAATATGGCTGACGGCGAATTGCATAAGCTGGCGCCCATTCACTTCGCCTGCCCGCTTCTTCGCCGTCTGCCGTTTAATGAACCGATAGGGGCAGCGCAGCAGCTCTTCCAACTTGTAATCCTCAATCAGCTTTACTGCTGCGGATTGCTCCATAATCGGCCACCTCATCTTTCTTGCAGGTCACTTAGAAATAAAGCAGCAACAGCCGCCCTGCTTATTAGCCCGCTACAGTTACAAGGCCAGCTACTTGCTTGCCTAGGTTTTTGCATTGTTCTTTCTCATCATCGGAAGGGTTGTATTCAACCTTCAGGCTTTCGGAGACAATTTCTGCCCCTAGCTCGCGCAGCTTAGCTTCGATGGTATCAACCGCGCCGCAAAATACAGGATAGGAGGAGTCCCCTGAACCGAATACGGCTGCTTTGCGGCCGCTGAGGTCAAGTCCTTCAAGCTCCTCGTAGAAATCAAGAATTTCATCTGGAAGCTCGCCGTCTCCCCAAGTATACGCGCCGATAATGATGCCATCGTACTCCAGCAAATCAGCTGCATTTGCATCGAAAGCTTCCTTCGATACAACTTCAACGCCCGCTTCCTGTGCTCCAGCAACAATCGCCTCAGCCATTTCCTCTGTATTACCCGTCATGCTCGCGTATACCACAATTACCTTTGACACCTATACATTCCTCCCAAGTGTAAATAGCCGTCGCCATTTTGGACAATCGGCTGCTTTGTTTCCCATCAGCTGGGGGAGAGCAGCCTCTCCTCCGCGCGCCGATGGCTGATTTTATATGAACTAGGCATCCATCATTTGAATACCTTGAAACAACGTGGCCATATACAAGCTGTCGCCCTGCAGATCCACATCCGTCACCGGAATACCCAGCTTCACAGACAGCAGCGTTACTTGATTGCGGATATAAGCGAGCTGGAACAAGCCTTTATCCGTACATACATAAATATCTTTCCCCTTCGCAACAATGGAGAAAATAAACTGCTTGCTGAAGCGGATGCGGTCAAACCGTCCCTTCTTGTCGCCGATCATCAGCTCGCCGCGATCGCTGACGCCAATGAGATGTCCTCGGTATACAGCAAGGCTTGTAACCGCACGGTCCAGCTCAAACTCGGCCCACTCATCCATAAAACGGTCGTACAGCGCGACTCCGCTTTCATGACCAACGACGAGATATTGCGGCAGGTTCATGAAATCATAGACCCGCTTGTCGGAGCAGGCTGACTTTTCCCAGCAGCTTCCGGAATTTGACCACAGTCCATAATCCGTTGCCGCATAGCCTGTGCCGCCAAGCATCCGGTATTGATAGCAAGGAATGGCGAGACCATCATTGACCCATTGCCCATTTGTATATTGATAAAGTCCTTCACTCGTGCAGGCATGAAGCACGCTGCTTTGCAGCTGCAGTCGATTAACCATTGCCGATTGCGGCATCCCTGCACTAAGCTTCAACCATTGCTCTTCGCCATTAATCTGATAGACGCCATAACCAACCGATGCCACGTACAGCGCATCCTCGCCCGCCTTCACTGATGAGAACGGGAACAGCTGCCAATTCCACGGCTTGCCCGTTTCGGCTGGCGCATCATTCATTTGATGCTCCTTGCGATTAAACTCTGCCACGATTAAACCAGCTCCATCAATATATACTATCGTATATTATTTTGCATCATTGTATAGGTGGACAAACTGATAATGATTATCACTTTCGTAGTATATGATAACTATTCTCATACCTAATGTCAATCATTATCTATCGAAATTGGAAAATGTGCCTAGCCGTGGGTAGCATTCGCCCGTTGTTCATTCTTTTGCCATACTACCTGACCCTCGCCCTGTAATTCCATGGTTATGCATTGCCTGCGATAGTGCTATAATGAGCAACAACAAGCAAGGTGAAACGGCTGTCGCCGTCCTTTGGCGGCGCAGCGCGTTTCAGTCCGAGAAATATAGAGAAAGGATAGAACCATCACATTCTTTCCTATATTTCAAGGTGAAACGG
>NZ_JBXENU010000021.1:0-51470 GCF_059383715.1 Paenibacillus sp. J31R34
TGCCTTCACTTGTTCCTTATTGAATCTCGCCATCGGTGCCATCCTCTCAAACCAGCCTTTCTTCTATTGTAATCGGGTTTGAGAGTTTACACAGAATATTTTACAGACTCCTTTTTTGTGTTTTATTTGGAAAGGAGATGAGTTGAATGAAAGCTTATGTCTATCTTATGCTGAAATCCGCACATTGGTCATGCCATGTAACCATTAAGCCTGAGGTGGACTCTTCCTTCTGGCAGGATGCGGAGAGATTGCTTTTATGGAGAATATCGCTTCCTCTGGGTATTGCCTTGGAGGTCGCTGAACGCTTTAATGGAGCGGTCACAGATACAAGGAATGGAGAAGAAATAGAAAATTGGGGAGTTATGAGACCGTCAAGGAGAAGTGCTCGATATTCAGTGTTGAATATTTTTAGAGCATGGCTTGATAGCAACAGAGTACGTCTGTGGAACGGGGGAAGGGAGGGAGCCGGCAAAAGGAGTGGGGCTGTTTTGAAGAGAAGGGGAGCGGGTATGGGAAGAGAGAATGAGCGACAGGTGATGATGAGTCGCTTAGAGGAGATAATCAGTCAAGCTGCTGGTTTGATGCTTGAGCAGGAAGGGCGGGCAGAGCAAATACCCGCCATGGACATGCGCGAAGCGCTCGCTGCGGATAGCCGCGAGCGCGGGGGAATGGCGCGCGGAGTGGAACGCGCGCCATTCCAGGCGCTTGCCGCCGCTGCACAGCAGGCGGCAGCGGCGCTGCAAGGCCGTGCGCTGCTGCGCAGCGAAGCGCACGCACTGCTTGAAGGGACAGCGCCTGCGGCAGCTGGCCCTGCCGTGGACAAGGACGCTGCGCTGCAGCTAGCGTCCTTGCGGGGCTTGATACAGCTGCGCAGCGCTGTATCAATGAGGGCCAGCCGCGAAGCAGGCTGGCCACAGCGCGCACAGCGCGGGCTTCGCTGCCTGCGTTGCGGCAGCGGAGAAGCGCAGCTGCACAAGACGCCCTGTGCAGCCTGCGGGCGAGAGTCATGCGCGTATTGCACCGCATGCCTCACAATGGGGCGCAGCCGCGAATGCGAGCTGCTTATATTAGGCGGAGCTGGCGCCGCCAGCAGCTCCGCTTCCAAGCTTTCGCCCCCAAAGCAGCGTCTCGCGCGCTGGGGGCTAAGCCCCGCTCAAGCAGCGGCAGCAGAGTCCGCGCTTCATTTTATTGAGCGTCCTGCTCCAAGCCGCTCATATTCTGAGTCGTCTCGCGATGCCCTAACCCGCATGCCGGACGCCTATCAAACCAGCTTCCTGTTATGGGCGGTCACTGGAGCTGGCAAAACAGAAATGACCTTTCCTCTTGTGGAATCGATTCTACTCCGCGGGGGCAAAGCTTTAATAGCTACGCCGCGAAGGGATGTTGTGCTGGAGCTCAATCCGCGCATTAGGAGGGCATTTCCAGAACACAGCGTGGTCACGCTGTATGGCGGCAGCGAGCAGCGGTGGGAGCAAGGAGATATTACGCTTGCGACGACGCATCAGCTGCTGAGGTTTAACCAAGCATTCGACTTAGTAATTTTAGACGAACTGGATGCTTTTCCATACCACAATGATCCCCAGCTTCATTATGCTGCGGATAAAAGCTGCTCCCCAACAGGAAGAAGCGTGTTACTTTCCGCAACACCTCCGACCGAGCTGCAGCAGCTTGCACGGCGGGGAAAGCTTGCCCATGCGAGAGTACCTGTACGTTTTCATCGCCACCCGCTCCCCGTTCCGAGGCTGCTCCGAACAACAAGAGTGGGACAAATGCTGGCAAGGCTTCAGCTTACGAGGCGGCTTCAAGAAGCGATGCTGTTTTCCTTGAAACGCGGAGCCCAGCTATTCGTTTTTGTACAGCGTATTTCGCAGGTCGAACGTATGGCAAAGCTGCTGCAGACGGTGCTTAAGCAACCCGAAGTAGCGGGCACCTCATCGCAGGATGCGGAGCGGGCCGACAAGGTTCAGCGTTTTCGAGCAGGAGAAATTCGTATTCTGGTGACGACTACAATTTTGGAGCGCGGGGTAACCATTCCAAGAAGCGATGTTTTTATTTTGGATGCAGACGGTCAGCTGTTTGATGAGGCCTCGCTTGTGCAGATGGCGGGGAGAGCCGGAAGATCCAGTGAGGACCCGAATGGCAATGTTATTTTTTGCGCCAAAGAACGCACCCGTTCACAGATGATGGCTGTCCATCATATTAAAAAGATGAATCGTATCGCACGAGCAAAAGGCTATCTCAGTTAGGGGATTGAGTATGATGGGGAAGTTTTGTAAAGGAGGCGTAAGTTGAGATGAACAGTATCACAATATATCGTTTAGGGCAGAAACTTGCTAATTATATGGGGAATACTTTGGGTTTGCTCGGCCCATCTGCCGAGCTCTGTCCATTATGCGGGAAAATCGCAAAGCCGCTACAGTCAGGGGCATTTGCTAAAGATCTAACGAAACAAAGAATATTGTCGACATCCTTTACAAAGCTGCTATGTGGAAATTGTTTGGAAAAAATTCCTTGGATACGAAGTGTAAAATGCCGAGTATGTGGTAGGGCTGTGGCGTGCCCTGACTGCATCAGGCGCAGTAATGCTGCCTTTGTTCTCAACAGGAGCGCGGTACAATATAGCGAGCAGATGCGAGAGCTTTTAGCTAAGTATAAATATCGGGGAAATGAATTGCTGGAGCCATATTTAGGAGAAATGCTGCTGCATCCTCTCACCGAGATGACTCGTGAGCTGACAGGAAGGCTTGGTATCCGAGCGGGAAGTCCGTGGTCTAATTTGTGGCACGCCATTACTTATGTGCCTGTTAGCGGCGAGAGGGCCGAAGAACGCGGTTTTAACCAGGCGGAAAGGCTGGCAGCATGGGTTTCTCGAAGCTGTGGGATCCCGCTAGTAAACTTATTGGCACGCCAAAAGCATTCAGCCAAGCAAAGCTTTAAAACACGCTCGGAGAGAATGCGAGATATGCAAAATATTTTTGAAGTTGAGCGGGAAGGGCTGGAATGTTGGGTTCAATCCTTGTCCAAGTCTGTCTCACAAAACGCATCGATGAGGCTGTTGCTTGTAGATGATATCTATACGACAGGAAGCACCATTCAAGCTTGCTCGGAGGCCATTCTTAGAAGGGTATCCTGCCCTTTAGAAATATACGCTCTAACTTGGGCGCGTTCCTGAAGCCTATTAGAAACGTATTCTAAGCCAATCTAATCCAATGTAAACAGCGTGTACCTTTGTTTTTCAATACACGCTGTAAAGCCCTTTTTGCTGTACAAATGACCTTATTGATATCGCATTATTTCTCAGACTCAGCTTTAGGAGGCTGTGAAATCCGCTCTTCTTCTGTTCCTTCTTCAATATACAAATAATCAGTAAAATCTTTAAAATGAATTTGCACATGATCTAAAAAACAATCTTGATCTGCTTGGATTTCATTTTCTAAAGCTTTCAGCTTGATTAGCAGTTGTTTGCTGATTGGAGGCTTAAACAATTCTTCTCCTTCATCGTAGCGTGACCACCATTTTTCGAATGTCTGAATCGTAAATGACTGATTAATAAAATGGCCGCAATGGTTGCACCATAACATTAATGCTTTATCACATTCAGCTTCTTCCGGTGTGAAAGAAGATTTGTATCCGCAGTGGGGACATTTGTTCATGAATCCTACCATTTTATCACCTTATTTCCTAAGTTCTGCTTTGAAAAAGTTGAAGTAATCTTTTTGAGCGCTTATCGGTTCATACTGGATGCCATTATCAGCCGGATGGGGCTGAGTGTGAATAGCTTTGAGCTCTTGAATATCTTTTGGTATTCCGCTTGGGAAAGCGGCGCATGATGTCGTTGAACGATCATCTCTATTAAAATGTTTGCAAAACACGCAAGGAATCGTTATATCCATAAGGGCCTCCTACCAGCCGGAACATTTATATCCGCCATATTGTTCATACCATTCCCATATTCTCGGATCTACAGGAACTCCAGTCATTTTTGCTGAAAATGTTTCTGCTATTAATTCAATGGGAAACCATTGTGTAGCATAGTTGCTTAAATTATTCGCGATATAGGAGGCTTCTCTATTGGATAGAATCGTCTGAGCGCCGTAATTATCAGGGTCCAGCATAGCTATACGGTAAAAGTCCGCTTCCCCTACATTTTGAAAATGCAGCCAGTGGCCCATTTCGTGCATAATGGTTCTTAACCGAAAGGGCGAAGACTTTTGGCCTGCTTCATATTCTGCCTGTGTAATGGTAGCTGCATTAGTAAAGTCATAGGTATTACTAATGACAACTTCGCCAGTTGAAGAATTAAAATAGCCATTGGCACCTCTGCCGCTTTTAATATTTACGGTAAGCGGAAATCTTTTGATCATGGTAGCAAACTCTCCACATTGATTTAACAGCATAGCCAGAGCTTCTGTTACATAATTGGCTGCATCAAGCTTGCGGGCAAAGTTGGTTTCGATGCCAAGATTCCGTGCCCACTCCTCGGCAGCAGCGACCGATGTAAAGGGCTGCCAGGTGACGGGAAGCTGTATCTCTCCTCCTACAGGCTCTGGGTGATTCGGTGTTTCTGGAAGAGGGTCAGGATAAGCACCTAAATCTGTTGTGCCATTGAGCACCAGGTTTACATGCTCGTCAGTAAGAAGGTGAAACATAATATCCAACGTATTTGACTTGCCTAGTGCTGTATGATATTCGAAATCGAAGGTAGTGCCTGCCGCAACGGGGTATGCTACTTGAAGATATAGGCCTTCTTCATAGCTTTTACAGTAAATACGTTTCGCTAGCGTTTTCCCGCCTATTGTAAGATTCCAGTAATCCTTCGGGTCAGCATTTGATGCGCGAATAGAAATAGCATAGAATTCAAGGTCGTTGGAAAAATAGAGTGTATCCTTAATCACTCTAGCGCCATTTTGCTTTGACGGTATGTTTATGGTTCTACCGATGAAGTTTGATGAAGGCTTGGTTGGATGAAAGGGTGGATCCAGCCTTCCGCCGACTATATATTGAGCGAACATGGTTATTCCCCCTCTGTAATAGTGATGACACGTTTGATAAAGCCCAACATCCATTGCCGAAAGTTGCAACAACCCTTGACCTGTGGTAACATAATGAATATAGTTAACAAAGCTATGTGTATTGTGGGTAAATATTAAAGTTTTTTAAGCAATCATTATGATGATTTATGCTATATGACCTAGAATAATAGCTTTCTGAAAAAGTTAGGCATACTCCTGGCATATCTTCTTAAGTTTGTTCATCGCACGAGAAGCATGGGACTTATTCAAATCTAATAGATTAGAAATTTCAGTCGGCTTCATGTCCATACCCTCTTCGGTAAATAGCATATATTCAATAATTTTGCGTTCTTGTGGAGTGAAGCGAACCTTGTTATTGAAATAATCATTTTTCACATCTGATAAGTCATAACCCACTTCTTCTGTTTTATATGAAAAGCTATCAACCGAAGTATTGTTTTCTTCATGTGCACCATCACAGAAGTTAACTAAAGTACTATGTTTGACGATCATTCTATTATTTTTGCGATAGTAGTCAAATACCGTTCTTTGAACAACCGTGTGAGCAAAAGTGAACAGGTTTTTATTTATTTTTCCTGTATGGATTGCATTCAATATACGCACGATAGACTCACTTTTAACATCAGCTCTGTCCTCGTAGCGTACATTTTTTAAAATATGGTTAAAAATAGGTGTGAGAGCGTTAATATCGAAGTTCTGTATGCTAATCATGTTCATTAGTAGATCCTCCAGCTATTCGTATTTGTGTATTCGAGCGCAGCAAAGCTAGGGATAGCAGTTCTGGTGTGTGCAGCACCATGACTGATCCTTGAAATTTTTATATTTTCATGTTGGTTGAATCCTTTTATAGGTATAAAGATGTACGCAGCAGAATGAGGGCTGTGTTTTTTGCGTTTTCCTCCCTTTTTCTCCTTATTATTAGTTGTCGGAGATAGTTATATAATAGTTGCGTCTGGTTTTCATTTATTTTTCCAAATAAGTAGATTTGAAACTTATAAATATGAATAAGTATTTTCTTTAATTTCCCCCTCTTTCTTTTCTTAAATATAGGATGTGTTATGTGAAGAGTACTTTTAATATCTAATTATAAAATGTTGGGTAATTTAAATACCTTTTTATTTAAAAAAAAGAGGAAAGGTAAGTCTTAGTATCTAGCCAAAACGCAATATTGATTCTAAGGTCATGGTTTTACTATTTTATATATCGGAAGGTCTGTTTGAAAATTGTATATGATACCGAAAAAATATATTTAAATAAAAATGGATTTTATCCAACTTTTAAGGAAATTGAAATAACTCAATTTGGAAACAAATGTTCTTATATTAATTTTAACACACGAACGTTTGTTCGGTCAATAGAGTGGTTTTCCTTCTATTTTGTTCGGAAGGAAGCTATTTTCCCTATATTGAAAGAAGGGGGGATTGTAGTGAAATGCATGTGTGGTCGATTTATTACACAGCAGGCCCGAGTGTTGGCCCGAGTGTATCAGACTCCGCCGGAGAAATGCATTCATTGTTTGTCGGAAGTGCTGTATATCTCTTATGAGGAGCTTTTAAATCAATATATGGGAATATACGATTGCAGACCTTGTGCTCAAGACAAGAAGAAGGAAGAATTACGCAGAAAGCTGCTAGGTTTAGGGTGAGTGTAATGGAAATAAAGAGGTGTACTTATGAACTTGTACGTCAAATGCATAAAATGCGAATTTCGCTACGTGACAGATAAGGCGAGGGAAAGCTTTGTGGCTGAGGGATTGCAAGGAGATGCGCTGCTATGTCTTCACTGTATCGGGGAATTAACCGGCAAAATGATGAATGCCATGGGATATCTCGTCAGATCCGAGGATATGGAGAGTCAACATACGAGAACGCAGGTTATACCTAGAACGTTGACCGGTTGTCGGCCATGCATGAAGCGGAGGGGCGGATAAATGCTTTTGCAGAGAGGAGGGAAACAATGGCTGATTTTAATTATACGCTTGGAGTGGTTGTGAGTGATGTCGACCGAATTGTTGATGCGGTTAAGCGTATCGAACAGGCGATGCATCATGCTTCTCCTGCCAGTATTGATGTTCTTCGTAGAAATAAGGAACAGCTTGAACGCTTGTTAGCCTTTATTATGGAGCAAACGGTCAGTTCGCAGCTCAGCTTACATGGTCTCATACAGGCGCATCGACAGTGTTTGCAAAGCTGCATTGATGCCGCCTATAACGATAAAAAAGACTATATTGGGAGGACTAGAATCGTATGACGATGACTTTTGGAGACATCTATCATGTGCTGAAAGAAATGCAGCAGGGTGTAAGCAATATGGATGTAGATTTGGAGCGAATGTTTCAGGATGAAGGCAAAGGCATCCTTTCAGATGAACTTTCCGCCATGCGTCAGAGCTACTTGAACCTTTACAATGCGGACGTTCGCCTAACTTTAAATCTGGATAGCGTCCGCAAACAAGTAGATGTTTGTATGAAAAATATGGATGTATTTTAGGAGCCTGCTATGGAGGAGTGAGTAACATGGCAACGAACAGCATTATTGATATGAATGAGTTAGATGGCGAAGTAGTCGCTGAGTTTACTCAGCAGCTGGTCGGTTCAGGTTTATTTATCTATAATGCCCATCATCCAAATGCCAGCCTTATTGTCGAGAATTTGGGTTTTGGAGATGTGTATGTAAGTGACAAAGAAGATATAAGGATTGGAGCCGATTCAATGCGCTTACTGTTTAGAGAACAGCTTGCGATTAGAGCAAACAAGTTATTTTTAACGTCCAACAGCCAGCCTGTTGTTTCTATTATTGAAGTAATGTGACGCTAATTTGAAAAATAATCATATTTAGTCGATTTGTACGCATGATGGTTATAAAGGAGCTTGCAACAGCTTATATTGTTTCACGAAGCATCACGAAATAGGATGTGACGCCCCAATAGCTAGATCTATTGAGGGAGAAAATAGAAGGAGGTTTTTTAAAATGGGAATTACAAAAAACAAGAAGATGTTGATTAAGGGTGCCGGCAAATTTATGGCGAAAATTCCGAATTGCGATGATCTCGTTACAATCGGCACGCTAAATAACATGAAGCTGGACATCCAGCTTGATATGCAGGATATTGAAGGTGGAGATTCGAGTGTAGCGCTCGACACCCTGCTTCGTAAGAAAACGATTGATATTACAGCCGAGTCTGCTAAATTCGATCTTAACCTTGTCCGCCTCGTCCTTGGTTCCAAGCTGCGTGAAGGTGTGACAGGATCAGCTTATAGCATGGTAACAGAAACGATTACGGTGCCATCGTCTGCGCCATATACAGCGCAGTTGTCTCAAGTTGCAGTAGCTTCTCCTGCTCCTAAAGCCTACGAAACGGTTGTAAACGGCCGTGATCTATCAATTGACGTTACGGTATCGGGCAAAGATGTTGATTTCGATATGGCGCTTGCTGGCAAAGTGGTTGTCATCGTATATGCAACTGCACTGCCAGGCACGACACATGATGCAGATGGCTTCATCTGGGTTCTGGAAGAAAAACATACCGTGAAGCAAAATGGCAGCAGCTTTGAGGCTGATCTGGTATTCGGCTCCTCCCTCAATGTGGATCCGCAAATTTCGGTTCGTACTTTGGCAGGCAATAAGCTGCTTAAGAAAACAACTAATGCCTCCCCTGGCGAATACGAGTATAAAGTATCTGGCGGCAAGCTGTCGTTTAACTCGGCATTGAAAGATGTAGATATTTATGTCAACTACAAACGCAATGAAGTTGTCGATATTTTGGATATTACAACGAAGGACATGCCTCTAACGGTTCATGTGGTTCATGACGGCCAATTTGAGCAAAAGGATGGCTCGATTCAAGGTTTTCAAACCGAATTGTTCCAATGCCGCGTAAAATCCAACTTTACCCTTGATGCCCAGCGTCAACAAGCTTCCACTCATAGTGTAACACTGACCGTTATCGATCCTGAACGTACGGACGGCAAGCTGGGAAGTATTAAGCGCTACGAAGTAGGTTCTGTACAAGGTATTGACTGCTAATAATTTCAAGGCCCTCCTCGGAGGGTCTTTTTTTTACAATCAGATTGTTAAATTCGCATTTCATTTACTTAGAATGATGGATGAGGTGACTGCAAGAACCTCTCCCTCCTTGCAGATCATCTACCTTTTATCAAACGTGGGAGAAATTAAAGGGGGCGTTTTGAATGAGTGAACGTGAAGCAGTAATTCCAAGAGCAAATGAAGAGGCGGAAGCAGCGGCGAAGGCTGTTGAGCAAGCACAAGAGGTTGAAGCGGAAGCAAAAGAAGAAGCGGCGAAAAAGCCAATTACGCAAGAGGAAGCAGATATTCGCGAGAAAGTCTTTTTTGAGGAGGACGAGAAGGTTCGGCTGCGTGATGGCAAAACCTATTCGATTCCACCACTCGGACTTAAAGATGCGCGCAAGCTGATGAAGAAGCTGAATACGATTGAATCTGGTGTCATTATTGCGAATTTGATTCCGGATGGCGACGATGACGAGGATCGTTATGATGAGCTTTTGAATGTTCTGCTAATGGCTTTCAAGCCCTACTACAGTTCAATGACTGTGGAGCATTTGGAAGAATACGTTGATCTAGATAACGCGAAAAAAATTATCGACTGCATGATTGGTCTGAATGGTTTAAAAAAGTCCATGTAACTACTGAGGTAGAGGAAGAAGAGTACGACAATAAGCCGCCAGTGGATTGGGCGAACATTTTCTTCAAGCTTGCACACTATTGTCAGCTGGATAAATATGACGTGTGGAAGCTGACCCTACCACAGCTGGGTTACTACCTTGAGCAATGCAATGAACACATACAGTTCACCATCAAAGTATCGACGATGTCCCTTGGCGGACTGTTCGGCGGGGGAGGTTCCTCTGATAACGACGAGCAGGGGGAAGTAGTCAAAAAAGATGGTACTTATGTAGAAGGTTATAAAGTCGCTGACGCAGAAGATATGAATTTTCTTGCCCAACTGCTATAAGCACGATTAGTCTCCTGTCTGCTCCTTCATGGAGGGGCGGGAGTTTTATTTTATAAAGGTGGTGAAAGCCAGTGGAAAATAGCCAATTAAATATAGTTTCAGAGTTAAACAAGTCTATCAATCATATGATGCGGTTTGGACAGGAACTGGAATCGCTAGATTCAAGATTCGGTCGGGTGGAAAGACGAATTGAGTCACTGCTGACATCTGCTAAATCGTTGAATAGTCAGGTTAATAAACAAGCAGGCAGCAGCTTGCGTGAGCAGTTGGATAATGAAATGAATGTTCTTATATCGAATAATGTATCCGCGATAAAGCAGAGTGGTAGCAACCCTGTTAGCTTAAGCCAGGATAAAGTTCGTCAAGCGTTCAACAAAGTGGAGAAAGAGCTGAATAGTGAGCTTCAGAAGCTTATGCGTAATATTCAAGTTGAAATGGATCCAGGCTATGCCATGGGGCAACGGATGTCGCTGAGTAGTAATGATTTTGATGAAGTAAGTAAAGAGTTAGCCAAATTGTTGAAGCGGCAGCTTGATTCATTGGCAGCCACGATTGATAAAAACAAAGAAAATCTAATTTCAGCACCAGCATTAGACGGGTTGGAAATGGAGATTAGTCAAGAGACATTGCGCGTAGTCATAGGGAAGATTAAACAGCAGATTCTTGGTATGATTAGCAACCCTGTGTTAGCCGGAACAAGCGCGCGTATTAGCATTTCTGCTGCTGATATGCATAAGGTTATTGTGAAGGCTGCTGAGAGATTAAAGCGGGCCTTCAATACGGTAGAAATAGAGGATCAACCTCTGGATACCGATGAAATAAAAGAACAGCTGTCAAAGATCCCGCAGGAGATTGAGCTGGGATTAGAAGAATATGTTGATGAAATTATTCTTGGCATAAACGAGGTTTTTAAAGAGGGGAAAGATCTATTTGCTGGCGAGCTAGGCAAGCGACTGCAGTCTATTTTAAACAGAGAGATTAGCGCGACTTTTAGTCAAATTAATCAATACGAAGCGGCAGGCAATGGAGGAAACACAAGGTTTGCGCTCAGAACCTATTTGGATCGAGTGACCCAAGCACTTGACCGCAAGCTGCTGCAAATAGTAGGAGAAGGCATTGAGGGTATCATTGGATATACAGAGGAAGCAAAGGTAGAGCCGTCTTTGCAGCTGAAGCGTTATCTGACCGTGCAAATGAATAGGCTGAATATCAGCCTTGTTCGAAAGATTCGCGAGCAGTTTGATGAACAGGTTAATTCTATTATTCGAGAGATAGAGACATCTTCAGGTAAAAATCAGCCGCTTAATATGAACCCAACAGGGAATGCAAATGCAAATCCTTCAACTAGTCAGCCTGCTGTTGCTCCTGCAGCAACGACAACAACAGCTGCTCCTGTGGCGGCAGTATCAGCAGCTCCGAGTAGTCCTGTTAGGAATGCTACAGACTTCTTAACATTAGCGAATCTAAAAGACCCGATGAAAATATTCAACCAGTCTATTGAAACCTATAAAACCTTACAAGTAGAACAAATGAAACTTATGCAGAGCTTCATGCTTAAAGATAATTTTCGGGTAGATGATAACGGAAATCCATCTGGTATGGCAAACAAGACGCTAATAGATAATGTAATGAAAGAAATGAATACTTTTATTAATGCTGCCGCAGTTAGGTACGGTATTAGTCGTGAAAACGTGAGCCAAACGGTTGGTGCTGCTGCTAGTTATTATTCTGATCCAGCAGAAATCAAGAAAATGAGCCAAATAGCTTGGGACATGCAAAGTATTGCAGGTGGAACTGGAAAGACTAATGTGGCGGGAATGGAATCACTTCTCCAGCAATTCGGTTTGGAGGTTGCAGATGCACAGAAGCAAATTGCTGAGCCGGCTGTAGTGATTTCAAACAAAACTAACATTCCTATTGATCAATTGCTGGATATCACCAAGCGTTCGAGGATTAACAAAGATAATTCGGATATTAGCCCTGCATTGGCTTTATTAATGACAGGTGCAGCATTGGAACCCAACCTGGTTAAAGGGCTTAATACGGGCTATAACCCTAATTTACTTGCGAGTAACAATAAGAATAATGTGTACACCACGATTTTCAATGAACTGCAATCAGATAAGGCGAAGTTCAAGCTGGAAGAGCTAGGAGTTAGAACGAGTGTTAAGGATGTAAAGTCGGGAGAGATAATAAACAAAACGAGCGAGGAAATTTTTGAAGAACTCGTTGAAGCATTGCGTAATCAGGGGGATACTGTGAGGAATGAAACCCTGGATACTATTCTTGGTAAGACAGGCAGCTCCTCAGATGCTGATATGATGCGTGAGGTTATGAATCGTTTGCTTGAACTTGATGAAACAACGCAGCAATTTATCAGTGATCCAGATAGTAAAGCATATAACCAAATGCTGCAGCAATCTTTAGATAATCCATTAGTAAATGCAAATCGAGCGATGGAAAGTATATCTATAGCTTTTGGTACGGTGATTGATGGAATGGCACCGAGTATAAAAAAGTTATCAACGGTTATTACGAATTTAGCCAATAATGTTTCTAAAAATGCAGAACTGTTTCATAAGTTTGGCGATGTACTTTCTAGTGTTTTGTTGGGAATGCTGTTGATTAAAGGATTAAAATGGGGCGCTAGTAAATCTGGCATAGGCGAGGAAATGAACGTTCAGAAACGAAAAGGAAGTATGGCCTACATGCTGAAAGATTTGAATGCCAGTGGGCTTATAAGTGACGATTTAAAAAAAACGAGTCTTAAAAATATAGGGTTAATGCAAAAAAGCCCAGAATTAGATGCTTACATTCGAAGTGTTCGAGATATGACAGTTAGCCAAAAACAGCACTTTAAAAATTATCTTACGGAAATGAAAATAGATGTAAAAGATATTCCAACACTCTTTACGGCGATGGATGAAGCGAAAAATTGGAAGGCCAACACTCCACTAACGGATGATGAAAAGTTCGAGCGTCAGAGACAGATTAATAATCGCATTAAAAATAGCCCGGAGCTATCCGGCCAATTTAATTCAAACTTCCTAAATCAATTGAACGCTAGTACCAGCGATCAGAATCGCTATAATAGTACGAGAATTTGGTCACCTGATTTTGAAAGAGCCACTAACCGAATGACATCTATGTCACCAACACAATATAAATCGTTTGAGAGCCATCTTAGCGAGAGAAGTCGAAATGGATTGCCCCAAATTAACAATTATAGTGAATTGACTCAAGTGTTGGGTGAGTTTGATCAGCAGCAGCGTCAAGTAGAAGCTACTGCAAGACAGTCGAGCACCGCTTTTGGCAGTTTATCTCATGCGTTGCGCGGCTTAAATCTTGAAATGACGAAATCACAGCGCATGGGTAATGGGCTTAAAAACTTTCTGAAAGATATTCCAAGTTTGGCTAAGGGTGCAGGTAAATCTATTGCAGGTTTAGCTGCGAATATTGCGGGTATGGGGTTAGAAATGCTTGCCGCCGTCGTGTTTGGAGAAGGCTTGAAGGCAGTAGCCTGGGAGGCTACTGCAACCACTCGGGAGAAACAACAGGCTATTATTGATACTCGCAATGGTAACGAACAGGCATTAATTAATACTATTTATGCTACTGAGGAAGGCAATGATAGTATGAAAGCTAGGGGAGTCGCTGCTGCACTTAGAATAGAGGATTTTTTAAACACGATTGATAAAATGTTTGGGGCAACTCCTTCTCACAGTGGATTTAAGGGTGACGATGGTGTTGATAGCAATATGAAGAGTATAACTGATTACTATAAAAATAAAGGAGCGCAATTTAGCGGCATTGAAGGTTTTTTTGACTATCTAAAACAAGAAGGTAGAACAGTTGAAGATGCGGTTGCAGAGTGGAATGTAAACACAGGGAGAAAGGATGAAACCGATAAAATTCGTCAGGCTGCATCTAATTTAGATTTCAAGAATAACCTAGTAAGTCAGGCGGAAGAAGAGAGTTTGCAAAGAAAAAATAAGGAGAGTTACGAAGCTGAACTAATAAATGGTACTGCTGATATAGCGACCATCAGTGAAGAAAGTGTAGCAAGAAGAATAGAAGAAGGTCTACAGGAAAAGAAAAATCTTAATGCAATTGAAACAATAGATGAGTTACCAGAACTCAAAACAACAAAATTTGATAGCTATCTGTATAAGAAGGGAGCCCAAGCTAGAAGACTTGAAAATGTATATAAAAAAGAATTGGATATTCTTGATGAAAGTATTGAATCAGCTCAAAAAATATTAGAAAGCACGAATGAAAATTCATTTGAGTATCAAGAGGCTCTGAAAAATAAAAATAATTTAGAAGAAATTAAAGTGGCTATAGAGGCGAAATTTGAACCGATTATAAAAACTGAACTGAAAAATCAGGAGCAAGAAATCGTTCGTGAGAAGATGGGCAAAGTAAACCGAAATGTCCAGGAAATTGGTCTGAAAACTCAGGCAAAAGAGTTAGAAGCTGCTTTTCAAATGGATACCGAATCACAAAGCTATTTGAATAAAATGAAGGAAATCACTTCAAATAAAATAGCCTCTTTAAAAGTAGAATTGGCTAAGCTAAAAGCAATTACAGCAACGGGTGACCAGTCTGAGGAACTGGCCTCCAGTATTTTGCAAATGCAAAACTCGATTAGCGGTGAGCAAGTCAAACTTAAAGAATATGCGCTCGCCTCTATCGGCATTGGCAGAGAAAATATTAACGACAATAGCTCGCAAAGAGAAAATGACTTGCTTGCGCTTAAAGTTAAGCTAGGAAATCCAACGGATGATTCTGCCCTATTGCGCAATAAGCGCATTGCTAATGCCAAAACTGAGATTTCAGAAATCTCGAATGTCATTACGGATCTCAAGGGCAGGCTGCCAAGTGCCAGTGTAGAAGAAACAGATAAAATCAATACAGAGATTCGCGATTTGCAAAAACAATCTTTGCAAGCGCAGCTTGGAATATTGGATGAAATGAAATCCTCGGCGGGCACGTTCAACATGCCAAATGGCGTTCAAGCCATGTCACGATATGAATATCTCACCAGAGGTAATACGCATAATTCCACGACAATCGGAACGGGAGATGTCACGGTTAATATTACACTTCCAAATGTAACAAACGGTACGACTGCAAGCCAGCTGCAGGCAATTGGGCAATCATTAGGCCAAGGTTTGTCTGTAGGACGCGTTGGTAATTTGCGCAATCAGATGGCTATGAATCCTGGCAACTACCGATTGCTATAAATCACGGCAGCTACCGTTAGAACAAGCGCTCCCCGCCTTATAATGAGGTGGGGAAATTTATTTTAAGGAGGCGGAGAAATGACACAACAGAATAACCTCTTATCAGAGGATTCCATATATAAGAAAAAGCTGTTTTACGATAATGGCATTCGTTTTACAGAGGTTAAAGCCAAGCTTATTACGGAGTATAAGCCGCCAACGCCTGTTCTAAAAACGCAGGTGAATCAAACGCTGGCTTCTTCATCCGGACTTGTTCAAAATGGCACCTCGCATTATAGTGCAACGCTGACCCTCTTATTTTATTCCAAAAAAGAGTATGCGGATTGGATTCAATATGTAGGTACACAGCATAAGTATTACGATGAAAAAGGTACGATTTATTTAGGCATTATAACTGGAGAACCGGATGTCAAAACAGCCGAGATGGAAAGCAAGTACATTGTAACCGCAGCGCTTTCTCTCATCCGCAAGCAGGAGTTCGAATATCGTTACCAGACGCAATTTATTGATACAGACCGCCACTGGGCAAAAGATTATATTGATGAAATGCAGCAGATGGGGCTCATTTCTACGAATTGGGAAAGTGACGGCGAAGCAGTCGCGTATTTCCGGCCTAACGACCCTGCAACTAGAGCAGAGGCGGTTTCCTTGCTCATGCGAACTTACAGCTATATAGATAAATTGCTGAGGGGGTACTAGGTATGAAAAGATGGATAGATGTAGATCCGCTTGACTGGTTTTACAGGGATACACTCGTAGCCACCCGGCTGAAGACAGATGCTACAGGAGAAGTGGATGTTTTGGCAGGGATGACCTATAACAAGTTTGTGGATGGCTATGAAAGAATGATCAAGCGGTTTATAACCATTGAAGGACAGCAGGAGTTTCTTGTGCCCGATTATAAATACCATGTGGATAATCCTTTATTTGTGCTGGTAGGTGGCGTCGAAATTATGCCTGAGAAGGTGGAAACAGGCAAGGTTACGATGTCCAATCCAATGACTGCAGGGATTGAAGTGTTATGTGTCGCTTATGGCAGACCAGAGATGAAGCGAATTGGCTGTCTGGATACCCCTTATACAGGCTGCTCGGATTTTAGATTGCCTTCTGCGGAGTTGAAGCATAAGTCGACCTATTTTTTCAGCATGAACTATAAGCCTGAAACCTGTACGGTGATGGGCATTAAGCTGAAGCGCAAAATCATTACGATACAAACGGGCGAGGATGCGGATCTCAAAATAAGAAATGCCGTTAATTTTAAACGGGATGTGTTTGTTATTCACAAGGGTAAAGTTTATTTGCCTTATATGTATAATGGATTCCCGGCTGTTGTTGGCTATAATGCGAAAATCGATGGAGTGAATAGACGGACGGCCGAGACCGTAATTGTAGATTCAAGCTGTATAGCTTTGAATGATCGTTTTTTCCCTGCTGTACGGATTCGAAGAGGGGACTTCTTTGCGCTTATGGGCCGCCTTTACGAGAATCTTCATAATCGCTATACAGATCGGGCTTTTTCATACAATGTTTCCCCTGATCGCGTCATTGTGGATCGGGCGGACATAGAAGAGAATTGGTACAGAAATGATGTTTTGACGCTGCTGAATGAGCGTTTTCATGATGGCTGCTTTGTTTTTCCCTTGTACGCGGATGATAAGTTTGAACCGGAAGCATGCATAACTCGGGCCGAGGCAGTAACCTACTTGAATCGTTTCATTGAATGGATAACAGAGAAATATAGATAAAGGCAGGTGATAAATTTGACTAAAGTATCTAATGTGCAATATCCTACGGATCAATTGATGCGCGATATGATGGAGAAGGTTAATGCGCTTGGCAACGAACCGAGAGTCATTGTCGAGCTTGATAAAATGACCTATGTGCCAGGGATGCGTAGGAAATATGATGCTGTGCAATATGTCGTCGAGAGTGCTGTGTCCGAGCTTATATCTATTGATTCGGCGAAGCAATTGACCAGCTATGTTGACGGCCAGCCGATAGATATTCCGACCGAGCTGAGAAATGCGAACATGTCGATGCCCATTTTGCAAAGCTCGACAATGAGAGGTCGTACAACGGATAATAATACGATTCAAGGGATGGTTATTACTTCGAGACATAGATCAGCTAATGTAACAAGGCCGAAACATAAGGGGCTTGATCTTGACTTAGCAATGAATGATCCTGTGTACGCAATATGGGCCGGTAAAGTAACCTTTTCAAAGTATAATGGGAACTACGGAAATGTGGTTTACGTTGACCATGGTAATGGCTGGCAAACAAGATATGCTCATTTAAACAAGCTTGTCGCAAGTGTAGGGCAAAGAGTAGGGGCAGGCGAACTGATTGGACTAGGAGGAAACACAGGAACCTCTAGGTCAAATGGTGGAGATGGTACGCATCTTCATTTTGAAGTCAGGCTTAACAACAATGATTTGAACCCGGAGCCTTTTTTACGTGGTACGCAAACCATCCAGATTCCCTCAAAGGCAGAGTCTGTTCCGGTGGGAGACTTTTCAGCAACGGATACTCCTCTGCTGCAGGAGGCCGCAGCGACCATTCAGGAATACAACATGGAAGCGACGGCTTACATTGCAAAATGCTACAAATGTTCCGGAATTACGAAGAGCGGCACGGATGTGCGGGTATGGAAGGATTGGAAAATTATCGCCGTCGATCCTTCCGTTATTCCTCTAAAAAGTATGGTGGAACTCATTGTAGATGGTGTGAGCTGGGGCGAATATTTAGCAGATGATACGGGTGGAGCTATTAAAGGCAACCGTATAGATATATTAATGGAGACCGAGCAGCAAGCGTTGAATTTTGGTCGGAAACAGGTTGTCGTCCGGGTCAAAGGCTATGGAGATGGCAAGCCGAGAACTGCTAATCAGGAATTGAGCAAGGAAATGGTCACCTATCAGGTCAATAAAACAACGTCAAAGCAAACGTATTATAAAGATTTTACAGCCAAACGGACAGATCTCGACGTGAAAAAATACACGGAATTAACTGGTGCAGAACAGTTTATGGCACAGGATGACGGTACGCAGTTCAATGTGCTTGGTTTTAAAGGGACAAGCCGGGCTGGCTCGGTCAAAACGATTGTTTTTGAGCATGATTGGGTAAAAGCAGGGAATTTGGCTTGGGCATACATGGCCGATTTGGAGCTGGAGGATATCGTTAACGTAAAGGTCGATGATTATTTGATCACTCAAATAAAAGGAATCAGCGCCAAAAATGGCATTGCCTATCCGGCATCCATTGCCATTCCTAAAGGCCATCATAAAGTTGAGATTTCTTTTGCCAATCCATCGAAAGCTTCTGTTGGAAAGTTCGGTCTGCTTTGGATCAGGGCCAAGGAGTTTGACGTGGAGACCATTGAGCGCAAGCAAATGTGGGATTTCGAAGACGGCATGAATAGCGCCAACAACTGGACACCTTATGGAACGGTCAAGCAGATCGATAAAGGCGATCATCAAGCGATCTCCACAGCGGGAGGAGAAGCGGGCATTGAACGATTGGGCAAGGTGAAGAAATTTCCGTTTACGATGAACTTTAATGTCAAAGTCGAGCCGGGAACAACGGGACGTTTATATGTGGGCAACGGTACGAAAGCGTTTCTTATCCGCATAAATGACAGCAGCGTGTCAGCTCAAGGCGGAGGAAGCTACAATGTAGATAATAAAAGCGATTTTGTCGAATATACCGTTGTATGCCATGATGAAACGGATGTCGACGTATACGTAAAGATCGACGATGTGTGGAAAAATACAGGTGTTCGAGGCACGGCGATGAGCTACACAGCCAATCGAATATTATTCGCTGTAGGTGCAGGCACGATGTACCTGGATCAGGTGAATTATTCAGCTAATGACTATGCTATTGAACAGTTTGCTACTCATATTGCTGATGCCTATAAAGAGAAGTGGTATGAAGTAGGCGAATTTGTGTTTGAAGAAATGTTCACTGTGGATGCTGACGTTATGCAATGGGAAGTTAATTCGCATATGGATATGTCTTCGCGAACAGCCAAGGTGACGCTCAATAATGCTTCCGGCATCTATTCGCCGACCTGGGAAAGGAAGCCGGAGTTTCCTGATTCCTACCGATTAATTGAGTCTCCTATGACGTATTATGAAGAGGGCGAAATTAGACATGTCGTCAGTGAAGGAACGCCCATTCGTATTTACGCCGGCTATGGAGATGAGGTCGTTCGTGTATTTACGGGCATGATTAAAGGGGAAATTCAAGAGAATTCGGAAAATAAGACGATTTCATTCAGCTGCGTAGACCGGTTTGATATGCTGGAGGAATTCGTATTCTATAAGCCCATGCAGTATCCCCCGGAGGAGGCTTATGCTGCGGAAAGTGGAGCTTTTTCATGGATTAAATCAAGCATTGTGGAGGATATCGTCGTTGCCTCGGGCATGACTGACTGGAAAACACATCCTGAGGATTTGCGTCACGCGGATTATGAGATTGAGGATACGGTGTATATTGATGTGAATAAAGGCAAACACACATTCATGAAGTTTAATCAGGAAACAGGGGAGCTGGAGGCTGTCTCCCAAGAATCCATTATGACAGTTGGCGGCTGGCAAAATCCTTTTGTCGCATCCGTATCTTTCCCCATCGGGACAAGGGCAACAGATGCTCTCCAATCCCTTATTCAAGATATTCCTTACCGTGTGTACTGTGACCGTTACGGCACTTTTAAGATGGAACGAATGGATTTTCTCGATTCTCCCGATTGGATGGTCGTTTCAGGAATGAAGTGGGAGTTTATTGATGGAAACAATTTGCTAGGTGTCACTTCCTCAACCGATTATTCTCGCGTTCGCAACCATTTAATGATATCTGGTTCTACAGGAATGGTGGAGCATTTCTTTGATAAGTCGCTGCTTGTAGCTACTAAAGGAAATATTCGTACGGCAGGCTCGCAGCTCGAGTGGATTGAAGAAGTCGATGGGGCTACCATGCGGGGATTAAAAGAAGAGGTAGCGAATAAAATTTTCTTTGATCTTAAGCGCCAGGCTCGTACGAAAAATGTAGTAGTAAAAGGGAATCCATTAATCGAGATTCTGGATGCCGTATATGTATATGATGCAAAAACGTTTACCGCCAATTATTATTTGGTCAAAGGCAACCGTTTGGTGGGCAACAACCAGGGTATTATTAATAATTTGGAACTGACCTGGCAGACGCTCTCAAATGTCGGTTCATAGCACAAGGCAAAGGGAACAGTTACGTCACAGACGTTAATTGTTTCCTTTTTTTCTTATAATGCAAGCGAGAGTGAGGTGTTATTTTGAATAATTTTATTAATGCGAATGAGATATTTCCGATTCTCGACCTGATTCGTAGAGAAATAAAAAAATCTGGTTTATACAAGGGCGGGGACGACCTAAGTATCGTCGATCGTGCTGCTGAAGAACCAAATGTTTTAAGTGTAGATGTGCTTAGGGAGATGGCTGGATATCCCGCTTTAGTGACCTCAGTCGTTTACACCTATGATAATGGGACGGTTGAGATTTTGACGTTGGAACGAAATGAGCAGTTAATTGTGATAGCCTTCCAAATCGAAATTGCAACGGCTGCTGTTTTAAACGAGGAATTAGAGTCGGAAACGAATATCGCAACTTTTAGTACGGTTAGAGGCACTATTACTAGAGAGAACGGTATATTCAAGAATCTGAAGCTTGATTATATAAAGGCGGTGTAATAGATGTCCAGCGGTGCTAACTTTGCTAGTTATGTCGTTGGGGGACGGCTCGATCCTCCTTTTATGCCGACTAAAACCAACCCTTATATTGAGGGAGTTATGGTGGAGGCGCAGTCAGCAGGGAAAGTGGAAAGCAAGCTGCTGCTTACAGATGATTGTGAATTGCTTTCAGTAGCAGTTGGGGTATCCCACTACGAAGCAAAGGATTATTGGAATCTCTATGTTGGAGAGAAGCTAGTATGTAGAAATATTTATACAAAGGACATTCCGGAAGGCATGTATTTAACGGCAATTATCCCTTGTCCAAGCGGGACTCAGCTGCATTTTGAATTTTTTAATGAGGGCGGAAAGCCTAAGTATGTATGGGTGAATTATCAGACTCTCAAATAGAAAGAAGGTGAACATATGGCCGATACAGCCTACCAGCCGACACCTTGGCTGGATACGATGCTTAATGAAGAGCATTTGCTAGAAGGACTAGTAGGCATTTGTGAAAATAATGGCTGGACGAAAATCAGAGAGTTCACGAAGGTCGCTTATTCCAATAAGCTTACCAAGCCTACAATTAGGCGACTGTATTTGCCTTTGGCGAACCCAGTAGTCGATTTGCCAGAGCTTTTAAATAACGACTATTTCATTTATTTGGACGGCAGAATTATGCCTTACACTTACTACACTAAAAGCGAAAATGCGAACGGTACGACACGAATTACTTTTGAGCCTGGGGTTTCTGGTCAATGCGCAATTTACTACAGCTCTGTACAAGCTGATGATACGTTTGATTTTTATGTGGCTAAGCATTACATCTTGATGAACGCCTCAGGCAATATTTTTGGTATGGCTAAGCTGGCAAAGGTAACTGTACAGGTTGGTAATACGGAGTGCCGCGTTCCCTTTGCTATTTATGAGCCTTTGGCGGATTACGGAACACAGCTGACACCGCAGAGTACAGCAATATTTTCGTGGGCGATTCAGAAGGCGGAGGAAGATAAGCTTTATGAAAATCATACGCTTTACTTTTACCAGCTGGATAAATTCATCGGCACGGGAAAAATGCTTGTCGGATGGGATGATCCGGCGGAGCTAAAGCGTCTTGCCTTGGATGCTGAAGTACAGACCTCAATGTGGGGCCTGACTAGCCAGACCCAAGCTTTACAGTTTAAAATTACGCACAAATTTCCACAGCTATACCAGTCGCCGATTGCTGCCGCCCGTACACGTATTCCACAGCTGGAGCATACGGAGAAATTTGCTTTTGCCGATGTGTTATATACAAATTGGTGGGAAGATAGCAAGGTTTTCTTAAAGGGTTTTATCGATGGCAAATCACTCATGTTTATTATTCATGCGGACACAGCTCCAATATGGGATAGCAACGCAGTGCCTGCAATTCCATTGTATATGGGTGATTTTGATATGGGTGACTCAGTGGATGAAGTTGTAAATAGGGAAATCAAGTTCGATTTCTCGGGTGCAACATCGCGGAGCTCTACCATTATTTCGAATAAACCTATGGTGAGTCGCCGCTCTAAAGTCAAAGTATGGCTTATGGGCGATGCGGACGGAGGAAGACAGGATGAGTTTGTACGTCTTACGATAGCGGGGCAAACAATAGGTCACTTTACGACCACAGCAACAGTAGAGCCGACCAATAATCGTGAAGATGCTGAGTACATGGGTGAATTTGATATTACGAATATTGATGGGAAAAGCGCCGTTACGATTGAAGCGTATAGCGATGTGGGTGTAAGTGCCTATTTCCCTGTTGCAGCTCGGATGTGGCTGGAATTTACGATTCAAACGGAAACATCTGACGACATGGCTCCTGCTGCTTTATTTGCTGGAACGGCTTATTACAAGGAAGGGGCTGCTCTGGAAGCGTCATTAAAAAGGTCGGCTGAGCTCGATTATGACGATGTGCAGCTTAAGCAAGAAATTCTCCAGCCCATTATGAAGGACTACTCCAGTTATCCAAGCAACGGCATTGATTCGGTTATGGTCAAACGAACAAAATATGGCGCAAGATATCAGGCTCATTATCTATCATGGAATATTCCATCGAATGCGATGCCGCCGTCTCGCGAGGATAAGGATGGGAAGAAGCATCCTCGTGCCTGGAACAACTATGAGAATGATGTTTATAAATATCAGTTTAATCCATCAAGGTACAGTGATAAAGCCCATTCATCAAGGGCGTTATTAATCCATCCTGAGGATGGCACATATGGTACGCTGCGCAACGTTATTCTCGTCTCTCCCTTATCTATAATGAATGGTGACGAGCTAAAAGCTGTCAAAAATCACTGTGATGCGGAAAACAAATACGAGGTATACGCTTATTATTTGGTCGAAGGTATTTCACCATTAACGAAAAGGCCAGCTACCGGATTTAGACCGGCAGGACTTGGCATTTTAAAAGGTGGCTATACGTTGCCCGAAATTCCGCCGCCTCCACCGCCGCCGCCAGCATTCACTGCCACCATTAATCCGGGTATATCTGTCATTGATGAAGGAGATTCGATTAAGTTTTCCTCGTTATATAGCAGGCACTCACCCATTGCTTACTACCAGTGGGCGGTATCCAGTGATGTGCATAAAGGAGATTATACCGTTAATGATGCGGAATACACCTTCCGTCATGCCGGACAGTATACGGTAACCTTTAAGATTTGGAATGAACGGGAGCAGCATGCTGCTGTCACGGCAACGGTTCTGGTCAAGGCGAAGCCGGTTCCACCACCGCCACCGCCACCGCCTCCTTCTGGTACCATGCAGTGTGGTCATTTAAATGATAGTGGTGGAGGGGTTTTAACAGAGAAATATCATGAAATGGGAGCAAGAGCGGGCAATGTGAGAATTGATTATTCGATGGAGGTTGTGCCTGATCGGATAGACGTTTATTACCGGGATCAGCTAATAGCTTCTTCTAATGATTATGTATCTGGCAGTGGCTCCTTGCATTTCGCTTACAATCCTTTGGCTGGAATTACGCAGATCAAGGTAGTCATGAAATCACAATCAGAGGGGACCTCTTGGAGTTATACCGTTCACTGCCCTGTTTAGAAGGAGAATCGTCGATTGAATAAGTAAAGAATAAGCAAAGGAGTGTTAAATATATGGCATTTATCGATACAACGCCTGCTTCCTTCACCCATAAGGTAACGGAAGAGAATTTGCAGTGGAGACTGGGTGAATTGCTCGCCACAGCAGGCTGGAAAGTCGCTGCTAATTTTAAAAAGATTATCTATGATGCAATCTGGACAAGACCATCTGGACCATCCAATGAAAGATTGATGGTACGAAATACAGTTGCAGAGCACTATATTTATGAAAATGCAGAAGGCAAAATGTTTGGCGTAGCTATTGTGGGAAGTTGGGAACTGTCTGTAGGAACCATGAGGGAACTTAAAATGGATCCAAAGGTTGCGATTAAGGATAAGTTTCATGAATGGGCAAGTAATGAATTTAGAAATTATCGAGCACCGCATACTCTTTATATGTACATGTTAGAGAAATTATCTGGACTAGGTCCGAATACACCCGATATTGTCCTTCCTTGGGACAGCAGTGATGCAAGCGAGCAACTACGAGCATCATTAGATATAGAGGTAGAGGAAGCTATGTGGAAAACAGAAACCCTTTCTACTGGCGTTTACACGATTACAAGGGCTTTCCTGGATCGCATGCAATCTCCTATTATGACGGCAGGTCTGCGGACTAACTTATTGGATAGCTACTACTCCTCTTCCTTGAGTGCACCCGCCCAGTATACGAATTGGTGGCATGATTCGGAAATTGCCATTAAAGGACATATGAATTCTACGAATTTATTTTTAATTCTTCAGTCCGACAATGTACCGGCACCAGAAGGAAATCTGGTTCCATCCATTCCGCTTTATTTTGGAAAAATCGATCCGATTGAAGAAGGTGACGATGCTTATGCGATGTTTGTAGGTTCCGTTCCGAGAGAGAATACAATCGATAAAATTGCGAAATATGATTTCGATAATACGACAAGAATGCCGAGCATTCTTCCATTGTTGAAAAGCTATCCGAAATATCCGGCCAATGGGCTGGATAATGTCATGATGAGCCGTTCCAAGCTGGGTGCCCGCTATCAAGCGTATTACTTGTCATGGAACGCACCGCCAAACGCGATTCCACCACAACGCACATCAGATGGCAAGGACTATCCAAGAGCCTGGAATAATGCAGAAAATCCATTGTACAAATACTCATTTAATCCTTCACGTTATAGCCAGAAGGTGCATACTTCCAAAGTGTATCTGATTCATCCTGAGGAAGGTGTCCGTGGTTCACTGAAAGATACCATTGCTTTGTCGGCATTGTCATTTAATGCGAATAAGCTTCGTGTGCGCAAGGCGCTTTGCCCGAATGAGTATGATGTTTTCCGCTACTTCATGGTAGAAGGAATTTCACCTTTCACGAAAAAGCCCGGCACACAATATCGTCCGGCAGGTATAGGTTTGTATGTCAACTCAGTAGATGAAGAAGGAAATGAGATTACGTAATAAAGGCTCAGGCTGCCTGACCAGGCAGCCTGCCTATTTAAACGAGAGGTGGTCACATTATGTGGTTCGATAAAGACTCTAACATTCAACAGCTGCCATTAGATATGGAAAAACTGTTTAACAACAATGGCTGGAATACGTTCATTAAGTACCGTTCTGTCTACAAAAATACGAAATTTGCCGATGTCCGTTTGTTCCGTTCGCGAGGCAGCGACGGGCAAGTCAGAAATTTCGGTATGGTTTACGGCTATGGCACTAAAAATACTGCAACGCTTGGTGAAGCAGATTTTATTTCTCAAAACTCTATTCTAGGGCAATTAGTACGTATTCCGGACACTGACAGGGGTTTTCAATTTAAAGTGTATCCTATCGTTAAGGATACGGTCATTATCTATAGAAACGGTGTTGAGGTACCTAAAACAGACTATACGCTCGATGATTTTAAAGGACAAGTCCTTATGGGGGAGGCGCCGGTAGAGGGAGATAAGTATACAGTATCTTACGAACCTGCGCAGATTGCTCCTAGGCCGCCTAAACGCATGTATTTCTTTACTTTTGATGATGTGCGCGGAGAAAAAATTGTACAAGCTATGAGTGATGCTGTATACATTGGAGATCCGGAATCTATTCTTCCAGACGGCGATGGCTCGCGCAAATCGTTTCCTATTCCTACAACGGCGACACTTAAAGCGGGTACGGTGACTTTCTATAAGAATAAAATTGAGGTATCGCCTGATTTATATACGGTCAATTATGCTAGCAATACGATTACAATGACAGGTGCTGCTCCAGAATCTGGCGCAGAGATGAACGTTTCTTACATTAAGGTATTGAACGGAAACGGTACAGATACGCTCGATTACGGCGATATTCCAGTAAAGAGCTTCGATCCAGATAAAGGGGATCAGCTGCTTAATGCAGCATATACCGCCATTTATTATCTTTACCCATCTCTGCCAACAGCGATGTCCTTTACACCGCTGGATGATTTTTCACGCGGCTGGCAGCGGGACTCGACCATTTATTATTGGGGCAATATCACCAAAGACCGCATTGTTATGTTTCTCCGCCCGGACCCTACACCAGGGCCGGAAAATACGTATTATGCACCGCTCTATATCGGCCGCTTGACGACTTTGGGCAAAGCGCCGCGGAAGAACCATGTTATTATCTCTGGCTGCCGCGCAGCCGATGAAGTGAAATGGAAAGCGAATATGAAGCTTGGCGCATTATTCGTAGATTATGGCAACAATACCTCAAATGGCAATAGCTCTGTACAATTGCAGCAGTCGATTGGCGGCACCTATTACCAGCATCATTATCTTGCTTTTATTTCACATGACAAGCAGGTGGATGAGGGTGAAGCGAGATTTAATCCATCCGTATACAGCGGAAAATATCATATTTCTCCGATGTATATCGTGCATCCAAATGATGGCTTTGTTGGTAAATTGGATGAATGCTACGCTGTGCATCCGAAAAATATTTCCCAGCTTGATGAGCTGGAGGTCGTAGAAACGGCTGAAAATGAAGATTTAGGCAAAGGCGACGGCACGAAGAAGGTATTTCATCTGTCACATCGTCCTTCATTAAAGGATGACGGCACGCCTTTCAACATTAAAATTAAAGTGGATTGTGTCGAAATGGAATATGGTACGGATTATACGATTGAAATGGAGACGAAGGCCATTACTTTTGCAGCAGACTACATTCCAGGAGATGGCGAAGAGGTTATTGCAACCTATGACTATAAACAGCTATATCGTTACACGCTAGCTGATACTCCTGTAAGTCCGCTTACACTGGCCAATATGTCGCCATTTGCTCCAATCGGTCTTGGTATTTTGAAAGAAACGTTAATCAAGAATCAGGGGTAATAGCTTAATTTAATAAGCAAGGGAGGTAGGCGGTGAAATGCTGAACGGTAAAAAATCTTACCTGCTCAGTTTCACCGCCCTTTTTTCAAAAAAGGGCTATGAACTGACGTTCGGTTTGGACTACTTGGTTGATGTGAATAACCAATACCATCTGACTGCTCCAGTGAGCAGCACGTATCAGGCATTAATTGAAGACAAGATGAAGGAAGCGGGGAAAACACCGAATGTGGCAACCGGGGCGTTCGGGAAAAGCTATAAAGCCAGCTATGTGTCTGAACCGGAAGGGAAAGAGATGGAAACCGTTCTGGCCAACATAGTCAACTACCTAAACCGGGTTCATGAGTATTTAAGCGCCGATTACAGTGTCATAAGATCACCATTGGCACAAATGAATGAAACGGAAGTTTCTAATCATGCGGACATTTTTGAAGCAGCCTTGAGTGAAGGGAATGAAGCCGCTTTTCAAACGATCCCTGAAGTGGGTGATGTGGCGCGTAATATGGCCGCTGCCCATACGGATACAGACTCATTAGTCGAACAGTTCAAATTAGGAGAGCAGCAATCACCATTGGCTGAAAATCAATCTGACATTCAAGCGCGTTATGTGTTCGATGTTGTGAATGCTAGTAGGGCAACTAGGCTCTCTGATGTTGATCAGGTTATTCCCGAATCGGTGCAGCCTATGCAGGTCGCTTCCTTTTATGAAAATGAGCGGCAACATATAGTAAATCAGCCAACTGGATTTAGTCCGGTCATTAATCAATCTAAGGATTTTGAGATCGAAACGGAAGCTTTTCATGCGGCTCAAAAAAATAATCCCTTTTTACACGGAACAATCGGACAATCCTTCTCCTATTCAATTAGGCAAAACGAAGAGGTAGATGGGGAGATTGAAGCTTTCTCCAACACTTCAAATGTTACAGACGGCACACATGAGGCTTATACAGCTCATCATTATAACGCGAGTTATGCAAGCAAGGATGAGGTTATGCGAGTCGATCTGGAGAGCGCCTATACAGAAAATAAGGAAGAGGGGATTATGGAGCAGCTCGCAGAGGCAGTTGACGGCAGCCGCAGGGAAGCGGGCGTTGCATGGTCTACTTATAGCCGTGTCGAGAATGTGCATGCAGATGCCCAAATCAATTTACTCGAAGCTTCTTCCACCCATTCTGGAGTTAAAGGAGAAATAGCTGCGGACACCCTCTCAGAAAATATAAAGCACATTTTATCCAGCGATCCTCAAGTGAGCAAAGTGGCGAGACTTATGGAAATTATGTATGGTTCAGCTGTGTTTGAGATGATTGAATCGGGAATGGAACAAATAGCCATTCGTGCTTCATCTGAAAAGCTTTCAGAGGCGGATGCTCAGGCTGCTGCAGATGCGATCATCGACTCACTGGAACAGATGGTTACTGATGCACGGGCAGATGGATTCATGCATGTTACGGAGACTGCTGCGGGAAGCAGCAATCTGCTTTCTTTTACAAGCGAAACCGAACTTGCGGAGGCCAGCGGCAATAAAGCGGGTATTGCGGAAATTCCGGAACATGCTTATACTCGCTCACCCTATAGCGGCCTAATGGATGAAACAACTCTAATCAATCAGTCGGGTTGGGGCCAGGAAGCATTGCTGCATCGTATTGGACAAGCCATGACTGATGCTAACAGCAAGCTTGCGGAAAGACCTGATTTTGAATATGCCGATAAAGCAGGGCAGGCAGAAGGCGTACAGGATATAACTCAGACAGCCGCCAATGGGCTTGGACTTGAGGAAACGAATCTGCAGCTGTCAGAAACGGCCCAGTATGTGGATAGGATGAAGGATTATGTGATGCAGGAGACGGAGCAAGCGCAGTACAAAGATTATCTCACTTATCAGAGTGAAAATGACCGCACGGAAGCGAGCTATGTCACGGAGTTTGAAGGAACGGCTCAGCCTATGGAAACATCCAAGTTTAAAGATAAGGATACACAATTGTTAATCTCAGATCCGACGCTGGCCGAGTCCGCCTCCGACTATAGCTCTATTCTTCATCGCCCGGACCAAGCCGAAATTGAAGTTTCCAATGAAGATGCTCTCTATGAAAATGTGGAATTGGCCGATTTGTTCGCGCCTGATTATTTTAATATTCTTCATCAGGATGAGAGGGCCGAAGCTATAAATAGCAATGAGGTCATCATGGAGTTGGATGGAGTAGGAAGAGGGGAAACCGTGCTTGATGCGGTCAGACATGAAGAAGGCTCCACTCATTTTGGAGATGTCATTATGCCGGCTGTTTTGGATGAAACGGCTGCTGGCCAAAGTGAAACCGTTCTTCAAGCCGTTACGCAGCTAGGCCACTCGGCAGAAAATATCTTATCCGTAAATGGCGGGAATGCCGATGACATGATTTCATCTGATAACGTATTGTCGATTGATGGCGGCGATGTGGCGGAGGCGAATGAAGCAATTCGCAAACGGCGACTCACAGAAATAGAGATTCAGGGGCATACGCACTCAAGCCGCAAGCATTCACCGCTGGAAGTGGATATTGAAAGCTCCGAGCATGCTGAACGGAAACGCATTATACATCAAACACAGCCAATTTCCCCATCAGCGGGAGAACGCCGGAAAAGTATTTTGGAGACGGAGATTGCTCAGCCAATAGGTGGGAAACGTCATAAAACGATTGAAGTTTCAATTGATGAAGCTGAACAAGGCCGGATGACTACGCATCCTGAACAGAAGAAACCAAGAATTTGGCTCATTATTGGAAAGATTGCATCGTGGAGCATTTGGAACTGGAAGAAAACAAGGTAGGTGATGAAAATTGGGTATTTATAAAAAAACGAGTGGACTTCTGTTTGATGATGGATTTGAACACGAGAGTGTTCATGCTCGCTACACGCTCTCCCCTCTCCATGCAGGGAATTTGGACCATTCGCTTCAACAGTTCGTTTTAAATCATTCGGAAGAAGACAATATGCTGCTATTTGATATTCCAGAATCAGAACACAGCCTGCTCTTCGAGGTAACAGCAGATTATGTCCCTACGGAGCATAAGGACGAAGGGGGAATTATCGTCTGGAAGGATGGCGAGTCCCGCATTGAATTTTTGGAAAGTTTGGATTCAGCCGTACGGGAGTATAGCAAATGGCGAGCGCTCCGAACAGGGAACCGATGGACATTTTATGCGGATCGCGGTAGTGGATGGGAGCTTTTTGATACCGATATTTTGGCCGCGAATAAGCTTGGAGTCGCACTAAAGAGTAAGGATAACTCTGGTTTTGCTCCTCTGAAGCTAGATCGACTAGTGCTTTGCAAAAGCGATAAAATATCAGTCGGTAATTTAGCTGAAGGCTGCACCGTGTATTTATGTGATGAATTCGGCAACTCTATTGCATCGTCAACGGTTGAGAGAAATTGGACAGGAGTAGACCTCCAGGTTCCTACAGCTCCTTATTATGGGATGATTAAAGTTTATGACAGCAATGGCGTTCTTTTATCGAGCTTGAGTGCCTTTCCTATTTATGGAGGGGATACCTTCCTATTTGGTACCGAGCTGCAGGTACACTGGCAAGGCAAGGAGCTTAACGTAACGAAAGATACGTATTTGGGTACGATGTATGACAATATGACGGTCGTTCAAATGGAGCTAGTCAATCCTTCGGCCAATAAAACAGCTAAAAATGTCAAATTGGGTATTCTCCAGTACCTCGATAAGTTTGGCTACGAATGGGTGGATTTATGCCATGATGATACGGACCAGCCAGCAATGGATTTTTCCCCGACGCTTGAGCTGCCTGAAGTTTCTCCCTTAGGTCGAAGAAAGTTTTGGATGAAGGTTGAACGGAAAAATGAGCATTTTGATATCAAACCGCTGAATTTTATTTTGGATATTAATCATGTATAGGGAGGTGGAACGATGGCCGGAACTAAAATGACGTTGAAGCGTTATGGCAAGAAGGAGACTCTTTACTGGGATAGCCTGGAGCTTATAGTAGATCAAGCATATTTGGACAGCGGCAAAGGTTTATTTATTATGCTTGATCCATACACGTACATTCCGGATATTGGGCAAATTGAAGTTCATTTTAATGGGCAGCAATTGCTTTCGGGCGGTGGTTATGAGGAAGTGGATAAACGGACCATTCGTTTGGATTTGGGCCGTTATCCTCTGGATTATGGTGAAGCTGCTCTAGCCGGACAATCGGTTACCTTAAAACCAGGGGACGAAATTCATATTCGGATTTGGAAGCTAGAGTATTTTGAGAAAGGTACGACTATTGGCTGGGAACAGGATGCAGAGCTTCTTAGGAGGCTTGAGCAGGAGATCATTAAAGCTAGAAAATATAAGGAGCAGGATACGCCTCATTTGGATCTGGATACTCGTCTGGATTCTATCGAGCGCCGCGCTGAAAGCAAGACGATGGTCTTTGTGCTCAATAAGGTAAAGAATGGTATCGCTAAAATGGATATTCGCTTTCCATATGAAGGAATGATTACGGAGGTGTATGCTTCCTGCTCCACAGCGGGCAGCGAAGCTACCTTAGTGGATATAGAGAAATGCTCGCAGGAACAACTGGATACAGGCCCTAGCTGGACGAGTATTTTGGGTTCAGGTTTGACGATTGCTGGAGGCGTACATTCCAGCTACGCGAGCACAAGCCCCTACGATTTGCAAATAGCTGATGTCCATGCGAATGATCACTTTCGAATCCGCATCATTCAAGCGGGAGCAGGCATTGAAGGCTTAACCGTTGAGTTGGTCATTCAGGTGGTTTAAATATTACGCTCTGTTGTGAGAATAAAGTGGGGTCTCCTTATAATGATTTGGGAAAGAGAAAGGAGAGATGAGGAAATATGGCAGGTACAAGAGGGATTGCTAGATTCCGTGGAGAGCAGTTTAACAACAAAATTATGCGGAATCAGCATTTTGATGAGGCGAACAAAATCAGTGAAAACTTTATTGATATTGATTTTTCAGCTCATCGGGATGTATTGGAAGACACAAAATTGGATGTGTTTGTTCAAGTTAATGATAAGGCGGTAGCGGGCTTTAACCAGTTGACGGTAACGAACCTTATAGGCTCCCGGCCAGTAGCCACTTCAGTAGCGGTTGAAGGGGTGGTCTTGGAAGAAAAGGTACAAGTTCGTGTTACTGGTACGGATTCTCCTATTGGAGATGAGGATTCTGATGTTGTATATGGCCGCCTGGAGGAAAGTTCAGGAGAGTTTGTTCTCAAATTTTATAGCGTAGTGAACGACGCTGAAGAGCCTTACAGCTTCTCGGCCGAAGCGGAGAATATTGATTTCCGCTATGTAGTACGGACAAACCTTTCGGTTATTCCGGTAGATGCTATTATCAAAGGCGGAGCCGGTTTTGTTGAAGGGGCGACTGATGCGAAAGCGTATATGAATCTCATTCAGCTGATGAAGGATTTGTACGGTGGCACAGGTTCGCTGGATAATGATGGCGCAGCTAACTTAGCTACACCGATTGTCCAGCAAATCGCTGCTGAGTCGACTGCTCGCGTCAATGCTGATACAGCTATTCGCAGCGATTTTGTATCCACTGCAGCTGGCAAAGGCGCTCAACTAGTGGGGGTTATTACGGATCCAAACTACGCGGGGCTTCATGTGCAGGCTGTACTTAGCCACTTGGCAGGAAGGCTCGCAGCAGCGGAACTAAGCCTCGGTAAAGTGGAGGAAGAGGCGACCCGCGAAATTTATGAAGCGGTTGGCGGAGAAACCTCCTATACGCTAGCCAAAGGCAGCGCACGCAAAGATACTTTATTCGTCTATATTAATGGACAGCTGCAGTCACCAGGTATTCATTATGTGAACTTAGAGGATAGCCAGGGTGATTACACAGGCATTAATTTTGCTCCTGATACGCTGCAAATCGTTGAGGGTGTGCCGGATGTGCTGGATATTAGTTATAAAAAAGTACTCTAAATGGGTATCCGAATAAAAGCCAAAGACACATTTTAGTTGAATTCGTCAACCCGATGCCATTAAGCATCGGGTATTTTTTTACCAAACTTTCGGTTAAAGAAAGGCTCGTGCTGCTTATATTGAGAATAGCAACAAAACAAGGAGGGATTTCTAATGGCAAGCCCGTTAGTACAATGGTTTGATTTAACGAATACGCAGCAGCAGACAGAATGGCCAATAGGAGTAGTTGATGCGGGCGGTGTATCTAAAGCGACAACCTTTTTAATTTGGAATAATAAAGGTATAACCAATAATGTATCAGATATGACCGGTTGCACCATAACGACGAAAGACGTGCTTGGAGGCAACACAGGTGAGGTTGTCGTTAATAAGTGGATTGAAGCCCGAGTAGACTCTTTAAATGAGAGCCTTTTTACACCAATAGGCGGGATGACAATGAAGGCAATTCAGGCAGGTGGGGCTGCAGGTGCTGGAATTATTAAAGGAACTGCAAATGATGGTTCCATCGGGGCTGTTGCTAATTTTGCAAAAGTAACGCTTCAAGCGAATGTTCCAGCAACGGCGACTGCAGGTAATTTTTCCTTTCTGACTCGTGTCGCTTATCAATTTACTTAATTATGGCCCCACTGCGAAGTGGGGCTTCTTGTCAACCAATACAATGGGGGAATATACATGTTCGGAAATCAAGGGATTATTGTGCCTGTCAATCAACCATTCATGTGGGTAGCTGAATATTTGGATGGAGCATGCTTGAGCGAATTTGATCAGCAGACCAGCAATGAAAATAGCTTTTACAGCATTGAGAGGGAGAAGCTTCTGCGGTTTGGATTAGTAGGTAGCGGGTCATCTATGTATTTTGAAGTTTATGGAGGTATTTTTAAAATTGTTGGTCAGATGATTGATGTCAGCTATGTAACGGATAGCAAAACGTATCAATTAACAGGAAGACCCGCGATGTATAAGGATATTATTTCTTTTAAAGATGCAGAATTTATTTTCAATCCTAACGTTGCAGGCTCTGGGAAATCGTCTATCACACAATTTAATTTTGGTTATAAAACAAGCTTTTTAATAGATGAGGTCATGTTTCATTTTCAGGCTATTTGTCAAATTCCTAAAAATGAACAGGCGAGGCTGGAATTTAAGCTAGTGTCCAGTGAAGACTTGGATGGTCGATTGGAAATTAGACAAAATGGTAGTCATGTGGGGACGGTGGATGCTCCTCTAGCAAAAGATAGAGGAGGGGCGATTACATGGCAATTGAATTAATAAACAGATGGAAACATCGTTTAGGAGGGTGAAGAGTAAATGATACGATCTATTATTGCATTGGAAAATTTCGAGTCTAACGTAAGAATGGTTGAGATTAAGGGGGATTATGAATATTCTTCTGATCGATTTTATAGTGGAACAAGATCCATAAAGAATAAGACAATAGGGAATAGTGCAACTACAGCTTTTGAAATTTCTATAAACTCTAAAATGGATTCATTATGTTCTTTTATGTATATGGTGAGTACGGAAGCTAATAGAGATTTTTTTAACTTCTATATAGATGGAGTCCGAATGTTACAGAAGTCCGGGACAGTTGCTTGGACGAAGTTTTCAACTAATCTGGCTGCAGGGAGTCATAAACTTGTATTTCAGTATGTAAAGGATAGTTCAAGAATCGGAGGATTAGATGCTTTTTTTATTGATGATTTTATATTTCCAATTTTTAATATTGAAAACCCAACACTATTATTTACTGATGAACAAGGATATCCGTATCACAATCCAACAGGTGAGATTTTAAAAAATTTGGACTTTGGAACACTCATTGCCGGGCAGGTAGCATTGCCTCAAAAGGTGACTATATTTAATTACAGTGGGTTCCCTGTCATTAACATGCAAGTTTATGTTAGAGAACCAGAGTTTCCCGAGAAACTTGCTATTGAAATCAGTAAATATAATAGTCCATTTATCGCGGAAGATAAGATTATTTTTAATGGCATAATCGAGGATGGCCAGAGTGAAACGTTTTATGTGAGGGCTGTAACTCAGGAAGATACAATGGCGGGAGGAGATTTTAATATTTATGCCAAAGCTGATCCACTATAAGGGAGAGGATACCTAATGCCAATTCCACCTACTGGCGGAACATTATGTGCGAATATTAGCACGATGAAAATAGGTGATTTTATACGTTGTGGCTACACTGCAGCGTCTGGAGCAGCTGGACATTTCCATAGTTTTGGTGACCAGGGAGAGGGGAGCGAATTACCTGAGCAAGGAACAAGTATACCCTCCGGCTTCTTTTATTTTATTAAGGTACGAGAAGGTCTCCTCATCGCCGATCGACTTGTACAAACGAATGTAGCCTGGTCTGTTTTAAATATGGCAGGGTATACCCAAGGCACTAGCTTTAACGATACGCTTATTCCAAAAATGACATCTAATATAGCTCCTTCAGGTAAAGTCACGGCTAGCACAGTCTACAACACTGCCAACTACGATTCATGGTTTGCTTTTGATAAGACAGAAAATAGTTACGGATGGCTTACAGCTAATGGTACAAAGTCAGGCTGGCTTGCCTATGAATTTCCGGCACCTGTATTGGTGAATAAATACAGTATTAAAGCGCCAATTACTGCACCTACAGCGGCCCCTCGACAATGGGTATTAGAAGCATTTAATGGGGAGGCTTGGATTCTGCTACACATTGGAGATTATTCGGGTTGGACAGCAAATGAGGAAAAAGTGTTTTTCCTGAATAATCAGATAAGCTATAGCAAATATCGATTAAATATTACGCAAAATGATGGACATGCCTCATACACCGGAATTAATGAGCTAACTTTATCAGCTGAAGCAGTATATAGTAAGGTTCGATCCATCACGGGGGGCATAGCCTATTTATCTGAATCAGGAAATCCATCAAATATTGATTATAGATTAGGAGCTTACCCGGAAAATAATGAATGGGATACTTACATGACATTTGGTCCTTATACCGTACCTGAAACGAATGATGGTAATGATGTTTGGCACTTTAACTATGGAACGGATGGTCCCTGTACCTGGGCATCAGATACGGTCTTTTCGGGCTTTCCTGCTGCTGCAGGTTTTGAAACAAGCGCATCAGGAAGAACAGTGCGGGGTAGAAATGGAGATTTAATGGGGTATTGGAGTACTGTAGCAACGTATTCAACACCCATCAAAATAGGCTTCAGGCCCGTTATTGAATATTCCTTCTAGTCCCAATACTCAATACAATGAGGGCAGGTGTGAAAATGCTTTATCAGTTAAATCTTAGCGGGGGCTCTGGAGGACTATCAGGACAGGCTGTTTATACAGCCCCGAACGGTATTACAGTGACAAGCAGCAGAGTCGTATATACAAATAGCAATTATTATTATATGAGGTATTTATTCGATGGCATAACGAATTCGGGTGCGGCTACTTCCTATTGGATGACAAGTGGTGGACCATCTACGCTTGATTTTGATTTTAACGCTATTTTAGGAGCAATCAATAGTATAGACCGCTTTATCATTTATCCAAGATGTCGGGATGATTCCATTTCCGATTATCGAATTCTAGTATCAAATAATAAAACGACTTGGACCGAAGTCGTGAGCAGAGTATCGAATACTTATGCCAACTGTCCTTACGGAACCATAAGGGAACATGGTATTAAGGGTCATTTCAGATATGTTAGGATTGAACTGTATCAATCAGGTAACTGGGGAGTGCTCCTCAATGAGATCAAAGTAGTGGTCGATGTGGACGAAGGCTATAATGATTTCTCATTAGGTACACAGAAATTAAGTGTAGAGCCAGGTTGGAAGAGAAATGACGACTCTGAGGTTTCCTATCCCAATGGATATATTTCATATAATGGTACGGGAATTTCTTCTATGTATGGTGGTTCTTCCAGAATAATTAGAAAGAGCGAATCAGTATCCAGTGGATCTTTTGATACGATTGCCTTTCAATTTTATGGCTCTAAGCTTCGGCTGCTCGCTTGTACGAACCCAGATCGGCAGCAGAAGATGCGTATTGAGATAGATGGGATTCATTTAGATCATTTTACTTCCAGATATCAGAATGCAAATATAGGACAAATATTAGTATATGAGAAACACTTACCTACAAAAGCCATTCATGATGTCCAGATAACAATAGATGAAACTGCAGAAGATGGTGATTTTTATCTTGATGCCATTGATATAGATGAGGATGGTTATATTTTAGGGGAATTAAATGCCGTGTCTCCTATACCGGAGCCAGGATGGAAAAGAATTGATGACAACCACCCTGCTATCCAATATTCTCCCATGAGTGGCTGGACCTCATCTGCATTGGCAGACCATTATGGTGGAAGTGCAACGGGCTCGGTTACAACCGTTGCAGGAAATAAGTTTGCTTTTGACTTTATAGGCACGAAATTCAGATTAATTACTTCTAAAGCGATATCGTATAGTGATAAAATAAAAGTAACGATAGATGGAACAATTGTAGAGTACTTCAGTGCACTTGATAGCTATTATTATCATAAAGTTATTGCTTATGAGAAAATAGGTCTATTTTCCGGAAGGCATCGTGTTCAAGTAGAAATTATCAATAAACCAGCGAACTCGGCAGGCAATGATATTAGATTGGATGCCATCGACATTGATGCTGAGGGGCGTATTTTACACCCACAAGAAGTTTTAGATGCAAGCGAGCTTGAAATTGGAAAACGCATACGCTGTAATTATAAATCTCTACCTGATGAATTTGGATACTTTAGTGGATTAGGGGAAGAGAACAAGGAGTTTCTCCCTCAGATCCCCACTGCTAATCCCAACGGCGATTTTTATTTAATTGCTGTAGATCATGATAATTCAGGCAATATGATGCTGCTGGCTGATCGTAATATTCAAGGCGGAGTTTTATGGACAACATTAAATAATGCAGGTCTTTCGGCGGGTCTTGTATTGAGCAAACAGAAAATACCGTCCATTCCTATACTCACATCCAATGCGTCAACTGATGGCAATGTCATAGTATCAGTTAGTTCGAAATCAGGTGCAAATTATGATGCGTGGAAGGTATTTAATGGAAACAAATCGACAGGTGATACACTACGTTGGGTAGCAAGTAATCCTTCGCCGGCTTGGTTGAATGTATTCTTTTCGGAAGCCAAAATCATTAAACATTATGCTCTGCGTTCCAATACCTATAATGCTGCAGCTCCAAAAGATTGGACTATACAGGCGAGCAACGACGGTCTAAATTGGACCACTTTAGATAGAAAGTTGAACCAGTCGGGGCTTCTGGCTAGATTATTGTTTTCTTTTGACAATGATACGCCCTATTTTCATTATAGGCTTCACGTAACAGCGACAAATGGATATACGGGGTATTTTGTTAGTTTAGATGAAATGCAGCTATATGAAGAAGAACGTTCGTTATCCAATGCAACAATTAAACTTCCAACAGGCGGCGTTTCTGCAAATGATAAGTCAAATGATTGGGATAAATATGTTGTGGGCAACTCCTTGGAGAAAACGATTGAGGCGGGAGATAATAGAGTCTGGAATTGGTCCGGTGTTTGGTCCCACACGGTTAATACCATATCTACTATAGCAAGCCGCGCGGTCAGGGGAAATACAGTCAATGGTTTCAGCAGTGTAGCTGCCACCTCTTCGACACTTACCAGCACAGGATTTAGACCGATGTTTACTCTGTTAAGCAAATCAACAAACTTAATGGATCTAACTTCGAGTATTTACGTTAGGACAATAAATGATGTAGAAGCTAGTATGCACGTCTATAAAGATCATTTTGAAATTCCGGGCTCCTCCATGACTGATGTTACGTTGCCGGTAACAGCAACAGACTGGAAGGGGTATAATATAGAGGTCTCTGGGAATTATGATACCAATTATAGAGAATGGAGAGCCTTTGATAACTCGATGACGGCCACATACTCGTGGGCAGCTCCTTCTGGTCATCAAAATGCATGGCTGATTTTCACATTCAACGCTCCTTTAGCGATTGCGGGTTATGGAGTCGGTGCTAGACCAACTGATCAAGCGCAGACTCCAAGAGATTGGATATTTTACGGCAGTAATGACAAAGCCAATTGGACGTTTCTGGATGCTAAAGGCAGTGAGCCAAATTGGGGTAGTGGTGAACTACGTAAATATATGCTGTCCGAGGATCGCAGAGGACAGGAATTCCGCTTTTTTAAGTGGGAAATAAGTAACTCTTCCAGTATAACTCAGCTTAGCATACAGGAATTTGAACTTTATTCAGCTGACCAAATGGAAGGTATTGACCAGAGAAGAAGCTTTTTAACTGTTCCTATTAGGGAAGACCTCGCTGCTTCAGTGATAGTCAAGCCGCATGGGGAAATGGTCGCATCTGTAAATGTTAGACCCGTTTATTTGAACCCATTGCCTTCACAGCTCGAAGTTAAACATACTAGTCCTCTCATTAGCAGTATAGCTGTAGCTGTTAGTGGCAGAATGCGCGGCACGGTGTCGGTCATTCCCCCTGCTAAGATCGAGCAACTGTTATCTTCTGTTCAAGATGCTTTTGTAAGGTCGAAGGTACCTCGATTAAATTATGGGGAAGAGCAAGAGATGGTAGTCGGTCGAACAGTCGATGGCGAGGAGTTTAGGTCGTTAATTCAGTTTGATCTATCTAGCATTCCAGATCGGCAACGGGTAACGAAAGCTTTTTTGAAGTTATATGTTGAAGGCACTAGCTTAATCGGAAATTTGATAGGCATATACGAAATACAGGAGCAATGGACGGAGTTCGGAGTAACCTGGGCGAACACACCAAGCCATAATAATAAAATAAAAGAAGCTCATATAGAAGAATCGGCTCAATATACGGTAATAGATCTTACTGATAATGTTGAAAAATGGTATGAAAACAAGGCTGAATACCATGGCATTTTGTTGAAAGCTGAAAAAGAAATGGATGATTCAATAGCTAGGCTTGGAACGAGGGAAAGAGGCAATAAATTCACTCCGGTTTTAGTGGTGGAGTATTATAATCCTGAAGTGAAAAGCACGGGATATGCTGAAGTGCGAACGGATATTATTGTACAACAGAACAAAACAAAAGAGCTTAAGAGCACAATTACAATTAGAAGCACGAGAGATCAATCGGATTTTCGCAGTCACATACGCATATTAAATCCCGATATGATAGAGTCCTCAATCACGATCCGTAGAGATAATATGTATTCATGCTGCATAGTTAAAAGGAAGGAAACGGACCTGTTTCGGTCAGAGTTAACGGTCCGTAATAGACGGGAGAATACGATTGATTCCCTATTAACGGTATCCAGGAACTTTCAGGCTGGACATATTACGATAAGGAAAGCAGATTTGTACGCTATGCCTTCTAGTGTAATCATAATTGGGAATGACCATTCTGAACTGTTAACATCTATAGGAGTAAGTAAACCTGAAATTATGGGTGAAATTAGTGTCGTATTTTCCGATTTTATTCCATCGACAATTGCGGTATCCGTTCAGAAAAATAGTTTTCTAGATGCTTATATAACAATTAGACGAAGTGAAATCAAGGAACTTCCATCTAGTATAGATGTATGGGCGGCCTCCTCATTAGTGGGAAGTATCACGGTCAAGTCAGCGTTTTTTACTTCTAGTATTATCGTGCCAAGTAACGGATTAAAAGAAATAAAGACATCCATTAGAGTAGCTGAAAAATATGCACAAGACCTCATCTCTCACATTGAAATTATTAATCGATCGGAGCTATCCTGTTTTATTACTGTTGAGCTTGATGAAGATGGATCTTACGCTTTTATTATGTAATGAACGACATATAACCCTCTACCGGAGTGAGCTTCTGCTTACCTGGAGAGGGTTATTTTTTATCCCTAATTCCTTATATTGAATAGGCAAAGGAAGGGTGAAAGTATGATGAATGAAGGTATATTGACGATTATAGTTGGGGCCATTGTTTCTGTTATTACAGGCGTTATGGGCTATCTCGGCGGTCGTAGCAAAGATAGAATTTCAGATCGTGAGCTGCTATCCAAAGACGAACAAGCTTTTCGCGCAGAATTGAGGGCAGAGCTTCTGGAACATAAAGAAGAAATCCAGAAGCTTAGCCAGGAGATTGTTATATTGCGCAAAGAAAACATGGAGCTGGTCACGGAGAATCGGCTGCTGAATGCAAAGGTGGAGGAACTGGTGAATCAGCTTTCGGCTGGTAGAGAAGAAAGAATAAATGCTGGATTTTAAAAAGGAGGAGTCAGCTTGTCTTTCACAATGAAATACCTGATTGAACAACGCCTGCTTCCTGTGAAGACGAAACGTCGCTCTGGTATCACTATGAATCGTGTAGGATTTGCTGTTGCACATGATACTGGAAATGATGGAAGTACAGCCGCTGGCAATGTTGGATACTATATAAACTCAGCTAATGAAATGAGCGCATCTGCCCATGCTTTTATCGATGACAAACAAATTATTGAATGTATTCCTGCCACAATGGGAATGAAGGAAAAAGCCTGGCATGTGCTATATAACACAACAGTGGACAATGCCATTTATGGGTCGGATGCCAATGATGTAGCAATTGGCGTTGAGTTATGTTACTCCCATCAGAAAGGTTCCATAAATAATATAGAGTCCTACAAGAGATATGTATGGTATTTGGCCTACGTATGCTTCAAATTCAATCTGAATCCGCTAAAGGACATTATAGGGCATAATACCTTAGACCCTAAACGGAAAGTGGACCCGGCAAACGCCTTATCGCGAATGGGAAAAACCTTTAATCAGTTAATTGCTGATGTGACAAATGAGTACAAGGCCTGTACGGGAGTAATAGCAACGTATCCGGTTAAAGAAGCAACGGATTCGATTTTATGTAAAGGAAGCACCGGGGAAGAGGTTCGCAAGCTTCAAGTGAAGCTGAATAAGCTAGGCAGCCAACTGACTGTGGATGGTGCTTTTGGAGCACAGACAGATCTGGCTGTAAGAGCCTTGCAAAAATCATTTGATGTGGCCCAGGATGGCCGAGTGGGGTCATTGACAATGGCTAAGATTGATGCGGAACTAGCTTCGATAGCTGAAAAAATATTAAAGGAGGACGACCAATTGCTTCTAGTACAATGGCAAGTCAATATGCTGGTAGATGCTTTAACGAAGCTTCAAAAGGCGGGTACATTTGAAAGTATGGAGTGGATTGTAAAGGCTAAAAACAAGACGCTTACGCTATCAGAGCTAGCTTTCTTAAATACGATTATTCTTTCGAAAGGTTTGAATGCTAAATGATAATAACAACTTTACCTACGACCGTGGATGCTGTAGTAGCAACAGTCGGAATTTGGCTGTTAGTAGCTGGCCTGACAGAAGCGATTACTGAAATTTTCAAGCAGGTATTGCCTAGTTATGTTAAGGAGAAAGCAACATATGGTCTTTCCATTATTATTGGCATCGGTCTTGCCTTTGCCTTTCAGCTTAACCCTTTTGGCCTGAATGGAACAGCAGAGTTTGTATCGACAATGGCTGCAGGCGTCCTAGCTTCCCGTGGAGCTAATTATTTAAATAGCTTATTAAAGAAGCTTGGCATGCCAGCATCAGCTGCAAATAAATAAAAAATGAGGGAGTATCCATTTTGGATAGCTCCCTTTTATAATAAATGATACACTTTAGCATTAATGAAAACCAAACTCTAACAGCTGAGATGCGAGCGAATATAGTCTTGCAGCTGGTCAAGCCAGCTATCCAGACTCTTTTTGGATAAAGCGCTGCTGAATCGGCCTAGCTCGTCGTTGTTATATTGCACGATTACAGAAGGAGTAGATTTGATGGAGGTATGCAGTTGAGGATTATAGGCTATCTTAGTCACAATAATATGGGGTCTTTCTTGTGTAATCTGCGCCAAAGTGGTGCTTAACTGTCGACAATAAAAACAATCTTCATTCGTATACAGCAGTAGGTTTATTTCAGCAAGCTTCTCTTCATTCATGTATTATTCTTCTCCAAACGTCCACATATCTTCAGCTATGCCGATAACAGATTCGATTTGCGACATTTGCTGTTGGAACTCACTCCGCCGGGAGTGGGCTGTTATTAGAACAGCTTGATGGCGAGTAATAATTTCTTCTGCCTCGGTAGCAATGTCTTCCATCACTAGTATTCCATGCTGAAGACGGAATTGCAGATTAGTGAGAGCATCCTGCGTATGGGTCACTTCGGCTTCTGCCCAGGCCAACTGTTCAACTAGCTCGTTGTATGATCGAGAGTCAGGAGTCAATGCTTGATCAAGTAAACTTTGAAAATAAGAAGCGTTATTCATTTTGTATACCTGCTTTCATATTTTTTTAAAAGACTGAATATTCAGATAATTAAAAAGCTAAATGTAAGTAGAACCATCTATTTGCTGGATTCCTGAATCGCTTTTTGCCTGATGTAATACAACACTCTTATAGAATAAAGGCTGCAATCGAATCCTTGTTCGTTCAACAGGGCGATCACTTTCTCTACACTCGGAATAGTAGTGCTCTCTTTTATTTTGTGCGAAATCGCATGGATTTCTCGATCATATTTAGAGGTGGCCTTCGATTGGCTGGCCGGAGCGTTATTTTCTTGCTGCTGAATTTTTGTGCGAATGCGTGTCAGCGTGCGATTGATGGTCATGGGATATACGCCTAGTTGATCAGCAATTTGCGAATAGCTTGCCTCCTTCATAATTAAAATCATGACCGTTTTCTCAAACTCCGTGAATATGGGATCGTTTAATAGCTGCTGTACATAGACGCGATCGGTTACCTTTTGCTCAAGGTTGAGCTCGGATGTTTCTGCAATATCGAAATTAGCAATACCATCATAATGCTCCAGATCGTCACTAAACGTAGCAATCTCTCTATATCGCTCTACGGAAATTTCTAAAAGCTTGGCCATTGTTTCTTCATTAGGCCTATGTCCTAATGTATGCTCAATTTCCCCCATTTTTTTTATGAGCTCGACCGCACCACGACTTAAACGAACAGACTGCGAATCGCTATATAATAAGTGGTTGATTTCCCACAGAATAGGGCGTACGACAAATGTGGTGAATTTAATTCCCCTATTGCAATCAAAATCCTGCAGTGCTGTAAGGAAGCCGATGCATGCATGCTGATACAACTCATCGTCCGTCACGCGGAATTTTAGTCTGATTTCTTCAATACTGCCTTTAAAATGTTTAATGATGGAGAAAATAAAATCGCGGTTTTCTTTCAAAAACTCACCAAGAATTTCATTGTCTTGCTTACATTTTTTTATGAGCTCCATATTATGCATATCCTTGAGTCCGGATTTTCGAAGCTTTTGATAACAATGACTCGTCAATGGATTCACCTCTAACTTTCTATTTAGCTTCCAAATTTGTAAGGCTCTATACTTTAAATAGTCGATCTATCGGAAGGAGGAGTTGCGGACATAAAAAAATAGACCCTATAGCTAGGGCCTAGTAACAACATTATTAATGTCGCTTGATCGTCTCAAGCGTTTCTTTTATTTTATCGAGGTACTTAGTGTTATATGTGCCCTTAGCGACATTGCCTTCCCCTTGATTGTAAGCTACAATACCTAGTTCCTTCCCAAATCGTTTTTGGGTATAGGCGAGATATTTGGAGCCCACTTCAATATTGACTGCGGGCTCGCGCAAATCTCCAACGATTTTCATATAGTTTTGGGTAGCGGGCAAAATCTGAAGGAGTCCCGTATCGTTAGACTTGCCAACTGCCTTGGAATCATATTGGCTTTCTACTTGAATCATTGCTAATATGATATAAGGATCAACTTTATAAGCTTGACTGTTAGTCATAATAAGAGAAGCCCATTCTTTAGCATTCGCTTCTGCTACCTTATTTTTGAGCATATGAGCGATTAGATCACTTGTCGTCCGGTCTGCTCTTTTAGCAGGCGTAGGTGCAGAATCTTTTACAAGCTTAGTTACAACTGGGGGAACGTTTAAGGCCTTTTCTTCCTTATGGATAGACGTTGCAGGTGTTGAGAATTTCTTGTAATGAGGTAGGTACGAGGTCCATAAAATAATGATTGTTAATACACATGAAATTAGTCTGGCCATGAGATAACCCTCATTTGTTCTTGAACCCGTTTGCCTTCTTTATCTACTATTTTTAAGAGATCCTCGTATGGTGGCAGATTAATTATTACTTCTTCAAGCCACTCCTCAATCATGTTCATCCTATACTTCTTTAATCCTGCTTCTGTAATGGAGGCCAAAAACAATCGCTTCCCATCATGTTGAAAATAAACTTCTTTGATTGACATAAGGGGCTGCTCGATCAGTAAAACGCCAGCTCGCACTCGATCATCCATAGTAGAAGTCATCCAATTCATATATGTTGCTCCTTTCTATTTTTATATTATGAATAGTGCCTATAAGTAGATGAGAAGTTGCGGATGATAGAGTTTAGAAATGAAAGAGTGAAAGCTAGCGGGATACAGCCTGTAAAATGATTGTTAAAAGATAACTAGTGAATTTTACCTTTTTTTCAGCTAGAATAGAGCTAATCATATCTTCAAAAGGTAGATCAGGGAGGTCGGAAATTAATGATGAATTTAGATAATTGTCCACGGTGCGGCAAGCTGTTCTCCAAGAACTTTCGTGACGTCTGTCCGGCTTGCATTAAAGAAATAGATAAAGAGTATGAGCTTTGCTCCGATTATTTGCGTAAAAACAAAGGCACAAATATAAATGATTTATCCAATGAAACGGGAGTATCCGTCCGCCAGATTACGAAGTTTGTTCGAGAAGGAAGAATTTCGATTATGAATGCGCCAAATATGTCCTATCCGTGCGAGGTTTGCGGGACGTTCATAAGGGATAATAATATGTGTGACAGCTGTAGATCCCGTTTAATTAGCGATACTGGGAAGATGCGCAGCGAGGATGCCAGAAGGGCTGAGGAGTTGGAAGCACAGAAGGCTAACCAGAACATTTACAAAGGCATAGATCGCTATAAGGATCGTTAGAATTTATTAATATTTGTCAATCGTCGATATAACTATAAATTTCTTGGGGAATAAGCCGATAATACTGTTAAAGGTTATCGGCTTATTAGCATGTGTCCAAATAAATGAGGTGAATAAATTGAAGATAAATGAACCTGGTCGTATCCACTCGATTAACCAGTACCAGAAGAAGAATGACATGGCAATGAATAATGCCAATAAGAAGCAGAAGAAGGATGAGGTGCAAATCTCAGCCGCCGCGAAGGAGATGCTCTCTACGAGTCAGACGAATAGCCCTGAACGCGCTAAGCAAATTGAGAGCTTGAAGCAATCCATAACATCTGGAACGTATCACGTTGATTCAGGCAAGCTGGCTGAGAAGCTGCTTCCTTACTTCAGCAACAATCCAAGTGAATGAGGACAGGTGAACGGAGATGTCTCTTGAGTTAATTGCAGATACTCTGCAGCAGCAGTTAAAGCTTTATAGAACCCTGTTGGAAATTGAACAGAGTAAGAAGGACATGATTATTCAGAATGATGTTCTGCAATTAAATGTACACACTCAGAAGCAGAAGCTGCTTGTTTCAAAGGCAGAAGAGCTTGAGCGTATGCGAACCCAGCTGACCTCCCGTTATTTTAAAGATATCGGTTTTAGAATCCGCAGCGGTATTTTAGCTGAACTGATTCGCTCCGTCACTGATCCTGTCATTAAATCCCAGCTGATGGAGATGCACGGTCAGCTCAATACGGTATTGGCTCAGCTTAAGGAAGCAAGTACTTTAAATCAGCAATTAATTAATCAATCGTTGTCTTTTCTGGATTTCTCAATCAGCCTGATGATGGATGACCCGAATGAGGATCTTGTCTATCAGCATCCGATGAATCAATATCCAGGCAGTAAGCGCAATGGATTATTTGATAGTAAAGCTTAAGGAGGAGACAAGCAGATGACCTCAACTTTTCATTCATTAGAGACATCGAAGCGAAGCTTGATTACACAGCAGGTCGCTTTGACTACACTCAGTCATAACATTGCAAACGCCAACACAGAAGGATATACACGGCAAAAAGTAACAATGGTGGCAACTCGTCCAATGGAAGCCTATGGCATGACGAAATCCACAGCACCAGGTCAAATCGGAACGGGTGTCGAGTATACATCTATTACACGTATCCGCGATGCTTTTCTGGATGCGCAGTATAGGAATCAATCGGATATAGCTGGTACAACCTCTATTCAGATGGATGCGCTTAGTAAGCTAGAGGGTTTTGTTAATGAGCCATCGGATACTGGAATTCGGACGGTATTGTCAGATTTTTGGAATGCATGGTCTGATCTAAGCAAAGATCCTGAAAATGTAACGGCGCGAGCGATTCTGGTTGAGCGTACTCAGGCACTAGCCGACACATTTAATGGTCTTAGCAAACAATTGTCTGATCTTGATACAGATATTAATATGACAATTGAAACTTCAGCTGAGCAAGCTAATTCAATGACGAGTTCGATTGCTTCGCTAAACGACCAGATTAAAAAAATTGAATCGCTGGGCGATAATGCCAATGATCTTCGCGATCAGCGTGATCTTTTAACAGATAAATTATCCAAGCTGGTTAATGTAACGGTGACGGATACGGATGATGGTTATACGATTAATATGGGCGGTACGAATCTTGTTACTGGAGGAGAAACTACTCCGCTAACGGCAATTGCGCTTGAACAATCCTATAATAACGGCGCCCTAATTGGTGGGGAAGTTCATGGTATGTTTACTTCACTGGATATTGTAGCCGAGTTTGCGGGACAGCTGGATACACTTGCCAATACAATTGTAAACGGTCAATTTCAGGTGACGATTCCTAAAGGCTCTGTTTTGCCAGGAACGACAGTGCCAACGACGGCAGATCAATTAATGACGGTAAATGGTATTAATGGGCTCCATCAGCTAGGCTACACGCTTGGTAATCCAGCTACTGCGGGACAACCACTGTTTACAGTCAAAACAGGTTACACTACGTTTACAGCTGCAAGCATGGAAATCAACTCGAACATTGCTGCGGATTCAAATCTCATTGCTTCCTCAATGCGGACAACGACAGATGGTGCCGGTGTTACCACTGTTATAAAAGGAAACAATGGATTGGCTCTTTTGATGTCCCAAATGACAGAAGTTAAATTTTCATTTGACGAGACGGCTACAGGAGGCGGTATCAAGGAAGCAACATTAGGTGATTTCTACAGTGCCTTGGTTGGCGCACTCGGTGTTAAGAGTCAATCCGCTGCTAGGGAAAACTCTAATGCGGAAGCTCAACTAGCCCAGGTGGATGGAAGCAGAATGTCGATAAGTGGCGTTTCTTTGGATGAGGAAATGTCCGACATGATTAAATACCAATATGCCTACAGTGCGGCTGCTCGTTTTATGACGACGTTTGATGAAATGCTGAATAAGCTGATTAATAATACAGGTGTGGTAGGACGTTAAAAAGAAATGAGTTAACCACTTAATTTTAAGGAGGCTATCTGTAATGGCACTTCGTATTACACAAGGCATGATGCATGCCCAACTTACACGTAATATTAGCCGGAATTTAAACAAAATGGCTGATATTCAAAACCAATCCTCTACGGGCATGAAGCTGCACAAGGCATCAGATAATCCGGTAGGGATAACGTATTCCCTTCGTTACCGTACGGAGCTTGGTTCCAATGACCAATATGAGAAAAATACAGATCAAGCTTTATCTTGGCTGGACTATACGGATAGTGTTATTAATCAGGCAGGCGACGTTTTGCAGCGTGTGAAAGAACTTGCTACACAAGCCGCAAATGGAACGAATCCACAGGAAGCACTGGATGCGATTCAAAGCGAGCTTGTTGAGCTGAAAGGTCAACTAGTTGATATTGCAAATAGTAAATTTAACGGTAAGTATATTTTTAATGGTGAGAAGTTTAATGAAATTCCGTTTGATACCTCGGCTGCTGGATTTGATGCTAAAAATATCGTAACCGATACTGAGAGTGTCGAATATGCTCTAGGTGCTAATGTAACGGTAGGAATTAGTCTAACGGGCAACAGTGTATTTGGTGACGCCGACCCGGCTGGTACGGGGACCAATGTCTTTTCCGTTATGGATCGTTTGATGACCGCGATGACCCCGCCGACTACTAGTTATGATGATATTTCTAATGCAATTCCAGATATTGAGGCAAGTATGGATCGCATGCTAAATGCTCGGGCTGCAGTTGGGGCGAAAGTTAACCGTGTGGAATTAATGCAAAATCGAATTGCAGACTTTAAGCTAAGTTTGACAGATATGCAGTCAAAAGTTGAGGATGCAGATTTGGAGCAAGTACTGATTGATTCGACGACAGCGCAAAATATTTACGAGGCTTCCTTATCTGTAGGTGCAAAAGTAATCAGTAAATCATTAGTTGATTTTCTAAGCTAGGTGATATTTGAGATTAGCGTAAAGGTTCAAGAATAGATAGAATGGAGCTATGGAATCAGTAACGTTGATACCGTAGCTTTTTTTAATTTTATTACAGTAAACGGAGTGTGAGTGCAATGGTAGTAGAAACGACTCGATTCGGGTTGCTGGATTATAAGCCAGAGCAGGTCATTTCTTTTGTGACCGGTCTCCCTGGATTTAAGCAATATGAGAAATTTATAATCGTTACAGTGGAAGAAAGTCCATTTCAGTATTTGCAATCATTAGAGGAAGGGGCATTAGCATTTATTATTGTATCCCCTTTTGAATTTGTTCCTGAATATGAGTTTGAATTGTCTGAGCAGGTAAAAGAAGAGCTGGAAGTTGAGAAGAGAGAAGATCTGCAGGTTTTTACTATAGTTAGAGTGCCTGAAGATTTAGCCTCTGCTACTCTTAATCTCTTAGCCCCTATAGTCATCAATATATCTAAACAGTGTGGGGTGCAGTATATACTGCCAAGCAGTGAATACTCTGTACAACACCCACTGTTTTTAAACGATTTGACGACAGGAGGAGAGTGAGATGTTAGTACTGGCTCGGAAAAAGGGAGAGGCTATTCTTATTGGAGAGCATATTGAACTTACAATATTAGAAATTGTGGGGGATACAGTAAAATTAGGGATTAAAGCACCTAAGGACGTTGAATTATTAAGGAAAGAGCTTTATGTTTCTATTGAAAATATGAATGTGACGGCAGGTCAATCTATCATCACTGCAAGTGAACTGAAAAGCCAATTCAAAAAAATCAAAAAAAATTGATATCACTATAAACTCTTGGATAAAAATGCCGATAAAGATAATAGAGTTGATCAAGCCTTAGGGTTTAATCAGCTAACCACAAGGATGTGGGACTAAATAACCATTTCAGGGAGGAACTATCAATGCGTATTAATCACAACATTACAGCTTTGAACACACACCGTAACATGACTTTGAACAACGCTGCAGCAGGCAAAAACATGGAGAAGCTGTCTTCAGGTCTTCGTATCAACCGTGCAGCTGACGATGCAGCTGGTCTGGCAGTATCCGAAAAAATGCGTGGACAAATTCGTGGTCTTGAGCAAGCTCAGAAGAACGTACAAGACGGCGTATCTTTCGTACAAACAGCTGAGGGCGCAATGAACGAAGTAAGCTCCATGCTGACTCGTATGAAAGAGCTGAATGTCCAAAAGCTTAATGATACTTACAGCTCCGGTGATACAGCAAACATCGACGTTGAGTTGGGTGAACTTGGTTCGCAAATCACTAGCATCATGGCTGACACTAAATTCAACGGTATGGCGATTACTGGCGGTGCTACAATTCAATCGGATGACAGCGCGCAAACCATTGCAATTGGTGCTATTGCTACTAGTGGATTCAATAGTTTGTCCAGCACAAGCAGCCTAGGTACTATTGAAGCTGCTATCAAGTCGGTATCGACAGAGCGCGCGAAACTGGGTGCTGTTCAAAACCGTCTGGAGTATACTTCGAACAACTTGGGTACAACTGTTGAGAACCTGACTGCATCCGAATCCCGCATTCGTGATACAGACATGGCTAGCGAAATGGTTAAGCTTACGAAGAACAACATTCTTCTTCAAGCTTCCCAATCGATGCTTGCTCAAGCAAACTCGCAACCACAAGGCGTATTGTCCTTGCTGCAATAATTGTTG
>NZ_JBXENU010000022.1:0-47242 GCF_059383715.1 Paenibacillus sp. J31R34
TGCCTTCACTTGTTCCTTATTGAATCTCGCCATCGGTGCCATCCTCTCAAACCAGCCTTTCTTCTATTGTAATCGGGTTTGAGAGTTTACACAGAATATTTTACAGACTCGAGAAGATGCTCCAGCTAGTGGTTCCGATCTTCACGGTCACTTCATCTGGACCATTTTCCGCCAGGACTTTCTTGACACCAGCTGAAATTTTGCCCTCCGATGGGATGCCAAGAGCCTTGAGAGCAGCCTCGATTTGAGTCAGATTCTTCTCAATTGGCTTGAAGGTGTTGCGATCAAGAGTGTTAAAGAAGGAGATGATGATTGTACCCTCATCGCCGCGCTTAATGCGGGAATCACCGTAAACGAAAATAATGTTGCCACTTGGATCCTTGATCCCTACGGTATTGTTGGCTCCATTGTAATAAACTTTATACTTAGGATCGATAACTGGAAGAATCTTCTTTGCCCAAGCATCGGAGATAGCGTTGTAATCACCGATAACCTCAATTCCAGTGTCAACTGGTGGTTTTGTTGGAATATCTGGGAGTTCACTTGTAGGCGTTGGCTTAACTGGGCGAGGAAGAGCTGTGGAACCTCCACCTGCATCCTTAACGTTTTTAATGAAAGTTACCGCCTCAGCGCGAGTCAGGTAATCCTTTCCCTTGTACCCTTCAATGGAGAAATCCGTTTTGCCTTTTGCCAGGCCCGATCCGAGCAAATATTGGATGGCATCATTACCAGAAAAATTCTTGCCCCGTGTTCCAGCCACAAGCTCTGCGACCTTAGTACGGTTGATAAGAGCTGTGCGATCCTCTCCTACTGGATAATTCAGCGCCCCAGCTGCTACATAGTATTTGTAAGACCAATAAGGGCTGCTCTCCATGTCCGGAATGTCTGTGTAAGACCGGATTAGCATTGAGAGGAAAGCTTCCTCTGTTACCTTGGCATCCGGTTTGAATGTCTTGTCCGGATAGCCTGTGACAATTCCCGATTCTACTGCCCACTTGACTGCCGCTGCATACCACGCATTCGATTTAACATCTTTGAATATGGTGTCCGCATAGATTTGTGTGGTTGGCACCAACATTGCTGCAATTAAAAATACGAATAAAAACTTGTTCTTCAATTCTTTCACTCTCCTTAGTTGGGGTATATATCCATTAAAACATGTGGGATATTATTCCAACAATTTATGTTTGTTTCTTAATCATTGATTAGATTGATTAAATAAGCGAGTTAGAAATCTCACTTGGTAAGACTTTATTGTAGCTCCAGTTGGTATATTCAGGGTTGTAGTTACCGATTGCGTTTTGTTTGGACTAGTGATTTGCCCAGAAGTAAATGGCACAGCTGCTGTTATGTTTTGAGTAGCCCCTAAAACTACTGTTGGCGCAGGGGGCAAGACCCCTACGCCAACAGCTAGAATTAGAAGGAGGGCTATTAATCGTTTGCCCATCCGTCTTTCACCTCCGTAAGATACATGGGAGAAATTTGACCGTAACGCTCCAAATGAACTGGGAGAGCGCCAAATCGTTTGATCTGCCCAGCTACCCAAGTTTTAGGAACGTATCTGATAATGTAATTGTATCCCTTCGTTCCCGGTTTATCTAACGAGAGTCCAAGACGGCTTTGGTAGAGTCCTGCATAGTCGCGTTGGACTTGATCGTCTATGCTGCCTTTCCAATAGCGATCATGTAGATCTACCTGTCCACCTTCACCCTCAGTGTAAGGATAAAAGCTTCCTCTAGTGCTTTGGAAACCTGAGGAGCTTGCCTTGACCTCTCCAACCACTTTGAACAGGTACACGTAGTCTTTTGAACTGTAAGGACCTGTACCAAAGGTTGCATCTTTCCAATATTCCGCATGGAGCTCATTCTTGTCTGCTGGATCAAGGATCATAAATTTCTCGATAACTGCATCATAACTTTTGCTGATGCTAAGACGATGCGGAAACTTGACCAAGTCGTTCTGGTTGAACATCGTGATCATATTGTGGCCGTGCCACTCAACTTCTGCGTAAGAGCTCGCACCCTTATCAAAAGCTAACTTATTGCCTGCCTTGATTTTGGCTAACCGCGCCTTTAGGATGTCAAGTTGTGCCTGGGTGATGATCCCATCTGGCGAGAGAGTCTCAGCCTTAGTGCCTGTTCTGGAGAGTAATCCAAGATTGATGGCTCGGAAAAATAACTCATCAGCATCGCCTGTTTTACCCGAATACTCTGGAAGCAACCCTCGTACAGCCAATTTAGCAAAATCTTCTCTAGTAGCTTCTGTACTCAGACTACCTTCCATGTCCCCGGCTACGTAGATTCCTGCTCCCATAAGCAACGATTTATGATTTTGGCCGGTTAGCTTGAAGGAAGCTGCAATTGTTTTTAGAAGCTCTGCTCGTGTTACGGAGGGGGAGGTGGTTGTTTTGGCTGCCAAGGCATGGTTTGATGAAAAGAGCCCCATAACTAAGAAGATAGCCATTACTAAAGTCATTATTGCCCTTATCTTATTGCTCATACTGCATCTGCTCCTTCTTACAGTTATCTAAATCCATTTTGATTGCTAACTTCTGTTGAATATACGGTTTGACAAAGATAGATGCTAGTACGGAGTAAGACAAGGCCAGTGCTAAAGCATACAGCAAAAATTTTTTATCTTTAAGGTAAAGCTCACTCATATGTTTATCCACGTGCGACAACAATGACTGATTTCTCGATAAATTAATCGAAAATATGTAATCAAAACCTATACTGAGTAGAGCAGTTAAATATGGAACAAGTAGAAAGAGAAGTGCATTCACAAACGGTATCAGTGCCAGAATTGAGCTAATGGTACTAACTAATAAGCCAGTGCCAAAACTAATGAATAAAACAGGAAAAAGCTTACGCAGACCTACTTTCAAAACATTCTTTAAGGACAAGGAGTTCTTGGTTGCCAAATAAGGCAGGAAGTACAGACCTGTTTGAAGGATTTTAATAATGCCGCCTACAAACAGTAGACTAAATCCGTACTTAATTACTTTTTTGAGCACTTGAAATAATATTGCTCCTGTCACACTAGAATCTTCAGAATATATTAAGACATAAAAATGATACAAATCATTTGCTAAACTAATAATTGTATTGATAAATAGTAAGGAAGCAAAGACGACAGGGATATATGCAATTAGTAGGTGATATTTTAAAAACACCAAATATTTCATACTCGCGTTGTTGCTATTCATAGACTTACTCAAGTACAGGGTTTATGAGAGCAGTATAATTGCTAGTCCAGCTTGTTCCTGTTGTTGTAACTACCAATTGGACGATGTTTGTGACATCTATTGATATAGCCTCGTTAAGACCGTTATATCCTATAGATTGTTCATCTATGAGTCTACCGTTCTCATCCTTAAAAATTAAGTTTGTACTTGCGCTCTTTGAAGATCTATCATCAACACCTAGAGAATAGGTCAGTTTCTTATACTTGCTATTCAGATTGATTTTAAAAGCGCCTTCTGGATCGTCAGAACGGTAATTACTATATAAAACGATGCTAGGGGCATTATAAACTTTGTTGTTAATCGTCACTTTGTTAGGATAGGAAACAGACTCGATGGCTTTACTATAGGATGCGAGCCCTTTAACCGCTTTCCCCTTCATTTTCTCCCCAATAGTAATCGTTTTGGACGTATTATCCCAAGCCACATTTACGTCTAATAGATCTGCGGCAGCTTTCACTGGCAACAATACTCTTCCATTTTGAATTACCGGTTTTAAATCACTTGCAGTTGGAGTCTTATCAATTCCGTTTTGAACAATTTTGAGAGACCCGGTGGCAGCGTAAGAAACTCCTGAGAAAAATAGTGCCCCTGTAATGATACCAATCATTGTAGATTTTAAGTTAAGCTTGTTTAACATTATATTTCCTCCTGTTTTAAGGTGATTTAGGTCGTGTGTTTTGCTGTCTATTTGAAATTCATTAATAAAAGACGGGCTTCTTCTGCCAACCACTGCTTGTCTTCAGAGTATAAATTTTTTTGCACATTAATAATCCCACTTCGTTTAGCAAGTCGATCCATCTGATTTTTCATTAACTTGGAGTTGCATAGACAAATGACTTGAATACAATGATTAACGAACCAAAATTGAAGCTTCTCCCAAAGTTCCATCACCTCATTCGTAAAAACAATTGGCTGGCCTTTTGACATCATTGAGCTATTATCTACCAAAAGGCGGACTTTACCCATCTCAAGCTTCAGACATATAGCTTTTAACTCTAACGAGATTTCCTTTACTTCATCGGCATGCAAAGCGCCCGTGACTTTCCAAGAAAGTAGGTTTCTCGGTATATCAACCTCATAGGTAAATCGTTCTGCCAGTGGACGTGATAGTTCTTTTTTCAGAAAAGCAGTGTGCAAAGAGAAGCGCTCATCATCGAAAAAATAGCTAATATCCACGTCTAATGTATTGCAAAGTACCTCAATATTTTTTAGTGAAACATTGCGTTCTCCGCGTTCAACCCCTCCAATATACGTTCTGTCCAAACCGGATCGTGAAGCAACCATCTCCTGCGACATACCTGATCGCAAACGCAATTCTTTTAGACGTCGACCGAAGTCTTCTAAAATGTCCATCTAAAGCACCCTTTTACTTCGATTGGTTTATAGGAAGATTATACTATAATAGATGTTTAAAAGGCGACGGACTATAAGTATCATTTTGTTATTTTTTGTTTATTGTTGTCGAACAAAGGGGATAGAATTACAATAAAGAAAGCATTATGATGCTGGTTATGGAGGGATTAGGGTTGGATACTGTGCTGGATAGCATTCTCTTTAAAGGTATTGAGGTTAAGGATAAGGATATGGTTTTTGCCAAGTTTAGTTTGCGTAAAATAGCGAAAAACTCTGTTCTCTTTTACCAGGGAGATCCAGGCTATGAGATGTATGTTATCAATACAGGAACCTTTAAAATATACCGTGAAGAAGCAGAGCGAGAAATAGTATTCGGGCATCAGTTTCCAGGTGAAACGATTGGTGAGCTTGAAGTATTACATTATGATCACCATCGTTTGGCAACCGTAGCTGCACTGGAGCATTCAACCGTTTGGGTAATCAGGAAAGCAGAACTGGAAGAGCTTATGCAGATTTACCCAGAAATTTGGCGCAAAATGTTTTATATCATGGCCGAACGCCTTGGACAAGCAGACCGCAAGCTAGAGTACCTCGCCTTTCTTGATACGGGAGTAAGAGTGGCGAATCTGTTACTTGATTTGAACTCGAACTTCGGTGAACCGCTGCAGGACGGAAGCTTCTTCATTAATTGGCGCATTACCCACCAGCATTTTTCCAATATGATTGGTGTAAGTCGTGAGTCTGCAACACGAGCATTACATGATCTGCAAAAGGCAGGGGTTATTGTTATTAATCAACGAATGATCACCATTCTTGATAAACCTCATTTGGAGAGCTGGGCAGGAGGAAGCCCTCGTCCAGATGAATCTCGCACATGGCATTCACATAGCAAGTATGAACTGACTGTTAACTAAATCCATTGTAAGATAATATGGTTATAAGTTCTGTGATCCACGCGGCAAGGAATTTGTGATTTGCATCACAAAAGCATTTTCAAGAGGTTTAGGACAACAAAAGGACAACAGAAAAGTTGCTGTCTGATTGAAGATTAAATGATGTAATGTTTTGTCTAAATGGCTTTTGAATTGTAGCTTATTGTTATAATACATAATTGATTAAATTATGTGGGGGAGGATTAGTTGGCACAAAGGAATATGGTGCTGCAACAGAACCCCACTTATTGAGCTAATATTGTTGAGCCACGGAACGGTATCTTTCTTATTTTGGAGTAGTCTGGTTGGATGTTAGCAGCTGGAACAATCTAAAAAGCAAGAACAGTATCCTTCCGTGGCTCGGAAAACAATAGTTTGGAATTGCAAACAACAATCAACAGCTTGCCAACACGAGTGTAGAAGGAAATGTTTACATAACCAAGGTGGAGCCATGGCCTCGCGCCTGCGCTGGCTGCTGGAGTGGATGGGGCATGAGGGGCAAGTGTATGTGCTGGAAGGCGGCTTCACTGCTTGGCAAGCAGTAGATTATCCCGTTAGCTCAGAAGTGCCGAGTGCGGTGGAAGGGGTTATTTTTGAGCCAGCTTTGAGGGATGAAATTCTGGTAAGTCGCTCTTATGTGAAGGAGAGCATTGGCAAGGACGGAATCGTTATTATTGATTCGCGTGAAGCGCCTCGCTATCGTGGGGAAGTCGAGCCGATGGACCCGGCGGCCGGACATATTCCGGGGGCGATTAATCATTTTTGGGTGGAAAGCCGCCATGTCGATGGCGTGTGGAAGTCGCCGGAGGAGCAGGCGGAGCGTTTTGCTGCGCTGTCGAAGGATAATGAGATTATTGTGTACTGCGGGTCAGGTGTGACCGCTACGCCGAACTTTTTTGCGCTGCAGGAGGCAGGGTTTAAAAATGTGAAGCTTTATGCGGGGAGCTGGAGTGATTGGAGCTCGGATATTTGGAATCCGGTGGCGGTGGGGGAAGAGTAAGAGCTGAGAGACATTTATAGTATGTGTATCTTGAATACATCGCCATGGGGCTGAATGCTCGGGGCGATGTATTTTTTATGCTTGAAATCAACAAAGAGACCGCTTGCAGCCTAGACGGCACGCGGTCCTTCTCATGGAAGCACGTTGATTGGACTTGCTCTAAGAATAAGAGATGGGAGACCGCGCCGGACGTGGGTTGAAGAGCGGCAGCGGCCCAAATTTGTTAATTCGTTTAAAGCATCATCCCGATATCATGCTGACCGACGATAAGCTTCACTGGCTCGAGGTAAACTCGCGTGAGCGTCGGTCGCGCGATGAGATCGATTTCGATATCCGTGATTTGATAACGAGCGATTTTGCCGTCCCTTTTATCGTAAACGACATTGAATTCCTTCAATCCTACTTGTTGAATCAGAACGGAGGACCCAATCGACAAGGCAGCCGTTTCGAACTCCCCATGATCGAATAACACTTCCGAAATAATTTCATCGTTCATATCCACAATCGTGACCTGTTGGCAAAACTGGTATTGCATTCGCAGACATCTCCTTTGGGTGGTATTGATGCAGAATGAGTGGATTGGATGCCCCATGCCGCTCTTCTTACTTTATCGGATAAATCGGGCTGTCAGTATAGCGTGATTTTTACCAATTCTTTTTATTCTCCTAAGCGTGTTAGTATACTTTCAAAGTATTATGGTACTTTGACCACCAAGGGATAGGATACAAACCGATTGAAGTTGGTTGTTAACAGTGTTACTCTAACAAAGGTAAACTCGAGATCTATAGCTTGCCATACACCTAGTAATAGTCACTAATTTAGTAGTAGAGAAAGGAAATACTATGATAAAAGTTGATAACTTATCCTTCTCATTTCCGCAAAAAGAACTATATAAAAACATATCATTTACGCTTGAGGAGGCACAGCATTGCGCTTTTATAGGAACAAGTGGCAATGGTAAAAGTACATTAATAGATATGTTAATGGATCCAGAAAGATATTTGTTCGAAGGCAAGTTAGTAATAGACCCGACTTGCAAGATTGGACTCGTAAGTCAATTTCCGCAAATCGACAAAACGAAAGAAACAACCGTTTATGAATATATAGGGGAAGAATTTATTAAGATACAAAATGAAATAACAGCTATTTGTACGGAGATGGAAACTTCATCGGATATTGATTCCTTATTAGAAAAATATCAATTAGCTTTAGACGCATTGGATTTAATTGGCGGGGAGGATTTTGAAAGCAACCTTAATAAAAAACTTAATCTAGCAAACCTTATGAAGCTTAAAGATCTTGGCGTATCTGACCTGAGCGGTGGGGAATTCAAGCTCATTCAAGTGATGAAGGAAATGCTTAGTAGTCCAGACTTAATGATTATGGACGAACCAGATGTATTTCTAGACTTTGAAAACCTAAATGCGCTTAAAAATCTTATTAATTCTCACAAGGGAATGCTGCTAGTTGTTACGCACAACCGATATCTTTTGAATCATTGCTTCAACAAAGTTATACACCTCGAAAACACAGAGATCCAAGAGTTTGATGGGCGATATATGGAGTATACCTTCTCATTACTTCAGACTAAAGTTGAGTTGCAAGAGCTCAAAGTCGCTGAGGATGAAGAAATAGAGAGAAACGACAATATCATTAATAATCTTAGAGCTATCGCAACTTATAATTCAGAAGCTTCTAGAGGCAAAGCATTAAAAGCTAGAGTCAAGTTTCAAGAAAGATTGGAAGCACGTAGAATTAAAGCGCCATTTGTTGATATTAAGCAACCGAATATTAGTTTTGGTATGGATAATGAAATGGAAGACGCCATTGTTGTAAATGTGAAAAATTATAGTGTTGCCTTTGATGAATTGCTTTTAGACAATGTTAACTTTGAGATAAAATCTACGGATAAAGTAGCCATTATTGGTTCGAACGGTACCGGGAAAACGACTTTACTCCGTGATATCTTTAAAAATAATCATGAATCAATTGAAATAAATGCTGATGTTAAAGAGGCTTATTTATCTCAAAATCAAGGCGAAGTGCTAAAGGTATCTAATACAATACTAGAAGAATTCATCGACGCTGGGTTTAAAACTTATGATGAAGTTAGAACGTATATTGCAAACTATGGTTTTGAAGGAGAAATCGTTAATCAAAAGATAGAATCTCTATCTGGTGGAGAAAAAAATATGCTTCAATTGGCTAAAGTTGCTGCCAGTAAAGCAAACGTATTGCTTCTTGATGAACCGACAAGCCACTTAGACATCTATTCCCAAATAGCACTGGAGAAAGCTATTGAAGGCTATAAAGGTGCGATTTTGATGATTTCTCATGATTTTTATTCAGTTGTAAATGGTATGGATTATGTTTTAATTATTGAGAATAAGACGATTAGGAAAATGACTATTAAAAAATTTAGACAGATGATTTATGCTAGTCATTTCGATAGGGACTATCTTGTATCGGAACAAAATAAAAGATTAGTTGAAATGAAAATAGAGTTGGCTTTAAAAGATACTGATTTTGAACTTGCAAAAGTATTGGTTGATGAGTTGGAAGAGCTGATTAAGTCGCTTTAAATGATAACCTTCTGATTACATTGAATACTCCACAAGAATTAGAAGAACATATTAGACATCTAGGACGTTCACTATCAAGAACAAGAGCAGGTTATCGAAAAGATAGCCCGTTCTTTTTTTGTGTGAAAAATGAGAAAAAGAATTTGACAAGTAGGTGGGAATGTACAAAGGAAAAAGTTTCATGATTTTCAATGTAACTTGATAATGCTATCGGTTTACGGAAATAACGGGGGAAAAGATAAGAATATGGTACAATTTATTAAGATTAATTATAGCTTGTATATTTGAGAGGGGAAATTAACTTGCTGAAAAAGAAATGGGTAAGTACTGTAGGAATCGCATTATTAGCTTTAATGATGATCTCTGTGCAATATGTGCAGGCAGCTGGAATATCGTTGATCGTGAATGGAAGTTCAATAGAACAGAAGGTTCCTCCTGTCGTAAAGGATGGGAAGGTTCTTATTTCCGTTAAAAATGCTGCGGATATGTTTGAATCTAAGTATCGCTGGGACAATCAAACCAAGACATTGACGCTGTCTGATGACAAGTTTGCCGTGTTATTCGTTCTTGAACGCGCATCGGCAATCGTTACTATCGGTACGGAGACTACGGAGGTAGCATTAGAGCAGTCGGCACAATTAGTGAATGGCAGCTTGATGGTTCCAGCTCGTTTCCTAGTGGAGTTATACGGAGGCAAGGTGGTGTGGGATCAGACGCTTCAAACATTACATATTACAATGGATGAAGCAATGGAGCCTGCTCTGCCTGGAGCTAAAGGCGACAAAGGCGATAAAGGTGACAAAGGCGATAAAGGTGACAAAGGAGAAACAGGGTCAACGGGGTCAACGGGAGCAAGTGGGGCAGCAGGCGCCAAGGGTGATAAGGGAGACAAAGGCGATCCGGGAGCAACGGGTGCAAGTGGGGCAGCAGGCGCCAAGGGGGATAAGGGAGACAACGGCGATCCAGGAGCAACGGGTGCAACAGGAACGGCAGGTGCCAAAGGTGATAAGGGAGATAAGGGAGATAAAGGCGATCCAGGTGCAGCAGGTCCAGTAGGCCCAGCGGGTCCGATAGGCGAGACGGGTCCTACTGGTGCAACTGGACCAGCAGGGACTTCTTATACATCTGAAGGGTTTTCGGCTGCTGGTGCAACCACTGCAAATAGTAGTATGCAATTTACAAGTTGGAGTGTGGCTTCCCCACATTATTCGAGTCCTACGTTTAATGCTGCTACTGGGATATTTACGGCGCCGGAGACCGGCAAGTATGCCATAAATGCAACTGTTAACTATAATACAACTGCTGCACTCAGCGTAAGCCTAAGCAGCGGTGTCAACCCAATTTTCACCTTAAAGAAAAATGCCAACTCTGATTTAATAAAAGGTAACTTGCCTATTTTAAATGTTAATATGCCTTTAGTCTTAACTATGAGAGCCCTACTTGAGAGCGCAACGGTGACACTATCTGGTGATGTTCAGTTGCAAGCAGGCGATCAAGTTGGATTATATTATGAAGCTAACGGTCTTACCATTAATCTCAATATGGATGCGGTATGGTCGATTCATCGGTTATCCTAAGACGAGGCTGTATGAGGAGAGGGCATACCTCTCAAAATAGAAATGCATATTACTAGAAATAAATCTGGGCCGTTTTCTTTGTGATATGCTCCCATCATAGTAGACAGAAGAAAAACAAAACCCTACTTCTATCATTACGGGAATTTTTATAATTAAAAGAAATAAATATATAAATACTGTGTATATTATCAGGTATATGCATGGATTCGTAAATATTAAGCAAGTGGCGCATAGGCCGTACAGGACCTCCGGGGCCGAAAGAAGCCGCTAGAGGAGCTCAATGAACAGGACTGCTTAAAGCTTCAGATCAAGGAATTTGAAGCGCGCAATGAGTATCTGAATATGGAGAATGCACTCACAAAAAAGTTGGCAGAGATCCGGCGAAGAAATGAATCCCATAGCTGGAGTGTTTGGAGCTCGGATAGCGGGAATCTGGTGGCTCCGGGAGAACAATAAGAGCTGAGAAGCATAAAATAGTATGTAAAAGTATAATACATCACCATGTGGACTTCGTGCCTTAGGCGATATATTCTTTATGTTTTGAGTTAACATGGAATCAACATGTAACCGTTGAAAATATTTTCATAGAGGCCGAAACTGAGCGTATGCTCTTATGTTCTCTGCTATAGTTCACTGTACAGATACATCTAAACCATCACTACTTCCATTTCGCTTGTTTACTTGGTCCATCGTTGTATGAAATTAAATGATTTTTGAACTTTTTTCATAGATTGCGTAATTGGAAAACTGCAAGCGTTGTTCATTCAGGGAGAAGAGAACAAAAAAAGAAGTCATTCATCTCCAACATGAGGGGTGAATGGCTTCTTTTCTTGCTATTCGTATCGTCTCCATTGGAAGGGGCACTCCCTACTTGTCACTTAAGCACAGAGCAGCACCAAGCACACCATGCCTGCTTAACTGTAGAATTGCCAGAATACAAGGAGTCCTAACAGAACAACGATCATCGTCATAAGCAGAATGGCTGACCACTTGTCATGGGTAGTTGAAGCAGGCCATTTCTTCTTCCAGGATAGCAGCAGTGCCGCCAGGAACAATACGGCCAGTCCAGTCAGACCATAGTTAACTAAAATCTGCGGATACACCTCGGCATAGGCACGCTCATAGTTGCTGAGCATCCGCAAGGCGAGAACCAGATTGTTCGTCACAATACTGGTACCTGTTAAGGTGAGGCCAATTACTAGTTTGCGGCTGAAGGCATAAGGTGCAGGACGTGTTCTGGATCTCAGATTGTTTAAGATCGCCTGCACCAGCCATATAAACGGGGCAATTATGAAATAGACGATGGCCGGCACTGCCAACGCAGCACTCAAGAGCAGAACCGGCATTGATTTACTGTCAGGCAGCGGCAAATAATCAGACGTATATACCGAGACTATCTCTACCTTGCCATTGCTGACAGTGGCATGCAGCATTGGCCAGGCATCGAGCGCCGAGTCGCCGCTCACTTTTACATAGAGGTAAGGCTGAACCTGCTTATAGCTTCCACTCATACCTGCAAGTGAAACATGGAGCTGATTTGCTCCCTGCGGCTTTAGCTTCATCAGCGTAAGATAGGGGAATAGATTCATGAAACCATGTTCAGGGCGGCGCGCGGCCACGAACTCACCTTGCATCTCAGAAGCATCCGGCAGATTGACAGCATCCACCTGCTCACGTGTGCCCACTATTGTTTTAGCCAGACCATGAACAATATTAAATTCGCTGGCCTGGTTGGTCATAATGATAATTGCAAACCGGTCTTCAGGCACGATCAGCAGGTTGGTAGCAAAAGCAATCGTATTCCCGCCATGTCCCAATGTCCGGTGCAGTCCGGGATATTCCCAAAATCCATGAGCAATGCCCGGCATTTCTTCAGCTGAGGCATAACTCTGGGTTAGCATTGTGCCTAGCGTCTCCGGATTCTCGAACAGCGGTGATTGCTCCCCGGCTGCAGGCAGGAATGCCATTGCAAACTTAGCGAGATCTTCCGCAGTGCCGTTATTGCCGCCATTAGGGTACATGGACATATAATTCCAAAATCCCTGTGTAAAGGACCCTTCTCCTTTGAAGAAATAACCTTTAGCTTTAAGCTCCATTAGCTCCGGGCGATCCTCTATGACAGAATAAGCAATGGAATCCTCCATGCCTAGGGGATCAAAGATATGCTGCTGAACGTATTCATGAAAAGGTTGATCGCTGATCCTCTCCACAATATAGGCAGCCAGTGTGTTGCTATAGTTTGAATAGGCCACAGCTTTACCAGGCCTGTAAATCTGTGCAGGCTGGGCAAGCTGTAGTCCCTCCTCCAGCGACCGCACTTCCTTAGGGGATTGATAGGCCATATCGAACATATACTCTTCGAATCCGGCATTGTGGTTCATCAGATTGAGCATCGTTATTGGCTCATCATATTTCAGCTTGGTTAGGAAATTTGCCGGTAAATAAACGCGGATATCTTCATTTAAATCAATTTTCTTTTGTTCAGCCAGCTGCATCACGGACGTCCATACTGCAAGCTTGCTGATTGAGCCCCACTCCATTACCGTATTCGTCGAGACAGGGATTTGCTGCTCCACGTCGGCGTAGCCGTAACCCTTGGACAGCACCACCTGGCCATCTTTCACCATAACAACAGACGCACCGACCGTTTGTTGTCCTATGTACTCTCTTACATAGTTGTCGACAAAAGCTTCCAAATCGGCCAACGGAATTCCGGAAGGGGTTGCTCCCTCTACTCCGCCGCTAACTTTCTCTGCTGCTATTGCTGTGATACTACTGGATAGAAACAATAGTATAGAGAACACAAGTGCAAATCCTTTTCTTAACAATGAAACCTCTCCTTTAGTTAGGTGAATTCATCCAGTTTCCCTATTTTAACAAAAACCTTCACACATAATCGTATAATCTTGTGGAAGTAAGCTCCACGGCCCAGAGCATGCTTAAGAAAGCGGGCTATATTTCCTGTGCGCTCTACTACTTCTGGAAGAACACGCAGAATGCCTACGGCAGCTACAAGAGCGTGGGGCAGCTTGAGGAGCATTTTGCCAAGGCGCTTAGAAATGTAAATCAACAGATTATGACAGATAAGAGTATGAAGTTACCTATTAAATAACATCGCTTTAAAAAGGTGAAATGAGATGCTGTGATATTGAATACTCTTCTTCATTCTGAACGTTACGACGCCAACGCAAACCACAAACCCTGCTGCAAGAATCTACGAGTTTCAGGTATTTGGAACCCCAAATCTGGCATTTAATAAAGCTGTGACGGCTGATAGTGCGTGCATCGCCTCGCAAAATGCGATTAAAGCCGTGGACGGCAACGTCGCTAATGACAGCAAATGGTGTTCTAAGTCAAGTAACCGTTGGCTGCAGATCGATCTTGGCTCTATAAAGCAAGTGAACCAATTTGTCATCAAGCACGCAGCCGAAGGAGGGGAAACTCACTCCTACAACACGAAGGCTTATCAAATCCTGGTCAGCACTGATGGAACAAATTGGACTACGGTAGTGAAAGTAACTAATAATACGAGCGGCATTACCGTAGACAAAATTACTGTAGTACCAGCTCGATATATTAAGTTGGTCGTTACGACGCCTACCCAAACCCAAAACGCTGCGGCAAGAATTTATGATTTTGAGGTATACGAAGCCCTATCTTCAACATAGTGAAGGTAGCATGGAGCCCGAGTAAGAATCTTTAGCTGGAGCGATTGGAGCTCGGATAGTGGGAATTCGGTTGCGACGGGAGAAGAATAAGAGCTGAGAGACATAGTAGATACTAGTTGTGCGCCCTGCATGGGTGATAACTAGGTGGTGAAAGTCTACTACAGGCTTGGCAGTAGGAACTGTTAGTCAAAGGAAAGGGTGTTGGTCGCGAGGTCGAATCTGGAGGTAGCCGGAGGCAAACCCTCCGTCCAACGTGGTGTGAAATTCTCGAAAACAAGCAAAAGGGCGGGGACGCCCCACCATAACGGTGTTACATGGCAGGCCCTATTGCTCTTAACAACGCGATCATCCTCAAAAAGCTGCGCTGCATCAAAATTTTGACCACCCGAATACCGGACTCAAAATTTTGCGCAACCAATAAGCGATTATCGTCCCTGGGGTCCATGTACCGGGATTCTGCAAGTATGGCTTGTACTGATCGGTGATGATATAAGTCCAAGTGGAAGCAGGGCTTTTCAACCCGAATTTTTCCCACATCGCCGGATCATTCGAACCCCCGAGCTTTGCAAGCATATTCGCCGACTCTCTATTTATTTTAGCCGGAATTTGCTCGTAGGCTTGGATGATTTGCGCATGAAATTCGTCGATCGGATTGCGGTTAACAAGGCTCGTCAAATGGATGCCTTCGCGAATGTAAGAAACATATGCCAGATGGTCGGCCCAGAACTTGTCGATATAATAAAGCCGTACCCGCTGCTCCGAAGGGCTCATCGGCGTCTCGCCTTTCAAAATTCCGAGCCGCTCCTCGTATAGCATACGCCTCTGATCCTCCACCATGTCCGAATAACCGTTCAGCTCCTGACGGATATGGAAGTTTTGGCCCATAATAACACGCTGAATATGGCCAATTTTGCTGTAGAGCACCGACTCTTCGAGAGTCTCGTCCTGCCTAAGACCCCGTATCGCTTTATTGATGCCGAACCTAAGCAGCAACTCGTCCTCCAAGCTTACGAAAAATATGGAAGCTCCCGGGTCGCCTTGGCGGCCGGATCGCCCGCGCAGCTGATTGTCGATCCGCACGCTTTGGTGCATATGCGTACCAATCACGTACAACCCGCCCAGCTTGGCGACAGCTTCTGCTTGCGTGGGGTTGCCGCCTCCGAGCCGTATGTCGACGCCACGTCCCGCCATATTCGTAGACACCGTCACGGCGCCGATCTCTCCTGCTTTGGCGATGAGCTCGGCTTCTTTTGCGTCGTTTTTCGCATTCAGAACATGGCAAGCTACGCCGGCAACCGCTAGCGCCTCCGCCAGCATGTCTGACTCCTCAACGCTTGATGTACCAATGAGAATCGGACGACCCGTCCTATGGACAGACGAGATTTCTTGTACAAGCGCCTTACGTTTGGCTTCTTTATGGGTATAAATCCGGTGCGGATGGTCAATCCGTATGTTTGGCTGATTCGGCGGAATTTGTACAACCTGCAGCTCATAAATATGCTCGAATTCTATGGCGGAAGCTTGCGCGGTAGCCGTCATTCCGCAAATTTTTGGATAAAGGCTAAGGAAGTGTTGAAGGGTGATTGTACCAAGAATGATTCCGCCGGCTTTCGCCTGCAGCCCTTCTTTGGCCGAAAGCGCGGCTTGCAGCCCGTCCGGCAAATGCCTGTTCTCCGCCACGCGGCCGGTATATTCGTCGATCAGCTCGATTTTACCGTCCCGGACGATGTAATCGACGTCTCGCTTCAATAACAATTCCGCATGCAGCGCGCAATTTAACGACATTAACAAATGACTATTATGGCTATCGTACAAATTGTCGCATCCCAGCAGCGACTCCGCTCTCGCAGAGCCTGCTTCATTCAAGTAAACGTTCCGCTGGAAATCGTCGAATTCGAAATGCCCATCCTGCTCGAGCTGCCGAGCCACCTCTGCGAAACGAATGCCTTCGTTGCCGGAGGAACCCGACTCTCCGGCGATGACTAGCGGCACCCGCGCTTCGTCGAGAAGCAGTGAATCCGCTTCGTCGATGATGACGTAGTGGAAGGGACGATGCACAGCATCGGCTTTGTCCAGAGCGATCGTGTCGCGCAGATAATCGAACCCCGCCTCTTTAGCCGTAACATAGGTAATATCGGCAGCGTACGCTTCCCGTTTCGCGGGCAAGCTCATGCCCGCTTGAACCGCGCTTACCGTTAACCCGAGGAAACGATAGATTGGGCCCATCCAATTCGCATCCCGATTTGCCAAATAATCGTTAAAGGTCAGCACATGAACGCCTTCGCTGGTTAGCGCATGCAGATAAGCAGGCATAACAGCAGAGAGCGTTTTTCCTTCTCCAGTAAGCTGCTCGATCAAAAATCCCTCGTGCAGAGCGATGGCAGCCATGATCTGGACATCGTAGGGCTGCAATCCCAGTGTTCTCTTCGCTGCCTCGCAGACTAGCGCATAGGCATCAACAAGCAGCCCGTCCAAAGGCGTACCCGATTTTGCTGCCTTTTTCAGACGGAGGGATTCCGCTTGCAGCTGCTGATCGTCCCAAGCTTCCAATTCACGTCCCCTGATGAGCGCAGCCTTGTCCCGATAGCCTTTCAGCTGATTCCGGGTATCGCGGTGTTTAAATTCTTGCAGCAGCTTGACGGCTAAATTCATCGAAATTTGATCCCTCCTCGATAGAAATACGTGATTCTATAGTGGCTGGCGCGGCCGCTCTTTTGTCATTTTTTCCTACTCATCCTTTAACCGTCGTTGGTACAAAGCAACAGATACAATCGTTAATACAACCGTCCATGCCAAAATAATAAGGAGGGGTTTTAATAACTCTCCCGTCGTAAAGTCTGTAGGGGGTAAACCTAGCAAATGAACAAGCTGGCTACTGGGCATGTAATCCAGCACTTTGAAGACTGGATACTCATCCACAATAAACGCTCCCCATGGTGCCCCAGAGAATACGATCGTCACAGGAATTATAGATAATGACGCATCAAGCAACGTCTTGGAGAATAAACCACATATCGTCCCGACTGCTGTGTATAAAATAATCGAAAGAAGGATTGCTGCCACAGACGCCCATATACTAGCTGACTCATAGCCAAATAGATACGTAGCAATAGCCAGAACAACAGCAGATATGACAATGACTAAGCTACTTTTACCGATTAAAACATCCATGGTCGTAGCCGGAGTCATCATTAATGAACGTAAAGTGTTACGCTCCTTTTCTTCCGCAATCAAGCATGCTTGTGCGAAACATGTTAGGAACACAAACGAAAGATTAAGAACTGTAGCGAAAGACCCAGGCAAAGACGAGCTGGCGTCGGCAGCTCGAAGAAGAAGTGCCAGGATAATTGGGAAAATCAACATAATGGAGAGCGCATAATTGCGTGAAAACTCTTTATAATCCTTCACAAATATCGCTTGCGCGCGTTTTAATGAGATATTCATAACAACTCACTTCCTGTCATTTTAATGAATATATCACCTAGACTTGGCTCTTTCGTTTCTAATCGATCAATTAAACCTTGTTTCATCCAATCGGCTATTTGATCGGCCGTTCCCTCATCGATTGGCAGCTCATAGGCTTCCCCATTTAGTAATTCAACACAAACGACGTTTTCACGATGTTGTTTTTTAAGCTCCTTTGGCGAGCCGATCGTTTGGATTTGTCCTTTATACAAAATCGCTACACGGCTGCATAGCAACTCCGCCTCAGCCATATCATGGGTCGTTAAAAAAATCGTCGCTCCATTCTCATTTAAATAACGTAATCCTTTATAAATATGTGCTGTGTTCACCGGATCTAAAGCCGAAGTAGGCTCATCCAAAAATAATAATTCCGGCTCGTGGATAATCGCGCATGCCAACAGGACACGCTGGCGCATCCCTTTCGATAATTGATTGACTTTCTTTTTGCGCTCTCCGCTTAAGTTTACAAATTGCAGCACCTTATCAATCGACGATTTAGGAAGATCATATAACTTACGATACAGCTCCAGATTTTCTTCTATCGTTAATCTCTCATATAGACCACTGTTATCTGTCAAAATGCCAAAACGCATCTTCTGTGCAGAATGCTGCATCATCTTCGCGGGCTCGTTAAATACACTCGCTTGTCCGCTTGTCGGATTTAACTGCGCCGTTAAAAGCTTTATTAATGTCGTCTTACCTGAACCGCTCGGACCCAGAAAACCAAAAATTTCTCCTTTCGGAACTGAAAAGGACACATTTGCCAATGCATCCCTATTTCCAAATTTCTTCTGAATACGCTCGACTTGGATAACAGCCACGCACACCACTTCCTTTAGCGTTGATGGCCTAACTATATAAAGAATGCAGGCTTCCAGCCATCAAAAACTGCCGAAATGTAGCTGTTATCGCCTGAACGGTACCATCGAATACCCGATTGGTCTCACAGTACCCTGAAATTAAAGGTTAAGAAGTGCTTTTAATTCCTGTAATTTTGAACGGGATAATGGAACCACCGCATCTTTACCTGTATTTAATCGCAGGCTGTAGCTATTTTTCGTCCAAGTAATAATCTCTCTTACTTTTTGCAGATTAACGATGTAGGATCGATGGCACCTGAAAAATCCGAAATTTAACAATCTCTGCTCAAGCTCGGTTAGCGTCAAAGCACAGTGATAATTTTCTCCACCCACATGAACAAGGATTGCTCCATCCATACTTTCAATAAAATCGATTTCAGGCGGATTAAATAAAATCACCTTTTCATTTTTTTTCGTATAAATCTTCTGCAAGGTTATATTGTCTCTATCTTGTTCCTGAACTTCCTGTTTATCCTCTTCTGAGTCTCGAATATCCAATGGATGAAATCCGAGCTCGTTCAATCGATAAATTTCATCGCAGGAAATAAGGGCATCCTCTAAATTCGATGTTAAAATTAAAATCTGCTTTTCTTTCGAAAGGTCATCCAAAATTCGTTTGAAATGACGACGATCTTGTTCCTCCAAGTAAAAATAGGGTTCCTCCAGCACAAGTGTAGGCTGATGGGCAAAAAAGACACGCAGCAGTGTCACATACATCCTTTTCGATGAGCTTAGATCCTTGATTTTTACCTTTCGTTCTTCTTTTAAAGCGAAATAATCCAATAACGAAGCGGCACGGTCATTCCTCCCCGTTATTTTGATTAGAAAAGTGAGTAGCTCTTCCACCGTTAAACGCATATACTCGTTTTGCTGAGCCCGAAATAAATAATATAGGGAATGATTCACTAATTGATTCATTAAAAGCTGCTTTCGCTTCAAGTCCGTTATAATGCTAATCGACTGGTTCGATGTCATATTTAATTCAATCTTTGGTAGAAATAATTCCCCATCATCATACACTGGTTCAAATTGCATGCCATCCTCCTGATCAGTTCTGCTATAGGATATATTGAACAATTATAAGGTTGGAATACTTTTTTGTCAGTTTCTATTCATTTTGAATTGAAGATTAGTCTCGCTGAACCGTATCACAGGTAGCAGCAAGTTTCTGCTATTTTATCAATAGAAACGAGTAACCTTTTGCAAAGATACTGGCACTTTGTATATAGAATCTGAATACAGGGGAGGTGCAATAGATGAGGCAGTGGATTGAAGGAGCCCGGCTCGGCGACCAAATCGCATGGGAGAGGATCGTGCAGCATTTTAGTGGCATGGCATTTTCTGTGGCATATGGAAAGCTAGGTGACTGGGGTCATGCGGAGGATGCGGTACAAGAAGCGTTCGCGGAGGCCTTCGCCAATCTCACTAAGTTGCAAGAGGCGGATGCTTTCCCGGGATGGTTCAAGACCATAGTCGAACGGCAATGCCAGCGGATTCTCCGCCGAAAAATACATTCTATAATGCCAATGGATGAAACGACCTTAATGGATGCAGAGGAATTGAATGTGGAGTTCATCATAGAAAGGAAGGAATGGCAGGAGAGGATTCATCATTCCATCGAGGGTTTGTCGGACAATTTAAAACTGGTAGTCCAATTATTTTATTTTCATGGATATTCAATAAAAGAAATATCAAGTTACCTTAAAGTATCCCCCTCTGCACTAAAAAAACGGTTGTTCGACGCCCGTAATAAGCTAAGAACGTCACTGCTTGTTACCGACTTTGTATCCATGTTCAATGATCTTTACGAAGGAGGAGTATCGATGCTTCATATCGTAAATGGAGATATTGTCGGCGATAAGTTAAGAAAGGGAAACGTTCGCGGAGATATCTTGGTTTGGAGAGAAGTGTATCCGGTAGGTCCGGTATTCTTGGAAACGGGGGAGCTCCATCAGAGGTCGCCCAGAGTGGAATATTTGGACAGAACTCTAGGTATTCCAGCAGATGACTATGTGGCAAATTGTAAGTCGCAAGAACAGATTCTGCGGAACTTTCACAAATACGATGAAATCGTATTATGGTTCGAGCATGATTTGTTTGACCAACTCATGCTGAGCTATTTGTTGCATTGGTTTTCAAATCAGGCGCTAGGTCATACAAAGCTGAATTTGCTGTGCATTGGCGACTACCCAGGTATTGATTTGTTTCGGGGATTGGGTCAACTTACGTCAAAGCAGTTGGAAACATTGTCAGGTACGTGGCAAAGGGTCGGACAGAAGGAGCTTGATACGGGCAGCATAATCTGGGAAGCATACACATCACCAAATATTGAATCGCATGTTGAAATTTTGAAAAAAGACACATCGGCGCTGCCCTTCGCTCACGCGGCGCTTGAACTGCACTTATCACGCCTGCCTTCCCCCATAAATGGGCTGGGAATCGTGGAGCAGACCATTTTGGAGCTTATTCGGCATGGTGTGGATACCCCACGCAAGCTATTGAAAGAGATCGGGAACCGCTTGAGTGTACTAGGGATGGGTGATTTGGAATTATGGTATCGGCTAAGGAATATGTCAGAACAACCGCATGCACTAATAAAAATAACGGGTAAGAAAACCGCTCCATCCTTTGAAAATGGCAATCTTGCATTAACTGAGATTGGAGAGGAGGTAGTCTCGGGATTAAAGGACTGGATAAAGGTGAAGGGAATAGATGAGTGGTATGGCGGTTTAGGGCTAAATGGTAATTTAGTATGGCGCTGGGACTCTCAAAGAAAGCAATTGATTTATATGGAATAAAGCAATAACCTGCCCCCGAAATGCAGGGGCGGGGCGCTTAATGATAACATAACGGTACGACCTTCAGCGTTCCGTTCCACCATTCATTAAGTTCACGTAAATGTGTCGAATATTGTTGTAACTGATCCAAAAGTCCCCTACTATGAAGGTATCCACATTACCTTGGAGAAGGCGGGAAATGTTAATATGAACAAAAAGCGGCTTTGGAAAAAATCCCTTACATTACGCAGCAAGCTGGTTTGGGCTTTTGTGATGATCTTATTGCTGCCCAGCCTGAGTATAGGGGCCATTTCCTATGATACTGCCCGCGCCAAGGTGCAGGAGGAAATGTTTGTAAGTGCATCTGGCAAGCTGGCGGTGCTGAATGAAACGATCAATCAGATGATTGGCGCTACTGAAAAAAATGTGGATTTTTTGGCTGATCAGCTGCCAGCCGGCAATATCGGTCCTGTCCAGGGAAATGAGGACCCGTTCGTGCGGGCGGTGCTGGACGCTTACAAACAAAAACACGACGACGTGGAACTAGCTTCGGTGGGCACCGATCAAGGGGTATACGTCAATGCTCCGAAAAGTGCGGTAAATCCTGCAGATTATGATCCGCGCAAGCGGCCCTGGTACATAAGCGCTTCAGAAAATAAAGGAAAGCCTACGATTATTTCGCCCTACATTTCCAGCAATACGGGCAATGTTGTTGTTTCGGTCGCCCAGACTACCAAGGACGGGCACGGTGTTGTTTCGGTCAGCCTGTCGCTGAAGGCGTTGAGCGATTTGGTGAATTCCACCAAGATCGGGACGAAGGGCTATGTATATGTGCTGGATAAATCAAATAAATTTATTGTGCATCCCAATGAAAAAGCAGGCAGTGAAGCGACAGCTTCGCCATATCCGGACATTTTCGAGCAAAAGCAAGGCAGTCTCGCCTATTCGTCTACGGATGGCAGCAAGCAGCATGCTTTTATTACGACAAATGAAAAAACAGGCTGGGTGCTGGTGGGGGTTATCGACGATAGTGAAGTGAGCGCGGCTGCCCAGCCGATTTGGTATAAGACGCTGCTTGTCATCGCGATTGCTTTTGCAGTTAGCGCACTGATCATCACTTATATGATCCGCTCCATTACACGGCCGCTGAAGCAGTTGGTGGCGGCTTCCGAGGAAATCAGCCACGGCAATCTGACGCTGGAGCTTACCGATATCAGCAATGACGAGCTCGGCCAGCTGAGCAGTAGCTTTAACCGGATGACCCAGGCGTTGCATGCCGTCATAGGAGATGTAAACAGCACAGCGATGCAGCTTGCGGAGTCGTCTGAGCAGTTGTCAACAAACGCCAGCGAAACGTCCAAGGCGTCCGAGCAAGTCGCTCTGATCACGGAGGAGGCGGCAACCGGAATTGAAAAGCAGGTAGCTAGTCTGCAGCATACAGCTCAGCAAATTAAGGAGCTGTCCGATGGCGTTCATTTGATAACTTCGAGCACCCAGCAAGTATCCTCGTCTGCCCAGCAAGCAACCGGGCTTGTACGTACGGGTACGGCTAAAATTCAAAGCGCTGTAACCAATATGATAGATGTAAGCCATTATGTTCAAAATTTCGCCGGAACGGCACAGCGCCTTGGCGATCATTCCGTCGCTATTGGCCAATTTGTATCGACCATTACGGGGCTCGCGACGCAAACGAATCTGCTAGCACTGAACGCTGCGATTGAAGCGGCCCGTGCCGGCGAGCACGGACGCGGCTTTGCGATCGTCGCGAGCGAGGTTCGCAAGCTTGCCGAGCAGTCCGGGGATTCCGCGAAGCACATTGCGGAGCTGGTACAGGCGATCCGGCAGGAGATTGATGAGGTCATCGTCAGTGTGAACAGTGGTGTTGCCAAGATGGACGACGGCATTCGCTCCGTACAAACAGCAGATGAAGCTTTTTTGAGCATCAATGCGGCTATTGATGATCTGACTTCCCAGGTAGAAGCGATTGCTTCCGCTTCGGAACAAATGTCCGCCAGCACGGCCGAGGTTGTGCAGTCCATTCAGTTCGTTAGCGAGGTATCTGAGCGGAACGCTGCAGGAACAGAAAGTATTTCAGCCTCAACAGAGGAGCAGGTCGCTTCCATTGAAGAAATCGCTTCGTCGGCGGAAGAGCTAACGCATTTGGCACAAAATCTGCAAACATTGGTTGTTCGCTTTAAAATTTGAGCGTGCTTCCGACAGTGATTTCGTTTGGCAGTGAGAGAGAGGTCCTAGATCACGATCATGATGGACAAGTGGGATCTGCGTCTAATGGTTTCCCCTGGACGAGTCCACGCTCCGAGAAAGACCAGATAGCTAAGGCGTTTTTTGCAAAAACGGAAGAAGCTGATCGCAAAGTCGTGGAGAGAGTTGCGGAGGTCGCCGCTAATCGAGGAATTCCACTCGCACAGGTGGCTCTTGCATGGCTGCTGCAAAAAGAAGAGGTTACTGCCCCAATAATCGGGTCCACTTAAATCAATCATCTCGAAGATGCGGCTTCGGCCTTGGCGGTTAAATTGACACCTGATGAAATCACAAGTTTAGAAGAACGATATATACCGCATCCATTAGTAAAAAGTGGACACAAACAGGGCCGGCAGCCAACTCTAACGAGTGGCTGCCGGCCCTGTTTTATTGCAGCTGCGCGGCCGTTCAGCGCTAAAGCTACTTACTGACGAAGCTCCGCCTAACCGCAGCTGCTGCTGAATATTTGCTTGCTGCTCCAATGCGTGCGTCGGTGGTACAATGGCAGATAAGGAAGCAATTGGTTGGATTATTATAAAATCAACTCAGCAGGAGGCAATTTATATATGAATAATTTAGCTGCGAACACAGCCTTAAGCAGCGGAGTTGGCTCAGATGTCATTGAGCTGGAATCCGGGCAATGCGTAGTTATACAATGCCATCACGATATTGGCCGTACGTTCATTCGATCAGTGAGAGGAGAGGGCGTATTTTCCGGCTGCAAAATCTCCTATCGCGGGAAGCTGCTTTCTCTTGGCAGTACCGAGACAGCCAGGTTGGTTGGATTCAGCTGTTTGGATGAAGGGCTGTATGAACGGTTGAAGGTGCGGGAGTATTTGTTGTTTTGGGCGGAGCTTCATGGAGTACGAACAGGGATGGGGGAGCTTTTAAGCCAGTTTGGATTAGAGGGGAAGGCCAATGAAAGAATTTCGAAGCTGAACGATTCCGAGAAACGGCTGCTCGGTTTTGCAAGAAGCATCCTTCATGATCCGGAGCTTATCGTTTGGGAGGACCCGGAACAAAATCTTGATCTAGAGAGCTGTATGCTCGTAAGGAAAGTGATAGGGGAGCTGCTGCGTCAGAATAAGGCGGTTTTAGTTACGTGCTCGACACTAGAGCAAGCGCTCTCGATATCTAATCGTATTTATGGGCTGACGGGAAGCTCGCTTGCCCCGATTACGATTCAGGATGCCTCAGAATTCAATGAGTCTGAGCCCTTTCCCGGGGAGAATGAGCCTGAGGCTGCAAGCGGCGAGCAGCAGCATGTCCCGAGGCTGGCGAAGCTCATGGTGAAATCGGAAGACAAATACGTATTTCTGGACCCCGGTGAAGTGCATTTTATTGAAAGCATCGAGGGCGTCACGCATCTGTATACGCAGGCTGGCAGCTTTGCTTGCTCGTGGACGCTGGCGGAGTTGGAGGCGAAGCTCAAGACGTTCCGGTTTTATCGCTGTCACCGCTCCTACATTGTCAATTTAGACCGGATTGCGGAATTGATTGTATGGAGCCGCAACAGCTACAGTCTCGTCCTAAGCGATGATAAAAAATCCAGAATTCCGTTATCCAAGGGGAAATTTGAAGAGCTGAAGACGATAGTAGGGCTGTAATCTTGCTCCGTTCACCCTCAAAATCGCAGCTTTCAGCGTACAAATAGAGCTTTTCATGGGGAATTAGCTGTTAACAGCTCTGTTCACAGCTAAGCTGGGATTGAGCTTTCGGCTACTCATGTCAAGGGAAGGTGTAATCTTCATGGAATCAATTATTGAGGTTAATGACCTCGAAAAGCGGTACAAAAAGAAGCAGGCGCTGAACAAGATTAGCTTTCAGGTGCGGCAGGGAGAAATCTTCGGCTTCCTCGGTCCCAGTGGCTCTGGCAAAACGACAACGGTGAAAATTCTTACCTCACAGCTTCTCTATACCTCCGGGCGAGTGAAGGTGCTTGGAATTGATCCGGCACGGAGCAGGCATTCCGAATTTCTGGGAAAAATCGGCGTGCTTACCGATAACAGCGGCACTTATGAGCGTCTTAGCGTGTATGACAATCTGGCTTTGTTTTGCAGCTTATATGGTGTGCCGGAACGGAAAATTGAAACCGTTCTTGATGCGGTTAATTTAATCGGCGACAAGCATACGCTGGTCGGACGGCTCTCGAAAGGGATGAAGCAGAGGGTGACGCTGGCAAGGACGATTTTGCATGAGCCGGACATTCTTTTTCTTGACGAACCCACATCCGCCTTGGACCCTGTGAACAGCGAGCGTATTCAGAAAACGCTGCGCGAAATGAACCGCCGGGGAACGACGATTTTTTTGACAACGCACAATATGCAGGAGGCGGAAGCACTTTGCGATCGCGTCGCCTTTCTGAACAATGGAGAAATTTCAGCTCTCGACACGCCGCAGGCTCTGCGACTTCGCTATGGCGACCATTCCATTACCGTGACTACGCCGCTCGGGAAGCAGATTGTTCAAAAGGATGAGCTGGGAGCGGGTTTCATACGGGATCTAATAAGAAGGGATGAGCTGTTGGCCATTCATTCCAATGAGCCTACGCTCGGGGATATTTTTGTGAAATTGACGGGGAGGGGACTGGAATGACGTTTTCCATACGCCGCTTCAGAGCCATAGTCAAAAAAGAGTGGAAGGATGCGATTCGCAATCCACAAATTTTATTAAATGCGGGAATGCCCATTCTGCTAGCCCTTTTATTTAAACAAAAAGAAAATGATCCGAGCGACCTGACGTTTCTTGCGGTTCCTATACTAGTTGCCATTTCCATCACTGGCGCCTTTGTTCAGGCGAATATGATTGCCGAAGAGAAGGAGAAGAACACCTTGCGTTCTCTTATGCTGTCGCCTGCTTCAAAGCTGGAGGTGCTTGCGGGGAAGAGTGCGACGACGACGCTGTTTGCTTTGATTGTCATTGCAGCCTGCTTGGCCATTTCCGGTATGCCCGATGTGAATCTGTTCTTTTTGGTCATATTGGCGATATTGCTGCTGCTTATTTTTATGGCATTAGGTACGGTGATTGGCCTCATCGCGCGAACGGCATCAGAATCTTCAATTGTAGGTCTTCCGCTGCTGCTGCTGTTTATTTTTGGACCGATATTTGTTCCGACTCTGGATATGCCTGCCCTAATGAATGTCATTAATGTGCTGCCCTCGCAGCAATTCGTGGTGGCAATAACAGAGCTTCTTCAGAATGGGGGGCTTCCGGAAATTGGCGGAAATCTTCTTAGTCTGATCATGTGGACGATTCTGTCAGGGGCGATGTGCTTGCTGGTGTACGGAAAAAGACGGTTCGATAAATAAAAGGGAGGAACGGCCATGAATAAATTAACCAAAAATATTATATTAGGTGCAGCCTTGCTCATTGCATGCCTGATTGTAAAGAAGCTGTGGCTGCCTGATGGAATTTGGGGACTTCTAGAGTAGACAGGGGCACAGGGGCGGAATTTGAAAATCACCGGAGCAGCGCGAGGAATTACCACCGCTGCTCCTCATGATGATTGCCTTTTTCGCTGCTGTGTTTTTTATTAATAGGATTAAAAATATACTTGAGAGCGTAACTATTTTTATAATACTTGTTGCGACTCTGATATTTGCATTTTTCATAGGCTTAATGCGGGGTTATACAGTATTGGGTATAACTTGGTCTTAGTTAAATGAGCGTGACAAGCTTCGGCTGAGTTGCCTGCTGTGATGAAATTTTATGAGGTTAATTAACAAAGGAGCATGACTATATTATACGAGTTCAGCATGGAGTATTATAGTTTTAATCTATAGTACATATAGATTTTATATATTTAACTTATAAATAGTGCTATGCGATACTATCCCTAACCTAAAAGTTGGGAGATGGTTCCATGAGTTCCGATCAAGTTTGGCAATCTGATCATTATGACCGCAAGCTTGGATTTGTATCTGAATTGGGCAAGGATGTTGTTCGGCTTTTGAATCCGATCAAGAATGAACAAATCTTTGATTTGGGCTGCGGAACCGGCGATTTGGCGTATGAAATAAGTCAAGCTGGTGCACATGTAACGGGAATGGATTTGTCAGAGTCAATGATTGGGCAGGCGCAGCGCAAATATCCCCAAATTCAATTTTTTGTTGGTAATGGCGAACATTTTACGGTAGACTCTACGTTCGATGCTGTCTTTTCCAACGCAGCGCTGCATTGGATGAAGAACCCGAGCTCGGTACTGGCTGGTGTATGGAAAAGTTTAAATCCTGGCGGTAGATTTGTTGCCGAGTTTGGCGGAAAAGGAAATGTGGAAACGATTGTTCAAGCTATTGGCGAAGTGCTGCACGAGGACTTCGGCATTGATGCGGGCAAGCTGAATCCCTGGTATTTCCCGAGCATCGCCGAATACAGCACATTGTTGGAACAGCAGGGCTTCCGTGTGACCTATGCGGCTCACTTTGATCGGCCAACAAAGATCAACGACAATGAGCAGGGCTTAAATCATTGGCTGCGAGGCTTCGCGGATAATTTCTTCACAGCACTGTCCGAAGCGGAGCGGACTGCCGTGTGTTCGAAAATAGCGGTCAATGCCCGCAGCGAATTATTTCATGACGGTTCATGGTACGCGGATTATAAGCGCTTAAGAGTGATGGCAATCAAACAGCGATAGATGTCTTATTGGAAATGATGTATGTCATTCTCTCGGCAGATATGAAAGAGGAAATGTGGATTTTTCGTACGGATATGGCTGGATTATTCAGGATACATCTTATGGCTGACTAAGTTATTATCGGAGGGGGAAGACCTATGGCAGATATAATTTTAGACAATATCAAGATTACTGTAGACTCTAACGAAACGGATTACAACGAGGTATGTAATCATCTATATGAGTACAATGTTCGTGCGACAAATGGGTTACTAAAAAAGCCAGGCAAGGATATTAATCTATATCTTAAAGATGAATCTGGCAAAGTCGTGGGCGGCTTGTTTTGTGAAACTTGGTCTTACGGTTTGTATATTGATGTCTTTTGGATAGCCGATGAATACAGAAACAAAGGATATGGAAAAATCATGATGACAGAAGCGGAGAGGCTCGGAAAAGAAGTTGGGTGTATATTTGCTCATACTTGCACATTTTCGTATCAATCGCCGGAATTTTATAAGCGCATGGGCTATGAGATTTTTGCCGTTAATGATGAATACCCGGAAGATATCAAACAATTTTTCCTAAAGAAAAAATTATAGTTTGTGTTTGAAGTACATTACTCGTGTAGCCGGATTGCCTCTGCACCTTTAGCATAGGCGCTTGCTGTTTGACGTGCGAATGAAGCCCGTTATTTTATTTAAGTGAGAGCAAAGGTCATTCAGGCTTACGGTCATTTATGGTAATATATCAGGTATGGATAACCTTTTCTATTTCAATTTTAATTTCTATATTAAATAATGGAGGCGCTTACTTTATGGACCAACAAGTGCAGCAAGAGGGATACTTTGGGGAGTTTGGAGGCAGTTTCGTCCCGCCGGAATTGCAGGAAGTATTGCGTTATTTGAGTGAGCAATTTTACAAGTTTAGAGATGATCCGGAATATAAGGAAGAGCTTCGTTATTACCTGCGCGAATATGTTGGCCGCGAGAATCCGCTGACGTATGCGGAGCGGCTTACCAAAGCATGGGGAGGAGCGAAAATTTACTTGAAGCGCGAGGACCTGAATCATACCGGGGCGCATAAGATCAACAACGCTATCGGTCAGATTCTGCTCGCAAAGCGGATGGGTGCCAAGCGGATTATTGCTGAGACGGGTGCCGGACAGCATGGTGTTGCTACGGCAACGGCCTGTGCCATGTTTAATATGGAATGCATCATCTATATGGGAGCTGAAGATACGCGTCGGCAGGCGCTTAACGTGTTCCGAATGGAGCTTCTCGGCGCGACTGTTATTCCGGTTCATAAAGGCCAAGGACGATTGAAGGATGCGGTAGATGAAGCGCTGGACGATCTAGTTCGGAATTATAAAAATACGTTTTATTTGCTCGGTTCCGCAGTGGGTCCGCATCCGTTTCCGACGATGGTCAAGCACTTTCAGGCCATTATTAGCGAAGAATCAAAACGGCAAATTGTGGAGAAGGAAGGCCGTTTGCCGGATGTGGTAGTGGCCTGCACAGGTGGGGGCAGCAATGCGATTGGCGCATTCGCCCACTACATCGACGAGCCGACCGTGCGTTTAATCGGCGTTGAGCCCGATCAAGCGCCATCCTTGACTCAGGGTGTCCCAAGCATCATTCATGGCTTCAAGTGCTTAGTGCTGCTGGACGAGGAAGGTCAGCCAAAGAAAACTTATTCGATCGCTGCGGGGCTTGACTATCCGGGCATTGGGCCGGAGCATAGCCACCTGAAGGTGACGGGCCGAGCTGAATATGCAACGGTCACCAATGAGGAAGTGCTGGAAGCCTTCCAAGAGCTGTCCCGCACGGAGGGAATCATTCCTGCCCTAGAGAGCTCGCACGCGCTTGCTTACGCGAAGAAGCTGGCGCCTACGATGGATCAGGATCAAATTATGATCATCAATCTGTCCGGGCGCGGGGATAAGGACGTCGAACAAGTATATCAAATGCTCAAATAAAACAACGGATACATCATTTATTACCATACGGTAGAAACAGATGTGCAAGAAGGAAGGGCGTCCTATTGGGCGCCCTTTCATTTTGCTCTATAGGGCTCTATAGAGATAGGGTGTACAGCTTACAGCTACGGTTGTTTGAAAAATAGAGCTTCTATATTTAAGCTTTTTTATGATCAGGCAGCTTTTTTATAAACCAGCTCAGTGCCAAAACAAGTACGACGAGAATAAATTCGATCCAAAAAACCGTTTGCACACCGACAACCATGCTTTGTGTCTTTTCCTGCATCGCAGTGGGATCGAGCGAATGGTGGAGATAACGATTGGCCCCAGACGACATGATGCCGATAAATAATGCGATGCCAATACCGCCTGCAATTTGCTGGAGCGTATTGTATATGGTTGTGCCATGGGGGACCAGGTGACGCGGAAGCTGATTTAATCCTGCCGTCTGAGCCGGCATGACGACAAAGGATATGCCTAAGAATAAGAGGATATGATTGAACATAACGGTGCCTCGCGTTGCATCACTGTCAATGCCGGCAAACAGCCACAATGATATGGCGATCAAAAATAGTCCGGGCAAGATAACAAATCGCGGTCCGAATTTATCGAATAATTTCCCGGACACTGGCATCATCAGGCCGTTTAAAATACAACCCGGCATCAGAAGCAAGCCTGTTGCGAAGGCTGTCAACTGCATCACATCCTGCAAATAGATCGGCAGCAATGTCGTTGTTGCAAATAGAACCATCATCAGGATGACAACCAATACCGCAACCAAAGAAAAAGTGGGATGCCGGAATACGGAAAGATCGAGCAACGGCTCTTTAATCCGGAGCTGCCGCCATACAAGCAAGAGCAAAAAGAGGCTTCCTAGGGTAAGCAAGCCGTAACCCTCAGGCTCAGACCAGACATTGGTTTGGCTGAAGCCGTAGGTGACGCAGCCGAAACCGACGGTTGACATCACAATGGATAAAAGATCGACCCTTGGCCTAGTCAGCTCGGTAACATTTTTCAAGTAAAAGCTTGCATAAATAATTGAAAACAGGGCGACTGGAATGACCATGTAGAACAGCCATCGCCAGTGAAAGGTATCGATGATTAGTCCCGACAAAGCCGGCCCAATGACAGGGGCGACCATAATGACGAGCCCCATGAGACCCATGGCGGAGCCCCGCCGTTCTGGAGGATAAAGGGCAAGAATCGTATTCATCATGAGTGGAACCAGCAATCCTGTCCCGCAAGCCTGAATAATCCTGCCCATCAGCAAAATTTCGAATCCTGGGGATACTGCACACAAGCAGGTGCCGGCCAAAAATAACGCCATCGCAGTCATAAACATCTGGCGAGTGGTGAACCATTGCTGCAGTAATGCGGTCACTGGCACCAGTACGCCAATAACAAGCAAGTAGCCTGTTGACAGCCACTGTATAGTGGAGGCGGCAACGTTGAATTCCCGCATCAATCCGGGAAGCGCGTTGGCCAGCAAATTTTCGTTAAGAAACGCAACAAATGCACCGATGAGCAGCGCGGTTAACATGGGCCCTCTTTTTATTCCGCTTGCCTCTTGTAGCCGTTTGTTCATCTTCTACCTCCCGAATATTCATTGTGTTCTGTCCTTGCATAGTGTCTTGACTTGACACGGATTCGCCAGCTTGGAACGCAGATTATCCTACGCCATCACTTTCTAACAAGGAATAGAAGTTATCGCGATCCTCGTCATCGAATTTTCCAAGTATCCGTATTCTTACAAATTCATGTCCGCCATTCATATCGATTTCCTCGCCATAGCTATTGTAGAGCGCGATCATATGACCATCCTGATTCAACTCCATGTACCCGAAACCGTTCGCTTCAGGAGCTTTATTGTAAAGAAGGATAAATCTGATTTTGTCTACTCGGTTCATGCGCTTCTTCCTTTCCTGTCCGTTGTATGCATATCCCCTACATCCTCTATATCCCCATCAGCCTAAAGAAAATTTTACGTGAAACCGGATAAAATGAAAAAAGCCATTTCGCCCTTCATGCTCTGAAATTCATTCCAATTTCAACACAATAAGGGGGGATTCCTAGTTATGTCGCTCATTTGCAAATGATCTCTTGACAGGATGGGGTTTGGCGATTATGATAACGTGCCGGTAAACTGAGCGAGGTAAATCAATAAAAAGGCTGACTTTTCGATGTGCTTTGGCACCGAATTGTCAGCCTTCTTTATTCCTGTACGATTTATTTAGGAAGAATACGATTGCACGCTCGTTACGAAACTTCCTAAATAATATATATTAACTGCGATTTTTATGGTACGTTGTTACAAGTAATACTTTGTAATCATATAGGAGGAATACTATCAATGAACTATGCTAAAAGGCCTATGACCACTCTATTGAGCACTCTATTGATTACAGTTATGTTGTTTTCATCGTTTAATGTCGTTTATGGTGCAACAGAGTCTTCGGAATCTGACATCAAGGGAACCTGGGCAGAAGGACAAATTACGGCTTGGATCGACAAAGGCTTTATTAAAGGTTATGAAGATGGCAGCTTTAAACCAAACAATACCATATCAAGAGCAGAGTTTTTCGCTTTGATTAACCGTTCATTTGGATTTACCGAAACAGCACCAGTTTCCTTTAGTGATGTAACATCATCTAGTTGGGCATATGCTGAGGTTTCCAAAGCTGTGAAAGCTGGCTACATAAAGGGATATGTGGACGGAACAATCGGTGTAAATAAACCTATTAGCAGGCAAGAAGTTGCAGTTGTTGTAAATCATCTTCTAGCTCTATCGAATATATCAAGTACGGAAGCAAGCTTTACCGATTCAGGCTCCATAGCCTCATGGGCGAAAGCGGCGGTTGATGCCACAGTAGCTAAAGGTATCCTGCAGGGCTATGCGAAGGACAATAGCTTCAAGCCTAGTAAACCTATTACGCGTGCTGAGGCAGTCGTTACCCTAGACCGTGCAGTGAATGCCAAAGCAACCGTCTACAGCTCAGCAGGAACCTATGGCCCTGCAACTGGAACGGAGACAATTGAAGGTGATGTAGTCATTAGCGTGACGGGCGTTACTTTGCAGAACATCATTATTACCGGGAATCTATTAATTAGTGAAGGCGTTGAAGAAGGCGATGCACGCCTTAATCAGGTAACGATAAAGGGTGTGACCCGGGTAGAGGGTGGCGGCGTGAATTCCATCTATCTAAACCATACATTCGTAACTTCTCTTATCGTTGATAAGAAAAAAGGACCTGTTCGTATTGTCGTGGAGGGTTCCACAACAGTGGGAGAAGCTGCGATTCTTTCCCCAGCCACGCTTCAAGAATCGGGTACCACGGGGACTGGCTTCAGCAAGGTTATTTTATCTGAGTTATTATCCGCAGGTTCGAAGGTGACTTTAAAAGGAACATTTGATTCCTTAACGGTCAAAGGCAGTAAAATTCAGGTTGATATCCCTGAAGGCACTATCAAGGAATTTATCACAGCGTTAACAGCAACAGATACGACGCTTAACCTTGGCACTGATGCCAATATAGTTAGCCTTATCTTAGATGCTGTAGCTAAGATTCTCGGAACGGGCACTATTGAAAAAGTGACGTTTAGCTCCGTTGCTAAGGACGGTACGACTTTTGAAAGCACAATTAGACTGTTGGATAAAGTGGGAAGTGCAGCTGCGTCGACTTCAGCTTCGACTGGAGGAGCGGATACGACTGCTCCAACTCTATCCCATGTAACCAGTGGTCAAATTTCAGCTGGAGATAACGTATCGGGTAGAAGCAATGAAGGTGGCTATTTGTATCTGGTTCCTTCAACAACAGCGAAAACCATTACAGATCTGGAGCAATCTGTTGCGGACTCGTTAGGCAAAAAGCAATCGATAACAGCCAACGCAGATTCAATGATTAGCACAGTAGGTTTATCATTTGGTACTTATGTCGTTTATGCCGTTGATCATGCGAACAACATATCTATTGCTTCATCAGATATAGTCATTGGTATCAAACAGTTAAGCGTCTCGAATTCAGCGCTGACAACAGAAAAAATGTATGATGGATCGACATCAGCAGCTGTGACAGCGGGCTCATTAATCGGAGTTGCTGCTGACGACACTGTAACCGTGAATGCAGTAGCCACTTACAATGACGCAGCAATCGGTATAGGCAAAACAATCACCGTGGTTTATACGTTGGGCGGAGCAAATGCAGCCAATTATATGGCGCCTGCAAGCTATACAGTAAATACAGGAGTCATTACAAACGCGCAGTTGACGATCGGGGATCCGGTATTTACACTTGTAGAAACGCAAGATGGAGATACATCATTAGTAGTTGCAGCAGGTTCTTTAGTTGGGGTTGTTGCGGGCGAAAATGTGACCGTGAATGCAGAAGCCGTTTATGATGCATCTTCTCCAGATCATGCCAGACCATTAACTGTGGATTATGCAATAGCTGGTGCTGATCATGGGAATTATATGGCCCCTGTAAGCAATACTAACTACACGGTATACGTACAATCCAGTGTAGATACGGGTATTATCATAGACCTGATAACCACTACCAAAGTGTATGATGGAACGTCAGCAGCAGCTGTAGCAGCAGGTTCTAGAGATGGATCCTGTGTAGGCGAAGGGATTTGTCCGGAGGATGACGTAACGGTAGCAGCTTCTGGAGCTTATGATGATGAAAATGTAGGAACAAATAAGTCGATAATCGTGTCGTATATGCTATTGGGGCCACCGATAGAGGTAGGAAACTATACGCCGCCAGCCAGCATTACAGTGACAGGTACAATTACTGCAAAACAATTAACGATTACGGCACCAACAATAGCAGCTTCTAAAGTGTATGATGGAACTGCAATTGCAGACGTAACACCAGGCGCATTAACTAATGTGATTATGGGGGATGACGTACAAGTACATGCTGTAGCCACTTACAATGACGCAGCTGTAGGAACCAATAAAGTAATAACGATTGAATATACACTTACAGGAGCTGATGCATTCAATTATATGGCCCCAGCAACCCAAACAGTAAGTACTGGTGAAATTACTGCTGCACGCTAATATTCCAGTGCAAAGACTATTTACTCTATAAAAGCCTTCCTAAAGGAAGGACAGAAGCAACTAAGGCCTTCACCGTCGAATGGGACGGTGGAGGCTTTTTTTAATGATTTGATCGTCATGGAGAGAAAGCCGCTCTAGCTGCCAGTCATTAATTTGGTATTGATAACCATAATCATTTGGACTACCATACAAATAGGACGCTTACTCAAGGAGTGAAGACAGATGCAAGGGGATAGGGAATCGACCAACCATTTTACAAAAGAAATGATTGATATGGCTGTTCGTCTATGGTCACGCTCTTCCATTTCATTAATAGATGTTCGCTACAAGCTGATTCATCCAGACAAGCCGATGTTAAACTATAAGCTGCCGACTAGTACGCTCGTCTATACCCAGGGGGGAACGGCTAGCATTAAATTGGATCGTATCTTCTATCAAGCGGGGAGATTTGGTATTTTCCATGGGGGGAAAGGGACGGAACTATCCATTTATCCTACCGATACAAGCTTGGAGATGTACATGGTCATGTATAAATCCGAAACGGCCCCATTTTATAAAAGAGAGCTTCATCGCTTGCTAGAGCAAATCAATCCGTTTATACAAGTGTATGGGTTCTCGCCGGAAAATCCCGTTTTTTTCATGGAGAAGTGCCGGAGCATGTATGAACACTGGAATCGGGAGTCTGCACAAAATCATTTTTATGCGAAGATTACGCTCTATCAGCTTATCTATGAAATATACAAGGAGCTAGAACAAGGGCATATTCACTACTTTGAGCCTGATTATGTGGAGCTGGTTAAGCAATACTTGGATCAAAATCATACCGAACCGGTGTCTATAGAACGACTGGCGGAAATGCTTCCTATTAGCAGGAGCCTTCTAAGTAAATTGTTTAGGAAACGCGAACAGAAAAGCTTACAGACCTATTTGAATGAGAAAAGACTCGAGGCAGCCAAACGTTATTTGCAAAAACCGAATGTAACGATTCAAGAGGTTGCCATCGGGTGCGGTTTTACAGATGAATTGAATTTGAACCGTATGTTTAAAAAATATATTCAAATGACGCCAAGCGATTATAGAAGAAAAATGATTGATAACTTTACCAAAAATGATATTGATAACAATTCTCACCAACTCTACAATGAGAGAGAACTAGACAGACTAGCGAAAACTACAGGAGACGGGGAGTTATCAATGTTTGGACAGACGAGAAGCAAGGAACTTTTTTTAGCGGCGGCCATAAGCCTCATGCTGCTCTTATCAGCATGTACATCGGCTGCACCAACGAATACAAGTTCTCCAAGCTCGGCACCGGCACAGTCGCAAGCTCAAGCAACGTCAAGTGCAGAAGCGAAGGAGACAGAGACAGTGGCACAAACACGAGTTGTCAAAACAGAGCATGGAGACGTTGAGGTTCCTGCCGATCCCGAGCGGATTGTATATTTGGTAGGCAATAATGTTGGCGATATTTTACCTTTCGGCAAGACCGTGGTTGGCGTTGATAAATACGGCGATCCATCGGAGCGGCCTGAAGAATGGATACAGCAGTGGGGACAGTTTGTCTCAGCTGTTAAAGTGGTTCCGGGAGATGATTTGGAAGCCATTATGGCGCTTGAACCCGATCTTATTATTGGCTCTCCAACCTGGTCATCCTCCTCGATCGAGCAGTTAAGCAAAATAGCCCCTACCATTTTCTATAATGAAATGGCTGCTTTGGAAGAGCGGATGAATTTCTTTGGTGAAGTGTTTGGCATGCCCGAGCGGGCCAATGAACTGATCGCACAATATAGGGCTAAAGTCGAAGCCGCAAAGCAGCGTCTTATTGATGCGGGCCTTTATGATAAGAAAATTGCGTTTTTGCAAGGAGTGGAGGACGGTACCCCAGGATTGCAAGGTGATAAAACGAGGGGAATTATCTACGAGGATCTAGGGATGCATGCGCCTGAAAGCATTGAAAAAGAGTTTTTTAACAGAGGGAATCCGAAATCGGAGGGCTATTATTCGCCCATTTCATTAGAGGTTATTGATCAATACTTGGCCGAAGCTGGGATTATCGCCTATTCGAATTTTGATCCAACTATAGAAGGCCTGGAAGCTAAGCTTTCTTCCGTTAGCATATGGAATACGATTCCGGCAGTACGCGAAAAGAATATTATGTTTTATTCAATTGGTGACACTCTAAATGATTATGACTATGCAAGCCGAATAGTCTCGTTAGATACTTTTGTCGATGCCTTGTTAGAGCTGCCGATTGCACAGAAGTAGCCCTCATTCGATAAATGTCCAGTGACACAAAGTTTATCCCTATATTGACAGCAACTTTACCCCTTTAGATAAAATGACACAATTATTCACCCGTATTTCAAGCATAAAATTAAAGTTGCACCAACATTTCCTACTTAGGGATAAACTTTGTGTCACTGTCCTCATAAGGGATAATCTTTGTGTCATTAAACAAAGTGTCAAACTTAATCGAAGTCTGGTTCAAAAATTTCCTAATGATGTGTGTATGCCACGTTTATTAAAAGATAACATAGTCTGAATCGTTAAACATCCTATCTGATTATTATGTAGTTTCTAATGGATTTGAAATAATGATATTCCTCAATTTCTCGGTGCTTACCTTGGTGTAAATAGTTTGAGCTGGCTAGATCGAGTGGGCGTTCCAGCAGAGCATGGCTATAGTAGTTATCCGTTTCAGCTAAGCGGCGGGCAGCGAATTGCGCCGGCAGCTGCGTTAATGCCTAATCCAATGAAGCCTCTCATCCCTTAATTATACTGCAAACTACTCGCTTTAAACTCAGTACGCTTTCTTTGTTATTGAAGGTGTACCCTATTCAGAACACAATGCACTTTCCCAATTAGGAAGCCTCTTTATTTTATTCAGAATTTTGAGCACCTCCCTCCTACCACCTGACTATGTTCGAATGGCTTTTTAAGAGTAACATAAAAGCATATAGAAGCACATTGTGATTAGGAAAAGCCTATCGCTGCTGTCTGCAATTACTATAACTGATCATCACCTTAAAAATTCACCCCAACTCGATGTAAAAAAATGTTAAAAAATTGATGACATATGGTATGTTATTTGCAAGGAGGTATATTACCCAAAATAGTCACAATTTTACATGTTTACTTCATAGATTTTGCAGATTCCTGACTCAATAAAATATTAGGAGGTTGTTATGAAAAAGTTTGCTGCTATTGTAGTTTCCTTAGTGTTTCTTTTTTCCAGTGTTTCTGTTGTGAGTGCAAAAGAAGAAGCTTATCCGGAACAAGATCTGATTAATCTACTTAATAAGTACGGTTTTGAAGTTACTCAAGATAGTTCGATTATAGCAACAGCAAATGAATCTCTAAAAATTAATACCTTAGAAGAATTGGAAATTCAGCTTAAAGAATTTAAAAAATCTATTCAGATTGCAAAATCAACTGCTGAAGAGGAAATCCTTATTCCTGTAAGCCCACAAAGTAAATTGAACTCGTTTAGTAATCTGGCTGCTACAACTTATAATGATTCTCACGTGAATTCATGGTGGTGTCCGGGTAATGCGTTATGGGGAGGCACTGCAATAACTATTACTTGTAATATTGCTTATGATTATAGTTATTCTTACGCTAACGGAAATCCCTACTTTACAAGTGCCTCCAATTTCACCTCTTACTTAGGCGGTATACACATATATACGTGGGTCGGGACTAATCACTCATATAGTTTCACTACTACAAATCACTCTGGTGACACAATGAAGATTAAAACGTTGGGTTATTATCTATTAGGTATTACTTGGAACAACATACCTATTGGAGCTACGTTGAATGATGAATGGAATGCTAGTTTACGTTTCGATTAAAAAGTTAAGACGATCACAACTCGATTTCGAGGTGTGATCGTCTTTTTTAGTTACCAATATCTAATGTAAATCATGTAGAGTGTGATTTGGTTCGGTTCATCATTTTAGTTAATAAAGTGAGGCAAAAGTAGGTGGCTAACACACATAATATATAAATATCTAATCTAAATGAAGTTAAAGTAAAGAAATTTTTAAAAATGAGAATGTTGTAAGCGGGAGCCTCTAAACCATGATACGTAATAAAATTAAATGGAAACCCCAATTTAAATAATCGATACCCATCTTGATAAAGTTGGCTCCAAAAAATTGAAGAAAGCGGAAAAATACAGCTCCACAAAAATAGCCTGTTTTTGTTCAATTACTTTCCCCTCCTCACGGTATTACAAAATTATAACAGAAAAGGGCTCAAAATGGAATGTCGTGAACGATATTTGGACGCTGCTTAGTAAAATCCCTCATGTCTTCAGCAGCTTGAGCCACCTGTGAGCCGATATTTTCAAGTCTTAAACAAGGAAGCGATCAAAAATCGGGAAAGGAGTTCGTTACATTGTGCAATAGACTAGGTTAAAGGAGCGAACTGTGCCTTAGGGTTGACTGCCGCTCACGTTCCTGGTTCCTTTACAGGAGACTTATCTTAAGCTAAGCACTAAGAACATACTTTATTTTCTTTTGACAAGTAAGCAACAAACACGTCCTACTTAGGCTTATGCATATCACGAACGTAATATACTCGAATAGTATTTTCGCCGCTCGAAATATTACAAACTCCTCTATATGGATAAACTTTGTGTCATTATCCTCGAAAGGGTGAATCTTTGTGTCACAAATATGCGACACAAAGATTCACTAAATAATAAAAAATCCTTATAAAATAAGGATTCAGCAAGAGGTAAAGTTTGTGTCACTGTACAATAAAGAAGCGATGGTGCATGGGAGCCATAAAACCCACCTGGGCTGCTTCAGCCTAAAGGTGGGTTTTTCTGCTGGAAAAAAAGTGCTTTCACTTCGGGTGAATGGTATTCAATCAGTCCTCTGACCTGTTCAGCCGCATACTGCGTCTGTTCGGCAAGCTTGCGCACCTCTGAGGCAACGACAGCGAACCCCTTTCCTTGTTCACCGACACGGGCAGCCTCGATGGAGGCATTCAGTGCGAGCAGGTTCGTTTGCGAACTGATGCTTGTGATGATGCCGATTATGTTGCCAATCTCTTCTGACCGCTGGCTAAGCCGCCCAATCGCGCGCTCCGTATCAGTCACGGCAAGCTGCGCTTGCCCCATCTGGTTGACAGCTTGGAGGATACGGGTGCTGCCGTCGGCCGTTTGCTCCGCACTCGCCGTCAATTGCTCTGACGTCGCGCCGATAGACATTGTCAAATCGGAAACCATCTGGAACATGTCTCCCAGCTTGTCCGTCATTACATTGAAATGCTGCGCTAATTGTTCAAACTCGTCGCCGGATTTCACTTCCAGCTTTTGCGTTAAGTCGCCTTCTGCCATTATTTGCAGCTTCCCGACTAGCGCATGAATGTGGCGCAGCACAATATAGCGGAGAAGGAGCGTCACAAGCAAACCGATCATAAGCATCGCAAAGCTGGCCATCAAAATCGAAATCATACGGTTGTGGGCATAGGTTGAGAAAATAATATCTTCCTTAACTCAGCAAGGATAAATTCCGTAATCTTCTCATGACGTCACTCCTAAGATAATTTATCTTACATAAACTAACAATTTATCAGTATTGATTAGGGAATGCTGAAGCCTTTCGTTGATTCGATGTCGAAAAATGGGGTTTGAATTGATCATAGAGGGGAAGTGTTAGGTAAAGATAAAAAGCGTAGCCCAAATTATTTAGCTGATGTTTCTTACGTATGCAAGTCCTGCAAAAGCGGTCTGGGTGCCGGAAGCATCAGCAACGGCGCTTGTTCATTCTTCTCCCTTCGCGTAAAATATGATTGATAATCATTCTTAATTGATGGGCGGAAAAAGACAATGCTAGACACGAGAACTCACACGTTTGGAGACAGCCATTATATTCAGACCACGGACGGGCGCCAGCTGCATTATATGGAGAACGGAGCAGGCGAATTTACCGTCGTATTCGAATCAGGCATGGGCTTGTCCCGCTCCACTTGGGGGCTTGTACAGCCGCTAGTTGCAAAATATGCGCGAGCCGTCGTCTACGACCGCGCGGGCACCGGAAGGAGCCAGCCGGACGGGGCGCCAAGGACGCTGGCTAGAATAACGGAAGATCTGGCTTGCTTGTTGAACCATTTGGGAACAGGCCCATTTATCCTCGTCGGGCATAGCTGGGGCGGACCGATCATTCGCACGGCAGCTGCGATGAATCCAGCACACATACATGGGCTTGTTCTGGTCGATCCATCGGACGAGCATTGTGGGCTATATTTTGAACAATCGACAGTGAAGCATTACGCGAGAATGAATAAGCTGATTCCGCTTCTTGCAAGAACGGGTCTGTATCGGCTAATGGGGAGCAGGCCTGGCAGGCTCCTACCTAAGGATGTATATAAGGAACACTACAAGGAGGACTTCACTCTGCAGGCAGCTAGAACGATGTTAGCTGAAGGAGCGCCGTTCCTTGAGGACTTAAGAGCGCTTAGGGAGCATCCGCTTAAGTTGGAGGCCATAGAGGTGTCCGTCATCTCTGGCACTCAAATGTCTCGTATGGAGCAAAAGTTTCGGCCTGCGCTTCATGAAGCCCATCGACAGACGGTCGCTGCATTAGCGAGAGGCCGTTTGATTGAGGCTCCGCATTCCGGGCACATGATTATGTACACAGAGCCTCGTCTAATTGTAGATGAGATAAAACGGATGATTGAATAAGCTGGGAGGTTGCCAACAGTGGGTTACGCTTACGAGGAGTTGGCTCAATATTTTGCTGATACGCCGCTTAGGCTGTACGGTGTGTACCGAACGCGGCTTGAAGCGAACCGGATTTACGGTGGTCATGTGGACAAGCCGACGACAAAGTGTGCTGTCATTATTGCGCTGGATGGGGAAGCGGAGTTTATATTCGATGACAAAGAGCGCTACCTCCTAGTACCGGGCAAGGTACTGATCGGTGGCGTGGGCAGGCAGCTTGAGATTCTCTCCGGTGAACAAGGATTTCGGTATTGTTTGGCTCATTATTTACCCATTGATTCTATCCATGTCAAAGCTAACGAATTTATCGAGTTGAATGGGAGTACGGCTGGAGCAGCACCAGCGAGACAGCCCCAGGATATTGCCGTGCTGGAGGCTGCGCTTTCGCCCGATCTTCTTCGGCTCGTTGACGCACTGATTGAGGCAGATTCCTCCCCCGATTTCATGAACTTGCTGGAGAAGAAGTCGATCTTCTATCAGGTCATTGCCAACCTATTGCAATCGGAGCGGCATGGCCAGAATAAGGAAAGCTATCCGGTAATTGAGGATGCTATCCTGTATATCCAAGCGCATTTCATGGAGCCCATTACGCTTGCGGCGCTAGCCGAGCGATACAAGCTGAAGTCCAAGTATTTCTCGCATCTATTCACTAAGTATACGGGGATGGGACCCATCGACTACCTGATTCACTACCGGATGAACAAAGCGCAGGAGTGGCTGCAGACAAAGCAATTCTCAGTATCCGCCGTTGCTCGCAGCGTTGGATACGTAGACCCGTATTATTTCAGCAGATTGTTTAAAAAATATAAAGGAATCGCCCCCAGCCAGGTTGTACTGAGCAGCAGGGAGCTTGAACGCTGACGCGAAATGCCTGCCGTGGAAATCGTCCATCCCTTGAGCGGGAATCTCTCCATTCTCATCCAGTGCTTATGATGGTACTGTTTTAATAGTGAATGAGAATTGTTATCGGTAAAGGTAACAGAAAAGAGGATGTTAGTCATGTATTGGAATTCGAGAAAAACAAGTTATCCCGTAATCGTTGGATTGCTGAGCCTGATTTTGTTCTTGAGTGCTTGCTCTGGCCATGCGGGATCGAATAATGGAGGGGCACCAAGCCCTTCACCAAGCCCATCACCGAGTGCCGTCAGCGAGCAGGAAAAGTCAGCGGCATTTCCGCGCACCATCGAGGCCGCCAACGGAAGCATTGTCATTGAGAAGCAGCCAGAGCGCATCGCGGTGGTTCACTGGGGCTACATAGAATCAATTCTGCTCTTCGATCTGAAGAACGTGGGACTCGCATTGCCGTTTACGAAGGAGAGCTCCTCGCTGGAATCGGACAACTACAAGCCTTATGTAGACAAGATTGACGAATTAGTAGTTGTAGGCGAGAACACGACGGTTAACATGGAGAGTCTGCTGGAGTATGCGCCAGATCTCATTATCGCCGGGAACGCAATTAACGCCGAAGTAACCGATCAACTGGAGAAAATTGCGACGACGGTTGTCGTCGACGAGGCTCAGACCGACGTGTGGACCAACTGGCCGGCGCTCGTCACGAAGTTTGGCGAAATTTTGGGTCAAGAGGATGTAGCGACTGATTTCATCGCTGGATTCGAGAACAAAATCAAGGACGCCAAGGAAAAGCTGGCCGATGTAGAAGGCAACGTGGCATTTCTGCAAATCCGGGATAAGGTAGCCTACTTGGGTGGAACAAAAACGTTGACGCCATATTACGAGAAGGGACTCGACCTTAAGGCACCGAATGACTCCGTTATGGAGCAAGGCGTAGAGATGTCGCTGGAAGGACTGGCCGAGCTGAATCCGGACCATCTGTTCCTCGGTTATTTTAACTATAATAATCCTTCAATGGCTGCTGTCTCAGACGAGTGGGAGAAGAGCGAGGTATGGAAGAAGCTGAAAGCTGTCGAAAGCGGTCAAGTGTATGGGTTCAACGGTGCGCTAGGCATGGGCTACGGCCCGATTGGCCAGAGCTATGGCATTGACACGGTAGTCGAGGCGCTCGACAAGTAAAACCTGAATCATTGAATAGGCTTCCTCCTTTGGGGGAAGCTTTTTCTTAGTCTAGAGGGGGAGGAGGGGCTGTATCTTGTTCACGATTAACTTAAGAGAGCCTCTAAGAGGCCAAAAGCGCAGGTCTTGGGTTAATTCTGCCCAAGGACCTGCGCTTTCTTCATGAAACGATTCCTGTCTAGCTCATTGGGGATGTACACCACAGAATTAATCACTATTGGGACGGTCCCTTCACAATAAGCATACGACTAAATAATGACTATTTAACTTCTGCCTCAGCTGGATCTGTGGAAGGCACGGGAACGGCTTCTGTTACGCTCGGTTGAATATCACTAGCCGACTCAGACGGATCTGTGGAAGGCACGGGAACGGCTTCTGTTACGCTCGGTTGAATATCACTAGCCGACTCAGACGGATCTGTGGAAGGCGCGGGAACGGCTTCTGTTACGCTCGGTTGAATATCACTAGCCGACTCAGACGGATCTGTGGAAGGCACCGGAACAGGTTCCGTGACGCCCGGTTGAATATCACTAGCTGCATCAGACGGAGCGGTGGAAGGCACCGGAATGGGTTCCGCTGATGAGTTGGCCGTTTGATTTTTCTCGCTGGCCGCTTTAGCCTCAGCTACCTGGGGCGTGTTGCCTGATGCCCATACCGCAGCGGATGTATTGATTAAAGCTACCGCAAATACGGTTGAAACAGATAGAAAAATGGTTTTCTTGCTCAGGTTCTTAACATTTAGCATCAGGGATAATCTCCTTTTTAATTGTTTTCCATCACCGGATAAAGAGGCGCCAAGCTGTACAGGGATATTTCTTGATTCTGAAATTACGTTTAAAATCGTTTGCCCGTAACGTATGCGCTCGGCCTGGGACATGCCTTTGACCACTTCTTCATCGCAGGATAGCTCGCTCCATGTATGAATGTCCTTACGAAGAAAATGAACAAAAGGGTTAAACCAATGCAGGGCGCTGGCTCCTAGCATAAACACTTTAACCCATAAATCTTTGCGTTTCAGATGAATCAGCTCATGACGGATGATCATGCTCATGTCTACGTTTGTGGTACTCTCCATAGGGAGATAAATGACAGGCTTCCAAAGACCAACAAGAATGGGACTCTGAATAGAGGAGCTATAAGCAAGCCGGACTTTGCTTTTAATTCCAAGAGCCTGCTTCATCAGGTAAAGCTGGTTAACCGCCTCGCTGTTTAATGGGACGGCTGTGCTCGTATTTGCCAGCTGCTTTAAAAATCTACGGTAACAATACGTCTGCCAGGCTGCAAAAGCTACAACTCCGATTGCCCATATGGCTATTACAAAAAAAGCCGCATTTGTTGAAATTGTCCATTCTGGAAAGAGCGGCTCAGGCTTGAAGCTCAATAATGCTCCGGGCTGGGCATGCTGTACGCCCGAAGCAGATTCATTCATGCTGGGATCGTTTGGCGTACGGAATGGAACCATTCGCGAAATCCACTGAATGATAAGAACGACGGGTAATAAATACAAGCCTACCGCCATTTTGTTAATGACGTACCGCCACTTTGTAGGCCAAATCGCGGTGGATAGGTGCTGTGTTAACCAAATAAATGTGACAACGACAGTTCCAGCTACGGTTAGGCTGGACATCAATGCAAAAAGGTTATTCATATGCAGCACCTACTTTTCCGACAGCCATTTTTTAAGTTCCGCGATATCTTCGTCGGATAGCTTATCACCATCGTACAAAGCCGAAACCATATTCTTTACGGAGCCTTGATATAAGCCATCCAAGACGTGCTGCGTCCCTATTAGCCTGTAATCCTCGGCCGAAATAAGCGGCTCGTATTTATTGATCCGTCCATGCCTTGTAGTAGTCAGCGCCCCTTTCTCGACTAGGCGCGAGAGGAAAGTAGAAATGGTCTGTGCCTTCCATTCCTTTCCTTTTAGAGCAAACAAGCTTAGAAGCTCAGTAGATGTGACTGGCGGGGTGCACTCCCAAATCACCTCCATTAGCTCTAATTCCGTATCCGACAACTTTTGGATCTGGTTCACTGTGAACACCTCTTTACTTCGTTATGCGTCCATAACGAGCTTAGTTACTACATGATGTAGTAACTAAAACCTACTACAATTTGTAGTAGGTTGTCAAGTTAGCGGATGGGTTTGACGCCCTCAAGTTAACTTGCTTATTGGTCAGAGTGTGCAATAAAAATAACCTCCCTTCGTTATGTACAACGTAAGGAGGTTATTTTTATTCTTATGATTACCGATCTTTCCTATTTTCTTGTAGTTCGTCCAATTGATGCTCCAAAAGCTCTAGCTGCTCTTTATTTTGCTGGACGGTGTCCATGTGTTCGTGATGTTGCTCTGCATTATCTAGCGCATTTTCTGCATGTGCTATTGAATCGTATGCTTGCTGAGTTGTTTGCTCTTCCGGATAAGACATCGCTTGCTTCACCGCATGATTTGCCTTTTGGACAGAGTTACTGAGCAAAGTGCTTGGATGATCCTCTTTCCAGCTTGTGTCTGTGTGCTTAGCCAAGTGTACTTTTTCCCCCTCTCGATTAGGTCATGTTGTCCACACTATAGCTTTGTAAAATATCCAATAAAATATGCATGGATTGCAGCTAAGAACAGACATATGAGCTGAAAATATTATAAAGCCGGTAGCTAAATAGCTGACTCAAGGTACAATTTACGCAAGTTTAAATGCGCACGCTCTTTACACTAAGAAAAAACCGTAGAACTGACTGTAAGTATTGAAAGCATACAATTTTGATAATTGAATTGATTCGATAGTTCTATTTCTTTTGAGTTCTAAAAAAGGTAAAATTTATATTAAATTGCTTTTGTATACTTATTCCCTTTGAAAAGAAGGGTGATTTGTAAGAGAAAACATGTGGAGGAAGTCGGATTACGGTACTTTGTACAACAGTACAAAAAAAGTAGTAGGGGGAGCAATTTTGAATAAAACAATTAAAATAACACTTTTCATCGTAGCTATATTTTTATTGTTGACGGATTGTAATATGAAGTGCGACACATAAAAATGACCCATGACCGATTCGTGTGTAGAATGAAGTTACCACACTACCCCTACACAGGAGAATCAGCCATGAGCTACCA
>NZ_JBXENU010000023.1:0-26073 GCF_059383715.1 Paenibacillus sp. J31R34
AATAGCCGTACAGGAATAGACACCCTGTACGGCTATTTTTTCATGTTTTCAAGTATTTGGGTTGAAAGGGGGCTATCTCTCCAGCGAACTTCATGCTTTTGGGACAGCCCCTTTCTCTTGCCAAAGATGTTCTTTCCAAGGTATGATGACAAACATTTTAATTATCCTATTTATCTTGGAGGAATAGCTGAATGGCAAGATTAAGCGAATTGTCTCTGTATGCAAGATTTAAGTGGGCTGTGCCTGTTGTGCCAGTACTGTCTGTCGAGGAGCAATCTGAAGGTTTTTTCGTTGACCCATTGCCTTGGAATTTTAATGTGCCGCTTCTTGAACTCATTGAGGAGATGTTTATTGAAATCGCTTCTCATTTTGCAGAACGTAGTGAGCCTGTTGAAATCGCGATTTATCAAATTAAGTATGTCTTTGGAAGCTTAAGAGTAGAGGTCATGAGTCGAAGCTGGGAAGTAGATAACATTATTAAAAAGTATGAAGAGCTGTCTCAAGGGTTAATGAGTTAATTGTTGGTCTTGAAAAAAGGAAGCATGGGGTACACATCAACGGAAAGTTAGATTGACATGTATATTCATTCGGATAAAAGATTATAGAAATCTAAGGTTCTATTACGCCTTCTGTTGAGATATACTAGAGGGCTTTTTCTGCGATACCGCCTATAGCCCAGGAAGTATGCCTTAAGAACAGTCTGTCCGAAGTATAAGGCACGCTTCAGTAACAACAAAATGTCACTATGAGCATGTAGAAGCACACTTATTTCTTAAAACTAAATATAGCTTTCCTGCAGCATTGCCCTTCAACTACATCTGGTAATCACACCCAATTCCCCCGTCATCCCCATCTAATGCTTACCTTTCAAAATTGCCCATTTTAGTCGCTAGTAAGGCTTTCCGCTGTCAGCCCCCTAGCTCCATATGTATCTCTTAACACGATGGCACACAGGGCGTTACGTGCTTCGTTTCTAATATTGTTTGTTAGTTCAGAAGTCTAGTTGTTCTCAAAAATTTACTCGACAAAATAAGGAGAGTGGTTATTACGTGAAGTATACCCGAGTTCTACCTAATTATAAAAATAATACTTCAGCTTATAAAAATGGATAGATTTTTTATAACAAACTGGTTTGTCTTTATAAATAAGCATCCTATTATTATAATTTTCAGGCATCAATTTATAAGAAGCGAACGATACTTTATAATAAGCCATACCTTTTTTATAAAAGTAGGTGTAAAAGCTTCATTGTTTTCGAATTTGTTTTGAAAAGCAAGTATATCAAATTGATCAGATTGGCAAATAGAAGAGGCAATGTCTTGATTCTACAATGTGCTCTATTGCAACAAATGGTTTATGGAAATCGGCAGCATTTGTAGATTTCATTGTATTTTATTTGAAAGGGTTCCAACGGGGATGGACTCTAACTGAACACTCTTAGTGACACCGAAGATCCTTTTTATCAGGCATGTAGCGCTCAGAAGAATTTTTGCCAAACGTTAATTCTATCTTATTTCGCACAAAACTAGTAAATACGTTAATTGGTTAGCTAAAGGTAGGGTAAATGGGACTTAAATATCTAGCTGTCACCAAACAAAACGGGATAAAGGGAAGATGTATACTATTTTTGAACATATGCTTGAAGTGAAATTAATATTACTTACATAATTAGTTTCAGAATACTGACAAAACGGTCGGCTGGTCTTTATTCAGCTCTGAATTTTGTTGTAAAGTGGGCTTTCATTGTATTTTTTTGAAAAAATAGCTGGAAGCATCCCCTAGACCATTTCAAAATGTAAGTTTTTGAATCTGGGGTAACACTTTAGAAATAATTCTGCTAGTACTCTCATTTTTTAAGATTTCCCGCAAACTGCACAGAATTATTCTTACCAGAACAGGAGGTATAGCCAATGCGCGCTGATTAAACTTTAATGCAAGCATTGAATCGTCTATAGGATCTCAATCATCAGGTTTAAACCTGTCCGAACGGTTGTTTGAGTTGAGGAAACAAATTATTCAGTTAATGATCGCTTTGATAAAAAGCCGTAGGTATGGATTGGTACTTATTACATTCGTTTAATTGTAGAAGCTAGTTTAGTAGAGGAACTAGACTGTGCAATTAAGCGAATTGTTAAAAATTTCGATGCTATTTTATTGAATTATTAAATTAAGAGAAAGGGTGAAATAATATGATTTTCCCTAAAAAGCTAGTTATTGCTGTTCGTGATGTCAGAGATCAATTAACTCGTATAAGTGTATTTTCTAATGAGCGAACTCAATTGCAAAGCCAGTTAGAAGCATTATTGGAATTGGTTATGTATGTAAAAGGGCTAGAGTATATAAAAAGTAAGAAAACGAAAGAGCGATTTGACTTCTATCTTCAAAATAACTTTGATACTTTAAGAACTGCCCAAAAATTTGGAGCTAGTCTTAATGCGATTGAGGTTATGGTATCAAGAGAATCTAAAAAACTTGAAAAAGCCGTAGGAACCGGGACTTTGAAACTTATTGGAGAGGGGTTCGCCGAAGAAGCTCTTAGAAGTTTTCGATCAAGTGTTCTTCCTAATCCAAAGATGCCGCTTTTTTTGACGGGTATTGAAGCTTTTCTACCTCAACCCCGTTTTGAATTGTTTACGGATTTACATGAATGTAAGAACGAAATTTTGTTTCTATTAAGTCTAACAAAAAAAAGTATTCGCCATGAGATTGGTCAACTGAATCTGGAGAGAGTAGCTCATATCCTCTTCATTCTGTTTCATTCACCGCAAAAGTTACAGCAGTTAATGGAAAGTAATTCTACTTTAAAAAGCTATTTTCAAGGGTCTGATATACCTTCAGCTGCCAGTTACTTTGAAAACTACGAAATTGATAGACACTTCATCTTGAAATTGTTTGGCGGTTCATTACGAGTAGGGGAATACGGATCTATACTTACAAACGAGAATATTGTAAAGCAAATTTTGGAGATCCGAACAAGAAAGAATTGTTTTAATGATGCCCCTGAAAATTAAAAGGATGAAGTTAATGAGACGGGAGAGTGATGAGACTGAAGATGCAGAACAAGTATCGCCTTCCATTCATTATGGAACAGCAATTGTTGGAAGGAATCTTTGGAGGCAAAATGAATTCAGGGCAGTTTCTCGAGTGAATCGATTCTGTATTTGAAGATTAGCGTTGGGTGATAATGGCTTACTACGTTGTTTCTGGTTTACTTCCGGCAATGCACTATGATTGCTTGTTTACTCTAACAAACAAAAAGTAAGGAGCAGCAACGTGGTCTCCCAATGAATCTAGCACTAATGAAAAATCTTTCATATGTATTTTAATTGGTATTTTGTTCAATTCGCCTGGACTGTATGCTGTATGATCCTGTTAAAGAGTATTGGTATCTAAGTAGTAGCGGTAAGTTGCAGGGATTGGGGTATTCTCCTCTGGCTTCTTCGAGGAATGTTTGCTAACTTTCAAAAATCATGCGTTGACCCGAATTGTGCAATATAGTGTGTTAATAAGATATCAAACGGACAAAAGCTTTTAATTGTCATGCATACAGAGGGGAATTTGAATTGGCACGTATACAATTTCGGCAAGGCTTCGTTTTGTCAACCTCTACTACCTAATTATTTAATGCAGGATAAAGACATTTGTATCTCCTCAAAAAGTTCAACTCTATGGAATACGTTCAGTATGAAGAGTACCTGACTTATTCTGATATACAGGGTGAGCTAGATTCTTACAAGTCCTAAGACAGATCCCACTTGTCTTACTTAACCCACAAATCTCACATCTTTTGCGTAAACCTCAACAAGTTTTTGATCTCCTCCCAAACAAGTCTAAATTTCGCAAAGAAAAATGGAGCCTATTTACAACTAATATCCGATATTGGTGGGGAGGCTCCTTCATGAAAGTGGATTTTCGGGAACTGGCTTTTGGTATTGAGATTGAGTTTACTTGTACACGAAGAGTAACGGCAGCTAATATTATGGCTGATTATTTTAATGTTGCACCAGCAGAACAAATTGGAGGTTGGGGGCTTGATTCTTATATAATAAAGGATCGATTAAACCGTAAATGGAAAGTAGTTAAGGATGCGTCCATTGAACCTCAAATGATGGTTCAAGGCGTACTGGAGGTAGCTTCTGATGATTACCAATGCGAACTTGTGAGTCCAAAATTATCTTATAATGATCTTCCACTAATTGAGGGGATTCTTCAAGATTTCCGTGAAGAAGGGATTGCACCGAATAAAAGCTGTGCCATTCATATTCATGTTGATGCTGAAGACTTTACAGTTAACAATCTCCGTACGTTATGTAATATTATTTACTCGAAACAGTCTTTACTTCGAAAGGCAGTAGCAGTCTATTGGGATCGAAAAGATTATTGTATGGATTTAGAGAAGGATTTTATTGAGCAATTAAACAGGGAAAAACCATCTACCTTGGAAGAGTTCGCAAATGTTTGGTACATAGGAAATAACCGACTCGCATCAAGACGCTATGATCGTTACAATGATACTCGCTATAGGATATTGAATTTACATAATTTACTTTCAGGTAGATTTAAGACGATAGAATACCGATTGTTTAATAGTAGTTTAGATTATGATGTTGTAAAAGCATATATTCAATTATCCCTCTTAATATCTGCTCTAGCGTTACGGCAAGAAAAAGCTACAGCAAGAAAGACGATTCCTAAGAATGAGAACGAAAAATATGCTTTTAGAGTATTTCTTCTTCGACTTGGTGCCATATCTGATGAATTCAAAATGATGCGTCATCATCTGCTGAAATATTTAAAAGGAAATAGCGCTTGGCGTGATCGTTGACAAAAGGGCAAATGACCCCGCTTAAATGAGTATAAACGTCATTTTTTAATACTGTACTTTCTACGTAATTTCAAGCTAAACTAAACCATCAAAATAACAAAGGATGATTCAAATGATCGCTAGAATGTATTATGCAGCTTACGGCTCTAATATGAACGTTAGTCAAATGAGGTCTCGTGCAAGGGATGCATATATTGTCGGTGTGGGGTATATCATGGATTATGAACTCGAGTTTAGATACTTTGCTAACATTAAAGAGGCTCAAGGGCAGAAAGTACCTGTTGTGCTCTGGAGTATTTCAGCACAGGATGAACAATATTTGGACCGATATGAAAGTGTTTCGACAGGGCTGTATCGCAAAGAAATGATTAATGTAAAGCTGGTATCTCTTGAAGCGGGTTTGGAACCATTTGAAAATGAGGTTCAATCTTTGGTATATATCATGACTGATCATGAAAATGCAAAAGGCTCACCCGATCCCGTGTATTATAAGGGGATTCAAGAGGCATATCAATATCATCATATTGATATGAAACCACTAGAAACTGCAGCCATCTTTTGTTAATGAAGAGACTAAGCCCAGTAACAATACGGACGATGGAAAAGAAGGTTAAATACTGCAGGTTAAATCTAATCTGTGATAGTAACATAACTTAATAGTATTACATGGTGGTATATAGAGTGACTCATGCACAATGGTGGGGTTTAGATTAGACGATGAGACAGCTAGGCGACTGTTCTCCATTGCTAGAAGGTACATTAAGTTGGCGTTGAATCATAGCGCAAGGGATCTGCCTTATCACCGCACCGAGATTAGAGAGGGAATGGAGAGCTCGCGTTCCTCGCGAGATACTTTAATTGCTAAATTAAGAAGCAGCGAAAAGAGCTGGAATGGTGAGCACCGATGAACTCCATCGTGGAGCGGCTCGTAAAGAAAAATTCGAGCTACTTGGAATTATGCTAATTATTTTATCTTGACCAACTCGTTACCATGAATGCCAAGAAGCTCGTATGCTTGTTGCACCATAGCGGTGTCTTTTCCAAACAAGTGGAAAGATTGATTAAAAATTCCGCTTTCCTTCGTCACATGGTTCAAATTTTGAACCATGAATTTCGAATTGCACAGAACAGCAGCTTTATTCGTAACCTTTAACAAGTTTTGTTGAAAGACAACCGCTTTCTCAGCCACATCAGGAGAGTACACGGCGGGGTGTCCATCAGAGGCTAACATGTCACGATGATCAACTAAAAGAGTCACTTCATTTTTATTGAAATGGCGGCAGATCCCTGTAATCGTCTTATCAACAGTCTCGACTTCCTCTGGTGTAACGAGTCCTTTAAGGGTGAAAGCAAGCACCTTAGTATCAGGGTCGAGATGATATTGAAAACGATTTTTAAAAGGTTCAGTAAAGTCTTTTCGCTGATAGATTTGTGTGGTTGGAAAACGTTCATTTGAGAAAAAGTATTCCAATGATACACCGAGTCCATTCGCTATATTAATAATATTAGCTAAATTTATATTGCGCCCTTTGCTCTCTAAAGTGCTGATAAAGCTTCGGTCAATTCCAGAACGATGTGCTAACATCTCTTGTGTCATGCCGGAACGCATGCGCAGCTCTTTGCATCTCAGTCCAAATTCAATAAGAAGATCCACAATTCATCCTCCGATATCAGTATAGTTAATCTATCGGCAATATAGGTCTAAGGATGTATATCAGTTGTGAATCAAATAATATTCAAAAATTCATGGTAAAAAGCTGATCGTTCTTGTTTAGATGTCGTACGGAATCTACTGAAATGACTTGATGGTTAAGATATACTTTTGATGAAATTGCTAGGATTCCTCTTTATTAGCAGAGTTACGAAGGGAAGTGACTTCAATTTCGACCATGCGAAAGAAGTCCGAAGGCTTAATCTCAAGTGCTTCGCAAATCTCGAAAATCTTGGTAACCGAAGGCTCATTTTTGCCGGATTCAATCCTTGAAATATAAGCGCGGTCGGCTTGTAGAAGCCCAGCAAGATCTTCTTGGCTTAAATTTTTCTTATCTCGCATAAATCTAAGGATTCTACCGATAACCTGTCTAATTGAAAGAGAATGATTATTCAAGAGCAAAAAACTCCTTTTAAAATCATTCTGAATCGTTTAGAATACAGATAACATGACTGATATGACACTAAAAGTAAATGATTTACAAAAGTCGATTGAATAGTTTGAGTGTGGTAGCCAGTGTTGGTGCTTATCTGTTCATCTTGTTGATTGATAGTAGTATGCCGATTTTTTTGTTACAGCGAGAAATAAAAGTTAGGGACATGCACGGGGAGAAAAAACATAATTCATAAGGAAAGGAATGATGTTGATGAATACTAAATTGAAGAAGGAAATAGGAGCTAAGCAAACTTGCATTCAGAGAGGGGACTGTCGAGTAGGATCTATGCATCTTTTAGTCAGCGCAGTAGTAGCTGGGAGTTTGCTTCTATCCTCTGGGGTAGCAGCTGCCGCAGGTTCTGAGGGTTCGAAGCTTTCGGTCAATCAGAACTACAAAAACGTCACCGTCACCATTGACGGTATCAAGCAGACGTTCCCGCAATCGGCGGTAGTATCGGAGGGCAACACGTTCGTACCGATGCGCGCGATTTTCACCAAGCTAGGCGCCAAGGTAGACTGGAATCAAGCAACAAAGACGGTTACAGCCACAAAGGGCGACATCAAGATAGTATTAACGCTCGGCAAAACGACAGCCACGGTAAACGGCAAGGTGGTGCAGCTAGCCGCGCCAGCGACCACGATAAACGGCAACACGATGGTACCATTACGCTTCGTAAGTGAGGCATTGAACGCTAAGGTATCATGGTCGGCAGCAACCAACACGGTGGTAATCGTATCAGCGGAGCAAGCTGCTGGCGGCGAATCATCAGGGGGTAGCGATTCGGGTTCTGGATCTGGGACGGTAGTAAACGGCATCAAGGTATTATACGGAAAGCACGATTACAGGTCAAACTCTCAAGCTGAATACGATAAGGTAATGTCTATCGTAACCGAGGCTGTAAAGAATATAAGCACTACAAAGTTTGACACGCCTTACAATGAGCAATTCATGATGTACCTAAACGGTGCGAGACACACTGATTTAAACAGAGGCGACCCAAACTACATGGGGTTGGTTGCAGCGGATAATGTTCTTTACTACATGGTGAAAGATGGAGTGAAAAAATCCGATATGATCAAGGCATTTAACATCGGTGAGATAGCTATTGAACTTGTTCAAGGTATATCTGATCCGTTGACAGGTGCACCCGCCTCGGCTTACGATGCGCTCATACGTGCGATAAATGACTGTGACAGCCAAGCTCAGGTTTATTCTGCTCTATTTGATACACAAGGTATCTCCAACATGATATTGGCAGGCAACAATCATGCCGATCCTTACGTCAAGTTAGGTAGTAACTGGTACAAGGTAGTTGGTTCATCGTTCACCAAGATTGGTACGGACACCACGATTAAAACCAACCTATCGAAGAGTACGGAGTACGTCATGTCCCAACCGACGAGTGGAATTTCGTTTTAAGGTAATTTAATCAAAAACAAGGTATCTCATACGTGAGATACCTTGTTTTGCTGTTTAGACACTGAACCTTATTTTAAGTTATTAAGAAAGGATTCTGGGTTTAGAAAAGTTTTTAAATCAGATTGGCGGAACGCAAAATTTGCAATCTCAGAGAATAACCATACCGTTGGAAACAGTGCGGATATGCATAGGGGTATAACTTGTTCTAAAAGCAATAAGGGGTCATTCAATGGAAACTTTTTAGTTAGAAAGTAGGTTAATAAGGACAGACAAAGGAGGGAGAAGAGTACACCAGACAATGCATTGAACCGTATAATAGCGTTTCGTACCTTTTCGTTTTCAACATCAAGCAACAAGGGGTAAAAGTCGGATACTGTTTTTCCAGTGTAAACACGATGTTGTGATAATTTCAGGTACTTTGATTCGTAGATAATTGTTTCTTTCCCTAGTTGGATGTACGTATGGGTTTTTACTTTTGTTCTTAAGATAATCTTAGACAACGCGATTCCGATGACATGTCCTAGTTCATGAAACAGTACACCAGTAGCTAAGATGACCACAATTAGGTACATATTTTTGATTGGTTTTCTGATTTTCTTACTAATAGTCATATGCAAACGCATAGAGGAGGTTCACCATCCATGATTTCGTACTTAGATATTTTATTTCAAGAAACCCACTTTTACGTTTCGCTTATGTTGCTGGCTGTAGGGGTAAACACGGTATATCTATGTTACATCTTTTTAAACTGGGCGTACAGTGCTGTTGCGGGGGTTTTGTTAGGTTTGTTGTATTTCTGGGTACTCCAATTGGATTATATTATTGAAAGTGTGTGCTGGCTTGCCTTGAGTAGTGTTATTGTCATGATTTTATATAAGCTCAGGTTTAGGGTAATGCCTAAGAAAAGTAAAGATACAGGAGGGCAAGCAAATTTCACTAAAGTCACATGGGTTGGTATTTGTGCCAGTGTCTTAGGTTTAAACATACTTTATGGTCTGATACTAGTAGGGGTAGGTTTTCGATTTGCTGTAGGGTATGTGGACAATTTAGGTGTAGGTCAGTTAATGGTTATGTTATTGGTTTATTTGTATGTATCTCTTGTGTTACTTGGTTCGGAGGAAGAACCTTCTAAAACGGCAGTTAACGTCGAAGTATAGTAGTGCCACTTTCTAACTCTTACATCATGTCCCAACCGACGAGTGGCATTTCGTTTTAAGGGGTATCAATCTACTAAGCCTTTCTCTCACGAGGAAGGCTTTTTATTTATTAGAAAGGGTAAGGGGTTCTCATGGCAATGTGCTTTTAATTTTTATTTGGGTTTCATCATTTTCTGACACGAGACTAAAGTAACCAGCAAACAATTACAATAATCAGGTAATGAACTCAGGATGCTGTTACATTTTGAGTCTCCGACACGTGGGATACTACATAGGGACGTACGTGTTACCGTCTTTAGTTCTGGAAGTTTCAATATATATTGATTTCTATCATAGTAAACAGGAACCACACAAAAATGAAATGATAAATTTTACTTTGCATGAGCGAGTGAATATGTTGCAGGAATAATCGTGAAAATTGTGAGTTATCATTTCCCTCAGGGGTATATTCTTTCCTTTTTTATTCTAAAACACAAGTTAAGAAGTAAAGGTGATCCTTACGAAAATGCTGGCTCGATATTGGTTTTGAGTTTTATGATGGAAGGTAATTTAGAACGGCTAGTGACGTTCGTAGTACTTAAAGTTTGGGGGCAAGGATTTGGATATTTGGTAGATAAATCTTTGAAGACTGAATCTATGATTTAGTTAGTATGTTGTTTAATCAAAATATTTTCTTTAAGGATTTGTGGAACGGACAGTATTAGGCTACCGCTTACATTATTTTCTATCAAATCGGTAATAATTTCATGATTATTATAAGTGGGGTAAATCACATGTGTATGGGTCTACTTCTTTATTTGAAACCGGCAGCCGTTTAGCGTATTTGAAATACACAAGCTTTTTAATGTAGTGCTGCATCCTTTTAATTGTTGTTTTAGGGAGTATTGTATCCCTCCATGAATATTATTCAACTAAACTGTTATTCCGAGAAAAGTAGCTGATTATAAGGGAGTACCCCAAACTAAAAACGGCACTATAGGACTCGTTAAACGAGTGTCTATAGTGCCGTTTTCTTTTATAACTGATATTTAGGTCTTTAAATTGCCAAGTATAAATATCTATTCAGCACATTCTAGCAGACAAACAATATAGCTAGTAGCCATATGATTTCATTCAAAATGGGTTAGGTCACATTTAGCAGTTACTGACTCATAAATTTTATAGATTTATAAGATTGGTTTTGATGGGGTATGGGCATTGGAAAATACATTAACAATTAAGAAAGGATGAGAATATTGAAATTGTTAAATAAACTTGAGCGGAGCCTTATTCGCAACGTAAAATTGCATAGTAAATGTATTACTGACTCAAACTTCAAATGGGTTCTAAGCGTGAGAATTATTGTATTGAAGAATATTAGTTCATTCTTAAATAGGGAGTTTATAAATTACTTGACACCAGAGTACAAGCAATGTTTGAATAGTTATCTCTCAAATAATCAAGACTTTCGAGCAGCGGCAGCAATGCTCATTATTTCAGAGAGTGATCTCAAGAAAATCCTCTTCGATATTGAAGCTATGATGATTGTCTTCATAGGCAAGGAAACAATCGACATAATTAATCGAGCAGAATCAGTGTCAAGCATTCAAGAAGCAAGGAGTCAATTTAAGCAGAATGTAATACGTTATTCTAAGTAATTTAGAGATCTTTGAAAGCCAGACGAATTTTAGTATTGTTAAGGGTAATTTAGGATAGTAAGTCATTTATCTTGTCCTTAGTTTGCGGTTAGGGTATGTTATAGGCAAGAAAATATTTTTAAGCTGAAGCATCGCAGGAAAGCCCATAAAGGGAGAAGTCTGCGGTTTTTTGCGTTCAATAACAATCGAAGGATAATCATTATTATGAAATGTTGTTTAATCACTTAACGCATGATATTGGTTCACTTTGCATGTAGTGTTACTAAAATCTACATGTAGCGTGTTGAGTGTGTCATGGCAGTTTACTATCTGAGAGGATGATTCCCGACGATAGTTTTCTAAATTCATCGGTACTGGAGAAAAGAATTTTATCGTTTGTAATCAATTTGATGCTGAAATTCTTCATCAATTACCGCAGATGTTTGTTTTGGAATATTTATTGTTAAGAAACGATGGTAAGCTTTTGTGCGGTGTGCACAAATATTATACTAGTCCACATGCTTCAGAAAATACATTGTATTTGATTAAAGTAGACTCACTTGATTGTTATTGTAGTTAAGTAGAAAAACCGTACTATAATTCATGCAGTTTTTCTATTGTAGAATATCGTAGAATGGAAGGAGGGGGTTCTATAGAAATTGGGGAATATTTACTATTAAAATCAATAGAAGCTATTTAGATAAAGAGTGTTTCGTGTAAGAGAAGAGTATACTGCTTGGTGAAAAAGCTCAAAGCGGCTTGCCTATAAATTAAAGGATCTGCTTGAACACAGTAATCCATTCGTAGACTTTACAGGGAGTCCAAACGGCTCCCGCTATAGAAAAGGGGGCGATATTAAGTGCAAAGCCGAATGGCACACGAATGATCTTAAAAAGGATGGGCATAGCTCATTCATGTAGCGAAGAACCGATTCGGGGAAGCATTATGTTTTACCGCTTAATATATGGCGATGGTTTAGATGATTTGATTATTCATATCAGGTTAAGGTTATTTCTATAGCTGGGGTAAGAGCTCCAGACTCAAACGTTCATTTACATGTTAACCCTGACAATAGGCACATGCGAATTGCAATTGTTAAAATTGAGGATGAAAAGTCTTAAGAGGACTTCAAAGGGATTCCTCTTAAAAAAGGAGTTGGAATATAAGTGAGTAAAACTACGATAATCCCTTTAATCCCAGGTCAAATAGATATCGTCACTTCAAAGGGGGAATACAACTTTCAAGAAGTACTTGATGATTTCCCTAATGCAGAATCTATATTCGTAACAACATATAACATATCAGCGCGTCGTAAGGATCTCATTCGTGCACTTAAAGATACGACTGTCCATGCCGAGGTTCGTATTATTACGAATATCCCTAACCGATATGAGAAGTACAATGGGGGCGCCCCACGGAAACGCGCATCAGAAAGTATTGATCGCTACACTCAACGTTTTGATCCTTCAAACATCGATAACTTAGCTACATCTTTCAATTTTAGTAACCATTCCAAAGTGATTATGACGGAAAATATCGCTTATATTGGCTCAGCTAACTATTCCGAAGAGAGCAAACAAAGCAGGGAAACCGGCTTTCTTGTCCGTGGCAAGGATTTGGTTAGAGTCATCAGTAAAAACCTTGTTCCCATTTTAATTGATGAAGGCATCCCCTACTTCGGTAGCATATTAGATGATAAAAAGATTCTCTTTTCTTTCCTCCTGTCAAGGATGGAAGGAGCAGCTTCGGTTATACGTGACGGGTTGTTCACCTTTGTAGGTCATCAAATTGAAGATCAAGTGGTCTACAACATTCACGATCCTTTTTTGAGAAAGATAGACTTAGAAGGATTGGTAGAGGTGCTTGATGAGATTGAAGATGAATTGGATAACGAATTTCGTAAAGTTGCAGGTTTGGAACATGTAGCAGACCTAATCAATGTAGATACGATTAATGCAATCCGTGCTCTTTGTGAATATGACACCCCAATTTATGAGCTTGCAGATTTTGATTCTGTGGAATATGCTACCGATATACTATCTGAGCAGATGGTTCATAACGAAGACATGAATGATGCCTCTCAAGATGCCGTCGATAGTGCTGCAGAAAAATATTACGATTTGGCAGTAGCAGCTGAAGATTCAGCGAATGAGCTGTACGAGTACCTAGAACAAATGAGAAATTCATTCCAAGTAGCTGTAAGTGAGATAGAGCGACTTGAAGATCAACAAACAATTATCGATAACACTTAAAGTGAACAGAAGGAATATGACATCCACCTGAACCTTGGTGGATGTTTTGATAATCTGGGGTATTGGACGTGAAAACTTTTTCAGGAATGTATGTTCAGTTTATTATTGAGACGAATGAATGATTTGTAAAGCTGGCATAAGAGGGAGTACCCAAAACCTATTAGAAATGTTACCTGATTGAATTAACATTGAACAATTTTCAGGAAAGAACAGTAGATAGACTCATCCTTACTTGAGCCAAATCCTACTGTTCTTTTTATTGTAGAAAGTGTATATAAGCACCATGAATAATTTGGGGTATTTGATTTCCGCTTATACAGGGCAGTGGTATAATATGGTTAGCATATATGACGGAGGAACTAATAAATTGAATAGTTTGATAGATAGAATAACAGGAAAAGATAAATTATTGAATAAGATAGATCACCTTTCAATGCAACTGAAACAATTGGATTTTGAACGTAATAGAATCCGATCTGAACTTAACAAGACATTTGAAGAACGCGCCGCGGAGTATAATCTAATCAATAGTTTGAAGAAGAACTATAGTCAACTTGAAGAAAAATACAAAAAGCTAAGTCAAGTATATAATAATAAAATGCAGGAACTTGAGAAGCTGAACGAAGAGTATTCAGTGTTATTCTCTGATTATACTGATGCGAAAAATGAGGTTGGAATTCTTCAAGAGGAAACAAAAGAAGTTAAAAGTAAACTCAAAACTTTGGAGCATGCACTTTTATTTTATGAGAACAGGTTTGGTCGGGTGCTAGAGTCCCCTCAATCAGGCTACTCTGTGAAAGCTACGGATTGGGATTGTAACTTTTTTGAAGTTATTGAAAAGATTAAGAAAAATCCCTTCAACGAAAATCAAGTTGAAGCGATTCGATATGATATGGAGAAACATCTGCAGATTATTGCTGGAGCTGGAAGTGGAAAGACAGAAACCATCTGCGCAAAGGTTGCGTATCTTATCCAAATGAAAAAAGTCAATCCCAATCGGATTTGCATGATGACATTTACTCGCAAGGCTAAAGAAGAAATGGAAGGACGGGTTAATCTTTTCCTTGGAGTAGAAAACTCTAAGGTCAATGTGGGTACTTTTCATGGGACTTTTATGAGTTTGTTTAATCAGTTGAAAAGGCAAAATCCTGCTTATGCATCAATTGGGATTCAAGGAGGAAATGCTGATGAAGGTAAATTTGTGTACAAAAGAGAGTTGCGTAAGCTGATTAATAAATATAGACTGTTTAAGTTTGATAAGCACAATGAGAAGACGATTTTTGAACGTATAAGTTTCTGGACTAATATGGGGTTCTTGTTAGATCAAATGACCGAGTATATTGAGAAGCATTTTGACAGCGTTATCGATGATAAAGAGGCTATACCTGTTAGCATCCGGTTCGATTTAATGTTTAATGAGCTGAATCAGATAAGAAAAGATAACGAAATCGTGGTGTATGATGACTTCTTAATTAACTTATACGATGCTTTGAATCAATATCCAGAAGCAAGAGAGTTTGTACAAAGCAGGTATGACTACATTTTCATTGATGAGTTCCAAGATATCAATCCGCTGCAAATGGAAACGGTCAGGCTTATATGTCCTCCATCAAGTGCTTCAAAATTGATCATAGTGGGTGATGATGACCAATCGATTTATGCATTTAGAGGTTCAGATCCAAGCTACATTAAGAACTTCCCTAAGATATACAACACTTATGAGATAAGATTAATGAGGAACTATCGATCGAAGCGGAAGATCGTGAATGCAGGAAACTGGGTTATCTCTTATAACGAACATGATCGGATACCCAAGTCGATGGAAGCATTCCACAAAGATGACGGAGAAGCGATTATCGTGGGGTGTCCAGATACTAAAGAAGAAGCCCACTGGATTCTGACTAGATCGCAGGAGATAGGTAAGTTAGAACCCTTTGTGTTAGAAGGCAAGGTCGACCCTATTAACTACACAGTATCGACTGTGTTGTATAGATCAAGGAGACAGCTTCAAAGTATGTTCCAAGCTTTAGATGTTAAAGGGGTTCCGTATGTTATTGAAAAAATGGATGATGTTATGGGGATCTTCTCTATTCAGGACTTCCACAATGTATTTATAATGTGGCAGGAGTTAGTGGCTTCTCGGGGTAACAAGCTTCAGCTGTGGAGGTCGATTTTAACTAATGCGTTGGGACATTATTTCGTCAATAAGAATGCAATTGAGCATTGGTATGAGAATCTGGATGTAGCAACATTTTCAGATGTGATTCATGAGGCTTTAACATTGGTGAATGCCAAGACAAGAAACAAGGAGAAGGATACTGCTACGTTAAAGCAGTATTTATTGCTTTTAGTAGACCTAAAGCAGGATAAGTCGGTCAATATGAAGGCAGTCGCCGAGCACTTTTTAGAATTTCCACGAGTTAAGGAAGACGTAACTGATGAGGAACAGGACTGGATTCTTAAAGAACTAGAAAAATACAATACTTGGACTGAATTATTTGGCTTCTATGAAAGAATGTTAAAGAGAAAAGAAGAAATGAAGGATAGTCTGGATAAGTATCATGACAAAAAACATAATGCTTTGTATTTCTTAACGATTCATGGCAGTAAGGGGTTAGCATTTGAGAATGTGTTTGTCATTGGCTGTAATGATGGAGGGTTACCTTCAAAACATGCCGTAGAGCTCAAGGTTGTGGATGTCCAGTTTTCTAAAGAGAAAGCTGAGCCGCCAACTACTGAGGAAGAAGAGCGGCGCTTAATGTATGTAGCAGTAACTAGAGCCCAAAAGAAATTATATATCACCTTCCCTAAGACGATTCAGGGCAAACCATGTGGAAGATCGAAGTTTCTTAATGAATTAAACATACCAATAATTGATTCTGAGAAGTTTAATAAGATTATGGTATGACTTAATTACTAAAATTCAGAGGGGGATAATGAAGAAGGATATAACATTCAATGAGGATAGACCCGATATGCACTCTAATTTGTTGAAGGAATTGTTTGGAAAGGGAGACCCATTATTCGATTTGAAAATAGAAGGTAATCCTATTGGTTTGAAGATGAAGGGTAACATTAACTATGAGGTACAATGACATAACTATAACCTCGAAAATGACGGATATAGTGCGCTCCAGGTGGCTTGAGATTGGAATGGTGAAAGTGACATCATTTATCGATTATTTAATGTTGATGGTATGCTCAATGAAAGTATTCATTTACAAGTAACGGTTATGAGTGATAAGGGTTCCAGACTCAAACGTCCATCTACAATTCCAACCTGAGAATAAGCATATGCAGCTAGGGTTCATAACTGGATGGATTACGGGTACTTAGATTATATTAATAGATCGGAGTGCTTAGGGTTGCACGAAAGGAAGTAATGACAATTTGCCAAAGTGATAATTATGTTATGTTTTCCAAGTGGAAGTGGTTTAGTGGGAATTATTTTATTAGATATTATATAATCTGTTTTTAATCGTGTTACTTGTATTAATTATATTAGTATTTATTTTTTTGTATATAAACATAAATTGTTGGAACTGGATAGGATACATTCTTTTTGTGTGCTTAAACGAAGTAATTTCAAAGATCTCGAATTAACAAGAGAAAGGCAGTATAGAACTCGATGAGCGAGTTTTATACTGCCTTTCTCTTTGTAGTTCGCAAAAATAACTGTCGAAATTTTCGAGGATAATTCCATATTCGGCATCGGTATCTAGATTAACTATATAGCAGTAACGGATGCGTTATTGCCGCTCGGTCGACTTTCCCTTCGTAGTCTCATCGGGGGTATAGTTTCAAAATTTCTTTCTTCTATAAATAAGATGAGAGGTTCGCTCTACTTTTTTTAGCTCGAATTTAAGTTTATCTGGAATATTAGTAATGACCCTAAAAGAACACATTTTTTCGTTGTATCGTCCTTCCTAGCTAATGGTTCGATTCATTTGTCATCCGTATGATTATTTTAAAGCAAAAAGGGGGCTATACAACTCGTCACACAATAACCATTATGTGACGATTCTGTTCATAGGGATTAAAACTCAAGGCAATTAACGGTATAAACTCGTCGTACAATACCCGTTATAACTTGTCGTACAATAATGCCGCAGGAGTGATTACGCATGAAAATCCAGGTCTTGGTATCTCAATATTTGTATCATCTTGTTTCCGAGGGTAATTCTGAAAAAACAATTAAGGGTTATGGCATGTGCTTCAACAGATTCATATCATGGTTGAATGCTTCATGGGAGGGTATCTCTGAGATTGAGGATATTACGCAATCAGTAATTAAGGATTTTAAGTCTTTCCTAATGACAAAGGTTGATAGTCGTAGTGGTAGGCTGCTCTCACCTGTAACGGTAAACTTCTATCTGACTGCAATCCGGTCGCTCTTATTGTATGCAAGGGGTAACGGACTTGTCTTTCGATCCGATCCGATCAGTGGAATAAAGCTTATTCCAATAGCCAATCAAAACGAAACTAAGTGGCTAAACTCTAATGAAGTACGGAGAATTTTTCATGCAATCGAGCTTTTGAAGAGAACAAGTGAAAAGAGGAAAGCCCTCTTCAAAGCCGTAGTTGCAATCCTTGTAAACTGCGGATTGCGTGTCGAAGAGTAGTTGCAATCCTTGTAAACTGCGGATTGCGTGTCGAAGAGCTGTCAGATCTTATGCTAACGGATGTGATTTTAGATTCAGGGTTAATTATTGTAAGAAGCGGCAAAGGGCAAAAGTATCGTCATGTCCCTTTTCAAGATAAGACGAAAAATATCATTGAGAAGTGGTTATCACATCATGATGGGAAGTCACCTTACTTGATTCATTCACAACGTTGTCCCAAAATGTCTACTCGGGCAATCCAACATATGATAGAGAAGTTAGCAGAGCAAACCAATATACATTTCACTGTACATCAACTTCGTCACACATATGCAAAGCGTCTAGCAACTGAAAGTGGTCAAATCCAAGTGGTCGCATCTCTATTAGGTCATTCTAATATTCAAACAACCAGACGATACGTTGAGCCATCAATGCAGGAAATGCAATTGATTGTAGAGAATATAGAATTCGACTAGGACATGATCGGAGTGATGAGATTGGAAATACTTGATCAGTTACGTGAAAGTGGCGAAGTAATTACTGCAGCGGTCTATATCACAATCGGTAATTTGGATCAAGCAGCAGCCGATAAGGAGAAAGCAGTTCGCCTTAAAGAAGTATTCGACTTTGTAAAGGCAAATCGGGGTATTGTCATTGTTAATTCTTACTACGATAAAGAGCTGGCATCTACCGAATGGAGTCGTTTAGTACAAGTTGCTGCCACCGCAAGGTATCAAATTATTTTGACAAGTAGTAATATATCGGATTATCCAGACCCAGGCATTCCAATAGTTAGGACGAACATCAATAGTAGCAAATGAGGTGCTGAGAAAATCAGCACCTTTATTATTTGTAGTCGAGTCATCATGGTATTCAAAGGTTAAAGTATAACTAATTTATGCTAGTACTTGATCTGGTTAGGGGTATTAAAATGTTCTGGGGAAGCATTTCTTATTTTGCAGTTGACTTCTAATATAAAAGAAAATAAGCATGACAATATTGGTGAAATTCAAACCATCTACAACACGAAGATAAAATAGAATGCAAGCCACCAATTCCTCATATGTATCTCATCCCACATATCCCACTCGTCCCACTTGCTTTATAAAGGAATTCCTTCTTAAAGAACTATGCCTCAATTCAATAAGTAGATGTACAATTAGCTTCAATAATTTATCAATTAGCCTATCCTGTCGAACTCATTCTACTTTGTATGTAATAATAGAGCTCGGGTTTTCTACTTATGGAAACTATCGCCAAATAGGGTCTTTTGTATTACAATGTAATAGATATTGAGACCTATAATAAATTCGCACGATACATCAAATAAGTTATTGTCTGAGAGGAAAGATTGAGATGGCGAAGCTAAATAAAGATGTAATTTTAAAAGCACTTGATTGGGCATATGATAAGTCCCTTAATGGTCTTCCAGGCACTGAAACTGCTGAAGAACTAGCGGAAAATTATTTGCGTAAAGCCAAGTCAATTGAAGAGGCAGCAAATTCGCTAATCGGATGGCAAGTATCTAAATCTGCGACTTCTGGTTTTTTGACCGGACTTGGAGGTCTAGTTACGCTTCCTGTAGCTATTCCTGCTAATCTTGTAAGTGTATTATATGTTCAGATGAGAATGATAGCAGCTATTGCTTATATGGGCGGTTACGACCTTCGAGACGATAAGGTCAAAACATTTGTGTACATGTGCTTATGTGGAAATGGGGTAAAGGATATCATTAAAGATGTAGGGATTGTATTAGGTCAAAAAATAACGAAAGTGGCGATTAAAAAGATCTCTAGAACTGTGATTACTAAAATTAATCAAAAAGTTGGATTTCGACTGCTGACTAAGTTTGGCAGCAAGGGTGTAGTCAACCTTGGTAAGATGGTTCCGATAGCTGGTGGGCTTATTGGTGGGACATTTGATGGGGTTTCCACTGCAACTATTGGCAAAGTAGCGAAGAAAATGTTTATTCAAAATGGAAATGATGGTTATGCAATTCCCTTAAATGCTTAACATTGAGGGAACTGTTTGGAAATATCAGAGAAGGACATAGGTGCGAAAGCACCACTAATATCGTTGTTATTGGGCGAGGGCTGTGGTTTTGCTATTATTGTTTGGGTTAACAATGATCTTGGAACTACAGGAGATATTAGAGACTAAATGAAAGGAAGATGATTATATGTTATCTGAACAAAATTATATGAAAATACTGAGTTATTTTGATAAGCACTTTTGGGATGGTAAGACGACAGAATCAAACTATAATTATTACGGTCTAGTTCTTGACTGGTATTTTGATAGCTCTGTTCTGAGCATTGACTACTTAGATATTAATGACTTTTTTGACCACAACGGTGGTTTTGGGTTTGTAGATAGTAAGCACCTTTCAGAGCAATTTGGTAACCTTCCAACTGCAAAGTGTCTCCAAGTTTTAGAGAACATATTGAATATCCTTAAACATTCTACTGTAAATAAAGAACAAAGCGATCATATGATTGAGATAGTTACTAAAGTATTGAAAAGAGATAACGTAAAAGTTATAAAACGTGAGATTGGATATATCACTGTTATGCCAGATGACATTCTTGATTCTGGATCTTACTGTAACATTGTGCGAGTTAAGGAGGGGCTTCTAAGAAAGGAATTGAAATCTATATATCAAAACGACGAGAAGCTTAAAAAACGTATGCAGTATGAGTTTGAAAATATGCAAAAGCTGAAAGGATGTCCACAAGTATTAAATGTATTTGACTTTAATCCAGATAATCATTCATACCTAATGGAGCAGTGTGAAAAAAATTTATACAAGCATCTGGAAGATGAGATAGAGCTTTCTTATGATGAGAGATTAAAAATTGTTATGGACATCTTAGCGGGCATGGCTTCTGCACACGAAGAGAACATTATTCACAGAGATCTGCACTTGGGGAATATTCTGAAAATAGGCAATGACTTTGTGATTGCTGACTTTGGTTTAAGTAAGGATCTTTCCATAGAACGGAGTATGAAGTCTTCATTTACAGAGAAGAACAATCATCTATTTGTAGATCCACTTGCTATGTCTGACTTTACAAAACTGGATCAAAAAAGCGATGTCTATTCCATAGGAAAGTTAATTGATTATGTCTTCACTTATAATGCTTCTGATTCTAACCATATGTTTAAGACAGTTGTTGAGCGATGCATATCACGGAATAAAGATCTCCGTTATAGCTCAGCGCGGCACGTTCTTGATGAAGTTGAAAGTATTTTGAGGAACCTACACCAAGTAAATAACAAGCAGAATACGATCAATAAGATTCATAATGATCAATATGATGCTCAGGTGCATGATTTTATTATTGGATTGACCGAGAACGATAGAATCAGTAAGTTCATAGTCGAGCATCGGTTGTCAGCGTTCTGGAAACTTGTAATGAGATTTGAAAGTGGTTATCAAACCAAGATTCTGCAGTCTATTTTATATAACTATTCGGAAGCTACGGGAAACGGCGGGTGGATAAATTACGATATTTTTGCGCAAATTTCCTTTAACCTGTGTTTAAACTTGGATGATCTGGAGATTAGAAGTATTGCAAGAAACATTCTTGAGGGATGTGCGGAGATAAGGTACAGTGCAAAAAACTTACTCGAGAAGCTACCAGACTAAATTAACTCTCGACAACTTAAACGGACAGTAGATGGACTCTCGTACTTGAGTCACATAGACTGTTCTTTTTACTTTGTTTAGTACAAAACATCTTTGGAAGGGGATGAAAGATGTATCTAAATAACTACTGTTTTTATATTTCATCAGACTTTTGAAGGAGTTTTTATTCCGACAGTCGAATCAATAAATATGTGGAAATTTGTTGGAAAAGAAAAAACTATGTCAGTGAGTCTTTGCAGGTGGTGAGAAGGATTGGTTAAGAAAAGTAAACCCAACCCAAGAATTAAAATAGGCAACTATAACGAAATGATCCTTTATAATCAGGTGGATGGGATTTGTCCCCTGTGTGCACAACTATTACTTTATGATAAAGCAAAAAAAGAAAAAGTATTTGAAATTGCTCATATTTATCCTCTTAACCCAACACCGACTGAAGCTTCTTTGCTAAAGGGCGAGGAGATACTAAGTTCTGATTTAAACCATATCGATAATCTTCTCTTACTCTGCCCTACTTGTCATACTAAATTTGATAAGCCAAGAACGGTTCAAGAGTACAGGGAGTTAGTATCGATAAAAAAGAAAATGATTCAAAAGAATAATATATATGGTGAGTTTAATGCATACAAAATTGAGGAAGAAATATACGATGTTCTTGAACTGCTCACATCTGGTCAAAATATCGAACTGAACGACAATAAACTAAGTTATGATGCCTTGCGTATTTCCAATAAGGCTGATGAAACTTTGGATCGTTTGACACGAAAAGATATTGAAGCAGATGTTGTAAATTACTACATAGTGATCAAACATAAATTTATTGATATAAATAAAACTCGAAGCGGGTCATTCGACAAACTCTCGCTTCAAGTAAAGCACTTTTATGAGAATCTGAAATTAACAGGAGTAAGTCAAGAAGAGCTTTTTGATGGAGTGATTGAATGGCTTAATCATAAAACAAATAACCACTCAAAAAGAGCTTGTAGGATCATAGCTTCTTTCTTTGTGCAAAATTGTGAGGTGCTTTCATGATCTATCCAAATAAAGTTGTGAGATTTAATCAATCAGTTATAGGAAAAATGATACATGTACTGAATGGTTTTGATGCTCATTTTATCAATATTCATGAATTGTATGAGAAAACATCAGAATTCTTTGAAGAATTGAGCGAGTTTATTTACTCATTAGATGTGTTGTATGTCCTAGATGTTATTGATTACGATCTAGAGAAAGGGCTGTTGTTTTATGTTAAAGGAGATTAACTGTTCGATTTTTCAAGAAAAGACTGTGAAGTTTCATGAGGGACTAAATATTGTACTTGGAGATAATGTTGCAACCAATTCTATTGGCAAATCAACCTTTCTAATGATTCTGGATTTTATCTTTGGGGGAAGGTCTTATATAGATAAAAATGCGGATGTAGTTAGCAATATCAGTGAGCATGAATTTAATTTTTGTTTTGAGTTTGACGGAGAACTGAGTTATTACAAGCGAACAACAGAAAATCACAAAACGGTATTCTTGTGCGATAAAGAGTATAAAATCATTGATTCTATAGATATCGATAAGTATTTAAAAACGTTAATGGATAGTTATAAAATCAACATTGAAGATATTTCATTCAGAGGTACAGTTAGTCTGTATTCAAGGATATGGCAAAAAAATAATTTTGATGTTAAGAAGCCACTTCATGAAGTAAGTACTCAAAGTAATCAAATTGCAATAAACAATTTGATCAAATTATTTGGATACTATGGTCGAATTAAGAAGCTTGAAGGTCAAATAAAGGAACTAAATGAATCGCAGAATGCCATTAAAAAAGCAGAGAAATTTAAGCATATTCCCAAAATTAACAAAATAATATACAAGAAAAATCTGCGCGAAATCGAAAGCATTAATACTGAAATGGAGAAAGTAGCTCTACAGATATCTCATACTGTCACAGATATCATAAATTCTATAAACACAGAACTAGGAGAACAATTGAGAAGTTATAAAAGGCAAAAATCAGTACAAGAAAGTAAGTTGAAAAGAATACGAAGAGATTTGACTAGCAATGAAAACGTAAGTGAAAAGCAGTTTCACGAGTTGACTAAGTACTTTCCAACAGTGAATTTAGAGAAGCTCAAGGACATCGAACGCTTCCACGATTCAATTACAAACATCCTTCGTTTGGAGCTATTAAAGGCGGAAAGTGAGTCTGTTAGTAAGTTAACGTACTTGCAAGAAAAAATCACTGAGACGGAGCAGCAATTAGCTAATCTAGTCAGTAACAAGCCGATAGCAAAAGAAATTATGCAACCATTAATTGAGCTTTCATCTGTTCTGTATCAAAAACGGAGTGAAAATTCAGCATTCGATAAGAAACAATCTGTAGCTGATGAGTTGAATTCTACAAAACAGAGTCTCACGCTCGTGAAAAGTAGTATTCTTATAGTGTTGTGCAACATCATTAATCAAAAGATAGAGGAGTACAATCAAATTGTACATGGGGATGGAAGACACTCACCTAGATTAGTGTTGACAGAGAATAATTATTCCTTTGGCGTGGAAGACAATACAGGGACTGGAGAAGCATTTGCTAATTTGATCTTATTTGATCTAGCAGTATTTTCTTTGACGCTGCTTCCTATAGTTATTCATGATTCGATGTTGTTTAAAAATATCGAGAATTATTCAATGGAAAAAATTATTCATATCTATAACACCTTTTATAAGCAGATATTTATTTCTATAGATGAAACTGAGAAATACAGTGAGGCAACCAGAAAAATAATAGACAGCAAGAAAGTGTTAGAGTTAACAAATTCAAAACTATTATTTATTAAAGACTGGAGAAAAAAGGAGAAGTGATAACGAGGTCGCACAATTTTCAGAAATGGTTTCGCTGAAGAGGTTACTTGCCCTCATTGTGGATAGTTGAATGAAGTTACTGGAGAAGTATGGGGATATCCAGATGGAGTGATACATCCCATACAATTAACTTAATCAACAGTCGAAAGTGGTCTGCCTAAACGGACACCACTTCTTTTAACTAATCTTCTTTTATTATAATGCATTTGTTATTGGTTACAATGATGGGGGTCTGCCTTCAAAATATGCCGAAGAACTTAAAGATGTGGATGTTCAATCGTGTAGAGAAAAGGCTGAACCATCGACAACGATGGAAGAAGAACGAAGATTGATGTATGTTGCAGTTACAAGAGCCAAACAGAAGCTATATGTGACCTTTCCTAAAACAATCCAAGATAAGCCATGTGGACGATCAAGATTCCTAAAAGAACTGAACTTACCGATTATCGATTCTGGTAAGGTTAGTCCAGTTGGTGCTGTAGCTGTGCCTTAAGGGTCGTGGGACTGTGCGGAGATAAGGTTGCTTTCATTTGAAAATCTCAAGCTAATTGAATGGTTACTGTGAGTATTGTTAAGGGGAGGGTGGGGGGGTATCAATGTCAAAACTCGATTACACAATAAAGCTTGTTTATCCAGACTGGGTAGTTGATGAACACAGAGATAAACGAATGGGTTTTTCAGGTCGGTACAAGAATTTTCAATTTCCAATAGGCGCTAAGATTCTTGTCTATTTAACGGAACAGCAGTTGATCATGGGGGTTAACACGGTTAAAGGGACTTGGAATGATGGTGAGGTCTTTGAGTCCAGACTAGGCTATTCAATTAGTTTGCCTGTTGTGATGGACTATGAAGTTCCTAGAGAGGGGCGAGGACTTCATATTAAAGAGATACAAAGTATCGTTCCTTTATATAAGCCACATAAGGACATGAGCTTTTTCCCGCTGACAGAGAATCAGTTCAATACATTAGAGAAGATGTTAAGGGATAAAAACCAAAATCTGTTGTAAGGAGTGAACCGTGTGACCGGAACCTTAATTTACATTAGCTCATTAGGACACAATGATATTGTTAATGAATTTGACATTGTTCTTGCCAAGAAGAAATACGCTTGTTTTTACTCATCAGATATTAAAAAGGCTCTTAATGCAGGAAGTAATCCAACTAATCATTATTTATTAGCAATGCCATTCAATAAACAGCTACATTGGATTTTTGCCAGAGAGACTTCACATAACGGGGACACTGTTGATTTAGATATCTTAGATCGGCATGTTCTTGAAGGCGACCCAGTCACTAAAGTTATTACTTTGCCTGTAAATGAAAAGGGATTGCTTGATAACACCAAATATGATTTTTTCGGAGACGTGGATAGGCATGATAGCTATTTGAAAATAATCAGGAATATCCGTAAGAATTCGATGGGTGACTACTTTTTTTCTTTCTCACGACGGATTGTAATATGAAGTGCGACACATAAAAATGACCCATGACCGATTCGTGTGTAGAATGAAGTTACCACACTACCCCTACACAGGAGAATCAGCCATGAGCTACCAA
>NZ_JBXENU010000024.1:0-21202 GCF_059383715.1 Paenibacillus sp. J31R34
CCTTTGGCGGCGTAGCGCGTTTCATTCCGAGAAATATAGAGAAGGGATGGGACAACCATATCCTTTCCTATATTTCAAGGTGAAACGGCTGTCGCCGTCCTTTGGCGGCGTGACGCGTTTCATTCCGAGAAATATAGAGAAGGGATGGGACAACCATATCCTTTCCTATATTTCAAGCGTAAACGGCTTTGCCGTCCTCTGGCGGCAAGGCATTCGTTTCGCGATGAAATATAGAGAAAGGATAACGAAATGATATACTTTCCTATATTTCAAGGTGAAACGGCTGTCGCCGTCCTTTGGCGGCGTAGCGCGTTTCATTCCGAGAAATATAGGAAAGGATGGGAACATCACATCCTTTCCTATATTTCAAGCGTAAACAGCATGATCTCGTCCATCAGAAGGAGAAGTCCGTTTCACATCGGAACCGAAGCAGTCTATACACGCCTAGCTGGCCGCTTATTATAGATCCATAATCCACATCCGCGAGAAGGAGGTATTAGTCCTTGCCCTTTCACAACCAGCAAATATTGCCTGCTCCACGAAAAACGAAGGATTTGGAAAAGCTGATGACTTCTGACTTCTCCTATATTGTGCTGCTGGAGACGCATATCAGCCAATTGAAGAGCATTTTCGAGCTGGCGAATGCCCATGGCAAAAAAATTCTGCTCCACGCCGATTTAATCGGCGGTCTCAAAAATGACGAATACGCCGCCGAATATTTGTGCCAGATGATTCGCCCGGCCGGGCTTATTTCTACGCGCGGCGCCGTTATTAGTACAGCAAAGAAAAACGGCCTCATTGCGATACAGCGCTTGTTCCTGCTGGACACGCACGCACTGGAAAAAAGCTATGTGCTGCTGGAGCGCACGAAGCCTGACTATATTGAAGTGCTGCCAGGCGTCATGCCGCATATTATTCGTGAAGTTTTTGAACGGACGGGCATCCCGATTTTTGCCGGTGGACTGATCCGTACTGTAGCAGATGTAGAAAATGCGACTGCCGCTGGCGCTTCAGCAGTGACCACCTCGCGCAGCGAGCTGTGGACGCACTTCGCTTCTACGAACAAATAGTTTTATTCAGCAGCTCAATACCGCTCGGCTCCATTCTGCGCTATCAACATATGCTAGGACATCGTTCTCCTGCTCTGGAGTGCGGCCTGGACAAACGGGTACACAACAAATAAAATAACCCTCTGCCTTATTTATCAGGCAAAGGGTTATTTGCTCTATTTTAATCTAAGCTTACAGAGATTGGCTCCAGTCATGCGTCATGCTGCCTTCAAGGAAACGTTCGCAGTCAAGCGCCGCCATACAGCCGCTGCCGGCAGCGGTAATCGCTTGGCGATATTTGCTGTCCTGCACGTCGCCACAAGCGAAAATACCCGGAACGTTCGTCTCGGAAGTGCCTGGCTTCACTTTAATGTAACCCTGCTCATCCGTATCGATTTGTCCATTAAGGAAGGCCGTGTTCGGCGTGTGGCCAATCGCGATGAAAATACCGTGCGTCTCAATGACTTCTTCACTGCCTGTTTCATTGTTGCGTACTTTAAGACCAGTAACGCCCATTGGCCCAGCTACAACCTCAACTGGCGTGCGGTTTAGGCTCCAGTCGATTTTTTCATTTTCGCGTGCGCGGTCCTGCATGATCTTGGAAGCGCGCAGCTCATCGCGGCGATTTACAAGCTCTACATTCGTCGCAAAGCGAGTAAGGAAGCTAGCTTCCTCCATAGCGGAGTCTCCGCCGCCTACCACGATGATTTTCTTGCCGCGGAAGAAAAATCCGTCGCAAGTGGCGCAGGTGCTGACACCGCGGCCTACGTTTTCTTTTTCCCCAGGAATGCCTAGGTATTTGGCTGAAGCGCCCGTAGAAATGATAAGCGACTCGCCTACGTATTCGCCTTTGCCTTCTACTTGCAGCTTGAACGGTCTCGCGGAAGTATCCACGCTGTTTACCCAGCCTGTAATAAACTCTGCGCCGAAACGCTCCGCTTGCTTGCGCATATTAGCCATCAAGTCTGGACCCATAATGCCTTCTGGGAAGCCCGGAAAGTTCTCTACCTCCGTCGTCGTCGTCAATTGGCCGCCTGGCTCCGGTCCTTCAATAACTAGCGGCTTCATGTTTGCACGAGCCAAATAAATCGCAGCCGTCAGTCCCGCAGGACCCGTACCGATAATAATCGCTTTATACATCCTGTAACCCTCCTTAAATTTTGCCCTATCCCTATTATATTTCACAGACACGCCTGCTCGCTATTCCAACGGCTCATCTGGCGCAAATACCGAATTGATCGAACGCATCTTTTCCTTTATGCCGCACACCTGATCGATTCGCTTCGCATTTTTGCTGACCGTTGCAATGGAAGTGCCATAACGAACGGATACCTCATGATACGAAATCGTGCGCCGATGCATCTTGGCCGTCAAATATTCCAGCGCTGCGGCCCAACCTTCCACCTTGCTGAGCTTCGGAACGTCCGGATATACCCGGCTTAGAAACTCGACCCACAGCGTCATCAGATCATGCTGTTGAATTAGATCATAACGCTTGTTCATTCGCGACAGCGCAGCCTCGACAACTTCCTGCCACTTGGCTTCCCATACGGGCAGCCTTGAAGGAACACGATTCGGTTCGATGACCGTTTCCTTGCCCTCCAATATGGCCTGCAGCGGCTCCTGAACATCAATCGTACGCAGAACGAAAATCGCAATCCGCTTCAAATAGTCATCTTCGCCCGGTTCGATCAGAAACGCCTTAAGCGCATCCTTTACTTCATTGTCAGCAATCATGCCGAGCGCCTGGATGACCTGCAGCTTCGTGTTGCGATCGCCGTGGCGCAGCGCCCAGAAGAAGGAGGAGCGGACAAGCGGGTCGCGCTTCAAATGATCGGGCAGTCCATCCGAGGAGTTTTCCCAAAGCTTGAACTGCTCCTCAAACGGCAAATGATAATGGTAGCTGACCGCTGATTTGTGCTGCCCTTGCTTCACCAGCTCCAGCTGTTCCATATAATAGCGAGGAATATTCGATTTTGGATCAAGCTTTGCTGTCTGCCGCCACAGCCGCTCGGCCTCATGGAACCGCCCAATATTGCAGGCCGCTACAGCCGCATAATGATACAGGCATGGGTCCTGATTCAGATCAGGGTCCTTCAGCAAGCGAAGGAAGTGGCGGTAAGCCGCCTCGTGCTCGCCAAGAATTCCCATCGTCGTAGCCAGCTTAAATACATGCTCCTCATGAAAAGGCGCCGTCTTGCGCAGCAGCTCCACTAGTGGAGCCAAACTTTTCTCGTCCTCTGCATGCTGATAAAAGATCGCCAAATTGCACAAGGCATGCAGGTTGCCCGCATCAATATCCAGCGCCTCATGTATCGTTTCCATCGCCTTATCAAACAGGCCCATATAATAATAAGCGAGCGCCAAATTGTTGCGTGCTGCCAGAAACTCCGGCTGTGCCGCAATAATGTCCTCCAGCAGGCGAACCGCCTCGGTAAACTTGCCTTCCTCCAGCAGCGTGCGTGCCTGATCATGCTCGAATAGGCCTTCACGCGCCTTAATGCTCGTTACCCGCGTTGGACGCTCCAGCTCATAATCGAGCAATTCCATCATTTCTTCCGCTTCATCGAGGTACTGCCCATCCGCATCCTCTTCGAGATAATGCACCAGTGCCCCTTCAGCGGCTTCATATTGTTCCATGTTGGCATAGTTGTTCGCCATATAGAAATGGCATTCCGTCATCGTAGGATCAAGCTCATCGACGATCCAATGCAAAATTTTATTGGATTCCTCATAGTTGCCCATTTCCGATAAAATGCCTGCCATATTACAATGGTTAACCGGATTTTCCGGCTCATATTCCACAGCACGGCGAAAATATTTGAGTGCCTTGTCATAGTGGTATCGGTCCAACGAGCGGACAGCCCGTTCGAAAAAGAATGTGGCATCCCACTGAACAGGTATGATTTTCGTCTTTGGGTCAGCTGTGGCTGCGCGTTTCTTTCCCTTCATTGGCAAGGCACCTCCCGGAAACTTCATTTTCTACGATTATAACATAGGAACGGTCAACTCGCGCACTCAAACTAAAGGAAACGCTCCAGCATGGCCGCTACTGCCCGCGCTCCCTTGGGGCAACAGGCAAAAAGCTATGAAAATCGCGGACGTTTTAATAACCGCCCGCGATTTCATATAAGTATTTATGCTGTTTTTGGTAAGGAGTCCATAAAAAGTTCTCGCTACACGCCTGCGTTTTTGAACAGGGTGCTGATCGAACCGCCTTCAATAATGATGCGTGTTGCTTCCGCAAGCAGTGGAGCCACCGACAGCACAGTGAAACGGTCCGGACGATTGTCAGGCAGGAGAATAGAGTCGGTTACGACTACTTCTCTAATACTTGGAATATCCAAACGCTCAATAGCATTGCCGGAAAACAGAGGGTGAGTAGCGCACACGTACACATCTTCCGCGCCACGTTCCTTCAAGCTTTCGACAACATTGACAATCGTTGTGCCGGTATCAATCAGATCCTCGATAATAATCGGTGTCTGGCCTTCAACATCACCAATAACATGGGTAATCGATGATTCATTGTGTGCCGGACGCTTCTTGATCATAATCGCGAACGAAGTGTCCAAGTAGTTGGCAAGCTTCTCGGCAGTTGAAGCGCGTCCTGCATCTGGCGATACGACAACTGGGTTTTTAATATTCTTCGATTTCAAATAATCGCTGAGCAGATCAAGAGCTGTCATATGATCGACCGGAATATTAAAGAAGCCCTGAATCGCTGGTGCATGCAAGTCAATCGTAACGACGCGGGTCGCCCCAACTGTCGTCAATACGTCTGCAACCATTTTTGCGGTAATCGGTTCCCGCGGCGAGGATTTACGCTCCTGACGGGCATAACCGTAATACGGCATAATGATGTTAATGGTTTTCGCCGAAGCCCGTTTCGCCGCATCAATCATTACGAGCAGCTCCACGAAATATTCGTTGATCGGATGCGAAAACGATTGAACCAGAAATACGTCGCAGTTCCGGATGGTTTCTTCATAGTGGACATAAATTTCGCCACTCTTGAATCTGGACATCTTAATGGCGCCGAGCGTCAATCCTAAATCCGAAGCAATCTTCTGAGCTAGTTCCGGATTAGACGATCCCGAGAAAATACGCAACTTGTCGCTTAACATAATACCCTCCTGAGCGTTTAAACCAGATAAGTTTTACCTGACTAGGCTTTCAATGCGCAACGCCTGCTTGCCCTAGCTTGCGCTCTGGGCACAGCCCGTTTGCGCTTGGTCAATACCATTATACATCGAATTGCTAATAATTCAAAAATCAATCCTGACTAATTTTCGACGATCAAAGGTCGCGAGCTGCGAAAAACCGACTTCTTTCAACATCAGACGCGCTTGATCAAGGTATTGTGCCAGTCTTTCTGGCTGATGCGCGTCCGAGCCGACCGTAATGGGAATGCCCAGCTTATGCGCATATTCCAGCATTCTACGGCTAGGAAACATTTCCTCCGCTGGCGTCCGCAAGCCCGAGGCGTTCAATTCAATCGCAACGCCATGCCGCTTGACGGCTTCGAGTGCTGCATTTTCCAAATGCAGCACATCTTCCTCCGGCTTAAAGCCAAAACGCTTGATTACGTCGATATGCCCGATAAAATCATAAAGCCCTGTGGCCGCCGCCTTCTGCACCGCATCATAATACTGCTCATACACCGCCAGCCGGTTTTTGCCTTCCCAGCCATGCGTCTGGCGAAAATCGGTAATATCCCACTCGCCTAGAAAATGCACCGAGCCAATTACGTAATCGAACGGATATGCTTTAAGAATATCCTCGATCTGCCGCTCATAGCCTTCGATATAATCCCCTTCTAGGCCAACACGTATATCGATTTGATCTCTGTACTTTTCCTTAAGCGTCAAACATTCCTCGACATAACGCGGCAGCTCTTCCATCGGCATAGCCATCTCTGGATAATACGTTGCCGGATCGACATGGATTAGGGGCAGATGGTCGGACAGGCCGAGCTGATCAAGCCCCAGTTCAATGCCCTTCTGAACATATTCCTCCAGCGTGCCCACTGCATGCCCGCAGCGAACATGATGCGTGTGGTAATCGATTAGCATAAGACAGCCCCGCCTTCCCCTTTTACTGATATGAATGAAAACCGCAAAACGCGGCAACCCGCCTGGCTAGGCTTTGGACTGCTCGCGTTTCATTGCATTATTGCTCGCTGGTTTCCCGTGGCGCTGCACAAGCTCCTGCATCACATCATCGAGTGGCAGGCCTCGCTGTCTAAGCAGCACCAGCAAGTGAAAAATCAAATCGCTCGCTTCAGAGCGCAGCTCATCGTTATCCTGATTTTTCGCCGCGATAATCGCTTCGGTTGCTTCCTCGCCAACTTTTTTAAGAATTTTATCGATGCCTTTATCGAATAAATATGTCGTATATGCACCTTCTGGACGCTCCGCATGACGCTCGGCAATGACGGTTTCCAGACTTCCCAAAATGGCAAAGCGATCGCCACCTTGGTGGGCTGCACCTGCAGCTGCCCCGGTTAACGCAGAATCTACGCTGGAATTATCCTCATTTGCTTGATCCGCCAGCTCGATATCATTGAAAAAGCAGCTATAGCTTCCTGTATGGCAAGCAGGACCGACTTGATGCACACGTACCAACAGCGTATCGCCGTCGCAGTCATAGGATAAAGACTCAATGCGCTGCGTGTGGCCGCTCGTTGCGCCCTTGTTCCACAGCTCGCTGCGCGAGCGGCTCCAGAACCAGGTCGAACCCGTTTCCACCGACAGCTTGAGCGAATCCTCGTTCATATAAGCGAGCATCAGCACTTCCTTGCTCTGCGCATCCTGAACGATCGCTGGCACAAGGCCGTCTTCGCTCCACTTAATCTGCTTTAACCAGTCTGTCATCTGACCTCCACGCCCTTCTGCCGCAAATCATCCTTCACTTCGCGAATCGTCATTTCTTTGTAGTGAAAAATCGTCGCCGCCAGCGCAGCGTCCGCCTTGCCTTGATCGAAAACATCACTGAAATGCTCAATGCGGCCGGCTCCGCCCGAAGCAATAACCGGAATGCCCAGCTTGCCGGATACAGCAGAGGTCAGCGGCAGATCAAAGCCGTCCTTCGTGCCGTCTGCATCCATGCTCGTCAGCAAAATCTCGCCGGCGCCCAGCTTCTCAACCTCGCTCGCCCACTCCAGCGCTCTAATGCCTGTCGCCTGGCGGCCGCCGTGCGTATAGACTTCCCACTCGCCCCATGCAGCGTTAAATTTCGCGTCAATCGCGACAACGATGCATTGGGAGCCGAATTTGCGCGAGCCATCGCGCACGAGCGAAGGATTTTTGACTGCGGCCGTATTAATGGCGATCTTGTCCGCTCCTGCGCGCAGCAGCCGCTTCATGTCATCCACATGCGAGATGCCGCCACCAACAGTGAACGGAATCGTAATTTCGCCCGCCGTGCGCTTGACGACCTCGATCATCGTAGCCCGGCCTTCAACAGAGGCGGAAATATCGAGAAATACGAGTTCATCCGCGCCTTCGCGGTCATAGGTAGAAGCTAACTCCACCGGATCGCCAGCATCGCGCAGGTTAACGAAATTTACGCCTTTAACGACACGGCCGTCTTTGACATCGAGGCATGGAATAATGCGTTTTGCCAGCATTTTGCACGCTCCTTTATATTAAACTCATCTAGTGGTGCGACTGTTACATACAGCCTGTAGATATTCATTTTTTGTGAAAAATAACGTTTTTCGATCGATACATACATGGTGCTGGAAAGTGACCTCCAAGTGATGGAGCCAGCGACTAGGCTAGGCCTTTCCGCTGCCAGTCAATGAGAGGAAGTTTCCAAGCAGCTGCATGCCAAGCTCGCCGCTTTTTTCCGGGTGGAACTGCATGCCGTATACTTGCTCACGCCCAACGATAGCCGTTACCTGCTGATAATAATCGGTCGTAGCCAGCAGATCGCTGCCCTGCTCTGGCTTTGCATGGAAGGAGTGGACGAAATACACATGGCCCTCTTCCAGTCCTGCGAATAGCGGGCTTTGCTCCTGCTCAAAGCTTAGCTTGTTCCAGCCCATATGCGGGATTTTGTAGTCGCCTTGGAAGCGAATGACCTTGCCTGGCAGAAGACCGAGGCCCTCGTTGTCGCCGTATTCCTCGCTCGCGGTGAACAACAGCTGCATGCCGAGGCAAATGCCAAGCAGCGGCTTGCCAGAGTCGGCATATTGCTTCACAACCTCACCCAGCTTCGTCTCGCGCAAATTGCCCATCGCATCACCGAAAGCGCCGACACCTGGCAAAATCGCGCCATCCGCTGCTAAAATTTCCTGCGGATCATCCGTTACAACCGTTTCATAGCCCAGACGCTCAACCGCCTTGCTGACGCTGTGAAGGTTGCCCATGCCGTAATCGATGATCGCAATCATGCTACAGCACTCCTTTCGTCGAAGGCACTCCTTGTACGCGAGGATCAATGCTCGTCGCCTCATCCAGCGCTCGGCCAAGCGCCTTGAATACCGCTTCAATCATATGATGCGTATTTTGGCCGTAATGTACGATAACATGCAGCGTAATGCGCGCTTCTAGCGCAAGCTTCCATAGAAACTCGTGTACCAGCTCCACAGAGAAGCTGCCTACTTGGCTTGAAGGATACTCCGCGCGGTATTCGAAATGCGGGCGGTTGCTCACATCGATAATAACCTGAGCCAGCGCCTCATCCATCGGCACGAATACGCTCGCGTAACGCTTGATTCCGCGCTTGTCGCCGAGTGCTTCACGCAGCGTTTGCCCGAGGCAAATGCCGATATCCTCCACCGTGTGGTGGTCGTCGATTTCAATATCGCCTTTCGCATTGACCGTCAGGTCGAACTGGCCGTGCTTCGTGAACAAATCCAGCATATGGTTCAGGAAAGGCACATCAGTCTCAAGGTTGGCCGTTCCGCTTCCATCTACCGAAAACGCCAGCTTGATGTCTGTTTCATTTGTTTTGCGAGCTACTTCCGATACGCGTCCTGTCAATTCCGCCATTACCGATTCCTTCTTTCTCCCCGTAAAATAAATGTTCGCTTTGCTTCACATTTGCTCATCCTAGTCTTGCTCGTTACCGCCCTTCGCGCTCCAAACGAATTTGAATGGCCCGCGCATGAGCTTCAAGCCCTTCCTGCCGGGCCAATGTCATAATTTTGTCGCCATTGGCGAGCAGCGCTTCCTTGCTATAGTAGATCAAGCTTGATTTTTTTAGAAAATCATCCACATTGACCGGCGAGGAAAATCTCGCTGTCCCGTTCGTCGGGATGATGTGGTTCGGCCCGGCGAAATAATCGCCAACCGGCTCCGAGCTGTAAGGGCCGAGGAAGATTGCCCCGGCATTTTCGATCATGCCGAGCAGACTCATTGGATCGGCTGTCAGCACCTCCAGATGCTCAGGCGCCAGCTTATTCACGACGTCGATGCCCGCTTTCAGTGAATCAACCATGAGCACGGCGCCGTAGCTGTCGATAGAGGCACGCGCAATTGCTTGGCGCGGCAGCGTCGCCAGTTGGCGCTCCACCTCAGCAGCTACCGCGCTTGCGAGCTGCTCCGACGGCGTTACGAGGATGGACGACGCCATCTCGTCATGCTCCGCCTGCGACAGCAGGTCAGCGGCAATATAAGCCGGATCAGCAGATTCGTCGGCAAGCACGACGATTTCGCTCGGGCCGGCGATGCTGTCGATATCGACAGCGCCAAATACTTCGCGCTTAGCCAGCGCGATATAAATATTGCCCGGCCCGCAAATTTTATCAACGGGCGCAATCGTTTCCGTACCATGGGCGAGTGCGGCAATCGCCTGCGCTCCGCCTACGCGGTACATCTCCTTGACCCCTGATTCCGCAGCGGCCACGAGAATACCTGGATCAATGCCGTCCCGTCCGCCAGTCGACGGCGGCGTGACCATTACGATTTCCGGCACGCCAGCCACCTGGGCCGGAATAACATTCATGAGCACGGACGACGGATACGCCGCCTTGCCTCCGGGCACATAGACGCCGACCCGCTTCAGCGGGCGCAATATTTGCCCGAGCAGCGTCCCGTCCGGCTGCAGATCCATCCACGAGTTGCGCTTCTGCTTCTCGTGGAAAGACCTGATGTTGACAGCGGCCTCGCGGATCGCTGTCAGAAAAGCGGCGTCCACCTGCTCATACGCCGCATCAATTTCCGCCTGCGTCACGCGCAGCTCCGCCGCCGTCAGCTCAGCCCTGTCCAGCTTTGCCGTATAACGCAGCAAAGCGGCATCTCCTTCTTTGCGGACGTCTGCAATAATCGTCCGCACCACTTCATTTTGCTCCGGCGATCCGTATTCCACCTCGCGCTTCAAACCGAACTGCTCTGCTCGCATAATTCTCACAATCGCCAACCCCTTTCCTTTAAAGCTCTGCACCCTCTGCTTTGTGGCTCTGTTTCAACTACTTCTATAGCTTGTGCTTCCGCAATCCTAAAGCTTCGCACCAAGCGTTTCCTGCAATCTATCACAGAGGCTTTGAATCGCCTCGTTCTTCATCCGATAGCTGACGCGGTTCGCAATCAAGCGGCTCGTAATGCCGAAGATGGATTCCATCTCGACCAGGCCGTTTTCACGCAGTGTCTGCCCTGTCTCTACCATATCAACAATGCGGTCAGCGAGGCCAATAAGTGGCGCAAGCTCAATCGAGCCGTTCAGCTTAATCACCTCTACCTGCTGCCCCAACTCGCGAAAATATTGCGAAGCCACATTCGGATATTTCGTCGCTACCCGCGGATTTATAACCGGCTTCCAGTCCGGCAGTCCGATTACCGACATCCGGCACTTGGCAATGCCAAGATCCAGCAGCTCGTAAACATCTTTATTTTCCTCCATCAGCACATCCTTGCCGACGATTCCAATATCTGCGACGCCATATTCCACATAAGTAGGCACATCTACAGGCTTTGCCATTATAAACTCCATGCCTGCTTCCGGCAGCTCAATGATCAGCCTGCGCGTATCATCAAAATCACTTGGAATCGGCAGTCCCGCTTCGCGAAACAGCTTGGATGCCTGCTTGTAAATCCGGCCTTTTGGCATAGCCACCTTCAAAATCTCTCTGCCTGCTCCGCTCACTTACCATCCCCTCCAAGCATTCCATTCAATCCTTCGGTAAACAGTAAAAACTCCACATATTCTACGCCTTTGAAAATAAACCGTCCAGACGTGTTCTTCGAAAGCTCCGCTGCTTCTTCTTGCCCGATACGCTCTGTCACAACTGCCGCTCCTTGGCTTCTCAGCTGCTGCGCGATTGCCAGCGCCGCTTTGCGCTCCGTCTCATCGTAGCCAATCAGCACGCGCTCTGCCTTAACAGGCTCATCTTCATTGCCGAGCACTTCCAGTATCCGCGTCGTCTTTAGCGCAAAGCCTGTTGCTGGAGCCGGACGGCCGAATTGGGCAAGCAAATTATCGTATCTTCCGCCGCTCACTACAGGGAATCCAAGATCCGACGCATAACCTTCAAAGGTCATGCCTGTATAATAAGAGAAATCGCCGATCATCGTCAGATCGATCAGCACATGCTCGCTTAATCCGTAAGCGTCGAGCACGTCCCACATCTCGCATAAATGCTGGATAGACGCCTGTGCCGTCTCATCTGCGCTTAATTCAAGCGCCTGCTTGCATACCTCCTGGCCGCCGCGCAGCCTTAAAATCCCTTCCAGCTCGCGCTTTACAGGCTCCTCCAGCGACAGCTGACGCAGCTGCTCCCGATAGCCGACGTAATCGCGTCCCAGCAGGCACGCTTTAAGCTGCTCCTGCTCTTCCTTGCGTCCAGACAGCGATTCCTCGAACAGTCCGTTTAGGAAGCCAACATGACCAATAGCAATCTTGAAACGTTTTACGCCAGCTGCCTTCAAGGAAGCAATAGCGAGCGCCACAACCTCCGCATCCGCATCAGCCGAAGCATCGCCAACAAGCTCAACGCCCGTCTGGAAAAACTCGGCTTCCCGGCCCGCCTCTTCTTCAATTGCACGGTACACATTCGCATGGTACGACAGTCGCAGCGGGAATGGGGACTCCTTCAATAGCGAGGATACTACACGCGCAATAGGTGCTGTCATATCCGAACGCAGCACGAGCGTTGTTCCACGGTTGTTGAGCAGCTTAAACAGCTTTTGGTCAGAGGTAGAGCTTGCTACCCCTACGGTGTCGTAATATTCCATAGTTGGCGTAATGATCTGCTCATAGCCCCAGCCCTGCATACAGGCAAGAGCCGCATGCTCAATTCGGCGCAGCTTTGCAACAGCCTCCGGAAGATAATCTTTAACACCAATCGGTTTCTCAAATACTTTTGGTTTAGACATCTATTTTCACCCACAATTTACTTTAGTATGTTAACGCGTTGCCATATTAGCGATCTGCCAAAATAAAGTACCTAGACGTTATGGTAACATGAAGCTTCTGCTCCGTCAAGATTAGAGCTTTCCCGACTATTACGATTCATAATGAAGATGCCAAGGTTGAGGAAAGCTGCTACTAATACAATAGGTGCTTCCATGAACATGAATAAAGCTGATGCTCGGTAGGCCATCAGCTTTATTCACGTTGGAATTAGCAGATTTAGCTGTGATCCTCTGGGCGGCTCCCTTTTCCAATTTCCCGAATCGGGTTCCCGCCAACGAAAGCATGGGCTGGCACATCCTTGTAAACGACTGAGCCAGCGGCTACCACCGCATGATCGCCAATCGTAACACCCGGCAAAATCGTCGTGTTTGCACCAATCATAACGTTCGCCCCTATGATCACATCGCCAAGCCGGTATTCGCGAATTAAATACTCATGCGTAAGAATCGTCGTGTTGTATCCGATAATCGTATTATCCCCAACCTCAATCCGTTCCGGAAAAAAAACATCCACCATCACCATCAGCGCGAAAGCGGTATGCTGACCAACCTTCATGCCAAGCACACGGCGATAGATCATATTTTTGACCGGCAAAATCGGACAATAACGGGCCAGCTGAATAAATATGAAATTACGAACCGCCTTGAAGCTGCTGACTGTGCGATATACCTGCCAGAGCGCATTAGGCCCCTCTACCGGATAACGTTCGACATTACGCAATTTATCTCCGCTCCAATCCTGCGAAAGCGTACAGCTCCCGCATATCATCAATGACATACTGAGCGCCAGAATCTCTAAGCAGCTGTGCCCCCTTCATCGACCAGGCTACACCAACGGGCAAAGCACCAGCCGCCTCAGCGGATAAAATATCGACGGAGCTGTCGCCCAGCATCAATGTCGTCGCCGGATCTGCACCAAGCGCAGCAATCGCCATGCTGACAGGCTCTGGATGCGGCTTCGGATGTGTGACATCATCAATGGTCACAACCGTGTCAATATAGTCGCTCAAGCCGACATATTTCAAGCCGCGCTCTGTCGTCAGACGCATTTTCGTCGTTACAATGCCGATCTGAATGCCCTGTTCATGCAAATTTTTAATAACCTCTACCACATAGTCGAAAGGCTTAACGTATTCATCGTGCAGACGAAGGTTTACTTCGCGATAAGCCGCTACCAGATGCGTTACATCCTCAAGTCCAGAAAACTGCTGCATTTGCATCGTTAAAGGCTGTCCCATGCTTGGAATAATATGCTCTCTGTTGAAATCCGCCGGAACGACACCTTTCAGCGCATCCAGAAACGAGCGGATAATCAGTTCATTCGTATCAATAATGGTACCATCCAAATCAAACAGCATCGTTTTTATGTTACCTAGCACATCTGTCTCCTCCTAAATCCACTTTAATGCTTCTCTATAAGCCTTTCAAAAAGCCTTACAAAAACATAACGGCTATTGCCTTCGAGAAGGCAATAGCTCGTCTCATCTGAATTTAACTTTTACCTTTATGCTTTTGGAGCATCATCCGTTGCAATAGCCGCATGCTCCACCTTCGTGGATACGATAGGATCGGAATAATGCTCTTTGGCAGCTCCTGTTTTGCGGCGAATCACGATAAAAGCGATGGCGCCAACAATAAGCAGCAGCGCAAGCAGCTGAGAAATCCTCAGGTTGCCATAAGACGGGTCCAAATAGCCAGGCTGGAACAAAATCGTCATCGGCGACCAAAGAGCGTCCACAAGGTTTACCAGCCACGCTGGGCCATGGAAGGCCAAGCTGTCCGTACGCACCATCTCAATGTAGAAGCGGCCGAGTGAATACCAGATGAAATAGCTAGCTAGCAATTCACCCGCACGCAGGAAGCGTTGACGACGCAATACGCAAAGCAGAATGATACCTACAAGACTCCACAGCGATTCGTACAAAAAGGCCGGGTGATGGAAGACGCCATTCACATTCATTTGATTCACAATAAAATTAGGCAGATGAAGCGTATCACGCAGGAAGCTTTCCTCTACGGGACCGCCATATGCCTCCTGGTTCATGAAATTGCCCCAACGGCCAATCATTTGACCGGCAAGCAAGCCTGGCACGCACACATCGGCGAGTCTCAAGAAACTGTAGCCCTTGTAACGGAAATAGAAGAATCCGCATAGGAAGGCACCGATCAACGCACCGTAAATGGCTATGCCACCCTCCCAAATTTTAAACACATCGAGCGGGTTCTCCTTATAATCTTCCCATTTGAAGGCAACATAATATATCCGAGCACAGATAACGGCGGATGGAACGCCAAGCAGCAGCATATCCATAAAGAAATCCGGCTTAATGCCAAAGCGTTTGCCCTCTTGTATCGCCAGCAGCAAGCCTACCAGGGCAGCTGTGCCGAGAATAATGCCATACCAACGAACAGTTAGGGGACCCAGCGAAAAAGCAATCGGGTCAATTAGCGATGTAAGCATCTTTTATTAGCTCCTTCATATCAATCGTAATCATCCGCATCTTCGGCAATGGTTTCGGTCAGCTTATTAGTGAACTGCAGCGCAGCATTATAGCCCATCCGCTTCAGCCTGAAGTTCATAGCCGCAACCTCAATAATAACCGCAAGGTTACGACCTGGCCTTACAGGAACCGTTACAAGTGGAACGTCGGTATCAATGATACGCGTCTTCTCTTCATCTAGGCCCAGACGGTCATATTGTTTGTCCTGCTGCCAATTCTCAAGCCTGATGACTAATGTAATTCGCTTCTGTGTACGTACAGCACCCGCACCGAACAGCGTCATCACATTAATAATGCCCAAGCCGCGAATCTCCAGCAAATGACGGATTAATTCCGGCGCTGTGCCGTGAAGCTGGCTGTCAGACGTTTGTCTGATTTCAACTGCATCATCGGCAACGAGGCGATGCCCTCGTTTTACAAGCTCAAGCGCCGTCTCGCTCTTACCGATACCGCTGCCACCAGTGATGAGCATGCCTACCCCGTATACGTCAACCAGAACACCATGAATGGTCGCGGTAGGCGCAAGCTTTTTCTCCAGAAAATCTGTAATTCGGCTGGTCAAAATTGTAGTTGCCACATGACTGCCAAGCACAGGAATATTCGTTTTATTCGAATAAGCAATCAGCTCATCGGGCGGCTCCAGTCCGCGGGTCAAAATAATACAAGGCGTGTCTGAATGGCACAGACGCTCCATCCGCAGCCTGCGCTCCTCTGACGTCAGCGTGCTGAGAAACGTAATTTCCGTTTTCCCTAACAGCTGCACCCGCTCACTCGGAAAATAATCAAAATATCCAGCCATTTCAAGCCCAGGACGATATAGGTCATCAACCGTAATTGCACGCTTTAAGCCTTCTTCACCCGATATGATTTCCAACGAAAAATGCTGCACTAATTCTGATACTTTCACTTTCTTAGGCATAGCATGGCCTCCTTATATCACAACAGCGTATGTAAGCTAATTACCAATGACTTCATCGTATAGGAAAAAAGCGCCGAAAGCAACGTCTTCCCGCCTTCTGACGCTCAAATGAATGATACTCTTCGCAAATTTATCCTCAGTGGAATAACAAAGAGCTGTTGGACGAATCCAACAGCTCTTTTATGAAATCTATAATGGCTTTAGCAATTAGTTTTCGAAAATGTTAAGCTCGGACTCTGTATCGAACAGGTGAACTTTGTTCATGTCCAAAGCAAGTTTAACTGTCAGGCCATCACGCAGAGCGGAACGTCCGTCTACACGTGCGATAACTGTGTCTGTGCCAATACCGTTCAGGTACAGGTACATTTCGTGACCCAGGTTCTCGGCAACTTCGATCGAAGCGTTAACGATCGTGTTAGGCGAAGCTTCCAGGAATACTGGCTCTTCATGTAGATCCTCTGGACGAATACCCAAGATTACATCTTTGCCGATGTAGCCTTTGGAACGAAGTGTAGCAGCTTTGCCTTCAGGCACAACTACATCTACGCCAGTCGATTTGAAGCGAACAGTACCGCCTTGATCTGTCAATGCACCTCTAATGAAGTTCATGGAAGGAGCACCGATGAAGCCAGCAACGAAAATGTTAACTGGGTGGTTGTAAAGCACTTCTGGAGAAGCCGTTTGTTGAATAAAGCCATCTTTCATAACAACAATGCGATCACCCATCGTCATAGCTTCGATTTGGTCATGCGTTACATAGATTGTTGTTGTTTCAAGACGTTTAGTCAGCTTGGAAATTTCAGCACGCATTTGACCACGAAGTTTCGCATCCAAGTTGGAAAGCGGCTCATCCATCAAGAATACTTGCGGCTCACGAACGATCGCACGACCAAGAGCGACACGTTGACGCTGACCACCAGAAAGAGCTTTCGGTTTACGGTCAAGCAAATGCTCGATATCTAGAATTTTAGCAGCTTCACGAACACGTTTGTCGATGTCTGCTTTTTTGAATTTACGAAGTTTCAAACCAAAAGCCATGTTTTGGTATACGTTCATATGCGGGTAAAGAGCGTAAGATTGGAATACCATCGCGATATCACGATCTTTAGGAGCTACGTCATTGACAAGACGCTCACCAATAAACAATTTACCTTCGGAAATTTCTTCAAGACCTGCGATCATACGAAGAGTTGTCGATTTACCACAGCCGGATGGACCTACAAGCACTAGAAATTCTTTGTCCTTGATATCTAAGTTAACGTCAGTTACCGATGCTTTATCAGTTCCCGGATATTTTTTGTAAATGCCTTCTAAACGTACGCCTGCCATGTGAATTTCCCCCTAAAAGAAATTTTCTTATACGACTATCTTATCCCACATGCAGTCAGATGACTATGCACAAACTTTACAAAAAAACTAATGTCTTTTCGTAACTTTGTACAATAGCAATATAATTTTGACTAAGACGGCATCACGAAACTGTCGTACATCCAGCCCCGTCTCCTGTTTTAGCTTGTCCAAACGGTATAATAACGTATTGCGGTGGATATAAAGCTTCTTCGCGGTTTCGCTTACATTACAGTCTAATGAGAAGAAGGTTTCCAGTGTAGCAAGCATTTCTGCCTCTACGAAAAGCTCCGTACGTTTTAGCGATTGCTCCAAATATCGGGCCCGCTGGCTCTCTGGTATGCTATTCAGCAGACGCTCCAACTGCAAACTCCACGGAAAATGAATATTGCTGCCAACATGGAATTTCCGTCCCAAATTTATCGTTTCGCGCAGCGCAGCTGTCGTTTCTACAATACCTTTCGCCGGTCTGATCGGATGCGATACCGCCAGATGGCATTCACCGATCCATTCGCTGGCAAGCATCTCATGCAGCCCCAGACAGATGGAAGCCAAGTTATCCTCCACCGATTCTTCATCGTCGTCATCAAACAACTCCGAATCCGCTTCCTTAAGCAGCGATACCGGACCCCAAATGAGCCATTCCTGCTCCCGCAGCGGTATTAATAAAATTTCCTCGGCGAGAAAGGAACGCAGCAGCTTCTCCAGCTCCACATACGCCGCTTGCTTTGTATTCGAATATTCCGTTACTAATAAAAAAGGAATCATATCGGCAAATAGCTTGCCGCCCGCGGTCAAGTGATCCGGCATCGATTGCCCCGGCTCGCCTGATTCGAACTGCTCCTGAATCCACTCGCCAATACTGCGGGCTGTTTTCTCGCTTTCCGTCAGCTTGCCGGCCGCCTTATCATGCATTGGCATCGATTCATTCCAGCGCAGCATAAAGCTCAATAAATCCAGCGTACTCGCCTCAAAGTGGCTGCCCTCTATTTCTAAAACCTCTATTTCATGCTCCACTGCTCGGACGGCCACCCACATTTTATCCTCGCGCTGGACACGTTGTCCTTCCAAGGCGGAGCCGCGTCCTGGCTCCCCTGCCTGCTGGTAGTGATTTTTATCTGCTATATCATTCCATTCGGACAATTGCATTTTAAATAGACGAACTGGACAGTCCAAAATGCGCTCCAGCGGTTTCAACCATTCTGTCGTGCTCATTTTCTGCTATCTCCTATCGCAAGCCTCACGAATGAACGCTTTTTCTCGTCATTGTAACATATTGGGGCAGGTAATTCAGCCCATGACCAACAAAAGAATGATCGACAGCATGGAGAACAACGCAGCAATTAAATATAGAAAGGATACGGTTTGCACCTGGTTTAATCCCCACTTCATCAGCGCATGATGGGTATGCAGCTTGTCCGCATGATGCAGTCCTTTGCCACGGGCGAGCCGCCGCAGCATGACGATGGAAGTATCCATAATGGGCAAGCCCAGCGCCAGAAGCGGCACAAGCACTGTAATGAAGGTTGCTTTCTTAAATGCACCGTCCACGGCCACAACGGCGAGCGTATAACCAAGAAACGTAGCTCCTGCATCCCCCATAAAAATTCTGGCCGGATAAAAATTAAACAGGAGAAAGCCCAGGCACGCCCCTCCTACAATAGCAGCTAAAATCGCTGTTTCAGCCTGCCCTTTGACCAAGGCAGTAATAAACAGAGTGACCGCCGATAAAACACATACTCCAGATGCCAATCCATCCACCCCATCCATGAAATTAATCATGTTGATAAGTGCGAATATCCAGATCGACGTCCCAAGCCAAGCTACCCAATGCGGAAGAAAAAAGAACAGGCCCGAAGCAGGGTTCGTCACCCCTGTTATTTGAATATGGAACCAGAGCGGGAGCGTGGACACCGCGCCATAAACAAGCACTCTAGGCCAGACAGGAAAATCCCTTCCCTCCGCTTTGGCTTTATCATCTAATAATCCAACGGTGACAAGCACCGCGCCACCAGCTGCAATCGTCCAGCTTAGCGATGTCATCCCCTGAAAAGCAATAATCGTAACGGTGCATGCCACATAAATCGCAATCCCTCCAAGCAAGGGAATCGGCTGCCGATGAATTTTTCGCGCATTTGGCCGATCCATAATACCGTATTGCAAAGCGAACCTTTTCACAATGGGAACCATTACACTCACAATAGCCAAACTTATAAAAGCCGCCAACCCATACATCATCATAGACGGACCCCTTTGCATCGCTAATCAGCTTGTTTCCGCCTATTGTTCCCTAATGAGCTAAAAATCATGAACACTTTCCATAAATGTCATTGACGCCGAAAAGATTGGAATGTTAAGATTAAACAAAGTTAACTTATCGGAATAAATATACATACAATAAGGAGCGATTATCATGTCAACGATTGTCATCATTTCGGGCAGCCCGAATCCTGGTTCCCGACTAACCGGCATTACTCAATATATCGAGCAGCAGCTCATTAGCCAAAATGTAACACTCAGCCATATTACTGTCGCTTCTTTGCCAGCGGAAGATCTAATTAACGCCCGTTTCGACAGCCCTGCCATTGTGGAAGCAACAGCATTAGTAGAAGGCGCTGGGGCCGTTATTATTGCAAGTCCAGTCTACAAAGCCTCTTTCACTGGTGTTCTTAAAACATTCCTCGATCTATTGCCCCAAAAAGGTTTAGAAGGAAAAATTATTACGCCTTTCTTCATTGGAGGCTCTCTGGCCCATCTGCTGTCTATTGATTACTCCTTGAAGCCTGTACTTGCTTCCATGGGTGCCAAGCATTTTTCCAGCGGCGTCTATGCGGTTGATTCTCAAATTGCTCGTATACAATTGGACGGTGGGGCAGCTGGATTCGAGCTAAACGACGAATTAAAGCTTCGTCTCGACGCTTCCTTAACTGAACTGCTAGCCGAATTAAAGCTTCGCTCCTAATAAAAATGCATACAAAAAAGCTCGGTATTAGTGATTACACCAATACTGAGCTTTTAAATTTACATATAAACAAAAAAATTCGCAGATTATTTTCTGCAAATTGGATTTTTAAAAAATGGTGAGTCATGTAGGATTCGAACCTACGACACCCTGATTAAAAGTCAGGTGCTCTACCAGCTGAGCTAATGACTCTCGATGTGAAAGAAATGGTGGAGGGCGATGGATTCGAACCACCGAACCCGAAGGAACAGATTTACAGTCTGCCGCGTTTAGCCACTTCGCTAGCCCTCCATAAAAATGGTGGCTCGGGACGGAATCGAACCGCCGACACGAGGATTTTCAGTCCTCTGCTCTACCGACTGAGCTACCGAGCCGTATAACGAAAAGAAAATGGCGGAGCTGACGAGATTCGAACTCGCGGTCTCCTGCGTGACAGGCAGGCATGTTAGGCCTCTACACCACAGCTCCATAAATTATTGCTTAAAATTGGTTGCGGGGGCAGGATTTGAACCTGCGGCCTTCGGGTTATGAGCCCGACGAGCTACCGGGCTGCTCCACCCCGCGTCATTGTAAAACATATATGGTGGAGGCTGAGGGGATCGAACCCCCGACCCTCTGCTTGTAAGGCAGATGCTCTCCCAGCTGAGCTAAGCCTCCGAAAATATGGTAGCGGCGAAGGGGATCGAACCCCCGACCTCACGGGTATGAACCGTACGCTCTAGCCAGCTGAGCTACACCGCCACATTTTCCCGATTACTTACATTGCAGACCTCGGGATGTACTGCAATATCAACGTGAATTGCACGTTGAAAACTGGATGCGAAAGACAAAGTGTAAAACATTTAGCGTGTTGTTAGGATAAGCCCTCGACCGATTAGTATTCGTCAGCTGCACGCATTGCTGCGCTTCCACCCCGAACCTATCAACCTCGTCGTCTTCAAGGGGTCTTACTAAATTGGGAAATCTCATCTTGAGGGGGGCTTCGCGCTTAGATGCTTTCAGCGCTTATCCCGTCCGTACTTGGCTACCCAGCGGTGCTCCTGGCGGAACAACTGGTACACCAG
>NZ_JBXENU010000025.1:0-14184 GCF_059383715.1 Paenibacillus sp. J31R34
TTTTTAAAACATTTTCTATTTTTTTTTTTTTTTTTTTTTTTTTATTTTTTTTTTTTTATTTTTATTTTTTTTTTTTTCGGCCCCGCCGCCCGGGCCGCCGCCCCCCCCCCCCCCCCCCGGGGCCGTTTCACCTTGGTTTATTGTGAGAGGAGAGCTGCCCGCATGCTGCTGCAAATGAATAAGATTACAAAATCCTACGGAGCGCTAAAGGCCAATAGCGAAGTGGATTTTTCGCTGCGTAAAGGAGAAATTCATGCGCTGGTCGGAGAAAATGGCGCTGGAAAAACGACATTGATGCGCATTTTGTACGGCATGGAGACGCCGACTTCTGGCAGCATCGTTGTAAACGGCAAGCAGGTGGCGTTTCATAGCCCATCGGATGCCATTAACAGTAAAATCGGGATGGTGCATCAGCATTTTATGCTGTTCCCAACGTTCACCATTTCTGAAAACATCGTCATCGGCCGGGAGCCCGCCAAGGCAGTAAGCTTCGATCGCAAGCAAGCGGCACTTATAACAGAGCAATTGGGCGCTTCTTATGGCATGCCCGTTGATCCGTGGAAAAAGGTAGAGGATTGCTCGCTAGGCTTGCAGCAGCGCGTAGAAATATTGAAGGTGCTGCATCAGGGAGCAGAAATCATTATTTTGGACGAGCCGACAGCGGTATTAACACCTCTTGAGGTCAAGGAGCTGCTTATTGCGATCAAGCGGCTGGCCGCACAAGGCAAAAGCTTCATTCTAATCAGCCATAAGCTGCAGGAAATTATGGATGTAGCTGATCGCATTACGGTGCTGCGCGACGGTAAGCTTAGCGGTACGGTTAATGCGGCGGATACGAGTATTGAAGAGCTGTCGCGAATGATGGTTGGCCGCGAGCTGCTGGAATTGCAGAAAGAGGCTCCAGCGAGCGGCGAGAAAGTGCTTGAAGCGCTGCAGCTTACGATAAAAGGCGAGCACGGCAAGCCGAAGCTTGATCAAGTCAGCCTTACCGTTCACGCTGGAGAAATTGTCGGCATCGCCGGTATTTCCGGCAATGGGCAATCGGAGCTGCTGCAGGCGATTTCGGGACTTGTCCCTGTCGATTCTGGAAAAATCGAGCTGCGAGGCAAAGAGGTTACAGGCGAATCTGTGCGCAGCATTCGTGAGCAAGGGCTAGCCCATATACCGGAGGACCGCTATCAATGGGGCGTGGCCAAGGACGCTACGGTGCTGGAAAATGGTCTAATGGGCCATGCCCGGCGCTATCAGCGCGGAGGCGTGCTGCGCGGAGCTGCTATCCGCCAGCTCGTAAGCGGCTGGGTTGAGCGTTTTGGCATTAAGACAGGCTCGATTTATACGAAGGCGCAATATTTATCGGGGGGCAATTTGCAGAAGCTGATTGTGGCGCGCGAGCTTGCTCAGGAAACACCTTTCCTAATTGCAGCTGAGCCCACCCGTGGCGTCGATATCGGCGCGATGGAAATTATTCATGGCGAGCTGCTGAAGCGGCGGGCTGATGGCGGAGCGATTTTGCTCGTGTCCTCGGAGCTGACGGAAATACTAAAGCTGTCCGACCGCGTGCTCGTTATGAATGATGGCCGGATCGTTGGCGAGCTGCCGGGCTTAACGGCTACCGAAGAAGAAATTAGTCTGTTAATGGCGGGAGGATAAACGGGTGGACAAGCTTAAAGGAATACTGAGGGCGTTATTGCAGCCGCTTCTCGCCATCGTTGTCGGTCTCGGAGCGGGCGCTATCGCCATCGCGATTGTTGGCGGATCTGTCACTGAGACCTATGCCGAGATGTGGAAGGGCGCCTTCGGCAGTTTTTATTTTTTCACGAATACATTAAGCCGCGCTACACCTATTATGCTGATTGGGCTTGGGGTGGCGCTTGCCTTCCGCGCAGGCTTTTTCAATATGGGCTCCGAAGGACAAATGGTGCTTGGCGCGCTAAGCGCCGCAGTGACCGCCATTTATTTGCCGGGTCCAGCTTGGTTTAAGCTTGTTGCAGCGCTGCTTGCCGGCGTAATTGCTGGCGGACTATGGTCCGCTTTTGCCGGATGGCTGGATGCCCGGTTTCGCATGAACTTATTGATTACGACCTTATTGCTTAATTATATAGCATCCTTATTTGCCGGTTATGTTGTTTCCTACCCCTTGATGGACAGATCCGGCTCGGCGGCTATGGCGCAGACGGTCATGGTGGATAAGAGCGTGTGGCTGCCCAAGCTGTTTCAAGGGATGAGCCTGCATGCAGGGTTTCTGTTCGCACTGCTTGGGGCTATAGCGCTTGCCTGGTTTATGCGTTATATGGTTAAAGGCTATGAGATCCGGATGATGGGCGGCAATCCGCTGTTCGCGAGCTACGGCGGTGTTAATCGCGGAAGGCTGATGCTGTACAGCATGTTCGCCAGCGGTGGGTTTGCCGGTCTCGCCGGAGCCGGTGAGGTGCTGGGCACCCAATACCGCTATTTGGATGGCGCGCTTACCTCACCTGGGTACGCTTGGTCAGGCATTATGGCGACGCTGCTGGCTGGATCGAATCCGCTAGGCACTGCGCTCGCTGCTATATTGCTGGCTGCGCTGCAAACCGGCGGAATGGGCGTCGAGCGCAATACCGATGTGCCGCTGGAAGTATCAAGCATTATTCAGGCCGTACTTATTTTATTTATTTCCGCAAAGTTTACTTATTCGTTCTTTAAGAAAAAGAAGAAGGCGGGGGCTTAAGGTGGATCAGCTGTTTGATGTTTCCCTGTTCGCTTCGACACTCCGCATGATTACGCCGATTTTGCTTGCAGCGCTCGGCGGTGCGTTATGCGCGCGGGTCGGCCTGTTTAACGTCGGCTTGGAAGGGCTCATTCTCATTGGCGCCTTCTCGGCGATTGTCGGCAACCATTTGACGGGCAATGTATGGCTCGCTGTGCTGTTTGCTATCGTCTGTGTGCTCGTGTTCTCCTTATTGCTTGCTTATATGGCCATTCATTTGAAGGCGAATGTCATCGTCGTCGGGATTTCGCTTAACTTTCTTGCGCTTGGGCTGACGACGTTTTCCTTGCGGGCGATCTTTGATGTCAAAGGCGCTTATTACGATAAAAGCATGGTAGGCCTGCCAAAATGGGATATTCCGCTGATTAAGGACATTCCTTGGGTCGGAGATGTCGTTTCCGGCCATTCGCCACTCGTCTATTTATCAATCGTGCTCGTCGCTTGTTTGCAGTATTATTTATTTAAAACCGTTTCGGGCTTCCGCTTGCTCGCTGCTGGCCAAAATCCGGTTGCTGCGAGAAGCCTCGGCATCAAAGTGACGCATATTCAGTATGGAGCTGTACTGATGTGCGGCGTCCTGTGCGGACTAGCTGGTGCACAGCTGTCGCTCGGTCAAGTGACTATGTTTACCGAAGGCATGACGGCAGGACGAGGCTTTATCGCGCTAGTTGCCACGATGCTTGGACAGTCTAATCCGCTTGGCGTTGCTGGTGCGAGCTTGCTGTTCGGGTTTATGGATGCGCTGAGCACCCGGCTGCAGGGCTATGCGCTGCCGGTCCATTTTACAATGATGCTGCCTTATGTAGTGACGATCATTGCGATGTTTTTCTTCAAGGATAAAAGCTATTTGGCGGAGGCGCGCAAGGCGAACGAAAGCTCGCGTTAGGAGCGCTGCTGCAAGCCGCATAATTGAAGGAGGTTTAATTGAGTATGCTTAGTAAAGCTGAACGTTTGAAAAAAGCGCCGGTTCGGCATATTGATGTGGCTGCCGAAATCGCCCACCGGGTTCCGCCTGGACAAGCGCTGACGGATCGTTTTCCGATTTTGCATGAGAATGAAGTGCCCGAATATAATATGGCGGAATGGACGCTGACAATCAGCGGTGCTGTCGAGAAGGAAACAACTTTTTCCTATGAGCAGCTGATGGCGATGCCGCAGACGACGCAGGTAAGCGATATTCATTGTGTAACCCGCTGGTCGAAGCTGGATACGAAGTGGGAAGGCGTCAAATTCAAGGATTTGCTGCCGCTGCTTGGCGTTAAGCCGGAAGCCAAATATGTGATGATTTATGCTGATCAGGATTATGAAACGAACCTGCCGCTTGAAGATTTATTGCGGGAGGATGTATTGCTTGCTCACAGCTATGATGGCGAGCAGCTGACGCCAAAGCATGGCTGGCCGCTGCGCCTCGTGGTGCCGCATTTGTATTTCTGGAAAAGCGCGAAATGGATTCGCGGCTTTGAATTTATGACAGAGGACCGCCCGGGCTTCTGGGAGCGCAATGGCTTTCACAATTACGCGGATCCGTTTGAGGAGCAGCGCTTCTCGGGAGAAGATTTGGGGCTGCCGGAAGATGAATGGCATAAAAAGGAGTGGGATTAACTTGCTGTTGCCGATTTTACAAGTGAATACAGAGGATTTGCCCGCTATTGCTATCGTTTGCGGCGATCCGAAACGCGCCGAGACGATTGCAGGGCATTTGGAGGAAAAGCGCGAGCTGGCATTCAGCCGTGAATACCGCAGCTTTGTTGGAGCCTATAAGGGAGTGCGCCTAGCGATAGTCAGCCATGGCGTAGGCTCGCCGGGTGCGGCCGTATGCTTTGAGGAGCTGATCAAGGGCGGCGTTACGACGCTGATTCGCGTTGGGACAGCGGGCTCTTATTCGGCCGATTATCCTGCCGGCAGCCTCGTTGTCAGCACGGCTGCGGTTCGCGCAGACGGCTTGACGCGCCAGCTGGTGCCAGAAGGTTTTCCAGCGGTTGCCGATCATGAAGTAAGCAGCGCCCTTTATGAGGCGGCTGTTGCGGAAGGCGGCATTGTGAAAAAGGGTATTACAGTTACGCTTGATGCTTTCTTTACAGGCGTCGTGGACATTCCGCATAAGCAGTACAAGCAGGCTGGTGCGCTTGCGGTTGAGATGGAAATCGCTGCACTTTACATCATTGCAACGCTGCGCGGCGCACGCGCTGGAGCGATTCTAGCTTTGGACGGCTATGCCGATGCAGATTTGGCGCAAGAATATGATCCGCATACGAATGTTGTGGCGGAAGCTATCGAACGGGAAATTGCTGCTGCTTTGAACGCGGCCTTGAAACTGGCAAGCGCATAAAGAAAAGGGAGTGAAGGTCAAGTGGAACAGAACGTATTTGCCTTTTTGATGTTTTCAGCAGGTGATGTGCATGGACAACCAGCTCAGCGATTCGCATCCCCATGCCTTTACTCCCGCACTTTCATTATTCGTAAATTGTGACAGCGAGGCGGAAATCAACGGGGTTTTCACGAAGCTGGAGGATAAATATGGCGTATCGTGGCAGTTGAACTTGCCTGTCCGTTCATAAGCGTTTATAGTAGGCTTTCATACGAAAGACCGCGCTCCCTTATGTGGGGAGGCGGTCTTTTTTTGTCGCAATCGTGCATTTGTTAAAGCGAATTTGTGTGTATATCGGGTTAACGTCTTGCGCCTGCTTGAGCTAATGGTTTGTAATCCGTAAGCGGCGCTAGCCATACCAGACCCGTTCCTCTGTATACGTTAACGAGACCTTCGCCCGAGGCAGCGGAGCCTAGAAGTGATTTTCCTGATTTTTCTACAGTGAAATCAAGGGAGCTCGACCACATCAAAGCAAAGTTGCCGTCTACCTTAAGCACATCATTTTGCAGCTCGACGACAACCGCTTCTTCTGAAGGGATTGGCGCTTCTATAGCGAGCACGCCTTTTCCTCTAACGCTTAAATTAAACAGCCCTTCGCCACCAAGCGCAGCCGAGGAGAGCGTCTTGCGTGCGCTTACGCTTAGTTCGAGGGTCGAGTGGCAGGCTAAAAATAGACCGTCTTCTATGACGATATGGTCGTTGTCCACGTCAATGAGCCACAAATAGCGATAGGTCGGCTCCAGCATAATCGTACCCGTCCCTTTGTATACCGGTTTGACGGCGGACGTGCCGGTTACTGCGCCAGCGACTAAATTTCGCATTAGTCCACCAACGCCTTTAATGCCGGAATTCATTTCAATATTTCCGATCATATACTGCATAGCACCGGCGCTCATCATAATTTCATTGTTGCTGAGCTCAATCATCAGCTGTTTTTTGCGCATATTGCTTTGATTCATAAAATAGTTTGCTTGTGCTTCCATCGCATTCGTGGAGCTGAGATCCTCTTTGTATTCCAAAATGCTGAATCCGCCCATTTGATCTTGAATGAAGACGTTTTTGTTTTCTTTTACATTATTTAATTTAAAAGCCATTGACGTATCTTCCTCCTGTTGCACGCATTTTATTGGATGATGAAGGTGAAGTATTTCCAGTCTCCCAATGTATTCGACAAAAAGACTCGTTTTCCTTGTAGCAGTCCAATGTCTTCCCTTGTTCAGCGTCCTCCAGCTGTGCTATAGTACGAGAGGTATCAAAATATAAAGTCTGGAGTGAACGCCGACCACGGCGCATCACGACAGGAGAGGTTCGCGAACTCCCTCTATAAAAAACTAAGGAAAATGGAATGGCAGGATGAATTCCGTTTTTTAAAATATAAGAAGGTATAAGTTTCACCTTTATACACTCTTATATTTCATCTTTGAAACGGTAGCTTTACCGCCAGAGGATGGCGACATCCGTTTCACCTTGTTTTATGGGCAAAATGTTCGAAGGATCTCTCTGCATGCTCCGGCTGTAGCCGGCATTGAAGAGAGGAGAATGAAGGATGACAGCAACACAAGCAACGCAACAAAATCAAGCAGCATCTGGCGAGCAGGCGGTGAAAAAAGCCGTCGTCGTATTTAGCGGAGGGCAGGACAGCACGACCTGTTTATTTTGGGCGCTAAAGCGTTATGACGTAGTGGAGGCTGTAACGTTCAATTACGGACAGCGCCACAAGCTGGAGCTGGACTCCGCCGCACAAATTGCACAGGAGCTTGGCGTCAAGCATCATGTGCTTGATATGTCACTGCTTAATCAGCTGGCGCCAAATGCGCTGACGAGGGACGATATTGCGATTGAGCAAACAGAAGGCGGCCTGCCGACGACATTCGTGGATGGCCGTAATTTGCTGTTTCTATCGTTCGCAGCGATACTTGCCAAGCAGATTGGCGCGCATACGGTCGTGACCGGTGTATGCGAGACTGATTTCAGCGGCTATCCCGACTGCCGCGACATTTTTATTAAATCAACGAATGTGACGCTTAATCTCGCGATGGACTACCCATTCGTCATTGAGACCCCCCTAATGTGGCTGAATAAAGCCCAAACCTGGCAGCTTGCCGATGAACTGGGCGCCTTCGAGTTCGTCAGAAACAAGACGCTGACCTGCTACAATGGCATCATTGCAGATGGCTGCGGGGAATGCCCGGCATGCAAGCTTAGATCGAAGGGCCTTCAGCAATATTTGTCTTCCCGTAAGGAGGATGTGGCCAAGTGATTCAGCAAATTTACCCTTCCGCAACACATCCCTACAGCTATGAGCTGAATAAAGATATGCATTTTGCTGCCGCGCACAGCATTCCGAGCGCCGATGCGGGCAAATGTGCCCAGATCCATGGGCATACGTATTTCGCCAATGTCACGATCGCTGGCGATGAGCTCGATGCATCCGGCTTTCTTGTTAATTTTGCACTCATTAAGCGGCTCATTCATGACCGCTTTGACCATACGTATTTAAATGATGATAACGAGCATTTCCATGCGCAAAGCGCGGAGTATTTTCCAACAACGGAAGTCGTTGCGCGCACGATTTATGAAATTACGCAAAAATATTTGGATCAGCTTGCGAACAAGCCGCGCTGTGTCCAAGTGTTTTTGCGCGAGACGCCAACGAGCTACGTCATTTACCGCCCCAAAAAGACGGCGCAGCAGTTAGCGGCTAAACAAGTCCAAGCTGAGGCGGCTGCTCCCGATGCTTAAGCAGGCCGAAGCACGTATCCCGGTTATGGAAATTTTCGGGCCGACTGTGCAAGGGGAAGGGATGGTCATCGGGCAAAAAACGATGTTCGTCCGCACAGCCGGCTGCGACTACAGCTGCGCTTGGTGCGATTCTGCCTTTACGTGGGATGGAACAGGCAAGGATGAGATCCGCATGCTCACTGCAGCGGAAGTAATGTCGGAGCTGCACGCCGTCGGTGGAGAAGCGTTCTCGCATGTGACGCTGTCTGGCGGCAATCCGGCACTGCTTCGCCATGCGGGTGAGCTGGTGCAGGGGCTGCATGCCGCAGGCATCCAGGTTGCGCTGGAAACGCAGGGCAGCAAGTGGCAGGACTGGCTGCTCGACATTGATGAGCTGACCTTATCGCCCAAGCCTCCGAGTTCCGGAATGGCGACCAACTGGGACATGCTGGACCAGATCGTAAGGCAGCTGTCAGCAGCGGAGCGCAGTTTTAGCCTGAAGGTCGTCGTATTTGACGACGCTGACTTGGCGTATGCCGCAAGTGTACACGCGCGGTATCCGGGAGTGCTTTTTTTCGTCCAAGCCGGCAATGATGACCTTGTTGAAGGCGACAATGGCAAGCTTCGCGACAAGCTTGTAGAGCGGTATGAATGGCTGATCGAGCGCGTGATGGTGCGCAGCGATATGAATCAGGTGAGGGTGCTGCCGCAGCTGCACGCTTGGGTGTGGGGCAACAAGCGCGGCGTTTAGCGAAGCGGCAGCTTTGCCGCCAGAGGACGGCTTTCGGCCGTTTACGCTTGTTCACTGTGTATAGATAGATAGGTTTATAAATAGAAGGTTTGCGATGAGTGATAAGAGAAGGAGCGAACAACGATGAGTGGAAGAAAAGAAGAAGAGCTGCAGGGGATTAGCCTGCTTGGCAATCAGGGAACAGCTTATACGTTCGAATATTCGCCGGAAATTTTGGAGTCCTTTGACAACAAGCATCCGTACCGGGATTATTTTGTGAAGTTTAATTGCCCGGAGTTTACGAGCCTTTGCCCGATGACGGGACAGCCGGATTTTGCCACGATTTATATTTCCTATGTTCCCGATGTAAAAATGGTAGAAAGCAAGTCGCTCAAGCTGTACTTATTCAGCTTCCGCAATCACGGAGATTTCCACGAGGACTGTGTGAACATTATTATGAACGATTTGATCAAGCTGATGGACCCTCGCTATATTGAGGTATGGGGCAAGTTCACACCGCGCGGCGGCATTTCTATCGACCCTTATTGCAATTATGGGAAGCCGGGCACAAAATACGAGCAGATGGCGGAAAACCGCCTGATGAACCATGATTTATACCCGGAAAAAATAGATAATCGCTAGTAGGGATAGCTGTCTCGCAAGGCTTTAACACAAGCAAAGCCTGACCCATTCTCGTATATTATAGTAGACCATGAGAAAAGGAGATGCCTTGTATGTCTTGCGATTCGTTTTGTCCAACTGTCCGGGTATTTGATCCGCCTGTAACGGTAGTAAACGATGTCTTTCATCCGCAGATCGTTGAGGTTGTGCATCAAATTAACGTCGTTAATCGCCATCATTGCGTGCCTTGTGAGAAGCACTTGTATGAATACAATTATTCCGACGTAGATGCGAGCCAAGATTCCTGCCATAAAAGCCGCCACAGCCGTGGAAGCCGCAGTAGTCGCCGTAGTCGCGGAAGCCATGGCAGCAGCTACATTTCGAAAGCGAAAGCTGCTAAGAAAAGTGTGAAAAAAGCAAAGCACTAGCGCTCGAACGGAGCTTTCGATTGTAATTAGCTTGACCTAAGTAGAGTAATAACGTCAAAAAATCCGGAATTCCTCATTAAGATGGGATTTCGGATTTTTTGCATACAGGCAATTCTACATTTTTTGCAGAGGATCTCCTATAAAATGATCAGAAAGATGGGATGAGACAGGTGGACGTGGTTTTCGCCAACTGCTATTCATCAATTAAGGAGGAATGTTATGCTGCAACTCAGGAATTACAAATTCATTTTTAGAAAGGAGCTAGTTCTCGCATTTGTGTTTGCATTCACGCTTTCCCTGTTTTTTTCAAACATACACGCAGAGGGCGCAGAATCGCAGCCTGTCACTGAACCGAAGCAAATTAAGCTGCCAATGAGCTTTGACAAAATGGATTTTAGCAAATTAAAGGCCAGCTCTCAGGAGGTTGAGCCGATTTCAGATCTGACACTTGATATTTATGCAATTTCGCCAGATTGGGATAATTACGCAGACTATACGAATATTGATGTTAATCTCAACAAGCATCTCCCTTATTTTTCTCTTGATGTTTATGCGATTGAAGGGGAGATGCTAACCTATAAAGGAAGATTGTTCAGGGACACTAAAAATATGGGGCCGGGTTACTATGGTTATGCATCTTGGACTGGAACCGTGATGCTTAATTCGGAGTATATCCAATTAGAAGAAGGCCATTATGCGATCATTCCACAGGTGGGCTTGGGAGAAGAGGACCTGCTATTGGATAAACTTATCGATGTCATTATTGATTTGACGCCGCCTGTTTCTGAGTTGAGTGAACCATCTATGACTGCAGTAGATGATGTGGGAACGATACACGGGCGTGTCATCAGCGATTTGATGATTGACGCATTGGGCGATTATTCTGGCATTACAGTGTCTGTTAGTCCTAGTAATTCTTCAAACATATATTATTATGGAACATTTGCTGAAAATGGTGAATTTAGCGTTGAAGTACCGCTTAAATATGGGCTTAACCGATTTTATGTAACCGTTCACGATGCTGCATATAACGGCAGACAGCCGATCTATACTGTCGATTACGTACGTGAAAAAGAACCGACGGAACCTGCAATTGCGGCGGTTGCTTCTAAAATTGAAACAGCAATCGGTGAGACTTTTAAGATTGCTATAGATTTTGCCCGTGTTCATGACTTGTATGCCGCACAGTTCAGTCTAACGTATGACAGCGCATTGCTTAAGGGCTCAACTGGGCCAAGTGTAGCACTTGGAAATCATCAGCAGCAAGCGAATGCTGGAGCAGCGCTCATTACGAGTGAGAAAACAGTCGAATTAGGCAATGGGCGCGTGCGCACCGACTATATTGTATCGCTGGTCGGGGATATATCGGGCTACAGTGGCTCAGGAACTTTTGCTACCCTTCATTTTTCAAGCATGACAGCAGGAACATTCCGTTTTGATCTATCTCAGGTCCAGGCGCTGAACAGCAATGCAGAGGCGATTGAATATGAGTCGGTGAAAAATACAGTAGTAACCGTATCGAGAGGTCAGGGTGAGCAAAAACATACGATTTCTGGGCAGGTTTCAGCGGAAGCATTCAGCAGTGGCGTTGATTATAGCACCGTGTGGTACGATGGCACAGATGCTGTTCATAAAGTGGTTGTTGAAGCAATTGATTCAAATGGAGCTGTAGCTGCAATCGGCGAGGTTGCTGCGGGTGGAAGCTACACCCTAAAGGTTCCTAATGGAACGTTTAAAGTACGCGTCGTCGTTCCTGGGCACCTATCGGCCGAAACATCTATTGAAGCGAACCGCGATGTGACCATTAATTTCGGCCCGCTTGAGGCAGGGGATGTAGATGGGAATCGAAAAATAGGACTAAAGGATTTGCAGCTTGCAGCCAAGCAGTTCGGCAAATCTAAGGGGAGCGGCTGGCTGAACGCTAAAGCGAGCAGCGCAGATATTAACCGAGATAATGAGATTGATTTGCTTGATATTTCTTTTATTGTAGCGAACTATAAATTGTAAATAGCAGTAGGGCAATTAGAGGTAGCAAAATTCAACGGGGAGGAATCTTATGGTGCATTTCATGAATTGGAAATCTGTCAATAGAAGGCAGCCGACGTTTTTATTTTTGCTGCTACTCACACTCTCCCTTTTTATTCCGGGTACCCAGGTGGAAGCGGCAGAGTCAGAGGCAACCGTTAAAACGAAACAAATTAAACTGCCCGCCCGTTTTGAAGAAATGGATTTGAGCAAGCAGCAAGCTGTTTCCTCACAAGTAGCACCGATGACAGATCTACATTTGGAAAATCGGGCAATTTCACCAGATTGGGATAATTACGCGGACTTTACGCACATTTCTTATTTGATAAACGTGTATCTTCCCTATTTTTCTTTGGATGTATTCGCTATTGATGGAGATACCCTAACCTATCAAGGAACTGTGAGCCGTTATAATACTAATGTTGCCGCCGGCGAGCATGGAATTAGATTTTGGGGGGGAGAGGTGTGGCTTGGCTCTAACCAAATTCAATTATGGGATGGTCACTATGCCATGGTACCGCGAGTAGGACTGGAAGACGGGGATTTGCTGATGGATCAGTTGGTGGATTTCGTAATTGATTTTACTTCGCCTGTTTCTGTACTGGGAAATCCCTCTATTACAGTGGAAGATGGTATAGGTACGATACATGGTCGTGTCATTAGTGATCTAATGGTTGATGTATTGGGAGATTATTCGGGGATTACGGTGTTTGCTAATCCCTCTAATGATTCAAAAGTCCAATATGATGGAGTATTTGACGACGACGGAAATTTCAGCATCGAAGTACCGCTTAATTATGGGAAAAATTATTTTTATATTACAATTCATGATGCTGCTTATAATGGCGCGCGGGAGAGCAGCCACGAAGTTAGGTATGAACGTATAAAAGAGGACACAACCCCTGAAATTGCGGTGGTTGCTTCTAAAACCGATGTCACAATAGGAGAAGCGTTTGACGTTTCCGTAAATTTCGCTCGGGTTACTGATTTATACGCTGCCCAGTTTAGTCTGACCTATGACAGCAAACTGCTCAAGGGTTCGATTGAACCCAGTGTCATACTGGGAAATTATCAACGGCAAGAGTATGCTACAACGTCGATTATTACGAGTGAAAAAACAGTTGATCTTGGAAATGGTAGCGTGAGGACCGACTATGTTGTATCGTTGGCAGGAGATATTGCGGGCTATAGCGGTAATGGAAGCTTTATGACCATTCACTTCTCAAGCATGGTACCTGGTGAGTTTGGTTTTGTGCTATCTAATGTGCAAGCAGTAAACAGCAATGCGCAAGCGATTAAATTTGAAACGGTGAAAAATACGTCAATATCGGTTGTGAGTGGGCCAGGTGAGCTGCAACATAAAATTTCTGGCCAAATAACGGCAGAAGCATTTGGAAGCGATATAAATTATAGTACGGTTTGGTATGACGGAGCAGAAGGCGTTCACAAAGTTGTAGTAGAAGCTGTTGATTCAAAGGGCTATGTGGCAGCAATTGGCGAGGTCAAGGCAGACGGAAGCTACACCCTAAGAGTTCCTAATGGTACATTTAAAGTACGCATCGTTGTTCCCGGACATGTAACGGCCATTCAATCTATTGAAGTGAACCGTGATATTACACTTAATGTCGGACCAATGAATGCAGGTGATGTGGATGGCAATGGAAAAATAGGCCTGATCGATTTGCAGTTCGTTGCTAAACAATTTGGCAAATCAAAGATCATTGGCTGGTGGGACTTTAAAGCGAGCGGCGCTGATCTTAATCGTGATAATGAAGTGGATTTGCTTGATATTTCCTACATTATTGCGAATTACAGCTTAACTTAGCTATAAAGCCTTGGCATTAATATAGAAAGAAAGAATGCACATGGATATTTTCAGAGTATAATTTAAGGGTGAATCGCTCTGGCAGCTGATTCGCCTTTTTGTTATTTTTATGCGGCTTCACTATCAATCTTCATGGGCGGATTTTATCGCGGCTGCTTATTCCGACACGAGGGAGCAGCTTAAAACGAAATTCGGTAAAGTGCATAGTGGAAAAAATGATGCTGTCGACTATCTCATAACCGACATCGTCGCGAGCCAAAAGCCCGATTGCGACAACGCCTCGATCTATCCGTTTACAGCTCGGAAGGGGGACATGGCTTCGAAATTGTACGAGGTTTATCCGAGCAATGGCTGGTCCAGGCTTGGACTGAATAGGGAGGAGCTTCATGACATTCAGCGGTTGCCAGATGTTTTTAAGGAGAAGATAGCTCCCGACTTTCATATTTACTTCGATAGGAACCTGATACCGCTTGAACAGGGCTGCAAAAAAGAGTGGGTTTGAATGTTTTTAAAGTTTTTTTGAAAAAACACTTGCAATAGTATAGGAACCCATGGTATATTCTAATTCCGGCCGAGAGATACACGGTTCGGACGCAAGAAACAAGCAAAAGAAATTGTTCTTTGAAAACTGAACAACGAGTGAAACTGCCACATTAACTTCGTTAATGTAAAGCGATACAAAAAAGTAATGAGCAAGTCAAACACCTAAATGGAGAGTTT
>NZ_JBXENU010000026.1:0-10563 GCF_059383715.1 Paenibacillus sp. J31R34
GTTCGGGGTGGAAGCGCAGCAATGCGTGCAGCTGACGAATACTAATCGGTCGAGGGCTTATCCTAAACAACACGCTAAATGTTTTACACTTTGTCTTTCGCATCCAGTTTTCAGGGTAGCAATACCTTGTATGTTATGCTTTATATTCCCTGATAGCTCAGTTGGTAGAGCACTCGACTGTTAATCGAGTTGTCACAGGTTCGAGTCCTGTTCGGGGAGCCATTATAGAGAGGTGTCCGAGTGGTCGAAGGAGCACGATTGGAAATCGTGTAGGCTCTAACCGGGTCTCGAGGGTTCGAATCCCTTCCTCTCTGCCATACTTACTTAAAGTATGCTGGTTGAATTTTAAGATGGCCCGTTGGTCAAGTGGTTAAGACACCTCCCTTTCACGGAGGTAACAGGGGTTCGAGTCCCCTACGGGTCACCAAAAAAACTTTTAAAAAGCACTTGCAAAACGATTGAAAAAGTGTTAAGATATAAAAGTCGCTTAAACAACATGGAGGCTTAGCTCAGCTGGGAGAGCATCTGCCTTACAAGCAGAGGGTCGGGGGTTCGATCCCCTCAGCCTCCACCATATTGCTTTTACGATGACGCGGGGTGGAGCAGCCCGGTAGCTCGTCGGGCTCATAACCCGAAGGCCGCAGGTTCAAATCCTGCCCCCGCAACCAAACTTTACCTTCGGAATGATCCGAGAATATGATGTGGAGCTGTGGTGTAGAGGCCTAACATGCCTGCCTGTCACGCAGGAGACCGCGAGTTCGAATCTCGTCAGCTCCGCCATTTAAAACATCTGGCTCGGTAGCTCAGTCGGTAGAGCAGAGGACTGAAAATCCTCGTGTCGGCGGTTCGATTCCGTCCCGAGCCACCATTAAGATGATAGTTAAATGAAAGAATGTACCATGCCGTTGTAGCTCAACTGGTAGAGCAACTGACTTGTAATCAGTAGGTTGGGGGTTCAAGTCCTCTCGACGGCACCACTTATGGAGGATTAGCGAAGTGGCTAAACGCGGCAGACTGTAAATCTGTTCCTTCGGGTTCGGTGGTTCGAATCCATCATCCTCCACCAGTTTTTAGGGGCATAGTTTAAGGGTAGAACAACGGTCTCCAAAACCGTTGGTGTGGGTTCAATTCCTGCTGCCCCTGCCAATCAGAACAATATAATATGGCGGTCGTGGCGAAGTGGTTAACGCATCGGTTTGTGGATCCGACATTCGGGGGTTCAATTCCCCTCGATCGCCCCATTATTGTTCAAATTAAAAAAATACTTAATTGTTGGGGATTAGCCAAGCGGTAAGGCAACGGACTTTGACTCCGTCATTCTCAGGTTCGATCCCTGAATCCCCAGCCATTCTTTTGCGGACGTGGCTCAGTGGTAGAGCATCGCCTTGCCAAGGCGAGGGTCGCGAGTTCGAATCTCGTCGTCCGCTCCATCTTTATGGCGCCATAGCCAAGTGGTAAGGCAGAGCTCTGCAAAAGCTCTACCCCCAGTTCGAGTCTGGGTGGCGCCTCCACAATTTCATAGTATGTGCCCTTAGCTCAGCTGGATAGAGCGTTTGACTACGAATCAAAAGGCCAGGAGTTCGAATCTCTTAGGGCACGCCATTATTCTTTAAAACGCCGGCGTGGCGGAATGGCAGACGCGCGCGACTCAAAATCGTGAGGGAAACCGTGGAGGTTCGAGTCCTCTCGCCGGCATATAAGCAAGTTGTTGAAACGATGATCACATATAATGTGATCATCGTTTTTCGTTTTGAAATTAGAAGGAAGTAGTTTGATTTGTTAACCATTTGACGGTTTATTATTTTAGTGGTAATCTGTAGACACAAAAAGCCAAAAAACTTGTTTGGCAATGTTTTCACTATAAGTGGTCAAAACATTTAGGCTAGTGAAGCAGGTTGCCTATTTGTTTGTATAGTTTTTTGGTTTTTTGTGTATTTTATAACCTATAAAAGCAAAGGAGCTGTTTGAAGATGAAAGATACAATAAGCAAAGCTATGTCACTGGCAATGGGGATCGCTGTTACCGGCAAGGAGCAGGTGGAAAAAACGATTGATGAATTGGTGCAGAAAGGGCAGGTTAGTAAAGAAGAATCCAAAACCTTAACCGATACACTTGTTCAAAAGGGGGAAGAGCTGCGTGAGCAGATTGAAGCCATGGCGCAGGAACGAGTAAGAGCTATTTTAAGTGAAGGGAAAATAGCTACCCGCGAGGATATCGAGCGACTTGAAAAACGGCTGGATGCACTTGAGCAGAAAGAGCAAAGCGCGGATTGACAGGGGGCTACACGATTGCAGCACGGAAAACGGATTAGGCAGTTACAGCGTTATCGAACAATTGTTACTGCGATAGCACGAAACGGGCTGGGATATGTATCAGATGGTATCGGAGCCAGGGATAGATTGAGGTTTATACGCAAACCGGAGCAAGAAGAGATTCAAACTAGAAGCGTCGGCGAACGCATTCGGACATTGCTGGAGGAATTAGGTCCAACCTTTGTTAAACTGGGACAAATTGCAAGCACGCGTCCAGATTTAATTCCGGCAAATATTTTGGTTGAATTAGAACGTTTGCAGGACCATGTGCCTGCATTCCCATATGAGGAAGTAACTCAAATTATTGAAGCAGAGCTTGGTGATACGATTGAAAATTTGTTTTTGAACTTTTCCATTACACCGATTGCAGCGGCCTCCATTGGCCAAGTTCATCGGGCTACGCTGCGGGATGGAGCAGAGGTTGTCGTTAAGGTTCAGCGTCCTGGCATTCAAAAGCTGGTTGAAACGGATTTGAATATTTTAGCGGATGTGGCTAAATTGGGTGAAGGGGCTTTTGAGTTTGCCCAGCACTATCGTCTAATTGAGATTGTTGAGGAACTGAGCAAAGCGTTCCGTCAGGAAATGGACTATACAATGGAAGCGCATAGTGCAGAGAAATTTATTGCCTATAGTAAGAAGCTGCCGTATATTTTTGTACCTTCGGTACATTGGGAATATAGTACGAAGCGTGTAATGACCACAGACTATGTAAACGGAGTGAAGCTTTCGGACAGGCAGCAGCTTAAACGAATGGGACTAGACAATAAACAGCTTGCGGAGCGGCTGGCAACGGCGATTTTTCATCAGGTTCTAGTCGATGGCTTCTTCCATGGGGATCCGCATCCTGGCAATGTCATGGCGCTTCCTGACGGCCGACTGGCGCTAATTGATTTTGGAATGGTAGGGCGGTTATCTCCCGGTACGAAAAAGCATTTTGCATCGCTTGTAATCGCCCTGCGCAATCAAAGCTCTAAGGGTGTCATTCGAGCCATTTCGTATATGGGAGTTATTCCGGATGAGGTGGATCAGAGCAAATTATATGCTGATGTGGATGAAATGAGGGAGAAGTATTATCAGGTGCCGCTCAATCAGATAAGCCTTGGAACAGCTATTGGAGATTTATTTATGGTTGCCAACCGACATCATATTCAGATTCCATCGGAATTAACGCTGCTCGGCAAATCCTTGCTTACGATGGAAGGGGTGGCGGTTGCACTCGATCCGGAAATTAAAATTTTTGATATTGCTGAGCCATTCGGTAAAAAGCTATTTGTAGAGCAATTGGACCCAAGGGAGATATGGAGAGGGCTGCTGGAAGAAGCACCAGATTATTTCAAGCTGATCAGCGACATTCCGGTCACTTTGAAGCAGCTTTCTCTCGTTGTACGGAAGGGTAAACTGCGGATGGAAGTGGAATCACCTCAGCTTGACACGCTCATGAAAAAAATGGATCGGATTAGCAACCAGCTGTCATTCAGTATTGTCTTGCTTGCGCTTAGTTTAGTGATGGTTGGCTTAATTGTGGGTGCTGCCTTAAACCACTCCCAAACGCTGTTTTGGGGACTGCCTGTTATAGAAATCGGCTTTGGTGTTACCTTGGCTATGTTTATTTGGCTGATCTATGCGATTATCCGCTCTGGGCGTTTCTGACAACAGGATGTCCCGAATAACGGCAAGCTGTTGCCTTGGAACGCTTGTTGACGGAACTATGAGGGGATGTTAACATTAAGCCGCAAACCAGCCAAAGCTAGACAGACATGATGCAAACAGCTGCTGGCTGAAAATAGGGGTGGATTTATGGGGCTTACGAAACGCCGATTACAATTTCTGGACCAGCTGATGGAATTGTATCAACGCACTTCATTACCGATACATTATGAGACGTTAGCGAAAGCTTTAGGCGTAAGCAAATGGACAGCCTATGACATGCTGAAGGAAATAGAGAAGCTGGGTTTTGTATCGCGCAGCTACGAGGTTAATGATAAAGAAACAGGAAGGTCACAGGTTGTGTTTGCGCCAACAGTCAAGGCGGCGGAGCTTTTTCGCCAGGAGCGTTCTGACTTGGTTAATCCTGGAGACTGGGAGGCAACTGCAAGTTCGATTAAGCAATTGCTCAGTGGCAAGAACCATATGAACATCAATGAGCTGCTTAGAAAAATATTGGATGGCATTCCTAGCAAAGCGACCCATATTGAATTTTGCGGCTACATCATTGGGCTGCTGCTAGCCTATTTGAAGAAGCTTGGAGGCAAGACGGAGAGTGTCATTCACCTGCTTGTTAATAAAACGCCGAATGACCATTCCGGACTGCTCGTATTTGTTGGAACGGTTCTGGGTACGGTCATCCAAACCGTCCAAGAGGAGCTAGGCATAGAGATTACGGAGCTGGTATCGGAGTTCGTAAATATGATCCAGAATCTTTCTAATAAAGAACAAAAGTTATTGTCCGAGTTCGTCAAGGAGGCACTGGCTTAATGCAAGCAGCTTCATCATGGATCGAGAGCTACGGTGACGATATTTCGCTAGAGATTATCGGCTTGCAGCTCTTATCCCTGTAGCTCAGAAATGCCGCCTGATGCGGAGCAAGATGGCGTGTTGGAGTGCCATACTGCCCGTATCAGGCGGCATTTGCTGGGCTATTTTTGCATAGAAGGTGACTCGGGCTATAAAAAGTATGGTGCAGCTAAGACCATGCTCTAAACAGACGTTAGCTTAGACCGCCCATAACGGGATGGGGAACGTAAGGCTCCTCCAAAGCGGCGATTTCCTCGGCTGTTAGTTTAACATCCAAGGCGGCTACAGCATCCGTCAAATGATGGGGCTTCGTTGCACCGACGATTGGCGCGGTAATCGAGTCTTTTTGCAGCACCCAGGCAAGCGCGACCTGCGCTCTAGGGATTTCACGTTTTTTCATTTGAAAAAAGACCATTTTCCAAAGGAGGCGTCGCTAGGCAGCTCCAGTGGAAAACGGTCTTATGTTGGTTCGTTTAGAAATGATTCCAGAACGTAACGTCATTAACATCCAGACGGGTAGTCGGATGACCAGCCTCTGAAGCTTTGCCAAGGGCAATCAGCATGACATTCGTATAGTTTTCAGGCACATTCATCAGCTCACGGAATTGCGCTACATTGTAACCAGCCATTGGTACGGTATCGAAGCCTTTGGCACGCGCAGCCAGCATCAGCTGCATCGACACAAGTCCGCCGTCAACGAGCACAGAGGAGAGCAGGCGTTCAGCAGGAGCACTCGCGTAGAAGCCCGTCATATTCGTTCTGAGCTTATCTGCTGCTTCGCGGGTCATATAACCAGCTTCAATCGATTTTTCATAAATGCGCTCGGCATGTTTATAAAACTCCAAATCGGCCATAACGGCAATGACAGCAGACGAAGTTACAACCTGCTCTTGGTTAAAAGCAATAGGAAGCAGCTTTTGCTTCGTTTCCTGATCGGTAATGACTAGAAAACGCCAAGGCTGCAGATTGCTTCCGGACGGCGCAAGAACCGCATCAGCGATAATAGCTTGAATTTCTTCCTGCGTCATTTTAAAAGTTGGATCGTATTTGCGAACCGAACGGCGCTCGCGGATAACCGTGCTGAATGAACTTTCGGAATTAGACAAAAATGACACTCCTCTTTGCAGATCAAATGCGTTCAGCATTCGGCAAACCATGCCAAAAAAGAACGATGAACTGTACTATTTTTATGTACAGTATAATTGTCGGCAGAGCCGATTGTCAATTGTTATTCCAAACCGTTCTCTGCACGGATTTTGTACAGGCCATGAACGAGCGGATCTGCTGGATCGCGATTCATTAAATGAAGCGTGAGCAAGTAGGCGAAAGGCATCGCACATACATTGTTGCCTTCCGTAATTGCAGGGAATCCGGCTTCGATAACCGGCCCAATTTGCTCATTCATGTCCAAATCTACATAAACCTGCTCAGGACTAAATTCTTCCCGAACCGACTTAGCGCAATGCGGCACGATATATTCATCGATGAGCTTCTTGGCTTCGTCTTCGGACTGTGGAGGTGTCTGAAGCGGCTTGCTGACACCGCTGTCAATCATATCGATATAGAAGGAAGCGAGCCATTGGCTTGCCCTCTCAGCATCCTTATGCTTCTCAAGCAGTTCATTAATAAAGAAGCCGCAAGCATACTCCTTATCGCTATCCGCCTCTTTCAAGCGGTAGGCAAACAGGGGCCCGTAGTTGGGATTGTTAGTAATCTGTCCCTCAACCTGATAGGCTTCAAACTCGGCTTGAAGCATTTGGAGCGTGTGAGTATATACCGCCAAAATAATTTGTTTCGCTTCTTGTTCTTGTGGGTTCTCGCTTTGTTGTTCCTCTTCGCTTACTTCGTTTTCCGTGGTCATAGTTGACCTCCTTCCCTGTTCCTATTTTACCATCTCTGTCCGTTTTGTTTCCACTTATTGTTGTGCCAAACCATCAGCCGTTTGTTTCCAGCTGCGGTAAGAGCGGGGGGAAAGGCCATAAACCTTGCTAAATTGCACCGCAAAGTGGTTATAGTTTTGATAACCTACGTCAAAAGCGATTTCAGAAGCGCTTCGTTTCGTATGCTCCAGCAGCAGGGCAGCTTGGCGAATACGCATCCGGTTGTGCATATCAATGATGGAATACCCCGTTGAAGCCTTGAATAGATGGGATAATCTAGATGGAGAAAGCCCGATCGTATGAGCCAGCTCCCCAATAGAAAGCGGCTGAGTCATGTGAACGGCGAGCAAATGCATCGCTTCTTCAATGCGGGCATCCGCTTTGCTGTTAATCTGCTGGGCAAGCAGCAGCAAAATTTCGCGCAGCGAGTTTTCACACAACGATTCACTATACAGGCTGCTCGCCAGCGAGTCGGTCAATATCCGTCGAAAAGCCCGATAAATTCGTTTGCCTGCTGAGGGCTGACGAATCGATTGCGAGATCAGATCAGAGTTGGGGAGCAGTCCAGTTTCAGCCATTACATCGGGAAAATGAACCCAGACAAACTGCCACGTTTTGCCCGCCATCGTGCCATATTCATGCATGCAGCCTGGCCTAATAAGCGTCAGCTCACCCGGCAAGCAGCGCTTGTGTGAATCGCCGCTCTGAGCGTAGCCTTCACCCTGCAGCGTATAAATCATAAGCCAGTCGCTTCTGCCGTGTGGCCGCAATGTATGGTAATGATCATTTACTGTAAAATGGCCAGCAAAAATAACGAACTGCTCGGCAGCGGCCTTGCCCTGGCGATTGTCCAAATCGTTTCGTTTCATGGCAGCGCCACCCTTCTCATGACGGACTTGCAGAATACAATTAGTTTACCTTATTACAGCCGTCTTGGCTATTGTTCTGAAAAGCAGCTGTTTGAGCGTGAATGAACCGGAAAAAGAAGGAATCCTTACACGCTGTTATTTTTGATATAGCAGTATTGATGTAGTTTTCAGTATGATTGTTCATTCCTTCCCAAAGGGGGTTCGCACTATACTTGATTTATCAAGCCACACAAATTAAACCTTAAAAATCAGGCACGACAAGGTGCCGCTATGTGAAAAAGGAGCGAAAACGTATGACATCTGGTGCCCTAACTTTAACAGCTGAACAAATGGAGCAGTATCGTCGCGACGGATATGTAATCGTCAAAAATTTATTCAGCGAGCAAGATCTCGCCGAAATCGATTCGACCTTTGAAGGGATTAGCCAGCAGGTTATTCCCGGTTATTTTGAGCCTGATTTGAGCGCGGAGATGAACGATCCGCTCAAGCGTTATCCTCGGGTCATGCATCCTCATCGTATCAATGAAACGGCGAAGCGTTACATGCTGCACGAGCCTGTGCTCAATGTGCTGAGAGATTTATATGAAGAGGAGCCGATTGCCGCGCAAAGCATGTTTTACTACAAGCCACCGGGCTCGCGGGGGCAGGCGCTGCATCAGGACAATTTTTATTTGAAGGTGGAGCCGGGCAATTGCATTGCAGCATGGACTGCCATAGATGCGGCCGATGAGGAAAATGGCGGGATGCTGGTTGTGCCAAAGACGCATGATTATGAGCTGTCCTGTCCGGAGGAGGCGGATGTGACGGAGTCGTTTACGAAGCATTTCGTCAAGCCACCGAAAGACAATAAGCCGGTTCCGGCGCGGATGGAGCGGGGAGATACGTTGTTTTTTAACGGCAATCTCATTCATGGCTCTTACCGCAACAAAACGAAGGATCGATTCCGGCGCGCTTTTATCTGCCATTATGCCAATGAATCTGCGACGCATATTAGCCATTTTTACCACCCGCTGTTTCGTGCAGACGGCAGTGTCATAGAACTTGAGAACAATCCAGACGGGGGGCCATGCGGCATTGAATATGAAGCCAATTACCCGCATTGACCGTAAGCTCAGCGTTCACATGTCCTGGTGGGGCATGGAGCAGGTGCCTGATTTTGCTGCCGATTCGACAGCGGAGAAAATAAAGCGAATAGCGGGCGCTGGATTCGATGGTATTAATGGCTTTATTCCTCAGCCGGAGCATGAAGCGGAGTGGAAGGAACAGCTGGCGCAGCATCAGCTTGAGCTGAGTGTCAATGCGTATCCTGCAAGCGCAGCGGATATGGCAGCCTTTTTGGAAAAAGCGGTACGCTTCGGCGGCATTCCTTTCATTAATGCACAGGTTATGACGCCATTCGTAACAGGAACAAAAGCCGAGAGCTTGCTTGGAGCGATTAAGGAGCTGTCCCGCCAAGCGGGCATTCCGGTTTATGTCGAGACTCATCGGGGAACGATTACGCAGGATTTAATACGGACTGCCCGCTATGTGCGAAATTTGGAGCAGCTGGATCTGACGATCGATTTTTCCCATTATGTGCTGGCTGGAGAAATGCGGAGTATTCGGCCTGAGGCTGAGGAACTGCTCCAGCAGCTGCTCGTGCATACAAGCAGTATTCATGCCCGCGTATCAAACGGGGAGCAAATTCAGATTGGCATGGAGCATGAAGAGGGGAAGGCGATGCTGTCGCATTTTGAACGCTGGTGGCGCAAGGGAATGGAGCATTGGCTCCTGCGTTCGCAGCCAGAGGACAGCTTTCCATTCGTCTGCGAGCTGGGGCCACCTCCTTATGCGATGACCCGCCTCACAGGTGAAGGAGCAAGGGCTGAGCTAAGCGACCGCTGGCGTGAATCGCTGCTGTATGCCGAGTGCGCGCGCAGGCTGTGGGATTGTTTAGATTGAGTCTAGGATGCAGCGTATTGTTGCAGCATTGGAGTGAAGAAGCGTCGGTACAAGTAGAGATACTTGCACCGACGCTTTTTTGAATGTTATTTAATGATGTGTGCTCGCTGTGTATTAATAAATGACGGTGAGCAGATCACGATGCTTTTGAAAGATGCAAAACCATTAGTTAATCAAAGGGCTACGAAGAGGATTGACTAATGATTGTCGTAAGAAAAAAGTAAAAAGACGAGAGAACAGTTAGGCATGTATGGAACATATCTGGCTTATTTTTGTCGAATTGAAATAAATAAGATATTCTTTTTGTATGGAAAATAGTACTATGGAAATAGGTATTTAGGTACATGTTATCTGGATTAATTGTCATAAAGTGAATTAATTTATAATTTTCAATAACATATAGGACCTAAGCGGAACTGAAGATGTCTATTTTGTATTGAGAGAGGGGTTATGTAGTGGATAATCTTGCTTTGACACGTAAAAAAAGTTACGCAAACTGGTTGAGAAAGAAAAAGAAAGCTAATGGCAAGCCTTATTCGGAAAATACCGTTAATTCCTATGTATCTGCTCTTACTACTGCACCAGGAAGATTAATCGGTATCAAGCTTGAAACGACCAATGTTTTTGAAGTGGCTTCTTCCAGCATATATCGTGAAATGCGGCTTATTATGGAGAAAGCGGATAATTTTGAAGACATTAATATTAAAGCTGGAAATCGAGCATTTCAGTATGCGTTAGTCTATTATGAGGACTTTCTCAGCGATCAAGAGAATCCAGTTATGTTCTCTGAAAAACTAGATAATCAATTCATAGCCCCTGCTGCAGAATTAGCTATGAATCTTATAGATCCCGCGCTGCTCAATAAAAACATTATTCTATATGGGCCTCCTGGTACCGGAAAAACTTATCATACAGCTCTCTATGCAGTTTCTATTATTGACGGATTGTAATATGAAGTGCGACACATAAAAATGACCCATGACCGATTCGTGTGTAGAATGAAGTTACCACACTACCCCTACACAGGAGAATCAGCCATGAGCTACC
>NZ_JBXENU010000027.1:0-1340 GCF_059383715.1 Paenibacillus sp. J31R34
GGGTCTGTCAACAATTTTGTGTAAACTCTGTTGAAGCAAAAGTTAACGCAGGTGCTGACTGATCCGTTCAGGGAAAAAGACGGAGAGCTGGAGGAGCATTTGTCCCCAATTCTGCACACGCCCTGTCCACTTTCGGGTAACATCCATCGTCGCCAAATAAAGCATTTTGAGGAGGGACTCGTCGGTTGGGAAAATGCTCTTTCCTTTTGTCACTTTCCGAAGCTGACGGTGATAGCTCTCAATCATATTGGTCGTATAAATGAGCTTACGGATCTCAGGTGGATATTTGAAATAGGTGGAGAGTTCATCCCAGTTGGTACGCCAGGAGCGCACCATGAGCTGGTATTTGCTTCCCCATTGTTCTTCAAAGCGATCTAATTCGAGCAGAGCAGCCTCTTCGGTTACCGCTTTGTAGATCGGCTTTAAATCAGCGGTTACCTTTTTCAGATCCTTGTAGGAGACGTAACGGATGGAGTTACGGATTTGGTGAATGATGCATTTCTGAATCTCGGTGTTCGGGTAACAGGCGGAGATCGCCTGAGAGAAGCCCGTGAGATTATCCACACAGGTGATCAGAATGTCCTGTACCCCCCGGTTTTTAAGCTCGTTTAACACACTGAGCCAAAATTTAGCGGACTCGTGCTCCCCAATCCACATGCCTAATACGTCCTTGTTGCCATCTAAATCGATGCCAATGACCATGTAGGCGGCCTTATTCACAATGGCGCCGTCTTGCTTCACTTTGTAATGAATCGCATCCATAAATACGACTGCATAGATGCCTTGCAACGGTCGATTCTGCCATTCTTTAATGAGGGGTACGATCTTGTTGGTCACGTTCGAAATCATGGTTGGAGAGACGTCAATTCCGTACAGATGATGGAGGTGATCTTGGATATCCCTTGTGCTAACACCTTTCGCATACATGGCGATGATTTGATCCTCAATACCGGTGACGGTGGATTGGTGCTTCTTCACAATCACGGGTTCAAACTCGCCATGACGATCACGAGGGACAGCAATCTCCACCTCGCCGTATTCACTGGTTACTGTCTTTTTCGTTTTCCCGTTCCGGCTATTGCGTGTCGTTTTGCTTTTTACATCATGCTTCTCATAGCCCAGCTCCGTGTCGAGCTCAGCCTCCAGCATGGATTGCAGGGTCTCTGCAAATAGCTCCTTCAATGCCGACTGTACATCTTCCATCGTTTTGAGGTTGTTTTCCTTCACAAATGCCTTCACTTGTTCCTTATTGAATCTCGCCATCGGTGCCATCCTCTCAAACCAGCCTTTCTTCTATTGTAATCGGGTTTGAGAGTTTACACAGAATATTTTACAGACTC
>NZ_JBXENU010000028.1:0-1273 GCF_059383715.1 Paenibacillus sp. J31R34
AATTGGGAAATCTCATCTTGAGGGGGGCTTCGCGCTTAGATGCTTTCAGCGCTTATCCCGTCCGTACTTGGCTACCCAGCGGTGCTCCTGGCGGAACAACTGGTACACCAGCGGTACGTCCATCCCGGTCCTCTCGTACTAAGGACAGCTCCTCTCAAATTTCCTGCGCCCGCGACAGATAGGGACCGAACTGTCTCACGACGTTCTGAACCCAGCTCGCGTACCGCTTTAATGGGCGAACAGCCCAACCCTTGGGACCTACTTCAGCCCCAGGATGCGATGAGCCGACATCGAGGTGCCAAACCTCCCCGTCGATGTGGACTCTTGGGGGAGATAAGCCTGTTATCCCCAGGGTAGCTTTTATCCGTTGAGCGATGGCCCTTCCATTCGGTACCACCGGATCACTAAGCCCGACTTTCGTCCCTGCTCGACTTGTAGGTCTCGCAGTCAAGCTCCCTTATGCCTTTGCACTCTCCGAATGATTTCCAACCATTCTGAGGGAACCTTTGGGCGCCTCCGTTACATTTTAGGAGGCGACCGCCCCAGTCAAACTGTCCACCTGACACGGTCCCCGAACCAGTTTCATGGTCCTAGGTTAGAACTCCGATACGATCAGGGTGGTATCCCAACGTCGCCTTCACACAAGCTGGCGCTCATGCTTCAATGGCTCCCACCTATCCTGTACAGATCGTACCAAAGTTCAATATCAAGTTACAGTAAAGCTCCATGGGGTCTTTCCGTCTTGTCGCGGGTAACCTGCATCTTCACAGGTATTAAAATTTCACCGGATCTCTCGTTGAGACAGCGCCCAAGTCGTTACGCCATTCGTGCGGGTCAGAATTTACCTGACAAGGAATTTCGCTACCTTAGGACCGTTATAGTTACGGCCGCCGTTTACTGGGGCTTCGGTTCACAGCTTCGGATTGCTCCTAACCGCTCCCCTTAACCTTCCAGCACCGGGCAGGCGTCAGCCCGTATACTTCGCCTTACGGCTTCGCACAGACCTGTGTTTTTGCTAAACAGTCGCTTGGGCCTTTTCACTGCGACCCCCTCGGGCTATTCACCCTACCGAGGTACCCCTTCTCCCGAAGTTACGGGGTCATTTTGCCGAGTTCCTTAACGAGAGTTCTTCCGCGCGCCTTAGCATGCTCTGCTCGCCTACCTGTGTCGGTTTGCGGTACGGGCACCTTCACCTGGCTAGAGACTTTTCTCGGCAGCCGGAGTGCATGACCTTCGCTACTGTAATTTTCGCTCCCCATCACAGCCCAGCCTT
>NZ_JBXENU010000029.1:0-1199 GCF_059383715.1 Paenibacillus sp. J31R34
CTGCTTCACTATCGGTCACTAGGGAGTATTTAGCCTTGGCAGATGGTCCTGCCGGATTCCGACGGGGTTTCTCGTGTCCCGCCGTACTCAGGATCCGTCTCGGAGAGTGTGCGCTTTTGGCTACAGGGCTTTTACCTCTTATAGCGGGCCTTTCCAGACCTCTTCGCCTAACACACACCTTTGTAACTCCATGTGAGACGTCCTACAACCCCAAGGAGCAAGCTCCTTGGTTTGGGCTAATCCGCGTTCGCTCGCCGCTACTGACGGAATCACTTTTGTTTTCTCTTCCTCAGGGTACTTAGATGTTTCAGTTCCCCTGGTATGCCTCACTCTAACCTATGTATTCAGTTAGAAGTAACTGTCCATTACGACAGCTGGGTTTCCCCATTCGGAAATCCCCGGATCAAAGCCTGCTTACGGCTCCCCGAGGCAGTATCGTTGTTCGCCACGTCCTTCTTCGGCTCCTAGTGCCTAGGCATCCTCCGTGCGCTCTTATTAGCTTAACCAGTCGCTACAGTATGCTCGATGTGCTGGCCGTTGTCCGTTCCACCTTGATCCTGCAGTTGCCTGCCGATCAAAAGTTTACACTTCCAAAAGTCCATCCCATTCGACCATACTTTCGCTTGCAGTTAGAACAAAGGGCAAGAGCAAACCGAAGTTCGTTCCTTACTTTGCCTTCCTGCGATATTTCTCGCTAAAGGATGTTTCGTTCTTTGCTTTCGCTATCCAGTTTTCAAGGTGCAAGTTTTGTTGAACCTCTTCTGCGTGTAAACATCAGAAAAGACACAACGATTTTCTTTTTGGTGGAGCCAAGCGGGATCGAACCGCTGACCTCCTGCTTGCAAGGCAGGCGCTCTCCCAGCTGAGCTATGGCCCCATAAATGGGTACCGACTCAAAAGTCGATAATGGTGGGCCTTAGTGGACTCGAACCACCGACCTCACCCTTATCAGGGGTGCGCTCTAACCAGCTGAGCTAAAGGCCCAAAGTTTGATTTTCTTGGTTTCCTACCTGAAAGAGGATTACTCTTTCAAAACTGACAACGAGTGAGCGTTACACTGCCTGTGTATCCGATTATCTACGTAATCGGGTATTTCCTTAGAAAGGAGGTGATCCAGCCGCACCTTCCGATACGGCTACCTTGTTACGACTTCACCCCAATCATCTACCCCACCTTCGACGGCTGGCTCCTTGCGGTTA
>NZ_JBXENU010000030.1:0-1167 GCF_059383715.1 Paenibacillus sp. J31R34
ACGATGAGCGGATTTGCCTACTCATCAGCCTCACTGCTTGGACGGACTATTCCATCAGTCCGCGTCACTGCCCTTCTGCGTCATCCCATTGCTCATAACGGTTTACGGTGGTACAGGAATTTGAACCTGTTGTCCTTCCACTACGCCTTTCGGCCTCGCGTTAGGTCCCGACTTACCCTGAGTGGACGAGCCTTCCTCAGGAACCCTTAGGCTTTCGGCGGACAAGATTCTCACTTGTCTTTTCGTTACTCATACCGGCATTCTCACTTGAATACAGTCCAGCACTCCTTACGGTATACCTTCAACCTATATTCAACGCTCCCCTACCCAAGTACCTAATGGTACATGTCATAGCTTCGGTGGTGTGTTTAGCCCCGTTACATTTTCGGCGCAGAGTCACTCGACCAGTGAGCTATTACGCACTCTTTAAATGGTGGCTGCTTCTAAGCCAACATCCTGGTTGTCTTTGCAACTCCACATCCTTTCCCACTTAACACACACTTGGGGACCTTAGCTGATGATCTGGGCTGTTTCCCTCTTGACAATGGATCTTAGCACTCACTGTCTGACTCCCGAGAAGCACGTCTATGGCATTCGGAGTTTGACTAGACTTGGTAACCCTTGGCGGGCCCCGCACCCAATCAGTGCTCTACCTCCACGACGTTCATACCTCGAGGCTAGCCCTAAAGCTATTTCGGGGAGAACCAGCTATCTCCGAGTTCGATTGGAATTTCTCCGCTACCCCCACCTCATCCCCGCACTTTTCAACGTGCGTGGGTTCGGGCCTCCAGTGCGTGTTACCGCACCTTCACCCTGGACAGGGGTAGATCACACGGTTTCGGGTCTACGACCACGTACTTATTCGCCCTATTCAGACTCGCTTTCGCTGCGGCTCCGTCTTCCCGACTTAACCTTGCACGTGAACGTAACTCGCCGGTTCATTCTACAAAAGGCACGCCATCACCCATGAATAGGGCTCTGACTTTTTGTAAGCGCACGGTTTCAGGTTCTTTTTCACTCCGCTTCCGCGGTGCTTTTCACCTTTCCCTCACGGTACTGCTTCACTATCGGTCACTAGGGAGTATTTAGCCTTGGCAGATGGTCCTGCCGGATTCCGACGGGGTTTCTCGTGTCCCGCCGTACTCAGGATCCGTCTCGGAGAGTGTG